>NZ_JACHFW010000010.1 GCF_014202115.1 Catenibacillus scindens
AATGACACCAAATAACCCCCGCATCTGACCTTTTGATCCCAGCGCTACGACCAGAATACTGCCTAAAACAGAGGCCAATCCCATGACACTCTCTGAAGCGCCATAATGAGCTGCCGACAGTCCAAGGACGGTTCGCACCAGATAAGGGAATCCCACCACAGCAGTTCCCGCCACAAACAAACTCACCGCCGCGGCTAAAAGTAAAAGCTTTAAAATTTCGGGCTGTTCCCGGCGCAGAAAATGGAGGCTCATCAAAAAATCATCTCTGATCGCTGCGCCCATTTCTGATTTAGAATCTGCTTTCTGAGCATTAAGATGAATAAAGCATTCAAAGAAAGCTGTCATAAAAAAACACAGTACTGCAGCATAAAATACAGGTCTGATGCCAAAGACTGTATAAAAAACACTGCCTAAAAAGGGCGTAACTAAAGAGGCTATGGAGGCTACCTGATTGACCACCGCGTTTCCCTTGACGATATTTTCCCCGGAAAGCATTTGGGGGATACATGCCTGTACTGTAGGCGACTCAAAGGCGCCAAAAACTGACAGTAACATAAGCAGGACCCCAACGACAAAAATCTTATGTTCCAGCGCCATGGCAAAGCTGGCGATTAGCACCGTCCCGCCGGATAGCGCGTCCAGAGCCACCATAATATTGCGCCGGTTTACGCGGTCAGCCAGGATACCGCCAAAAGGTGAGAGAAAAATTGTGGGAAGCATGGCCAGGGACAGCAAACCCGCAAATACTGAGGCCGATCCGGTTTGCTCCAACACGTACATGGACAGGGCAAATTTAAGTGTATTATTTCCCAAAAGGGAACTAGCCTGTCCTAAGATCAAAAAGGTAAAATTGGCAGTAAAAAGCTTTTCCTTCCTTCGCTTTTCTGGAATCTTTTGCTCTGACATTGATCACACCTCCATTTTCCCTATCTGATAAAACAAATGTTTTACGGCCGCTATTGCTGCTGCGGCTAATACTACTGACAGAATAAAAAGGGCCTGCCGGAAGGCAAAAACGGCGGAAAGCATCTGACACAATAAAGTTGCCGTGATAACTGACGCTACAATAGTAGCAGAGACAGATTTTTTCAAAAATCCTATCCACAGGGAAACTATCGCTACTGCGCCTGCAATCAAAGAATGACACAGCAGGGATAAGAATATCCATAACACCCTCTCCCATGAAAATGTGCCTGAACCTATGGGAAACAGACTTTCGGTCACGAAAAAGATAATTTCTGTAGCAGCGCTCCACACTAACATAGCGAAAAGTGTATAGAAAAATACAAGGCACAGTTTCGCGCCAAGAATCATTTCACGTCTTATTGGATAAGAAAAGAGCAAAACAGCCCTCTCACCAGCGTATTCTTCCACGACAAACCGGGCCCCCATAACGGCTCCCATAATAGAAAATATAGCCATGGACAGCAGATGCTCCAGATTAAAAAGAAAATCATAGGAAGCAAACAGTTCAATATCCGTGTCTGTGGGATCAATCCACGGGATAGCTGCCATGAAATATAAAAAGCCTAGCATCGTTATGCCCCCAATGGATGCCGCCCTATGATAAGTTGTCAGACGGCATCTTTTAATTTCTAAAGTAATCAGACGTATCACTTCTTTCCCCTCCCTCCATAATTTCAATGAGAAAATCTTCCATATCATCCTTGTGGATTTCCCGGAGTTTATCTGTGTCCATCTCCAGAGCCAGACGTCCATCCACAATCACACCGATTCTGTCCGCCACCTGCCCCACTTCCGATAAAAGGTGACTGGACAGCAAAATGGTCACACCTTCCTCTCTGGCGAGCTGGCAAAAAAGCATACGCATCTGGCGCATTCCTCCAGGGTCAAGGCCATTAACCGGCTCATCTAAAATCAGTACTTCAGGTCTGTGGATCACGGCCCTGGCGATAGCCAATCTCTGTCTCATGCCGAGAGAAAACTCTCTCACCGGCTGCGGACCTGGAGCGGGCAGGCCCACACGCTTTAACATCGGATCAATCTCAATATCTTCCAATCCCATATAGGCCAGATGAATCCTCAGATTTTCAACCGCAGATAAATGTTCATAAAATGTTGGAGCGCCGATCAGACTTCCGGTGTGACGCAAGATTTCACAATTATCTTTTAAACTATCCATGCCTAAAACTGACGCAATCCCGGAGTTTGGCCTTAAAAAACCAAGAAGTAGTTTAAACAGAGTTGTCTTACCCGCCCCATTTTTTCCCAGCAGACCATAGATTGAACCCCGCTCCACGGAAAGACAGAACTCTCTGATGACTTCTTTCCTGGAAAACGATTTTGTCAAGTTGTCTGTAAAAATGGCAGTTTTTTTCATTGTTTCTTTCATTGCATCCTCCTTTTAATACCGTACGTTGGTATGTATAATCTCAAATAAAAGCGGTATTTTTATAATACCGTCCGAACGAATGTATGTTTTTAAAAAAGAATCCTACTTTGCAGGATTCTCCGTCTGCGGCAAACTGCGCCGGAGACACGTCCGCCTCCGCCGCAGTGCGATCTCCACAGAGCATTATTTTTTCTTTTGATCCGATGGCATCTCATCTGGCATTTTTTCAAAAAATTCTTCCACCAACTGGTAAATAGAATCATCCATCAGAGGTACGCCCATCTTTTCCAGCATTTCTCCAATAAAGCGAAACTTATGTTTCATGCCTTCCTTATCTGTGGGAAAAACTGAAGGCAACAGCCACAGACTGGTGAGCAGAGGCATAAGTTCGGCAATCTCCTTAACATACTCCGTATGAACAGAGCCATCCTTATTCCCTTCCTCAAGCAACGCCTCATAATATGGTGTCAAAACATTCAGGTTGGACTGAATCATCTCCACCAGCAGTCTGGGATTCCTTGTCAGGGGGATGGATTGGATAACCATGCTGGTACGGTCATCATCAGACTGATTTAAGCGTATCGCCTCCTGCAATTTCTGAAGGCCATTAAGATCCTTTCGATTTTTGACTTTCTCAAATGGGTTGTTTGCCGCAAACATACGGTCTCCCACCGCGTCCATAATCTCCTCTTTCGATTTAAAATGATGATAAACAGCCCCTTTAGACAAGCCATCCAGGTGATCCACAATATCCTGGATCGTTGTGTTATCATAGCCTTTCTCCAGAAACAGCCGCTGTGCCGTATCAAGAATCTTCTCAACAGTTAATTCCGGATATTTGTTCCTGGCCATGATTCGCCCTCCTTCTTCGATTTAGGACTCTTAGAGCCCTGACTTGGATTTTTATCGACTTTAACCAATAAATACATTCGTTTGGTATGTATTCATTATAGATGTGTACATTCTGTTTGTCAAGATACATTCCTCTAGTAATTATTTTTCCTTTAAAGAATCGCAATGAAACTTCATTTCCACTAAAAATCCCCCCTCATTTCCTGGCCTAAAGGACAGGATGCCATGATGGGCCAAGACGATCTGCCGGACAATCAGTAGTCCGAGTCCGTGGCGCGGCTCTTCCGTCCCGTCATCGCTCATCATATAATGGGGCGTATTTTGCAGCCGCTCCATCTGGGCATCGGAAATCCCAACACCGTTATCTGCCACACAAATACTGCAAATATCCTGATCTTTTCTGACCTTCACTGCAATGGCGCACCCGTCAGGATTGTGGGACTGGACGTTATTGAGCAGATTGTTCAGAGCCCGGCTCAGCAGATTTTTATCCCCCCGGATGATACAAGGCGGCATATCCTCATCCATCTCCCATGTCAGGGGATACTTGCCGTCCAGATCTGTATTCATAAAATCAACAGCGCACTGTCTGGCTATCCCAACCAGATTTACAGTTTCCAGGCAAAGAGGCTGCATATTGTACTCCAGCTTAGAAGAAAGGTTCAGATCATTGATGAGATTTTTTATTTTTAGACTCTGCTGGCAGATAATCGCGGCTTTGTGCCGGTCCTTTTCTGACAGGGACATACTTTCCTCAAGCTGGCTGGCATAACCCATGACCATGGAAAGAGGTGTGCGGATATCGTGGGAAACTCCGGAAATCCAGTTGGCCCTGGCCCTCTCCTTTTTCTTTAATTCCCGATCCTGGCGCATCAGTTTTTCACAACTGCGGTTTAACGCCGCCGCCAGATCGGACCACAGTCCTTTTTCTTTGACATAGATTTCTTTTCCTGCAGGCAAATCCTCAATGGCCGCCACAATAGGCTTCACCGATTTTAACACCCCGGAGGTTGACGCGAAATAAATAAAAAGAATGGCCAGGCAGTTCACCGCCAAAAACAGCAAAACAAGTTTCGGCGCGTTGGCGATAAGCTGATAATCAAATGCCGGCCACATATGCTTCCAATAGACGTCCTTTGGGTAACCCATAAAAATCAGATCATCGCCGTAGGAAGCCGTTGTTGTGGGATAATCTTCAATATAGCCCCGGGTGCAGTAGGAAATCTGTGCCACTGAATAATGGAGGGGTACTTCTCCGGGAAGATTGTCGCTGTGCCAGATGACGTCTCCAGTTTTATCTTCCACAAGTATTGCCCAGGCGCTGGTTTCCTCCAAAATTTTGGTGCCATTCTCTGAAAGGGTAAAAGTGCCGTCCGAATTTTTTATGAGCGCGTCACCAAGCTCATTGGCCCGCGTCCATCCGCCGAAGTTTGGCTCAGCCTGTGTAAAAACAAAAATTAAGAGCGCAACATTTAAAATAAACAGTCCGATCAGAGACAGCAGCAGGATTTTTACAAACCGGCGGATCAGTCTGAACGTACTTTTCATCCTCTATCCCTCCAGTACAAGTTTATATCCAAGCCCCTTGACTGTGATCAGCGACACCGGCCGGGAAGGTTTTTTTTCAATTTTTTCACGGATACGGCGGATATGGGCCATGAGACTGTTTTCATAGCCGAATGGGTTATCTCCCCAGGCTGCCTCGCATAGCTGGTCAATGGTGACGATCCGCCCGGCGCTGCGGTAAAGGGCCTGAAGGATCTCATATTCTTTTGCCGTTAGGGGAAGATGTTTTCCGTCTCTGATGACTTCTGCCCTGGAAAAATCAATCATGCTTCCGGCAAGATGTACCAGAGGATTTTCCTCCTTATAATAGCGCCGCAGGATAATACCGATCCGCAGCAGCAATTCTTTTGGCAAAAAAGGTTTCACCATATAATCGTCAGCCCCAAGGCCAAGACCGTAAAGCCGGTCCTCATCTTCCCCCTTTGCTGTCAGAAAAAGCACCGGGATATTGGTGAACTCCCGTATTTTTTCAAACAGAGAAAATCCATCTCCATCAGGGAGCATAACATCCAAAACAGCCATATCCGGCTGCCACTGCCTGGCGGCATCAAGAGCGCTTTGGACGCTGTCGGCAGTCTTTACCTGGCTGTAGCCATCTTCTCTGAGAAAATCCGAAATCATATCTAAAAGAGCCTTCTCATCATCCACAAGAAGTATTTTCTTATCTTTGAAATAATATTGCTCCATACTCTTACCTCCTGATCTTTATTTTACCACACAATCCCCTTTCTGACTGCAAGTGTCTTCAAATGTAAAGTAAATGTAAGGTTCGCAGAAGGACAGCGCAAGGTTGGCGTTTTATACTGATGGCATAAAGAGAAAGGAGTTTAATGGAATATGAATATGATTGAAACAAGAAATCTGACCAAAACCTATGGGGATTTTACCGCTGTCTCCCACTTAAATATGCATATACAAAAAAGACGGGTCTACGGATTTTTAGGCCCCAACGGGGCAGGAAAATCTACCACAATGAAAATGTTCCTCGGCCTTACACGGCCCACAGAGGGCCAGTTTTATATTGACGGCAAAACCTACCCCAAAGACAGAATGTCTATTTTAAAAGAAATTGGTTCATTTATTGAATCTCCTGCCTTTTACGGCAATCTCACCGGCGAGGAAAACCTTGAGATCATCCAAAAACTTCTCGGCCTGCCAAAAGGCAGCGTTTCTGACGCGCTGGAACTGGTGGGGCTTGGCCCCTTCCGTAAACGCCTGGCAAAAAAATATTCTCTTGGCATGAAACAGCGGCTGGGCCTGGCCGGCGCCCTCATCGGCCATCCTCCCATTCTTTTACTTGATGAGCCAACCAACGGCCTTGACCCGGCAGGTATCCATGAAATCCGGACACTGATCCGATCCCTTCCCCGGCAATATGACTGCACTGTCCTTGTCTCCTCCCATCTGCTGCCCGAAGTTGAGCTGATGGCTGATGATATCGGGATTCTCAACCACGGACGACTGCTCTTTGAGGGGACGCTGGATGACTTAAAAGCCAGCGCCAGAAACGCAGGTTTTCCCACAGATAACCTGGAAGATACCTTTCTTGCCATGATCGACGCGGATAATCAAAGGGGAGGCCGGTAAAATGACACTTTCACTGGAAATAAAAAAACTGAAACGAACCGGATATTTCCCCGCCTTTATCGGCGCCGGGTTTATAGCGTCGGCCTTTCCTGTGATCAATATGCTGGCCCGCGCCCAGACCTTTACCGCCCTTTCAGGCGATCCGCTGACCATCCTCATGGACGCCAACTGGCAAATGATGGCCATGATCAATATTCTTATCTGCGTCTGCGGCTCCTGTATCATGTACCACACAGAATACGCGGACAATGGCTTACAGAAAATGGATGTGCTTCCTGTCCGGTCAGGCGCTCTGTTTATCACAAAATTTGTGATCACCGCCCTAATCCTTGCCATCATCATCGTCATGGAAACGGCTGTTCTCGCCGGGTGCGCTCTTCACTGGTTTCCCGGCCGGGGATTAAGTCTGTGGGAGCTTCTAAAAACTGCCGGTTTCCAATGGCTGATCACTCTGCCCACAGTGATGATGATGCTTGTCATAGCGTCGGCCTGGAAAAATATGTGGATATCCCTTGGCATCGGCGTCATCCTGGTATTTGCCCTCTCCATTTTACCCCAGGATCTCCTGATTTTAAATCTCTGTCCCTTTAGCTCTCCTTATCAGACGTATGCCATGGCCGTCCAAAATGATCGCGTTTCTCTGTTTTTAATCCTCTGCCCTGTGGAAACCCCAGGTTTAGGGCTGCTGGAAATGTTTTACCAGAAAATCAGGAGGTGTGTCCAATGAGTTTTTTATCTTTAACAACTGTGGAACTTAAAAAAATCCGCCGCTCCTGGATCATGCTGATCCTGCTCATCCCGGTGGTCATTATGTGGATTCCCAGCGTTATCTACGGGGATATGAATTTTGACACCCGGGGGATTCCCATTACTCCAGAAAATAACTTCTTTATTCAGGGCTTTATGGGTATGGTATGGTTCATGATCCCCGCCACTCTGGTCATAGGCACGGTACTTCTCACACAGACCGAGCGCTCCAACAACGGGATTCTGAAAATGCTCTCCCTGCCTGTCAGTACCGCAAAGCTTTGCTTGACCAAATTTATGGTGCTGATCCTGCTATCCTTTGTCCAGATGGTCATGACCGTGGCCGCCTACTACATATGCGCAGCTATAGCTTCCTCCATGCTGGATTACAATTTTTTCCTGGAGCCTCTGTATGTGTTCCGGGTCGCTTTAAGCATTTACGCCGGGGCTATTCCCACGGCGGCGGTCTTTTGGATGATCGCCATCCTGATCCATACGCCGGTCTTTGCCGCAGGTATCGGTCTGGCCTCCATCGTCCCATCCGTTTTATTGATCAACACAAAGATCTGGTTTGCCTATCCTATGAGCTATCCCTTTTACCTGCTCATGGTGGAATACGGGCGCTGCGCCGACGGCATTTATACCAGTGAGATTGACTGGCTGCCCTGGCTTCCAACCGCCGTTTTGATCACTGTCCTCGCCCTTGGGATCGCCTGCATAAGGTTTGGCTCTGTCCAAAAAAGATAATTTTGACGAAAGGAGTTTTATTATGAAAGATAAAATCTGTACTGCTATTTCCGCTGTTATGCTGTTTATTCCGTGGACCATCCTTCCCCTGCGTTCCTTTGACTGGGCTCTGAAATCCCCTGTGGCACAGATCATGATCTGCGGATACGCTGCCTTTATGATCTTCTCCGGTGTCTTTTCTATCCTCGCCTACACTAAAGGCAAGGTAAAAAATAAAGGTATGCAGGTCTGCACAGTCATCAATTGCGTTTACGCTGTCGGAGGAGCCGCTGCTCTTTGCATGGTCATTGCCGGGCGTTTCTAAAAAACAGTCAGGAGGAAATATTATGTTTTTAAAAAAATACCGGATTTTTGCCGCACTGGCCTTATGCCTGATCCTGTCCTGTACCGGCTGCAGCAAAGATCTCATTTTAGACGGCTACAATAACTTACTTCATTTTACAAGTCAATTTGCTTTAACCCCCAAGAAGAATCTTCAGGGCGAAAAGACTGAAGGCTCGGACACTTACACCGGTTCCTATACCGCCAACTATGAAAATTTTTCCGGCACGGAATATCTCTTTGGCGGAACCGGCCTTATACGAGAAAAGGGGAATGACCTGACCGTAACCTATAAACTGAAAGCCGATTCCGGCTCAGTCAGACTTTACCAGACCAGAGGAACTGATGAACAACTTATCGCAGACACTTCGGCCAGCGACACATATATCCTCTCCCTCACCAGCCAGGATAACTACATTGCCATAGAATGTGACGATTTCTGCGGCTCTTTGCAAATTTCTGTAAAATAGCTGTCATATCAGTTTCTGTGAAAGTTTTCAATATACCAAAAAAATCCACCAGCGCTTTGGGGACATCCGCCTCATTCTCGACGCAGGTACTCAGAAAAATAGTGGCACATCCATCCTCCAGACGTTCTCTATTTTCGCGGCAGATGTTACGATAAGTGTATCTGTACAGCGGTGTTTTTGACAAGGGAAAATCACAGAATTCTTTTATTCCTCCTGTAAATTTATTATCCCCCGGAAGGATGGGAATGTACAGAAGATTTAAGATGAACTTTCCTATATATACTCTGACTATCGAGAATACAGGAGGATTGGGGGTTGTTTCCATGACAGACATACTTGACGGTTTTGTTTATAAGAGTTATCACGATATTACCGGTAGCTTATCCCCCAAATTTATGCTATACTTATTCAAAAAGCAGTAAACAAATTATATTGAGGAGACTACGCATGAAGAAGTTGTTTATTATCGGCGGTACTATGGGAATCGGGAAAAGTACCGTAAGTCAAATCTTAAAGCAAAATCTGCCTAACAGCGTATTTCTCGACGGAGATTGGTGTTGGGATTCCAGCCCGTTTCAAGTTACCGCTGAAACACAAGAGATGGTCATTAAAAATATTTGCGCGGTACTAAACAACTTTCTCAAATGCTCCGTGTATGAGAATGTTATTTTTTGCTGGGTTATGCACGAACAAGCCATTATTGATACAATCATTTCTGGTCTGGACACCGCAAACAGTCGCATTATTGCTGTTTCGCTGCTTTGTTCAGAACAAGAACTTACTCAACGCTTACAAAAGGATGTAACGGCAGGTATTCGTACTTCTGATATAATTGAGCGGAGCGTACAGCGTATTCCCCTTTATCAGAAATTAAACACAATCAAAGTGAACACATCTGGAAAAAGCGCCGCGGAAGTGGCTCAAGAGATTGCCGCGCTATAAGAATACCCCCACGGCCACGCTCCCCGGCGTGGCCGCTTTCTCCAATCAGCCCCATAATAACACTGCGGGGAAGTGAAAAGCTTACTTTGTCAAGAAAAAATCGCCATAGTCTTTCGATAATTCTCGAATTTCCAAAATATTATCGCTCATCATTCATCCTCCTGATACATTCCAGCCATCTCCCTTCAAATTAAATATTCGTACACGGCTATATTCAGTTTTCCAACCGCCAGCCGGCGCTCTGCTGCTGCAGTTTTACCATCCGGCAAAAAAGGCCGTCTTTAGCCATCAGTTCTGCCGGTGAACCTTCCTCCGCCACACGACCGTCAGAAAGGACGACAATCTTATCTGCCGCCTCCACCGTACGCATACGGTGAGCAATGACCAGCACTGTCTTGCCGGCCAGCAGGCGGGACAGGGCCCCCTGAACCTTTGTTTCATTTTCTACATCAAGACTTGCCGTAGCCTCGTCAAGCAGTACAATGGGCGCATCCTTTAAAAGAGCCCGGGCAATTGAAATGCGCTGCCGTTCACCGCCGGAAAGTCTGGCGCCGTTTTCACCAATGGGTGTATTGTAGCCCTCTGGCAGTCTGCGGACAAATTCATCACAATTGGCGGCTTTTGCCGCGGCCAGCACCTCCTCATCCGTCGCGCCGTGCCGGCCAAGACGGATATTTGCCATAACTGTGTCATCAAAAAGGACAACATCCTGGAAAACCATAGAATAGTCACTGAGCAGCACTTCCGGATCCACGGTAGAAATATCGACGCCGCCTACTTTTATGGAACCTCTGGTAACATCCCACAATCTGGCGGCAAGGCGGGCGCATGTGCTTTTTCCTGAGCCGGAAGGCCCTACCAGCGCTGTGATTTCTCCCTCTTTGGCAGTAAAACTTACGTCTCGCAGAACATCCTTTTTATCATAGGCAAATGCAACATGGTCAAAAACAATATCGTGTCCGTCGGGTTTGAAGTTTTGAGTACCTTCTGCGATAGGTGTATCATAAATTTCATTCATCCGGTTTGCCGATACCTGGGATATAAACATCTCTGCGATCAACGCCAGGCTCTGGTCAAAGGGAGCATAAACCCGGGTGATGACCAGCAAAAACAGAAACAACAGCATAAAATCAATGTGGCCTGAAAGGATCAGATTGGCCCCGACAAGGATTGTGGTGGCCACCCCCATACGCATGACTACGCTGGCAGCATTGACAAACAGTCCGGTGGACAGTTCCCCCTTGATCATCACTTTTTCATGTTCATCAATTTTTTCATACAGCCCTGCAAGATACCGCTCCTCCTGGTTTGTGGCCCGGATCTCCCGCACATTCTCCAGCGCTTCCTGGATACCGTCAGACACCCGCACAGCAGCTTTTTTCGTCTGTCTGGAAGCCTGGTCAGCCAGTCTCCGGCTTCCGAACAAAAGGCCGAAGGCCACCGGCACGCCCCACAGGCAGGCCAGAGCCAGTCTCCAGTCATATACTAACAGGCATACGGCAATAATAGCTGTGGAAATATAGGCGCCGTAGAGATATCCCAACACATGGCTCCACACATGCTCCATACGGTTGACATCCCCCATAAGAGTTTCTGTAAGATCAGCCAGATCACGTTTTCCAAAATATCCTAAAGGCAGTTTTCTTAGCTGTTCCGCCAGACTTAATCGTGTCGCTTTAATTTCATTATAAACCAGACCATAGGTAGCTTTGTATTGCTGCATATGGGTCACAAAGGAAAGAATCACAAACACGGCTACAAGGCCGATAAACAGCAAAGCCCCTGGAAGCGGGTTCCCATCTGTGAGCGTTCCCATAAAGCCGGACATCATCAGGTACAGGATGGAAACGCCGCCCATCACGACCAGATTAACTACCACCGTCCAGAAAGCACCCTTTTTTGTATTTCGGACGCCCTGATCCGTCAGAGCATATTTTCGCTGAAAATTTTTCCCAAACATTTACTCCGCCTCCTTTTCACTGGCAAGTTTCCACTGAGCCGCTTGATTATAATCCGCCCACATCCGGGCATACAGTCCTCCCGCGGCTGTCAGCTCAGCATGGGTTCCCGCCTCGGCGACCCGTCCCTCTTTCAGGACGATGATTTTATCCGCGCCTACAACAGTAGACAACCGGTGGGCGATCATAATAACCGTACGCCCTTTAGTAAGGGTAGCAAAGGCTTTCTGGATCAGCACCTCGTTCTCTGGATCAGCAAACGCGGTGGCCTCATCAAGAACCACAATGGGAGCATCCTTTAAAATCGCCCGGGCCAGGGCAATGCGCTGCTGCTCACCGCCGGAAAGATAAGTTCCTTCCGTACCGATCTGAGTATCCATCCCCTCCGGCAATTTCTCCAGGATGTCCTGGCACTGAGCAGCCTTCAAGGCCTCCAATACCTGATCTCTTGTCGCGCCTGGTCTGGCAGCCCGGACATTCTCTAAAACTGATGCCTTAAACAGACGGCTGTTCTGAAAAACAAAGGCTACCTGATCCATAAGTACATGGGGATCAATCTGACGCACATCCACACCGCCCACTTCCACCGAGCCTGAACTTGCATCCCAAAATCTGGGAATCAGGCTGGCAGCCGTTGTCTTTCCCCCACCGGACGGCCCCACAAGAGCCACCGTCTGTCCAGAAAAAGCTGTAAAAGAAACATGGGAAAGGGCTGGATTTTGCCCGCCATCATATGTAAAACTTACATCTTTAAATTCAACCTTGTTGCCATGAGGCCTCTGAGGATTTTTTGGTACTTTCAGGGTGGGAGCCTCCATAACCTTGTTGATTCTGCCAAGAGATGTGTGAGCCAGCATGGTTCCCGCCGAGGCAAACATAATTCTTGCCAAAGCTGTGGAAATAATAGCTGAAAAAACGGCATAAAAAGCGAAGTTCGTGACAAATCCCGCAAAATTTCCGCCTGCCAGGGCACCGGGAGCCAGGAACAAAGCCGCAGGCACAAGAAACACGAAAGCGCCTTCGGTGAAAGTCAGATTGACTGACTGAGGGCCCCGGCACACATCCGCCTGATAATGCTCCGCTTTAGAACTGTAGTCCTCGATGGCCTGCTGAAATGCCTTGAAGGAATAAACTGTCTGTTGGAAAATTTTCACAACAGGAATCCCCCGGACATACTCTGTTCCCGCCTTTGTCATACGGTCCTGAGCCGCCTGGTATTCCGCCATCAAAGCGGCATTTTTTCCGCCCATCATGGAAAACATAGCGATCACTGAAATCACTGCGGATAACAGGCATGCAGCGCCCATACGCCAGTCAAAGACAAACATAAGGACAATCATCGCCGTAAATAAAACCACTGTACCCACAATGTCCGCCAGATTGTGCGCCAGAAGAGTCTCCGTATCCGCTGCTGCCGCGTCAAGCCGTCCGCGGATAAGGCCGGATGCGTTGGCATCAAAATAGCCCAACGGAGCTTTCATCACATGGGACACTCCCTGCTTGCGGATATTGGACGCGGTGCGGAAAGCCGCCAGGTGTGTACACATCAGCCCCAGAAAATACAGGACAATACCGCCTGCCGCGAAAACAAAAGCCATCCAGCCATACTGTGGCACATTTTCAGCCCGTGTCCAGTCAGGCGCTACAGCAATCAGGTCCCTGGCCGCCAGCCATATACAGATGTAGGGTATCATAGTCAAAAGCATAGACAGCGCCGACAGGGCCAGTCCAAGAAAAGTGAGCCATTTACGGCTTCCGCCATATTCCAGTAGCTCCCTCACATCGTTCTTCTTTTTCTTTCCATAAAACAACCTCCTCACTAAGTTAGAAATAACTAACTTATATTCAAAAAAGATTATTCCCCCATTAATTTCAGCCAGCCTGCTGTGTAAAAATCCCGAAACTGTGCCACATCCATGTGTGCCTGTTCACAGGGCATATCATGGATTACAATTTCAAAAAGTCCGCTAAACATCCCACTGGCAATAATATGGCAAAGGGAGCGGTCTAATTTGGGAATGTCTCTGCCCAGCCGGCGCAGCACTTCCATATATTTCAGAGTGTATTCCACCTCCATCTCCACCATATTGTGGATAAAGAACTCATAGGACGTTCCTTCCGCCCGACACAGCAGCAGCTTCACCGGCTCACGGTGCTGACAGATATACTCCACCATCCAAGTCACATAGTTGCCAGACTCCACACCCATCTTTCCCGGCTGCTCTTCCTCCGGAAGCTCGGCAAAACGGGTTTGCGCCTCCATAAATTTACCCATTAAAGCGGCAGCATGGGGTTCCACTAAAGAAGCGAACAACGCTTCTTTACTGGAAAAATAGCCGTAAAATGCCCCGGTAGTCACTCCGGCGTTCTTTACGATCTTCCGCAGAGAAGCGCCCAAAAATCCCTTTTCAGAAAATTCTTCCATTGCGGCCTGCTGTATTCTTTCCAGTGTATCTAATCCTTTTTCTTCCATGAAAGCCTCCATATAACAATGTTATATAACAGTGTTATAATAAATCACTCTACAGTATTTGTCAAGGGAGGCCATACCGGCATACCAGCCATTTTATAGGGGTTTTAGGGATAGTGAGAATTTTTTTCAAAATCCAGCAGTGTCTCACAAAGGCGGTAAGGATCAAATGGAAAAGTCAGAGGCCAGCTCCTCATTCTTCGTTTCAGGTTACAATCTCAAACTTACTATAAATCCAATGCATTAATCGCCCTCTGGAGATTGGCCAGAAAAGTTCCCGCGTGGGCTCCGTCCATCTGTGTATGGTGAAATTGAAAAGAAAGAGGCAGATTGTATTTAAACCATTTCTTTCTATATCTTCCCCAGATAATAAAGGGGTTATTAAAAATACCGCTGTTCATTCCAACAGCGCCGTCAATCTCTGTATCTATAACTGCCGATGTGCCGATCACCATATAGTCCCGTGACAAATCTCTATCCCGACAGCTTTCAGCCACTTCTCGGGTGTATTTTAAATATTGCCGGTTAAATACTTTCAAATCAGAGCTATAGGCAATGTCACAAGAACTGACCTCGCCATCTTTATTTTTGACGATCGTATTGACTGCAATTTTGTCATAGACCATAAGTTTATCGCCTACCGGAAGCATATAAAATTCTTTCACACACGAAGCTCCTTTCCCAATACAGTAATCCATAAGCATATTAAACTTTAAGTTTCCTTTTCTGCTTATTCTGACAAGATTGGTCACATCCATGGTCTTAAAAAATGTCACCATGGGATTGGGCGCCTTCATCCAAAGTTCATAGGCCGCTGCCCGGCTTGTGTTTTTCGGATTCACTTCTTTTGCCACAAAAATCACCTCTTTCCCAGGATTTTATCATAATATGTCCGTTCTCTCAAGCAACACATTTAATTGATACGCTCTTTGGGGATAATTATAATATTTAGTAACAATTCTGACGTCTGTAATACTTTTCATATCCGATCTATACTTTTATCGCTCCATCCAAACATTTTTAATATGATCGCTGATTTCCGCGGGGTCCTTCAGACCACTATACCCTTCAAGCAAGAATCATACGCTAATCTTAATAAGAAAAAAACAGAAGCCGCCGAAAAAATGGGGCAGCTCCTGTTTTTTCATATTATCAGCTTTTTATCCTTATCCCGCCAGACCAATAGTGTTCAGCCAACCAGAGACAGCATTTGCAGAGTCTGCCGCTGCACTGCTCCCAAGTCTATCTTTTTTAATATCTTTGCTTTCATTAATATCCTCCTGTTCTTTAAATATTTTTCATTCTCCTTTTTACATAATCCGGTCCACTGCCAGCCCGATCACCAGGGATACTGTGATGACATAGAGAAGGTAAATGACAAATTTTTTTACGCCCAATACGATCTTCAGCGCCCCAAGATTTGTGATTTTCGTTGCCGGTCCGGTAATCATAAAGGCCGCCGCTGACCCCATACTCATACCTGAGATAAGCCACTGCTGCAATAGGGGTACTGTTCCTCCACCGCAGGCATACAGGGGTACTCCGATGGTCGCGGCCAGTAGTACGCCGAAACCTTCCTGTTCGCCGAAAAGTTTTACAAAGGCATCTGCAGGCACATATCGCTGAAACAGAGCGGAAAGAAAAACTCCCAGAAGAAACCATGGCGCAGTGGTCCGTATATTTCTCCCCAAGTTTTTCAGGAAACGCATAACAGGATTGGGATCTATGTCCCTCCCCGATGTCTGGAAAAAACCGGTGAAATCAAAAAAACTTCGATTCTTATAAAAATACCTTACGCAGATCCCTGCTCCCAGACCGCCGGCAAAACAGGAGATAAATCTCACTGCCACAGCCTCCGGGCCAAGGATTCCGCTTGTAATCAGGCGCTGAGGGTTCAAAAGGATGGAAGTCATCATAAAAGCTGCCAGTATATCGTCTCTCATCCCCTTCTGGGAAAAAGACGCAGCGATAGGTATGGTGCCATACATACACAGCGGAGAAGCAATGCCCAGCAGACTGGCAGGGATCAGCCCCAGAACGCCCAGTTTTTTCCCGTCCAGAGACTGAAGTGCGGAATGGATCTTCCCTTTGCCGAACACAGAGATGAGAGAACCGATTGCCATGCCCATCACCCAGTAGAAAAATACCTGCTCCATCTGGATGCTGAAATAATACCATATATAAATAAATTCTCTTCTTATAATATCCATCCGCTCACGCCTTTCCCCATCTTTGTTTACATGGGGCGGAGCCGGTTCCTGCTATACTCCATTCCCGCGCCCTCCACACTTTCAGCCGTCAATATGGATCAGTTCATAGGTTCTGCTTCCAAGGCCGATAGACTCCGCATGTTCCAGTGTGTGCAAACCGTTTCTGGACTCAATCCGCTCTACAAGAGAATTGCCGTCCTCCGCGCCGTAGACCAAATCAATACATGCCTGATCCAGCGCCACCGGGTCGTAAGAGGCGAGAATGCCGATATCATGCATATCCGGCTCTGCCGGACTTCCATCACAGTCACAGTCCACTGAGAGCCGGTTCATTACATTAATATAGAGAATATTTCCATTCAGATAATCTACCACCGATTTTCCGGCTTCCGCCATAGACTCAAGGAAAGCGTCCTGATCTCCGCCCCACATACTGCCACCGGTGCCGCCGCTGTGAATATGGGACTTGCCTTCGGCCGAAGCAATGCCAATGGAAATATTTTTAATAGCGCCGCCGTAGCCTGCCATAGAATGTCCCTTAAAGTGAGAAAGCACGATATAATAATCATAATTGGAGAAATGACTTCCCACATAATTTTCTTCCAGATTTGTTCCGCCGGTAACCGGAAGAGTCATGGAGCCTTCCTCATCCATAATGTCAACATCGGCGATGGCCGTGTACCCGTGATCCTCAGCTACCTGATAATGCATCGCAGTGCTGGCCCGGGAACCGCCGTATGCTGTATTGCATTCCACAATGGTGGGATCATCAAATGACTGTACCAGATCTCCGATCAAGTCCGGCCTAAGATAATTACTGCCCGGCTCCCCGGTGGAAAGCTTAACCGCGATATTTCCCTCCGGTGATGCCTCAAGGGCCTGGTAGACGGCAATCAGACCATCGGAGCTGATATCTGAAATCATATAAACCGCCGGATATCCCGATGTAACGTCTATGCTTTCTGCCTTCTCTCCACTTTCTATACTTTCTCTTCCATCCACACTTTCTGTATTTCCAGCCCCGGAAGTCTCTGCCATCCCATTTTCTGTCTGAACCAAAACCTTGCCGGGCGTCTCCTCTGCAATAGTGTCAGTCCCGCCACAACCGGTCAGTATCCCGGAAAAAGCCATAGCGGCCGCCAATGCCATAGTCACTTTCTTTTTCATAAAGCCACCTCTTTTCAAGTTGTTTTGCCGCCGGGCAGAGATTTTGAACAGCCTGCTCCTGGTTTCTTCCCCTACAATAGATGAAAAAAGAAAAGGCTTTTTCACTTCCCAGCATAATCAAGAGATAACGCTTGATATCCTCCACAGTCACCGTCTCTGCTCAATGATCCGGCCCTGTTCCATAACCATAATACACTCTGAAATGCGCCATGGCTGAACACAATCCCCCCGATATGATCATCGGTGGAATAAACTCATGAAAAATGTTTTTCCATGACAAAATTGGTCAAAAGCACACCCCGGCGCTCCACCTGCTGTTTTCTCACCACATGATAGCCCCGATTTTCAAAAAAGGGCCGGGCAGTAATGGAAGCGGCGACGGTAATGGTTTTGGGACAGACCTTTTCTTCCAGGGCATCGCAGATGGCTGTGGCAATGCCCCTTCCCTGATAATCTTTGTGAATATAAAGCCGGTCAAAATAGCCGGACAGATCCATATCCCCAAACCCTATGATTCTTCCATCTTCCACAGCCACGAGAGTATTATGTTCCAGGAAACTTTTGTTCCACGCCTCAAGATCCACATTCCCTGCAGCCCAGGCGTCCACCTGATCCTTTGTGTAATCCCGGATATTGACGCTGTGGACCGTGTCATAAAAAAGAGCCGCCATTTTCTCCGCATCCCCAGGCTCATATTTTCTAAGCATCATAAAAATAATCTCCTCTGAATAGTTTTCTCCTGTTTATGACCACTCCCGCTCATTTTATCTCTACAGTCTTTGCCCGCGCCGCAGCCACTTACATTTCACCTGCATTATGCTGACTTGAGAGATTTTTTTATATATCGTCAGGGCCGGCTGTCCTCGCTGACAGAGCCTATGACTCTTGCCGGCACGCCGCCGGCGATCATCCCGGCCGGCACATCCTTTGTTACGACTGCCCCGGCGGCAACAATGGCGCCGTCGCCGATAGTCACTCCCGGGAGAATGGTGGCGTTTGACCCAATCCACACATTTTTTCCGATATGGGTCGGCGCGGGGATCAGATCACCTCTGCGGTTCGGATCTTTGTGATGGTTGAGAGTAGCCAGGACAACGTTATGGCCAATGAGGGCTCCATCGCCAATATAAAGTCCTCCCTGATCCTGAACTTTGCATCCGCTGTTAAAAAATACATTTTTTCCGATAAACAGGTTCTTGCCACAGTCTGTAAAAAAGGGAGGAAATACGCTTAGTCCTTCATCCACCGGCCTTCCTGTCAATTTTTCAAAAATCTCCCGGATCTCCTCAGGGGTATGATAATGGCTGTTCAGCTCAGTTGTCAGGCGGATAGCCTCCTGGGAGAGCTGGCACATATATACATGTTCCGGTGAGCCAGCGATAATCGTCCTGCCGCTGTTTAAATGGTCTAAAAACATATCTAAATTCATTGGATCACTCACGGTTCCTTTCTATACTTTACATATTTTTATGGATCGCAAGGCCATGCATTAATAAAGTAGAAACTTACGATCCCAATGCCTTTATATCTTAGTATAATTGGAATACGGCCGCATAGCAAATAGTTATTAATTATACTTATCCATAATCAAATCCTATACTCCGCTGTCTGTAAAGACTTGCCCATTTATTTCAGGGCGCTGCCATCATGAAAGGCGCTGCCCACCCGCTGACCTAAAACATGATAGCCATTATTGGCCGGTTCAAAGGCGATGGGCTGGAACATATTCATGTCCAGTCTCCCTGATTCATCCAGGACACTCTCATCAATACTTACATTGACGATCTGGCCAATAATATTCCCGTCCTCATTGACTTTATCCAGTCGGCACTCCAAGGCTACCGGAAGTTCGTCAATGAGAGGAGCATCGACAAAACTGCTCTTTGTCGTATGAAATCCGGATTTTTCCATTTTTCCGGGATCATTATTGCCGGAAGCCATACCTACATAATCCGAGGGAACTACATGGGCGGCGTCAGCAAAGGCTACGGTAAAGGCGCCTCTGGCTTTAATATTTTTTGTAGTCTTATGTCCTGCGCTCAGGCACAGGACAACCTTGTCGGCGTCATACAGTCCGCCCCAGGCGGCGTTCATGGCGTTGGCGCTGCCGTCCTCATTGTAAGTACCGATGATCAGCACCGGAAGTGGATAAAACCATGATTTTACTCCAAAATTTTTACGCATAATGATCTCTCCTTTTTATTTTCTCAGCAGTCTGCCCGGCCATGTCCAATGACCCCAACTGTTGCAAATGTTCTTTTTTAATATTGTATGTGATACAGAAAAAATACACTGCATAATGTGCGGCCCACTATACCTCTCAGGCATAACAGGTTCGCTGCTCCGCAGGCTGCTGTATCAAAACAGCGCCGGTTCCCTCGGGAATATCGCGGATGATCTCGCCAACCGAAGGCACTTTAATGTGACTTTCGGGAAGAGGATTTTTAATGCTCACCACGGGGGTTGTAATCTCAGCTTCCACATTGCTGCGCTCAAAGGCCAGATCACAGTCCTCCATCTCGCAGTTAATCAGTTTCAGCCCTTTGCAGTAGCACAGAGGCTGTGTACCGATAATCCTGCAGTTTTCAAAAGTAACATTTTCGCAGTACCAGGCCAGGTACTCCCCTTTAACAACACTGTTGCGGACAGTGACATTTTTGGCGTGCCAGAAAGCGTCTTTTGTATCAAAGGTGCAGTTTTCAAAAACTGAATCTTCAATATACTGGAAAGAATATTTGCCTTTCATGCGGACATTGTTAAAATGAAGGCCGTTCGAGCGCATCATAAAATATTCGCTCTCAGCGTCACAATCTTCCATTGTTACATTATGGACAAACCAGCCAAATTCCGGGGAAACAATATGACAATCTTCCATCTTCACATCGGCGCATTCCCGCAGAGCCTTAATGCCGTGAAGCTTTGTATGCTCAATCGTAATATGATCCGAATACCACAGGGCTGCCCGGCAAAGTTCAGTCATCTCGCTATCTTGGATCGTCAGTCCATGGTCGTGCCAGAATGGATATCTGAGATTAAAGAAACTATGCCAGACTTCCACATCCCGGCATTCCTTAAACGCGCTCTCGCCATCTGCCGGACCATCAAAAGCGCAGTTTTTAATAATAATCCCATCGCTGCCATAAAGGGCGCGTTCCTCATCAAACGTCATATCCTGAATTGTTTTCATAACAAAAACCTCCTAAATATCAGTTATTCACATTCTAAAAATAAGTGCGGCAAAAAAATTCTTTTTTTGCCGTATTTATATTATAAGTCAAAACCTGTATTAATTCTAATACTTTAGTTTTATAAAGGCATATGCCTGTCAGGCATAATCAGGAAAATTTAGCGCCCATCTCAGCCATCAGGAATAGAGCGGGCTAAACGCCAAAAACAGACCGATCTAAATGGATCAGTCTGTTAAAAAAGCTCAGGATGACCAGAGGAGTCTGTGCGGTCACACAAAGACAGAGCAAGCCGTAAACACAGTTCCGATAATCCCCACAATAATGGCGGTAATCGTCGTTCCTGTTCCATGTCAATGGTCTGATTTTTCCAGCTTGTTCAGCCAGAGAATATTGCTGCTCAGGTCGGTGAGCCGAACCGATGCCTGCTCAATATTCACGGCGTAAGCTTTTCGCTGCTCCTCTGTCACATAGTCACCTGAGAGAAACTCCGCATAGTTTTTAATGATAGCGACGGGTGGGGTGTTTTCATCTCATATTGAAAAACTATTGACAGTCTTTACTATTCCAATACCTGATAATACCGGTCCACAGTTTCAAGGATGAAATCCATGCCCCGGATTCCCATGAAAGGCAAATGTTCAGCGGTCTGCACATGGCTGACCAGCGGGAAACTGACACACAGCCCTGTGTTAGTGCCGCCGCAAAGATGGAGAGACACATCATCCCCAAAAACGAGATGATACTCAAGACTCTTAAGCCACCGGATCTGCTCTTTTTCAGATGCCGGATGACGAATATCAAGATCCTCTGGTATGTCCGTATTTTTTAATGTATGTGGACAGATACAAAGATCCGGCTTAATCTCAAGCTCCCGGCATATGGAAGAAAAGCCAAGGATCGTATCAAAATCTCCGATAATAGCCGCCGACGGCTGATGGGGCCTGGCAGCATACATACTGGCATACATGCGAAACGTGGCGGCCTGGGATTTTCTGGCATCCAACCAAGTTTTAACCTCCAAAGACATCTCATAGCCCACAGCTTTGGCGGTCTCCTCCAGCCACTTTTGCGTACCTTCGTAGCCGTAGGGCGCCCCGTACACATAGGGAACGCCATATACCTCCCATAAATATCTGGCAGCTTCAAGTGCCTCCCGCCGCAGGACAAGATTGACCTGGGCTGTTCCCATAGCTGAAAGTTGATCCAGAGACGAATGAACTCCTAAAACAGCCCCCCGGGTAAGTCCAAAGGCCCGTCTCATTAAATCTTCAATTTCCCATAAATCCGAAGAGATCCGGTAAGCTCCGGCGGAGGCGCCAAGAACGTTGTAAGTCCCGGGCTTCCTGGTTTCAGATCCTCCCCTGTCTCCTGCCGTTTTTTTATCTGCGGACATTTCATTGGCAGTCAGCTTGTGGGGAACTGACTGGGCTTTGGCTCCGGCTAATTCTCTGACAAGCAACGTATAAATCTTAGAAAGACCCAGAGTATAATCTCCGGAAAAACCGCCGTTTTCTACAGGGATGAGGCGGGCGCTGACCTGGGACTGCATGTATTTACAGACCCCGGCAAGATCTGTGCCGATGACGGACGTCACCGCCGAGGCAATGACAAAAATTACCCTGGGATGATATCCCTCATCAATTTCACATATAGCGTTTTCAAGGCGTGTTACATCCCCCATGATTACATCGTCCTCACTCATGTGAGTTGTAAAAAGATTCTGATCCGGAGAAATTCCCATCTGCGCAAAGAGACTGACACAGTAATGGGTCGTTCCCGCAGGGCCATATTCCAGCACAATCCCATCCTCTACCCCCAGAAGGGTCCACATAATAGCCATCCGGTCTGATGGCACTGGCAAATAACGGCAAAGACTCATCTTATATTCCTCCCTTTTTCAAGTTCTCTGGCAGCCCGGCTCGCCCGCACCAACTCACCGATGCCGGTAATGGCTGTCTCCATACCAAGCATAGGGGAGACAAGATCCATATGGGCAATCTCAATCCCTTTGGCCCGCAGCCGTTCCCCGTATTCATGGCCCAGATAAAGGTTTGGCTTTAAAACATCATAGACATACTGGAGAGGCGCTATGTTGGCAGTCTTTGTCACATAAGGATTATATCTTTCCAAAATAGCCTCCAGCTTTTCATCCCCTTTCTCTGGTATAGCGTTCGTCTGGATCAGAAGCGGTTCCATGCCAATCTTTGTCATAAAAGCATTCAGTTCAAAGCAGTCCACAGGCGTATTCCCATAAATATAAGTGATCCCTCTCAATTCAGATTCCGCCCTGGCCACCGTCTCCGCCGCCTGGACGTACAGCTGCTTTACTTTTTCCGGCAGCGGCAGCTCAAGATAAGTAAAAAGTTGGCCATACAGACTGTAAATGCGCTCTGGATCAATATATTTATCAAACAGCACATAGGGAGTCCCAAAGGCACTCTCCATTTTCTTTGCCAGAGGCAGTCCGATGGGGTTGACTACAATATTTACCCGGGCAGCGGCGGCCTCCCTGATCTCCTCCACAGTCGTCCCGCCGGGGAGTTTCATGCCTATAGAAACACCTGCCCCTTCCAGCACCCGGTACAGCTCTGTTGTGGAGAAATCTCCCATCCTCTGGCCGATAACATTCACTGTTTTTTCGATAGCCCGGGCCTCCATCATGGAAAAGCAGGCAGTAATCGTATCCCGGATTCCCGGCAGATGATTTTCCGTCTTAAAATGTTCTGTGTGAACTGCCATGACGGGAATTCGGTATATGTCCCCAAGGTCTTCCGCCATAGAATCCACATCATCCCCGGTAATCTCCACCACACAGGTCGTGACGATAAAGACAGCTTTGGGACTGTATTCCTCCATAAGCTGGGAAAAAGCATCGTAAAGCTTATCCCTGCACCCAAAAGTAATGTCATGCTGATCCAGTACAACAGACAGGCACCGCCCGTCCAGCCCTCCGAAAGCGCTGTTGCTGATCGTTGTATTTTTTGTGTAATAAGTACATTCATCCGTACCCACAACAAGCAGGATACTGTCCCTGATACCTTTGACCGCCATCATCGCCCCCATAAGAGGGCAATGGGATCCGGGAAATATGGCGCTGGACAATGGCGTCACTTCTTTAATATTTTTAACGTCTGCCAGGCGTTTCATCCGCCCAATAAGCTTATCTCCGTCCAAATCAATACCTCCAATTCAAATGTTGTCATCCCAGTTCTCCAAAGGCGATCACTGGTTTTGTCCGCCCGGGAATATGGACGATCGTGCCGCTAACATGATACACTTCCCGGAGCATTTTGCTGGTAATCACCTCGCAGGGCGGGCCTTCACTGTATTTTTTGCCATCTTTAATAACAACGATGTGATCGCTGACCTCCAGAGCGTGGGATAGGTCATGAAGAACCATGACAACCCCTACCCCCGTCTCCTGATTCAACTTTTTTACCATGCGCATTGTCTCAAGCTGATGGCCAATATCCAGATAGGTGGTAGGTTCATCGAGAAACAAGATTTCCGGCTGCTGAGTCAAAACTGTGGCAATCCACACCCGCTGAGTTTCCCCTCCAGAAATTTCATGGATGGATTTATCCCGCAAATGATAGGTACCCGTAGCCTTTAAGGCATTCTCAACAATTCGCTCATCCTCCGGCGTCAGTCTTGAAAACAATCCCTGGTAAGGCATGCGGCCATAGCCCACCAGCTCTTTGACCCGAAAGTCCGCCGGAGCGGAGTGAATCTGGGGCAGCACTCCCACTCTGCGGGCCAGCTCCTTTGGGCCGAAATCCCGAAGATCACGGCCGTCGATGGATACTGTGCCTTTCTGGTACCGCAAAAGCCGGGTCAGAGATTTTAATACTGTAGATTTTCCTGAACCATTGGGGCCGATAATACTTGTAATCTTATTCTTTGAAATACAGATGTCCAGATCATCCACAACGACATGATCGCCATAGCCGATCTGCAAATGCTCTCCTTTAACTCCCATTAAATTTCCCCCGCTTTCTGAGCATATAAAGAAAGAATGGACCGCCGGCTACAGACATGACAATCCCCACAGGGATTTCCAGCCCGGGAATGATGGTTCTTCCCACAGTGTCCGCAAGCAACAGCGTAACTCCGCCTAAAAGTATGGATGTGGGAAGAAGTACTTTATAATCCGAACCGATCAGCATCCGGGCAATATGGGGAACGACCAGACCTACAAAACCGATCATTCCCGCCACAGATACTGTAGATGCCGCCAGGAAGGCGGATACCGCCGACAGACAAATGCGGCTGGCATTGACACGGATACCCAGGTTTTTAGCCATCTCATCTCCCAGTTGGAGGGCGTTGGCGTGGCGGATACACAAAAGGGACAATCCCAGACCGACAACAGCATAGACGGCCATGGTCCGTACATGGACCCAGGACATTCCTGAAAGACTTCCGTTCATAAAGGACAGTACCCCGGAAAGGTTATCGGAATTTAATAGCTGGAGCAGGGAATTATAGCCGCTGAGTACAGAATTAATAGCCACTCCAGACAAAATAATGCGCACCGGGTCCACACCCCCTTTCCACGCCATGATATAGATCAAAACGCATGCCAGGGACGCTCCCACAAAGGCGAACAGCGGCAGGGAAAGGGAAAGGTTTGGGAAAATCAACAGCACTGTGATGGCCGCCGTTCCCGCCCCCGCAGACACGCCGATGGTTCCCGGATCTGCCAGGGGATTGCGCATAACTGCCTGGAGCAAAGCCCCACCTGCGGCCAGGGCCGCTCCGATAAGTATAGCCAGGATCACTCTCGGAAGGCGAAGGCTTAAAACAACCACACGGGTGGTGGCATCTGTGTCAAGAAAAATAGCGGACAAAATTTCCCTAAAAGAATATCCGGCGCTGCCAATGGCCATGGACGCCACAGCCAGAACCGCCAAAAGGGCGATAAGAATAGTCCACACCATACTTACTTTAAGAATGCCCACGCTTCCCTGATTTTTTTTCAATGGTTTTGCTGACATTTTTCTACTCCTGACTGAAATACTGTTCCAGCAGGTCGGCAAGATCCTGGATATTATTGATAATATTAATGCCCGCCGTTGACACATACTCGCCCGGCAGATAGATTACCCGGCCCTCGGCCACCGCCGGAATACTGTTCCAGAAGTCAGGATTTAGTTCATAAACGCCCTCCATAAGGGCCTGAACATCCTCAGAGGTGCCGGAACCTGTAATCAGTACAATATCCGGATCATATTCAATAGCCGCCTCCATATCCAGCGGAATCATAGACGCTGCCTGGTCGTTGTGGTAAACACTCTCCAGCCCGCACATGGTGGCCATACAGCCAAGGGTGGCTTTTTCCGTCTGCAGATACATATCTGTCGGTCCGCCGGCCAGAAGCATCAGCACCGTTTTACCCTGGCAGATGGTTTTCAATTCCTCCACCCGGGCGTCCAAAGCGTTAAACCGGTCCATGGTCTGAGCCCCTTTCCGGGCCAGCTCTTCAGTCATTGAGAAGGCATCCACAAGGCTCTGGCTCTGCTCACGGATAACATCGTACATATTGTGGGTCTGGGAGTTGGTAGCCACATAATATACCGGAATTCCAAGGGATGTGAGTGTATCACCATAATCTGCCTGCTGTCCCGCAGCCATAATCACAAGATCCGGCTCCAGTTCTACGATGGATTCAGCGCTGAAAGTGTCACTGCTTATGGCGGGAAGCTCCTGAGCGTTAAGATCATCGGGGTAATCCAAAACACTGGTGGTAGGCACGGCCAAAAGGGGAACCCCCATATCATAGAGAGTCATCACCGGATATGTGGTCAGGCACACGATACGCTCCGGCATGACATCCATTTCAATAATGTCAGTATATCCAAGTTCCTGCATATGGGCCGGATATTCCAGGCAGAAGGTTCCGGCCACCTCCTCTTTCCCGGCCAGTGAGGTGCTGCCGCTGTCCTCATTTCCGGTTTCAGAAGGCGCCTTAGCCTCCCCGGCTGCCCCTCCAGTTTCTCCCGCAGCCGTCTCTGTTTCTGCGGCGGTCTGGCTGCCCTCGCCGGCCGTACTATTTTGGCCGCAGCCGGCTGCTAAAATCACAAGAGCCGTCCCAAGGGCCAGGGACATTATTTTTTTCATCTTCATATTTACTCATTCCTTTCTTCCATGGCCAGAATCTTATCGGCCAGAGCGTTGTAAACTTCCTTCATCGGAGAATCTTCTAAAGTTTCAAACACAGTTCCGCCTTTAGCTTCCGCCGCCTGGATATCTGGCGAACGCGGGACATACTGAACCATCTGGGTCCCAATCTCTTTCAGAGCTTCATTGACAATAGCTTCTTCATTTTCAATATTTTTCGCGTTGAGGATCAACCCCTGCAGCCGGGCGTAACCCCGCCTGCCAAATCCACGAATGGCCGTGGCAATATTGTTAGCCGCGTACAGGCTCATCATCTCCCCTGAGGATACAATGTAAACCTCCCGGGCATAGCCGCCCCGGATCGGCATGGCAAATCCGCCGCAGACCACATCGCCCAAAACATCATAAATAACAATATCCGGCTCATAGACCTGAAAAGCATGAAGACTTTCCAACTGTTCAAAAGCGGAGATAATTCCCCGCCCGGCACAGCCTACACCAGGAGTTGGTCCTCCCGATTCGACACAAAGTACACCGCCGTATCCCTCAAAAACTATATCTTCCAGACGTATATCCTCGCCCTTTTCCTTAATCTGCTCCAAAACTGTGGGAATGCGCCGTCCACCCATAAGATTTTTTGTGGAATCGGCTTTCGGATCGCAGCCAATCTGCATGACCCGGTAATTTTTCCCCGCTAAAGCCGCGGATAAATTGGACGTGGTGGTAGATTTTCCAATCCCGCCTTTACCATAAATAGCAATTTTGCGCTTCACTGCGTCCTCCAAACTCAATCACCTTTTCTTTTTATTATTTAAGGACTTCCTTTTTTTGGCAAAACATGGTACCATGCAGTTAGTGTTATCTAACCAACAATTGGGATTATAACACACAAAATCTCCCATGTCTTTCAAAATATTTGACAGAACTTTCATTTTTACGGGAAAGGTGAGCAAAAATGAATGATAAAAGTAAAGAAGTGACTTGCAAAGAAGAATTTTATAATTTTAAGGCCCTCTGCGACGCGGCTCTCCACAGAGACCCCAGCCAGACAAAGGCAATCCTTGAAAAGCAGTCCAGATGCCTGTTTGATGGAGAAATCCGCGAGGCGGATATTCTTGTTTTCCTGACCTCCATGAACCGGAGTTTTTATAATTACATATTATATACTATGGATCTTTCTCTGTACCAATGCTGTTATGAAAATGTGCGGCTGATCCACCGATGCAAAGACAAAAATGAATTTTTCCAGAAAGCCGGCCAGATTATCCACGCCTACTGCCATGAACTGGCCTTAAACCTCCAGGATAACCCTTATATTATCCGGGCGAGAGAATACATATCCAGCCACCTGGATGAGAATCTCCATCTGGAGGATGTGGCCGATCATTTATATATAAGCAAAGCCTACCTGTCTGAACTTTTCTGCTCCTGTGCAGGCTGCTCTTTCTCCACATACATCACCAGCCTGCGCATGGAAAAGGCAGGACAGCTTCTTCGCTCCACAGCCCTGCCAATCCACGACATTGGTGCTGCCTGTGGATTTCTATCTCCAGCTTACTTTTCTACGGTATTTGCCCGACACTACGGCGTGTCTCCAAGACAATACCGCCGAAAAGTGTCCTGATTTTCAATTCAGGTTCAGCCTCCACAAATCCCAAATAGATGCAGATATTCAACGTCACCCCAATATCTGAATAACCCATAATTCCTGCTATCCTCCAGACAATTCCCTTCCGCCAAAAGGGGAGGCACTACTGATCGTTTCGTTCCGGTGCGCAAAGCAAAATAATCGTTGAGCCGCGATGGCATCATCTGCCGCCGCGGCCCAACGCTTATCTCAAAGCTATGAAATTTACTGAAGTTTCTTGCCTGTGAGCATCTCGTAGCCAAGAAGATACTGATCAATCGTTTTCTGAACAACATCCTCCGGAAGGGTCCAATTGCTATCCGGGTTGGCTTTGAGCCAGTCGCGGGCAATCTGTTTGTCGAAAGAAGGCTGGCCATGTCCAGGCTCATAGCCGTCTGCCGGCCAAAAACGGGAGCTGTCCGGTGTGAGCATCTCATCGCCGAGAACAATGTTGCCGTCCTCGTCAAGGCCAAACTCAAACTTTGTATCCGCGATGATAATCCCGCGGCTAAGAGCGTAATCAGCACACTTCTTGTACAGAGCGATGGTATAATCTCTCAGTTTGGAAGCGTACTCCTCCCCTTTTCCTGGGAAATACTTTTCCAGATGGGCAACACTCTGCTCATAGGAAATATTCTCATCATGATCGCCGATCTCCGCCTTAGTGGACGGTGTATAAATAGGCTCCGGCAGCTTGTCAGATTCTCTCAGGCCCGCAGGCAGCTTAATACCGCACACAGTCCCGTCTTTCTGATAGCTTGCCCAGCCGCTTCCTGTAATATATCCCCGGACAATACATTCGATGGGAAGCATGTTCAGCTTGCGGCACATCATGCTGTTGCCGTCAAATTGAGGCTGCCGGAAAAATTCCGGCATATCTTTAACATCTGTGGAGATCATATGGTTCGGAACAATGTCCTCGGTCATATCGAACCAGAACTTGGACATCTGTGTCAGCACAGTTCCCTTCTTTGTCACGGTGTTTTTCAAAATAACGTCAAAACAACTGATCCGGTCTGTGGCAACCATGATCAGATTGTCGCCGTTGTCGTAAATTTCACGAACTTTTCCTTCTTTAATCGGTTTCATTCTATTTACCTCACTTCTTTATGTTTTGTAACAATACTAGCATAAACAACTTCGGTAAAATACACAATAGTATTTTTAAATTTTTTTCTGTTTCAACCGTATATTTCCTCTACAATGCTCTTAAACTTTACAGCCGCGGAGCTTTTTAGGCTTTTCCAGACGATCATATGATTAATCTGGGACTCAGGAATCTCAATATCAAAAGTCCGTATATTGGGGTATGGGTAAGCATATTCTCCCGCCGATCTTACTTGCTTTCGATGAAAACTTCCACAACCCTGGGCTCGTTGCTGTCCATGGCCTCCCTGATGGTATCCGCAAGAAGGGAAGGTTCCTTTACCTGGCAGCCCTTGACTCCCATGGACTGTGCCAGATCTGAAAATGAGATCACCGGCTGGTCAATATCCATGCCTAGATGGCGCTCCTTGGCCGGATTCCCCCCCCCAAAATCCACTGGCGCACATTTTTCACCTGACGATAAGTACCATTGTTGGTAATGACAAAGGTAACAGGGATTTTATAGTGAGCCGCTGTCCAAAATGTCTGCATGGACCAGGCCGCGCTGCCGTCGCCGGAAATGACAAGAACCTTTTTCTTTGGCAGAGCCATCTTAACTCCAAGGCCTCCGGGCAGGCCAAAGCCGATGCTTCCGCCGTTTCTCGGACGAAACAGTGTGTTTTCATCTTTAAAATCCACGATCTGGCGCAAAATAGCCAACGAAGACCAGCAATCGTCCACAATACAAACATCTTCGTCCATGACTTTTGCCACTGCCGATGCCAGAGCGGTAACTGCCACAGGAGAACGGTCCTTCTCTGCCCCGGCCTTTGCCATTAAGGCCTCATAGATAACCCCTGTCTTTTTGCCGATAACCTGTGCGCGGGCCCTTGCCGCTTCAGCCAGCTCCGTCTCCGGTTCAAGCAGAATATTCAGGCGGGCCACAGACTTTTGAATATCCCCAAGGATACCACATTCTACAGGAAAGTTTTTGCCGATCTCCCACGGATCATCGTCAATCTGGATCATGGGATAAATCTCCAATGCCCGCAATCCAAAAAGTATAATCGCCAGAAAGGTTGGCCACATCATGTCAACAAATGTCCAAAGAACAATAAGTCCGATCATCTGTCCGATAACTGCCATGCCTGCCGGGGTAATTGGGTCCGGTGCAGGCAGTAATGGAAAAAGTATCATAATCAGAATACCGATAAGCGACTTTAAATAATACTTCCAGTCGCGTGTCTTTTTATCACCCATTTTTTCCTCCTCCATAAATGTGGAAGCGCGCTTGAAATATAGATTTTGCGCAGCTATCCGGCAGAGAAAATTCCGGAAAACATGGCCAGATAGCTGCTGTTCATCAGGCCTGATTTGGTTATGTCATAATTTTAACACAGTCCTTTTTAATATGGAAATTAGCATTTTTATCGGTTCCATAAATGATTTTTATTGAGAAAAAAACTTGCTTGTGACGCAGCGTCATAATTTATAATATATCAGACGGGAATTATGTCGGCTAAAGCCGACCCGAATCCCGCGCCAAGACTGGCGAGCGAGTCTTAAATTCAGGAGGTAGATGAGCATGGCAGAACACAGAGCAATACCGGAAGGTTATATGACCGTCGGAGAAATAGCAAAGAAAATGGGGGTGACTGTCCGCACTTTACAGTACTATGATAAAGAAGGTCTGCTCTCCCCGTCGGCGGAAAGCGAAGGCGGGCGCAGACTTTATACTGATAAAGATCTTGTCACCCTTCATCAGATTGTGTCCCTGAAGTCTCTGGGATTTTCTCTGGAGGATATCAGAAAATACATGGTTTCTTTAGAGACGCCGTCGGATGTTGCCAGCGTTCTCACAAAACAGGCGGATGACATAAGAGAAAAAATTGAACAATTAAGCATCGCTTTATCCGAAATCGAACAGTTAAAAGAAGAAGTCCTTCAGATGCAGACAGTAAATTTTAAAAAGTATGCAGATATCATTGTCAATCTGCAAATGAAAAATGACTCATACTATCTGATCAAACATTTTGATGATGACACCCTTGACCATATACGCAGCCAGTTTGATAAGGCAAGTGGGATGGATTTTATGGACAGGTTTAACCGCCTGACCGATGAGATCATAGAACTGCAAAAGAAGGGCGTTCCACCGGAAAGTGAGAAATGCCAGCAGGCAGTCAGAAAATATTGGGATCTGATCATGGAGTTTGCCGACGGCGATTTAAGTATGATTCCGAAATTAATGGAAATCGGCAGTATTGACACAGCATCAGTGCCGCGGGAAAGCAGACAAAAAACAGTGAACGATTATCTTTCCCCGGCTTTTGAAATCTATTTTTCCAAACTTGAAAAAAATCCCTTTGGGGAGGTGGAACAATGAGCTGCGCTATAGAAGTTCACGGATTACGAAAAAGCTACGGTGATCACCTGGTTCTCAATGGAGTTGATCTGCAAATTCAATCCGGCGAAATTTTCGCCCTTCTGGGCGTCAATGGCGCTGGCAAGACGACAATTCTTGAGTGTATAGAAGGATTAAAAAAATATGACGCCGGCCGGATCATTGTCTATGGCAAAACGGGTATCCAGCTTCAATCATCGGCCCTGCCCGCCCACATCAGGCCAATGGAGGCCGTGACCCTTTTCGCAAAATGGAATAAATCCAAAATTGATCACTCCATGCTTCATATTTTAGGCATCGGGGAAATAGAGAAAAAACAGTATATTCAGCTGTCCACCGGGCAGAAAAGGCGGCTGCATCTGGCCCTTGCCCTGATCAGCCATCCGGATATTATTTTCCTGGACGAGCCCACGGCCGGACTTGACGTTGAGGGACGGCTGGCGCTTCATGAACACACCCGGAGGCTTAAATCACAGGGAAAAACGATTATTTTAGCAAGCCACGACATGGCGGAGGTTGAAACCCTTTGTGACCGCATCGCTATTTTAAATAAAGGCAATATCGTCTTTTGCGGCACAGCCTCAGAATTAACAGATAAAATCAGTAAAAAATATGTTATTTACATAAAGACCCCAAAAGGCGAGAAGCATTTTGAGGCCGAAGATATTGAAGATACTCTGATCGCTCTCCTCAGAGAACTAAAAAATAAAAAGATCCCCATATGGGATCTGAAAGTTGATCGGGGCACACTGGAACAGCATTTCATGGAAATGACAGGGAGGGACGTTAAATGAGCGGATTTTTATATAGCCTGAGATTACAGTTAAAATTAGACATACGCAGCAGATCATTATTAGTGACCTGCTATATTGTACCTCTTATTTTCTTTCTTCTCATGGGACGTATTTTTACTTCTGTAATGCCTGAAATGAAAGGTACTCTGATACAATCTATGATCGTACTGACGGTATCTATGGGCGCTTTTATCGGGCTGCCTCCATCGCTGATGGAAACTTACGCCACAGATGTGAAGAAGGTTTACAAAGCTAATGGCGTGCCGCTGTATTCCGGCCTTATTACCATGTTTTTCTCGGCCTTTATACATCTGTATATCACCTGCGCCATTATACTGCTCCTCTCCCCGGTGCTGTTTGACGCGGTTTTACCCGCCCATGTTCCCCCTTTTCTGCTCGCCCTCGCCATATTTATTACAGTCTCATTATGCCTGGGGTGCATACTGGGACTGGCAGTAAAAAACCAGGCAAAGTTGACGATGCTCGCCCAGCTTTTATTTTTACCGTCTATTATGCTCTCAGGGATCATGTTTCCTGTGAATCTGCTGCCTGATTTTTTAGAAGCTATCGGGCGCCTTTTCCCTGCTTTCTGGGGATACCGCCTGATGCTGGATCAGGGTCTTTATCCGGGAAATCTGTGGTATCCCCTTCTATTATTTGGCGGAGCGGCACTTTACCTATATATCCGCCTCCACAAAATGAACGGCTGAGTTTTCCCAATATTTCCTGTAAACTCTGTCTTTCTGTCCATCAAGATTAAGCTGATACATGCGAAAAGTGACCCGGATATTTTTGGGCTGCCACTGTTCTTCGTATGAATACTCATATTTCATCCCGGCCTTTTTCATCACTTTTCCGCTGCCGGGATTGTTCACATCATGGGTCGCCGTCACATAGGGAATCCCGTCCCCTTTTAATTGGCCTATGACAGCCAGGACAGCTTCAGTGGTGATCCCCTGCCCCCAAAATTCTTTGCGAAGACCATACCCCAGATCGAAACTGTCCTCTGTGCTGACATTGACATATCCGACAGGGATATTATCCTTTTTCAGACAGACAGCATAGTTGTAAGCCATTTCCTGAGTATATTTGCTCAGGAAATGATTTTCATAAAAAGCCTGGGCTTGCGCCATTGTTTTCACAGGAAACCACGGCAGAAACCGATTCACGTCTTTATCGCTGTAAATTTCATAGATAGCCCTCACATCAGCCGGTTCAAATTTTCTTAAAATAAGCCGCTCTGTCTCAAGGGCCGGCGTATTCTTTTCCATGCGGCCGGATTCTCTTCTCATGCGCTCATCTCCTCTACTCAGAAATTCTGTAATGTCCTGCCAGATCATCTCTCATTTCGAGAATGTCCTGTTCATAGGCCGTCTGCCACGGGCTGTTATGGTGGATCACATAGGGAATCCCTTTTTCATTCCTCCGGTCAGAGACAATGCCAATGTGATCCTGGAAAATGACAATATCCCCGCCCTGCCATTCTTCGATCTGAGAAAGATCAGTGGTCAGACGTATTCCCCAATGTTCAAAATAGACTTTCAGATTTTGTACACGCCTGAAATCAATATTTTTATCCGGCCGCTCCACATGGTAGTCCGACGGGTTGTCCCTGATGTCCCCATCCACCAGTGTCATCAGATCATAACCTGCATTTTTAAGGGCGAAGGCCACAAGGTCTGTACACACGCCATAGCCGTCGTCCGGATAGCCTGTTGAATAATATTTGCTTTTATATTTTGGCTTTGTGGCAGCGTATTCCAGAGCGCCCTGCAAAATATCCGTCTCATCGTCAATGCCGTCCCCATCCTTGTCTGTAGTGCTGACAAACTGCTCCACAGCCGTACCGTATTGATCGGAAGGCCGTCGAGACGACGTATGCTGATAACGGAAAAGGATGATCAGCGCGCACAAAATGACCGCTATGCCTGCCGTAAAAATAAATACTTTCTTTTTCATTTTATTTCAATTCTTTTGCTTTTTCCTGTGCCAGATTATTTAATTTCTCATAGACATAGTTTCCGGCTTTCCAGTTATTCAGGTTGTTGATTCTGGATCCATGATCCCCTTATTTGACTTACAGCCCTTACAGCCAATTTTATCTTTCAAATGCACCTATATAGCTCCGCCTTCTTAACGTCAGGTTTACTTGTCTATATGATACATATTACAGATCGCTTGTCAATACTTACTGCAAAGTTTTAATTGATTAAACATTCAGAAGTTTCGCTCGCACGGATGCCTCGCCTCGTATGCGCGATGACCTGCGGCTTGCACCGCTTCTTTTCCACTTTCAGGCCATTGGCATTGCTCTATTCACATAAAAAATTATAAAAACGTGATTTATATCACTAAAATATATATAATTATGTGATTTCCATTGTATTTTGCCATCGTTTAGCATATAATAAAAATGTGATTTTTTTCACTAAAATTTCAAAGAAAATGTGAGGAGTGAGTCTATGGAACGTTTATTTATGAAAAAATTACTGGACTGGAAAAATTCCCCCTACCGCAAACCTTTAATTCTTAAAGGGGTCCGGCATCTGATGCGTCGGATACTTAAACTTAACCAGTTCCCAGAACGCCTCTTTTGAAATTCGTTCAGCCATATAGTCCTCAACATAATCCCAGATTGTATCATCTGCCATCGGTCCCTCGACAACATCATAATCATGTTTTAGGCCAAGCCGACAATTTACAACAAATTGCAACCATTCCTCTGTCATTTTGCTAAACTTTTAAATATTCAGGCTCTTATCGGGTGAATATTCATAAAAATTTACAGTATGCCTTCTACGTTTTGTCAAAGCCCAGCGTTTTGCCTGCTTTTCTATAATTGTACAGTAAAACCCATAGCCAAAATCTTTGTAAAAACCATTTTCCAAAATCTGCGGTTCTTGAACTATTACGTTACTTCCATGATATAAAATCATATACTTTTCCCCCCTTCACAGTTAAGATTTATCTATCTTCCTTTTTAGCCTTTCCCTCTCCAATATTGTAATTGCAAGTATAGCAATAAGTAATCCGACAATACAGATTACAGTCCCGCTAAATGAAATTGTTGAATTTATAAATCCTGTGGCGCCGTTAATCAAAGCTAAAGCGATTAAACCTGAACATATTACTAAAGCAATCTTAGACATTATCGTATATTTCTTCATTTATATCACCATTCCACTTAATAAATTGCACTTTCTCGTCCTATTTGCGATATTTTTCCCCATAATACATCCAAGTGCGATCCAATAAAAAATCAACAGTAATAGCTTATTTCGCCAAAATATGTAAACCATTTCTGAATAATATCAGCACTTCGTGCCTCAATCATTCTCATAATATTTCGCAACGTATGTGAAGGTATTCTTGAATTATTATTGCAAAGCAGACAGTTCCCTGCACTGGTAATCCATACCTTTGTTGCATTTTCAGAAGGCTTTCCTTTTGCGATATGTACATGAATCGGTTCAACGGGTTTATTCTCATTTGTCCAGAAATAAATCCAGTATTCTCCCATTCTAAAGATTTGAGGCATTCTCAAAGCCTCCTTCCTGAGAAAATTCAATAATAAGATGTGCCGTTGATCTTATGATTTCTTCAAACTGCTCAATCTCTTCTTCTGAAAAATGGTAAACATCTTCCCAAGTATAATCGGGGAGCCAGCATGTAGCATGTTTAAAGCCATATTGTTCATCAGGTCTCTCAATATACACTTTTACTCTTCCATCATTCTGCATATCAGAATGAACAATCTCTGTCTCATCATTCAATGTCATAAAAGGATACATCATGTTATCGTTCCTCCCTGCTTTTTATACGATATTTATTGTTTATATTATATCCCATTAGCGATACTTTCAAATTCCAAGTTGTCAAACGATTTAGTCTATTATAACACCCTAAATATTTCCCTGTCATTACTATTTTTCACTCATACAAAAAGAGAGCAGAACATCATCTGTCCACTCTCCTTACAAATACTCTACATGATTTATTACTTCACACCATATCACACCCAAATGCGAAAAAACCGCCCTTACTTGTGATATGGCTCATGATGGATAATCCTGAAACTTCTGTAGATCTGCTCCAGGAGGATCACCCGCATCAACTGATGGGGAAAAGTCATTTTTGAAAAGCTGAGAAGCATGTCCGCCCGGGACAGCACCTGGGGCGCAAGGCCCAGAGAGCCCCCGATGACCCACTGGATATGACTGACGCCGTCAATGCCCAGTTTTTCAATTTTTTTGGCCAATTCCACGGAAGACAACGCCTTTCCGTCGATGGCCAGAGCAATGACAAATGCGTCCTCCCGTATATTTTTCAAAAGACGCTCTCCCTCTTTTTGAAGGATCTGCTCCTCAAGACCAGGGCTGGCACCGTCGGGGGTTTTCTCATCGGCCACCTCCACAATATCCAGACGGCAGTACCGGCTCAGCCGTTTCTCAAACTCAGCGATGGCCTGGGTATAAAATTTTTCTTTTACCTTACCCACGGCCAGCAGCGTCATCTTCATCGAAGGCCTCCGTTTCTGCGCAGGACAAGAGCGATCACAAAAACCACAACCAGCAGAGGGAAGAAAAAGGCGATCACTCTCGTCAGAACGATGAGAACGGCCAGAACAAGAAGGATCACAATCCCGATGGCCCCATAAAGTTTAAGGCGGGACCAGTTTCCCTTTTCCGGCTTTTTCTCATATCTGTTCTGGGACGCATTGACGGAGGAGTTTCGGCTGTGATGACGTGATCTGCGGCCAGCCGCGTCCGCGATACTTTTCCCGATGATCCGGGGATCTCCAAGGCCGGCGGTGGCCTCAGCTTCTGATTTGCCGGAAGCAACCTCCCCGTCCAGATATTTTTCATAATAGCGGATAGCTTCTTCCAGCTCGCCGCTGCTCACTTTGCCCGTCAAATAACTTCTCAGTTCCCTTAAAAAATCTTTTTTGCTCATATATCCTCCTTGTGTATCTTCTGTGGAATCTTCCAGCGGGCTAAAACTTCATTGACCTGATCTGCGTCCATATCACTGAAATTTCCCACAAAAGCCCCGCTGATTTTATTAAAATCTACATACGTCTCCATAAATCTCTGTATGTCCCCGGCAGACACCTGGCGAACCTTGTCCGCAATTTGCTCCAGGCTCTCCTCTTTCTCCATGTAAATCCACGTTTTGGCGTTGACATCCATACGGTTATGGGTACTCTCCGAACCCAGATAAAGTTCTGTACATATCTGCCTTTTTGTCAGCTCAAGCTCATGTTCGCTGACTGGCACTCTTTTCATCCGGTCAACAGCCTCCAATATGGCATCCAGGACTTTATCCGTCTGTCTGGGCGCCATTGCGGCGTAAATCTGGAACAGACCGCAGTTTTTAAAAGAACTGCCGTATGAATAAATAGAATAGGCCAGCCCTTTATCTTCCCGGACTTCCTGGAACAGTCTGGAATTGCCGTTGCCGCCGAGAATACTGTTGACAACGCTCAAAACATATTTATCCTCATGCTCATAAGGTATGGCGTCAAAGGCCAGATCCAGGTGCATCTGTTCAATATCTTTATGCCGGCAGACCATCACCGGACGATATACCGGATCCGGCCTGGAAAGAGTTTTCGAGCCCGGCCGGACTGTTCCAAAAATCATTTCAATGGCGGCCAGCATTTTGTCCGGTTCAAAATTTCCTGCGACAGAGATCAGCATATGATCTCCTGTATAATAGTCTTCCATAAATCGGCGGACAGTGCTGGCAGAAAAGTTTCTCACAACCTCTTTTTCTCCGGAAATAATATATCCTAAAGGGTGATCCCCCCACACTTCCTTCTGAAGAAGCTCATGGCACAATTCGTCGGCATCATCTTCATACATATCCATCTCGTCCAGAACAACACCCAGCTCTTTCCTAAGGTCTTCACCGTCGATTTTGGCGTGCTGGAGCATATCTCCGAGAATATCCAAAGCCTCATAGGCGTATTCGCCCAGAGTCCGGGTATAATAGCAGGTACACTCTTTGCTTGTGTAAGCGTCCAGGTTATCGCCGATAGCTGCCATCTCATCGGCAATCTCCCTGGCGCTGCGACGCTCAGTGCCTTTAAAAAGCATATGCTCCACCACATGGGCCACACCGTTATTTTCTTTATTTTCATCGGCAGATCCCGCCTCCAGCCAGACGCCAATGGAAACAGATCTGTAATTTTCCATAGGTTCCATAACAACACGTATGTGATTTTCAAGTATTTTACGGATAACCATTCTCTCTATTAATCTCCTGTCTGTCATTTCTCAGCCTATATCATATCGAATTTTAATTATCATTTCAAGTTTTTTCAATTTCTTATTTCATAGCCTGTAAAAGTATGATATAATTATCGGATGTTATGAAATGAATTTAAGAGTACAGGAACCCGGCAAGGTGATACAGGCGCAGCCTTTAAGGGTAGCCGAGCAAGGAGGAAATTATGAAAATCGGATTTGATCACGAAAAGTACATCAAAGAGCAGTCCCAGTATATTCTGGAACGGGTAAACAATTACGACAAACTCTACCTTGAATTTGGTGGTAAATTGATTAACGATCTCCACGCCAAGAGAGTCCTTCCCGGTTTTGACGAAAACGCAAAGATCAAACTGCTTCAAAAGCTTAAAGATCAGGCAGAAATTATTATATGCGTCTATGCCGGGGATATTGAGCGCAATAAGATCCGCGGTGACTTTGGCATTACTTATGATATGGATGTGCTTCGCCTGATTGATGATCTGAGAAGATACGGCCTGGAAGTCAACAGCGTTGTCATTACCCGCTTTGACCATCAGCCGGCAACCACTGTTTTCATTAACAAGCTGGAACAGCGCAATATTAAAGTCTACACTCACAAGGCGATCAAAGGCTATCCCGCCGATGTGGATACCATTGTCAGCCCTGAAGGTTACGGACAAAACCCCTACATCACAACAACTAAACCCATCGTTGTCGTTACCGCTCCCGGTCCAGGCAGCGGCAAGCTGGCCACATGCCTTAATCAGCTCTACCATGAACACCGCCTTGGAAAGTCTGCCGGATACTCTAAATTTGAGACATTCCCTGTATGGAATGTACCTTTAAAGCATCCTCTAAATATCGCCTACGAGGCAGCCACCGCCGACCTTAAAGATGTAAACATGATGGATTATTTCCATTATGAGGCTTACGGCATCGCCGCCGTCAATTATAACCGTGATCTGGAGATGTTCCCTGTAGTACGGCGTATTATTGAGAAGATTACAAATAAAGAGTCCGTATATAAATCTCCGACCGATATGGGTGTCAACCGTATTGGCTTTGGCATTGTGGATGACGAGGTTGTCCGTGAAGCTTCCCTCCAAGAGATCATCCGCCGCTATTTTAAGACCGCCTGTGAATATAAAAAAGGCCAGGCCGACGAATCGACGATGCAGCGGATCAAACTGATCATGGAGGAAGTTGGACTTAAAGAAGAAGACCGTGTTGTCGTTGCTCCGGCCAGAGAATACGCCCGGAAGAATATGAAGAAGCTGAGCAACAACGATATTTCTTCTGCAACTGCCCTCGCTATGGATGACGGCACGATCATCACCGGAAAGAGTTCCGACATTATGGTATCCTGCGCTGCGGCAACTTTAAATGCCATCAAATACCTTGCCGGTATTGCCGATGAAATTCCCCTCATCTCCCTTAATGTGCTGGAAACTATCGTGAATCTGAAAAAGAATGATCTCCATTCCAAATACTGTGCCCTGAACCTGGAGGAGATCCTTATCGCGCTGAGTATCAGCGCCGTGACAAATCCCACGGCTCAGATGGCGCTTAACAAACTAGAAAAACTGAATGGCGTTCAAGGCCACAGCACTATTATGCTGACCCACAACGACGAACAAACGCTGCGCAAGCTGGGTGTGGATATGACCTGCGACGCGGAATATCCTTCCGAAAACCTGGCTTACAGCTAAAAAGAACTTTAACGGTTCTTCACTTAAATCTAATCCCCCATCGCGGTGTTCTCTTGGCGTACTGCCCGCGGGAATAAATAAAAAGCTTTTATCCTGTTTTTTCCAGCAGGATAAAAGCTTTTTTTATGGTCTTTTGGACATAATGATAACAGCCAGAAGAATATCGGCGCTGCACGCAGCGCGATCATAAGGAAAGGAAGTCAGCCATGAAAAAATTATTTTTAGTTTTCTGTATCTTAGCAGGTATTTTAACCATTGCCGCATGTTCCTCCGGAAGCGAAACCTCCGCACAGTCCCGCACAGACCTGACGTCGGATAATATTCGGGAACTTTCTGCGGACATGGAGCGCCGGGATGTAGAAAATCTTCTCGGCCAGGACGATGACCACCTGGCCCAAAAAGAAGACGTGGACGTTTACAGTCTCTCCGACGGAAGCACGGCAATTTTGCGCTATGTGGACGACCGTCTGGCCGGGGCATATATCCGGGGCAAAGATATGTATGAGGACACGATCTTCAGCAAATTTGCCAGAGATATCGCGGAAAATCTTGACGAGGGCAGTTATAATACGGAAGACGGCAAAGTGACCGGAGACACAGACGACTCTGACGGCAATCCTTCCGAAACGGAAACCCACTAAAAAATCAGGCGGCCAATGGCCGCCTGATCATTTAATTTTTATTACTGAGCAGCAAGCTTCTTGTAATTTTCAAGTCTTTCCTTAGCTGTCGCTTCTGTCTTCTCGAACAGTTCCTCAGCTACTTCAGGGAATGTTCTTGTCAGTGAAGAATAACGAACCTCACTCATAATGAACTCTCTGAAATCGCCTGTCGGCTCTTTGGAGTCTAAGCTGAATGGATTCTTTCCTTCTTTAGCGAGATCAGGATTGAATCTGTAAAGGCTCCAGTAACCACACTCAACAGCCTGTTTCATTCTTGTCTGAGCAAACTTCATACCGCCCTTGATACCATGGTTGATACATGGAGCGTATGCGATGATCAGGGAAGGACCATGATAGCTTTCAGCTTCTTTAAGAGCTTTCAAAAGCTGAGCCTGGTTAGCGCCCATGGAAACCTGAGCTACATATACATAGCCATAGGACATAGCCATCATACCAAGGTCTTTCTTCTTCACTCTCTTACCGGCAGCGGCAAATTTCGCAACAGCACCGATCGGAGTAGATTTGGAGGACTGTCCGCCTGTGTTGGAGTAAACTTCTGTATCGAATACAAATACGTTTACATCTTCACCGGAAGCAAGTACGTGATCTAATCCGCCGTAACCGATATCGTAAGCCCATCCGTCACCGCCGAAGATCCACTGGGACTTCTTAACAAGCTGGTCGGAGTTTTCAACGATAAAATCAAATGCTGCCTTAACTTCAGCGTTGTCACCATTATATGCTTTCGCAACTTCAAGAAGGTTTGCGGAAGCAGCTTTGGAAGCATCGCCATCGTTCATTGTATCAATCCAGCCCTGGAGAGCGGCTTTTTCAGCATCACCGGCACCAGCCTCGATAGCGGCTTTAGCCATGGAAGCGATTCTTTCTCTCTGAGCCTTAACACCTAAATACATACCATAGCCATACTCAGCGTTATCCTCGAACAGGGAGTTTGCCCATGCAGGACCCTGACCCTTCTCGTTAGTTGTGTATGGCATAGAAGGTGCGGAGCCACCCCAGATGGAGGAGCATCCTGTAGCGTTGGCAATGTACATTCTATCGCCAAAAAGCTGTGTGATCAGTTTTGCGTACGGTGTCTCACCGCAGCCTGCGCAGGCGCCGGAGAACTCAAGGAGCGGCTGCTCGAACTGGCTGCCTTTTACAGTGTCAGTCTTCATCGGGTTCTCTTTCTTAGAAAGAGTTAAGGAGTATTCCCAGTTTGGAGCTTCGTCATACTGTGTATGAAGAGGAACCATTGTCAGGGCTTTTTCCTTAGCCGGGCAGACATTTGCACAGCTTCCGCATCCAAGACAGTCAAGTACGGATACCTGCATCTTGAAGTAGTACTGGTCAACGCCCTTGCCTTTGCCTTTAACTGCGCCATAGTTTGCCGGAGCGGCTGCGTTCTCTTCTTCTGTTAAGAGGAATGGACGGATTGTCGCATGTGGGCAGACATAGGAACACTGGTTACACTGGATACACTTGCTGGAATCCCACTGTGGAACCATAGCGGCAACACCACGTTTTTCATAAGCGGCTGTTCCCAGAGGGAATGTACCGTCAACGCGGTCTTCGCGGGCAAATGTGCTGACAGGAAGGTCATCACCTTTCTGAGCGTTTACAGGTTCTACAACGTCTTTGATAAATTCCGGAACATCCTTAACATCTGCTGCTTCAGCATCTTTAGCGTCAGCCCAGGAAGCAGGAACTTCAACAGCGACAGCGCCGTCAACGCCGGCATCAACTGCGGCATAGTTCATGTTGACGATAGCATCGCCTTTCTTGCCGTATGTCTTCTTGATCGCTTCCTTCATAAATCTTACAGCGTCATCAATAGGAATGATGTTGGCAAGTTTAAAGAATGCTGCCTGGAGAACTGTATTTGTACGGTTTCCAAGACCGATCTCCTGAGCGATGTCTGTAGCGTTGATGGTGTAGAACTTAATGTTCTTCTGAGCGATGATGCGTTTCATGGAAGCAGGAAGCTTCTCATCCAGCTCTTTGGCATCCCACTCGCAGTTTAAAAGGAATGTGCCGTTTTCTTTGATCTCGCCAAGCATATCATAGAGATATACATATGCCTGATTATGGCAGGCAACGAAATCTGCAGTCTTAACATAGTATGTGGAACGGATCGGTTTTTTACCGAAACGTAAATGGGACTGAGTGATACCACCGGATTTCTTGGAGTCATAGGAGAAATATGCCTGAGCATACATATCTGTATGGTCGCCAATGATCTTGATGGAGTTCTTGTTAGCGCCTACAGTACCGTCTGCGCCAAGGCCCCAGAACTTGCAGCTTGTTGTGCCTTCGCCGGCAACGTCAACTTCCGGAAGGACAGGCAGAGATGTGTATGTCACATCATCTACGATACCAACAGTGAAGCCGTTCTTAGGCTCGTCAGCGTCAAGGTTCTGATATACAGAGATGATCTGAGCCGGTGTAACGTCTTTGGAACCAAGGCCGTAACGTCCGCCAACGATCGTTGCTTTTCTTCCTGTCTTGAAGAACGCTGTACATACATCCTCGTACAGAGGCTCGCCGATGGAACCGGACTCTTTGCATCTGTCAAGAACAGCGATCTTTGTAGCTGTTTCAGGAATAGCTTCAAGGAATTTTTCAATAGCGAACGGTCTGTACAGATGGACTTTTACAAGACCAACTTTTTCACCTTTAGCTGTCAGGTAGTCAATAACCTCCTCTGCTGCTTCGCAGACAGAACCCATAGCGATGATCACCTTTTCAGCGTCCGGAGCGCCATAGTAATTATATAATTTATAGTCGCGGCCAGTCAGTTTGCTGATAGCTGCCATGTACTCTTCAACAACTGCAGGCAGTGCATTGTAATAGCTGTTGGAAGCCTCTCTGCCCTGGAAGAAGATGTCAGGGTTCTCAGCAGTACCTCTGACAACCGGATGTTCCGGATTCAGAGCGCGGCGTTTAAACGCATTGAGAGCATCGTAATCTACCAGTTTTGCCAGCTCGTCGTAATCAAGACATTCAACTTTCTGAATCTCATGAGAAGTTCTGAAACCGTCAAAGAAATGAAGGAATGGAACTCTTCCTTTGATTGCGGAAAGATGAGCTACCGCTGCCATGTCCATAGCTTCCTGCACGGAGTTGGAGCAGAGCAGGGCAAAACCTGTCTGGCGGCAGGCCATAACGTCGGAATGATCACCGAAAATAGAAAGCGCATGTGTAGCTAACGCTCTGGCGCTTACATGGAATACGCATGGAAGAAGCTCACCAGCGATCTTATACATATTAGGGATCATAAGGAGCAGACCCTGGGAAGCTGTATAAGTGGTTGTAAGGGCACCTGCGGCCAGGGAACCGTGAACGGCACCTGAAGCACCTCCCTCAGACTGCATCTCAACAACCTTTACAGGCTGTCCGAAAATGTTCTTCTTTCCGTTCGCAGCCCACTCATCTGTCACTTCAGCCATCGGAGAAGATGGTGTGATTGGGAAGATACCGGCAACTTCGGTAAACGCATAGGACGACCAAGCAACCGCTGTATTACCGTCCATGGTTTTCATAACTTTTGCCATTTAAAAAATCTCCTTTCATTTGTGTTCATATATGTGTTTCATATAATTCACATTCGTTATTATTGTAATACAATCCCCGCCCCCTCGTCAAGAAAATATCAACCAAAATCTTGTATGGATTTTGATACAATCAAGCCGTGCATGTCTGTAAAAAGGTACGGAACGGGGAGCTTGCTCACCGGGACGCATCTTTTTACAGACATATAGGGCGCCAGCACTCAGCTCAGGACTGCGTCAGCAGACCTGAGCTGACGCTGCGAACGTTTTAGAACACCCCAAGCCGCACTAAAGCCTTAATCCTTTAATATCCTTGATCCGCGAAAAAATCATATTACAACTACACTGGGTCACGCCAGGCAGACGGTCTATAGTTTCATAAATCAATTTTTCCATTTCCTCATTAGAGGCTGCGACAGCGTGGACATGAAGCCGGCTTTTCCCCGTCACCCGATAAATTTGCGTAATAGTATCATTTTTCTCCAGCAACCTTGCCACTTCCATAAGAGCTGCCGGCGTCGTCTCTATTTCAAAATAGCAGGAAATCGCTCCGCTGATCTTCTGAGGATTGATGATCGTTGTATACTCCTCAATGATTCCCTTCTTCTCAAGAGCCTGTACCCGTGTCCTGACCGCCACTCTTGACAGCCCTACCTGCTTTCCAATGTCCGCGTAGGGCATTCTGGCATTTTGTATAAGGAGCTGTACGATCTTTTGGTCCAGCTCATCTAACCCATCTAAAAACATAAAACAGTCCCCTTTTCTTCGGATATCCCGCCCATTATAAAACCTTGTTGACAACATTTATTATACAATGAGTTTTTCCGCCGCGTCAAGAATATGGCAAGGTTTAACTTGACATATATAAACACTAAAACTATAATAAATTACGAATGTTAATATATTTTTTTCGAAACGAAAGTGGTGATCTATCCATGGAAAGAAGCCTGATCCGGGGACCTGTCATGACATCCCTGGTACGCTTTGCCATTCCCATGATTCTGGGAGATCTTTTACAGCAGTGCTACAACATTGCGGATACTCTTATTGTCGGCCAGTTTCTCGGAGCTAACGCCCTGGCGGCTGTGGGCTCCGCCTTTTCCCTGATGACCTTTCTCACCTCCATTTTACTTGGCCTTGCCATGGGAAGCGGAACCGTTTTTTCCATCCGTTTTGGCCAGAAAGATACCTCCGGATTAAAAGAAGGTATCCTGGCGTCCTTCGCCCTCCTGGGCGTTGTGGCTGTGGTCATGAATGTAATCATTTTTGCCGGGATCGACTGGATCATATGGGCGCTGAGGACTCCTGCCTCTCTGTCCGGAATGATGCGTGAATATCTCATCGTCATCTTTGCAGGGATCATCGGTATTTTCCTGTACAATTTTTTTGCCTCCCTGCTGCGCTCCCTGGGAAACTCTGTGGTTCCCCTTGTTTTTCTGGCTATCTCCGCTATTTTAAATATTGGCCTGGATCTTTTGTTTGTGGCGGTCTTTCACCGGGGCGTAGCCGGCGCCGCCGAGGCTACGGTCATCTCCCAGTATGTCTCAGGCATCGGCATCGCCATTTATACAAAAATCAAGTTTCCGGAGCTTGTACGGCTGGACAAAGGTGTACGGCTTCGGATGGAACGGATCAAAGAGATCGCCAGCTATTCTGCACTGACCTGTATGCAGCAGTCCATTATGAATCTGGGAATCCTTGCAGTTCAGGGGCTTGTCAACAGCTTTGGAACGACCATCATGGCCGCCTTCGCCGCCGGCGTAAAGATTGACGCTTTCGCTTATCTCCCGGTTCAGGATTTCGGCAATGCCTTTTCCATTTTTGTCGCTCAAAACTCCGGCGCCAAAAAGCCGGATCGGATTAAAAAAGGCATCCGGCTGGCCTTTTTAACTTCGATCATATTCAGCCTGGCCGTATCCCTGTGCGTATTTATCTTTGCGAAGCCCCTTATGTCCATGTTTATCGACGCCGGGGAAAGGGAAGTTATTTCCCAGGGCGTAGGCTACCTTCGCATTGAAGGCACCTTCTACTTTATGATCGGCATCTTATTTTTACTCTACGGCCTTTACCGCGCCCTTGGCAGACCGGGCATGTCTGTAATCTTAACCGTTGTATCTTTAGGAACCCGTGTGGGCCTGGCCTACGGTCTGTCGGCCATACCGGTGCTGGGCGTTATGGGAATCTGGTGGTCCGTTCCCATCGGCTGGTTTCTCGCCGATGTCCTTGGCCTCGGATATTATCTCTTTCACAGAAAAAAGCTGCTGGCCAGATCATCGGACCAGTCAAATACCCGGCAGCAGGCTGACGGGGTATGAAAAATGCCGCGTCCATCCCGGTCTTTCATCAGCCGGGGTGAATGCGGCATTTTTTTAAATGGCATATTGGTTTTAGTAGGCTCCATACATCTGTACGGTAAGATCACCATCATACAAAGCCATATAAAATTCCAGGTCTTCGATCTCAACAAAAGCATACTCCTGCTCATCTAATTGAGACTGGCACATTTCAAGAATAGAGGCCGCGTCCCCCTTTCCCACCATTTCCGTCATAAGCTCCAACAGGCTTAATGCCGAGTCCTCGTCAAAATTTGAGGCGCTGACCCGGTGGAGACGCCCGGAATAAGTATCTGTCTCAACCCAGACAGACATATTATTATCATAATTATACCAGTGTTCCAGAGTATTGAGTATGAGTTTGTCATAGGTCAGACCCCCAAGCTGGGTATAAGTTCTCACTGTATCTATGGAATAAATATCATATTCAAATCCGGTATATCCATGCTCTTCCATCCAGTTCTCCACAAGGAGAGTCACATCTTCCCCCTGGGCTATATCCAGATGGGGGCTTGAATTACATTCCCGGCCATAATCCATCACTTCCTGCTGGGTAAGCTGGCGTTCCTCAGGCTCCTGGGCATAATCATAAGGCTCCTGTGTCCCTTCAATATTCACTGTATACCCTCCGCTGTAACTGCTCTGGTACACACTGACAACGCTGTTCATACAGTAACCCCCTGGCGAATCTTCACTAAAAAGCGTCTCCAGTTCTTCGGTCTCTACCGTATCTACCCCCATAAAATCCCTAAACACAAGCAAGAGATATTCTATGGCTTCTTCTTGCGATAAAAGGCAGTAGCGGATCTCATGAACGTCCCCTGTCACCCCGTCATAGGAAAGCTGCATAAACTGATCATAATTTTCATCCAGATATACATGATATTCCCATTCATAAAAACAGTCATCCGGATTCATCCGGTCGGCGTAGCCGTAAAAATTTTGGTCGGCCTCACTTAGATCGTAACCTTTTTCTTCAAGAAATGTTTCTGTGGCCTGGAGGAGTTCTTCCCCGTTTATATCCAGATGGATAATCTCTGTACAGTTTTGGGTATAGTTGGCCAGATCATCGCTAGTCAGATCAATCTCCGAAGATGTCTCTTCCGCTTCATCCGCAGCCATGTCCGTATATTCGTAATCCGCGATAATATCTCCCAGGGCCGATACAACCCATGAGATCCCGATAACGACGAAAACAATCACTATAATGGCCACAGCGCCTTTGCCGCTTTTCTTCCGGTCAGATTTCTTGGTGACATCTGCCGCTCTTGTCATCGCCGACTTTGCCGTCGGTGTCCTGGTTCCTCGCGCCTTTGTGTCTGATGTCATGGAAGGCTGCGGCTTCTTGTCCGTCGCCGGCTCATTTTGGAGAGGAAGCTGAACCTGAATGTACCCAGGCTCAGACCGAGGTCCTGTTTCCTCTGCTTCCCGCTCCAACGATTTGTATTCCGGAGTTTTATATTCAGAATTTTCGTATTCAAAGGTCCTATATTCTGAAGCCGTATTTTCCGAGGTTTTGTATTTTGAAAAGTCTCCAAACGCCTCATCTTCAGCAGCTTCGTGAACCTCCATGGTATTTGCCTTCCACACAAAACTGTTGCAATTATTGCAGTGATGCTTCTTTTTTAATCTCTGATCACAATACGGGCATATACGAACGATCATTGGCTCTCTCCCCCTGTCTGCACTTCACTGGGCTCCACCTGTCCCATAGGCCGGCTAATTTCCCTGACGCCAAAGCTTTAATTAACTTCTATGTCCAGTATAATATATAACGCCCCTGTAAATCAACAGCTAATGAAGCTTCATTGCTCCTTTGCTTTTGTCATTGACAAAACGCGATAAACTCCCTAAAATTCAATTAAGTAACGATGAAAGGATGTGGCTTTATGGCGCCTTCCGATAAAAAAGAGCAGACCCGGTATAAACTCGCTCAGGCCATCAAAGAATGTATGCAGACCACCCCTGTGGACCATATCACTGTTCGCCAGATTGTTGAAAAATGCCATCTGAGCCGTCAGACCTTCTACCGGAATTTTCTTGATAAATACGATCTGATCAACTGGTATTTCGACAAACTGCTCCACGAATCCTTTGAACACATGGGCAGCGGCAAGACTGTCACCGAAGGACTGGTAAAAAAATTCAGATATATCCAGCAGGAACGGGTATTTTTTATGGCCGCCTTCCGCTCCGATGACTGCAATTCTCTGAAAGAACATGACTTTGCACTGATCTTTCAATTTTATACAGACTTAATTGAGAAAAAGACCGGGGCTTCTCTGTCCCAGGAGCTTAAATTTATTTTAGAAATGTACTGTTACAGCTCCATCTACATGACTGTCAAATGGGTTCTAACAGGGATGAAAACCCCTCCGGAGCAGTTGGCTCCGTTTATGGTGGAGGCCATGCCAGCCAAGCTGGAACAATTGTTTATCCGCCTTAAACTCCTCTGATCCCCTTACCGCGATCTCCCGATCATCTCGCAGCTTTGCCGCGTTTTTCTAGGCTCCGGCCTGCACGCAGCGCCCCTTTTTGACGCACTTGCCCACGCCATTGAAGGCTACACAACAAAAGCCGCGTGGGAAATGACAGATATGTTCCACTTAAAAGCTATTGAGATTATTTCCAGATCTTTAAGAGACGCCGTTGACAACAAAAAAGAAGGCCGTGAAGGCATGGCCCTTGGACAGTACATTGCAGGCATGGGCTTTTCCAATGTAGGTCTTGGCATCGCCCATTCCATGGCCCACACCCTTGGCGCCGTCTATGATACGCCTCACGGCGTTGCCTGCGCTATGATGCTCCCCATTGTCATGGAATACAACCAGGAATGCACCGGTGAAAAATACCGTGAGATTGCAAGAGCCATGGGCGTTCCCGGCGTTGACGCCATGAGCGTGGACGAATACCGCAGGGCTGCTATTGACGCGGTGCGCAAACTTTCTTCGGATGTAGGTATTCCAGCCAAGCTTGAGGCACTTAAAGAGGAGGATCTTGATTTTCTTGCCCAGTCCGCATTTGCCGACGCCTGCTGTCCGGGCAATCCGAAAGATACCTGCATAGAAGATCTGAAAGAACTGTTCAGAAAATTAATGTAATGGCAGCCTCGATTCAATTTTCCCTGCAGCACGCTGACAGGGCATGAATAGCATTACCGCCCGTTCCATAGACGGATTAGCTCAGTGTATGGGGCGGACGGTTTTCTTTGTCTTATTTAAAGCTGAAAACTTCCCTCACTGCCGCTTCATAATCCGCCAGGCGCTGAGCCTTTTTAATTTTTTTCATGGCCTTCTCATTTCCTGGAAAATAGCTGATCATATAAAACCATATCTCTTTCATCTTAAACAGCACATTCCTCTCCCCGGACATATATTCCCGGTAAGCCTGGTAAAGAGTATTGTGAAAATCCATGATCCGCTGGCAGACCTGCACCTCGCTCCCGCCATTTTGGATCTGCCAGATAAAACCGGGATCAGTCAAAAGGCCCCTGCCGCACATGAGCCGTTCCACATCTGGAAATCGTTTGCGGAGCTTTTCAATATCCTCTTTCGTATAAAGATTACCGTTGTAGCAGAGGGGATTTTTGCTCTCCAAAACCGCGTACTCAAAATATTCCGTCCGTGGATTGTTCTTATAAAAATCTTCCCTCACTCTGGGATGAATGATTAATTCCTCCATAGGATATTGACTATAAATTTCCAGCAGCCGGTAAAACTCATCCCCCTCCGTCATTCCCAACCGGGTCTTTACAGAAATTTTCATATCCAGTCTGGAAAATATCTCATCTAATAGCCGTTCCACTGCTTCGGGAAAGGCAAGGAGGCCGGAGCCTTTATTTTTTGCCACCACAGTGCCCGAAGGACATCCCAGATTAAGGTTGACTTCCTCATAGCCAAGGGAAGAAAGTTTTCTGGCCGTCGCCACAAAATCCCCGCCGCTGGCCGTAAGAATCTGGGGCACAAGATAAATCCCCTCATTGTTTTCCGGCAAAAGATCCCGCATCTCTTTAGTCATCACTTTTTTACTTTGATTAGGGCTGATAAATGGGGCAAAGTATTTGTCAAGTCCGGGAAAATATATACTGTGAATCTTTCTGAATATATAGTTGGTAATCCCCTCAAGGGGCGCAAAATAATATTTCATAATACCTCCAACATCTCATTACAATGTGACAACCGTTCAGCCATCAGGGATGAAGTGGGATGGCCTGTTGTTACTGTTACACAATGTGGTACAGTATACACTTTTACACTTTATTTTGCAAGAAAATCATGATACAATAAAAAACAGACATTAACGGCTTGATCCGTCCAGCACTGACGGTCAAACGGTTATATCGAAAAAAGGAGGTTCGGCCTTAAATGGCAACAATAAATACGAAAGCATCATTTCAATGTCCGGTTCAGAAAGTATGGCAGACAGTTGTCGCGCTGACCAATTATTCATGGCGCCGCAATATCGAGCAGGTAGAAATCATCAAGAGCGGCAAGAAATTTATCGAACATACAAAAAAAGGCAGACAGACTACATTCCGGGTCACAGCCAGTGAAACCTGCCGCCGTTATGATTTGAATATGGAAAACAAATTAATGAAAGGACATTATACCTACCGTTTCTCCAACGACAAAGGGGAGACTTCCCTGGAGATTACCCTTGACGCCGACGCCAAGTGGTATTTCAAACCTTTTGCCGGATTTTATCTCAAAAAGCAGGTCAATGCCTATATTGAAGATTTAAGAAAAGCTGTGGAAAAATAAAATTTATGGACGCGCAAGCGCGTTTGTTTGGCTCACTGCCTGCGGGAATAAAAATACGGTTCAAAAAAACAGCAGACCGAGATCAAAAAAACTCTCGGCCTGCTGTTTTTTACCAATTAAAAACTTTCGCTTCCACAGTCTCTTCTGTTTTGTTAAATTCAAGGACTTCTTTAAGGGGACGACCGGGACGGTCAAAACCGGCGGCGGCATCGTCAAGCACCAAAATCCAGTCTTTCTTTTCTCCCCAATCCGGCGATGTAAAGTCTGTCCAATCGCCTGTATTAGCTATATTTTGGCCATTCTCACACGCTCCGCTTCTCGGATTAAACCACCACACATTAAGTTTTTCCCCGCTCAGGCGTCCGAGATCTACCTTCTCCGTACCACCGGAAGACAGGTAGACCATAGCAAAACGGCCGTTTTTATCCACACATGCCTGGCGATGATCATCAAGGCAGCCCTCCCCGCAGTGCCGGCTGTGTCCGATCATATCCTGGCAGGGAACGACGTCCGCAAAGGGCCTTGAATCTATCAGATCTCTAAGCACCCGCATCTGCCATGCCCCCGGACGGTCCAGAGCCTCGCACCACGTATAGGGGCGGCCTTTGCTCCGCTCCTTTTCAGAAATGGTACACCACACCGATGAATGCCCGTAAGTATGTCCAAATGCACCGGCAAATAAGGACCAGTAAGCCCGCTTGCGCACAATCCACTCATCGTGAAGAGGGAAGGGGTCGGGCCAGTTGGACGGCATCTGCTCATAGGCCGGTTCCCCGTCAAATACCGGCATTGGGATTTTCCGGTTATACTCTGCTTTAACCTGAAGATAATTTTGAGTCTTTCCCCCGTGGCCAGACTGGAGCATAATAAAGTCGATCCACGCCTCCCCGTCATCCCAGTAGGTCATGGTGGAATATTTTCCTGTTTCCATCTCAAAACATGTGTGATAGGTCATCAGCGCTTCTGACCAGCAAGGATCCGGAACATTCCATTTCAGGTCGCAGCCGGTGACGCCGTGACCGATACCTTCCGCCATCTTCCGCCATACATTTTTATAATCCACACCTTTATGTATAGGCTGGCGGTCCCCGCCAAGACACCATATAATGTTAGCTTTGTCCTTATAGCGGCGTCCGATCCAGTCCCCATACTCGTAAGCGTTATCTTCCGTCACTGTCTTTTCATAAGTGTGTCCGCCCCAGTCCTCACCTACAACTAACTGGCCCCATGCCGGGAGAAGCATCACATAAAGGCCCTTTTCCTCAGCCATATCAATGATCCAGTCAAGATATTCAAAATATTTCTCATTGCGGCAGGCCAGATCGTCGTTGATCAGCGCTTTTTCTCCCACAGGAGTGCGCATCTGCACATCCATTTCAGGATCAAGGGCAACAATCTGCAGCACTGTAAATCCCTGGGACACACGTTTATCCATTAAATACAGCACATCATCCCATTTCAGACGCATAGGCAGCGTCCAGTCTGTATCCGCCAGCCAGAAAAAGGGCTTTCCGCTGACAGTCTCAAGATGTCTGTGATCTTTTGATACTCTCAGTTTTTCCATAAAACTCACCTTTATTTACTTATATTTTATTGAGTAACTATTCAGCCATCAACTAACTGACATTGATTCAGCCATGCATTTTAAGATTCTCGCAGCTAATCGTGCTTTACCGCCGCTTACGAGGCTGAAGCATTGCCAAAATTAAATTGCAGCTTAGCGTAAAAGTCTTCCATAGTCAGCCTTGCGTCCAGGGTATGATAAACCCTGATAGGACGATGATTCTGCCCGTGAATATAATTTAATTCCGGTGAAATGGCAGGCGCGGGAATCCAGTCATAATTCATGCGTTCCCTCTCTTCCAGAAGAACCGTCACACTTGCCTGATCGCCAAGCCCCCAGCTCTCCCCGTGAGGCCAGGCCATCTGATCGCCATGTTTTTCATTAAAATCAGCCATCTGCTCAAAGAGATACTTCCCGACTGCGCCGCAGGGCCTGACCTTTAAAGCCAGCTCTGTCAGGGAGACAGCGATCTGTTTGTACACGTTAATAGGAATCTGCCACAGGGGCATGGAAGAAGCAAAAACCACATTGGCCGCAGCGATATCCTGCCAGAGATTAAATTCCCAACCCCCGCATGGATACTTTCCGCCGCCGATCCACACTGCGGTCATCCGGTCACAGATCTTTGGCTCAAGCAAGATGGCGGAAGCAAGATCCGTAAGGCTTCCCAGAAAAACAGCGAACAGAGGATGTTCATCTTCTTCCATGGCCTGAGCAATAATAGCTCTGGCGCCCTCAGAATCCACCGGTGTTTTATCATCCGGCACAGGCCCCGGCGCTCCGGTAAAGACTTTATCTCTGTATTCTTTCTCAATCCCCATAAGAGACAATATTTTTAAAATTTCATCCCTGCTGGCATAGACCGTATTTCCCGATCCGTACTCCTGGGGATTCTTTTCAAAATGTCCGGCAATGATGGCTTTAATCATAAACTTTGGCGTCATCAGATGGTGTGCCAGGGCAAACTGGTCATCCGCCTCATTTTTACAATCGGTATGTACGATCAGCCGGATTTTTTTCTTATCCGGCACTGTAAAACCATAATCAAACAATCCTGGTTCCTCCTTCAAATTCATTTTATCCGCCAATCTGGCCCATATCGGGTCTTTTTTGTTTTCCAAGCCACTCAAAAAGTGTCACCGGGCGCCCATTGGCCATGACCGGCTGTCCGTCAAAATCTGTGGTACATTTATCATTATACACCCGAACCCACACGCCGTGGTCAAATAAATGAGGCAAAAGTTCGTTATTTTTATAAAATTTCCTGGCCTCCTCGTCCATATTGTCGAAATAAGTCATATGGACATTATCCGCCCCGGAGCTAATGAGCTGCTGATACAAAGGGATCGCTGTCTCCTGGGGATTGACCAGTCTGTCACCTTTGGCGTGGACAAACCAGCAGGGCATGTCTTTCAGCTTCCGGATCACATCTTCGGTGATATTTTCCGTAAAAAACGCCTCACACACAGGAAAAATGGCGGCGAAAGTATGGGGATAATCAACAGCCATCCGCACCGTCATAAACCCTCCGTTGGAGCAGCCGCCAAGCCATATACGTGAGCTGTCAATTTGATCCTGGCGGTCCCGTATAAATTCGTCAATGCACCGTTTTAACGGCTCTGTATAAATACTCTGGTTGCTGCGCCCAAGCTGCTCTTTTCCATCGTCCATCCATACCGTGGGGCACTGTGGCACAAGAATCCAGGCCCCGTTTCCAAACTTTTTCTGGATATCTGCGGATGACAGATTGGCAACTTTATTGCCGGTATAGGCAATCTCCGGAACATTTCCCCCTTCTCCTGCTCCGTGAAGCCAGATTAAAAGAGGGAGTTTTTCTTTAGTAGTTTTTTCACGCCTGACCACTTCCGGGGTGTAATATCCAAAACCAAGACGGCCCTCTCCCAAGCTCTCGCAGCTTCTCCACCCTTCAAGCTGAGGGCATATGTCTCCGGCACACTGGTCAAAGACCAACTCCGGCGTCTGCTGCCCCTGACCAGGGGTAAAAGAAATCCTGTACTCATTGTCTGTAAAAATGCTGCTGTCAATAGTCCCTTCAATTTTCTTTCCCAGATTGTCCGTGCCCATTTCCAGCGCCACAAAATCTCCGGCATCACAGTAATTTCCCATACTGTCGCAGGGATACGCCCGGTACACCTGCCGTTCTCCTTCAGCCGGTTCAGGCGCGTCATCCCACCTGAAAAACTCCTTTGTCAATATAACCGCTTTTGTCTCAGGATTCCTGCGCCGGACCTGCACCCTGAAATCTTCCGGCTTTACCGACTGTTTGCTGGTTTTCCGGTTAAACTTCAAAATCAGTTTTGTAATGTAAGGGCCAAAGTCCGTGACCGTTGTAAATGTTTTATAAACGCTCATTTCACTCTCCATCCGCTTTCATTCATGGCGCTGCGCCATTATTGTACTCATGGATGGATAAACCACAATGATTTCAGCCATGTCATCCCATGTAACATTATAATCCCCTGCAGATTCTGCCTCTGATACTTCAGATGTAGCTGTGTCCTGAGACTGTGCCTCCGATGCTGTCTGGCTTTCACCGGCTCCTGTACTCTCCGGATTCACAGACGTACTTCCCGATGTGCTTTGAGTGCTTTCTGAGTTTCCGCAGCCGGCAATTGCCAAGGCCGCCATCACTCCTGTGAGCATAAGCGCTAATAATTTTTTCCCTTTCATTAATTTTAACCTCCTCAATATAATTAATAACTTTCACCGTTCAGCCATCATGAAGAAGACGGCCAAACAGAAGTCTCTTTATGTTAGTATCCGTCCCACCGCGGCTTTCCATCCGCCATATTTCTTCTCCCGCACATCCTGTGCCATTGTGGGGCGGTATGCTTTTCGCTCAAGGGCTTCAAAAACCTTCTCATCATAAATCCCAAGTCCAAGTCCGGCAGCATAAGCTGCCCCGGTGCCTGATAGAGCCTCGCATTCCGGGACGAGAACCGTCCCGTCTAAAAGATCGCTCTGAAACTGCATTAAATAACTGTTCTTTGTAGGGCCGCCGTCTGCCCGGAGTTCTTTCACTCCGATCCCGCAATCCTGGCTCATGGCCCGGATCACATCGGTGATCTGATAGGCGATACACTCAATGCAGGCGCGGACGATCTCCCCTTTACCGGTAGTTCTTGTGATCCCAAGAAGCGCCCCTGTGGCCCTGCTGACCCAGTAAGGTGCCCCAAGCCCTGTAAATGCTGGAACAAAGTAAAGCTCATCGTCTTTGACAGCCTCCCGGCACCATCTTTCCGTCTCACCCGGATCGCAAATTAACCCCACATCATCTTTGAGCCATGAGATCACCGCTCCAGTATAATTAATATTTCCTTCCAGCACATAATTCACCTTTCCGTGAAGTCCCCAGGCCAGTGATGTGACAACGCCGTGGGAAGAAAGCATAGGCTTTTCCCCAATATTCATCATAATAGATGAGCCTGTTCCGTATGTGGTCTTAATCATGCCGGGATTTAAACAGCCCTGTCCAAAGAGGGCACCGTGAGAATCCCCTAAAACACCGTGTATAGGTACCGGATGGTCAAAAAGTCCTTCAAAATCCGTACTTCCGAAAAAGCTGTCCGAATCGCAGACCTGTGGCAGATCTTTGGGCGCTATATTAAAGCCCCGGCAGATTTCTTCATCCCAGCACAAATCAAAAATGTTAAAAAGCTGTGTCCGTGAGGCATTAGAATAATCGGTCTTATACGACGCTCCTTTGGTGAGACACCAGATCAGCCAGGTATCCACCGTCCCATAGCATAGGCCATGCTCTTTGACCAATGCCTTTGCTCCAGGTGTATTCTCCACAAGCCACGCCCATTTTGCCGCCGGAAAGTAGGGGGATAGTTTTAAACCGGTTTTCTCATAAACAGGGCCGGCCAGTCCCTCTTTTCCCACACGGCGGCAGATGGCCTCTGCCCTTGAGCATTGCCAGACAACAGCCAAGCCCAGAGGTTTACCTGTGGACCGCTCCCAGATCATGGACGTCTCTCTCTGATTGCTGATCCCCACCCCGGCAATATCCGACGGCAGAATGCCTGAATCTTTAACAGCCATTCCAACAACTTTAATGGTATTTTCATAAATTTCAGAAGGGTCGTGAGAGACCCACCCTTTTTCATTAATGATCTGACGGTGGGGAAGGTCCCGGCGAAGGATCATCTTCCCCGCCGGATCAAAGACCATAGCCTTTGTCCCCTGGGTACTCTGGTCAATGGCGATCACATATTTTTTTTCGCTCATAGGCATTCTCCAGAGGAACATGCCCTCAGCAAATCTTTTGCTTTTTTGGCAATTCCAGGGGCATTCAATCCATAGTAATCAAACACCTCCCGGGATGTTCCGGTGATTACCGGCACGTCGGGCAGAGCCATGTTCAACACCATTTTGGGACAGTTTCGTCCAATCACCTGGGCCACCATGGAGCCAAGGCCGCCGAAAGGTGAATGTTCCTCAACGGTAAGAACCGCCCTGACATTTTTTACCGCTTTCAGAAGGGTTTCCTCATCCAGAGGTTTGACACAGTACATGTCCACCACTGTGGCGTGAACACCTTCCGTTTTCAAAAGATCTGCCGCATCCCTGGCCGGTCTGACCATTTCACCGCAGGCGATAATGGCAATGTCCTCCCCTTCACACAAAATGTTGGCCTTATCCATCTCAAAAGGCACATTCCCGTCCTCATAGACCGGTTCCACAGCGTTGCGCCCCACACGGATGTATGCGGGCTTATTGTCTTTTAACAGGGCCTGTGTCAGCTTTTGGGTCTGAAGATGGTCGCTTGGAATATACACCCGCATATTCGGAATAGCGCTCATGGCTGCAATATCCTGGGCACTGTGATGGCTCATGCCAAGGGCGCCGTAGCTAACGCCGCCGCTGATGCCGATAAGTTTAACATTAGTGTCTGAATAGGCCACGTCAATTTTGCACTGTTCATAGCTGCGTGTAGATAAAAAGCAGGCTGGTGACACAGCGTATGCCTTCTTTCCGCACTTGGCAAGTCCTGCGGCAATGCTGACAAGATTTTGTTCAGCAATCCCCGTCTCCACAAACTGGCTGGGAAATTCATCGGCAAATGGGGTGAAGGATCCGCTTCCCCTGGAATCGCTGCACAGAGCAACAATATCCTTATCCGTCCTGGCTGCCGCCATTAAAACCTGGCAGATCGCCTGTTTGTTGGCAATGTTACTCATTTTCCAATCCCTCCTGTGCGCGTTTAAGATCACTCATAATCTGCTCATATTCTTCTTTCGTGGGAACTTTATGGTGCCACTGGGCCTTATTTTCCATCACCGGCGAGCCTTTACCCTTAACGGTATTGGCGATGAGAATGGTCGGTTTTCCCTTAACCGTTTTTGCTTCCTCAAAAGCGCTGTGAAGCTGGTCAATATCATTGCCGTCTGCCACATCAATGACATGCCATCCAAAGCTTGTAAAGCGCTGGCAAAGATCATCCTGACCCATAATATCTTCTGTATTTCCTGAAATCTGAAGACGGTTCCGGTCCACCACGGCGCAGAGATTATCCAGCTTATACTGGTGAGCGGCCATAGCGCCTTCCCACACAGAACCCTCCGCCAGTTCGCCGTCGCCCATGACGACATAAACTCTTCGCTCCTTCCCGTCCATTTTTGCAGCCAGGGCCATGCCCACGCTCACCGGAAGGCCGTGGCCTAAAGATCCTGAGTTCATCTCAATTCCCGGAAGTTTATTGTTGGGATGGCCAATGTAGGGGGAGCCGAATTTACTGAACCGTTTTAAAAGATCCTCTTTATCAAGAAAACCTTTCTTTGCCAGCACCGCATAGTAGGCTTCCACAGAATGGCCCTTGCTCAGGATAAAAAGATCGCGGTTCTCATCTTCCGCCAGCTTAGGGTCTACATTCATCTGATCAAAATACAGCTCCGTTAAAATTTCCATGACGCTCATATCCCCGCCAATGTGGCCGCTTTTTCCGGCACATATAAGGTCAACGGCGTCCTGCCTCAGCTTATAAGCTAATGCTTTTAAATTCATTCTCCTTCCCCTCCTTCATTCACCGCGAAGATATGCTTTAACATCCTCTTCAATGGGGTCATAAAAATCCGGCGCCACATGAATATATTTACATGCTTCATAAAGAATAGGGACAACGTTTTTATGAATCCCTACACAGTGGTGGATATAAGGCCCTTCCACGATCTTTGCCTCCAGGCGTTTAATATTGTCCACCTCAACCCAAAGGTATGTACCCATTCCCTTGGGGCCGTCCACCCCTTTGGCCGTGCCAAGGAGGAGGGAATACTGGCCGTTATCTCCGTCAAAACGGCACAGTGTCACTTCCCCGTGTTTGGCCTCCGCCGTCAGACTTCCGGGATGATCAAAGGCCAATGGGTAAGTAAGTATCGGTTTTTCCCTGGCCACAGAAGGCGGCCAGGGCCCGCAGTGCTGTAAAAGCTCGCCGTTTTCAATATCCGGATGGCGTATAGTCCAGTCGGCGAAAAAGCTCCTCTTTTCTCCCATAGCGGCGGCTTCCGCCAAAAGAGCGGTGACGGCGCCGTGAATATCTGTCTCACAGACAACCGGTATTCCTTTTTCGTTTAAAATAGCATTAGCCGCGCATGGCATAATGCCGATCTCTGTCTGAAGAGCGTTCCAGCACTGGATCGCCGCCGCCTGGCATCCGTACTTTTGGATCAGATCTTCCATGGCCAGGGCCAGAGCCGCCACCATGAGAGTATCCTCCTCTTTAATCTTCACCGTCATTGTTTCACGGATATAAGCAAGCATTTTCTCCATACGGTTTTCATCGGACCGGGCCGACTTAATAGCCTGAGTCAGTTCGGTCATCGGTACCGGGGATAACTGAATATTAAATTTTTCCAGCAGTTCACCCTCATTGCACATGGTGGACCAGAAATCAAAAGGTCTTGTGGAAATCTGGAGAATGCGGATATTTTTAAATGTTTTCACCACGTTGCAGACTGCCAGGAAATCTTTAACCCCCCGCTCAAACACCGGGTCATCCAGACGGCAGTTGGTCAGGTAGGTGAATGGCACCTGAAAGCGGCGCAACACCTTTCCTGTTGCAAAAAGACCGCACTGGGTATCTCTAAGGCGAACGCCCCGCTCATCGGGTCTCTCGTCCAAAGGCCCCCATAAAAGCACCGGAAGTCCCAGTTTTTTTGCCAGTCTGGCACAGACATACTCTGTGCCGAAATTACAGTGGGCAAGAAGCAGGCCGTCAACCCCTTCCCTCTGAAACTTCTGGGCGATCTTGTCCACATCCCCGTCATCGTAAAGGAGCCCCTCCTCATTGATATCGGTAATGTCCACAAATTCCACGCCAAGCTCTTTAAGCCGCTTCGCCGTCAATCCGCGAAACTTTAAGGCGTCCGGCGCGCTGAAAATACTCCGCCGTGTAGGCGCGTATCCCAACTTAATTTTGTCCATAGCAAATTCCTCCGTTTTCTGGCATTTTTGTAACTATCAGCAAAAACCATCTAAATTTTTATTTCTGAGTTCAGTATAGCCTCTCGCCAGCTTAATTTCATTAATTTATTAAGACAATTTTACTTAATTTTCTACTTAATTATTGATTTAATAAAGTAAATCGTTCATAATGGAATTAATCTATCTTAAAGGAGAAATGACCATGAGCATCACCGCCAAAGAACTGGCAAAGAAATTAAATATCTCCCCCGCCGCCATCTCCATGGCATTAAATCATAAGCCAGGCGTCAGCACTGCCACCCGGCAAAAAATCCTGGACGCCGCACAGAAATACGGTTATGATTTCACCCGTATCTCCCAGAAAATAACCGTTCATGGGGCTGTCTATCTCATCATCTATAAAAAACACGGCGCCGTTGTGGCGGATACCCCTTTTTTTGCCCAACTCTCCGAGGGCATTACCCTGGGCTGTAAGAAAGAAAATTTTAATCTGAAAGTCACTTATATATACGAAGACGAAGACAATACAGAAAGACAAATTGAAGATCTGAGAGTATCAGACTGCCTTGGAGTGATACTCCTTGGCACAGAAATGACTGCGGCGGATATCCGTCCTTTTTTAAAGCTGGATATTCCTGTTGTCCTGCTGGACACCTACTTTGAGGAACTATCCTGCGACAGCATCCTCATTAATAATATTCAAGGCGCCTATATTGCTGCCAGTTATCTTATAAAAAAATGCGGAGGCCAGCCCGGATACCTCCACTCCTCCTACCCGATCCAGAACTTTACAGAACGGGCTGATGGATTTTACAACGCTATACGCGCTGCCGGGCTGCCGGTATCAAAATCTGTTGTCCACAGTCTGACCCCGTCGGTGGAGGGCGCTTACGCGGATATGTGTGAAATTTTAAAAAAAGGAGAGCGCTTGGCGTCCTCCTACTTTGCTGATAATGATCTCATAGCCACCGGAGCCATGAAGGCATTTAAAGAGTTTCATTACCGCGTTCCCGAAGACATCTCCGTCACGGGCTTTGATGATCTCCCCATATCCACTGTCATTGAACCTAATCTGACCACGGTCAATGTTCCCAAAAAATATATGGGGGAAATCGCCGCCCGGCGGATTATCTCTTTAATCCGCGACCCTCATCAGCCTCCGGTAAAGACAGAGATCTCCACAACTCTTGTCAAACGTCGGAGCGTGTGCTTGGCTCACAGTCCGCAAAAATAACGGTTATAAAAAGTTTACATGGATCTGGCAGATCTCCGCCTTTGTCCCTACCCGCATATCCGGCCCAAAAAGTCCCACGCCGGAAGTAACGATACTGTGCATATTTCCTTTTTGCAAATATCCGCAGGGATTTTCCCACAAAAATTTCATTAACAGATTGGCTGGGAATATCTGCCCGTCATGAGTATGTCCGGAAAGATCCAGATCCACCCCGGCCTCACTTAGCTCTTCCAGCTCTCCGGGTTCATGGTCGATAACAATCACCGGCTTTGAAAGATCCATGTTTTTTGTAATTTCCTCCGGCGTCACACGAACCTCAATCCCCCTGCCCGGCCGCTGGGCGTCCGCCCGGCCAAAAAGATAAAAACTGTCCTCAATAAGTACGCCCTCATCTTGCAGGAGGGTAATGCCCGCGGCCTCTAAAAACTTATCCATCCGCTCATCGCTCTGTTTTTTATGTTCACTGGGAAATGTAAATCCGGCCAGAATAGGCTCGGCCACATCATGGTTCCCGTAGCAGGCGTAAACGCCGTAAGTACTTTCAATACTTCCAAGAATCCGGATCAGCTCCTGATCGTCTTCAAGAGCGTCATAATTATTATCAAAAATATCCCCGGCAATCACCACAAGATCCGGGTTGGACGCATTGATCTTTTCAACCATAGCTTCCATCTGGGCACAACCGATATTATATCCAAGGTGAAGATCCGCTGCGAGGACAATATTCAGATCATCCAGCGCACCTCCGTCTTTTGGAATCGTCACTTCATAGGGCGTCACCCTGACGATCCCGGCATTGACTGCCCCATAAACGCAGATCACAGCAATAATGCTCAGACATATGCCCCCATAAATCGCTGTAAACTTCCGCTCTCCAGCCGGTTTTCGCCTTCCCTTCCCGGCCTTTTTTATGATCAGGCCCACAACATCTGACAAAATCAGCACCAGCAAAAGACAGGCAAAGACGCCAAACCAGAGGTTAGCTATTGAATTGACCAGACGTCCAAACCGGTTGACGGGCATAAAGAACCCCGCCGGCAGAGAACTTGCCGCCAGAAGAACCACTGCTGCGACAGCAATTTTTGCCCCTTTTCTTTTAAAAATATCATGGCATGCGCCAAGCCACCGGACGAACCAGCGCCAGACATAAATACATCCGATGATATATAATGGTGATAAATAAATGGCCAGCATCTAAAAACTTCCTTTCTCTGTTGTAATCTGAGGGTACTGTTCACCACGAACAGTAACAATCTGAGGCGCTGTAATGCCTGTGCCTGTATTGGGAGTAATGGCAGACCAGGCCAGATCTCCTAAAAACAGACAGAGAAGACCAATGCACAGGGGTACCATGACCTTTCTTCGGATACGTCTCAGTACGCTGTCAAGAATAGGTGCCGCCACATACACCACAATCATACCTCCAATGCCAAAAACAAGAAGTCCCTCGGCGCAGATCCGACCGTGAAGATTGAGAAAATAACCGGTATAATCCCACCACCGTTTTCCTCCGGTGAGCCCTTCCAGAACCCAGGAGGTCATATATTCCACAAATCCGCACAGAAACAAAATAGCGAAAAATTCTTTCACCGGATGGGCCCGCAGGCGTTTGAGCAAAACAAGGATCAGCACTGCTCCGCTGCCGTAAATCGGAAGCCATGGCCCATGGAGAACACCTCTATTGACAAACACGCCGTGATTGACCATATGGAGGCAGACTTCCCACAGCCATCCAAACATGGAAAAAATAAAAAACATAAGAACAAGGGAAGCCATGGAATAGTTGCGAATATACCGCAGCGGCTCGATCCGTATTCCCGCCCGTTCCGGAAGAGGAAACAGCCTGGAGGGATAAACCTCTCCGTCGGCGGCCTCCCGCAGCGCGGCAATTCTCTGAAGCCTTGCCTGCCCCTCTTCATAAGCCCTTTCTCTTTTTGTATACATAAGCAAAACACCAAACCAACGCATAAGAAACCCCCGAAATCCTGTAAATTCACTGAGATCTTCGACCGGACGCTTTAAAATTTTTAAAACATCTCCGTAAGCAAAAGCAATGTCCTGGGGACTTGCCGTCTGATATAAGTACACGTCATTGAGCTTCCAGGCATTCTCCACTTCCTGCGCCTTTGCCAGATGTCTCAGTTCCACATAGTACTCACAAAAAGACGCTACTTTATAAGGACTGGCAAATAAAAGGTCAGTAATGCCCAGAGTGACAAGCCCAAGAAGATCCCATCCCAGAAAAGACAACTCAAAAACAAAACACTGCCATTTATGTCCCACCATCATTTTCCTTGAAAGGCTTATGGCTTCCAGTGTCCCTATATCCGGATTTTCCGCCAGAATATAGGGAACTAAATAGTAAGAATAGTATTTCACAAATATTCCAACAATAGTCAGGGCCCACAATATTTCAAACACACTGACCACCGCCATGGTCCAGCAGGTCTTTAACCATCGCCTGACACTGAATAAAAACAGGAAGCGGCGTATCGGGACTTTTTTATAACACCGTCCCTCCAGAAACATCCTCCGGGACACAACAATAAACATATTCTGTAAAAAGAACCACAGCATCAGCGGCATAAAAAAGCTCAGCACGATAAAAATATTCATGGTCACATCTGCCGAGCCGAGAAGGGAATGTACCGCCGCAATTAAAGTGACAAAAATGGAGCCGGAGGAAATATCGTTAATGATTCCGGCCAGAACCCCTTTAGTCCTGGCAAATGACGGATGATCGTCTTTAGAGTCATCAATGGCCTGCTGGCGGATCTGCCGGGAAAGCTCCCGCCCTTCACTGATCTGCCCCTGAAGCGCCTTATCCACCACGTCAGACAATCCCTGATGGACCACAAGACCACCCATATTTACAGTGTATACATTATCCAGAGGGTTCACCCCAATGCCAAGCCGACGGATAGATAAGGAAAACTCACTGCCCAGATAAGCACTGATCAAACAGACAGCTACAAATATAAAATAATGTTTTTTCAGACAGGCCACAGCCTGGCGCTTCATATCCTTTCGTGTTTTCATAATTCCCTCATTCCCGTTGTCTAAAAAGTATTCTGGATTCATAATACCATTCCCGTTTCGGGAGTCAATATGACAGACCAAATCTTAAAAAAATATTAGAAGAATCTAAAAAGAATATTAAAAAAGATACGGATTCTTAAATTTTCCTTTGGAAATGCTTTGTAAAGAATATGTGAAATTTTTAAGATTTTCTATACTTTATTGACCATATTTGGGTCTAAGTTTTGTCTCTCCTGCGGCGCTCCTATCGCCAGCGCGGCTTTTTGTTCCGGCTGCGGACGGCCCCTTCCGGCAGGGGCCAAATTCTGCCCGGAATGCGGCACTCCTAGAAGCTGATACGATAAGTTTTTTAAAAATGCTCCGGCCGGTCGGACACATTGGAGGTTATACGGTCGTAAAACCCATCGGACGGGGGAAGTACGGCGTCTGTTATAAAGCGTTTAAAAGCGATGGCCATCCTGTTGTCCTTAAACGCTTTTATAAAAATCCAACAAAAGGCCGTTTTGCGCCGGATGATCACGAAGCGGTTATCCTTTCCGGCCTGGAGCATCCCGCAATTCCCGAATTTTTAGGTGTACTCAACGAAAAGGCCGGTTATTTCTTTGTGCTGGAATACAAAAATGGCATGACTTTGGAACAGATAATTTTTAAACATCGTCACAGATTTTGTGATGGTGAGATTTTTAACGTCGGTTCTCAGCTTTTAAAGATCATGTCCTATATCCATTCCAGAAATGTGATTCACGGCGATCTTAGGCTGTCAAATATAATTATGGACGATAATGGTCATATTTCTCTCATCGACTTTGGACTTGCCCGATACACAGGGGAGGATGGCCTGGATTTCGACCTGGATTATTCATGTTTCGGCAATATTCTTTTATATCTTCTTTATTCTGCTTATCCAAAAAGTGGAAAGAAGATATGGTATGAGGAACTTGATCTTCTCCCTGGACAGAGGGCATACCTTATGAGACTTTTAAGGCTTACTGAGCCTTTTACATCAGACACAGCCGTTGTTGAAGGCTTTAGAAAGAACTTTTCAATAAACTGACGTGCCGCACTTTACACGGCAGCACCGCAGATAAAAAGCCATATTCCCGTGGGGGAATGTGGCTTTTTCTTTGAAAACAGGTAGATTTATCCGAAGATTCTTATTATAATAGACAGGAAAGATTACCAGAAAGGTTGGATAAAATGGAACAATTTAATATTGTCCTCAATCAGTTAATTCTCTTTTTTATTTTAATGATCATTGGATACATTGCGGTCCGGCTTAAAGTCGTTGGGGAAACATTTCTCGATGGACTGTCCCGGCTGATCACCCGGATTATTCTTCCCCTCCTTGTTTTTTCCAATGCCATTTCAGGAACCACCCGGCAGCAGCTTTTTGACGGCTATCCCATTCTTTTGCTGACCCTGGCCTTTTACATCAGCATTATCACTGTTTGTTTCTGCCTTGGAAAAATACTCCGGTTAAAAGGGGAACGCAACAAAGTTTTCCGGGCGGCGATGATTTTCGGAAACGCGGGATTTCTCGGCATTCCCCTGATTACTTCCATTTTCCCGGAAAATGGCCCTATCTACATCGTGTTAATGTCCATTATTGACCAGTCCTTTATGTGGACTTACGGACTAAAACTGACCACGCCGGCCACAAAAAAGGCAAAGTTTTCCATAAAAAACTTTATCAATCCCGCCCTGTGCGCGGTGATTCTGTCGCTGATCTTTCTGCTTTTAAACATCCATCTGCCGGATGTGGTGGTCAACGCGCTGTCTACCATGGGCCGGTCGGCGACGCCCCTGTCCCTGTTTTATCTCGGCGGCCTGTTTTACTTTTGCAACTGGAAGTCTGTGCTAAAGACGAAAGAACTGTACATAGGGATTCTCGCAAAAATGATCGCCTTCCCTCTGGCCTTTTACGCGGTAGCGTCGCGCATCTGCCCTTATGAGGAAATGGTCAAAACCATCTCTATCATCGCGGCTCTCCCCACAATGACAACCATCGCCATTTTCACAAAGTCCAACCACAATGAGGAAGATTACGCCGTAGGATTTGTCCTCATCACCACTGCGGCGTCGCTGATCACGCTGACCATTGTATCTTATTTTATTTTGTAAGGGAGACCTGAAGGATTTGTGGAATAATCACGCCGCTACATTTTTTTTAAAATACCGGGAAACCAGTTTTTCGATCAGACGTGTAGACAACGTGATTTTCTCTGTCTCAAAAATGAGAATCAGCCGATCTCCCGGATCAGGTTGATCATTTCAATGGCACCAAGGGCGCACTCGTACCCCTTGTTGCCTGCTTTGGAACCGGCACGCTCAATCGCCTGCTCGATATTTTCTGTCGTGAGGACGCCAAACATGACCGGAATACCTGTATTCAGAGATACCGTGGCCACACCCTTTGAAACTTCGTTGCACACATAGTCATAGTGGCTGGTGCTTCCGCGGATCACTGCGCCCAGGCAGATCACCGCATCATACTTTCCACTCCCTGCCATCTTTGAAGCGATGAGAGGGATCTCAAAAGCCCCCGGTACCCAGGCCACATGAATATCGTCTTCGTCAACATCATGGCGCACAAGGCCGTCAATAGCTCCGCTTAACAGTTTTGATGTGATAAACTCGTTGAAACGGGCAACCACAATACCTACCTTAATTTTCTCCGGCAATAATTTTCCTTCAAATGTCTGCATTTTTTCTACACTCCTTTAAATTTTCCTTAATAGTTTAACAGATGGCCCATTTTCGTCTGCTTTGTCTTTAGATAAAACAGATCCTTAGCCGTAGCTTCCATCTGGATAGGAACCCGTTTGGTGATCTCCATCCCATAATCGGTCAACTGATAGATCTTATCCGGATTGTTGGTCAAAAGGCGCATGGTCTTGACTCCAAGGTCTTTGAGAATCTGAGCGCCGATAAAATATTCCCTGAGATCCTCAGGAAATCCAAGGGCAAGGTTAGCCTCCACTGTATCCATGCCCCGGTCCTGAAGCTCATAGGCCCGAAGTTTGTTAATCAGGCCGATTCCCCGGCCTTCCTGGCGCATGTAAAGTAAGATTCCCCGGCCTTCTTTTTCAATCTGAGTCATCGCCGCTGCAAACTGCTGGCCGCAATCACAGCGCAGGGATCCGAAAGCATCCCCGGTAAGGCATTCCGAATGAACCCTGCAGAGGATATTCTCTCCATCACCGATCTCACCTTTTACCAGGGCCACATGATGTTCGCCATTTAAACGGTTCACATAACCATAAGCCAGGAAATCCCCGTATTTTGTGGGCATTTTCGCGCAGGCAATCCGGTCTACCAGTTTTTCATATTTGCGGCGGTAATCCTGGAGTGCCTTAATAGTAATAAATTTAAGACCCATTTTCTGACTCAGCTCGATCAGTTCCGGAGTTCGCATCATAGTTCCGTCATCCCTCATCACCTCACAGCACAGACCGCATTCTTTCAGGCCGGCAAGGCGCATAAGATCTACAGTGGCTTCCGTATGGCCGCTCCGCTCTAAAACACCGTTTTTTCTGGCAATCAGTGGGAACATATGACCCGGCCGGCGGAAATCTTCCGGCCGGGCGCCGTCGCTGACACAATGGCGGGCCGTCATGCCCCGCTCCTTTGCGGAGATTCCTGTAGTTGTTCCCACATAATCTACAGAAACAGTAAATGCCGTCTCATGGTTATCCATATTCTGTTCTACCATAGGGTAAAAGTTAAGTTTTCCTGCCAGCTCCCTGCTCATTGGCATACAGATCAGACCTCTGGCATATTTAGCCATGAGATTGACATTTTCTGTGGTTGCCGCCTGGGCGGAACAGATAAAATCCCCCTCATTTTCCCGATCCTCATCATCTGTCACTAAAATAACTTCTCCATTCTTGAGTGCCTCAAGGGCATCCTCCACTGAATCGTACTGAAACATCGTTTATTCCTCCTGTTGTTTTTATTTTCCCTTGGCGGTGTGGTGTGCCGGCGGCACATGCTTGACACTGGCCGAAATGTTATAAAAATCCATATTTAGACAATGTCTGTGATGTAATTCCTGACGGCTTGTCTGTCATTAAAAGTTTTTCCACGTATTTCCCGATGATGTCTGTCTCTATATTGACCTTATCCCCCCTCTTTCGCCGGGCAAAGGTGGTCACCGTATATGTATGGGGGATCATAGATACGCGAAAATCCCTCCCCGTAACTCCCGCCACCGTTAAGCTAACTCCATCCAGGGCCACCGAGCCTTTCTCAACAATATAGCGCAGCAGGCCAGCCCCCGCCTGTATGGTCAGCCAGACAGCGATATCATCTTTTTTTATGTCTGCGATCACTCCGGTACCGTCAATATGGCCGGAGACGATGTGGCCGCCAAATCTGCCGCCAAGGCTCATGGCCCTCTCCAGATTCACCATATCCCCTCTCTGCCTTCCGGCCAGAGACGAGCGGTTTAACGTCTCATGCATCACATCCGCAAGAAAATACTCTTTGCCGGCTCCTGTGACCGTCAGGCACACGCCGCTGACAGCAATGCTGTCGCCGATGTGAACGTCTTCCAGAACCTTTGAGGCCCGGATTTTCAGTACTGATGAATGAAGCCCCCGTTTAACGCTCTCAATGGTTCCCACTTCTTCAACAATTCCGGTAAACATAATTTTTAACCTCACTTTCGATAAGCAGGTCTTCACCAAACCACTGATATTTCACAGGGTTCAGAAAAAAAGCCTGATCCGGGGCGTCCACCCCCTGGCCGCCCACAGCTCCCAAAGCCGTGTCTCCTCCAAAAATCTTCGGGGCGATATATGTCTGAACCTGTGATACAATGCCTGACTGCAAGGCAGCCCATGCCAGCGTCCCGCCGCATTCCAGCAAAATGCCGTCAATCTTCTCTTTGCCGAGGATATCCATGAGTGAAGGAAGATGGACATGGCCCCCCTCATCAGGCTTTACAAAAATCACCTGGCATCCAGCCTTTTCATAGGGTTTATAGCAGGAAGCATCCCGGCAGCAGGTGGCAATGATCACCCGCCCCTCATGGGCGCTTTTTACCACAGACGATTCCAGGGGCAGCCTTAAATTTGAATCACAGATGATCCTCACCGGATTCCTTCCCCCAGGTATGCGGCAGGTCAGCAGCGGGTCATCTTTTAAGACGGTTCCTATGCCTGTCATGATCCCTGAAAAAAAGTTTCGGTCTTGATGGACATTCTCCCTGGCCTTCTCCCCGGTAATCCACCGGGACTTGCCGCTGGCCGTAGCGATCTTCCCGTCCATGGTCATGGCGTATTTGAGGGTGACAAAGGGCCTTCCCGTAGTAATATAATGGAAAAAGGCACGGTTTAACTCAAGACATTCTTTTTCAAGGACACCTGTGACGACCTGGATTCCATGAACTTCTAAAATTTCAACCCCTTTTCCCGATACAAGGGGATTGGGATCCATAGCTCCTACCACAACTTTTTTGATGCCGCTCTCAATAATAATATCCGTACACGGCGGTGTTTTTCCGTAATGGCAGCAGGGTTCCAGTGTCACATAAAGCACTGCCCCGCTCATATCCTGGCGGCAGTTTAAAATACAGTTCCGCTCGGCATGAAGATCTCCGTATTTCTGATGCCAGCCCTCACTGATTACCTGCCCGTCTTTCACCAAAACAGAGCCCACCATGGGGTTGGGACTGACTTTCCCCGCGCCCCTTTTGGCCAGTTCCAAAGCCTGGGCCATATACCGTTCATCATCCAACAAGGATGTCACCTCCATAGAATGTTAATTTTCCGCTAATGGCGATACACACGAAGCCATTTAAGCACTATGACAAAAATAAAAGCCCCGGATGCTGTATCCGGGGCTTTGAACATGAATTTTCGCGTCAGGTTATCGTTCATTTAGTCATATACACAAAAAGCCCTGAAATGAAAAACATTTCAGGGCGAACATGCAAAATAAATATAAAATAATCTGTCACACATGCTCATCTTCTTTCATCCAGACTATACTGTCGGTTTTGGAATCTCACCAAATCATGCGCTGCGCGCTCGCGGACTTTACCGCCGATCGGGAATCTCACCCTGCCCCGAAGACTGCTTCGCTGTTAAATTCTGTTTTATTATAATCCTGTATACAAAAATATTCAAGACCTTTTTTTCATTTTTTCTTTCCGCTCTTTTGAAAAAGACCCAATACCTCCATGTTCCATGGCAAAGCACTGGGGGCAAACGCCAAAGTTATAGCCCACAGGCAGCTTCTTTCCGCAGTAGCGGCAGGTGGAGATATAATTAGTCTTTTTTCCGAGAAGATATCCCATGATCCTGCTCTCTGTCCGGGCCCTGGCTTTTGACAGCATTTTCGCGTCAATAATCTTTCCCATGCGCACAGAAAACTGATAGTACAGATCTAACTGTTTGTAGTAAGTCTCGTATTTTTGTATACCGAAAAGTCCGGTCAGATCCTGTATGCTGGGAAATTCCAGGGAGACGTCCGCCGTATAGCTCTCACAATAGCGCAGCCACAAAGCCACAACATACCGGTCCTTCACATCAATTGGACAACTGATCATGCGGTACAAAACCTTTTTATCATAAAATCCGTCAATATATTCTCTGCGTCGGCTGGCCTGGTCGTAGAGATAGAGGGTATCTTCAATACTAACCTTTACAAAAGGCGGTGATGTCTCTACGCCATGCCACACTTTCAAAATAGCGTCCAGAGATTCATTAAGATCCAGCAAAATCTGAGGGAATCCAAGGCTGACTGATCCGATAGGCTCTTCTTCCGCGTCAAAACGCTCCCGAACATATTCCAAAGCCTCCTGTCCCATGGCTGTCACATATCCGGCATCGTAAAGTCCAAAGCGCCCGGCCCGCCCAGCGATCTGCTTGATCTCAGGAACTGTCAACTGTCTTCGGGATGTACCGTCAAACTTTTCTGTCTGCACAAAAACGATCCGGCGCACTGGAAGATTCAATCCCATACCGATGGCGTCTGTGGCAACAGCCACTTTTGTTTCCCCTCCAGCAAACATCTGAACCTGGCGCCGGCGGATGTCCGGAGGCAGGCTTCCATAGATCACGCTCGCCTTAATTCCCCGCTCTTCCAGCCGCCCGGCCACATCCAGCACTGACCTCTTGGAAAATACGATGAGCGCGTCGCCGGGCATAACGCTGTCAGGAAACTCAAAAGGATGCTCTTCACAGCAGAGAGGGATCTTTCGCTCATAGCGGAGGATTTCAAAGGAATCCCCGCACAGCCGGATCAGGTGGGTAATAACCCCTTGTGCCGCGGGACTGAGACAAATATGAATCTCATTGGCCAGAAGGCCCAAAATGGCCCGGGTCCAGGAGTGACCGCGATCCCGGTCATGAACCATCTGCGCCTCATCAATAACGGCAATATCATATTTTTCACCAAGATCTGCCATCTCAATGGTTGACGCAGTCACCCGGCTTCCCAAAGTTTCGATACACTCCTGCCCGGTAAGCATGGTACACGGCGTGCCGTAGTCTTTCATTTTTTCATAGACTTCCAGGGCCAGCAGTCGCAATGGCCCCAGATATACCCCATTTCGGGCCGTTTTCAGCCGTTCCAGCGCCTGAAAAGTTTTTCCGCTGTTGGTTGGCCCAATATGGAGGATAAAACGCCGGCTCATCGCCAGGGCTTTGGGAAATTCCAATTCCGGCCTGGACGGCACAAGCTCAGTAATGCGGTTTTCAATGCAATATCTGCGGTAACTCTGGCACAGATCAAACAGGGATCTGGTACATACGCCTCCGGGAAGATTTTTCTCCACGTAGTCAAAAAAACCTTCATCTAAAGAATCCCTGTCCTCCGGCAGCAACAGGCCCAGATCCAGCCGTATAAGCTCCGGAAGGATCTGAGTCAAAATAGCAGAAACCGCCCCCTTATTTCTATAGCGGGTGGCAATGTGAAGAAGATTTTTAATCTGACGGTGATAATCCTCCAGAATAGACCGGCTCACCTGATGGATTCCAGCCCGGACCAATGCCTTCCTCAGTGCGCCAATCCTTTTTTCATAGCCGGAGGCTCTGACATAGCCTCCCTTTTTCTTTGCCTCCCGGCGGTACTGCGCCACGTAAAACTGTAATAATTCACTTTCGTCTATCATCAATCATTCCACCTGAAATTTAAGATTCGGACCAGTACTGGCGGACCAGGTCCACGTAAAACATATTTCCGTAAGCATACCGCCATCCTCCGTTTTCTTCAACAGAAATACTGTTTTCATAGACAACAGTTTCCCCGCCGGACATATCCCCGGCGAAAGCTTCTGCCAGGCTGAAGGTATGCTTTTTACCGTTTTCGGCCACATAATCCAGATAAGTAATGCCAAAATTGTATGCCTGGATCACGCTGTTAAGATCACAGCCCAGCCCCTCCCCATAGGAGAGAAGCTGAGAAAACAGCCGGCATCCCTGCTCTATAGATGCCTCCGGCATAAGAGAGTTTACCGCCAGCCCCAAAGATTCGCTGGCCTGCATCACATCATTGCCCTGACCGGAAGATTCCACCTGCATAATTGCCAGAAGAAGCTGAGTATATTCCTCAACTCCGTATTCCTGGGCATACTGAGACAGAAGAGGTTCATAAGCCCGCACTTCCTCTGAAATTTCCAATGTATCTTCCCTCGCTGTGTTCTCCTCGCTGCCTTTGCCGAAAGCCAGACACAAAATGACAATAAAAATCACAAGTGCCGCTCCAGCGCCGGCAAGCATGGCAATGATGCGCCGACGGCGCAGGATCATCTGACGGCGGATATAGGCCCGGGATCCGGGACGGAGCCGCCGGGTTTTGGTACCAAGATAGGACGTTCCCAGGCGGGGCCGTCCTGGACGTCTGGCAGTCTGGGCTGACCTAAAGCGCCGGTTTGGGGATGTGGAACTTTTGGGCCGCCCTGTGGAAGCCGGCTTAACGGCTCCTGTCCGTCCCTTATGGGAAGGGGATTGTATATTAGTCAAAATATCGCTCCTTTTTCTTTGGTAAGATACTCATTTGTCGCAATTTTTTCAGACACAGGCCATTGTAACACAAAAGAATGCACCGGCGCAACATCTGCATTCTAAAACACTGTCCACAGCCGTCTTGTGAATATGAAAAAAATAGGCTATAATCTTAAAGGATAACCCTTTAGCCATGAGCAACAGGCAATAATAGGTTATACTTACATAAACAAATGGTAATAACCGATACAGGGAGATAATTTGTGCCGCTAACTCAAAGGCGGCGGAATGGAGATTATTATGAAAATAATGTTAAAAAATCTTACCAAAAAATTTCCGGGCCGCAGCAGGAAACACCCGGAAGATGTGATCGCTGTCAATGATTTTACCTGTGAGATCCCCGACGGCGAGCTGGTAGGTCTTTTAGGTCCTTCCGGCTGCGGAAAAAGCACCACACTGAATATGATCTGCGGTCTGGAGGACGCCAGCAGCGGCTCCATCTTTTTCGGCGATGAAAATGTCACTGCCCTTGCTCCGGAGCTTCGGGGCGTTGGCATGGTTTTCCAAAATTATGCCCTTTATCCCCACCTGAACGTTTTTAAAAACATTCAGTTTCCCCTGGAAAATTTAAAGGGCAAGGAGCGGCTCTCTAAAGGAGACATGAAAAGCCGTGTTCTTGAGGCCGCCCGGCTGGTACAGATCGAAGATCTTCTGGACCGCAAGCCACGAGAGCTTTCCGGCGGCCAGCAGCAGCGCGTGGCCATTGCCCGCGCCCTTGTGAAAATGCCCAGGGTTCTTTTGCTGGATGAGCCGCTCTCTAACCTTGACGCCCGGCTGCGCCTTCAGACCCGTGAAGAAATCCGCAAGATCCAGAAAAAAACTGGAATTACTACAGTTTTTGTCACCCACGATCAGGAGGAGGCCATGAGTATCTGCGACCGGATCGCGGTGATGAATCACGGCGTCCTCATGCAGGAAGGCCGGCCCCAGGATGTTTACGATAACCCGGCAAACCTTTTTGTCGCCCGTTTTCTCGGCACGCCGCCCATTAACGTTTTTCACGGTACGGTACGGGATGAAACACTCTTTCTTAACCAAGCCCCGGTGCTGAAGGTTAAAGGTGTATCTGACCAGGATGTTATTGTGGGCATCCGTCCGGAAGGCTTTCTGTTAAAAAGCGACGGTCCTTTGCGCTGTCATCTGGAGCGGATCGAGGTCATGGGCAGAGATGTTAGCATTGTCTCCACCCACAGCGCATGTACGGGGACATCCCTCAGATCCATTATCAGTTCAGAAAGCCGTGTGGATACCGCTGCCGCTGAGGTATGCTTTTCCTTAAAGCCGGGAAAAGTATTTCTTTTCTCCGCCAAGACAGAAGAACGGATAAGCTTTGAGATTCCCGGCCAGCCATTGTCGAAAGGAGAATGAGAACGATGAACAGGAACCACAAAAAAGCCTGGCTCTATCTTCTGCCGGCACTGCTATTCCTTATTTTCTTCATGGTCTACCCGCTGATCGACGTATTTATTTATTCCGCGGAAGAAGGCTTTAACTTTGCCTCCCAGTCCTATTTTGGCGTAGGTCTTTACAATTTTTCCTATGTCCTCCATGACCCATACTTTTTACAGGCGGTACAAAACACCATTATCCTTGTAATCATTACCGTACCTGTGTCAACCGGACTGGCCCTTCTGATCTCCCTGGGGTTAAGTTCCATCAAACCTTTGCGGGATCTGTACCAGACCATTTACTTTTTGCCCTACGTGACCAACACGCTGGCAGTGGGCCTTGTGTTTATGATACTGTTTCAGCCAACCGAGTATACCGATGGCCTTGTAAACATGGTCATAGAGTTTTTCGGCGGTTCAGCCGTTGATTTTATCGACGGGCCTTACTGGGCCAAAATGTTTGTCCTGTGCTTTTATACGGTCTGGATTGTTTTACCCTTTAAAATCCTTGTGCTGACAAGCGCCCTGGCCTCTGTCAATCCGGATTACTATAAGGCCGCCCGGGTAGACGGCACACCTAAATGGCGGGTTTTTACAAAAATCACCCTTCCCATGATCTCCCCCATGATCTTTTATCTTGTGATCACCGGGTTTATCGGCGCCTTTAAAGCCTACAGCGACGCTGTAGCCCTTTTTGGCACAGATTTAAACGCTGCCGGTATGAATACTATTGTGGGCTATGTCTACGATATGCTTTACGGGGACAGCGGCGGCTATCCGTCCTACGCTTCGGCGGCGGCCATTATCCTTTTCGCCATTGTCCTGACCGTCACATGTATTAACCTTTTAGTGAGCAGCAGAAAAATTTCGAGGTAGTCAAAATGGAAGAACATGAAGTTTATGAAAAAATACAGCACAAAACAAACCATCGCAATAAAATCCAAAAGGCCGTCACTTATATTTTTCTGACTCTGTGGGCCCTCATCGTCCTGTTTCCTTTTTACTGGATGATCCTGACTTCCGTAAAAAGCTACGGGGCCTATAACGCGGAGCATACTCCCGCCTTCTTCACCTTATCGCCCACCATCCAGAACTATATTGACGCCTTTACCACGGTCCCCCTTGTGGGCTATCTGTTAAACACAGCCATCTTCGCCGTGGCCACCACAGTGATCATGGTCATTGTCAGCACTCTGGCCGCCTACGCCTTTGCCCGGCTGAACTTCCGGGGAAAGAATCTGGTATTTACTCTGTTTCTTTCCCTGATGATGATCCCCAGCGAACTGGTGGTCATCACCAATTTCGTGACGGTGACAAATCTTGACCTGCGCAACACCTTTGTGGGCCTTGTCCTGCCCTCCGTCACTTCCGTCTTTTATATCTATCTTTTAAAAGAAAATTTTGAGCAGGTGCCCGACGAGCTTTACCGGGCGGCCAAAGTGGACGGCACGTCAGATCTGAAATATTTGTGGAAAGTCATGATCCCTATTTGCCGGCCCACCATTATTACTATCACGATCTTAAAGATTATTGAGTGCTGGAACTCGTATGTGTGGCCCCGGCTTATTACCGACGATCCGGCATACTACCTTGTTTCCAACGGAATCCAGGAAATCCGTGAAAACGGCTTTGGCCGGGAAAATATACCGGCCATGATGGCGGCGGTGGTAGTCATTTCCGTCCCGCTGATCGTTCTGTTTTTAATTTTCCGCAAGAAGATCATGGCAGGGGTATCCCAGGGAGGTACAAAAGGATGAAGCATTTTACGAAAAAATTGGGACTTGCCGCAGCCGCCCTCCTGGCGGCCGCCGCCATGTCCGCATGTCACGGACAGAGGGAGCAGACAGCCTTTGAGGTGCCCCAGGAATTTGATATGTCCAGAAATTATGAGCTGACTTTCTGGGCCAAAAATGACACCAATGTGCGCCAGACAGAAATCTACAAACAGGCTATCGCTGACTTTGAGGCCCTTTACCCCAATATTTCCATTGAGCTGAGGCTCTACACTGATTACGGGGATATTTATAATGACGTGATCACAAACATTTCCACAAACACAACGCCTAATGTATGTATCACTTACCCGGATCACATCGCCACTTATATGACCGGCGACAATGTGGTCGTCCCCTTAGACGATCTGATGGATGATGAAAAATATGGCCTTGGGGGCAATGAACTGCTCTTCCAGGCGCCTACAAAGTCCCAGATCGTCCCCCAGTTTCTTGACGAGTGTACCATTGCCGGTCATTACTATGCCCTGCCCTTTATGCGTTCCACAGAAGCTTGCTACATCAATAAAGACTATGTAGAAGCGTTAGGATACACTCTTCCGGAAACGCTGACCTGGGATTTTATCTGGGAAGTCTCTGAGGCCGCCACTGCAAAAAATGCCGACGGCACCTATGTCCTCAACGGCCAGGATGTCATGATCCCATTTATTTACAAATCCACGGATAATATGATGATCCAGATGCTCATCCAGCAAAACGCCGGCTATTCTACGGAAACCGGGGATATCCAGATTTTTAACGATACAACCAAAGATATCCTCTATACCATTGCCCAACATGCGGGGACGCGGGCATTCTCCACCTTTAAGATTTCCAGCTATCCCGCCAATTTTCTCAATGCGGGGCAATGTGTCTTTGCCATCGACTCCACCGCCGGAGCTACATGGATGGGAAGTGACGCCCCTCTGGTGGATATTGCCGAGGAAGCTGTGGTTGATTTTGATATTGAGGTTATGGCGATCCCCCAGTACGATCCGGATCATCCTAAAATGATCTCTCAAGGGCCTTCCCTTTGTATTTTTAACAAGGACGATCCTCAGGAGGTGCTGGCTTCCTGGCTGTTTACCCAGTATCTTCTCACCAATGACGTTCAGATGGACTACGCCACCACCGAGGGCTATGTACCTGTGACACTGGCCGCCCAGGAATCGGAGGCTTATCAGGATTATCTTTCCCGGTCCGGTGAGGACAATGATATGTACTACGATGTAAAAATTGCCGCGTCAGAGCTTTTGCTTAATCACACCCAGGATACTTTTATTACCCCGGTATTTAACGGCTCCACGTCCCTGAGAAATGCCGCCGGCCAGCTCATTGAGGAAGTAACCAAGTCTATGCGGCGCGATGAAACTGTAGATGAGGCTTATATGGACAATCTTTACAGTGAGGTTGCCGCCCTGTACCATCTGGACGAGAACACCGCGCCCTCCGGGCAGGAAGCGGATCTGGGCCCCCTTCCGCCTATGGCCAAAGGACTTCTCATCACCCTGGGGGTTGTATGGATACTGATCATTCTTTATCTGATCGCGGGAAAAATTTCGGCCATCAGAAACCAGCCCCATGAGTGAATAGTTACAAAAAACTTGATTTCTCAATTTTTTTGACTATAATTAAACTTGTTGCACAATGATTATAGGACTTGCGATTCATTTTGAAAAAAGGAGACAAATTTTATGAAAAAAATAGTATCAGCTTTTCTTGCCATTTCCATGGCAGCCGCTCTGGCTGGCTGCGCAGGCGGTACAACCACTGAAAGTGAAACTGTAAATACAACTGCTGCTGAAACAGCCGCCGCAGACACCGCAGCAGTTGCCGACACCACAGCTTCTGCCGACTCTGCTGCTGATGAAAGCACCGCAGCCGAAGAATCCGCAGTTGCTGGCACCGATGAAAGCGCCGCAGCCGCCGGCGAGGTGATGTCCTATGACGAATATATTGCCGCCGACCTTGATTCACAGGTAACGATCCAGGCCTATGTACAGGCAAAACAGTCTTACTACGCAGAACAGTCCACAGCCACAGTATACGCTCAGGATCAGGACGGCGCTTACTTCCTCTATGACATGGCCTGTCCCGAAGATCAGTATGATCTTTTAGTTCCGGGAACAAAGATCCAGGTTACAGGCTACAAAGCTGAATGGTCCGGCGAAGTGGAGATCATCGACGCCAGCTTTGAGATCATTGATGACGGCGATACATACATCGCCACTCCCCTCGACGTTACAGACATGCTGGGAACAGACGATCTGATCAACTATCAGAACCAGGCTGTGTCCTTTACAGGTATGACTGTGGAGGCTGCCGGACAGGATGCCGACGGCAATGACGTGGCTTTCCTCTACAACTATGATGGCTCCGGTACAGAAGGGGACGACCTGTATTTTAACGCTTCCTACAATGGACAGACCTATACTTTTACCATCGAATCCTACCTGTGCGATGAAACAACAGATGTTTATCAGGCTGTAAAAGCTCTTGAGATCGGCCAGACCATCAACATGGAAGGATTCCTTTACTGGTATGAGGGCGTAAACCCCCATATCACATCTGTAACCGTTGCTGAATAAACAGTATTCCAACAGCAATCATATGTGCTAACAGCGAAACAGCCATCTCCCTTTTTTGTGGAGATGGCTGTTTTGCTGTAAAAAACAGAATGGAGGAAGGGGGATGATATTTTATCAGGTGTTTATTCTTTCATATACCGGATGACCGCTCTGCCATCCTCCAAACCTTTTTTATAAAATCTGTCCATAGCGGCCTTATCGCGGGTCAGTGTATCCATACCGCACAGATCATCGGGCGCGACAATAAGGAGCCTGCCCTCACGCTCATAGCGGACTGCCTTATCAAGAGAAGTATTATAAAGCTCTGCCCGCTGTTCCATCCTTGCTGCCGCCCTTGGATATTTTCTGCGGATTCCTCTGGCGATCATCTGATCCTTTCCCGGCACCCGCCTGAAATCCTTTTGCCTTGTCAGGATAAGAACGACCTTATCGCATCCCATGGTGAATGCTTTTTCCACAGGAATGGGATCACTGAGGGCGCCGTCATAGTAAGGTACGCCATTGACGATATAAGGATGGCATACCAGGGGGATGGAGCAGGACGCCTTCACCACATCATAATTGTCCTGGGCAATGTCACTTTTATCAAAATACTTTGCTTCCCCGGTGAGCGCATTGGTAGCTACCGTGATCAGTTCCATGGAACTGGCGGCTATGGCAGGATAGTCCAGAGGATTTTCGCCGTCACTGTTGCTAAGCACACCATAGACATAATCCATGTCAATATAGCTTTTCTTTCGCATGAAATTAGAAAAGCTCATGTATTCCTTCCGGTTTGAATATTCTGTATAAAACACATAATTGCGGCCTTTTTGCCCCGCCGCGTAAGAAGTGGTATTGGCGCTTCCGGCGGACACGCCGATACCCACATCAAAACGAATCTTTGCCTCCATGCAGCAGTCCATAACGCCCGCGGCGTATATGCCTCTCATTCCGCCGCCTACATCTATAATGGCGCTTTTCATCTTCCTTTTCCTCCATCATTGTTTTTTATATATTCTCCCCTTCCGGGGGTGATCCGGTTTCCCGTTTGTTTACTTTGCTTCTTTTTCACTTTCTTATTTCACCTGCAAATCTATCCGCCCAGTCCATGATCTTGAGCATATTTTTATCTGGATCTTTGTACAGATAATTAAATGCCTGTTCCAGACCGAATTTCTGGATTGTCGTTTTTACACTCATCAATAATTCCTCTTATCGTCAACAATGAAATATTATTTAGCCTGTGAGGCCTCACGCTCTGTCTTAAAAAGGAGGAATCCCGGTTGTGGGACTGCCCCTTTTTTCATGACGCCATAACTACCATACATTCTTTCCCACAAAAGGCGATCCCGTATTTCAGGATTTTTTTCATACCGCGTCTCAGCAGACTGACGCCATATTTTTTCTCCTCGATCTGTTCCAGCGCTCTCTGGCACGCGCTTTCCAGATCCCCATTATCCGCGTATTTTATTTCGATCACGATTCCGTTTCTGTCCGGTGTGCAGATGGAGATGTCGCTGTAGCCTTCCCCTGTCTCCTCATTGGACTGGATCAGCCAGCTTCCCTGACTCCGCAGAAGGCCGAGCAGCATTCCGTGATAAAAGTTCTCCTTCATCCCTGTCCGCACCGCCGTGTCACGCACACTGATGGAATCCCACAGATAATCATGGAGCATATCCTGGATTACTTTCACCTTTCCTTCGGGAAACGCCCCGCAAAAACGGTTGATCCGGGTCAAATCTCCGTGGGTTGTCTCCTGGAACCAGTCTTTTACCAGATCAATAAACAGCTCCCTCACCTCCCGGTTTGGAAGAGCCAGCTTCATCTGTTTTCCCGAAAAACGCCCTCTCTGTGTCAGATAGCCTGTGGAATACAAAACACTCCATATATTATCAATAGAGTCCTCGATGTCCCGGTAGGTCAGTTCCTGACGGATTGTCTTGATAATGGTTCCCCCTCCGATCAATCGCTCAATCTCATCCCGTGTCGTCTGATCCGCGCGTTTTAGCAGCCGCCGCACAATATCGTTTCCGCTGGTGTTTGCCCAGTAATTCTCCGGCTCAGCATCTCTATCTGACAAAAGGACATCGCAGTAATTGATAACATCCCAGGGGCAGTAAACACTGACTTTTCCAAAAAGATAACCGTTGTACCAGTCTCGGATGACCTCTTTGTCCTCTGTCAGGCCATAAAATGAGAGAAGCTCATCCACATCCTCATTGGTAAAGCCAAAATATTCATCATATCGAGAATCTGAGATTGTGTGTACCTTCAAGTTATTCAGTCCTGTAAATATACTCTCCTTTGAAATTCTGAGACATCCTGTAAGTACAGAAAAATACAGGTTATCATTGGTCTTTAGCGCATTGCCGAACATATTTCGGATCAGAATAATCATTTCATCATAGTAACCATTCTGAAATGCCTTATCCAAAGGAACATCATACTCATCAATCAAAAGGATGACCTTACGGCCGTAATGCTTGGCTAAAAGCCTTGAAAGCATTTTTAGACTGCCAATCAAAGCTGACTCTGACATTACATAATTTGATTCGCTCTTTATATCAACCTGAATCAGACGGCGGTAAGAATCCTTTTCTGCAGAGGAAAGTTGTTTACTATCCTGAAGGAACTGGAATCTCATAGCCTCATCTCCAATCACTGTCCTAAGTCCTGCTGCAGCCGCCTCAAAATCAAGTCCATCCACACTTTTCAGACTGATAGAAATTACCGGAAATTTCCCCATATATTCTTCACACAGTTCTTCTTTTCCGGCAATCTGCAGTCCTTCAAATAACTTTCGGTCACACCCGATTTCAAAAAAGCACTTTAACATACTCATATTCAGGGACTTGCCAAAACGGCGGGGACGGGTAAACAGGTTGACCTCTCCCCAGTTTTGCAAAAGTTCCGCGATAAACATTGTTTTATCTACATAATAAAAGTTGTTTGATCTGATCTTTTCAAATCCATCAATGCCGATGGGAAGTTTTTTGCTCTTCATATTCTTCTCCATCTCCTTTCCGGCTCTACAGTTTTTTCACGGATTACTTACTTCACTTTACCACGGGGCCAAGGGACAGTCAAGGCCACAGGTTAATGAGACAGAAAAAGACCGGCAGATCAACTGATCTGCCAGCGAACATGACTTCCATCCTCATCTTTTTCAACGATAAGCTGGTCTTCAATCTCCTGTTTTAATTCTGTGACATGGGAAATGATCCCGATCATCTTAGAGCCGCCCGCCATCTCCTGAAGAACCCGCACCGCCTTGTCACGGGAATGGTCGTCCAGGGAGCCAAAGCCCTCGTCAATAAACATTACATCCAGATTCACGGAGGCCGTGCCTGCCTGAATCTGATCCGCCATGCCAAGGGCCAGGGAGAGAGCCGCCATAAAGGACTCCCCGCCGGAAAGGGTGCGCACTTCCCGCTCCTTTCCCGTCACTGTGGAATAGACCATCAGATCCAGCCCCCGGTTTTTCCCGACGCCAGCCACGTCCACATCCTTCATGCGAAGTTCGTACTGGCCGGCGGACATTTCCATAAATCTGCGGTTAGCCCCAAAAAGAATCCTCTCCAGATAATAGCGCTGGACAAAAGTTTCAATGTCCATCCGGGCACCGCTCACCTTTCCTGCCAGAAGATTGTAAAGATCATCCATGGAGCGGTGGCGATCTACAATCTTGGCCCTCTGAGACATTTTCGGCTCCAGAGCATTATAGACATTAACGTCCGCCCTCAGAACCTCCCGGATACGGTCAAAGGCGCTTCTGGCTTCACTGACCTTTTCCCCGGCGGTCTCAAGTTCTTTTTCAAGTCGGGAAATATCCGGCCACTTCTGGTCTTTAATGGCTGCTTTGGCCTGGTTTGCCCGGCTTTTAGCGCCTGCCTTTTTCTGGTGATAAGTGTTGACCTCTTCCAGAAAAAGAGCGGCCTGGCTTTTTTTGTATTGCAAAACAATCTCCTGCCACTGATCCTGGGTTAGCTTTTTTTCCTCCATGACAGTCTCATAATCTTTTCGACACCCATCCAGACGAGCCTGGTCTTTTGGCAGCTCATTTTCATAGCGGGAAATCAGCGCCCTGGTACCCTCCATCTGGGATTTGGAGTGCTGGCTTTTTCTCCTGGCCTGATTATATTTTTCCTCAGCCAGTTTTTTATCTTTCTCAGCTTTCTCAAGGGCTTCTCTGGCCGCACCTTCCGTTGGGAAATCTCTGGACATTTCCAGATTTTTTAAGGCCGCCTCATATCCCGCCAGAGCAGCCCTTATATCCTCTGTCTTTTTCCGGGCGTCCTCAATCTGTACAAAAAGATCTTTCTTTTTTTCTTCACTTTCTTTTTGGGCCTGTAAAATGGCCTGCTTTTGTTTCACATGATCTTTTGCCGTCTTTCCCTCCAGTGCCAGGATTTGCCGCCATTCTAAAAGAGTGTCCCGGACTCTTGCCGCCGTCAATGGCTGGGCGGGCCTAAAATTTGTTGGAAGATCTGCCCTCAGTTTTTCTCCCAGGCGGGCGGTTTCCGTCTCTAAGCGGGTATTTTTTTCTTCTAAGATGGCCGCAGCCGCCTGAGCCTTTGTGGCGGCCTGCTCCTGTGACTTGGACAGAGCCTGGACTTCCTGTTGCGCCTGCTCAAGCCCTTCCCTTGTTAAATGGGCATAGTCTTCCTCAATGGGGCAGGGATTGGGGTGATCTAAAGAACCGCACACCGGGCAGGGTTTTCCCGGTCTAAGCTGCTCTCTGGCAATAAATCCGGCCTGAGCCCCAAGAAAGATCCTGCGGGCGGTTTCATATTCCCCATTTTTCTTTTCATAGGCTTTGCTGGCCTCCCCGTAGGCGGCCTTTGCCTCATCCACAGCCTTTTTTTGAGCCTTCGTCTCCTTTTCAAGATTTTCCAGCGTCTCCCAGTCGTTGTACAGTTCCCGGTATTTTTTCGCCTTTTCCTGCCACCTGGCAAAATCAACTTCCGCGTCCTGTAATTCTTCCCCCTGACGGCGCCGCTGTTCTTCCTGGGACTCTATGGCAGACATAGTTTCATTGAGACGCTCCAACAATTCTCTGGCCTTTTTGTAATCCTTCGTCCCTTTTTGAACCTGTACTTTTGCCTTCTTTGCCTGGTCAAATACTGACAGCGCCTTTTTTACCTGCTCTGAAACTCTTGTAAGCATTGAAAGTGTCTCATTAAAACTTTCCTGGGCCTTTTGCTCCCCTTCCATATCTTCCCGGTTGGCCTTCTCAAAGCCGGGGAGTGCCTGGCGCCAAGCCGCAAGTGCGGCGTTTTTTTCCTTGAAGTTCTTTTGGGAATCCGCGTACCGCTCATAAATAGCTGAGATTTCATAGGCGGCGGTAATCTGTCCAGCTTTTTGTTCCAGCTCCTCTACAGAAGCTTTCATAGCCTCACATTGTTCCAGCTCTTCCTGGGCCTTCTCAAGCTCCTCAAAACGTTCTGAGAGCTGGCGGGCCTGAGCCAGAACATCACGCCGGGCCAGATAATCTTTATTCACAGCCTCATAGACAGCGCTTGCCTCAGATTCCTGGAATTTCAGAAGATCACAGAGCTGTCCAAGGCTCTGGATCAGGTTTTCCATAGCCACCACAGAAAGTTTCTCTGATCCCAAAATTTCATCCCGCAAACGAGAAAGCTCCCCGGCCTCTTTATGATCTTTAGGGATGACCAGATGAGACACTTCCGTCTGGCAGGCGGTGTGAATCTGGCCCATTTCCTGAAAGGTTTCCTTTCTCCTGCGGGCCAGCTCATCAATGATCTTCTGATACAGTTCCGTGTGGAACAGCTTTCTGAAAATCACTTTTTTATCATCGGACTTTGCCCGCAAAAGCTCCATAAATTCTCCCTGGGCGATCATAGCCACCTGCATAAACTGTCCCTTAGTAAGCCCCAGGATTTCCTCCAGCTTCCTGTCCGTCTCCTTCGGAGGATATTCGGTGCCGTCATCCATGATCAGAGATACGGCCCCGCTCTCTTCCTTTATGCCCTTGCCTCTCTTTAGGGGGCGCACATGCCTTGGCACCCGCCGCACAGTATAGAGACGTCTCGCCGGGCCTGTTCCCTCAGAAAATGTCAGCTCCACAAAAGGTTTAATATCCGCCCCGGCAAACTGGCTTTGAAGCTCCGTCCCGTCTTTTTTGTTGGCCGTGGAACTGGCCTCGCCGTAAAGGGCAAAGACAATGGCATCAAAAATGGTCGTCTTTCCCGCCCCTGTATCTCCCGTAATGAGAAACAGGTTCTGATTGGCCGCCTCAAAATCAATTACCGTCTCTTTTCCGTAGGAGCCAAACGCCTGCATCGTAAGCTTTAACGGTCTCACAGCCCTTCCACCTCCTGTATCCGATTGATCACATCTTTAAGAATATCTTTTTCCTCATCAGTCATATCCTTTAAAAAGGAACAGCACAGCTCAAAAGGATCCAGAGCCGCCGCCGGCTCGTAAACTGCCTGGTAATCGGCCTGCCGCCATGTCTTTCGCCGGATCTCAAGAAGGTGAGGGAAAGCCTGGCGCAGCCGGTCCTGCATATCCAGCACGTCCAGATCCACCGGGTCCGTCAGCAGGACTGTCACGTAATCATCGCAGGATGCCTGCAGCACTTCCTCAAGGGTTCCCTGGATTACACGGACCTGGCGCAGGGGCTTTAAAGGGATCACAGACACTTTGATCTCCCCTTTGGGGCCCATGTCCACCTCTACAACCCCTTTTTCCTGCCCGGCCTCGCTGACTGAGCAGGCCAGAGGAGTACCGCAGTAGCGGAAATAATCGCTGCCCACCTTCATAGGTTTGTGGATGTGACCCAGCGCCCCGTAGTCAAAAGGAGCTAAAACAGCCGCATCCACCTGGTCAATATTTCCCACAGTGCGCACTTCCGAATCCATCCGCTCCACATCCTCCGCCGTCTTTCCCGATGGCAGGTAAAACTGATGGGATACGATCACATTACGTTCTTCTTCATTAATATTTTCCCGGTTAATTAAAAATTTCACTGTCTCATTGTAGGAAAGGGCTCCCTCCTGCCCGCCGGCCTCAGTGATCCCTTTCACCATGGAAGGGCGGACAAATGGGAGCAGATAAAAGTTTACTTTCCCGTATGTATCCTCCAGGGTAACTTTCTCAATAAAATCTCCGGGGATCTGGGGCGCCAGGCCGATCATATGAACCCGCTGTTTGGACAAAACCCCCCGGAAACAGTTAAGGCGGGAACCGCTGTCATGATTCCCGCTGATGATCATAATCTCCCCCTTAGGGATGGCGTCCACAAGCCCTTCAATAAAGCGGTCAAATAAAGCCACCGCCTCCCCGGAAGGCACAGCCTTATCATAAATATCTCCGGCAATAACAACGGCGTCCGGCTGTATTTCCCCGGCCAGGGCTGTGATCTGTTCCAGAATATATGTCTGATCCTCCAAAAGATCCCGGTTCATCAGCCTAAGGCCGATGTGCAGGTCGGAAAGATGAAAAAACTTCATTAAAGACCTTCCTTTCCTTTTTAAAGTTTCCATATAAGTTCAATGCCAAATCCGTGGGGCTGTACATCTATGGTGCGGATGTCCATGGCCATGAGGGCCGCGTACTTTTTTACAAGATACAGCCCCATGCCTGTGGAGTGCTGGCGGTCCGGTGAGCTTCCGCAAAATCCTTTATCAAAAATAAACGGGAGATCCTGGGGCGGCACGCCGGGGCCGTTGTCCGAGATTTTAAGATGAACGCTTTTCTCATCATTTTCCACAGTCTCCCAGGTACGGATATCAATCACACCGCCTTGTGCCGGAGTATATTTCACGGCGTTGCTTAAAATCTGGGACAGGATAAATAAAAGGATTCTCCGGTCCGTCATTACAGACACATCTTCGCCTCCGGCATTGACGGCCAGCCCCCGCTCCTGGATCATGCCGCTGAAATTTTTTGTAACTTCAAGGAGGGCCTCAGAGAGAGAGACTGTCTCAAATCTGTAATCCATATGATCCGCTTTGGATCTGGCATAGTAAAGAATACGATCCACATCCGAGCGGATCTGGTACTGGACATGGCGAAGACGCCCAAGGACATATGGGGACATCTCATCGCTGTGATTGCTCAGCACAAGCTCAGTCAGGGACAGGGGCGTTTTTATCTCATGGGTCCATTGCTCAATAAACTCCTCGTAATCTTTAAGCTCGTACTGGCCGTCCTCAATGGCGGACTGCTGGCGGGAAAGCTCATCGGCCAGGGCCCTGCACCATAACGGCCATCCGCCGGGCATAACCGCCCGGAACCGTTCCAGAGAATCCTCGTCCTTTTTTTCGAGATAGTTCCATGCCCGGAAAAGCCGCTTTTTCTCCGATGACTGTTCCAAAAGATACAGGACGGTCAAAACCGCCGCAGAAAAAAGGACAATCACCGCTGTCATAACGCCAAAGGTTTTTGGCGACGCAATATACACAAGAAAAGAGAAAAACACATCGGTCAATGCCATCAGGCCAAGGGCCGGCTTTATCATCCCTGATTTTTTTTTAGACTTCTTCATATCCGGACACCTCCAGCCGATACCCTTTTCCACGGACATTCTGGATCACATTTTTCAGTCCCATGGCGGTCAGATGCTTTCTAAGGCGGGCAATATTCACTGAAAGGATATTTTCATCCAGGTACTCCATATTTCCCCACACTTTTTCGCAGATCCTGCTATAAGATACCGCTTCCGGAAAATCCGGGATAATGGCCGCCAGTATTTTGGCTTCGGTTTCCGGAAGGATCATCCACTGATCTTTAAAACTTAAACGGCATGTGTCCAGGTCCAGGGTAAGATCCCCGGCGCGTAGGAGATTATTCATGGACGCGTAGGTGGATAAAAGGCGGCGGACCCGGGCGGTCAGCCGGTCTGTAGGGCAGGGCTTTGTGAGAAAATCATCGGCGCCAAGTCCCAGAGCGTGAAGTTCGTCGTTTAATGTGTCCCTGGCGGTGAGGATCAGCACCGGGATGGCGGTGCGGCTTTTCAGCCAGCGGCACAAATCGTAGCCACTTGTTCCCGGAAGGTTTACATCCAGTATCACCAGATCCGGCGCCAACTCTAAAATCACCGGCGCCAGGTCTTTTGAAAAATCTCTGACTGAAGGAATATCGTACCCAAGCTTTTTAAAAGTATGTTCCATTTCTTCCCTGAGAAACTCGTCGTCTTCCACAATGATAATCCTGCTCAAATTACTGTCATCTCCTGTCTGTAATATCCAGCGCCCCGATAGCCCGGCCTGTAGCCCTGCGGATCACTCCCATGTATATACACTCAATCACGACAAAGGCCGCAAATGCCACCGCCGCAGCGGAAAGGACGTGAACCATGGACGCATTGGCCGGGAGCCGGGTAAAGTTTGTAAACAGGCACCACACCGCAAAGACGCCGCTCACTGCCGTAACCGAAAGCACAAGGGTAAAAAAGGTGTACATCTGCCGGACGGCTGACCTTGCCAGTTCCGATTTCCGGGCTCCAAGCATTAAAAGGGTCATATAGCGCCCGTGATTCTTTCTCTGCCAGATAAGATATTTCAGGCTGATCACCGTATTGGCGATGATCAGAAAGAGTACTCCAAGATATATGGTAATATAACTTCCCGCCACAGTGTAAAAAAGGTTGCGCCCTATACCGGCCAGGTAGCTTTCATAGTGGAGGCCGCAGTTGTCAAGAACCTGTCCCATCTCTAAAATTGCCTGCATCAGTCCCGATTCCTCAACCAGAGCATCGGAGAGAGACAGATTATAGGCAAAAATCTCTTCCGGGTCTGTCACCAGGCTGTCGTAGACCTCATCGGCAACAATATAAGCATTATACAATGTAATCTGGCGGTCCGCAACAACATTATCCGTGTAGAGTTCCGGCAGGAGTTCATAGGTTTTCCCGTCAATTTCAATACTGGCCCCGTCTTTTAAAGCGCCTGCTAAAATCGACTGAAAATCGCTGCCGCTCATGGACGTATACATGGCCGCCCTGTTTTCTCCAAGATCTAAGGGTTCTTTTCCGAGACTTGCAAGAAGCCGGTTATAACTGCTCTCGGCAATAAAATAATCTATCCGCCCCTGGATATTTTCAAGAATATTATCTCTAATATCGGACTGAGGCTGTCCCGATATAGCCTTATACATCCCTTCGGCATTATAGGTATGGCTGTCTATATCCATATGTCCAAGGCGCATTGCATAGCAGTCTTTGATCATCCAGGCGCTGTCCCCGGAAAGAAGTTCCTCCGCCACATCCTGGTCCGTATCTGTAATGGTAAAATCCGCGCTGTGGCCCGACTCCGCTCCCCGTCCAAAAGCGACGCCGATGCCGTAGGATACACAGGCGATGGCAAGGAGCAAAAGAAGGGATGCCACTGCCAGAACTTTGTATTGGTGAAGAACATTTTCCTGGATCTGACGGCCGGTGAACGTATAAAGGCCGGACCGGGACATAGTTTTTTTCATAATCCGCCGCCCAATCAGGGCTCCCATGCCTTTGTACAGCCAAAAAGTTCCCCAGATGCCAAGGATCAGGACAGGGATGAGGACGATATAGGAAAAGATCCCCATCTGCTGTATAGAAAGGATATAAGCCGCCGCCAGCATGACCATACCTGCAACAGCGATAGCCACCCCCACCTTTCCCGTCTTTGGAAGCTTCTGAGTTTCAGACACATCGGATTTAAGGAGCGCCGCCGGCTCCTGGCGGACAAAACGGATGCTGAGCAAAAACATGGCGATGAGCTGAACTGCGAGAAAACCTGCCACCGTCCACAGTATTGCTGTCAGAGACAGGGAAAATTTATGGCCGATGATCCCCATGCCGATGCCTCTGGCTGTGGCCAGACTGACGCACTCGGTCAGAATCAGCGACACGGGAAGGCCGATAACTAACGCGATGACGCTGTTAAAAACCGTCTCTCCCATAAGCATCCCAAACATACGGCTGCGTTTCATGCCAAGCATAAGGTACATGCCGAGTTCCCGCCGCCGCCCATCCAACTGGTAGGCGCAGGCAAAATAGACGAGAAAGAATACAAAAAACAATGACACCACATAGATGGCGGGAATGAGCATCATCAGCTTTTGCACGGCGTCGCTTTCCATTGTTCTTAAAAAACGCATAACGTCCTGCTCGCCCATAGATAAAAGGGTGTAAAAAGCCACAACAGCCGCCACAAGGGAGCCGAAAAACAGGCCGTTATTTTTAATATTTTTTCTCCCATTTCTGAAAATCTGTTTAAAGAACATGAGCGCTCCCTCCTCCCAACTGTGTCAGCACGGTGATAATCCGCTCATAAAAAACCTCTCTGGGCTCACTTTCCACATTTCTGCGAAGCTCATGGAAAAGCTGGCCATCCTGGATAAAAAGGATTCTGGAACAATAGCTGGCAGCGCTGGCGTCATGGGTTACCATCATGATGGTGATCCCCATCGTCTGATTAATTTTAGAGAGCTGATCCATCAATGTCCTTGAGTTTTTCGTATCCAAAGCTCCCGTAGGCTCGTCAGCCAGCAAAATGCTGGGATTCCCAATAAGCGACCGTGCCGCTGCCACCCTCTGCTTTTGTCCGCCGGACATCTGGGATGGAAATTTATTTAACACATCTTCAATGTCTAACTGGCGGGCCAGAGTCTCCAGAGGGTCCGCCGCCGCCTTTCCCGTAATGCCGTGGAGGGACAGAGGAAGGAGTATATTCTCTTTTGCCGTCATATTATCAAGAAGTTCAAAGTCCTGAAAAAGATAGCCGATCTTCTTTCCCCTGTAATCGGCCAGCTCCCGGTCTTTAAACCGCCCCAGTTCCTGGCGCTCAAGGAGGACTTTGCCGGAAGTGGGCCGGATCATGGTGGCAATGGTGTTGAGCAGAGTGGTTTTTCCCGATCCGCTGGGCCCCATAATCCCCAGAAATTCCCCTTTCAAAACGTCAAAGGTAATGCCTTTAAGGGCCTTTGTCTCATTATCCCCTACGCCATAGGTCTTTGTAATATTTTTCACTTCCAGAACCCGGCCGCTGTCTGCCGGTGCCTTCTGTTCCCTATGATTCATCATATTCATATCTATTCTTACCTCCATAACTAAAACTTTTGTTCCTTTTGATAGGTTTATTGTATCAAAGGCGTATGGAGATATCCACTTACAGGTAGTGTAAGTTTTCCTCTGACTGCCGCGCCTTTGTTTTCTCAGAGCCGCACTCTTCCCATAAGTCTCCTGCATTGCTCTTCCATCTCGTCTAATTTTACGGCAAAGGGGCCATAGTCTTTACCCATACAAAAGTCCTCCTTTCCCCTCTGGCTTTTGCCAAAGCCCACAGGCTTATTACATCTCACATCTTTCATATTTAAAAATTTGCCATAAAACCTGACAGATTTGAAATTTTGTAAAGACAAAACAGAAGGATTACCCATGGAAATCATGGGAAGAATTACTTATAATACAATCAGAAACAAAAAGAAAGGAGTCTCAGGTTATGAAATGGTTTGATTCAAATTTTGATTATGTACAGGAACTTATTGATCGGTGGAACAGCCGGCGAAAAAAAATCCGCGCCATCTATTTTATTATCGCCGCCATCCTTATAATTGCCGGCATACTCACAGCCATTTTTCCGGTAAGGATCTTTATCGTCATCCAGTACCTGGCTGCCGCCGCCATTATTATCGTAGGCATTTACCACTTTATCGCCTTTTCGTCAATGACTTATTATTTCAGGGACTATACGCTGCTGCTCTCAGGCATATTAAACGTTCTCATGGGCGTCCTTATAATGATCATGCCTCTGACGCTGACCGTCCAGGTGATCACCTTCATGTTTGCCTTTGTGCTGCTGTTTTCCGGCTTCCAGAAGCTGTCGCTCTCCTCAAGGCTTAAATATTTCGGTATCCCCCATACAGGATCTCTGACTTTCAGCGGCATTTTAAATATTATCCTGGCGGTCATCTTTATCCTTCTCCCTTTTATATCCGCTCTGGCGCTGAATTATATTTTAGCCGCCTACCTGATTTTGACAGGTATCGTCCTTCTCATTGAAGCCATCAGTATGCAGGAAATCAAATATCCCGGTACAGGCGGGATATAAAGCTTTCATCTGGCAGAAAGCCTGTCCCGAAGGGGGCCGCCTGTCCCCCTTCATCTTTTACTCCCGGATCATCGTCCTGGAAATGATCCAGTCTATCTGAGAAATAAACTTTTCATCCTCCTCTTCCTCTTCCCCGGTATAAGCCAAAAGTATCCCCGCCATGCCGCAGGCGTAAAAATTAAGTAAAACGTTCCGGTTCTCATAAGTAATTTTAAGATCGGGAAACTTCTCCTTCATGATCTGCTCCAGAAAAAGAACTGTTGATTTTAAGAACAGCCTTTCAATCTGGTTCCAGTTTTTAGAATACTGAAGTCTTCTCAGCTTATTTCGATGGGTCTTGACAAAGGAGACAAATACCTTGATCGCCTCCCTGTGATTTTCTTCCTTCAGGCTGCGCCTGGCCATCTCCATGGCCGAACGGCCGAAGCCCACTCAAGCACATCCATAATGTCCTTAAAGTGATAATAAAAGGTCTGCCTGGAAATATGGCACTCCTCGATCAGACGCTTTACAGTGATCTTGTCAATATTCTCTTTTTCCAGCAATCTGGAAAATGTGTCCGCAATGAGCGTCTTCATATCTTCTCTCATGTAAGCCCCCTGGTGGATATATGTAATAAAAATAATGATGCCAGGGCCAAATCTGCATAATGACCCTGACATCACTATTTTAGTATATCTTTACTTCCTGCACAAGTGGCGAATTATAGGAAACGGCAAGTCAAAGGTGATTCGCCACTTCAAAGGCGTCCCAGATGGCGTACATAATATTGGAAACCTTCCTGGCGTCGCCTAAAAGATAAATCTCAGGCACATCGAACTCTAGTTCATGGTACAAGGAATTTTCCTCCCGGTAGCCAACAGAGAGGATCACGCTTTCGCAGGATATCTCCTTTGTCTCCCCCGCAATCTTGACCGTCAGGACGCCGTCCTTAAATCCGGTGACTTTGGCCCCTGTCACCACCTCAATGCCGTTATAAGGCACAAGACGTTCCAGCATATCTTTATTGGCATGACACAACGGCCCGTTCACCGCCATCAGACGGTCTAAAGCTTCCACGATCGTTACCTTTTTCCCCTGTTTTGCCAGCCACAGGGCCGTCTCGCAGCCCACAAGTCCGCCGCCCACCACAACAGTGGTACCGCCGCAATCCTTTTCTCTATTTAAGACTTGTGCTGCTGTGTAGACATGGGCGTCATCTCCCAGAGAAAAGACTTTCGGTGAAGAGCCGGTGGCGATGATCACAGCGTCATAGCCGCTATTTAACACGTCCTCTTTTTTCACTTCATAGTTTAAATATACCGGAACATTTAATTTGCGAAGCTGTACTTCATACCATCTGGCCAGGGCGTGGTCATCTTCCTTAAAATCAGGGACGCCTCCCGGAATAAGATTGCCGCCAAGCCTTGATGATTTTTCAAACACCTGGGGCTTATGGCCGCGGGTGGCCAGCACTCTGGCAGCCTCGCATCCGGCTACGCCGCCGCCCACGATCATGACCTTTTTGCTCTTTAATATTGGCTCATAGGCAGTCGCCCGCTCTCTGGCCGCCTGAGGGTTCACCGCGCAATTGATCATGGAATATTCCTGAATACGGCCCATACAGCCTTCCTGACATGAAATGCATGGACGAATCTCATCGGTATGTCCGCACCGGAGTTTGTTCACGTAATCCGGGTCGGCAAGAAGTGGCCGTCCCAGGTTAATGATATCGCAGTCGCCGTCTTCCAGAGATTTTAAGGCCATATCCGGATCGTCCATACGGCCGGCGCACAGCACAGGAACGTCCACCACTTCTTTGACCATCTTGCAGTAAACCCTGAAAAGTCCCTTTTCCTGATACATCGGCGGATGATTCCACCACCAGGCATCATAGGTTCCCACATCGGTATCCAAAGCGTCGTAGCCGTAGGAAACAAGCAGTTTCGCCGCCTCAAGACCTTCCTGGATGTCACGGCCTTTTTCCTCAAAAACTTCTCCGGGGAGAGCGCCCTCCCGCCAGTCTTTGATCATGCTCTTTACACTAAAGCGCAAGGCTACAGGGAAATCGTCACCGCACCGGGACTTAATCTCCTCCAAAACCTCTCTGGCAAAGCGGAGACGGTTTTCCAGAGAGCCGCCGTACTCATCAGTTCTCTGATTAAACATGGAAATAGCGAACTGATCCAGAAGATATCCCTCATGGACTGCATGGATCTCCACACCGTCAAATCCGGCCCGCTTGGCATTGTAAGCCCCATCGCCGAAGGATTTCACAATACTTTTAATCTCCTCCACTTCGAGGGGACGGCAGATTTTATCCAGCCAGCGGTGAGGTATAGGCGAGGGCGCTACCGGCGGAAACTCCCCAAGATTTGTGGGAATCGTCACCCGGCCAAAGCCCGCGGACATCATTAAAAAGATCTTACTTCCATAGGCGTGGATGCGCTCTGTCATTTCTCTGGCCGTCCGGATAAAATGCACCGGGTTGTATGTGGAATTTGGACAGTTAGGCATACTCTGGGTTTCCACCTTGCAGTCAGAAAAGGTTACTCCTGTGATGATCAGCCCGGTTCCCCCTTTGGCCCGCTCCACATAATAGTCGATGCCCCTCTGGTTAAAACCGCCCTCTGAATCTGAAAGTCCAAGAGGCCCCATGGGCGCCATGGCAAAACGGTTCTTAATCTCCACTGAACCGATCTTTACCGGCGTAAACAGCTTTTTGTACTTCATAAACATCCTCCTTCTTTTCGGGTTTTTGCGTCCCAAAATCATACCTGTCTGCGCCAGAGACAATTGGCATGACCTTCTGACACTTATATCATGAGGTCAAATTTTAATTTAATCTCACCATCATTATGTACATTATACTAAACCTGCGGATGTTTTTCATACAAACAGGCGGTTTCCAAATAGCAACTTCTTTTTTACAGCGCACCGGCCAAAATCTACAATGCCTCGTCAAAGAGGCGGACAGACATGTACGCTTTGGCGTCATGACAGCATATCCCGTAAATTTCCCAGAAAAACCTTTCTTTTAAGGGGATAGCCCGGAGATTGGTCATATTGAGTTCCCCGACAACCACCTCCGGCACAATGGCCAGACCAATTTTCTGGGAACAAAGCTTTTGCAGAACAATCCCATCCACACTTTTAGCAATGATCTCCGGCTCAAAACCGGCCTCCCGGCAGCGGCGGATCATTTCCTGACAGATCCAGAAGGCTTCGTTCATAGACAAAAGTTTTTCACCTTCAAGCCGGGCAATGGGGACTTCCCCGGCGTCATACAGGGGATGTCCTTCATAGACAAGCACAACCACCGGACAGGCCGCCAGCTTTTTTTCCAGAAAATCCCGTTCATCGGACCTTCCCACTATGATCCCATAGTCCAGCCGGGCATCGAGAATCTGACGGCGGATCTCCTCGTTGGAATATTCATAATATTCCACTGCGATTTTTGGATGATTTTGGATAAAATCAAGAAGTTTCTGCATAGGCAGCATATTAAAAACGCCGTAAGCGCAGCCGATCCTCAGCCGGCTGTCCTGAAATTTAAGCTGCTGGATCTCATGATCCACCTGTCTTAGCTGACGCAGAATATCTGCTGACTTTTTATAAAGAAGCCGTCCGCTGGCTGTAGGCAAAACCCCCTGTTTCGTCCGCTCAAATAACTGGGTATGAAGTTCTTCTTCTAACTGGCGGATATTTTTTCCAAGGCCCTGAGGCGTGATAAAAAGCTGCCGGGCCGCCTTGTGAATGCTTTGGTTCTCATAAACCGCCTGAAATTCTGTCAAAGTTTTTGTATTCATCTTCTGCCCTCGGTTTAAAACAACCGCTTTAACTGCTCCAAATCAAATGTCACGCAAGACACATGATCCACCTCGATCTGATACAGGGCGTTGGCCGCCATATGCTCCGCCGCCTGCTCCAGATCGCGGATGCCGGAGGTGGTCACATATTTTGTCACTAAAGCGTCCAACGCTTCATCGGTAATCTGACATTCCTGCTCTTTTAATCCCATCCTCTTTAAAATTTTCGGCAGGGCATATCTGGAGAAAATAATTTTCTTCTCTTTTGGCGTGTAATCTTCAATTTCAATCACCGCAAAACGGGACATTAAAGGGGCGCTGATCTGACTTTTATCATTAGCCGTGGCAATGGGGTAAACCCCGGTTGTAGGGATCATACACTCAATATAGTTATCGGTAAAGCCGAGATTATCCAAAAGGGTGAGCAGCACGTCGGCCGGGTTGCCGTTGCCTTTCCCAGACGCAGCCTTATCCAGCTCATTAATAATGAATACCAAGTTGGACTCTCCTGCCATGGAAAAGGCTTCCATAATAATTCCCGGCTTTGCGTTGGCATAAATTCTGGAACTTCCTGTAAGCTGTTCCGGATCGTTGATAGAACTCATATCCAGAGTTGTCCATGGCAGCTTTAAGATCCTTGCCACCGCATAGGCAATCTGGGATTTTCCCGTCCCGGCAGGGCCCACCAGCAAAATACCGTAGGCCGGCAGAGTGTGGGTACGGTTGATCTGAATGACAGTTTCAATGATCCGCTGCTTTACACGCTCCATACCGTACAATTCTTCGTCAAGAATACGGCGGGCCTCCACCGGATCAATAGGCTCAAAGTAATTGCTTTTCCACTGGATATTCAACATGATAGACAGGGCACGCTGGGCATGGCGCCGCTCCTCCAAAGTCACCTCGTTGGACTTGGCCACAGACAGGTTCCGGTAAGCCCACAGGCGGATAGTGTCCGGCAAAGTTTTTCCCGCACATGTAAGAAAATCGGTAATACTCTGCAGACTTGTCAGCCGCATATCGTCGCCGTTGACATCTTCGTCATCATCCTCGTCCGTTTCTTCCTCCGGTGGGGCACTGGCCAGCAGCCTGCCGATCATAAACTGCAAAAAGCCATCGGATGCAGAGAGCTTTGTCCCTGCCCCATGGGTCAGTTCCCGGATCTTATAGACGCCGTAGCCCTCATCTGTATTTTTCCCCGACAGGCGCACTTTAATATGGTTATCCCCCAGCCACCGAATCAGGCTGACAAACCGGGCGTCCACCTGCAAAATATCTGCGCTGATCTTGCCGTTGTCATCGTCAAAATTAAAGGCTGTCCGCCGGGTGGGGCTGGCAAAGAAGCCGCAGGAGTGATGCTTCCACTCTTTTTCCCGGTTATCTAAAAGCAGCAGCGGTTTCTGGGGGGACGCCTGAGGCGCACTGGAACGCACTACAGTATAGGTACACTGAGCGTCATCTTTCTCCTCCGGTTCATTGCTGAAATCAAATACTGGCATATTGTTCTCTCCTTCGTGTATCTTAATGGACTTCATTCCATGATTGATCTTATTCCCCCGCTGCCTGCAGTGGGAGATTTGACTTCATCATACCATACTTTCAGATGCTTTTGGAAACTTTTATTGCCATTCTCCAACTCCGGGCAGGATATATTGTTCAATGGCCTGAGCCACTCCGTCCTGGTCATTGGTTCTAACCACATGATCGGCCTTTTCCTTCAGCACCTGAATGCTGTTCCCCATAGCAATTTTCAGACCGGACACGTCAAACATAGACAAATCATTTTCACTGTCGCCAATACAGGCAATCTCTTCCTTTTTAATGTTCAGGCCCTGAGCCAGCATGGCAAGTGCCCGGCCCTTGGAGGCGTTTTTTGAAAAAATTTCCACATAGATTCCTGAATAAGCTGCGCTGATCTCACTGTACCCCCTTAAAACGCGTTTTGTCTTTTTCCTTGCGCCGGGAGCCGCGAAATAAAGCTGAAGTTCCTCCACCTCATGGCGGCTTTTTCGGATCACCGACGCCATATCTTTGACGCAGCAGACCCCGATGGCGTCTCTGCCGTAAATCCTGCGCCCCATCCAGGCAAACACATGTCCCTGAATCAGATAGCGGTTATTCATGTGGGACGCAATTCCAAGAGGAATATCCCGACTGTCTTTCAGGATGTTTAGGGCCGTAACCTTAGGAAGCATAGCCCGGTACAGTGTCTTTTTCTTTTTGAGATCAAGAACCCGCCCGCCATTGCTGGTGATCACATAGCGGTACAGATCCCGGTTTTTCTCTCCATCCTCCCCGTCCCCTTTTCTCAGAATTCCTTCTGACAAACGGTGCGGCAGACAATAGAGATTGCGCCCTGTTGTGGGTACGATGATCAGACCACGGCCTGCTCCCAGCCTGAGAGCCTCCATAGTCCTGTCAGTCACCTCACTCTTTTTATTTAAACATGTTCCGTCCATATCCACAGCAAGTAATTTGATCATAAATGCCTCCTGTCCTTAGGGTTTTATAAGTCTCACTGTTTGTCAGTATAATCTATTTTTCTCACTTTTACAACCAGCCGGAAAAAAGAGCGCCGCCTGACATTACTGTACAGGCGGCGCCCACTTTATTATAATCCGTAAGAGGCAACAATTTTTTGAAATTCCGGTGAATCCGCAAAGCCATTAAAGACATGCTCTCTGTCCTTTCCTTCCTGCTCCAGCACCCGAATCCAGGACTGAAGTCCTGCGGCATCTGCTTCGCGGTCCATAAATACCCGGTAAAGAACTTTGATAAATTCTTCATTGGACAGATTCTTACTGTTCATTTCCGGAGAGAAGATAAATCCGTGAGCAACCTGCTTCGGACTCTCTCTGCGCGACAGCAGAACTTCCGCCCAGTTATTTAATCCACTTGTATCCGCATTACGCCCCAATGCTTTCTGATAACAGCGGAATACAAACATAGTCACTCCGGCGTTCTGATCTCTTGGCTCTGTCAGATTGACACTTCCTCTGTCAATACCATAGGAACGGCAAATGGCGGTAAATTCCTGAGACTCGGCAAATCCCTTAAAGATCATCTCCCGTGAAATACCATTATCCAATTGCTTCACCCAACTTGCCAGACCGGCCGCATCAGCTTCCCGGTCAAGGAATGTGCGATAAAGACGGGTAACAAATTCAGTGTTGCTTAAATTCTTGTTCTTTAACTCTGTACTAAATACAAAGCCCCAGGCAACTCCCGCTCCGGTATCCTGGTGGTTTTCAAGTACCTTTACCCATGAAGCATGTCCGTTAAGATCCGGATCACGCTTTAACAATGTGGTATACAGGCGGGTTACGAAACCGGAAGTTCCCTCTGTCGAAATATTGTAAACAGTAACTACACAACTGGCAGTTTTGTCATTTTGTTTTGTTCTTACAGTAATCGTCGCGGTTCCCGCATTACCTGCGGTAACAAGTCCGTTGCCATCTACTTTCGCCACAGAAGAATCGGAAGTGGTCCATTCTACGTCCTGGTTTACTGCGTTTTGAGGAAGAATGGTAGCTTTTAACTGAAGTGTCTGGCCCTTCTGAGTTAATGTAGCCTTCGACTGATTCAAACTAACGCCTGTAACATCTGTATACGGAGACAGGCTAAAGGAATAATTACCGTGATAGCTGGTATTTTTAACTACAAAATAATAGGTTCCTTTTTCAAGCTCAATTTCTCTGCTGATTGAACTGTAGCCAAGATCACTGTCCCAATATTCATAGCTGTGATTAACCGACTTACCGTTTAAATCATAAATATAGTAATCCGCCCTATTCATGTAAGCTGTAGCTTTCTGAATATATTTTCCCGTTGCCGGCACTGTAAATTTGTAATAATCAACGGTATCATTGACCGCAATCTGGCCGTTATAGGTCTGACCAAGGGAAATATTTCTGGCCGTTGCCATGGTATTATCGCTGCCATTGCCGGTTTCGGTAAAACTTTCATTGGCACTGGTAAACTTGAGTGTAAAACTGTATTCTCCCGTATAGGCGTTACTTTCGACGGCAAAATAGTAGGTACCTTTGGTCAGATCAATATTTTCGCTGACACTGCTCTGTCCGGTTACAGAATCATCATAAAAATATCTATCATACAGTTTTTTCCCGGAAGTATCATAGATCAGATAATGGATCCGGTCCATTTTTCCGATGGCGTTATTGGTAATCCTTCCGGAAGACGGAATTGTAAATTTATAATAGTCCAGATCATCATTTTCAGCAATCAGACCTTTGTATTCTGTATTTAAGGAAATCGGGCTGGCACTTTCAAAGGTATTATTCGTTCCGTTGCCAGTCTCAGTAAAACTCTCATTGGCACTGGTCAAAGACAAATTAAAGGAATAATTTCCCTCACCTGAGCTATAACTAACAACAAAGTAATAAGTGCCTTTGGTCAGGTCAAAAGTTTTGGTAACTGAACTTTGGCCGGCAGTTTCATCCCAACCGTGATATTTATCATAAAGTTCTTTCCCCGATGCGTCATAAATGAAATAATGGACTGTCCTAACCTTGGCGAAAGCGTTAACGGTCAACCGTCCGGAAGCATTAAGGGTAAACTTGTAATAATTATCTTTTTGGGCTTTGGATACCGAACCATTATATGTAGTTCCCAGATTTACAGATGTTGCTGCCTCCATTGAACTTCCCGCAAACGAATCCAAAAGCACTTCTTCACTCTCTAAAGGAGCCGATTCACTCTGTGGCTGCGGCGCTTGTGTTTCCTCTGCAACACTCTCCGGTACAACGCTCTGAGCCTCTACACTCTCCTCTGCGACACTCTCCGGTACAGCGCTCTGAGCCTCTACACTCTCCTCTGTGACGCTCTCCGGTACAGCGCTCTGGTTTTCGACACTTTCCTCTGCGACGCTCTCCGGTACGGATTCAGCCGGTACGGATTCAGGAGTTATTGTTTCTGCCGCAGACTCTGATTGCGCCGCTTCTGTCTGAGGCGCGCTGGCCCAGACGCCAGTACCGCCGCCTAAAACCATAGAGACAGTAAGGACACTGGCAAGCATACCTTTAATCATTTTTCCTCTCATAAACTCTCCTCCTCATTAAAAAAGTTACTTCTTTATTGTATATCTGGCCAGTAGCCTTTTCAACATGCGGACATTTTTGAGGAGAAATTTTTTGTAACATTTTGTTATTATTCACAGCCGATTTGACGCAGATACACAAATTCGTCAAGCATTCTCGGAAGAAGGTTGGATAACTGTTTCAAATCGGACTGTGAATCATAACCACATTTCAGGTAGGAATTGACAGCAGATAAAATTATTTTTAAAATAGAGAAAAATATAAAGGATACACAGATATGACTCTTGATCAGGCTTTTAAAATTCTCGGAATCCCCCGCGGGACCCCTAAAAATGAAATAAAGAAACGGTACCGTCAGCTCATGCGCCAGGTTCATCCAGATGTTTTTCCCGAATCATCTTATCCATACAATGTTCATGAAATCACTGCCGCCTATGATCTTTTGCGGAATTCCTGCAACATTCATGAGGCTGGCCAAGGCTATTTTTCCAAAAGATCTTCACAATGCCAGGGCAAAGCAAAGCACTGGGCGGATCCGGTCCGTCACTGGGATGCCCCGGAAAATCCCCAGGCTTACTGTGAGCGGGAAATTCTTCACAACGTCCACGATGACGAGGGCCGGATTGTCGGACACTTCACCGTCGCCTGGGGAAAATATCTCTGGACAGCCGATGAAGATTTTCCTCTCTTTTTGCTAAGTATTTACCAGTGCAGCAAACAACTCCTTGACCGCGCCGAACGAAGCAAAAAGAGGGATTCACGCCCTTCCCCTGCTCTTCGCCAGAAATATCAGGCCCAGCTTGCCTATCTTCTGGCCCAGCAGTACATTGACGCCCTGCCCTGGCTGGAAAAACTGGCCAAAATCTCCCCGTCCAAAGATGACGGTGCCCCTGTTTTTTATGTTGCCGCCATGTTGGAAGCCTCCCTCTCTGTATCACTGGAAGACGGCGAGATACTTTTTCCTTCCAGAATCCAGGATCACCGGCTTTATCTAAAAAACAGGGCCGGCGCCCAACTGGGATACCTGTCCTTTCATGATGACCGTTTGTATTATATTATCATTCCCCTTTTTGAACAGAGGCGGGTTCAGGTAAAAATCCAGGCAATCCAAAAAGAGAACCGCAGCCACAAAGCCCAAAAGCCTTCTGCAAAATCCTCTCACTCTCATACTAATTCGTCTTATCATTTAAAAAACAAAAGTTCCGGCTATAAAGAGCTTCGCCTATGGATCAGATTTCTCCCTCATACCGGAACAATGCCAGAAAACATTACTCTCCAGATCCAGGCGCTGCTGGACAGATACAAAGCGCTGCTGTGAAAGTTTTGCGACCGACGGGGCGGACAGCACAGTACCCTGTCCCCTGAGCGTCCTCCGGCCTCCTTTGCGCGGTACTTTAGCGGGATATGGAAGTAACTGCCCACTCCCCCGCGAACACAGCCGCGATGCCCGCAGCCACGCTGAATACGCCGTAGGCCAAAGCTGTGAGTCCATTGCCGGCCTTTATAAGATCAAAAGTCTCCAGGGCAAAAGAGGAAAATGTTGTAAATCCTCCGCATATCCCCACTTTCACAAGCAGCACAAGTCTTGGATCAAGGTCTCCTTTTTTCAGAACAGCCCCGGCAATCACACCTATAATAAAGGCTCCGGCCACGTTAATTCCAAAAGTTTTTACCGGAAATATCCATGTCTCCCTCACCGGGATCAGCCCGATCAAATACCGCAGGATTGAGCCGGCAAATCCGCCGATCCCTACAATGAGACATTCTATCATCTTTATCACCTGCTTTTTTGGAATCATTTTATCATAACTTGCCCAATTTTTAAAGGTCATCTATGCCGCTAAACCCTGCCAGAACCTTTCATAATGCAGCATTTTTAGTCGTGAATCTTCCAGCTATTCAGGAACTTTGCCGTTTCAGCGGCACTGTGGTCGATGATCTCGCTGTGACCCAGATCAAGGGCGGCCATAGCGGCCATATCTTCTTCACTGAGAGCAAAATCCCATATGTTAAAATTTTCCTCCATCCGCTACTGTTCATCTTTGCAAATTTCATCAATAATGTTCATAGCGTTCAGGGAGCGGGGATAGCCAACATAGGGCATACACTGTTCTACAGCGCTGTATAATTTCTCTTTGTTGTTGCCCGCCATTAAATTGCCCGCCGTATGTCCGCGAAGCTGATTTTCACAGCCGCCCTGGGCCAAAATAAAACAAAAGGTGATCATTTCCCTCTCCTGATCATTAAGTCCCTTTCGGGTGTAATAATCGCCGAAGCAGTTGTCTGCCAGCCACCGGTTAATATTGCGGCGAAGAGGTGGTGCGTCGGTCTGGCGCTTTGCCATCCCCTCGCAAAATAAAGAGACCTGCTTTTCCAGTCCCTTTTCAAACCGGGTCTGTTCATCTGTCGTTCCCTGGGGTTCCAGAGGGAGACTTATGCCATGCTGTTCCATGATCTGGTCCGCCGCCACAAGATAATCGTGAACCCGGCCAAGTCCAAGATAAGCCGCCGCCTGATAAATAACTTCTTTAACAGCCACAGGATCAATCCCCAGATCTATGGCCTGATGGAGGACGTTGCGAAACATTCCCATTCCCTGGCAGCCAAGCAGGGCTGAAAGAATACAGAGGAAGCGTTCTTTTTCTGTCAGTCTGCTCTCCTGCACCGCCTCTGTCTGGGAAAAACTGGCGGTAATCTCAATAAATTCCGGATCGCTGTGAACCAGCTTCTCCCACGTTTCTCTAAAAATATCCTGAGCTTTCATCTGTGTATTGCTGTCCATAAAAACACTCCTTTTCATATTAGGCCGACGCCTTCAACTAAACTCTGACATTTTACTTGCAATTTTTTTGTCTTTATACTACAATACGATTGTTTCAACCGCTTCTTGTAACCGATTATAAATTACGATAGTTACTACCGGTCAATAGGTATTTAAAAAAAGTCATATACCCCGCTACAAACAACAGGGCATCAAGCTAGCTGCGCCCCAAGAGGCGGGGTATTTGACTCTCGCGGCGTTCGCCAAGTGGACGCGCCAGCGCGTCCGCTTGGCTCGCTGTCCGCGGAAATAAAGGATAAATGTAACATGTACACAATGATGCAGGTATGCAGAGAATTGGATATTACTTACCAGACTTTAAAATATTACTGTAACGAGGGGCTGATCCCCGGCGTTTTGCGTGACGCCAATAACCGCAGGATTTTCGACGAAAAGACTGTCCGCTGGATCAGGGATCTTACCTGCCTGAAAAATGTGGTTTTAGCATACAGGAAATGAAAACTTATCTTGAGATGTGTCTTGAAGGAAAATCGACAATCCCTCAGAGAAAAGAAATGCTGACAAAAAAACAGGAGGCGCTTAACGCATCCATAAAAGAGTTGGAAGACAGTATCGACTACATTCGCTGGAAGCAGAATTTTTACGACGAGGTTCTGTCTGGAAAACGCCCCTATATAAGCATAAAAAAATCGCCACCTGCAGTCAAGTGACGATTTTCATTCTGATATTCTGTTGTTATTTGATAAGCCAACTGTAATCCTTGCGGCAGTCAAGGATATATTCTACATAGACCGTATCGTCTTGGATTTGATAAAGGACAAGATACCACTTCTCAATGAACATCTTGTGATATTTATTTGGCGTGATATACAGTTCCTCAAAGTAGGGGAAACGCTGTGGCATCTGCTTTAAAGAGCGCATCGCTGCCATAATCTCTTTTTTCTTTGCAGCTGCTGCCTCTTTATTGACCTGCGCCATAAAGCGGATGTGCGTCCCCAACATTCTTTTTGCTCTGTCGGAAACAATGACTTTGTACTTGCTGTTTGATACCATACGCTATACCTCTGCAATCACTTCATCAAGATAAGCGTCAAGTTCTTCAAGCGTACAGCCAGTTCTTCCCGCCATTCTGTCCTCCTCAACCGCAAGCAGTTCCTCACGGAGTTTCAGCATCTTCTCCCTGCGGTTGTAAGTTTCAATATCCATAACGACTAAATCTCCCTCGCCATTCTTGGTAAGGAATACCGGCTCTGCGGTCTTTCTGCACATTTCTGCAATCTCATTGTAATTCTGGCGGATTGCTGCGGATGGACGAATATTCATAGCCACACCTCCCGTTTGTATTTGGTAGTAGTATTCTAACCATATTATACTCATTTTATGCCACTGAGTCAATATGCGCAGAAAAATTTACAATTACAAGCCCATCATTTCACGGACAACACGGTCTGCCATTTTGACCACCCCGACTAAGACGAGCATGTTAAATACCAGCTCCCCGATATAGCTCCATACCATTGACACCGCCGCAGCGTCCGGGTCAGTCAGCATGAGAATTGGAGCCCGGATACCTTTTTTTCTTGCCTTTTTTGCGATTTTAAAACCATCTAATCCCGGCAGCATTACATCTAAAATAATAATATCATAAATATTACTCTCTACAGCGTCCAGACCAGATATTCCATCTTCATAGTAATCCACTTCATATTTTTCTAAGCGCAGTATCTCACAAAGAGTCTGCGCCATTCTTTTTTCATCTTCAACTAATAAAATCTTCATTTAGCACCTCCGTAGTATCATTATATCACAGAAGATTGAAAAAGAATTGAAGACCATTCTAAAGGCGATGGAGATATTTTCCCACCGCCTTACACACCTATGCAAAGATAATTTCCCTCTCCACAATCTCCCTCGCACACGCCCGTATGTTATTCATTCTCTGTACCCATTCTAAGGCGTTTTCCGCCTTTAGCTGTTCCGTGATACCCTGCGCCCGTTTCATCTGTTCTGTGAGCCTTTCCATGCGCTCCTGCGCCTGCCTGTCGATGTCGGCAAGGTAAGCGTTCAACCTTCCGCTTGTGAGCAGGGTTATGTAGGTGGCTCTGCGATATTCTTTCAGATACCGCAAATGCCGCTGCCCCCATACGCCTATGGGCTGTTCTTTTTCGGCGGGTAAGGATAGGCAGGGGAGAAGATAATCCCCCTGCTGTTCATAAGCGCCGCCCAACTGTTCAAAGATTGATTTTGCCATTGTCATTCCCGCCATTACCGTATTTTTATCTTTTTCGTCTTTGCGTACATGACCTTTATCAGCAGCTCGTCCACACAGTCCGTATATCTGCCCGCCGCAAGTAACTTGTTGCAGAAGTCAATCAGAGCGTGGAGAACAAGCTGCCTTTCTTCCTCGCTAAGATACAAGTGATATTTTCCCATAGCCTTTCCTTTCTTTGAGAGGGCAGGCGTTTTTCCTGCAAGGGTGTTTCAGCACCTTTGCGGAAAATACCCGTTCCCCTATGTAGCCGCCGAAGCGGTAACAGATTTTTTGCCGCTTTCAGTCTGTCGGCGTTGTTTTTTCCTTTGCTCCCGTCCGCTTTGGCGTTCATCTTCACTGCCAGAGCCACCGCTTTCTCTCTGTCCTTTGCAGTTTGACATAGATGCGTCCTCCTTTCGCATAAATTTAGCCACCTTGTCAGGGTGGCTATGTAAAGTTCCGCAGAACGCAAAAAAGCCGACTGGCTTTGATACCAATCGGCTATGTAAAATCCTCAATATTCAGTTGTTTACTTTCGCTGCAAGCAGCTCCCGTATGTCATCTATGTCCCACTTATCAGGGAACAGCACTGCCATTATCTGAAAAGCGTCATACAATCCTGCGATATATGCGTGGGTAGCATACTCAATATCTTGCTTGTCCCGGCACTCAAGCAGGCGGTTACAGACTTTCCGCTGTTCCTCCGTCAAATCCAACTGGAGATAGTTCATTTCCGCAATCCCCTCATTATCAGAGTCCTCCTGATAGGTTGTGTCTGCTTCCAACAGCGGAGTAATCGTCTTTTCCCTCAGTGTTTCCACAGCCACCTTAAACAATTCTTTAAATTCTATGCCATCCATCATACCCTCCCGCAATCGTGTTGTACTTTGAGTCTTTTCAGCGGTGCGCCCGTGACCTTAAAAATCAGTTCGTCAACGCAGTCCGCATATCTGCCTTGCGCAAGAAGCTGATTTTTCAGTTCCACAAGGCTATGTAGCAGGATTGTCCTTTCGTGGCTATCCAGATAAATGTGGAATTTCTGTTCTCTCATATGAGCCACCTCCGTTTCTTCACTCTCATTATATGTAGGAATGGAGAGCAGCTCAAATGTGCAATCTTGGCAAAAAAATAAGCGTATCACTATCTCTAATGATACGCTTATCTTCATTTAGTTTCTATTCAAGGTCTATCAACGCAGTAATGGTTGTTTCCCTCCATTGATTTTTACGAACATACTGCCCGTTAGCCTTTCGATAGGCTGCCGCTTGCTCAAAAGATAGCGGTAAATCAAAGGAAAGATTAAGCCTCCCTACTTTTGATAGCTGCCTGTGCTGCTGCCAATCTTGCGATAGGTACACGGAATGGTGAGCAGGATACATAGTTGAGACCAATGCTGTTGCAGAATTCAACAGAGCTTGGGTCACCGCCATGCTCGCCGCAGATACCTACGTGAAGGTTCGGGTTCACAGGTTTTCCTAAGTCGATAGCCATCTTCATCAGCTTGCCAACGCCAACCTGGTCAAGTTTAGCGAATGGATCATTTTCGAAGATCTTAGCATCATAGTAAGCGTTTAAGAACTTGCCAGCGTCATCACGGGAGAAGCCGTAAGTCATCTGTGTCAAGTCGTTTGTACCGAAGCAGAAGAAATCAGCTTCTTTTGCGATCTCATCGGCTGTAAGGGCAGCTCTTGGGATCTCGATCATTGTACCAACTTCATATTTAAGATCGGAACCTGCAGCGGCGATTTCAGCGTCAGCAGTCTCAACAACAAACTTCTTAACATATTTCAATTCCTTAACATCACCTACTAACGGAATCATGATCTCAGGAACTACATTCCATTCTGGATGTGCCTTCTTCACATTGATTGCCGCGCGGATTACAGCGCTTGTCTGCATCTTAGCGATTTCAGGATATGTTACAGCAAGACGGCATCCACGATGACCCATCATCGGGTTGAACTCGTGGAGAGAATCAATAATCGCTTTGATCTGCTCAACAGTCTTGCCCTGAGCGTCAGCCAGTTTCTTAATGTCTTCTTCATCTGTCGGAACGAACTCATGAAGAGGAGGATCAAGGAAACGGATAGTTACCGGGTTGCCCTCAAGAGCTTCATAGAGAGCTTCAAAGTCACTCTGCTGATATGGAAGAATTTTAGCGAGAGCTTTTTCTCTCTCTTCTTCTGTCTCAGCACAGATCATCTCGCGGAAAGCGTCGATTCTGCCTTCACCGAAGAACATATGCTCTGTACGGCACAGACCGATACCTTCAGCACCCAGCTCGCGGGCTTTCTTAGCGTCTTCCGGAGTATCAGCGTTTGTGCGGACTTTCATTGTTCTATATTTGTCAGCCCATGCCATGATGCGGCCGAACTCGCCGGCGATCTTTGCATCTACAGTTAGAATCTGACCATCATAAATGTTACCTGTGGAACCGTCAATGGAGATCCAGTCGCCTTCATGGAACTCTTTGCCGCCAAGAGTAAATTTCTTGTTAGCTTCATCCATAACGATATCGCCGCAGCCGGATACACAGCACTCGCCCATACCACGGGCAACAACGGCTGCATGGCTTGTCATACCGCCGCGAACAGTAAGGATACCCTGAGCAGATTTCATACCTGTGATATCCTCAGGAGATGTCTCAAGACGAACAAGAACAACCTTTTCGCCTCTCTCAGCCCATTCTACAGCGTCGTCTGCTGTAAATACAACTTTACCGCAGGCAGCACCAGGAGAAGCGCCGAGACCTTTGCCCAAAGGTGTGGCAGCCTTTAATGCGGCAGCGTCAAACTGTGGGTGGAGAAGTGTGTCAAGGTTACGTGGGTCGATCATAGCTACAGCTTCTTCTTCGGTTCTCATGCCCTCGTCAACAAGGTCGCAGGCAATCTTTAAAGCGGCCTGAGCTGTTCTCTTACCGTTACGTGTCTGGAGCATATAGAGTTTCTTGTTCTCAACAGTGAACTCCATATCCTGCATATCTCTATAATGATTTTCAAGAGTTTTGCAAACTTCTACGAACTGAGCGTATGCTTCAGGGAACTCTTCTTCCATCTTAGCGATAGGCATAGGTGTACGAACACCAGCAACAACGTCCTCACCCTGAGCGTTAATAAGGAACTCACCCATGAGTTTCTTCTCGCCTGTAGCCGGGTCACGTGTGAAGGCAACACCTGTACCACAATCATCACCCATGTTACCGAATGCCATGCTCTGTACGTTTACAGCAGTACCCCAGGAATATGGGATATCGTTGTCACGGCGGTAAACATTAGCACGTGGGTTATCCCAGGAACGGAATACAGCTTTGATAGCGCCCATAAGCTGTTCCTTTGGATCATCCGGGAAGTCAGAGCCGATCTTTTCTTTATATTCAGCCTTGAACTGAGAAGCAAGTTCTTTTAAGTCGTCTGCTGTCAGCTCAACGTCATATGTTACGCCTTTTTTAGCTTTCATTTCGTCGATAAGCTCTTCAAAATATTTCTTACCAACTTCCATTACAACGTCGGAATACATCTGGATAAATCTTCTGTAGCAGTCCCATGCCCAACGAGGATTTCCGGACTTTTCAGCGATAACATTAACAACTGTTTCATTTAAACCAAGATTGAGGATTGTATCCATCATACCAGGCATGGAAGCTCTAGCGCCGGAACGAACGGAAACAAGAAGAGGATTCTCGCTGTCACCAAATTTCTTTCCTGTGATTTCTTCCATCTTGCCGATGTACTCGTTGATCTGACCACGAATCTCATCGTTGATCTCACGGCCATCCTCATAGTACTGAGTACAAGCCTCTGTAGTGATGGTAAAGCCCTGTGGTACAGGAAGACCCAGGCCTGTCATTTCAGCAAGGTTTGCGCCTTTACCTCCAAGGAGTTCACGCATGGATGCGTTACCCTCGCTAAACAAATAAACCCATTTCTTAGCCATTTGTTTTATTCCTCCTAAAATGTATTTTATTTGTTATAGCAAACGACAAATATATCTGTCGTTTGCTATAAACCCTCCGGGGGGATGCGCACGATTTTTGCAAGGAAAGATCTGCGCTTTGCGCAGCAAAAACCGGCGCATGAAACGTCATAATAAAACTTATTATGACGCTTCATATAATATATGGTTCCTTTCTTCCTTTTCTGGCGTCCAAAAGTGAAACTTTTGCATCGGCAGAAGCAAAAAATCGTGACCATATAAAATACCGTAATCGCCGCCGGGCATAGGAATCTGCCCGGCTCACTGCTTCGTGGATATTATAACACAGTTACATAGGATATTTCAAATTTTTTTTATATTATTTTACAGTTTTTCGGCCGCTGAGGTTACTATTCCCGCTCCCCTCACGCCCCACTGGCAATTCTGCCTGTTTTTCAGGCTTTACCGCTGCTGCCGTCAGTAATGAGCGGGCAAACCGCCGCTGTATTTACGCCCGGCTTAAAGGCGGAGATTTCCACAGGATTTTTCGCACCCTGAAGGAAAAGCAGACGACCCTGAACACCCAGTCGATGACCATGGCGATCCACACGCCGATGGCCCCGTAGTTAAACATAACGCCGATAATATAACTGAATCCCAGCCGGAACACCAGCATGGAAAAAATAGAGATGCACATGGGAAAGCGGACGTCGTTGGCAGCCCTCAGGGCGTTAGGCATTGTAAAGGACAGGGGCCATAAAAATACTGCCGAAATATTGTGGATACATATAAGGATCACCGCCAGATGGTAAGTGTCTTCCGACATATTGTAGGCGGACAAAATCAGCGGCAGTATGAGAAACAGGGCCGCGTTCAGTATCCACATCATAATATAAGTCATCTTCATCAACCGTTTAAAATAGTAGCGGACCTGATCAAAATCGTTAGCTCCCACACACTGGCCGATGACTGTGACCATGGCCAGTCCCATAGCCTGCCCCGGCAAAATACAGAAGGCGGCCAGGTTATTGCCCACCGCGTTGGCGGTGATCTGGGTCGTTCCAAATACGGAGATCATACTGACCAGCAGCACCCTCCCTAACTGGAAAAAGCTGTTTTCCAGGCTATTTGGGACGCCGATAGATAAAATCCGCCCGATCATCCGTCGGTCAATGCGAAAGCGCAGAAGTTTTTCCACATAAATCTTCTGAGACTTTTTGTGGAGCAGGGCAATGACGATCACCGCCGCCATAGCTCTGGAAATCGTGGACGAGGCCGCCACACCGTCAGCTCCCCTATGAAGGACAAAGACAAAAAACGCGTTTCCGAAAATATTGACTACATTCATTAACGCGGAAATATACATGGAAATCTTTGAATTTCCCTGGGCCCGGTAGAGCGCCGCTCCCGCGTTGTAAACCGCGATAAAAGGGTAAGAAAAAGCGGAGATCAGAAAATAAATCAGCGCGCTGTCCATCACAGACTTTTCTGTGCTTCCGAAAAGAAGATGGAGAAGTGGAACCCGCCACAGGCATACCGCTGCCATCATCACAATACCGATAAATGCTGTGATATAAACAAGCTGGTTGGCCGCCTGGCGGGCACGGTCTTCCTGGCGGGCGCCAAGAAGCTGGGCCACAACAACCGCGCCACCGGTACCCAGGGCAGCAAAAATATTAATGATCAGCACATTGATCAGATCCACAAGGGCCACGCCGGACACTGCGGACTCTCCCGCCGCTGAAACCATCATAATATCCGCCATTCCCACCATTACAGAAAGAAACTGCTCAATGATCAGCGGAACGATCAGTTTTTTTAAGGCACTGTTATCAAAGAGCAGCTTTGGGGGTACAGCTTTCTTTGTTACATTAAACATTTTTTCCACCTGTTATCTTATTTGCAGAGAAGTTTTTCATTTCATTCACAAAAATTTGCGGAACATACATCCGGCTTCAGAGCCCTGCGCATGTCCCGCAAATAAAATTTTAGAAAGTCAGTCTTTCGTCCAGATAACTTTCCAGCTCTTCAATTTTAATCCGAACCTGATCCATCGTATCACGGTCGCGGACAGTAACACATCCGTCATTTTCAGAGTCAAAATCATAGGTCACGCAGAAGGGTGTGCCGATCTCATCCTGACGGCGGTATCTCTTACCGATATTGCCGCGGTCGTCATATTCACAGTTATATTTCTTTGAAAGACGCATATAAATCTCTTCCGCAGGGGCGGCCAGCTTTTTAGACAAAGGCAGAACACCCACTTTCACCGGAGCAAGGGCCGGATGGAAATGAAGGACTGTGCGCACGTCACCTTCGCTGATCTCCTCCTCGTCGTAAGCGCCGCATAAAAATGCCAGAACGACACGGTCGGCACCCAGAGACGGTTCGATGACATAAGGGATATATTTCTCCTTCTTTGCGTCGTCAAAATAAGACATATCCTCCCCTGAAACAGTCTGATGCTGTGTCAGGTCATAATCGGTACGGTCGGCGATGCCCCACAGTTCTCCCCAGCCAAATGGGAAAAGGAACTCAATATCGCTGGTCGCTTTGGAATAGAATGAAAGTTCCTCTTTATCGTGATCCCGGACTCTCATCTCCTCTTCCTTCATTCCCAGAGATTTCAGCCAATCAATACAAAACTGACGCCAGTAAGTAAACCACTCCAGGTCTGTCCCCGGCTCACAGAAAAACTCCAGCTCCATCTGCTCAAACTCACGGGTGCGGAAGGTAAAGTTGCCCGGTGTGATCTCATTTCTGAAAGATTTACCGATCTGTCCAATGCCGAAAGGAATCTTTTTCCGGGAGGTGCGCTGTACATTTTTGAAATTGACAAAAATGCCCTGGGCAGTCTCCGGTCTTAAATATACAGTATTTTTCGCGTCCTCAGTAACGCCCTGAAACGTCTTGAACATCAGGTTAAACTGGCGGATATCTGTAAAATTGTGCTTTCCGCAGGAAGGACAGGGGATCTGATGCTCCTCGATAAAGCTCATCATCTCTTCATTGGACCAGCCGTCCACTGAGCCTTCATGGGCAATACCCTTCTCATCCATATAATCCTCGATGAGCTTATCAGCGCGGAATCTCTCATGGCACTCTTTACAATCCATCAGTGGATCGGAAAAACTTCCCAGATGTCCGGAAGCCACCCATGTCTGAGGATTCATTAAAATAGCGCAGTCCACACCGACGTTGTAGGGATTTTCCTGTATAAACTTTTTCCACCAGGCGCGCTTTACATTATTTTTCAGCTCCACGCCCAGATTGCCATAATCCCATGTATTGGCAAGACCGCCGTAAATTTCGGAACCAGGGTAAACAAACCCTCTGGCCTTAGCCAGCGCCACAATCTTATCCATTGTTTTTTCCATAATCTTTTCTACCTCACAATTTTCTAATGGTAACAGTTCAGCCATCGGGGATAGCGGGATAAACTGTTACTTTGTATGTAATCCGCCGCTAAGGCGCCGCGGAATTATTAACGATATAAAATAACAGACGAGCCGTCAGGGCAACTGGCGGATGCACCGTCCCAGGACGTTATATTACTGCTCACATAAGCGATCTTTCCTGGCACCACAATCGTTATTGGACCATAGACCGTCACCGCCCTGTAATCTTCCAGGTTTTCAATGGAAGAGAGGCTTACTTTGCTTTCATCCTTCACATTGACAAAGTCCCTCTGTGCGTTTTCCTCCGTCAGAGCAGTTCCGTCCTCTGTCTGGATCTGGGCATAGTTAAAGGCCGCATAATCTTCCAGATCTTCATAGGTTAAGACAACTCTCGCCCTCCCGTCAGCCACTTGAACCTGGTCAACGGTGATAACTGCTTCAGCTTCTTCCCCTTCCAAAAGATCTGATGCCTGCTGAGAATTATAGATATCCACTTCCTGACGGATATACTCTTCCAGATCTGACTGAGAATAATAGGACTCTTCAAAGTCCTCCACACTCAGCTCTGTCACACTGCCGTCAGAATTTAATGCCAGTGTATTTTCAGAATAGGCGGAAATGTCTATTTTATTTTTACATCCGGCAATGGTGAAAACACACATTGCCCCCAGCACCGACAAAATGATTTTTGAGCCATTAATCATACACATTGTCCTCCTCACAGGCTTTTATTATTGTAGCGTTTCTCCCTTTAATTTTCAACCTATTTCTTGAAATTTATACCACTTTTAAAGAAATTCCGGGACAGTCCCCTCGGAGCCTGCCGGTCTGCGGAAAATTCACAGCATTTCCAGCATTTCCAGAGACTTTATCTTCCTGTCAATATGAAGACGCATATAGTGATCCATCACCTGTTCCAGATCCCTTTGCACCTCATCATTCACTGTAAAAGTATATAATTTTTCCACAGGGGAGGATACTATATACTGCAGTGTATAGATGGTGGAGGGATGAAGCTTTTTTAATCCATGATTGTGTTGAAAACAGTTTTCGCAGGCAACGCCGGATCGGGAAAAACTAAAGGCCGTAAGTTTCTCACTGCTGCCGCACATACAGCAGGAAAAACACTGAGGGTATTCTCCCTCCGCCACCATAACCTTTAATTCATAGATCCGGCGCACCAGTTTAAAGTCAATGATCTTCTTACACAATATACGCAATGTTTGATATAAAAGTTTCAAAAGGGGCGTCCCATCCATATTCTCCCTGGCAAAATAGCTGGCCAGCTCAAGAAAATAAAATCCGTAGCAGGCCGCTTCCAGATTCTCCCTGAGTTCCATAAAGTAGTTAGAGACATTGGCGCCCACAAGGGTATAGGCATCCCTTCCCGGTATCAGCAAAAATTCTCCGAAGACAAAGGGTTCTGTGGCTGCCAGCATTGAACTTTTGGGACGCCGTGATCCTCTGGAAAAAGCTGTAATCTTTCCTCTATGAGTTGTAAGGAGAACCAGACGCTTATCATATTCCCCCACAGGCATGGCGGAAATGACCATGCCTGTCAGCTTAATCTGTTCTGTCATCCATATCAAATCTCTTTCTTATTATAGCCGAAATTTTTTATAAGGAAGTCACTGTCCCTCCAGTCCTTTTTTACTTTTACCCAAAGCTGAAGGTTGACATGGCTGTCCAGAAGATTTTCAATTTCCTCCCGGGCCAGAGAACCGATCCTTTTAAGCATACTGCCATTTTTTCCAATAATGATCCCTTTGTGGGAATCCCTCTCACATATAATGGTGGCGTCAATATCAACGATGGGCTTTTTGCCGCCCCGCTCTTTCATCCGCTCAATGACAACGGCGATACCATGGGGAATTTCCTCATCCAGCAGGCGCAGCGCCTTCTCACGGATCAATTCTGCCACGATCTGGCGCTCCGGCTGGTCGGTGATTGTATCCGCATCGAAAAACTGGGGGCCTTCCGGCAAATATTTCATAATAACTTTAAGAATCTCGGCAGTATTTTCCCCTTTAAGAGCCGAGCAAGGAATAATTTCGGCAAAATCACAGATATCTTTGTAAGTATCTATAAATTTCAGGATTTCTTCTTTTTTTACAGTGTCAATTTTGTTGATCACAAGAATCACCGGCGTTTTCACTTTATCAAGCTGCTGAGCAATGTGCCGCTCACCGGCGCCGATAAACGTGGTCGGTTCCACCAGCCACAAAATCACATCCACCTCAGATAATGTCCGTTCTGCCACTGTGACCATATATTCCCCAAGCTTATTTTTCGCTTTGTGGATTCCCGGCGTATCCACAAAAATAATCTGTCCCTCATCGCAGGTGTAGACTGTCTGTATACGGTTTCTTGTCGTCTGCGGCTTGCTGGATGTGATAGCGATCTTCTGGCCGATCAGACGGTTCATCAACGTGGATTTTCCAACATTGGGTCTGCCGATCAATGTGGCGAAACCGGATTTAAAATGATTTTCCATAATTCCTCCCTGAAACTGTCACAATTCTGCCCTGGTGGCTAAACTGTGACCCCAAATTACAACAATGTTTCTACGGTTTTAAACAGTTCTCTGTTCTTTTCAATGGAAGCCTCGCTTCCTACAACGCAGATATTTTCCTGGGACACAAAATTCTCAACCAGGCCGGCAAATCCGCGGATAGTTTCCACATTAGCGGAGAGGATCTCATTCCGGGTCTTTTGCAGATCTTCACCGGTAAGTCCGGAAAAATAAGCCCCCAGAGATCTTGCCGCCGCTGAGTATGGATTTAGAGGCGTGTCCGCCGCGCTGATCGCGCCGATAATATATTTTAACATGTCTCTGTCGCTGGCCTCAAAATTTCTCAGATAATCGGCGCACTTCCTGTAAATATCCAATGTCTTTTCCAGATTCGGATCTCTGTATGAGGCAAAATAAGCGTTTCCATTACGTCCGAAGCTGCTCATGCAGCCGTAAGCGCCTCCTTTAACTCTCAAATTAATCCATAAATACTCATATTCCATGATCACTTTGAGGACATTAAGTCCTCCATGATATTTAAAGCCGCTCTGGACAAAATTTCCGGCCATAACATCATACTGTACGGTTCCGGGGGTAACAAAACCTTCATTTTTCGATCCGGGCGTCCATTTAAAATCTTCTTTTACGGCCGCTTTCCCGGTCAGCTCATCCTCAAAACCTTCTAATGCCAGCGCAGCGGTCTCAATGTAAGGCGGCCGTCCGGTAAAATCAACCATAATGTTGTCACGTCGGAAAAGAAAATCTGCCGTCTCCCTCAGACCGGACACGATATCATCCGCCACCTCGTTAAAATCTGATGCCAGCTTCTTTAAAAACCTGTAATAGTCTACGCCGCTCAGCAGTTCTTTGTAGGCCCCGGCCTCAGAGAAATAGGAAGTTGCCCGGCTTACTGCCACCGCGTGTCCTGAAGAATTGAGCGCCATCTGGAGCCGTGAGACATTCTCATCAATAATCTCTTTAATACGTTTCTTGTCATCCAGTCTAGAATGAAACAAAATCTCCCTGATCAGTCCGCCCATTTTTCCCATCTGATCTGTCAGGGCCCGTCCGCTGATCTCAAATCTCGGATTATAACTGTCCCATGTTTTCCCGGCATAAAGGGTTGCCCCTGTATAGATTCCGCCGGTATACATGCGGATCTCATTGTTCAAATCCTGATACTCATAATGCTCCGTGTCAATATTGCCAAGGACGCTTGACAAAAGGCCGGCGTAGGGAATCAGCCGGACAGGAAGTCCATCCATGTCAAAAAGGAGTCTCAGATAACCGATCCCTTTTGTCTCATAATCGTGGTACAGACCGGGAAATCCACCGATCGTCTGCTCTTTGTTGACCAGGGGAATGGGATTTTTGTCAATATCCTCAAGGGACAGCATAGGAATGGTTTTCAGCGCTTCCTGGGAGGACGGCGTCTCCTGATACTCTGCCAGATGATGGGTGGCATCCACTACTTCCCGGATCTCTTCCGGAGTCATTGCCGCCTTTTTTTCCGCCAGCTTTTCTTTCAAAGCCTGCTCAGAAGCTGCAGAAAGACCTTTTTCCGGCTTTAAGATGACAAGGGACGCATGGGGATTATCTAAAAGCCATGTAGAAATAAGGTTTTCAAAATATCCTGTATCAATCTGTTTTCTCAAATCATTGAAGGTTTTAAAACACTTCAAGTGAATGAAGGGCTGATCTTTGTCATAAAGCCAGCTATCCATCATTAAGATCCCGTACATAAGACCGCCGGGAACCCATCCGTAATCCGCCTCCCTGAACTTAAATTCCATTGTGTTGAGGGCAGCCTTCAGAGAATTTTTATTAATTCCATCGGAGACGATCTTTGAAAGGGTCTCACGGATGATCCCAAGAAAACGGTCCTTATCTTCCGCATTGCTGTTTTTTGCTATAATTGATAAAAATGGCTGACGGATGGAGCGTTCATAGCTGCAGTAAACGTCCTTAGCAATGCCACTCTCAATGAGCGCCTTTTTCAGGGGCGCGCCCGGACAGCTCATGAGGGCGTAGTCCAATACCTGAAAAGCCACATACATCATGGGATCAAGGCTGTCTTTTAAAACAACGCTGTATGCCAGATAAGTATTATCCTCCTCGTCCTCCCCGCTGCCTATAGAGTATACCCCGGTCTCCTCCTTCATGGCGCCGAAAGGCTTTTCCATCTGGATCTGGGAATCCACATCCAGGTAATCAAAATGACTCAGGTATTCTTTATCAATAAAATCCAGCTTCTCATATACGTCAAAATCGCCGTAGAGATAAATATAGCTATTGGATGGATGGTAGTATTTTCTGTGGAAGTCCAGAAAATCCTCATAAGTCAGATCGGGAATATGATCCGGATCTCCCCCGGACTCCTGCCCATAAGTGGTATCCGGGAAAAGGGAGGACAATATACGTCTTTCCAACACCTGTTCCGGCGATGAGAAAGCGCCTTTCATTTCATTATAAACAACACCATTATATGTCAGTTCTTTATCCGCGTCCTCAAGGGCATAGTGCCAGCCTTCCTGTAAAAAGATTTCCTTATGTCTGTAGATATCCGGATAAAAAACGCTGTCCAGATAAACATGCATTAAATTCTGAAAATCTTTATCATTGCAGCTTGCCACCGGATACATAGTCTTATCAGGGTAAGTCATAGCATTTAGGAAAGTGTTTAGGGAACCTTTGACCAACTCCACAAATGGATCTTTTACCGGGAAATGCTTTGATCCGCACAGCACAGAATGCTCAAGAATATGGGCCACCCCTGTACTGTCCTTAGGCGTTGTCCGGAAAATAATGTCAAAAACTTTATTTTTATCTTCATTGGATAAAACGGCTACACAGGCACCTGTTTTATTATGTTTGAACATCGCAGCCTGGGACTTTACTTCGTCAATATATTCGGATGAAACCAGCGTATACGCTGAATGAATATTCTTAAAATCTGTAGTCATCATGCTTCTCCTTTTTTATTTTTCTTCGCTTCTATCATACCTTATATTATCTTTGCCATCAACTGTCAGGGTGTTTTTTTATAGGAAACGTCATAATAATTTTTATTATGACGTTTCCTGCGCCGATTTTTGCTGCGCAAAGCGCAGATCTTTCCTTGCAAAAATCGTGCGCATCCCCCGGAGGGTTTATTGATGACGCTCCACCCACTGGTAGACATCATCTTTAAACTGCACCCACGCGTCCTCATGCTCCACATAGTATAAGGGGCACAATTTTCCCGTCACATCGTAATGTCGGATCACATTTTCTACCGGAACATGGAGATATTCACAGAGCCACCCCGTCAGCTCAACCAGGGAATCATAAGTGACATCCTTAAATTTTCCTGTCTCATCGGGATGGCACACCTCTATAGATACCGTGTCGCTGTTTCGCTCATTGGAGGCATAGGCTACTTCCGATGTAGGAATACACTGAACGATCTCCCCTTCAAGTCCCACAATAAAGTGGCTGCTGGCATAAGTTTCATGGCTGTCTTTGAGCCCTTCAAAATAATTCCGGTTATCTATGGCCGACGTTCCCGGATTTGCCACATAATGGATCACAATCCCTGTAATAGTGCCCACCGGGGTTTCCGGGCGGGAGTACATATTTGGCGTCAAAAGTTCCACATCAATTTCCGGACGGTACTGCTCCACATTTTCCACGTTGTAGACAGAAGCTCTCCCCGGCCTTTTATTTTTCTCCACCACCAGCAAGATTGCTAAAATTACAATAATAATAACAAGCAGGATCACCAAAGCCCAGTAAAGCCTTGAAATCCCGCCTGTTTTTCTTCTTTTGTTCATACCCCACTTATCCTTAACTGACGTACCCCCAGCAGGCAGATACGCACAGTACCTGCCCACTGAGGGTAACTTTTCTGAATATTAATGATCCACACTATAGTTTGGTGCTTCTTTTGTAATCTGAATATCGTGCGGATGGCTCTCTTTTAAAGAAGCCGCGGAAATCTTGATAAAGCATCCGTTTTCCTTTAACTCTTCCACAGTTCTGGCTCCGCAGTAACCCATACCTGCTCTCAGGCCGCCGATCAACTGGAATACTGTGTCCTCTACAAGACCTTTGTAAGCCACACGGCCTTCAACACCCTCTGGCACAAGCTTCTTCGCGTCAGTTTGGAAATAGCGGTCTTTACTGCCATTTTCCATAGCCGCGATGGAACCCATACCACGATATACTTTATATTTTCTTCCCTGATAAAGCTCGAAACTTCCCGGACTTTCATCACATCCGGCGAACATGCTGCCCATCATACACACATTGGCGCCTGCGGCGATAGCCTTTGTAACATCGCCGGAGTACTTAATACCGCCATCGGCGATAATAGGAATATTGTACTCTTTGGCCACAGAATATGCGTCCATGATCGCTGAAATCTGAGGAACGCCGATACCTGCCACTACACGTGTTGTGCAGATAGATCCAGGCCCAATGCCAACTTTTACAGCATCAACACCGGCCTCGATCAGCGCTTTTGTTCCTCCGGCTGTAGCCACATTTCCCGCGATCACCTGAAGATCCGGATAGGCATCTTTCACCATGCGCACTACACGGAGTACGTTGGCAGAATGGCCATGGGCTGTATCAATAACGATTACGTCCACTTTTGCCTTAACAAGAGCTTCCACACGGTCAAGAATGTCCGCCGTCACCCCAACGCCGGCGCCGCAGAGCAGACGTCCCTGAGAGTCTTTTGCGGAAAGTGGATACTTAATGGTTTTCTCAATATCTTTGATGGTGATAAGTCCCTTCAGATTAAAATCGTCATCCACAATAGGAAGCTTTTCTACGCGGGCTTTTCCAAGGATATGCTTGGCTTCCTCCAAAGTTACGCCCTCTTTTGCTGTAACGAGATTTTCAGAAGTCATACACTCGCGGATCTTTTTAGAGTAATCTTCTTCAAATTTTAAATCGCGGTTTGTAAGAATACCAACCAGCTTTCTTCCCTCTGTGATGGGTACGCCGGAAATACGGAATTTCGCCATCAGCTCATTAGCATCAGCCAGAGTATTCTCCGGAGACAGATAAAAAGGATCTGTTATAACACCATATTCTGAACGTTTTACCTTATCCACCTCATCAGCCTGCGCCTGTATGGACATATTTTTATGGATAATACCAATACCGCCCTGTCTTGCCATAGCGATAGCCATACGATGTTCTGTAACAGTATCCATACCCGCACTCATTAATGGCACATTCAGTTTAATGCTGTTTGTCAGATATGTGGTAATATCCACCTGATTTGGAATAACTTCAGAATACGCCGGAACTAAAAGAACGTCATCAAATGTAATGCCTTCACCGATAATCTTACCCACGATTTCTTCCTCTCTTTCTTTTGAATAAATAAAATTGTTCCATATATAATTCGACAACTTATTACAGGAATAATAAGTTGTCGAATAATGTAGCAATTTAGTGTTTCAAGTTTAACAAAGGATTTCAAAAAAGTCAACCTATACGGTCATTATTAATTCTAAAGAGTTTTATTAATACAGCTTAAAAAAACTTATGATTCTATCAGCAGTATTAATATATCTGCAACCATTCAGGCGTTAGAAATAAATGGATAGAACTGTTACATAATATCCCAGGCAAAGATTACTGTCAGCCCTCAATTTTCACCTTGCTGGGCGAATAATTATACATATTCTGAAGCATCTTCTCCGACGGTTCAAAAATCACTTTGATACGGCCATTATTTCCGGAACCTACATAGACATATCTCTTCTTAGACTTATCCCTGGAGGAAAAATCATAGGTTTTCCCGCCGTCGCCGCCGTATCCATCCAGCCAGTGGGAACCTTCCGGCGCCAGCACTTCCAGTGATTCAAAAGTTACGCTTAACTTTCTCTTCCGTCTGAAATCGCCGGACAACTGGTCAAAATCCAGATCCCCAGATGTGAATATATATTCATACTCAACTTTCTGAAAACGAATAATAAAATAAATGATCACAACAATAATGACAGCGAAAATAAACAGACCTGGAAGGGCTGCAAAAAATCCCAGGACAAAAAGGGCTGCCAGAAAAAAAACAATAATCCCGCAGATCACACGAACAACAATATTGGCCGGCGTAATTTTTCTGCGGACGATAACTTCGGAGAATATATCTCCTGATGAACTTATCATAGTCATTCCTCCAATAGTATTGTCTGCCCGGCACAGACATATAGGCCACCCGGACAGCATCTTCTTTGTCTATTATACTGTATTTTTCCCCGAAGATAAAGCCCAAAATTATGAATATTCTCAGTCACAGCCAAGCTTCATGGATGTGGTGATTTCCACTCTGCCCCAGTGCTGGCTATGCAAAGCTTTTGTGCCATAGGACACTGCGTTTTCTATAAAAAACCGCGTTACAGTTCCGGAAAGGAACCGCAACGCGGTTTTTAACTTCACAAAATTTTATAGATTGAGTAAGACTCACAAGCAAGTCTTAAATCTCAGCGGGAACCCAATTACATCATTCCCATTCCGCCCTGAGGAACAGCAGCGGCAGGTGTCTCAGTCTTAATGTCAGCAACAACAGATTCTGTTGTAAGAAGGGTTGAAGCGACACTTGTAGCGTTTTGGAGAGCGCTTCTTGTAACTTTAGCAGGGTCAATGATACCAGCGTCAAGCATATTAACATATGTTTCATTGAGAGCGTCGTAGCCTACGCCAACTTCACTTTCTTTAACTTTGTTAATGATAACTGCGCCTTCAAGGCCGGCATTAGCGGCAATGTGGAACAGAGGAGCTTCAAGAGCTTTAAGAACTACATTAGCGCCTGTCTTCTCATCGCCGGTAAGTGTGTCTGCCAATTTAGCAACTTCCTTAGCCGCATGAATATATGCGGAGCCACCGCCGCAGATAACGCCTTCTTCTACGGCTGCTCTTGTAGCTGCCAGAGCGTCTTCCATACGGAGCTTTCTCTCTTTCATCTCAGTCTCTGTTGCAGCACCCACACGGATCACAGCAACGCCTCCGGAGAGTTTTGCAAGTCTTTCAAGAAGTTTTTCTTTATCGAAATCAGATGTTGTCTCTTCAGCCTGATTCTTAATCTGAGCAACTCTATCTTTGATGGCATCAGCATCGCCCATACCGTCAACAATGATTGTGTTTTCTTTCTGTACTTTAACGGATTTAGCGCGGCCCAGCATATTGATAGTAGCGTCTTTTAACTCATAGCCAAGTTCTTCAGAGATTACCTGGCCGCCTGTCAGGATAGCAATATCCTGAAGCATGTCTTTTCTTCTGTCACCATAGCCCGGAGCTTTAACAGCAACTACGGAGAATGTACCTCTTAATTTGTTAACAACTAAAGTTGCCAGAGCTTCGCCCTCAACATCTTCAGCGATAATCAGCAGTTTAGCGCCCATCTGAACGATCTGCTCAAGCAGCGGCAGGATCTCCTGAATATTGCTGATCTTCTTGTCTGTAATCAGGATGTATGGATTGTCAAGGTTTGCTTCCATCTTTTCCATATCTGTACACATGTAAGCGGACAAATAACCTCTATCAAACTGCATACCTTCTACAAGATCCAGCTCTGTCTTCATTGTCTTGGATTCTTCGATAGTGATAACGCCGTCGTTTGTCACTTTTTCCATAGCATCTGCCACCATCTCGCCTACAGAATCATCTCCTGCGGAAATAGCGGCAACTCTTGTGATCTGACCTTTACCTGTAACTTTCTGAGCCATCTTTGCGATCGCGTCAACGGCAGCGTCAGTAGCTTTCTGCATACCTCTTCTTAAAATGATCGGGTTTGCGCCGGCAGCAAGGTTTTTCATACCTTCATTGATCATTGCCTGAGCAAGTACAGTTGCTGTTGTTGTACCGTCACCGGCAACATCGTTAGTCTTTGTGGCAACTTCCTTAACAATCTGAGCGCCCATGTTCTCAAAAGCATCATCCAGTTCGATCTCTTTAGCGATAGTCACACCATCGTTGGTGATCAGCGGAGCGCCATAGGATTTGTCAAGGACAACGTTTCTTCCCTTAGGTCCAAGGGTTACTCTGACTGTATCTGCTAACTGATTTACACCATTTTCCAGTGCTTTTCTTGCTTCTGCACCATATTTGATCTGTTTTGCCATGATTGATTCCTCCTGATATTGAAATGATCACTTAATGTCTTTTTTGTTCAATCTGGGATTGAATATTATTCTACAACAGCGAGAATGTCGCTCTGTTTAACAATGATATATTCCTCACCGTCCAGTTTAACTTCTGTTCCCGCATATTTGGAATAGATAACTTTAGAACCAACGGTTACCTGCATAACAACTTCCTTGCCATCAACCATTCCACCCGGTCCAACAGCGATAACTTCCGCTTCCTGTGGTTTTTCCTTAGCCTGACCAGTCAGGATGATTCCGGACTTTGTAGTCTCTTCTGCAACTAACTGTTTTAATACAACTCTGTCTCCTAATGGCACTAATTTCATATCTAAATTCCTCCTTAAAAGATTTCAGCTTCTTCTTTATTAGCACTCACTCAAATCGAGTGCTAACCGATGTATTTATAATATGTTTTTTACGGTTTTTATGCAAGCATATACAGATTGCAATATCACCCGATTTTTACAACAATGCTCTGTTTTCCTCATAAATACTCTGTTTTTCTTTATTTTTCATTTTTTATTATAAAAAAGCTTACAGACCGCTACTTTATTTTCCCGGCTTATAAGAACTCTTTAAAGATACGATCCGGTTAAACACCGGAGCTAAAGGCGTTGAATCTTTAACGTCCACGCAAAAATATCCCTGGCGGACAAACTGAAAGCTGTCTCCGGCCAAAGCGTTGGCAAGATCTGGTTCCACATAGCAGTTATCCAACACTGTCAGTGAGTCAGGATTGAGATTTAAAGAACCGTCCTCTTTGTTATAAACACCTTTCTCCTCATCTACCAGATTTTCGTACAGGCGAACTGTAGCCCGCACCGCGTAGGGCGCAGCCACCCAGTGGATCGTTCCCTTCACTTTTCTTCCGGTAAATCCGCTGCCGCTGCGGGTCTGTGGGTCATAGGTACAGTGGATCTCCGTTACCCGGCCATTTTCATCCTTCTTATAATCTGTGCATGTCACAAAATACCCGTTCATAAGGCGAACCTCATTGCCCGGATAGAGGCGGAAATATTTTTTTGGCGGCTCCTCCATAAAGTCCTCACGTTCAATATAAAGTTCCCGGCAGAAAGGCACCTTCCGTGTACCCAGGGCCTCGTTTTCCTGATTATTCACCACATCCATATATTCCACCTGGCCTTCAGGATAATTATCAATAATCAGTTTGACAGGATCTAAGACGGCCATAACACGGCTGCACTTTAATTTAAGATCCTCGCGGATACAGTACTCAAGCATGGCGTAATCCACGCTGGACTGGCTTTTGGACACGCCAACCAGATCCATGAACATCTGTATGGATTCCGGTGTAAATCCACGGCGGCGCAGGGCGGCGATGGATACAAGGCGGGGATCATCCCACCCGTCAACAATATTTTCCTCTACCAGCTTTTTGATATATCTTTTTCCGGTGATCACATTCTGGAGATAGAGCTTGGCAAATTCAATCTGTTTTGGCGGATGCGGATACTCCAGCTCCCGGACAACCCAGTCATAGAGGGGACGATGATCCTCAAACTCCAGTGTACAAATAGAGTGAGTGACGCCTTCAATGGCATCCTCAATGGGATGGGCAAAATCATACATCGGGTAAATGCACCACTTATCCCCGGTATTGTGATGAGTCATATGGGCCACACGGTAGATGACCGGATCCCTCATATTAATGTTGGGTGAAGACATATCAATTTTTGCCCGGAGTACACGGCTTCCATCCTCAAATTCACCGTTTTTCATCCGTTCAAAAAGATCCAGATTTTCCTCAACAGAGCGGTCCCTGTAAGGACTGTTCTTTCCAGGTTCGGTCAAAGTTCCCCGATACTGGCGGATTTCTTCAGCGCTTAAATCACATACATAGGCTTTTCCTTTTTTGATCAGTTTGACTGCCGCCTCATACATCTGGTCAAAATAGTTGGAGGCAAACAAAACCTCGCCGTCATAGACAGCTCCCAGCCATTTCACATCCTCAATGATAGATTCCACAAACTCGCTCTTTTCTTTCATCGGGTTAGTATCATCAAATCTCAGATGAAATCTGCCGCCGTACTTCTTTGCCAGGCCATAGTTCAGCAGAATAGACTTGGCATGTCCGATATGAAGGTATCCGTTAGGTTCCGGGGGAAAACGGGTACATACCTGAGTGTAAACGCCTTCTTCAAGATCCTTATCTATAATTTGTTCAATAAAATTTTTAGAAACAACTTCATTTTCCATATTGTTATGATTCCTCCCTGTTATTTTTGGCTCTCATAAATACTGCCGCCACCCAATGGGTGGCATGATGTTTATTATGATAGCATAGCTGTCTGAACAGGGCAAGGGCGAAGTATATATTTTTTTCATTTTGTTGTTGACACCTGATGGAAAATGTAGTATTCTAATAAAGCTGAATCGAACAGCACGCTGCCTTGGCTCAGTCGGTAGAGCGTCGCCTTGGTAAGGCGGAGGTCGGGGGTTCAAGTCCCCTAGGCAGCTTTTTTTCTTTTTTGATAGACTCCTGAAATCCTTAATTTTACTGGGTTTTCTGGAGTCTTTCTTTTTTTCTGAATCTCAGGGTATCAAAGTTCGCGCACTTGATTTCCTTTTATGTATTAAGCTACAGCCCTTTTTTCTTTTTGTCTTGACAGACGAACATATGTTTGTTATTATTAATTACATCATAAAAAAGGCAGGTTATGCTTATGATCCACAGATTATTGAAAATGAAACTCCCCTACGTTTTTATCCTCTGTCTCCTCCTGTCCGGGTGTGCCCCTTCCGCCGGTCTTTCCGCCGGGAGCAGACCGGAGACTTCCCCTCAATCCTCTGTTGACACAAACCCGGAGACTATTGTCCATTTTATCGACGTGGGACAGGGCGACAGTATTCTCATAGAGTCCGGCGGACAGACCATGCTTATTGATGCCGGTACTAACGAGAGCGGCGCTGAGGTTCTCAACTACCTGAAGGCACAGCAGATCACCCATCTGGACTGGGTCATTGGCACCCATCCCCACGAAGACCATATCGGCGGCCTTGATGACATAATCCTTGCTGTTGACACAGACCGGGTCATGATGCCGCCTAAGGAACACACCACAAAGACTTTTGAGGATGTTCTGGATGCCGTCATGGAGAAAGATCTCTCACTGACGGAGCCGGTAATTGGCGACACTTATCCCCTGGGGGATGCCCGTTTTACAGTGCTTGGCCCGGCGAAAGATTATGGGGATGACCTTAACAACTGGTCAGTTGTCCTTCTCCTGACCTGCGGGGATACAAGTTTCCTCTTTACCGGCGATGCAGAGGTAGAGGCAGAGGAAGATATACTGGCATCCGGGCTGGCCATTGACGCTGACGTTTTAAAAGTGGCCCATCACGGCAGTGATACATCCACATCCGACGCTTTCCTGTCCGCTGTATCTCCAGATTATGCGGTGATCAGCGTCGGCCAGGACAACGATTATGGTCATCCCTGCCAGGTCACTCTGGATAGGCTGGAGACCGCCGGCGCTGACATTTTCCGCACAGATCTTATGGGAACAGTCATTGCTTACAGCGATGGTACTCATCTGAGCTTCTCCGCCGAAAGTGATCCAGCGCAATCTGGGATGGACGCCTCAGCGGACAGTTCCTCATTCCTGTGGGATACAGAAGAAACCGGCATCTATGCCGCCCAATCCGGGGAAGGCACTGACGAATCCGCAGCAGAGACAGAGGAAGATATTCAGGTTCACATCACCCAAAGCGGCAGCAGGTACCACAGAGAAGGGTGCAGTTCCCTTGAAAATTCAGATACCGTCATATCCCTTGACGAAGCTAAAAGCCGGGGATACACGCCCTGTCAGAGGTGCCATCCCCCGGAATAGGATATCTAGCTCTTTTTCCTCTTTTTTACCCGGCGGAAGATTACCGCTGCTGCCACCGACAGCAGCGCCGCTAGAACAAGGATCGTCCAGTTTTTATATGTATCCATCCATTTCGTTATTATTTCCCAGGAGGCTCCGGCAAAAGCTCCCATGTGAACCAGGACAATATTCCACACAAGCGTACCAGCAGTAGTCATGACCATGAACGGCCCCATGGCCATGCCGGACATCCCAGCGGGGATTGAGATCAAACTCCTGAGAATAGGTATACATCTGCAGAAAAACACCGCAGCCTTCCCCTTTTTTGAAAACCATTCCAGTGTCAGTTCCACATCTTCTTTTTTAAAATGCAGCAGGCGACCCGCTCGGCCATCCAGAAATTTCAGCAACCGTTCCCGGCCGAGAAGCCATCCCGCAAAGTAGAGTACCAGCGCCCCGGCCACTGAGCCCGTTGTCGCCGCAAGTATCACGCCCCATATGTTTAGTTTTGTAAATGTTGTCAAAAAGCCTCCGAAGGTGAGGATCACCTCTGAGGGGATGGGAGGAAATATATTTTCCAGGGCGATCAGCACTGCGATACCCACATATCCCCATTGCTCCGCTATGGCCATGATCATATCTTCCATAAAAAACTCCCGGAGATTCTTTATACTATGTATATGAATCTCCGGGAGAAGTATACCGGTCAATCACTGATATGCTGGGCCTTTTTCTTGATCCTCTGGATCGCGTTATCCACAGATTTTTCATTTTTATTCAGTACCATGGCAATCTGACCGTAACTTTGTCCTTCCATAAACAGATCCAAAACCTTTTTTTCAAAGGGACTGAGAACATCCAGTAACCGCTGCCATGCCTGCTCCCGGTTTTCTTTAATAAAAAAGGAGTCCTCCGGCCCGGCCCCTTCCTCCGACAGTGTGTCCATAAGCACCGGGGCATTCTCTCCGTCTTCCGCCGGCTCATAGAGAGAAACATAAGAATTTAGAGGCTGATGCTTCTTTCGCTGAGCCGCCCGGACAGCGGAATAAATCTGACGGCTGACACAAATCTGGGCAAAAGCCCCAAAGGAGACCGTCTCCTGCGGCTTATAATCCCAGATGGCTTTCATCAGCCCGATCATCCCTTCCTGTATAAGATCATCGCTCTCACCGCCAATAAGATAAAGCTGACGCGCCTTTTTTTTCACCATACTCTTATATTTATTCAAAAGATAATCAATCCCCGCCTTCTCACCCTCCTGGATGCACTGGCAGATCTGTTCATCGGTCATTTGATCAAACCGGTTTTCCATATATATCTCCTGTTCTCGGTGTCACACGATTCACCCCAGCCTCTGACGGACAATCTCATAAGCCAAAACACCGGCGGCCACAGAGGCGTTCAGTGAGTCGATATCCCCCTTCATTGGGATTGACGCGATAAAATCGCATTTTTCTTTAACAATCCGGCTGACGCCGCTGCCCTCATTGCCGATCACAAGACCTATGGGGCCTTTCAGATTCAGGCGGTACATTAACTCCCCGCCCATATCCGCGCAGACAAACCAGAGATTTTCCTTTTTCAACTGTTCAATAACCGCCGCCATATTGGTCACCCTGGCCACCGGCGTATAATTTATGGCTCCTGCAGAAACTTTGGCCACTGTTGGAGTCAGCCCTACTGCCCGGTTTTTTGGAATAATGAGCCCGTGGGCTCCTGCTAGATTAGCCGTTCTTAAAATTGCCCCCAGGTTATGAGGGTCTTCGATACCGTCCAAAAGAATAATAAAAGGATCTTCCCCCTTTTTCCGGGCATTTTGTAGGATATCTTCCACCTGGACATACTGATAAGCGGCGCAGATGGCAATAACGCCCTGATGATGTTTGGTCAAGGAAAGCTGATCCAGCCGCTCTTTGGACACAAAATGGACCACTGTGTCTTTTTTCCTGGCTTCCCGCAAGATTGTGTTTATAGGTCCGTCCTGACATCCTTCCAGGACAAAAAGTTTGTCAATTGTTTTTCCCGACCGCAAAGCCTCAACCACAGGATTGCGGCCCTCGATTTTCGATTCTTCGTATCTCATAACTGAATCCTTTCATTCAGACCATAGTGTACCAGTTCAATAATACGGTTCAGGTCTTGCTTTAAATATAAATACCCCAAAAGCGCCTCAAATCCCGTAGCCATGCGGTAATCGGTCATTGTCGCGTTTTTTGCCATAGTATAAGATTTTGCATTGCGGCCCCGCTTATACACAGCCTCTTCTTCCTGAGTCAGGAGAGGCTCCAGCACTTTGACCATTTCAGCCTGGGAAGAAGCCTTAACCAGCGCGCTAGAACGTTTATGGAGCTTGTTGACTGGCGCGTTTGAATGTTCCACAACAATGGTGCGGACAATAATCTCAAACACCGCGTCGCCCAGATAAGCCAGAGTCAGCGGCGAAAAAGCCCGGACATCAGGCACTTTCAGGCCAAACATAGCTCTGAAATGTTCATCCAGCGCCATCATCGGTTTCTCATCCGCTTTTTTTTCACAAATATTTTTTTCAGATTCCGTGATCATATTTTCTTCCAATGACTCCATGATTACGCTCTCTTCCATTTAACACCTTCCCGTGTATCTTCCAGGATAATGCCTTTTTCCAACAGCATTTGCCGGATTTCATCAGCTCTTGCAAAATTTTTAGCCTTTCTCGCGCTTTGCCGCTCTGCGATCAGCGCCTCAATATCCTCGTCCAGCATTTCTTCTTCGCGTTCTGTGATAATTCCCAGGATATCACTATATTCTACAATAGCTTTTAACACAGTGCTGACGAATTTCGCAGATGACTGGGATGTAGCCTGAACATTTGCCAGACGAACCATTTCAAAGACAGCAGAAACCGCGTCCGCTGTGTTAAAATCGTCATCCATGGCCCGGTCAAATTTCTGACAGAGAGCCTCAAGAGCTTTAATCTGCTCCTGCTCATTTTCATCCATAGGGTGGTCTTCTCCCTCTATAGATCTCAGACGATCCACAGCGGTTAAAATGCGATCAAGTCCGTTTTTCGCCGCAGCCATTAAATCCGCACTAAAATTTAAAGGACTCCGGTAATGCGCGCTGAGCATAAAAAACCGCAGCACCTGAAGATCATATTTTTCGCCAATCTCACGGACAGTGAAAAAATTGCCAAGAGACTTGGACATTTTCACATTATCAATATTTAAAAAGCCGTTATGCATCCAATAATGGGCAAATTCTTTCTCATTGCACGCCTCGCTCTGAGCGATCTCATTTTCATGGTGAGGGAAAATGAGATCCTCGCCGCCGGCGTGAATATCAATCTGTTCTCCCAGATATTTTTTAGCCATCACCGAGCATTCAATATGCCATCCGGGACGGCCGTCTCCCCATGGTGACGGCCAAGACGGTTCCCCCTCTTTTTTAGGCTTCCAAAGGACAAAATCCAGAGGATCTTCTTTGCCTGCCTCACCGGTGACTTTAATATCTCTGTGTCCGGCCTCAAGATCATCAATATTCTTTTTAGAAAGCTTTCCGTAATCTTTAAAGGATCTTGTCCTGAAGTATACGGTTCCATCTACCGCATAGGCATGATCTTTCTCAATAAGTGTCTGGATCATGTCGATCATCCCGCCAATCTCCTCAGTGGCGCGGGGATGATGGGTCGCTTCCTTAACGTTAAGGCTTTCCATATCTTTTTGAGCTTCTCTTATAAAACGTTGAGAAATCACAGAAGCGTCCACACCTTCTTCATTTGCCTTTTTTATAATCTTGTCATCCACATCTGTAAAGTTAGAGACATAATTGACATCATATCCTTTATGCTCCAGATAGCGCCTCACCGTATCAAAAACGATCATTGGACGGGCGTTTCCTATATGAATATAATTGTACACCGTAGGGCCGCACACATACATACGCACATGGCCCTCTTCCAGGGGGACAAATTCTTCCTTTTTTCGTGTCAGCGTATTATAAATTTTCATGATATTTCCTCCTTGCTTTCTTTGGCCGGCTTATCCAGTCCGTAGATTTCATTAAATACCGCTTCATATTCATTTTCATGCATTTGCTGGCAATGTTTACACAGCAATGTCAACTGGAGATGGAGCCTTCGGTTTTCCTCGGTCACCGTATGGAGATCCCCGGATACTGGATCTGGAAGATCCGTCTGATTCAGTTCCACCTGGGGTGCCATTGTGCTTTGGCGGCGCACAACCCGCCCCGGAATACCAACAACAGTTGAATTTGGAGGAACTTCTTTGAGGACAACGCTGCCCGCACCGATCTTGGAATTATCCCCGATTTTAAAAGATCCGAGAACTTTCGCCCCGGCGCTGATCATCACATTATTGCCGATAGTGGGATGGCGCTTGCCGCTCTCCTTCCCGGTACCGCCCAGGGTAACACCCTGATACAGCGTCACATTATCTCCGATCACCGCCGTCTCTCCAATAACCACTCCGTGGCCATGGTCAATAAACAGTCCCTTACCGATCACCGCTCCCGGATGGATCTCAATCCCGGTTTTGCGGGCAGTTCTTTGAGATATCCACCTTGCCCAGAAAAAATGTCCTTTTAAATAAAGCTTATGGGCAAGCCGGTAATGCATAATCGCCTTAAAACTTGGATATAGAAAAACTTCCATACTTGACTTTATTGCTGGATCCCTCTCCCGTATAATTCGAATTTCTTCTTTTACATATTTTATAAAATGAAGCATCGCCGGACACCTCCTTTTAAATTCATCCTTCTGCCTCAGCCGCTTCCTCTCTGCTGCAGCGCGATTAAAGCGGAGCGTTTTTCATTTCACAGGAACACAGTTTTCTGTGAAATGAAAAACACCGCCTCTATAAAATAGAGGCGGCGGCTACCACGGTTCCACTCTAATGGGAGGATATCCTCCCCCTTTGCGCTGATAAACAGACTCACTTAACGCGTGCAACGTGCCGGAATACTCATCTTTCCTCCGGCAGGCTCCTGGGCGCACTTCTTAAAGCCTATTGTAAAAGCCGCTTTCAGCCCACGGCGGCCTCTCTCTGATACAAGCACTTTAATAACTTCCCAATCTTTGCCTTTTTTCACATATATGCCAGTATTTTACTGACTGACGTTTCATATAGCATATTCAAAAATCCGAAATTTGTCAATAGTTTTTAAATTTTATAACCGCCCTGTCCTAAAAAATTACTTCAGCAGGCAGATAGCCTGGGCAGAAATTCCCAGTTCTTCCCCGGTAAATCCAAGACCTTCTTCTGTGGTCGCTTTTATATTAATATCCTCCACAGAAATTTCCAGAACGCGGGCAACGTTCTGACGCATCGTATCAATATAGGGGCGCATTTTCGGCCTCTGAGCGATAACAGTAGCATCAATATTTCCGATTTCAAAACCATTTTCTTTCAGCAGATGCCCCACGTTGGCCAAAAGCTTCAAACTTGACACTCCCCGGTAGCGCTCATCTGTATCCGGGAAGTGTTTCCCGATATCATCCAGTCCGGCAGCCCCAAGCAGCGCATCCATAATAGCGTGCAGAAGCACATCCGCGTCAGAATGGCCTAGAAGCCCTTTCTCATAAGGGATGTCCACACCGCCAATGATCAGTTTCCTGCCTTCTACTAATTTGTGGACATCGTAACCCATACCTATTCGCATTTTTCAACCTCCTATGTATTCTACTGTTGCCTGCACCGGATCCCCAGTGCCAGCACACCACTGATATTTGTCTCCAGAACAGGAATCCCAAAGACGTACTCACGGCTTAATGTACATTTATAGACATCTTTCATATGACGTACCTCATATACCAAATCCCAGCCCATGATCACATAATCGGGAGAACTGTGATTTTTCTCTTCATATTGCGTCATATCTTCTTTCAGCCTCAGCAAAAAATTCTCCATAAAAATCTCCCCTTTCCGCCATCCAGAGCTTTCATAGTAATATATGTCACACTTAAAGACTTCATTCATACTATATTAAGGAAAGGAGTGATAATCAATGTCAAATTGTTGTTGGATTATTCTTTTACTGCTTCTGTGCGGCGGCAATAACGGCTGTGGCTGCTCAAATTCCCGTTCCTCCCGCAGCGGCTGCGGCTGCCAGTCCAGCGGCTATATGCCAAACTGTGGCTGCCATACAAATAATTGCGACTGCTGATCTTTGCAAAACGGGATAAAAGCGACACAGATCGGTTCACCCCCTGAGCCGGTTGCAGGCCGCCTAGAGGGCAGGGTTTTGGATAAGAATTATGTCGGCTGAAGCTGACCCGAATCCCGCGCCAAGACCCATGAGCGGGTCTTGAATCATAAACGAAGAGCTTTCCAGAACAGAAAAATCTGCTCCGCAGTCTCTTCCAGATTCTGTCTGGCGGTCTCCGGTTCCATTGCCTGTGATAAGGTAGTGATTCTGCGCAGGATTGGAAAAAAAGCGTCAATTCCCTGGTCATTGCACTTCCAGGCATCCTCAGTGACACTGCCTGCCAGTGCAATGACCACAATCCCATGCTTTTTAGCCAGGGACGCCACCCCCATCGGGGTTTTCCCCATCGCGGTTTGGCCATCCAGACGCCCCTCCCCGGTAACAACAATATCCGCGTCTTCAAGACATTCTTCCAACCCAGTCTGTTCAAAGACAATTTCCGTTCCCGGACGCAGCCGTCCATTAACATAGGCCAGGAAAGCGAAGCCCATACCACCGGCAGCTCCTGCCCCCGGTGTATCAGGACCGGCACAGCCAAATGTCTCCTCTGTCACAGCTCCGTAATGGGCGAGAAACCGGTCCATCTGCCGGATCATTTCGGGGTCAGCGCCTTTTTGAGGGCCATAAATGGCGCTGCACCCTTGTGGACCGCACAGAGGATTTGTCACATCACACGCCACAAGGAAATCGCAATTTTTCAGTTGGGACATGACATAGCCGGTCTCGATCAAAGCCAGGGACTCAAGCCCTGCGGCACCAGGGCCAATGGGATTCCCATGGTTATCAAGAAATTTATAGCCCAGCGCCGTGAGCATCCCTGTGCCGCCGTCATTGGTCGCACTGCCGCCAAGACCCACAATAAACCGGCGCCGTCCCAAATTAATGGCATCCCTGATCATTTCTCCCACACCGTAAGTGGTAGCCTTCATTGGATTCCTCTCTTCTTCTGGCACCAGGGTCAGCCCCGCCGCCGCAGACATTTCTATCACCGCCGTTTTGCCATCTTGAAGAAGCCCATAGGAAGCCTCTACAGGACGCCCCGTGGGCCCCGTGACTTTAATTGTGCGGAAAATGCCGCCCATTCCTTGGGTCAGCGCTTCCACAGTTCCCTCACCGCCATCAGCCACCGGACATATTTCCACCTTAACGTCTTTTACCGCTTTTTTAATACCTTTTGCCACTGCCATTCCTGCATCCCAGGAAGATAGACTTCCTTTAAAAGAATCCATGGCTACAACAACTTTCACACCATCGCCTCTTTTCCAAAGAACTTTCATTGATCATGTATTTTTTACGACAGACGCTTCCCGCCAGTGACCAAACTTATAATAAAGGATCAGCAGCGCCATATTACAGAAATTTCCCAAAATCATGGCATAATACAATCCCCTGTAATCATTCATGCCATAGGCAAGTATCCAGGCAAACAAAATCCGTACCCCGATATTTAAAAACGCAGAAAACATGGGAACACTGGACGCTCCGGCCCCTCGGACAATTCCTGTGATACAATTGCTCAGGGCAATAAATGTATAAAAAAATCCCAGAGTGCGCAGCCCTGTCGCCCCGATCTCAATGATCGCACTTTCATTGGTGAAAATCCGTACTGCGAAAGGAGCGATCACCACAAGAATAAGTCCAAGGACAATAGCAATCCCGGCAGACAGCCACATGCTCAAATGTATACCCTGTTTTAGTCGGTCATGTTTGCCCGCCCCTATATTTTGTCCCACATATGTAGTGATGGCTGTACTGATAGCCATAAGAGGCAGTATAATAAAGCCGTCCACCTTAATGATGGTACTGTTGGCCGCCACAACGTCACTGCCGAAACTGTTAGTTACCACCTGCACCACAGAACTGCCCGCCGAAGTAACTAGCTGCTGCATCCCGGCGGGAACGCCAATGGCAAGAATTGTTACAGCCAGCTCTTTATCAATCCTAAGCGTCCCCGGCCGCACTGTAATATTGTATCGTTTACCGCACAGCCTCAAAACCACCGCGATCCCTGAGATCAACTGAGAGAGGATTGTCGCCCACGCGGCTCCTTCCACACCCCAGTGAAACACCGCTACAAAAAGCAGATCCAAAATAATATTTAAGATACTGCAAAAGATCAGAAGACCAAGAGGCCATACGGAATCCCCCATTCCCCTTAAAATAGCGCTTGTCATCTGATAATACAGATGACCGATGGTGCCAAGAATGATAATATAAAAATAAGCCAGGGCATCATCAAATATATTCTCCGGCGTGTTCATCACTGTAAGGAGGGGCCGGGCTAAAATCAGCCAGATGACTGTAATAACCACAGCTACACACCCTGCCAGGATCAGCGCTGTATTTACAGTTTTATCCAGCTTATCCTGCTGCCGGGCACCGTAATACTGGGAGACAACCACTGTCGCCCCCGCGCCTACAGATATAAGAAATGAATTGATCATCATATTCAGCGAAAAGCTGGCTCCCACGGCAGCCAGCGCCTCACCGCCCAAAAACTGTCCCACGATTACAGAATCGGCCATATTGTAGATCTGTGTAAAAATGTTTCCAATGATGATAGGGATCATAAACGTCAAAAAACCCTTAACGACACTCCCCTCTGTCAAACTCGTCTGTCTGACACCTTTTTGTTGTGCTGTCATTTAAACCTTCTCCCCCTGTATTTTTTATTTTACTCTCCTATCTTAACCTTTTTTGGGCGGCAAGGCAAGGGACTTTCAGATCATGAAACACCTGTCTCTGAGAAAGGCGCTAAGCCTCTGTCTGATTTCGATCTCCCGGCAGCCATGTGAAAAAAATTTTAAAATATTCTTGACAATTAACACAATTTAAGGTATTATAAACCTACGCTTAATCAAAGCGTTCTGATTTGGGGTCTTAGCTCAGCTGGGAGAGCATCTGCCTTACAAGCAGAGGGTCACAGGTTCGAGCCCTGTAGGCCCCATTTATCACCTGTGGCGGAATAGCTCAGTTGGCTAGAGCACACGGTTCATACCCGTGGTGTCGTTGGTTCAAATCCAATTTCCGCTACGCAGGCCGCCGTGTATTCCGGCGGCTTTTTCATTTTTATCCGGCAATCCCCCATCACCGCCCTGTTCCCGAATATATCTTTCAGCTTCCGGATCCCGGATCAGCAATGTCCGGCTCCACTCTTTTGTCTCGTCATTTCTCTGTACCTGAGAGCGCTTCTTCTCCAGAAATTTCACTATCGGATAGACGTCGATCCAGATTTCATTCGCCCCTTCCCTCTGCGATTCGTCAAAAATCAGCTGAAGCCCAAAATGAAGATGGTTCACTTTGATATTATTGACATTTTCTTCTTTACTGTAGCCGGTTCGCCCCATATATCCGATCACATCCCCGGCCAGCACAACATCCCCCACTTCAAGCCCCTGGGCATAGGGACGGTTTTGGCGCAGATGGGCATAATAATAATAGCGTTTCCCGTCAAAACTGCTGATACCGATCCTCCAGCCCCCGTACTGGTTCCAGCCAAGGGCCGAGACATAACCGGACTCCACGGCAATCACCGGCGTTCCCACCAGTCCCATCATATCATGCCCCAGGTGGCGACGTTCATAGCCGTACGTTCTGCTCACCCCAAAATCATCATAATCTGAATACTCAAAACCGGCCGCGATAGGGCTGCAGGCTTTCAGTCCATAAACCTTCTCCCAGGATTTTTGGCCGGCGTCATCTGCCACCTCCCTCTCATACAGGCCTACAAGGCCGCCCAGCACCGCTTCGTAGGCCTCCAGATAATAGTCATAATATTGAAGATTGGCTGTCACCGACGCTATGGTATCCGTTCCCTCCGTCAGTTTTTCCGCCAGATTTTCCATATCCTCAGAGCGGTAAGATTTAAAATCCCCGCCATATCTGGCGCCAAGACAGGCTAACAGCTCTATCCAGTTTAAATGGATGTCCCTGCCGTATGTACTTATGTCCCACTGGCAGGCATCCTCCATGGCCTGGGATGTCACGTTAAAATCTACCCACCGGATATAGTCTTTGTCTCCTTCTTCCTGTGTCTGACCCGCCTCAACCTCTGCAATAGTTCCCAGGTGATCGGGCTCCTTTCCGCTCATCCCCAAAAAACTGCACCCAAGAAAAACGGCTGCCAGACATATGCCCTCCAATATTAAACATTTCAGCCCCTGCATTGGAACCTCCAACTTTTATTCATAGATCATTGTATGCCTATTAAAAAACAGACATGCGAAAAGGCAGCCTTTACGGGCTGCCTTTTCTAAAGGAGAAGGTATTTTGTTTTTATAGGGGGTTACCAAAAAAACTATAAACAAAACAATTTATGTATTGGGGAGGTTTGTTTATGGTCTTTATTATACAGACTTCTGTCTGAAAGTGTTGACAAACATCCAAAAAAATCCGGTCTGTAATTGTGCATCTTGTTTTTTTCAAAAAATGTTTTACACAAAATGCACAGTCCGGCGCCGCTTTTTAAAAGAAAATATGTTCAGACAGTTTAGTCCTCCTGTTTTTCATTTTTCAGCATATTTTCCGCATTTTTGTAACATACCGCCTCCACAATCTTTTGACTGGTTTTGTAATCTTCCGGAATTTTCCCGGTATTCATCCACCTTCCCAGCAGCCGGCACAAAACTCTGCGAAAATATTCATGTCTCGGAAATGACAACAGACTCCGGGAATCTGTAACCATCCCGACAAAGTTTTCCAGACTGGCGCTGCAGGCATATTCCTCAAGCTGCCGTGTTATCCCTGCCTCATGGTCATTAAACCACCACGCTGCCCCCATCTGAACATGAGCCGCCATGGTTTTGCCGCGGCAAAAGCACGGGGCCATGGCTGCCGCCATCGTCCATGCCCCGGGGTTTAGCGGGTAAATAATCGTTCTCGGCAATCCCGCGCCTTTTTCCATGGCGTCCAAAAGTTCTGCCAGTTCACTAGCAAATGCGCGGTCGCTGACGGCATCGAGGCCGGCGTCAGCGCCCAGCGACAAAAAACCGGAGGCAGATATGTTTCTCAGGGCACCAATGTGAAGCTGCATGGTCATTTTGCGTTTTTTAAACATTCCTGCCAGACTAAGAAGCATAAAAGTCTGGTATTTCACATGCTCCAGCACAGACACTGATCCCTGCTTCAGCCGTTTGGACAGGATCGCATCGGCTTCTTTATGGCTGCACGAAGCAAAAACGCCCACCTCAAGGCTGTGGTCGCTAAGCCTGCATCCCAGACGTACAAAATCATCCAGCCGGCACTCTAAAGCATCCAAGATATCTTTGATGGCCGGCGCCTTTTTCTCAGAAGATGCTTTTCCGGCAGCTTCCATCAGATTCTGAATGTAGTTCGGAAAATCTTCTTTTTGAATATTCAGCGCCCGGTCCGGCCGGAAGGTGGGAAGTACCTGCACTTTCCAGCCGGAAAGAAGTTTATGGTATTTTAAATCTTCCGCCGGATCATTGGTTGTACACAAGATTTTGACATTCTGCCCTTCCACCAGCGTCCTTGGCGGCATCGCTTTCAGCATATGACAGCAGCGCCCCCATATCCGGTCTTTACTTTCTACCGTCAGAGGCTCATCAATACCAAAATAACGCCACAACTCCAGATGGGTCCAATGATACAGGGGATTCCCGTAGGCCCGGCTTACCGTCTCCGCCCAACGATCATATTTTTCTTTATCTCCTGCATCCCCGGTCACATATTTCTCATCAACACCGCAGCTGCGCAGAAGGCGCCATTTATAATGGTCATGGCCAAGCCATACCTGCGTGAGATTTTCATAAGGTCTGTTCTCATAAAGTTCTTTCCCGCTGAGATGGTTATGGAAATCAATGATCGGCATATTACCAGCGCCCATGGCGTAAAGCGTTTTTGCCTGGGAAGTGTCCAGCAAAAAATTTTCTGTCATAAACGGCTTCATTGCAATTTCTCCGCCTCCTGCTCCAAAACAGACTTCAAAGTTTTATACACAGCCCCGGGTCCTGCAAGCATACTGCCAAAGTATCTCAAAATCTCAGGCACCAGACCGGCGCGGTACAGATCACACCCCCAGATACTCTCATCCCTTAACAAAGGCTCAAGGACCTCTCCCGCGGCTTTCATCCCCTGCGTTCCTGTATTATTTTCTGCCATTTTGGATGAATTTGGAACCTCTGTAGTCGCAGTCTCTTTCACAATCGCCTTTGCTGCGGCTTCCACCACAGGACAAAGTTGGGAAAGTCTCGGGTCCGGACTGAGTTTTACAGGTTCGCCGCAGTCGTTTGTTCCAGTCAGATAGCGGAGCCAACCGGCCAGAACAAGAGGTATGACTTTCAGCCGGCCGGTATCCATATTCCGCTCCTGCCATGCCTTTATGGTCTGTCCGAACCGAACCGAAATTTTCATAGAGGTATCTGTGACAATCCTTTCAGGCGTGTCCAGAATAAATGGATTAGGCAGCCGATTTTCAATCACATCATCCAGAAACGCCCTGGGGGAGATCACCTCAGGATCGGTGACAACCGGAAGTCCTTCGTCATATCCCAGATGTTTTGTCAGCTCACCAAGTACCGGATCCGCCACAGCCTCGGCAATGGTCTTCTTCCCCAAAAGGCAGCCAAACACAGCCAGCATCGTGTGAAGGGGATTCAGGCAGGTACAGACTTTCATCCGCTCAGACCGCTCCACATGATCCCGGTCGGTCATGATAAAGCCGGCCTGCTCTAGAGGCGGCCGCCCGCCGGGAAAACGATCCTCAATCACCAGGCACTCAAAGGCTTCACTATTAACGAAGGCCGACGCAAAGGTATGCTTCTTTGTATCCACAGTCACTAAATCCTCAATATCATCGGCCTCAAGCAGTTCTGTGACTTTCTGCGATGGCCTGGGGGTAATCTTGTCGATCATCGTCCACGGGAAAGCCACCTGATCCGGATCATCTACATAGCCGCAAAAACCTTTCGGGGCCCATCCCTGTTCTTCCCATCCCTTTGCGATCATGTGGATCCCCCGCCATAACAGCGCGCCGTTGGATGAACAATTATCCATACTCACCAGGGCAATGGGCCACCGACCTCTGTTATAACGCTCCAGCAAAAGAGCCGATACGATCCCCAATATTGACGCTGCCTTATTCGGACCATTTTCAATATCTTTGCGAATCGGCAAAAGCACTTCCCCGCTGCTGTCAGCAATCGTGTAGCCTTTTTCTGTAATAGTAAAACTGACCATCTGAAGGGAAGGCGCCGAAAAAATCGTTTTCAGGCGCTTCATATCCTCCGGCCACGCGCCTGCGGCGTGAAGCGCCTCCCCAATACTGCTGACAACACTTTTTTCTATAGTACCGCTGCCATCCACCATAACAGCCAGGCTCAACAGATCATGCTTGATATAAATTTCATCGATCAGCGTCGCGTCATAGCTTTCCGTCACAATCAGCCCGCGATCCATCAGTCCCCGCTCCAGAAGGCCGGACGCCGCCCGTCCAATCAGCGCCCGAAAAATATTTCCGCCGCCAAAATGTACCCACACCGGATTTTCCCGAGTCTTTTTTCGGACGGCTAAAAGATCAAATGCGGGAACATGCCAGCCTTTGGCTTCCCAAAGCTTTGGCTCTTTGTAAATGCTGCTGTCAATACGCATATCACACCTCCACTGTTTTATGGCTTTTAGCGATGGCTTCCCAGAGCCCGTTAAGATAAGCAGCGCCCAGTGCCCGGTCGTAAAGCCCATAACCGGGCATTGCCTTTTCGCCCCAGATCATCCGCCCATGATCCGGGCGAATCGGGCCGGCAAATCCAATCTCATAGAGCGCCTTCATGATCGCATACATATCAAAACTCCCGTCGGCGGACAAATGCGCCGCTTCCTCAAAATTTCCGGGAGCGATAAATTTAAGATTACGCACATGGGCAAAATGGATTCTCCCCTTCAGGCTGCGTATTATATCCGGCAGATCATTCTCCGGGTTCGTGCCAAGGGAACCGGAACAAAAAGTCACCCCATTATGGACATTATCCACGGTCTTCATAAGCCTTTGAATATTTTTCTTGTTCGTGATAATCCTCGGAAGCCCGAAAACACTCCAGGCAGGATCATCGGGATGGATCGCCATATAAATGCCGTAGCGATCGCACACCGGCATGATTGCCTCAAGAAAATACACAAGATTTTCAAAAAGCTTTTCCTCGTCCACATCCCTGTAAATTTCAAAAAGACTTTGAATGCGGGCCATACGTTCCGGTTCCCACCCGGGCATGACCGCCCCGTTCATATCATTGGCGATCGATCCAAACATTTTTTCGGGATTCAGACGATCGACTGCCGTCTGAGTATAGGCCAGCACCGTGGAGCCGTCGGGACGCTTTCTTGCCAGTTCCGTGCGTGTCCAGTCGAATACCGGCATAAAGTTGTAGCATACAAGATGGATATCCGCCTCCCCCAAAATTTCAAGTGTTTTAATATAATGGTCGATATACATATCCCTCTCGGGAAGCCCCGCTTTAATCGCGTCATGAACGTTAACACTCTCCACGCCATCCACACAAAGTCCGGCTGCCTCCACCTGTGCTTTCAGCGAAAGCACATCGTCCCGATTCCACACTTCACCGGGCGCCGTACCGTACAATGTTGTGATCACCCCATGCACACCGGGGATCTGCCGGATCTGTTCTAATGTTACTGTATCGTAACCGCTGCCAAACCAGCGCAATGTCATTTTCAATATTATTCCTCCCATCTCAGCGCTTCATTTCATAAGAGCATCCCTCATAATGGCGCTGTATAATATCCTCAATCTCCTCCGGTCCGGCAACAATCATATCTCCCCGCTGCGTCATCTTCAATGCGGCGCACGCATTTCCAATATCCATAGCCTTCTTCAAAGTTTGGGACAGTATGTTATCCCTTACGCCTTCCTGAAGAATACCGGACAAAAATCCGCCGACATAGGCGTCCCCGCTGCCTATACGATCCGTAATTTCAATCCGCTCATAGCCGGCATCTTCATAAAAGCGGCCCGTATGGCAGTCCAACACAGTTGATCCAAAGGAATGGCAGGACGGACGATGAACAATTCTTTGAGTGGAAACGACTGCTTTCATCGGATACGCATCTGCGAAAGAAGCCATCATCTCCTTAAGGCATCCCTCTTTTTTAAATGTCAGCCGCATCGTATCCTCAGAGCAGAAAAAAATGTCCACCATGGGGAGGATGGTCTCGATGCAGCGCCGCGCCTCCTCGCCGCTCCAGAGATTCATCCGGTAATTCACATCAAAAGAGATCAGTGCCCCGGCAGCTTTAAAATTTTTGATTGCCTCAATCGCGGTCTCCCCACAGCTTCCGCCAAGCCCAAGTGTAATTCCTGAAACATGAAAGCATGAGGCATCCGAAAAAATATCCGGTTCCAGTTCCCCCAAAGTCATTGTCCGCATTGAGGTACATTCGCGATCATAAACAACCTGAGGCACTGACGGAAAATCCGCGGGGACATAATAGTAAAGACCCAGCCGGCTGTTTTTTTCACAGTCATCTAAAACATAGCGCTCCCCGATCCCCGCAGTCTTTAAGGCGCGCCGGGCAAGCTGTCCAAGCATATGCCCGGGCAGTTTTGTCAGAAAGGCCGTCTTTCGTCCGAGCTGGGCAGCGGCGGCGGCGACATTCATCTCCGCACCGCCAAAAAAATATTCAAATACCCCACTTTGCGCCGGATGCTTAAATACCGGCGGACTCAGACGCATCAGCATTTCACCCATAGTGATCAGATCATACTCCATGTCATCTCCCCCTATTCCATATGAATTTTTTCTGATGTTTCCAATGTCTGACGGCACCGTGCAGTGATCGCATCAAAGTCACCGGCCTCTATGAGCTTTGAGGGAGCCAGCCAGCTGGCGCCGCAGGCGGCAACATTTTCCAGGGCAAGGTACGAGTTAAGGTTATCCACGGTAATGCCGCCGGTTGGCATGAAAGTTACAAACCTATAGGGTCCCGAAAGCGCTTTAAGCATTGCCGTACCGCCAACTTGGGCCGGGAAAAACTTTAAAAAATCAAGTCCTTTTCTCAGGGCAAGTTCAACCTCGTAAGGCGTGCATATCCCCGGGATCACCGGCAGCTCCTGTTCCAGACAATAGTCCACCACCCGGGCATTAAACGCCGGCGTAACTACAAACCTGGCACCGCAGCTTTTTGCCAGCCTGGCCTGTTCGACATTTAAAATGGTTCCCGCGCCGCTGCACAGGCCGGGAAAGTTCCCGGTGAGTACGCTTAAGCACTCCGGCGCCGTTTGACTGCGGAAGGTCACTTCCGCGCAAAGCATTCCGCCATCAATCAAAGCCTGCCCGAGTTTTCGGGCATCTGCCTGTCCTTCCGGTGAGATGACCGGGACTACTCTGGCTTTCCGAAATATTTCCTGAATCCGCTCCATCATTATCCTCCTTTTGTCTTGAATAAATAACTTGACCTGTCACCGCTCTTTGTGCTACCCTCAGATTAAATCATTGGCCACAGCGCCCAATTTATCAAATAAACCGGAGATGAACCGCCTGTGAAACAAAACGACAGCACAAAATTTTTAAATCGCCAGTATATGCTTGATGACGCTTTTGAAATCTATTATTATAAAGACTTTCCCGATCAGGGTGTTGCGCCCCACAGCCACAGTTTTTACGAATTTTATTTTTTCCTTGAGGGAAAGGTTTCTATTTCCATCCAGGAACGGTCCTATAACGTTGTACCTGGAGATATTATTATGATCCCGCCAGGTACTGTCCACTGTCCTTCCCTTCTCGACCCCCTTACGCCCTATCGGCGTTTTGTTCTGTGGATACGGAAGGATTATTATCAAAAGAGGCTGTCCCATACAGATGTTTTCCGATATTTATTTGACCGCTGTGACAAACTTTCCTCGCCTTTGCTTTCTATGAGCCAGCCCCGCTTCAATGATCTTCAGGCAGCGATCTTTAGTCTGATCCGCGAAACCCATGACAGCCGCTTTGGCAAAGAGGCGGCCTGCCGTCTGCTCCTTGAGCAGCTCCTTCTCGGGCTCAGCCGTTTTATTTACATCCGGGAGCTGTCCACTCATTCAGACTCCGGATCACTGTGCAGCCGCATCTGCACTTACATTGACGAACACCTTAGCGAGGCCGTCAGCCTCGAACGGCTTTCCCAGGTATTTTACCGTAACAAATACTATATTTCCCACATCTTTAAGGAAACGATGGGAATCTCCATCCATCAGTATATTTTAAAAAAGCGGCTGGAAGGATGCAAAAATGCCATGGTCACCCATACCGCCCTGGAAGCGATCGCATCCGGCTTTGGCTTTACCAGCTATTCTTCTTTTTTTCGCTATTTTAAAAAAGAATACGGCATCTCGCCCCAGGAATACCGAAAGCGCCTTTATCAGGACAATGCGCCTCAAAAGCCAATGGAATAAGGGCCCGCGCTTTAGCCCTTATAACCGAAATCCGGAATATTTTCCCACCGCTCCTTAAGATAATGGGCGATCATCTTGGGACGGCGGTCACGGGTAAATATTCCCTTTTTGTTCCCCTGGACCCGACCGGTTCCCTGACAGGTGGCAAAGTCCGCAAAGTTCCACGCCTGCTCGCCGACAAAATTTTTCAGCGTGTCAAAAACCTGGTGATTCATTTTATAATAAGCAACCTGATATTCTTCGGTAAACATTACCGGCAGCGTATCTCTTAACCCCTCCACAGTGTCCGCTCCGTATTCGGTCATCATCACCGGTTTTCCCAGAGCATCCCACCAGTCCATTTCCTTCTTCAGTTCTTCTTTAGCGGTCTCAAGTTCCCCGCCGAAATCATACCAGCCATAATAGCGGTTGAGGCAGATCACATCCGATAAACGGATCGTTACATCTTCTTTCCAATAGGCCCCCTTCATACACACGATCGTACACGGACGTTTCTGCGGGTCACAGGCGCGGGCCAGATCGAACAGCGGCTTAAAGTATTCGTACGCGCCAGGGCTGTCAGAATCCGGCTCATTGGCCAGACTCCACATAACCACACAGGGATGATTTTTGTCTCTGTCAATCAGATCCCGGATCACCTCCCGGTGATGCTCAAATGTCCCGATGCCGCCATCTTCAAAGGGCTTATAGGTCACCTTATCCTTGCAAAAAGGCGAAATGCCTCCGCCAAATTTCAGGCTTACCCCCACGGCCGGCGTCTCATCAATAACGACGATGCCTTCCCGGTCACACAGACGCATCATTTCCTCACTGTATGGATAGTGACTCGTCCGGAAGCTGTTAGCTCCCTGCCATTGCATCAGACTGATGTCCTTGGCATTCATTACCGGATTAAAACCCCGACCTGCGGGAAATGTATCCTCATGTTTGCCGTAGCCTTTAAAATAAAAGGGTTTTTCGTTGATCAAAAAGCGGCCGCCGTCCACCCGGACCGAACGAATGCCAAAGGGCTGTACATAAACGTCCTCACCGGCTGTAATCCGCGCCTGATACATATAGCCGTCGCCGGGATTCCACAAATGGGGATTTTCAATGTCAATCTGTCCCTTTAAGCCATGACCGCAGCCTACCCGCTTTCCATCGGCGTCATAAACTTCCACGTCCACATCTATAGTCAGATCGGACAGCTTTACACAATAATCCACAGATGCCCGCACCAGGTCCTTGTCCCGTATCACCGACGGCACAAGCGTCACATCACAAATATAATCTTTCGGCGTTGTATAAATTTTCACCGGGCGAATGATCCCGGCATAATTGAAAAAGTCAAACCGGGGATAATTTTGTTTCTGATCTTTTACCGGCTCTGAGGTGCCAAAGGGACAGTCACCGCCCACCGGCAAGGTCGTGCGGTCGATCCGGTTATCCACAGCGATGGTCAGAAGATTTTCACCGGGCTTTAAAACTTCGCCAAGCTCTGTCTCAAAGGGAAGAAAACCGCCTTTATGCTCACACAGCAACCTTCCGTTGAAATAGACCCGTGCCTTGTGCGCCACTGCCTCCATGCGCAGCACAACCCTCTGACTTTTTAAAGCGGCCGGCACAGAAACGTTTCTCTGATAAAAAACCCATCCGTAATGCTCCCGCAGGGCTGCATCTTCCTTCATATCATTGTAAGCGGCCGGTACAGGCATTGTCCGGGCGTCTCTGAGCCTGGAGGCATACCACATCTCTTTAAATCCCACGCCGCAGGCGTCGGCCTTAAAATTCCATGTTCCGCTTAGATCTATGACACATCTTGATTCTGTTAATACTGGAAACAACATTTAAAATTCCCCCTTGTGATTTATATCCTGGCCTTATTATCCCATAAAAAACAGACCGCAGCCATTGCAAAATCAGAGTAAAATATTGCAATTCTTGCGGTCTGTCATATTAAAAATACCATCGGTCATTATTTCTTCCTGCGGTAATCATTGGGCGTCATCCCGCGGTATTTTTTAAATACCTTTCCAAAATAACTTGGGCTTGCAAAACCACACATCCGCCCCACCTGTGCAGCCGTCCTTTCCGGATACTGCCTGAGCATCTGACAGGCATGCTCCAGACGAAGGTCCGTAAGATAATCTATAATCGTCTGTCCGGTAGCCTTTTTAAACAGAGCGCACATATAATCCTTTGACAAATTGACCAGAAGGGCCAGTTCGTCAAGGGAAACCGGCAGGGCAAAGTGTTCCTCTAAAAATTCGGTGATCTTAATCACCAGCATATTTTTTTCTGAGACTGGATTCAAATGTGTCTTTGTAACACAGCGGGCGATTTCAAGAAGAAAACTGTAACAGATTTCTGACAAAAGGACGCCTTTTTCCAAATGATCCGAGTTTTCTATTTCTGCTATTTTTGAAATAAATCGCTCAAACAGATGTATCTCCGTAAAATAATAGGAACCGGACTCTGTAAGCCCCAGTTGTGTCAGCAACCCTCCGCATAAGCTGCCGTTAAAGGCGATCATATGGACGATCCAGTCCGGACTTGTCCCGTAATAGCCATGTGCCTCCTCCGGCTGGAGCAAAAATCCCATACCCTGCCGGATCACCTGAAGCTGATGATTAACAATAAGCTCCCCTGTTCCCTGAGTGCAGAAAAACCATCGGTAATACCCCGGCCCCGCAGCCCGGTAAACACCTTCCTGCAAATGATCATAAGCCCCAGAAGCCGCCGTAACCTTCCTTGAGATGATGTTTACAGACCCGCAAATTGCCAATCTGATGACCTGGGGCATTGAAGGGGTAGACTACGAAACCGATGACGAAGGTATTGCTCACTATATCGAAGGAAACGAAAATCCCGCTTATCACAGCGCCGATTATCTGGCCGTAAATAAATTTATCGTTACCCCCTGGGAAGGCGCCCCGGCTGATATTAATGAAATCGAAAAAGAAACGATGGAAAGCGCCCCAATCTCCCCATATCTTGGCTTTGCCGGCGATACAAGTGCTGTATCTACAGAAGTCAGTATGGTCACAAATATCATTAATGAATATGATTCTTCGGTCGGTACCGGCATGGCAGATGAAAGCGTTTATAAGGAATTTATCAGCAAGCTGAAAAGTTCTGGCGCAGAAAAGATTGTTGCCGCATATCAAGAGCAGTTGAATCAGTGGCTGACACAATAGTAAACAGACAGGAGAATTATATGGAATCCGAAATTATAAAAACAAACCATGGTCTTGTCCAGGGAACTGTGGAAGGGGACTGCGTGGTATTTAAGGGTATCCCCTACGCACAGGCTCCTGTGGGAAATTTAAGATGGAGGGCCCCCAGGCCCCTCCATCCCTGGCAGGGCATATTAAAAGCAGATCATTATGGAAACCAGAGCGCTCAAAAAGACTGGTCATCTGAGCCTCCCGGACTTTTTACCCGGGAATTTCACAGTGATCCGGAAAGCAGCAATCCCTCATCTGAGGATAGTCTTTACTTAAATATACGAATCCCCCAAAAAAGGAGATCCGCGCCATTGCCTGTAGCCTTTTACGTTCACGGCGGCGCTTTTATGGGCGGATGCGGACATGAAGCCACCTTCCGGACAGATGCCTATGCCAAAAAAGGCGTCATTTTAGTCACATTTAATTATCGCCTTGGTATCTTTGGCTTTCTTGCACATCCCTGGCTGGCCAAAGAAGACCCTGATGCCTGTGGAAACTACGGACTGCTTGATCAGATTGCGGCGCTGACGTGGGTATATGAAAACATTTCAGCCTTTGGCGGAGATCCCCGCCAGATTACCATTATGGGACAATCCGCGGGATGCATGAGTGTGCGCGCCCTCTTATCCATTCTCAGATCAGGAGAAAAATTCTCCCGGGCAATAATGCAAAGCGGAGCCGGGTATCCTACTCTCCTCGGTTCAGATATTTCCCTTGAAGAAGGCTTTTTACGTGGACAATATGCCGTGGAATTTTCCGGTGTCCAATCCCTGGAAGGACTTCGTTCTCTGACAACAAAGCAGATCTGTGAAATACAGGAAAAAGTATATGCTAAGGTTGCTAAACTCGGCGGCGGTCTGGCCTTTTCACCGGTCACAAATAAAACACTGCTGCCGCTTCCCATAGATGAAATGACCGAAAAAGGGATGCTCGCCGATGTCCCGGTGATGATCGGCACAACCAAAAACGATATGACAGTTCTGCCCGAAGAGGCTGCTGCAAAAGACAGCCGTTTCCAGGCTGCCTGCCGCCGATGGGCACAGATTATGGAAGAAAACGGTCATCAGCCTTCTTATGTATATTACTTTACCCATGATCTGCCCGGTGATGATGCCGGAGCTTTTCACAGCAGTGAACTGTGGTATATGTTTGGTTCTCTTAATAAATGCTGGCGCCCAATGACCGATGACGACTACGCACTGTCCGAAAAGATGGTTTCCTACTGGACAAATTTTATTAAAACCGGAAATCCCAATGGTTCTGGTCTCCCGACATGGCTGCCATGCACCAGTCAAAATCCCTTCCAGATGATGCTGGATATTTAGAGGACACATCCGCTCCACTCGAAGCTTCGGTGTCCACAATCAACAAAAGAGCGCCGGAATCCATCATCTTCTCTGGATTCCGGCGCTCTCACTGTCATTTAAAGAAGTCGGACTATCGGAATGCAACTTGAACAATTACCACGCTATCTTAAGGAAAAGAGATCGCGGCTTAATCGATGCATTCGACACATCCGCTTGCCCTATTATCGCACAAAGACCTCAAAAAGACAATAGTGAGGACGAATATTATAAAAATAAAACGGTTGTAAAGCAACTCAAAAGGAAGTATAGGATGGCTTTCTCGCCGGAAGAAGTTCAAAAAATAATAGCTGACTACCTTTCCGGAAAAACAGGCCAAGAGATGAGCATCGACTACAAATGCAGCAAGACCACCATCATCAAATTGCTCAAAGAGCAAGGCGTGGACGTCCGAAAAGATAAAGCTCGCGCTAAGCTAGATGATGACATGGTTATTGATATGTATCGGCAGATGAAGACTGTCATCCGGCAAATTAAATGATGCTCCAATCGGCAGACTATTTGCGGCCTTTTCGGTAGGTGCGTCTGGAGTCCGCTGCTTTATTTGTGGCTTG
>NZ_JACHFW010000011.1 GCF_014202115.1 Catenibacillus scindens
ACATAGTAATGAATCCTCTCTTTCGTATTGATTTTAGTATATCAGATTCATTAAAAATTGTCCGAAAAAGTGTCTTAATTTATGAGACCATTATAATTATAAGCCCTGAATACAGTAGCCTGTGTGATTGATTTTGACTTCCGGTTCACAAACATCTCGCCGCCATGGATCTTATAGGTAAACCTCAATCCCTTTGCCGTGAGGAACACACAGCCAGCTAACCGGCTCATCAGCTCCCACAGCGCTTCTTCCAGCTCACCTTTTGTCACCTCCATCTGCCCTATTCTGCTGCAGAACTCCATACAGGCAGCCCGCCTCTCCCGGTATAAACGTATCCGCTCCGCGTTGGCTGACAGCTCGGCAAGGTTGTATGGGATCTTCGTATAAGGCAGGTAAGAGTGAACGGACGCCCGGCCAAGGCCGGTCTCTTTCATTATCTGCTCTATTTTATATCCAGCCGCCGCCAGCTCCGCTATCCGGCGGGAAACTGCCGTGGAGTACACGCCTGCCGTGATCAGCAGCTTCCTGGCTTTTAGAGCCGTGATTCCAAACTCGGCGGCCGCAGCGTTCAGGCCGCCAGCTGTATCATTATCTCTGTCATCATAGGAACCGAACGCATCTGCCACAGCGAGCATGAAATCCCGCATGACTTGGTTTGGATTATAATTTGGTTTCTTCTTCGGTCTGGGCATTATAGCAGCACACTCATTTTCATTTCCAATCTAAACTTTCGTTCACAAAAAATCAGCTTTGTTCCACAAACGTAGGAATTATATTTATTAATCTATGAAGTTACGTCTATTTATAAATCAGCTTATTTAACCGGTATCACAATATGTTTAATAATATTATCAAACACAATGTTTTCTTCTTGCACACATATAATTTCATAATATTCAACTTTTTTATGATTTTGATAAAGTAATTCTCTAAAATTGCTTTTGGTAAAATTGTCAAAGACATGGGTCTTTTGTTCAAACTGCTCTAAATTAGTAAATGCTTGTGTACCCTCTTTTTTTGCTCTTTTTATTTGTCTATTAATTGATAAATCAATCTCATTTCCTTCTGTTTTCAAATAAATAAAAATTATTCGATTACTTGATTCTGTATCCGATAAATTCATAAAAAGCTTAAATGAATTAAGATCTCGTGGAGATCCATCTAAAATAATAACATCTTTTTTGTACATGAACCGCGCAACTGCACGATATAATAATTCATCTATAAAGGCATCGACCAAAACTCCTCTTTCCATGCTTTTGTTTGCATTATTTGCATTTTTATGAATTAAGTTAACTTCATCTTCTGTAAGAACGCTGATACTTTCAACATCATAAGCTAAGAGCTTTGGCACACTCAAAATCACTGCCTGATTTCCATAATAGCTTTTTATTTTTTTGCTTTGTGTTGTTTTCCCAAATCCTGGATAGCCACATAATGATAATATTATTGCCATAATATTACCTATCAGTAAATTATTCCATTCTCAAAAACATAAAAGAGAAAATCATACAAATTTTTTCTTGCCATATTTTGATGTTCATCTGTTTTGTCATATCCCCAATCAGAAATAGACTTAATCGCAATCCATTTGATTCCTTTGTCATGGCATGCGCTATAAATACCTGCTGCCTCCATATCTCCATTTATTGCTTCTGGAAAATTTTTCTTTAGTTCAGACACTATACGTCTAGAATTTACCAAAAGATTGCCTGTAAGCAACAAGCCAAAAGATATATTTATCTTTTTATCATATAAATGACTTGCTATTCTAAATGCATCCAATAGTTCAGTTGATACAGCAGCCTTATCACCTCTTGGTATATATTGAATCTCATTTCCAATATCTTTAACTTTTGCCGTTTCATACATCTGTAATTGGTTAGCAACAACAATATCTCCAATCTTATTACCGTCTTTTGTTTCCGTATCTTTGGGTTTTAAACCATAGCATATTCCGGTAGATATAATATAATGGGGGGTTAATAAGCGCGATATATCTCTGATTTTATCACGCGCTGAACCCATACGTTCTGTTCCCATTTCTGTTTGTGCAAGAAACAGATCCAAGGAACCCATAATGCCAAGATGATATAAATATGATTCTTCTAATTTTAGAACATTAATAGGGAGACTATATTCTTTAGCTTTCCGTAAAACCACATCTGTTTCTTTATCCGTAGCTGTACATATTAACAATGTTTTTATCATTTTCTCTTCCTCCATTCTGTTTTTTAAATATTCGGAATCATTCTCTTTTAAACAGTTGTCCAACATAATAATTCGGGATAAAAGATGTTGCCAGCTTATGTTTCCCTGTTTTTCAGGCATTTTTATTGATGCACGCTTGATACGGTTACAAATTGCATTTCGGATATTTGACTGATATTTCACATCATCTGATAAACACTTATATAGAGTCCCGATTATTTTCCTGACTTCCTCTATAAATAGAACTTTAACACTTTTTAATTTTCTTTCTTCTTCTATTAGTAGACTAATGCTTTTCAAATTAAGAACCCTTCGATCACACATCTCTATAATACAGCAATTTATTCCATAATCGTGTAGTGGGAAATTTTTTGATAAACGGTCAAAAAACTGTAAACTGTTAATGCCTGTAATAATATCGCCATTTACATGTTGCATATAAGTATAAATATGAACCAAGGAAAGATTTCTTGCTAATTGCTTTCGATTATAAATTGATAAATTAATTCCATCAAACAAAGATAATGTAATCGCTTTATTATCTCTTCGTTCCAAGGTTTTTTTTATCTTTTTTCCGCTTTGATGTAAAAGAATTCTGTCCTCCTCTTGGACAAATAAATCTGACATCCCCGTATTTATCCAGCTTTTCAAATCCGTTTCAAGCCTTATGGTAGTACTCTCAGTTTTTATGATCTCAGGATTGTATCTTTCAAGTTGATGTGGTATTTTATCAAAGTACATTGTATAACGGAGTGTTTCTTCTCTATATATACGCTGATTAAACGCAAGCAGCTCATCGACTGTGTAAAACGCCGAAACAGGATGTAATAAATTTGCTCGCAAAAGCTTCAGCAGCATATTCCTTGTTTTCGGAAAATCGTAGTATAACTCCCAAACAAAAGCAATTGAAATATATAAGGGCTCATAATTAAACAAATAAGCTATTTTTAAAGCATTACATAAGGACAAATCTAAATTATACGACTTTAATTTTGTTTCTCTATATAATTCCCTATTCAAAAAATGTAAATAAATTACTTCTGTCTCCATTCTATTGTTATCTTTATATATTCTTCTTTTTATTGCAATAATAATTACATGCCATATCAATCACTGTCATATCTTTGATATCTCCCTGATGAATTTTTTTGACTACAATATCAAAACTATCCATCAGTTCGCATAAATTCGCTACAATTACATCAGATATTATATTCATAAAAGGATGCATCCATTTTTCAATAATATTTCCATACATATTTAAATTTTTTCTGCAATAATGGCTATTCTCCGGAATTACAGAAACTACGCATTTTTTATAGTATTTTGCAACTATCATTTCTTGTGCTGTCCCTACTCCAAGCTTAGATTCAGCATTTACAATAATAAGATCACAATTTCTAATTAAGTTACAATCATGTCCAACAATTTCCATAGAATCAGACTCATCTAAATCTGGATCATCGGGATCCATAAAAAATAATTTTTCTTTTATATTTCCGTCTAATTCCTTTTTATATAGCGCACGCCAATCTTCAATTTTTCCAATTTCATCACCTTTTGCAACTTTTCCTGCTAAATAAATTTTAATCATGATCTACCTCCAATCTGCTAATTAATATCAATAGTTTCCCATGGAAAAACAGCCCAGGCACATCTTTTATCCGAATAATAATCCACAATAAAATTGGCAACAGGCAATGTTGTATCTAAAAATGTATCATAAATCATACAGGCTGTTCTAATGTTAAGATTAGTATTCAATTCTTTCATGTAATCATATACTGTTTTTAGAGTATAGCCTGTATTAAATACATCATCTACAATCAGAATTTTTTTCTTATTTAATGAATGAATATTGTTTTTGGTAAATAACGATTCGATCTGTGGATGTTGTCTTAAACTTCGTATATCATCATTTATATTAGTTGAGGCTTTTATAGAATATAGCTCCTGTATTTTGAATAAATGTGCTAATATTAAACCAGTAAAAAACCCGCCTCTGGATATAGAAATAATAACCTCTGGTATATACTCATCCTCTTTCATTTTTTTGTAAATATCAACACAATAATCGGTTAGTTCTAACCACGAATAGTTTTTTACATCTATTGTATTGATCTCATCCTGTTCATTATTCATGCACTTATCCTTCTTCCGAATATTGATCTCTTAACAATCCTATTTTTTTTAAAACAAACAAAATCGGCATTGTAAATAATGAAATAATCCCTTTATATAATGCACTAGATCCTGCTGCTATGATTAAAAATTTCCAATCTTTTTCAAAAGCAAAAGCAATTATATAAAATATAATTCCATCAATCATTGCAGCAAACAAATTGGAGATTATACTCCAAACATATATTGATGTATTGGTTTCATATTTTAATTTATGAAAGATTACTGCATTTGTGTTTCCACTTATATATCCAGCTATAATACTAGCGATAGTGATTCTAAAATAGTTCCCATAGACAAATTCAATCGCTTTAGCCTCAAATGAATCAGTTGACCATTCGCCGGTTGGTAACATTATATACATTTTTAACCAAAAAGCTATGACTATATTAGCGATAACCATCATCTTGATTACAACTTTTGTCTTTTCAAGACCTATATAATTATTGATAAGATCCATCCATGTAAAGGAAACGGCATATAGAATTGATCCTATAGGAATCGCAAGCCAAAAAATTTCCACTGTTTTTGCAACTGTTAAATTTGATAAAATTTGTAAAAGACAATATCCGATAACTAAGAATATTTCTTTATTCCAATTTAAAGTAAAGGCATCTTTCATTTTCTTTTATTTAAAATTAATGTATATATCTCTTCTATTTGTTCATTTAATTTATCTATGCCGTCTAATCCAGTATATTGCTGAATTATTCGATATTGCACTTCATTATAATCCAATATTTTTTTCATTACCGAACTTAGTTTTATGGCCTCTTCACATGATTGATATCTTCCCTGATTGGTATAATTTCCATTTCCACAAATCAAATAATTTATGTTGTCAAATTCCGAATGGCAATCCAAAGCCATTTTATAAAAGCTGTCTTTTATTTTAATATTACTTTGATAAAGCAATGATAAAAGTAACGGCGAATCCATTATCGCCAACTCTACTTTTCCATCAAGTTTTGTCAGTCCTACATATTGCTTAGAAAACAAGTACACTTGATTTGATAATATTGTATCATTTCCTTCCCATACTTTTTGCTTTGCATATTCAGTAACCAATTCGCAATTGATTCCCCGCATTTTGAGCATGGAATAAAAATAAGCGGAATATGTAGATTTTCCAACTCCTGGACCACCAAAAAAATTTAAAACCAACACATTAATCTATCTCCTTTAAAACTTTCTCCATACCATCTTATTCACAACCCCAGTATAGCTCTGGATGATCTTTACCACCTTTGTGCTTACATTCTCCTCCACATAATCCGGCACCGGAATTCCGTAATCGCCTTCCTGATTCATGGTCACTGCGGTGTCCACCGCCTGCAGCAGACTTACTTCATCGATACCGGCAAGGATAAAGCAGGCCTTGTCCAGGGCTTCCGGGCGCTCGGTGCTTGTCCGGATACATACCGCTGGGAAAGGATGCCCCACAGAAGTAAAGAAGCTGCTCTCCTCCGGCAGGGTGCCGGAATCGGACACTACCGCAAAGGCATTCATCTGCAGATGGTTATAATCGTGAAAGCCTACTGCATTTTTACCGAGTTTATTCCTTTAAGCAGCGCTAATACTCTCTTGAAGTTTAATAATAGGAGTGGTGTACCATAAATAACAAATGTTAAACCAAAAGTTATAAGTGATGAAAATCCGTCAAGAAATCTTATCTGAATCTGGTGAGCAATGATGCCACAAATAATAATTTCTACTAGGATGGTCAACATTTGCTTTACATTGATTAGTTCCGTGACCTTCGTTTTTAATAACTGTCCGCTTCGGAAAAGCATTATAACTGAGAGCACGCACGTTATAAGCACTGTAGAAATGGCAGGGCCTACTATGCCAAAAATATTAAAAAACCAAATATTCAAAACCAAATTTGACAGCACCGCGCTGCCAGAATATATAATCAACTCTTTAGTTCTTCCTTTTGCTGCAAATACAATGGTAGTATTTGCAAAACGGAACATATCAACGATAATATACAAAACAAAGATCGTGGTCGCTGAAAGATACTTTGGATCATATAAAATAACCATCAAATCTCTGGCTCCCACAATTGCTCCTCCTGCGATGAGCCATGTAATGGTATAGCTAATCTGTATATACTTTGAAAACGTATCCGCTGCCTTATCATACTTTTTTTCAGCAATATACCGTGTTATGTATGGGACAAGAACCGTGATAAATGAGGATGTCAACATATCAAAAGGCAGTTCCTTGGCAGCAATTGAGTAAAGCGCTATATCCTCTGTGGTACCAAACCATCCAATGACTAGTTTATCCAGATTACGCGACAGTGAATTGGTTATAATATACATTGCCATAGGTATGCTATACGCAAGTATCTCTTTGGTCTGTAAAAATCTGGCCTTTCGGATATCTATAACAAAAAAATGCTTTCTGCTGTACCATACCATATATGCAAGCATAATAATGTCTAATAGCAAAGAATTAATTAGTACAACTTCTATCGTCTTGAAAAGGTAGCTGGCCAAAAAAACTGCAAATACCTTAAGTACTGAAAAAAGCAGATTTCTGACTGCGATTATCTTGGCTCGACGATATGATATAAACAAAACCTGTAGCATATTTGTGGCATTTGTCAGTAAGGGAATAAATGCGACGTATATCATAAGTCCCGCAACCTTTGGTTCTCCAAAGTATGCCGCAATTTGATTTTTAAACACTAAAACAACAATTGCTCCGATTACACCGATGATAATCTGCAAAGCAAATATTGTTTCTACATAAGATTTCCCGACTTCTCCACCCTTATCCTTGTTATAAAAAAAGTTTATTGCGTCTGTCATTCCCATGATAGTAATGGACGTTACAGTTGTAGACACAAGAATAGCCTGTGAATATAACCCATATTCATCAAGGCTGAAATTCACAGCAAGTAATTTATAAATCAAAATAGAAATACAGGCTGTAACAACTCTTACAAATGTCAGCACCAAGGAGTCTGTTGCTGCTCCATTACGCAATTTCAACTCAAAATCACCATCCTTGTTATTAATCGGTAAGTAGCTTCACTACTTTTGCTGGATTACCTGCCACAATACAATTCGACGGTACGTCTTTAGTTACTACACTGTGACTGGCAACGATAGCCCCCCCCTCCGATGCTAACACCTTTAAGTATAGCTGAATATTCACCTAACCAAACATTATCACCTATCTCCACCGCTTTGTGAGCAGCATATTTCCAAGTCCATAATTCTCCATAAAAATCACTATGACTCATTTGTCTTCTTAAGTCTGGTTCCGTAGGATGGTTATTATTGTCAAATATCCTAACATCAGATGAAATAATGACGTCATTTCCAATTACAATGGAATCCATCGCCCCTATGAAGGAACGATACCCCATGTAAAAATTGTCTCCAATTATTATCCTCCCCCCCTGAAACGAACGTAAAGTTCCTTTTATCTCACATCTATTCCCTATTTGTATATTTTCCCTATGATCAGAAATACATCTAGAGGTAAAATCAAGTCCTAATTTTTCTCCGTGAATGCTGTTTCTATTAAATTCTTTATAATTTTTTTTATTCTTATTTTTTTTAAAATCTCCTTCATAAGTGGTTCCTCATTCAAAACATCAACGATTATATATACACAATCAATCTATAGATCATATCCTATGCTGCCATCAGATAGTATCTTTTTCATCTCATTCTTTTCTTCCTGAGTTTTGCTGGAATAGTGTGTGTTCCAAACATTTTCATTATTCATACGACCTTTATTTTCTTCTATATAGCCTGTAACAGTTTTTATTACTTTTGCCGGATTTCCTACCACAAGGGAGTCATTCGGAATATCTTTTGTCACAACAGCTCCCGCACCAACGATGACATTATCTCCAATTTCTATACCTGGAAGAATAATTGCTCCTGCTCCAATAAAAACATTACTACCAATTTTTATTCTCCCAACCCGACTATATCCCAAGAATTTTTTCGTGCTCCCATCATGTGTTAATAGCCGTGCATCCGAAATAGTAACATTGTTACCCATACTGATTAAAAATCCATGGTGTACATCAATCTTACTTGTTAATATGTGACAGTTTTCTCCCATCTCTATACCATATGTTCTTAATTCTTCATTGGAATATCCACTCCCACGGATTTTCCGCTTAAGCTTCATCAGCAACTGTTTCAATTTCATATTATTCACCTCAAATTTTTAGTTAGGTAGGATGCTAGTATTTCATCTCAACAACCATTTTCGTTTTAAAGTCTTATTCGATACCAATATTTAGCACGTTGTTTTTGCCGATATCCGTATTCATAAATACCCACACCAACATCATAAGAAAACCGAAATCATTAGAAAACAACATTCCTAAAGTAGCCGACATAACCATTAATATAAGTAATAAAGAATAATTCACAAATTTTCTTTTTGCTATACATTTACCCATATTTAAGATGCACCCATACATGCTAATATATATAACACTACCAATAATACCCAAAAAGTATACTAACTCGATATAGGTATTATGCGGACCTACTCCATTATAATAAGCAGCACCAATTCCATCTCCTAAAATCAATGTTTTAACAGACGAGTTAAAATAATCTACATATTGACTCCATATGTTTGTTCGGTTATTTGTAATATCTGTTGCAGAAAATCGATACATAATATTACTGAGAATTCCTGCTTTATTTGCAAAATAAATTCCTGCTATAAGTATTACTAAAAACAACACTATGCTCCCTATAATTTTGCCTGTTGATTTCATCCGTAAAATCAACACAAAAAATAGAGCAGTTAATAATGTAAGATAAAAAATTCTGCTATAAGTCAAAACCCCAAAGTACACTAAAGCTATTGATAATATTATCGCTGTTGCGCTCTTTATTTCCTTTTTAAAAGTAAAAGTTAAGAGCGAAATTAAGCAGATAATTACTAATATTGAGAAATAGTTTGGATCCATATACAAACCAGTAAAGCGATACGTCTCCACGCCATTGATATATTCCGATTTCAAATTTGTAAAAAAAGAGGCCAATGCTGGCCAAGATGCTTTCCTTAACCCTATAAGTGAAGAAGTAACAGTTCCTAAGCATACATATAACACAATATCAGAAAAATTTTTTCTATTTATTAGTGAAGTAAATAAACCCGCAATAACAGACATGCTAAGAAGTTTAATTAGATCTGTAAAATTATTTCCTACCCCTATGACCAGATATACTGAAAGGATGGCAAAACACAGCACAAAATTTCTGCTTATTCGAAAATTTTTTTTAAACAAAAAAACTATCATAAATACCAACGTCAAATATGTAAACAATGATGTTGAAGCGATACTATATTTATAAATCATTGTATACGGAAACAGGAAAAACAATTCACAATATAACTCTGTTGTATTTAAAACAAAGATACTTAAAATATTAAGCGAAAAAACCAGCAGAGAAACCGAGTGATTGTACACAGATAAATATAGCCCACCCATTGATGCTATGCAGAATAGAAGAACTCGTATGCGAACCTCTTCGCCCACTCCATAAGTTGAGCGATCTTCCTCAATATTGATCGCATTTTTCTCCATAAACACTTCCTATCACCTACTCTCTTACCCTAATTAGAATCTTATTGTATTCCAGATATCATTTTTTCATACTCTTTTGCAATTAATTTAATATCAAAACCTGCTTTTCTTATGGGATAATTATCAATCTCGCGCTTTTTATTATATAGATTCAAGGCTTTTTCCGCCCATTTATCTGGAGGCAGGTTCAAAGAAGCAAATCTTATATTTTCTTTCAATTGTACTTCTTTTGAAATTGTATCCGACAACAAGGCTGGCAAGCCCGTTGCTTGTACTTCGACTACTGACACTGGCAAACCTTCATATAACGATGGCATAATATAGATATCCATTGCCATCAAAAGCTCCGCTATATCACTACGCACTCCAAGAAACCGGATTTTATCATCAACCCCCATCTTTCTTGCTCTCTCCATAATTTGTTTTTTAAGCTCTCCATCTCCAACAAGAATACCTCGTATATTACTGTTCATCTTTATCATCGCACTTATAATATCCAACAAAAATGTATGATTTTTTACAGGGATAAATTTTCCAATATGGCCTACGACAATTTCACTTTCTGTAAATCCAAGATCCTGCCTAACTCTCTTTCTTATTGAAGCATCAAATGAAAGTAGCTCACAATTCACACCATTCTTAAGCAATTTGACTTTAAGGTTTTTAACCGACATTCCACCATATAGCCATTGAGCTGCCTCAGTTGAACACGCTAACAAATTCGTTGCCAAAACAGGTAATTTAGCTTGGTGATATTTATGTAACAAATTATTAATCCATTGCAATCTGCCTTTGTTTGCCCAGGTACTATGACTATGTACAATCCGAATTGGGATACCAGCTTTTTGAGCCTCTTCCAATGCCACTACGTTCGCCAAGGAATTAGTGTGAAAATGAAATACTTCATACTCACCTGCATGTTCACAGAAAAACTTTTCCCAAGAAGCTCTATAAGCTCTCGGATTCTTACGAAATTGCGGAAAATTATATATTTTCCCCCCTTTATCACGAATTTCATCGTCAAAGTCTCCTTTTTGATCTGTATGTACTGCAAAATCAAATTGAAACTGTTCACGATTAATATTTCTATACAGGTTCATGATAAGAGTTTCCATTCCGCCTCTATTCATAATACCCACGTAATGCAGAACTGTCTTCAATACTTTTCCTCCAAAAATCACTCTACTTAATTACGTAAATCCTTTTGTTATACTAAAACTACGTTTCTTACAAAAACAACTCCTTTTCTACGACACCCATGGCGTATAACTGCCTCTTTCCAAAATATCGGCAATTCTTTCGCAGGCATGTCCATCTCCATAAGGATTGCAAGCATGAGACATCTTCTTATACTCTTCTTTATTCTCGAGTAGAAACTTAAAAGTCTTGTATATAGTCTCTTCATCAGTTCCAACCAATTTAAGCGTCCCAGCGTTCACACCTTCCGGGCGTTCTGTAGTATCTCTCATAACAAGAACTGGCACACCGTAGCTTGGACACTCCTCTTGTATTCCACCTGAATCTGTCAAGCACAGGAAACTCCTGGCTTCAAAGTTATGGCAATCAAAAACTTCTATCGGTTCGATAATATGAATCTGATCACATCCCCCCAATTCTTCTTCTGCTGCCTGGCGGACCACAGGATTCATATGGATAGGATATACTGCTTTGCACTCAGGATGCTCATCTAATACACGCCGAATTGCCCGAAACATATGGTGCATAGGTTCTCCAAGGTTTTCTCGTCGATGTGCTGTGATAAAAATCAACTTTCCCTCTCCCACCCAATCCAATTCTGGATGTGTATAATCCTCTCTCACTGTATGCCGCATCGCATCTATAACAGTGTTTCCTGTGATATAAATGGATTTCGAATCCTTGCCTTCTTTAATTAGATGATCCGCTGCCAACTGTGTAGGAGCGAAGTTGTATTTACTGATGATACCCACAGCCTGCCGGTTAAATTCTTCCGGATATGGCGAGTATATATTATAGGTACGAAGTCCAGCTTCCACGTGTCCAACCGGTATCTGTAAGTAGAAGCACGACAGAGCAGTCACAAAAGTGGTGCTCGTATCACCATGAACTAGAACCACATCTGGCTTAACTTCTTCTAGCACTGACTTTATCCCGTTCAGAATATTTGTCGTTATATCAAAAAGTGTCTGCCGGTTTTTCATAATGTCAAGGTCGTAATCCGGAACAACATTAAACGTCTCTAAGACCTGATCCAACATTTGACGGTGTTGCGCCGTGACACAAACTATCGTCTCTAAGCCGGAACGCCTTTTTAGTTCATTTACAAGCGGGCACATTTTTATAGCTTCTGGTCTTGTGCCAAAGACCAACATTACTTTTTTCATAAGGCTTCCTCACGCATTATTTGTCACTTCATAATCTTGATAAAAATCATGTCTTTATATATGATATACTCCCGGAAGGTTAATGATATTATGGCAATCCAGAACGACTTTACCTTTGAGTTTCTTCATATTATCTTTAATCTCATTATGCTTAACCATAATAACAACCATATCAACATCAGCCAAAAATTTGTCTAAGTCATGATATTGATTATCGACTACATCTTTTTCCACAAACGGATCATATACTTTCAGGCCAGTCGCTAAGTGCCTCTCCTGAGACTCAAGCAACTGCAATGTAGGTGATTCACGCATATCATCCACATTCTCTTTATATGTAAGGCCATACAGACCGACACGCTCTACGTCCGTCATTTTATTCTCTTTCATAATTTCATAGATACGATTTAGTACAAAATCCGGCTGCGAATCGTTTGTCTTCATCGATTCATCGATTACCTTTGCAAGACTCGGATAATCTCCTACAAGGAACCATGGATCTACAGATATACAATGTCCACCAACACCAGGCCCTGGCTGAAGGATATTCACGCGAGGATGCATATTGCAAATTTTGATGATTTCGTAAACATCCATATTGTCGTGTCTACAAATTCTAGCTAACTCATTAGCAAAAGCAATATTCACAGCACGGAATGTGTTTTCTACTACCTTCGTCATCTCCGCTGTCTTAATATCTGTGACGACAATCTCTCCTTGACAGAACGAGGAATACAATCCCTTAATTTTCTCCCCTATCGCTCTATCATCCGCTCCAATCGTACGATTATTATAGAGTAACTCATACACCATGTTGCCAGGAATAATACGTTCTGGTGCATGGACTAAATGAATATCTTTACCGATTACAAATCCATTTTCCTCTACTGCCGGGCGGACAAATTTCTCCATAGTTCCGGGTGAAACAGTTGATTCGACAACAATAGTCGCACCTTTGGGTGCCACTTTAAGAACGCTCTTTACAGCAGCAACAACATAGCAAGCATCAACTTTCTTGCTGAACTTATCATAAGGCGTAGGAACGGAAACGATATATATGTCAGTAACCTGGTACTCAGTGCTAAACTTAATGCCCGCACTGAGAGCTTCTTGAAATAATTCCTCCAGTCCATCTTCTTTGAATGTTGTATGTCCAGCATTCAGTGTCGCTACCAATTCCTTGTTGTAATCCGTTCCTACTACTTCCACCCCATGCGATGCCATCATCAAAGCAGTAGGAAGACCAATATAACCAAGTCCTATTACGTTAACCATGTTATTCTCTCCTCTTCATTAAGTAGTTCTATATAACTGAATATAATTCTTGAATCACAGTTTCCATTTTTTTCCATGAATAGTTGTTGCAATACAATCTTTTTGCTTTTTTTGCTACCTCATTTTGTTGAAACTTTTTATGGAGTAGGCGGTCTATAGCGTTGTTCAGAGACTCCTCGTTATATTCAATCACTTCACCAAGACCTTCTTTTTCTACAACAGAAGCCATCCCTGTATTTCGAGCCATAATTAATGGTTTTCCAAGTGCTAATGCTTCATAAAATTTATTGGGTGCAGCATAGTAATGGTTAGGTACAGAAGGGTCGTAAATTGCACACATAACATCGCACGCTCTTTCTAAAGCTATTGTTTTGTCATAAGGCATTCTTCCATAAAAATAAATATTTTCATATTCTTTATCTATATTTTCAAAATATGACTCCAACCCTCCTCCGAATCCCCCTATATGAAATTCGCAGTCCTTACGCCTTGCAACGACCTCTGCTATTTTGTCAATAAATCGAGTTCTTCCCAAAATCCCCACATATACTAACTTAAGCTTCTCATTATCAAGATTTAAATCTTTTTGATCTTCAATATCTATATCAGGCGTATTATGTACGACATATAAATTATGTGGATGTGTTCCTTGTATCTGTTTTTTACGCTCCTCTGTACAGATGACTGTTGCATCCGCTCTATTAATTACAGAATTTTCCATGTGCTTAATCAGCCAGCCTATGCAAGAGCCTCTTAATCCGTGTGAATCTATATAATAGTCTGGTATGTCGTATACTATTTTCTTTTTGTGTTTTTTGGCAAATTTGAGAGCTGTATATCCTGTATCGAAATCATAGGCGTGAATTACATCAAATTCTGATTTGTGCTGCTTTAACCAAGAGTAAATAAATCTTTGGAACTTAATTAGACCTCTTAGATTTTTCTTCATTCCTCCTGAAAATTGTCCCTTAATTCCAATGCGAATAATTGGAACCGTACCACTTTTTAGTTTTAACTGTTCATTTCTCGGTTCATAGTCCATATCTCTATCCCACGCTAAAACAGTTACATTATGACCATTTTTCACAAGACAGTTTGCCATTTTCTCTAACCGCGGGTATGGTCTGACTGGATTGGATCTTATTAAAACCACATTATACACTTCTTTTACCTCTCTTCATTTTACAAATGTAATACCAGATTCGAAATTTTATATCTATTTAGGAATATAAAAATTAAATACATTCCGATAAATCCTACCCTTTATCTTTATCTCTATCTCTTTCACTTTCGCTATGTCGAAATCCGCAATCCTCTCTAACATCATCTTGCAAAGTTCTACATCTGGTACTAATTTTTCTATAATAATTCCTACATCCTCCACCGGAACAAGCTATCTATCCTTTCCGTTCAACGAAAGATCGGCATTCCTCTCTGAATTCTGCTGACTATGCACAGTAAGCCACTTGCCATGGCCTCCATAATTGACCTACTACTCACCCCCTTGGAAGAAGGCCTCACAAATATACTGCTTGCACTCATCAATTCCTTTACCTCCATCCAGCAGCTCACTGCAATCTCCATTTCCTATGCCAACGCTTTTAACTTAGCTCCCTTATCTCCAATAACGCCCCCAGAGGAATCTCAATTTCTGTTCGCTTCTTAGCCCAATTCGACCAAAATTCGCTAAGATTTATCCCCACCATAAATTACGGATGTATAAACAACTTCTATTTTTTTTGAAATCTCTCCAACGCTGTATCGCTGAATTGCTTCTAAATTATTCAAACTCATCTGTTTTCTTATTGTGGGCTCCTTTACCAGCTTTTCAATCGCTTTTTTGTAGTCATCAATACTATTACACAGTATTCCGCCATTGCTATCATTTAGCAAATCTGTATTCCCGCGAATCCTGCTGGCAATACACGGCAGACCACTCGCCATTGCCTCCATCAATGATCTGGACAGACCTTCCTGTAATGTGGTAAACAAGAAGATATCTGCTGCCTGTAGTAATTCCTTAATATCTGTTCTATATCCAAGAAAATGGATCTGATTCTTGACACCCAGCTTTTCAGCAAGAGAAACCAATTCCTCCTCATCCGGCCCCTGACCGCAGATATAATAGTGAAGTTTTGAATTACCCACCTCTGCGATTGCCTTAATCGCCACAGGATAATTCTTACGCTCGATCAAATCTCCCATTGAAATTAAGGCAATATCATTCTTTCCTAATCCAAGTTCTTTACGCTTTTCCATTCTATTCTGTCTATCAGAAGGATACTGGGAAATATCTATTCCCACGCCTGGTACATAATAAACTTTACCTCTGTTTCTCAGCCTAAATTTCTTTGCCCTCTCGTAGTCCTCATTATTTATCGTAATGATCGCATCTGTATAATGAGCAAGCCATCTTTCGACGGGGTAATAGAGAAGCCAGTTTTTAAAAGGCGCTCCTTTATAAAAATGGAATCCATGTGCCTGATAAATGACTTTTTTCACTTTACATTTTTTTCCGGCCAGCCTCCCAATAAGGCCACCTACCGGTGTATTGCAATGTATATAGTCTATGTTCTCTTCCTTAATTACATTAATTAGTTGCTTCAAGCCCTTAATATTAGCCAGCGAGTAGGGTGATCTCGCCAATGGAATATTATGAATCCTGACATTGTATTTTTTCTCATCTGCCTGGATTTGCTCATCTCCAGCCTGATTCCAATTGGCTGCCATGTGGAACTGCATTCCACATTCTTTTGCAGCTTCTAGACTGGCTATAGAAAAAGATCCAACTTTTTTTGCAATATTAGAAATAAACAATATCTTCTCCATTCCCACTCCTTCTTCCTATACAGCTCTCATCTAAAATCATCTCCGTTATGTATCCAAACAACATGACCTTTGCAAGCTAATTCAGATTGATTCTGCTTTATCTTACTTTTCCTCCTGCACCTTATCGTTTTTTTGACCACATAGGATGGTACCTTCCTTTGTATTCGTATACACATTCTCCCGCTTCAATACAGTCTGTATTGTCCTAAAAAAAATCTTGATATCAAGAAGAAACGAAACATTATGCGCATACCATGCATCATACAGCCTTTTCTCCCTCACACCGAGATTATTCCTATAATATGCCTGTGTGTATCCGGTAATCCCTGGACGGATAAGTAGTTTTTCCTTTTCATCCTTTTTATATGTATCTTTGGATTCCACATCTCCGGCTCTTGGCCCGATTATGCTCATATCTCCCTTTAAGACATTAAATACCTGAGGAATCTCATCAATGCTGGTTTCCCTCAGAATGTGTCCAACTCTTGTCACCCTCTGGTCATGGTCTGAATTAAAAGTGCTTCCATCTGCATTTCGGATATCCGGCGCATTGACCTTCATGGATCGAAACTTCATCATTCCGAATTCCCTAAACCCAACACCCAAACGTTTTGAGTAATAAAATACTGGTCCATGATCCTCCAGCTTAATCGCAATCCCAACCGGAATAACAATCAGAAGCACAAAAGGAAGCGCAATTGTACACAAAACAATATCGATCGCCCGTTTTATTACAATCTGGTAGAAGCTTTTATATCTCTTTTTATGTTTTGTTTTTTGATATTTCTGCTCAATCTCACTTATACCGGACATATTCTGGCCCCCTTCAGAAAATACATTTCTCGATCTTCTTTAATGTGTTTGCGGCTACACTTTCAGCAATCTCAACATTTTTCGCCTTTGAAATGATATAGCCGCAACCGTCCAGATTTGTATGGTAGGCATTGACGGTATCTCCAACTGCCAGATGATGATAGATTTCAATCTCAGCATCTTTCTCATCAGCAGCAAATCTGTCGAATTCTGGAATACACTTAACCAAGCCACCTTTGAATGCTAGAAGTTTCGTTGCCACGGCCTCTTTTTCGTGAATTGTCCAGTCCAACTGCTCCCCAACTGCCGCCTTCAGTATATTCCCCATATAGTTGATCCCGGTTCCATACGGAATGATATGGGAGCCTATCAAATTGCCCCCCATCCTTGCACCAATGTCAATGATGTGTATATTACCTGTCTCTGTAATCAGCAGATCCATGTTGACTGATCCGTGGTTAATTCCGAGAGCAAAAATGGCTTTTCTTACAATCTCCTTGGCTCTCTCTTCTATTTCATCTGGTAGGCCACAGGGAATCGCATGGCCTAATTCCGCATAATATGGCGGCGCTGTCATCCATTTCTTCATAATCGCAAGGACATGGGTCTCTCCATTTACAACCAAAGATTCAGCGCCATACTCTATTCCATTAATAAAGGACTCAATTTCTGCCTTGTGGGTAATAGAGCCATCCATGGCGTGTTTACAGGCATTTGGAAGTTCATCCGGATGATCTACACGACTAGCCCCCCGGCTTCCCGATCCATCGCATGGTTTAACCATTACCGGATAAGTTAGCAAATGAGCAAGTTCAGTAATATCAGTATCCGCCGTTACTTGATATGACTGCTCGGTATCATCTACATGATTTTCAAACAGTTTCTTCCTTACGAGATATTTATTTTTTATCAACTTTGCGGATTCATAATTAAGCCCGGGAAGTCCCATATGTTCCGCTATATAAGCTGCTGTTAATACTCCATAATCCGTGGCCGCTGTCAGGACACCATCTATCTGCTCTTCTTGGGCAAATTGCAAACAGGCTTTCTCATCAACAATGTTAATGACTGCTGATTTATCGGCATGTGATAAGCCAATTGCTGATGGATCAGCATCTACAGCCAATGTATAGTATTCCATCTGTCTTGCTTTTTTGATTACAAAATCCTGCAGGAATCCTGCGCCTATTATTAGTATCTTTTTCATACTCCTACTGCCTTTTCCATTACCAGATCCGTGTATTTTAAAGTGCCAGTCTCACCCACCTGTGAATATCCTTTATGTTTGTAAAAATCAATAGCGTGTTCGCTCTGATCGTAAACTTCCATTCGCACTTTTTTTAAGCCAAGCTTTATTGCTCTTTTTTCTATCAACTTCATACAATAAGAGCCGTAACCTTTGCCTGACACATTTGGAGCTACTGCAAGCTTCTCAAAAAAAAGCACATCATCCAATACTTTGATCTGGAATGTTGCTACTGAAGTCCCTGCATCAAGCACTAAATAAATCTGGTTCTTCAACAAACAGAGAAACACAATCACACAGCTTTTTATCATTGGATTATCCCAATGATGCAACCCATATTTATTTGACATATCCTTGCCACAGCAATTCAGTATTTTCGCCACAGTAAAGGCTTTCTTCATCTGATACAGATGTACTCTTATAATGTTTAACTCTCTGTCCATTAACTACTCTCCAGACTATTCATAATCTTCTGTAATATCCTTCTGAGAATTACTCCAAATACTGTACCAACTGTATTATTTAACACATCATCAATTTCACAGAATCCCAGTACACCAATAAATTGCGTAACCTCAATACCCAAGGAAATTAAAAAGCCAGCAATGACTCCTCTCATATTCCCTGATAGGAATCCCAGTGGTACAAAAAGAAGCATATTCAGAAGGACATTATTCCACATGTTATTCTGATACTCCCAGAACAGACCTTTAAAAATTCTTTCACTGCCTGGCGTCCTGGAACACACTGTGATGTATAGAATTACGATCACATAAACAACTGTGAGTATCTTCTGCGACTTCTTTGTTCTTATGACTTTAACTGCGCTCTCTATTGCGTTAGCAGCCTCGGCCTTGATTTCCTCAAACATACTCCTCAACAATTTCACAGTACTTCTCAATTACATACTCCACTTCCTCATCTGTCAGCTTCGTATGCAACGGCAATGTGATCTCATTCTTGAATTGTTTATAAGCATTCGGATAATCCTTAATATCAAAGCCCAGCTTCTTATACGCTGTCATCATTGGAAGTGGCTTATAATGGACATTTGTGGCGATACCAGCTTCAGCCATCTTTACGATAATCTCCTGGCGCTGCTCTGATCCAATACCTGGAATTCTGGTAATATATAGATGACCGGAGGACTGATACTTATCCGTATAATGCATCAGCACACCTATACCGAGTTTTCTAAACGCCGCATCATATCTCCCTATAATTTCCTTACGCCTTTCCAGAATTCCTTCATACCGGGACAACTGCGCCAAACCGATTGCTGCCATAATATCTGTCATATTGCACTTATACCAAGGGCCTATAATGTCATATTCCCATGCTCCAAGCTGTGTCTTTGCAAGAGCATCCTTGGACTGTCCGTGGAGGCTGTAAAGCTGCGCCTGATGGTACAGTTCTCCATCATCAATCCTCGGAATATTCCAGGTTAAGGCTCCTCCCTCGGCGGTCGTCAGGTTTTTTACAGCATGAAAGGAGAAGCTTGAAAAATCCGCTATACTTCCTACCATTTTTCCATGCCAGCTTGCCCCGAACGCATGAGCCGCATCAGCGCAAATTGCAACTCTGCCGACTGCTTCCTGTACAGCACTCGTTGCTTTAAACAGATGCTTTTTATTCTTCACAATGGCAAAAATCCGATCATAATCACATGGTATTCCGCCAAGGTCAACCGGAATGATAGCCTTTGTGTGTTCGTTAATCGCATTCTCCAAAGCCTCATAATCCATTTCCAGTGAATCTGACTGAGAGTCAATCAGCACCAACTTTGCTCCGACATGACATACAACAGATGCCGATGCGGTATATGTATAGGCCGGTACAATTACCTCGTCAAATGAACTTCCACCATTCTCCGCACCAATACCCAGAAGCCGGAGTGCCATTTCTGCGCAGGCCGTCTGTGAATTTAAACATACTGCTTTATTTACATGGCAATATTCTGCGATCTGTCGCTCAAACTCTTTCGTTTTCGGTCCCGTGGTAATCCATCCAGATCGGATTGCCTCAGCTGCTCCCTGTGCTTCCAATTCCGTCATATCTGGCGGTGAAAATGGTATTTTCATTACGGTTACCTTCCCTTCCTTTGTGGTCTATAAAATATGATCTAAAAAATATTTACTAAAACACTGCTATAAAGAGCAGCCACTTTTTCCTTTTACGTTGTTTTCTCGTCTTATGCACTACCCCATCTTTAAGACATTTATCGTCTCTCCCAACGTACCAACCCATCTCCGAAACATTCCATATCTCATCCAATGCGCTATTACATCTTTGATACAGTTACATTCTCATCCAATGTACAATGTCTCTTTGAGACGGTTATGTATGACTCATTCCAATAAAACCTTTAACAAGATGTTCAGGCGGTCATGTACCTAACATTTCCGCCTGTGGATAACCATGCCATCTATGTTTTGTACATATCTCTTTTATGCATGATTTCATTGGTGTTTTTATACAAAAACAGCACTTCAAATTATCTTTTTAAGCCATCATTTTTGTTCATTCCTCACAATCAGATTTCTTTCTTACCGTCTCAAAGACGTTGTTTCCATAAAAAGAAACCCAATTTTATGTTACAAAGGTCCTTTCTCCTGACTTTTATATGTGGCATCTTCATTAATATTTTCGCCCACTGTGGACATCCAGTTGATTTCATAGGTCTTGGTCATATAATCCAGTTCTCCCCTATGTATAGTCGGTGAGGTCAGCCAGATTATGGACTTAAAAGACTTTATCCCCTTGCTTTCTAAAAACATTTTCTATAACATTCCTTTTTCTTGGAAACATACACAATTTTAAATAATATGAATGACATATCTGCTTGATTGACAGCTGATGGCAGCCATCGAATCTCACACCGTCTTCCTCACAATCTCCAATCCCACTTCCACTTTCTGCAATCGTCCAAACATAGGCAGTTCCACCCAGGCTTTTCGCTTATGGCGGTCAATCTTTTTAATATACCCTTCCAGTCCCTGCAAAGGCCCGGAAGAGATAATGATCTGACTGCCTTCAATAATCCCTTCCGACATACCGACGATCTGCTCTAGCCCGCCGAACCGCTCCATAAAAGCTACTTCCTTTTGAGTCAAAGCAATCATTGTTTCCCCAATCTTTAAGATCCTGGTTAATCCCATCACCTGCTTTAAGATTTCATGAAGTCTTAAAGCGTCCTGGGTGATAACAAAGATGTATCCTGGAAAAAGGATCTTTTTCTGTAAGTTCCATCGCCCCTGAAATCTTTTTTTCTCCTCATAATAAGGGATAAAACAGGTTTTCATAATGCGTTTGTCTTTAATGAACTTTTCACACTGGATACGAATATTTTCTTCCGTACCTGTGCGAACTTGGATGACGTACCACGAAGCCTGCCCCTCAATCTGTCTTTGCGGCAGATCATATTTTTCATTCTCTGCTTCTGAAAATTCTTCCAAAGCTGTAGAAATACTTTTCATACACATCCTCCCTTTAGGCATGGCTTCGCCATTCTGTCTTCATTCAGGCAGACTGATGGTTTAGCAACCGCTCAGGCGGCAAAATGGGTCGGCCAAACTGTTGCTATTTCGACGATATATCCTCTTTCCCTTTTAAACGCGGCAATGCGACGATTTAATCAAAAAAGATTCCTGTGAAAGTGTGCCTGCAATCAGGCGTCTTTGGGATGATACTCCGGCACGATGCTTTGCACCAGACCTTTCATGTTTGTACACTCATCCCATGCCTCTTTATCCAGCATGGCAAGCTGAGACCTAAACTTCTCCCCGTCCACCGGGAGGGGATTTCCGATAAAGATCCGCTGGTTAGCGGTTTTCTTTAAACCTTCCTCGGCCATTAAAAGCTCCTCATAGAGCTTTTCTCCCGGACGAAGGCCGGTATACTCGATTTTTATATCCACATCCGGTGTGAGGCCGGACAGTCGGATAAGATTTCTTGCAAGGTCGGCGATTTTTACCGGCTGTCCCATATCAAGGACGAAAATCTCACCGCCTTTAGCGTAGGCTCCGGCCTGGAGGACCAGGCTTACAGCTTCAGGGATAGTCATGAAATACCGGATAATATCCGGGTGGGTGACGGTCACTGGGCCGCCGTGGGCGATCTGCTTTTTAAACAAAGGGATCACGCTGCCGTTGCTTCCAAGGACATTTCCGAAGCGAACCGCCGTAAAAATCGTCTCGCTTTTCTGGGCAAACATCTGGATAACCATTTCACACAGCCGCTTGCTGGCTCCCATAATGTTTGTGGGGTTCACCGCCTTATCTGTGGAAATAAGAACAAAACGCCTGGTGTGATATTTATCTGCCCGCATAGCTGTTTTATATGTACCGATGACATTGTTTTTGATAGCCTCGTTAGGGCTGTCCTCCATAAGGGGCACATGTTTGTGGGCCGCCGCGTGGTAGACAATGTCCGGATGGTATGTTTTAAAAATATCTTCCAGCCGGTTGCTGTTGCGCACCGAGCCGATAAGAACGGTCAGGTTTAAATCCGGATATTTATATTTCAGTTCCTGCTGAATATCATAGGCATTGTTCTCATACATTTCCAAAATGATCAGCTGCTTCACCTGGTGGGCCGCAAGCTGCCGACAGAGTTCACTTCCAATAGAACCTCCTCCACCGGTAACAAGAACAACCTGGCCTTTCACATAGCCTAAAACGTCCTCGATGTTCATCTTAATAGGTTCCCGGCCGAGAAGGTCTTCTACGTCCACGTCCCGAAGCTGTGAGACACTCACCTCGCCGTTGATGAGCTGATAGATGCCGGGAACGGTCTGAACCTGGCAGCCGGTATATTTGCATATATCAAGGATTTCCTTCTTTTCCAAAGGTTTAAGCCCTGGTATAGCAAGAATGATCTTCTGGATGTCATACTTTGCCGCCATAGCCTGGATCTTATCCCGGCCGCCCACAATGGGAACGCCCTCTAAGTACCGGCCCCATTTATCGCTGTTGTCATCAATAAAGCACCTTACCGCTTCCGTCACATACTGGCTTGTGGTGTACTCCCGAAGGAGAGTCCTCCCTGCGGCCCCGGCGCCAATGATCATGACATTTTTCGGATGCTTCTGCTCTTTTCCGGCCTGATGCTGATGGGTCATTCTGCGGAACAGCCGGTAACTGATACGGATAAAGGCCGTCAGAAGAAACAAAAAAACCCAGCCCATGAGGTAAAATCCCATAGGCATCCGTATAAGCAGTACAGCGGATACAATACCGGACAGAGCCGCCGTGATCAGCGAGGCAAAAAAGGTACGAATCAATTCCGAAAGCCCGGCATAGATCCATATACTTTTATACAATCGGAAGATTGTATAAACGATCAGCAAAACTGCCACAGACAGAGGAATATATAATCCATATCCTCTCAGATACTGTCCAGGTATCGCTGTCATGTGAAGATCAAAGCGGAGCCACAGGGCGGCGCCGTAGGAAAGAACCACCGCCAAAATATCCGCGATAATGATCACCATTTTTTTCTTCATAAATGACTCCCTCTCTGGTAAAATAACTGTATTAAATACATTTTCATTTCTTGTTTCTGTGATACTTAATTCTTAATATAATCCCACCGCATAAGGCGCTGACAAAAATCCAGACCAGACAGCCTACAGCAAACTGGCCAAAAAAGAAATTTTCAAAGTACTCGTTTAAATATCCCATGTATTCCGGAGAATAACTGACGCCGGTCTGGCCGTGAAAAGCGAATCGCCAGAGGGCAAGAGCGCCGCATAAAATGGCGCAGCTTAAAGTACCGCGGATAGTGTAGGAAAGCATTTTCCGCCGCATACCTGTCAGTTTATACATAAAGACCATAGATACCGCCGCTGCCGCCAGGCAAATAAAGACCGCGGCCACCGCCGGCGAGATGAGAGTTGACCGCAAACTGTGGTAATTTGCAATAAATCCATTGTTGACTGTCTGAGTATAGAGGCTGGCGGCCTGGGAAAGGTAGCTGTTTAAGGCTTCCATATCCAGGGTAGCCATATCCATGTTATTTTCATCCATATAATAGTAGAGGTTCGCCCGCAGCCGCTCCTGGACCGGCGCAGTCTCCAGAGTATCCTCAAATCCCCGGATACTGTTGGCGGTGTATTCCTTTGTAAATGCCAGTATCTCATCAGAATCAAAAACCTGATCTACAATAGATTCCGGGAGCCCGCACTGACGGGTCAGATCCTTGACCCGGCTCTCCAGGGCCGCGCTCTGATCACTGTAATAAGGCGTACTGTTCACCGCCTTTAACGGGATGACTTCCACGCCAAACTGGATAATCACAACGACCGCCAGGGTCAGACAAAACAGACTGATGGCCAGGATGGCGGACACAATGGTCAGGATCCCTCTCCGGTAAATTCTGCTTTCACTCATGATGTTCTAATCCTTCAGGAAATAATTAATCAGTTCAATTTCCGGTCCGGAAATCTTTTCCAGATAGACAAAAAACCTTTCCGTCCGGCGGCCGCTGATGCGGTAAAAGGGATAACAGGTATAAATAACCACCTGTTCCGTGTCCGAATCCAGATGACACGCTTCTATGTCCGTCTCGGCAACAATCTTAATGTCCGACACCCGGTACTCATAAGTGCCATAATCTGTAATCAACGTAAATTCATCGCCAACCTGGGCGTCGCCAAGGGTAGCCAGATGCATGTTGTTATGACCGGACAAGAGAGTGGTGTGGCCGCAGCCAGGAATCCAGGACACCGGGTAAGTGCCGATCCCCTGAAGTAAAACATCGGAATTATCTCCGAAATAAACAGGGGAATTAATGTTAAGCCGCTCACACACAAGCTGGCCGTACTGATCCCCAATATTTGGTTCTTCAATCACCTGCTTTTGTGTCTCCTCCGGTTCGGTCTCTGTCTGGACATCCTCAGTCTCATCCTGAGCCTCCACGATCACCGGATCTGTATTTCCAAGAAAATACTGGCCGCCAGAGTTCATCATCAGGTTTTGTGCCTGTATCAGCTCTATCCTTATGGGACTTAAGCCAAAGTACAATATGACTGCGCAAACTGCCGAAAGGATAAGTGGCATACAAATGTATGCCACCCACCATGGCATTTTGCTTTTAAAATGCCTGTCCATTGCCCGCCCTTAAACAAAAAGCTGTTTTTTCCGGGCAAAGGCCACACAGCCGCCAAAGACCAGGACAATACCGGCAGCCATCAGCATAAAAGGCGCATAGTCCAGACCGGTCTGTTTAATGGGGCTTGATACATTCCCCTGGCTGCTTCCATCAGTACCTGTCCCTGGCCCGTAGGTTCCGGTGCCATTGTTAAAGGACACGCTGCCGATGCCGTTGCCTTCATAGACAACAGTGATGCCCACCGCCTCGCAGGCTGCGATGACATGGGCCGCCAGCTCATCCTTTAATGACGGATCCTTCTGAAATGCCTCAACGCCTTTGGAAGCGATGGCGTCTTTGATGGTCTGGATCTCTGCCAGGGCAGCTTCATACTGCTCGTCAGTGATCGTACCTTCATAGTTGGCCACAGAGGCATATGCGTTCTGGAAAGTTACACTGTTTTGAACGCCCAGCTCTGTAGCGGCCGCCATCATTTCAGACAAGATGGACTCCTTTTTGTTGGTTGCCGCAAATGCGCTGAAAGAAAAGCTCATTGCCAGCACCAATACCAATAAAGTTGCAAGAAATTTTTTCATACGCGATCTCTCCTTTGACTTGTATGAAATCATTTATTTGTCTCGGCGTCGTTATCGCCGCTTCGACCATAATATTTACCATAGTAACCTTGATAGTATCCGCCCCTGCCAACCTCTACCTGGTTAATAACTGCTCCAAGCATATGACATCCGCTCATCTCCAGCTGATTTTTCGCTTTGGCAATCAGCTTATAGCTTACATCGTCATATCCGATGACAAGAATGCCGCCATCCACATGTCTGCCGATAATAGAAGCGTCTGTAACCGACCCCACCGGCGGCGAATCAATGATGACATAATCAAAAACTTTTTTTAGCGCTGCCAGCATAGGAACAAAGCGTGCCCCCGCCAGAAGTTCTGACGGATTAGGCGCTGAAAATCCAGCAAAAACCATATATAAATCCGGAATATTAGTCTGGCAGATAATATCATCCAAAGAGTCCTTTCCAGCCAGATAGTGGCTAAGGCCGTGAACTTTTTTATCCGGAACAAAACGCGTAGCCATCATAGACTTGCGGATGTCCCCATCCAGAAGAAGGACTCTTTTTTTACTCTCTGCAATAGAGTGTGCCAGAAAATAAGAAACCTCAGATTTTCCTTCATTCGGAACAGTACTTGTGACCATTAATGTCTTTATATTATCGCCACAGAACATCACATTGGTTCGCAGCTGCTTATAGGCTTCATTCGTCTCCCTGTCAATTTCCGGGAGCCGGGTCAGATTCACTTTAATCATTGTCATTCCTCCGGCCATTTTTCTTTTTCTTATTGGATCGTTTAGGTATCACACCCAACGTAGTCATCTGCAAATACTTGCTTACATCATCTTCGGTGTGAATCTTATCATTCAGCAAATACAGTACCGAAAAAAAGCCGGCGGACAGAACAAGCCCTGCCAATCCACCCAGCATACTATTTTTTTTCAGGCTGGGACTCACCGGACTGGTTGGAAGCTGAGCTTCCTCTGCAAGTGTAGGCCGCTCCGTTTTCATAACCAATTCAATTTTGTCCGTAGTGACTGACGCCACTTCATTAGCAATCTTTTGGGCGGTCTCGGGAACCGGATCTGTCACGGTAATGTTTAAAAAATGAGAATCTGTGGGATTAGATACACTGATTCTCCCAGCCAATTGACTATAACTCATATTTAAATCCAAATTATCAATCACTGTATCAATCACCGGATGTGTTTTGACCAGAACACTATAATCTGGTGTAAGCTGCGTTCCGATCTGAAGATCTGAAACTGAAAGGGTTGTCGCAGAATTCACCAGATAAAGTATAGCCGTGGAGCTGTAAAGAGGCGTTACAAACAAAATAGTGTATCCAGCGGCAATAATAATTCCAGCGGCAATAGCTGCCACAATGATCCAAATCCGACGTTTCAGCGACCTTAAAAGATCAATAAGATCGATTTCATCAGAATTTATAGTCTTGTTCCTTGGTTCCATAAATACTCCTTAAAATTATAAATTACTCAGCCATGCGGCCTGTTTCACAAAAATGAGTTGTAAATTTACTCGCAAGATTTTTTAATCAGTCAAATAACCACTAAAACTGTAACAGTTGACCATTCAAAATACTGACTGGATTATCCACCGCCATACGTCGTAATGTTTCTTCTCCGCAATCGCGGGCAATCCAGTCTGCAGCTGCTTTGTATTCCGGTGGACGCCAATGACTTCCATGAGCGTCTGTGCCGAGAAGATCAATATAGCCTTCACTGACCAGCCGGCGGCACTGGCGTACTTCCAGATTCATACTGCCTCCAATCAGGCTGGATGTATTCATCTGAAAAGGTATGTACATAGATCTCAGCTCATCCATGCGCTCCCACTGTTTCCACAGGGCGGATATCCGCTCCACATGGGCCAGTATGGGAATATAACCCCTTTGGAGCAGCTCGCGCAAAGCACTGAAAATGATGGAATACCGTTCGTCGGGGGAAAACTCAAGTAATACATATCTGCTGCCGTTAATCGTCAATGCTTTTTTGCTGTCCAAAGCATCCATGATCCCCCGGCTGTAGTAAATCTCCTGCCCCAGGTAAAGACGCATCTGCGGATATTTCTCCTCAAGAACACTGTTCACCTTTTTATAGGCTTCTATAACTTTCTCCCGGCTCAAAGGCTCTTTCATCCGAAAGTGGGGTGTGGCGCACATAAATCGGACGCCCTGCTCCCATTCCATGGCAATCATCCTGCAGCTCTCTTCTATAGAGTCTGCCCCGTCATCAACTTCCGGAAGAATATGCAAATGCATATCAAAAAAAGGAAAGTCCGATTGTTTCAGGTTCTTTTTGTTTTTCATTACTTTCGCTTTGATCAACTCCTGCCTGTCTCGTATAGAATTGGGCAATTAAACTTATAATGATATAAAAGACGATGCGTAAAGTGAATTACTTTACGAAAATATTATAATCATATTGTCACATTATGTCAATCAATAAATCATGGCAAATCACATAAATAATCATGACATTTTCTGAAAAACTGTCATAGACAATTCAGATTTTGACGCTAAAAGACTAAATTTCACCCCCAATTTTGTGTTGTTTTGCTTGTTTGATAGAACCCTTGCATAGCTTTTATATACAAAAATACAATTTTAGAGGCATAGCTTTTCTAATTGGGACCTTTTTTGCTCCAGTGAGGAATGGACGTAACGGTTCAATGTGATTGTCACACTGGAGTGACCAAGGATTTCACTCAAACTTTTTACATCAATTTCCTTTTCAATACACCGGGTGGCAAAGGTATGCCCTTACGGTATAATAAAGACAAACGGAAAAAACCAGTGTTTTCAAGGGTTTCAGCGTTTGTCGTTGCCTATTCAATTCCTTTTCCAACCTTGATAGTCAACGAAAAATCTGTCGAATGATGGGAGGTGTTACCTAAAAGACAAAATTGAATATTACAGCAGCGGTGCGGTGTTTTACCGGACCGCTGTTTGTCAGGGCGTTTCATCTAATCTGATGGGCGCCCTTTTTTTGCGCCCATTTTCAGAAGGAGGAAATTCACATGGAACTTAACGAAGAAGAAAAAAGGCAGTTGTTTCAGGTTGACGGCGACTGCCAGGCCAAAGTGCTGGATGAACTGTATATGACAGCCCGTTTTACCCGTAACCCGGAGCAACGTGATATGGTGCGGGGCCTCATGGCAAAGCTGCGGGTTCTGTCGGATGAACAGTGCATGGATCTGGTGAAGGACATCCAGAAGAATTATCACCTGCCTTACCCTCGCACTATGGGCGAGCGGATTGCATTGGCCCGGCAGCAATCCGGGGCTGAAAAACTGAAAGGCCATGACATTATGGCCCTGGAGCGGTTTGACCCGCAGGTACGCCACATGGTTGTCTTTGATGTGCTTTCTTTTGAATCCCCTGTCGGCTATAAAGGCGATAAGATGCGCCTGTTTCTCACGGATGAAGGGTATCAGAAAGCGTTGGAGAATCAGGAACGCGGCTTTATCAAGCTAAAGAACCATGCCAAGGTACACAATGGCTATTTGAATTACGACCATAAAGACAGAGATTTGTAGTTGCTGCTCAGTATAAAGACTTGCCAGGAAGGAGGATGTCAAATGGCAGTGTTCAGAGTTGAAAAGACAAAAGATTTTACGGTCATGTCCAATCACCATCTTCGGAATGTGTCGCTGTCTTTGAAGGCAAAGGGGCTGCTGTCGTTGATGTTGTCCTTGCCTGATAATTGGGACTATACGACTAAGGGGCTGGCCCATATCTGTAAAGATGGGGTGGATTCTATCAGCAGTGCGATCAAGGAGCTGGAAAAGCAAGGGTATCTTACCCGGCAGCGGCTCCGTGACGCGCATGGCAGACTGGGCGATATTGAGTATGTCATCCATGAGAAACCTGTGCTTCCTGATGAGCAGGACGCTATTCTGCCACCTAAACGGGAAAATCCAAGACAGGTAAATCCAAGACAGGTAAATCCTGTTTTGGGAAAACCTGAACAGGAAAAACCCGCCCAATTAAATATACAAGAATCAATTACTGAAAAATCAATTACGGATATATCAAATACCCATCAATCAATCTATCCGGATTCTGGAAGGGCACCCGCCAGTAGTACGGAGATGGATAGGATTGATAGGATAGATGCCTACCGGGAAATTATCAAAGAAAATATTGAATTTGAGGCTCTTGTTCAGAGGTACGGATATGAGCGTGTGGACGAACTGGTTGAGCTGATGCTGCAAACCGTCCTCTCCCAACGGCCATATATCCGCATTGCCGGGGATGACTACCCCCGTGAGGTAGTAAAAAGCCGCTTCCTGAAAGTGAACTTCTCCCATGTGGAGTATGTGTTCGACTGCCTGGATAACAACACGACCAAGGTGCGGAATATCAAGTCTTACCTGCTGGCGGCTTTGTATAATGCCCCGACTACCATGGACAGCTATTACCGGGCCGAAGTCAATCACGATCTTTACGGATAGAGGGAGCGGCTTTGATGACAGAAAATATCGCAGAAAGGAGGCTGCGCGCCATGAAAAACCATGAAACGCCGAAGCAATGCCGAGCTTGACCCAGGAACAGATCACCCAGGCAAGAGAAACGGATCTGTTAGATTATCTGCTTTCCCACGAAAGCGGCGTGCTGAAACAGGAAGGCGCCAATTATCGTCATAATGAGCATGACAGCCTGGTTTATGTGGCGAGTAAAAATTACTGGTACTGGAACAGCCGTGGACGAAAGATCAATGCCGTGGATTACCTCATGGAAATCCGCGGGTACAGCTTTGTGGAGGCTGTGGAACGGCTGATAGGCAGCGGAACCCCTGCTGTTTCTCATTATACAGCTTCCGGCAGCCGGGAACAGCGGAAACCGGTGGAGAAAAAGCCCTTCCGCCTCCCCAAGGGGAAACGCTGTGCCACCTTTGCTGTTTCTTATCTCCAACGCCGGGGAGTCCATTCGGACATCATCAGACGGTGTATGCAGTTGGGCCTTTTTTATGAGTCCCGCTATAACAACGAGGCGGTTTGCGTTTTTGTTGGCCGGGATGATACCGGTACGGGCCGGTTTGCCTGCGTCCGCGGAATTGCAGGTGACTTGAAAAAGGACATCAGCGGCAGTGATAAGCGGTTTAGCTTCTGCTACCCGCCGGATCAGCCGGGCAGCCGCCATCTGGCGGTTTTCGAGGCCCCGATTGACGCCCTCTCCCATGCTACGCTCCAAAAGCTGGAGGGCTGGCAATGGAATGGCTACCGGCTTTCCCTGGGTGGGACCTCCCCTGTGGCCCTGGTCGCTTTCCTGGAACGCCACCCGGAGATTACCCGTGTTGCCCTCTACTTGGACAATGACCTTGCGGGCCGGGTCAACGCCCGGAAAATCAAGGCACTGTTGAAATCAGACCAGAGGTTTTCAAAAATCCGGGTGTCTGTCAATCCTCCCCGCAGTGGGAAAGACTACAATGAGAAATTACAGCGCACGCTTCAAGCGATCCGCGAAGAAAAACACGCCAGCCGCCAGAAACAGGCGGCTGTTTCAATTTAGGAGGAAAACCCAATGAATAACGACAAATCCGCGATTCAGGTAATCGCCGGGGCTGCCCGCTGCCCAGAGTACAGCCCGTCCATGGTTAAGGCTTTGATGAAAAAGCTGGAAACCAATGAAAAAGCCTTCGCTCTGCTGATGAATGTCACCCCTTCCACGGTGCGTCTCTGGACAACGGGTGCGGCTCGTCCCTGCAGCATGGCCCGGAGGCTGATGCAGATTTATGAATCCGGGCCGGAAATCGTAAGTAAGATTGCCGGGGAAAGCTGCCCGGAGAAAGGAGGACGCCAGACGAGTGAAGCGAAGGAACAAACAGCTTCTTGTGGAAAATGAGTATGTGAAGGAATTGCTGGCCGTCCTGAAAGAGAACCCTTCCCCCAGCGGCAAGGATTTTGCTGAAATGATTGCCCATGTTGGCGAACTGGAAAACCGGTTGGCCGAGGCCGTAGAAGAATTGAAAACTATGCGCCAGGAGCTTCAACAGGTGCAGAACCGCTCTCTGAAAGCTGTGCTTCAAAAGAGCTGTAAATCGCTGGAGAATAATATCTCCAATATGCGCCAAAAGCTGGCGGAGTTGAAAGATCACATTATCGAAGGCTGCCAGAAAGCTCTTTCGGCTTTCAAAGAGCGCGGCACTTCTGCCCTGGATGGCCTTTCCCGGTTTTTCCATGTCAAACCCATGCTGGAAGGGATCAGGAAAGCGATTGATAACAGTATTCGTATTGACGATAACGCTGTTTCCAAGATCCAGACCCTTTCCGCTGAATACCATCAGGCGGGCAGGCATTTGAAAAACATGGGCCGCGCCCTGGTGGGCAAAGAACCGGTGGCCGAGGTCAAAAGCCCCGGCAGGCTTTCTAAGGTGATTGCGGCTCCCTATAAAGCGGATCGTGCCTGCATGACCGCCGCCCAAAAGAGCATCGAAAAAGCCATTGACAGTGTAACCCGTTTGCAGGAATCCGCTGAACGCAGGCCCTCCGTTTTAAGGGCTATGCAGGAAAATGGCGAGAAAGTGCAGCCGCCAGCAAAAAAAGCTGTGCCTGCTGTAAGCAAAGCGGAACGGTAGGTGTCATGGCAATAGGATTGCTTGACACCCTTGCTGACCGGCTGGATGTGTTCATTTCGGATCTGCGGCTTTGGTGTACGCTCCCCGCTTTCGGGATCATGCTTGAAATGGATAACCATTTATATCCCATATCTGAATGGAACCGGGCGCTGGCCTATCTGTCTGGAAGGCCATGCGCTTTTTCTAATGTGCCGGAAGCAAAAAAATATATACTCTCGCTGATAAAGGAGGTGGAGTTAGATGGCGAAAGAAATCGTACATGAAGATTTCGGTGAAAAGATCGGCGGCGCCAAAAAGGACCTTTGGGCAGCCCGCGGCCTGTATGTGGATGATCTGTTGGGGATGAACGAGCGCGAGGCCGATAAGTATGTAAAAAAAGATAATGTCTGGAAAAAGCCGGATTATAACGCCCTAATTCAATCCGGCGTCCCGGTGGACATTCTGTATTTTCGGAAAGTGGTGCGTGACAGCCTGAACGCCTCCCCGCGGTATCTGCGTTCAGATGATACGCCGGAGAAGCGCCTGGCACGGCAGAAAGAATATATCGCGACCGTCCGGCAGGTACAGGAAGTCGTTGAAAAGGTTCAGACAGTGCAGGATGCCATGGATGTATTCGACGCCCTTATTATTGACGGCGGTTACTGCGAGCGTATTTCCCATGGGATCGGCGGCGGTTATATCCGGGCCACCCAAAAGGGCCGGGATAATCCGGTCATTACCGATAAGCTGGTAAATGCCCTGTATTTCCGCGGGGAACGGGACTTTGAGAGAAAAATCGTCCAAGGGGCTGTAAAAAAACAGTTTGGCGTTCCCGCTGAACAAAAGATCCCCCGCGGCTATGACATCCGGTTCAATGACGGCAAAAGAACCTACTCGAAAAACGATGTCTGGCTTCCCAATACCTACTATGTCACAAAAGGCTATACGATACTGAAAACAAATTTTGCCACCCGTGAGGAAGCTCTGAAATGGGTACAGGCCCTTGCCAGACAGCGCGGAGCCAGCGGAAAACAGCGGTTTGTCCCGCAGCAGCTTTCCCGCGTCCGGCGTTCTGGCCCGGATTACCGCGGGGACCGTGATGTGGTCGGGCAGGATTACCTTGACGCGTTCGCTTTCCGCGGCGGCGAATTTGGGAACTGGATGACGCAGAATGACCGGCGCGCTTCCCTGAACATGGGGTTTGACGCTCTCAAAGACCTGGCGGCTGTCCTTAAGATCAGCGAAAAAGATATTTCCTACCAGGGAACACTCTCGATTGCCTTTGGCGCCCGCGGCAGCGGCAACGCCGCCGCCCACTACGAACCGCTTCGGAAGGTTATCAACCTTACCAAGATGCACGGGGCTGGTTCCCTGGCGCATGAGTGGTGGCATGGCCTGGATGATTACCTGGGTGTGAAAATGGGGGCAAAAGCCTTCCTTTCCGAACATTCCCACCTGTATGAGCCATTCAAGAAGCTGATTGAAACCATGAAATATAAGCCAGAAACACCGGAGCAGGCCGCGGCCCGGACAGAGGCGCAGACAGAGCGTATCCGAAAAAATGCGGCGAGCTGGCTGGATTCGGCGGTCCTTGCCCCGCTCAAACGGGCAGCGAATGACGAGATGCACATGGAGGCTTACGCAGTCCTTCGGGAAGAATTTCTTTCAGGCGTTCCCGGTTCTGTGGAACAGCTAAGCGCTTTTAAAAAGTCTGTGACCGGACGCGTTATACCCAAAAGCGAACGTGACAGGCTGGAAATTTTTGAGCGTATGCTGTCCGGGATGCAGGATCAGGAACCCCCGCAGGTTGGCCGTGTGGAAACGGATTTTTATAAAAACTCGGTCCGTATGGGCAAAGAGTGTGAAAAAGACGGCGGCTATTGGGAAAGCAATACAGAGATGACAGCCAGGGCTTTCGCCTGCTATATCAAAGATAAGCTGTCTCCTGAAATTTCGGATTACCTGGCAGGCCACGCAGACAGCGCCGCTGCTTTTGTTACCGGCAAAGATGGGAAAATGGAAATCTTGAAAGCCTTCCCGGAGGGTGAGGAACGAAAAGCTATCAATGCGGTTTTTGATGAAGTTTTCTCGGATCTGAAGCGGCAGCATTTTCTCACCCATTCCGATCACCCGCAGACATTAGAGGAAATCCGGCCGGCGGCGCCTGCGCCTTCCCGCATGGCTTCCATGCCGGTTATCACGGATGCAGAACAGCTTTCCCTCTTTGGCGGGGAGAAGCCTTCCCTCCTGGGGCAGCTTGCCGCTGCTAAGGGACAGGGCAAAACGCCGGCAGAGCCAAAGCAGATGAAACCCCATGAGCCGGAACTTTGATGGAGGTGAGAATTTGGAAGAAAACAAGGATTACCGTGTTTATCGTTATGGGGATGACTTAAAGCCTGGATATGAATTAAAAGTGGAACATAGTGTTTCCTGCGAAAATATTGATATTTCTGCTTTGATCGCCATGGGCACGGAAAGTTTGGAAGCCATGCGCCAGGGAAGCATTGACGGGGAACAGAAAGCCTATGAGATCGTTTTAGCCGCGGCTAAGCAATGGGAGCAGCAGGCGGCGGCGACACAGGCCATCAACCGGGCGTTGGAATATCTTCGGACCCCGGAGGTTTCTCATACTTCTAATCAGTGGCAATCGAAAAATAACTGGCGGAATGATGAGGAAATCAGCAACCGCGTTTACAAGATGACCTGCAGTGTTTGGGAAGATACGAAATATGACCGGGAAACGAAACAGAGCATACCGGTTGCCTGGTATGTCACCTGGGATGTCTCTGTAAATTCCCCTAAGAAGGGGTATGGAGAAAAAATTGCCGGGCAGAGTCAGAAACGCTATACCGATAAAAATGCTGCCATGAAGTATCTGGAAGGCCGGAAGAAAGCCTATTCTCATTTGTTCACGGAAATTTCCCCTCCGGTTCCAGAGCAATACAAAGACCATTTTACCGTACATGGCGCCCTTTTGCCCGGATATACCGAGGAAGGACAGGAACCGGAAAAGACTGTAACTGCGCCGGGGCGTGATTCGGGCAAGGCAGGACGGGCTTCGGTGCTGGAAAAGCTCTCAGACGCAAAGAGACAGGAAAAAGCAGCGCCTTTAAAAGCGCCGGATAAGAAAAAGGAGGATATTCATAGATGAAAGTTTTAATGGTGCAGCCTGGGGAAATCCCCCATGAAACAGATATTGAGTCGGGGCTTGAATCTTTGCAGGCTGCGGTGGACGGCCCTATCCAGGCGGTTTATCCGTATGAGGACCCTGTGGCCCTGATCTGCAATGAGGAAGGAAAACTTATAGGGCTGCCTTTGAACCGTGCGCTTCGGGATGACATCGGAGAGATTTACGACATCATTGCCGGTAATTTTCTTATCACCGGGCTTGGAGAAGAAAGTTTTTCAGATCTTTCCCCTGACCTGATGGAAAAATATAAGGAACAATTTCTGGCGCCGGAATCGTTCGTGCGGATCGGCGGTAAGATCCTTGCCGTCAAGCAGCCGGTCCCCTCGCCGGAAGATAAAGAGAGGACACAAAAGCCGCCCCATAAATCCGGGCCGGAGCTTTAGGAAGGAGGCCAAAGATGCTGACAGCGACACGCGGCCCGTATGTGCTGGTGATCCAGCCGGACGATGACCCGCTCAATCCCCGTGAGGATGATAATTTCGGGAAAATGGTCTGTTTCCACCGGCGTTATCACCTGGGCGACCATCACAATTACATAGATAAAGATGACTTTCTCCGGGACCTTTACCTGAAAACAGTGGGTGACGATGAACGGGGCGCCCATCGTTATGAGCGGGCGCTGGACCTGATGAATTACAAGATCAAAGCCCCTTTTGGTTCTCCGGCCTATGAGCGGCAGGTGGATGAACGGCTGATGAAGGTGATCTCACAGAAATTCCTTATGCTGCCGCTGTATCTTTACGACCACAGCGGCATTACCATGAATACCACTGGCTTTTCCTGCCCCTGGGACAGCGGGCAGGTCGGATGGATCTACGCCTCCAAGGAAGATGCCCTCCGGGAGTTTGGCGGCAAGACCTTCACTGCCGCTATCCGGAAGAAAGCGGAGGACCGTATGCGCGGCGAGGTGGAATATTACGATTCCTACCTTCGCGGCGAGGCGTATGGTTTTGAACTGTATAAAGACGGCGAGCTGGAGGATAGCTGCTGGGGCTTTATCGGCAGTAACGAGGAAGCCTTAAAAGGCATTGAGGATTACCTGCCTGACGCGTGCAGCGGCATGACCGGTGAGCTGGTGGAAAGGGATTCCCCCCGATCCATGCTGAAAATGTTTCTCGACCATGCCCGTGTGCAGGTAGCGCAGGCGGCCAAAGACTTTGAAAAGGCGCCCCGGCAGCAAACCCTCCAAACGGAGGTCCGGTGATTTCTACTTATTATATATATCATGCGAAAGGAGGATGTGATTGCAGGAAGAACTTGAACGGAAATCCATATCCGTAACGGTCCAGGCCGCAAAACTGACGGGCCGTGTGATGCGGGCCGCTGTTGCCGCCGCCCTGCGGAAGATTGAAAAAGAGCGCACTACCCCAAAAGTCGGCCGGAACAGTATGCGCCGGCTTACGGCGCAGACGCCGGACGCCCATAAGATCGAGGTTGAGGACCGGATTCGCTCTTTTGAGCGATACGCAAAGAAATATAAAGTCCGCTACCATGTGGAGAAAGACATCAGCGTTTCCCCGCCTAAGTGGACCGTGTATTTTAAGGCAAGCCAGGCTGACGCGATTGAAGCCGCCTTCAAGAAATATACGCAAAAGACGGTAAAACGCGAAAACAGGCCGTCCCTTCTCTCCCAGCTATCGAAATTCAAAGAGATGGCGAGAAAGATGGCCCGCGACCCTGTAAAAAACAAGGAGCATGGAGGGCCGGAACGATGAAGATGACGGATATTCTGAAAAAGTATGTGCTGCCCAACCTTCCTTATCTTATATTCCTTTGGTTCTTTGCCAAGGTTGGCGAAGCGGTACGGCTGGCCCCCGGTGTTGACGCTTCTACAAAGCTGCTGGGGCTGGCGGATGGCTTTACCCTGGCCTTTCAGACTTCTATGCCCGGCGCGGCGGTTGACTGGCTGGTTGGGCTGATCGGCGTCGCGCTGGTCCGTCTGGTGGTCTATGTGAAAGGGAAAAATGCCAAAAAATACCGGAAGGATGTGGAATACGGGAGCGCCCGCTGGGGCACAAAGGCGGATATTGCCCCCTTTATGGACCCCAAGCCGGAAAACAACATCATCCTAACCCAGACGGAGGGGTTGATGATGTCCGGCAGGCCCAAAAATCCGGCTTTTTCCCGGAATAAAAATGTGCTGGTGGTTGGCGGTTCCGGTTCCGGCAAGACCCGTTTTTTCATAAAACCGAACCTGATGCAGCTCCATTCTTCCTATGTAGTGACAGATCCGAAGGGCACTGTCCTGGTGGAGTGCGGAAAGCTGCTCTCCCGCGGTTCTCCCAGGCTGGGCAAGGACGGAAAGCCCCTACGCAATAAGAAAGGCAAGATCATTTATGAGCCTTATCAGATCAAGGTATTCAATACCATTAACTTTAAGAAAAGTATGCACTATAATCCCTTCGCGTATCTACATTCGGAGAAGGATATATTAAAGCTGGTAACAGTGTTGATCGCCAATACCAAAGGGGAAGGAAAATCCGGGGACGATTTTTGGGTGAAGGCCGAAACATTGCTTTATACGGCGCTGATCGGCTACATTTATTATGAGGCTCCCAAGAACGAGCAGAACTTCTCCACTTTGGTAGAAATGATAAATGCCATGGAGGTCCGGGAGGATGATGAATCGTTCAAAAACGCGGTTGACCTTCTCTTTGACGCTTTGGAGCAGAAAGACCCGGACCACTTCGCCCTCCGGCAATATAAAAAATATAAGCTGGCGGCTGGCAAGACAGCGAAGTCGATTTTGATTAGCTGCGGAGCCAGGCTTGCGCCTTTTGATATTGCGGAAGTCCGGGAGATCACCATGTATGACGAGCTGGAGCTGGATTTGGTCGGGGACCGGAAAACAGCCCTGTTCTTTATCATTTCCGATACGGACGCCACATTCAACTTCCTGGTGAGCATGGCCTATACGCAGCTTTTCAACCTGCTTTGCGAAAGAGCGGATGATAAGTATGGAGGCCGGCTGCCGGTGCATGTGCGCTGCCTGATCGACGAGGCGGCTAACATTGGGCAGATTCCGAACCTCGAAAAACTCATGGCAACGATCAGGTCCAGAGAGATTTCGGCCTGCCTGGTGCTGCAGGCGCAGAGCCAGTTGAAAGCACTGTATAAGGATAACATGGACACCATCATCGGCAACTGTGATTCCAGCTTATTCCTGGGAGGAAAGGAAGAAACCACCCTAAAAAGCTGGAGCGCCCTGCTGGGGAAAGAAACCATTGATATGTATAACACCAGCGTCACGAAGGGCACGCAGGAATCCCACGGCCAGAACTTTCAAAAACTGGGCAAAGATCTGATGTCCATGGACGAGCTGGCTGTGATGGACGGCGGGAAGTGTCTGCTGCAGGTACGCGGCGTCCGGCCCTTCCTGTCCAGAAAGTACGATATTACAAAACACCCCCATTATAAGTACCTTTCGGATTTTAACCCGAAAAATACGTTTGATATAGAAAAATACCTGTCTACCCGCTTGCGGGTGAAGCCGGACGATTTGTTCCTCAATTATGAGATCAGCCCGTCCGAACTGACAGAAGGAAATGAAGAAATAGACAAATAAGTTTTTTCTTTTTGTTTTATCCTCTTGACATTTGCACTATCCCGTTCTATACTGTAATCATAGAATAATACAGTTAATACAGTATAGAACGGTTAGGGGTGAGAATTTGGAGATTGTCGTAAGCAACAAGGCAAGCCAGCCGCTATATGAGCAAATTGCATCACAGGTGAAGGCTGCCATTATGAGCGGCGAGTTGAGTGCCGGTGAAGCACTCCCATCAGTACGAGCTATGGCAAAATCCTTGCATATAAGTATTTTGACAGTTCAAAAGGCATACGGTTGCCTGCAAGACGATGGATTTATTGAAATAACTGCCGGAAAAGGATGCTATGTATCGGCGCAAAATCAAGACTTCTATCTGGAAGAACAGCAAAAGAGGATAGAAGAAAAATTTGCGGAGGCAATCGAGATTGCCCGTACAAGCGGAATATCTCTGGATAAGCTGACAGAATTACTTACACTTATGTATCAGGAGGATGAATGATGACCGATAATGTTTTAGAAATCCGAGAATTATCGAAAGACTATGGCGACTTTGTCCTTGATAAAGTGAGTTTTGCTTTGCCCCGCGGCGTAATTATGGGGTTGATAGGCGAAAATGGAGCTGGCAAGTCTACGACTATCAACTGCATTTTGAATGAGACGCAGAAAAGCGGCGGTCAAGTCCTCATCTTTGGTAAAGACCATATCGCTGACGAACTTGGGATTAAGGATAAGCTGGGCGTTGTATTTGATGAGAACCACTTTCCCGATATTTTCACGCCAGAGGAGATTGGAAAATTCATGTCTGGTATCTACTCCGGCTGGGATTGGAAAACCTACCGTCAACACCTTGAAAAGTTTGAATTGCCAAAAGATAAGAAGATCAAAGACTTCTCCAAAGGCATGAAAGTGAAACTGGCCTTCGCTGTGGCATTATCTCATAACGCTGAACTTCTGATTTTGGACGAGGCCACCAGCGGTCTGGACCCTATCATCCGCGATGATGTGCTGGATATGCTTATTGATTTTGTGCAGGATGAAAACCACTCTGTTTTGGTATCTTCGCATATCACCAGCGACTTGGAGAAGGTTGCAGACTATATCACTTTCATCCATAAAGGGAAACTGATCTTTTCCCATGAGAAAGATGAACTGATCGACAATTATGGGATCTTAAATTGTGGTGCAGCTATATTTGATGTACTTGATAAATCTGAAATCGTTGCCTATCGCAAGGAGGATTATCAATTTAAGGTTCTGGTCAAAGATCGCAACAAGGCTGCAAAACAATATCCCAATGCAATCGTCGGGCCAGCCACGATTGAAGAAATTATGCTGTTCTATGTAAAGGGGGAAATGAAATGAAAGGGTTACTGACAAAAGACTTTTTGACAGTCAAGAAAAAATACGGGATTGCCCGCCTTATCATGGATCTTGCCATTATCGCAGCGCTGATGATTATTCTGGAAGGAGCTGGCTCTATTTACATCAGCTTTCTTCTTGTTCCGTTGGAAATTGCTTCTATGATTATTACTCTTGCAAACTCCGATGAACAGTGGAAATGGGGTAAATATGCCGTTGCTCTGCCACTTTCCAAAAAGCAAATCGTTACCAGCCGGTATGCCTTTGCAGGGATCGGTGCTACCATTGGATTGTGCGTTGCACTTGTAGTAAACACCATTTCCTATTTCTGCTTTCCGGCATATCAATATGGGTTTTATCTTTTCTTGTCGGTAGCCTCTTTCTGTGTTGTGCTGCTGTTCCTTGCCTTTATTTTGCCATCTAACTATTGGTTGGGTGTCAATGCAGGATTTGCGGTGATGTTCATTCTGATTATCCTGCTGGTCGTGCTCGGAATTTGGTCCAGAGTGACAAACAACGCAATCATGGGATTTATTGTAGAAAACTTTGATTTGAGCATGGCAATCGGCTTTATCAGTGTAATCGTTCTTTTCGTACTGTCTTATGTACTGTCCGTTACACTGTTCAAAAGAAAGTATGAATAAACAATCCATCGAAAACTGCTATTGATGGAAAGTGGCAGTATATACACATTATAGAAGCATAATCTAAGTCGCTTCAGGCGGCGCTATTCAGCAGGAAATCTTTTTGATTTCCTGCTTTTTTCGTCTAAATAATCTTTTCTATCACAGGATTGGTTCGCTTTGATGGAGTGGATTTATAAAGAATGGAGGTGCCTATTGGTAAGGAGCCGTGATTCTCCTGAATTTACTCACAGTCCGCAGGATATACGCCTGCGCTCGCCGCCCGCTGTTTGTTTTTTCTTCAAGCAGCGGGCGGTTTTTTTGCGTTTCAGGCCAAAAACGGCCACAACACTATCATTTTTCATTTGATAAGGAGGTAATTACCCTAATATGAGTTTTTTCACTTCTGCTATTGATACCCTGCAGATCTTGGTTGTTGCGCTGGGCGCCGGTTTGGGCGCATGGGGCGTGATTAACCTTTTGGAAGGATATGGAAATGACAATCCCGGAGCTAATGCTCATGTACGGTAAGGAAGCAAGCAACCGAAAACAAGAGATAGACCGCCAGCACTACACTATTCCGAACCAAAGACCAAAAGATAAGCATTGTGGGAAAATCTAAACTTTTGGATTTTCCTACAATGCCAACTACGGCGGAATCCCTCCCACTCCTTATATCTTTCTGTATACATTGAATTTGTATTTAGTAAAATGCAGACAACACCACGGATCGGCTTTTGGTTGGACAATTCCAACCAAACACCACAGCAGACAGCAGAAAACATTCTGAACGCTAGGAAGCCGGTATGATTGTTACATATAAGGGGAAGAAAAATTTCTTTTAGGTACTTGCTTTCCTAAAACTGATGTGATACAATGATTTAATCCAGAAAAGGAGTAAAAAATATGCGGCAAGGTATTCTTAAATAAAACTATAATCAAATAGTGGGAACAAAGGATTATGATAGCTCCTTTTGTAGGGGCTTAGTTTTTTGTACCCAATTTAAGAATACTTTTGCCTTATCAATTTTGACATATCCCCAAAAACAGCAATCACAAACAGGTGTATGCTGTATATGTGTATGTCCGCAACTTATAATCCCCAGTGGTAAAAGTATTTTACTGCTGGGGATTTTTATGCCCTTTGGGGCTGTAAAGGGAGGACAATCACATGAAAATAATCAATATTGGAATTCTTGCCCATGTAGACGCTGGAAAGACGACCTTGACGGAGAGCCTGCTATATGCCAGCGGAGCCATTTCAGAACCGGGGAGCGTCGAAAAAGGGACAACGAGGACGGACACCATGTTTTTGGAGCGGCAGCGTGGGATTACCATTCAAGCGGCAGTCACTTCCTTCCAGTGGCACAGATGTAAAGTTAACATTGTGGATACGCCCGGCCACATGGATTTTTTGGCGGAGGTGTACCGCTCTTTGGCTGTTTTAGATGGGGCCATCTTGGTGATCTCCGCTAAAGATGGCGTGCAGGCCCAGACCCGTATTCTGTTCCATGCCCTGCGGAAAATGAACATTCCCACCGTTATCTTTATCAACAAGATCGACCAGGCTGGCGTTGATTTGCAGAGCGTGGTTCAGTCTGTTCGGGATAAGCTCTCCGCCGATATTATCATCAAGCAGACGGTGTCGCTGTCCCCGGAAATAGTCCTGGAGGAAAATACCGACATAGAAGCATGGGATGCGGTCATCGAAAATAACGATGAATTATTGGAAAAGTATATCGCAGGAGAACCAATCAGCCGGGAAAAACTTGCGCGGGAGGAACAGCAGCGGGTTCAAGACGCCTCCCTGTTCCCAGTCTATCATGGCAGCGCCAAAAATGGCCTTGGCATTCAACCGTTGATGGATGCGGTGACAGGGCTGTTCCAACCGATTGGGGAACAGGGGGGCGCCGCCCTATGCGGCAGCGTTTTCAAGGTTGAGTACACCGATTGCGGCCAGCGGCGTGTCTATCTACGGTTATACAGCGGAACGCTGCGCCTGCGGGATACGGTGGCCCTGGCCGGGAGAGAAAAGCTGAAAATCACAGAGATGCGTATTCCATCCAAAGGGGAAATTGTTCGGACAGACACCGCTTATCAGGGTGAAATTGTTATCCTTCCCAGCGACAGCGTGAGGTTAAACGATGTATTAGGGGACCAAACCCGGCTCCCTCGTAAAAGGTGGCGCGAGGACCCCCTCCCCATGCTGCGGACGACGATTGCGCCGAAAACGGCAGCGCAAAGAGAACGGCTGCTGGACGCTCTTACGCAACTTGCGGATACTGACCCGCTTTTGCGTTGCGAAGTGGATTCCATCACCCATGAGATCATTCTTTCTTTTTTGGGCCGGGTGCAGTTGGAGGTTGTTTCCGCTTTGCTGTCGGAAAAATACAAGCTTGAAACAGTGGTAAAGGAACCCTCCGTCATTTATATGGAGCGGCCGCTCAAAGCAGCCAGCCACACCATCCATATCGAGGTGCCGCCCAACCCGTTTTGGGCATCCATAGGACTGTCTGTTACACCACTCTCGCTTGGCTCCGGTGTACAATACGAGAGCCGGGTTTCGCTGGGATACTTGAACCAGAGTTTTCAAAACGCTGTCAGGGATGGTATCCGTTACGGGCTGGAGCAGGGCTTGTTCGGCTGGAACGTAACGGACTGTAAGATTTGCTTTGAATACGGGCTTTATTACAGTCCGGTCAGCACGCCGGCGGACTTCCGCTCATTGGCCCCGATTGTATTGGAACAGGCATTGAAGGAATCGGGGACGCAGCTGCTGGAACCTTATCTCTCCTTCATCCTCTATGCGCCCCAGGAATACCTTTCCAGGGCTTATCATGATGCACCGAAATACTGTGCCACCATCGAAACGGCCCAGGTAAAAAAGGATGAAGTTGTCTTTACTGGCGAGATTCCCGCCCGCTGTATACAGGCATACCGTACTGATCTGGCCTTTTACACCAACGGGCGGAGCGTATGCCTTACAGAGCTGAAAGGATATCAGGCCGCTGTCGGTCAGCCGGTCATCCAGCCCCGCCGTCCAAACAGCCGCCTGGACAAGGTGCGCCATATGTTTCAGAAGGTAATGTAAAGATACATAATCGTCAAGACGGCAACAATCAGAAGTTATGGAGGGTAACAATGGAATATAGTAAGGAAGATTTAATGGAAGCAAAAAAGCAAATTTGGGGAGTGGGAGAGAACATGGGAACAGAGGAAAGTAAAAAAATCTGGGAGGAGAACGCACAATTTTGGGATAATGCAATGGGTGACGAATCTAATGAATTTCACAGAGAGGTAGTGCGTCCCAAAGTAACGGAACTTCTATCTCCTAATCCTGCGGATTACATTTTGGATATTGCGTGTGGCAATGGAAATTATTCTTCGTATCTTGCACAAAGAGGCGCTTCGGTTGTCGCTTTTGATTACAGCAAAAAAATGATAGAATTGGCTAAAAGACGGCAATCACAATATGCAAAACAAATTGAATTTTGTGTGGCGGATGCGACCGATAGAAAAAGTATATTAGAATTAAAAAGAAATCGAGCCTTTACGAAAGCAGTTTCTAATATGGCAATTATGGATATTACGGATATTGAACCACTTCTTATGGCTGTTTATGAACTGTTGCAGGAAAGCGGAATTTTTGTCTTTGCAACGCAACACCCTTGTTTTGTCACGTTGACTGAAAAATATATGACACCGCACAGTTACTATGATATAGCGATTGAAGGGCAACCGAAAGAGCAGATTTATTATCATCGTTCCATACAAGATATTTTTAACCTTTGTTTTAGAGCTGGATTTGTCATTGATGGATTTTATGAAGAATGTTTTAAAACCAACAAAGAAATTCCTATGGTAATGATAGTAAGGCTTAAGAAGGTAAAACGTGATAGCTTAAAATAAATTCAAGTTTGTCGGGTAAATAGCAAACCCAGCCGAGCCAGTCAACGGTCAAGATGAACGGCGCATATGCGCAGCCGTTGACAGCCCCGCCCGCCTTTGCTGGTAGGCAATCAAGGGGCGACAGCAAGAAGTGCCACCGCCCCGCACTATTATTCAGAAAGGGGAATTTCCATGACCGACCAGATAGCCTATCAAGAATATATCCAGCGCAGGTACAACGCCTTTTGCAAGACTGTTATCCGCTGTGCCGCCTTGGACAAGATTTTGAAGCTTAAACGGCAATGGGAACGGCAAGTTTCCCTTGACTATCTGATGAACGAGAAGTTTGTCCAGTTTGCCGCGTCGGAGCCGGACGAGGAATACCCATTTACCGTCTGCGGTCAGACCGTCCTGCTCTGCAACGCCGCCCTTGCCGACGCGATCTCTGTTTTGCCGGAGCAGACGCGGGAAGAAATCCTGCGCTATTACTTTCTGCGCCAGCCGCAGCGCGTGATCGGCGCGTGTATTGGCCGGTCACGCAGCACAGCGGGGCGGCATATCCAGCTTGCCTTGCAGCGGCTACGCGAAGAAATGGGGGTGAGCCGGTATGAGTAGACTTCTCCCCTATGAAACAATCCTCAAAGCCCGTGAGGGCGACCCAGAAGCCGTGAACGCTGTCCTGCTCCACTACGCCGGATATATCCGCTATTTCTCAAAAGTGAACGGGCAGGTCAACGCCGAGGTGGAGGACTATGTAAAGCAGCGGTTAATTGACTGTCAATTCAAGTTCCGGCTTGACGAACCACCGGACAAGTCATAAAAACTGAATACCAGCCGCCACCGACGCGGCCAGCGAAAGCAGTAAGTCTTGAAAAAGATTTACTGCTTTTTTTGTTGTCCGGCTCCGCTCCCGGCCATTTTGCCCCCTGCCGGTTGTAGTAGTAAGCGAGGAGGGAATTTTTCTGCCCTGGTGTTTGGCATTTGGAGCATTTACCCGTAGTAGAGGGCAAAGAGAAAGGATTTCTCCAACACCGGGTAGAAACCACTGCGTCCGGTGTCATTTTAGCGAAAGCGGGCAGGAATGCCCTTTACAGGATTAGTAGTAGCAGAAAAAGAGAAACAAACTTTTGTGGTTGCAGTTTTCCAAAAAAGTGGCGGACGGAAGTGAGAGAAAGTTTGCAGTCACGGAGAGCAAGTTTCTACCACGGTGCCAAAATCCGCAATTCTGCAGTTTTGCCCCTCGCGGGAAACTTGTTGGGGAGTGCCTTCCCCAAACCCTGCTCATGCGCCCTTACGGGCGAGAAAGGAGGTCACACCATGCGAAAGAAATACAACACGCCCCACCGCAGCCGCGTTGTGAAAACCCGGCTGTCCGAAGATGAGTATGCCGACTTCACAGCGCGGCTTGCGCCCTATGGTATCAGCCAGTCCGAATTTCTCCGGCAGGCGATACGGCGGGCGACCATACGCCCGGTTGTCCATGTGTCGTCGGTCAATGACGAGTTGCTTTCCGCTGTCGGGAAGCTGACAGCCGAGTACGGCAGGATCGGCGGCAACCTCAATCAGATTGCCCGGTATCTGAACGAATACGGCGTACCCTACAACACCCTTTCCGGCGAGGTACGCGCCGCCATATCCGACCTTGCCGTCCTCAAGTATGAAGTCCTCAAGAAAGTAGGTGACGCGGTTGGCAACACTCAAGCATATCAACTCTAAAAACGCCGACTACGGAGCCGCCGAGCAATATCTTCTCTTTGAGCATGACGAGTTTACCATGAAGCCCGTCCTTGATGAAACCGGCAGGCTTATCCCCCGCGAGGACTACCGGCTGTCCACGCTGAACTGCGACGGGGAGGATTTTGCCGTTGCGTGTATGCGGGCCAATCTCCGCTATCAGAAAAACCAGCGGCGGGAAGATGTGAAAAGCCACCACTACATCATCAGCTTTGACCCGCGGGACGGGCCGGACAACGGCCTGACCGTAGACCGGGCGCAGGCGTTGGGGGAACAATTCTGTAAAGAGCATTTTCCCGGCCACCAGGCCCTTGTCTGCACCCACCCGGACGGGCATAACCACAGCGGCAACATTCATGTGCATATCGTCATAAACAGCCTGCGGATTGAGGAAGTGCCGTTCCTGCCCTACATGGACAGGCCGGCCGATACGAAAGTCGGCTGCAAGCACCGATGTACCGACGCTGCCCTGCGCTACTTCAAATCCGAAGTCATGGAGATGTGCCACCGGGAGGGGCTTTATCAAATCGACCTCTTGAACGGCAGCAAGAACCGCGTCACCGACCGGGAGTATTGGGCGCAGAAAAAGGGACAGGCCGCGCTGGACAAGCAGAACGCCCCCATGATTGCCGATAGTATCACGCCCCGGCAGACCAAGTTTGAAACGAACAAGGAGAAGCTGCGGCAGACCCTACGGAAAGCCCTTGCCACCGCCGCCAGCTTTGACGAGTTTTCCTCTCTGTTGCTGCAGGAGGGTGTGACCGTCAAGGAGAGCCGGGGGCGGCTTTCCTACCTCACGCCGGACAGGACAAAGCCAATTACCGCCCGGAAGCTGGGCGACGATTTTGACCGCGCCGCTGTCTTTGCCGTTTTAGAGCAAAACGCCGCCAGAGCAGCCGAAGCGCCAGCCAGATCCCCCGATCCCCCACGCACCATAAAAGACCGCTTGCAGGTTGCCAGAGCCGAGATAGCCGCCCCGAAACAGGACGGAGTGCAGCGGCTTGTGGACATTGAGCAGAAAATGGCCGAGGGCAAAGGCCGGGGCTATGAACGCTGGGCGAAGATACACAATCTGAAGCAGGCCGCCAAAACGCTGTCCGTCTACCAGCAATACGGCTTTACTTCCCCGGAGCAGTTAGAAGCCGCCGTTGACACCGCCTATCAGAAAATGCGCCAGACCAGCGGCGAACTGAAAGCACTGGAAACGAAGCTGCAAGGGAAAAAGAAGTTGCAGCGGCAGGTGTTGGCCTACGCCCAGACCAAGGCCGCCCGCGACGGGCTGCGGGCACAGAAATCCGAGAAAGCCCGCGCCGCATACCGGCAGGCCCATGAGAGCGATTTTATCATAGCCGACGCAGCAGCCCGGTATTTCAAGGCGCATGGCATTACCAAGCTGCCCGCCCGGAAAGCGTTGCAGGCCGAGATCGAGCAGCTTATCTCCGAGAAAGACGGCCTGTATAACACCTATCACGAACAGAAACAGCGGTTCAAGGAGTTGCAGACCGTCAAGCGGAACATCGACCAGATTTTGCGCCGGGACGAGCCGCACCGCAGAAAGGAGCAGAGCCATGAGCGATAACCTGCCCCACATGGACTACCGCCAGCACCGGCGGGCGCGGCGGCTGGTACATGAGTGCTGTAACTACGATGAGGGGAACTGCCTGCTATTGGACGACGGGGAGCCTTGCGTGTGCGTCCAGAGCATTTCCTTTTCCCTCATGTGCCACTGGTTCCGTGTGGCTGTCCTGCCCCTTGACGGGGAGCTGGCCGCAGCCCTCTTGTGCCGGGGAAGCCGGAAACGGTGTGCCGTCTGCGGGGCGGCCTTTGTCCCCAAATCCAACCGGGGAAAATACTGCCCCGACTGCGCCGGGCGCATGAAGAAAATCAAAGCCGCCGAGAGAAAGCGGAAACAAAGGCAGAGATGTCACGCTTTAGAGCCTTTCAAACCCGCATAAATCAAGGCTTTTTTCGTGGGTGTCAAAGGGTACGCGATACATTTATCCTTTTCCCCCGGAAACGGCGTTTTAATGCGTGACAATACGCCAAAATCAACCCGAACACAGGGAGGTGATCCTATCGCTGATTATATCAGGGCAGACACGCGGCTGCCCGCCTATCTGCCGTATCCCCGTTTCCTGCTGAAAATGGAGATTTCACAGACCGCCAAGCTGCTGTATTCGCTGCTGTTAGACCGTTCCACCCTCTCCCAGAAAAACAAGTGGCTGGACGACGAGGGCAGGATTTATATTATCTATCCCATCGCGGAGATAGCAGAAATACTGGATAAAGGCAGCACCACCATCAAGGGGGCGCTTAATGAACTGGACACGGCGGGGCTGTTGGAACGGGAACGGGGCGGCTTCTCCGCACCGAACCGGCTTTATGTCAAAGTACCGCCAGTGCCACAGGTACAGTTTTCAGACCAACTGATGGCCGGAAGTCCGCCCCTCATAGAGCCGGAAAACCGTCCTACTGATGGTCAGAAAACCGACCTTATGATGGTCGGAAAACCGTCCCCTAACCAAACTACTATAAACAACCTTACAGAGAGCCAAACAAAGGGAGTGAGTGGGGGGCCGTCCGCGCCCTATGGCCGATATGGAAATATTTTTCTGTCACAGACCGAATACGACGAGTTGCAGGCAGAGTACCCTGACAGGCTGGAACGGTTCATCGAGGAAATGAGCCGCTACCTTGCCGCCAACGGGAAAAGCTACCAGAACTATGCCGCCGCCCTGCGGATATGGGCGGGGAACGACAAAAAGGAAGCCCCTAAAAAGGGCATACCAGACTACTCATGCAAGGAGGGCGAGAGTTTATGAAGAATGAAATCAACGCGGTTTTGGAGAATATGACGACCACCATCCCGGAGCCGGAGGACTACACCGGCGAGGACGGTTTACTGTACTGCGGCAAGTGCCGCAAGCCGAAAGAAGCCTATTTTGCGCCGGATAAGGCCGCTATCTTCGGGCGCGACCGCCACCCGGCAGAGTGCGACTGCCAGAGAACCGCCCGCGAGGAACGGGAAGCCGCCGAAAAGCGGCGCAGACACCTTGACACCGTGGAAGAACTGAAACGCCGGGGCTTTACCGACCCCACCATGCGGGACTGGACTTTCGAGAACGACAACGGCAGGAACCCGCAGACCGGGCTTGCCCGCCGGTATGTGGAGCATTGGGAAGATATGCGGACAGACAATATCGGCTGCCTGTTCTGGGGCGGCGTAGGCACCGGCAAAAGCTACCTTGCAGGCTGTATCGCAAACGCCCTCATGGAGAAAGAAATCCCCGTCCGCATGACGAACTTTGCTCTTATCCTCAATGACCTTGCCGCCAGCTTTGAGGGGCGCAACGAGTACATTTCCCGCCTTTGTCGTTATCCGCTGCTGATCCTTGACGACTTCGGCATGGAACGCGGGACGGAATACGGGCTGGAACAGGTGTTCAATGTGATTGACAGCCGTTACCGCAGCGGCAAGCCGCTGATCGTCACGACCAACCTTACGCTGGACGACCTGCACAACCCGGAGGACACCGCCCATTCCCGGATTTATGACCGCCTGCTTTCCATGTGCGTCCCGGTACGCTTTACCGGCGACAACTTCCGGCAGGAAACCGCCAAGCGGAAAATGGAGAGCATGAAGAAACTGATTACCGACTGAAAGGAGTATTGCCTATGGCAGATAACAAGCAGCACGACACCCGCACCACCCGCCGCCCTGACTGTGTGACGGAAATCCGCATGGGCAATTCCGTCCTTGTCGTGTCCGGCTATTTCAAGAAAGACACCACAACCACAGCCGCCGACAAAATGGCGCGGGTACTGGAAGCGGAAGCCGCTGCTACACAGGAGCCGACTTATCCGGCGTGAACCGGGGCATGGAAAAGCGGCCATGCCAGGGAGCATGACCGCTGGAACGAAAATCGGAAGTGCTTTAGCAATTCTTAATCTCATTCTCTATAAAATAATTTGCAATTTCAAAGGCTTTTATTCTTCTCTTTGCCAATGTGATTTGTGATTTATAACGCTCGGAATTATCCTTTGATTCAAATGTTTTTACTGTTTCTCTTAGCTTGTGCAGAGTTGAATCAATTTGCCTTTTGGCCGCGGTTAATTCATCTATTGTATACTTCATGTTTTCTCCTTTAACTTCTGATTTTTTTGTTAAATCAGAGTATACCACGGAGTTATGAACTTTTCTACTGCAAATATGGGACGACAACCCATACCATAAAAATCGGAAAATTGAAAAGCTGTAAAGAAGCAAATTTAACGCTTTTGCCGCTGTACAGCCCCCGCCGTTCCGTGGTACAATGAAACCACGGAATAGTGGGGCTGGCTGTCGGAAACGGAGGATTTTATGTTAAGACAAGCCACCCAAAACCTCATTACCGCCCTTTATCCGAGATTGTCCCACGAGGATGAATTGCAAGGCGAGAGTAATTCCATATCGAACCAAAAAAGGATACTCGAAACCTACGCAAAACAGAACGGCTTTACCAATCTGCGCTGGTACACCGACGACGGTTTTTCCGGCGCGAACTTCCAGCGGCCCGGATTTCAAGCCATGCTTGCGGACATTGAAGCCGGGAAAGTGGGTACGGTCATCGTCAAGGACATGAGCCGGTTAGGGCGAAACTACTTGCAGGTAGGGTTTTACACGGAAATGCTGTTCCCTCAAAAGGGTGTGCGTTTTATCGCTGTCAACGATAATGTGGACAGTGCCAGCGAGGGCATGGACAACGATTTTACCCCGCTGCGAAATCTGTTCAATGAATGGCTGGTGAGAGATACGAGCAAGAAAATCAAGGCAGTGAAAAAGTCAAAAGGCATGAGCGGCAAGCCTGTTACCAGCAAGCCGGTTTACGGCTATGTGATGGACGAGGACGAGAATTTTATTATAGACGAGGAAGCCGCCCCGGTGGTGCAGCAGATTTACCAGCTTTGCCTTGCCGGGAACGGCCCGACCAAGATTGCCCGTATGCTGACGGAGCAGCAAATCCCCACGCCGGGGACGCTGGAATATCAGCGGACAGGCAGCACCCGCCGTTATCACCCAGGCTATGAGTGCAAATGGGCGACCAACACCGTCGTTCATATCCTCGAAAACCGAGAGTACACCGGATGTCTGGTGAACTTCAAAACGGAAAAGCCTTCTTATAAGGTCAAGCACAGCATAGAGAACCCCGTCGAGAAGCAGGCCATTTTCGAGAACCACCATGAGCCGATCATCGACAAGGAAACATGGGAACGGGTGCAGGAGTTACGCAAACAGCGCAAACGCCCGAACCGCTACGATGAAGTGGGGCTGTTCTCCGGGATTTTGTTCTGCGCCGACTGCGGCCATGTGCTGTATCAGCAGCGGTATCAGAACAAAGACCGCAAACAGGACTGCTACATCTGCGGCAGCTACAAGAAGCGCACCCGCAACTGTACGGCGCACTTTATCCGCACCGATCTGTTGACCGCTGGTGTCCTGGCAAATCTCCGGCAAGTGACCGAATACGCAGCCAAGCATGAGAGCCGGTTTGTGAAACTACTTGTCCAGCAGAACGAGATCGGCGGCAAGCGAAAGACCGCCGCAGCCATCAAGCAGCTTGAACAGGCGCAGGAACGCATTTCTGAAATCAGCCGCATTATCAAGCGGCTGTATGAGGACAATGTAAACGGCAAAATCAGCGATGAGCGTTTCATGGAACTGTCGGCTGACTACGAAGCCGAGCAAGCGGAGCTGAAAAAGAGAGCCGCCGCCCTGCAAGCCGAACTGGACAAGTCACAGGCAGCTACCGTCAACGCCGAGAAATTTATGGGCATTGTCCGCAAGCACCTTGCCTTTGAAGAACTGACCCCCACTCTCTTGCGGGAAATGATCGAGAAAATTGTGGTGCATGAGTGCAGCTATGATGAGAACGGCACCCGCAGGCAGGACATTGAGATTTATTACAGCTTTGTCGGCAAGATTGACTTGCCCGAATAACCGCCCGACCTATCCGACACAATGGCCAAGTGTCGGATAGGAACGGCAAAATTTTTTGCACTTCTATTGCTTCTTTATCACACATAAGCAAAAAGCCAGGGTATGAAACAGCTCATGGCTGGCGGCGGTATCGCAGTGGTAGGGATGACACTGATTCCGCTTCTGTCGGGCTTGTTCTAATCGTCCATGGACTGGTTATTTGGCTGGATAACAGACTGGATAAAACAGGGCTTAATCGACGCCATCACAGGACAATTTACAGGAATCTTTGAATCGGTCAACAACCAAGTAACCGATGTGGCCGCGCAGGTAGGCCAGACGCCCCAGGGCTGGAATGGCGGTGTTTTCAGTATGATCCAGACGCTATCGGAAACGGTAGTGCTGCCCATTGCCGGTATGATCTTAACTTTCGTGCTGGTGTATGAGCTGATCCAGATGATTCTTGAGAAAAACAATATGCACGAATTTGACACCTTCAACATCTTTAAGTGGGTGTTCAAGACCTTCGTTGCCACCTATCTGCTCACCAACTGTTTTACGATTGTGATGGCCGTATTCGATGTGGCGCAGACGGTTGTGGCGAACAGCGCGGGGATCATCAACGGAAATCTGGATGTGGCCGCGTCCATGGCCGACCTGGAAACACAGCTTCAAGCCATGGGTATCTGGGAGCTGATCGGCCTGTGGCTGGAAACCAATATCATCAACCTGTGCATGTGGATTTTGTCTATCGTGATTTTTGTGATCGTTTACGGAAGAATGATAGAAATTTATTTGACCGTGAGCATTGCGCCGATTCCTTTTTCCACACTTGCCAACCGCGAATGGGGCGCGATGGGGACCAATTACCTGCGCTCCCTGTTCGCCCTTGGCTTTCAGGGATTCCTTATCCTGATCTGCGTTGCGATTTACGCGGTGCTGGTCCAATCCATCCCATCTTCCAGCAGCGTACACGCCGCAATCTGGGGCACAGCAGGCTATACGGTGCTGCTGGCCTTTGCCCTGTTTAAGACAGGTTCGCTATCCAAATCTATTTTCAATGCACACTGACGTATGTTTTAAAAAGTAAAGGAGACATTTTATGAGTAATAACAATACTGCTGCAAATCCCACTGTCCCGGAAACAAACGGGGACCTGCCTTTCAAGCTGGATGTGCGTGTCCGGCCTATCGCTCCTATGGGAAACCTGCTGGCCTACGCCAACGTCACCATCGGGGGCTGTTTTAAGATCGACGGCTTTCGGATCTGTTCCGGCGAAAAGGGGCTGTATGTCAATATGCCCTCCACCCAGGACAACAAAGGGAACTGGAGGGATGTCTGCTGGCCGGTGACGGCAGATTTTCGCCGCCAGCTCAATGAGGCGCTGATTGAAGGATACGGCGCGGCTATTGAAAACCTGCAGGCGACTTTGGAGGCTACGAAAGGCGCCGCGGAAAAGCCTTCGCTGACCGGGGCGCTGAAAGAGAACGCCGGTAAAGTGAAAAGCCAGCCGGTAAAGGCAGCCGCCGCCAAAGACGGTCCCTCCCGCTGATGCCGGAGACTAAAAAATACGGGATCATCTATGCGGACCCTCCCTGGCGTTACGATATGAAGCGGGGCCACGGGGTTGCGGAAAACCACTATCCCACAATGAGTATTGAAGAAATCTGCGCGCTTCCGGTTGCGGACCTTGCGGCCAAGGACAGCGCGCTTTTTCTTTGGGGTACATTTCCCCAGCTTAAAGAAGCGTTCCGTGTCATAGACGCCTGGGGATTCCAGTATAAAACACTGGCTTTCCTGTGGCTGAAACAAAACCGCAAAGCTGACACCTGGTTTTACGGTATGGGGTTCTGGACACGCTCTAACGCGGAAGTGTGCCTTCTGGCTACCCGCGGCCATCCGAAACGGCAGAGCGCCGGAATCCATCAGTTTGTCATTTCCCATATCGAGCAGCACAGCAAAAAACCGGATATTGTGCGGGATAAGATCGTCAAGCTGATGGGCGACCAGCCCAGGGTAGAGCTTTTTGCCCGCCAGAAAACGCCGGGCTGGGATGTCTGGGGCAACGAAGTCGATTGCACCATCACCCTCCCGGCGGGAAAGGAGGAAATTTGAGTTTGGAACAGGAAGCGAAACGGTTGCTGATGGAGCGCTTGGATGACTGCCTGAAAGTCCATGCGGATTTGCTGGACTCACAGGACATTGGCAGTATTTATGAGCTGCAGGATCTCGCCCAGCTCCACTACTATTTGAAAGTGGAACATCCTTTTACCCCGGCAGAGGTGGAAGCTCTGCTGTCGTTTCAGGACCCGTTGGAAGTTGCCCGCTGGTGCAAAGAGGAAAACACCCATACCCATAGCTTTCCTATCTGCGAACTGTTGGAGAAAATCGGCGCATACCATAAATTTGACCGGTTTCCTCCGGCCCAGGCAGATCCAAAAGCAGAACTGATAAAACGCCTGGGCCAGAACTATTTTGCCTACATGGAAAAGCTGGATTCTCTCAGTACGGGCGCGCTGGTCGCAAACGCAAGGGAAATTGCGACTGTCCAGGAAGTTTATACCTATCTGACCGAACACTATACCTTTCAGCCGGGAGAAGCCGAACTGCTGCTCCGGCTGGATGACCCTTTGGGCTATATATCCGGCAGATGGCCCCAAAATGTCTACGATACCTTTCCTGTGGAAGATAAAGTTGCGGAAGATATTTGGGAACTATCACAGGAGGCGGAACCTTTGCAGCTCCAGGAGAGCGGTTCCGTGAAAGACCGGCTGCAAAAGGCTATTGAACAGAGTTCACGCATGGGTGATCCTGATAAAAAGCCGCACCACGAGAAAGAGCGGTAAAGCGAAAAACAAGGATTGTTCCTGCCCTGTTTTTACGGCGGCAGGCGTTTGAAGGAAAGAAGGTGATTTTTTGCCCTATGTACCGGTTCCAAAAGATCTGACGAAGGTTAAGACCAAAGTTGCCTTTAATCTGACGAAAAGGCAGCTTATTTTTTTCAGCATTGCCGGGGCGGTTGGCCTGCCGGTGTATTTTCTCACCCGCACGGCGATTGGGAATACCGCTTCGGTTCTTTTGATGATCGGGCTGATGATGCCCTTTTTCTTTATGGCAATGTATGAGCGTGACGGCCAGCCCGCGGAGAAGATTCTGAAAAATATGATCCGCCACCGCCTGTGGCCGGAGACGCGCCCATATAAAACCCGGAACTTTTATAAAATCATGTCAAAGAAGGAGGAAATAAGTATTGCCAAAAACCAAACAGCAGGAAGAGCAGGAAAAGCGCCTGCAGGCAAACATCCAGCAGGCGCGAAAAAACCGGTCCGCAGTAAAAAAGGCCGGTAAAAAATCTGGGCCTCATGCAAAGCCGCCTGGCAAGGGCGGCTTTTTCAGTGGAGTAAAGCGGGACGCGCCGCAGACAGCCCAGCAGACGATCCCCTACCGGGAGATCTATAAGGACGGGATCTGCCGCGTCAATGATAAGCTGTACACCAAGACCATTCAGTTTTTCGATATTAACTACCAGCTTGCCCAGGCGGACGATAAGGCGCAGATTTTCGAGAATTACTGTGATTTTCTCAATTACTTTGATTCTACCATCAGCGTCCAGCTCACCTTTATCAACCAGCGGGCCAATATGCAGGACTTTTCCAAAAGCATTGCGATCCCGCCCCAGGGGGACGAGTATGACGACATCCGGCGTGAGTACGCAGAGATGCTTAAAAACCAGCTCGAAAAAGGCAACAACGGCCTTGCCAAACGCAAGTATATCACTTTTGGCATTGAGGCGGACGACCTGCGTACCGCCAAAATGCGGCTGGAGCGCGTGGAAACGGATGTGCTGAACAACTTTAAGACCCTGGGCGTCCAGGCGGTCCCGTTAAGCGGGCTGGAACGGCTGGAGCTTCTGCACAGCCAGCTCCATCCAAGCGGCCAGGAGAAATTTAAGTTTGCCTGGAGCGACCTTGCCAAAACCGGCCTTTCCACAAAGGATTTTATTGCGCCCACCAGTTTTACCTTCTCGAAGGATGGCAAGACCTTCCGCATTGGGGAGTATTCTGGCGCCATGTCCTTTTTGCAGATCTTAGCGCCGGAGCTGACGGACCGGATGCTGGCCGAATTTCTGGACCTGGACGACGCGGTGACGGTCAACCTGCATATCCAGACTATCGACCAGGCCCAGGCGATCCGCAATATCAAGCGGAAAATGAGTGATTTGCAGAAAATGAAGATCGAGGAACAGAAAAAGGCGGTACGGGCCGGATATGATATGGACATCATTCCCACGGACCTTGCCACCTACGGGGAGGAAGCCCAAAACCTGCTTCAAGATCTGCAATCCCGAAATGAGCGTATGTTTTTGGTAACGGTGCTGGTACAGAACATCGCCCCGAAAAGGCAAAAACTGTTCAGCGACATTATGGCTGCCTCCGGCATTGCCCAAAAGTATAACTGCGCGCTGAAACGCCTGGACTACCAGCAGGAACAGGGCCTTATGTCCTCCCTGGCGCTGGGCCAGAACCAGATCGAGATCCAGCGGGGCCTCACCACCAGCAGCACCGCTATTTTCGTGCCCTTTACCACTTGTGAGTTATTCCAGGATGGGCAGGCATTGTATTACGGACTCAACGCCATTTCCTCAAACCTGATTATGGCGAACCGCAAGCTGCTGAAAAACCCCAATGGACTGTTTCTTGGCACGCCCGGCTGCTTTGCCGGTGATACCCGGATTCTTTTGGCAGACGGCAGCGCTGCCTCCTTTGAGGAACTGCTGGCGCGCGGTGTAGAGGAAATCGAGGTCAAGACTTTTGATGATGAAACCGGCCGGGTTATCACCGCCATGGCGCGGGATATTCGCGTTGAAAAATACGCGGATGTCTTAAAGCAGATCACGTTGGAGGACGGCACCACTTTCCGCTGTACGGAAAGCCATCTCATTATGGATGACGCCGGGGAATACATGCAGGCGGTGGATGTGAAGGAAGGCCAGAAATTGAGCGGCGGCCATACGGCAGTGCGGGTATCGGTGCTGAAACTGCCAAAGAAAGTGCCGGTGTATGACCTTACCGTACCCCGCTATATGAATTTCCTGCTGGAAAACGGCCTGGTCGTCCACAACAGCGGCAAATCATTCAGCGCCAAGCGTGAGATCGTCAATGTATTCCTGCTGACGGATGATTCTATCATCATCGCGGACCCGGAAAATGAATATGGCCCGCTGGTAAAACGCTTTGGAAAACAGGGGCAGGTCATTGACCTTTCGCCCACTTCTTCCAACTATATCAATCCGTTGGACATTAACCTGGATTACAGCGATGACGAGAACCCCATTACATTAAAGAGCGATTTTGTCCTCTCTTTGTGTGACCTGATTATCGGCGGCAAGGATGGGCTTACCCCTATCGAGAAAACCATCATTGACCGCTGCACCCGCCTGGTGTACCGGGATTACCTGCAGGACCCCCGCCCGGAGAATATGCCAATCCTGGGGGACCTGTATGAGCTGCTTCGCAAACAGAGCGAGCCGGAGGCCCAGAATATCGCCACTGCCCTTGAAATCTATGTCAACGGCAGCTTAAATGTGTTCAACCACAGGAGCAATATCGACATGGACAGCCACCGCGTCCTGTGTTTCCAGCTTAAATCCCTGGGCAAAGCCTTAAAAGAGATCGGGCTGCTTATCATGCAGGATGCCGTGTGGAACCGCGTTACGGCCAACCGGGAGAAGCATAAAACGACCTGGTTCTATATTGATGAATTTCATCTCCTTCTCAAAGGCCAGACCGGTGCTTTTTCCGTTGAGATCTGGAAGCGTTTCAGAAAATGGGGCGGGATTCCAAGCGGCCTGACGCAGAACGTGAAGGATCTGCTGGCCTCCCGTGAGATCGAGAACATCTTTGAAAACTCGGATTTCATCTACATGCTGAACCAGGCCCAGGGCGACAGGCAGATTTTGGCGAAACAGCTTGGGATCAGCCCGACGCAGCTTTCCTATGTGACCCACAGCGGCCCCGGCGAGGGCCTTTTGTTTTTCGGAAATGTGATTATCCCCTTTGTCGATCACTTCCCGAAGGACACCAGTTTGTATCAGATCATGACGACCCGCCCGGAGGAAGTCGCGGAGGCCGGGACGTGATAACCTTCTTCACCGCCTGGCGTATGGGAGGTGATGCAGTTGCCAAGAGATGAAGAATTTAGGGCAAAGGAAAAGAAATTTCACAAGATGACCCGTGACGGGCTGGTGGAACGGGGCGCCGCTTCCGGCGAGGAAACCCGTATCAGCGGCCGGGAGCAGGATTTTGATTTGAGGCAGGCAAGGGATTCTCCTGACTCTTTGGAGGACCTTTCGGCCAAAGCCCGCCATACCCGGCAGCAAAAACAAAAAGCCGGGGATAACCCGCAGGCGGAGTCGGTGGAAAATGGGGAGGCTTCCCCTTTGGAGGATTCGCAGCCCCAGGCCCATGAGGACGCCCCGCGGGAGGAACCACGGGAAAAGCCCGGAAGCCGGCGTTCTCGGCATCAGCAGAAATTTTCCGAGTCCAGCAGCGCCAGTGAAGCGGCCGCCGAGCAGCCCCGCACCTCGAAACTTCAATTTGCCGAGGACGAACTGCCGCCGGACGCCCCCGGCAAAAAGCTGGTGAAAGCCCGGCAGAAGGCGGAACGGACCGCCCGGAAGCTGGAACAGGCCGAAGGCAATCTTCCGGCCAGGCGGAAACTGCGGCTGGAGGTGGAGCCGGACGCTGCCACCGGCAATGCCAAACGGCGCTTAAAATTTGAAAAAGAAGTGATCTCCCAACCGGAACACATAAAAGGCGCCAAGCCTCTGCGCCCGGTAAAAAAAGGCGCAAACGCGGCCATCGGATATGCCCATAAGAAAATCTATGAGAATGAACATGAAAACGTGGGCATTGAGGCGGCCCATCGCACAGAGCTGGTGGCGGAGGGAGGGCTTCGCGCCCTGAACCACCGCCGGAAAACCTCCCCTTACCGCAAAGTGGCCCGGCTGCAGAAAAAGACGGTGAAAACCCGCGCAAGGGCGGCTTACCAGCAGGCCCTTCACGATAACCCCAAGCTGCAGAGCAATGTGTTTTCCCGCATGTGGCAGAAGCACCGCTTAAAAAGGGAGTACGCCAAGGCCGCCAGGACCGCCCGGCGCACCGGGCAGGCTGCCGGGAAAACGGCCGCTGTCACGAAAAAAGCCGGAGGCGCGGTTGGGCGTTTTGCCAGCCGCCACCCGGCCCTCTGCCTGATGGCGGCGCTCCTGTTTTTGATCGTTGTCCTGATTTTTTCCCTTTTTTCTTCCTGTTCCAGCATAGGGACAGGCGGTGCCGGCGCGATTGCGGCGTCCAGCTATACCGCGGAAGATCAGGACATCAACAATGCCGAGCTGGTTTATACGGAGTGGGAAACCGACCTGCAGATGCAGATTGACAATGCCGAAGCGGACCACCCCGGCTACGATGAATACCGCTACCATGTGGGCAATATCGGGCACAACCCCTTTGAGCTGATGGGATTTCTCACCGCGTCCTATCAAGCCTTCCAGTATGAGGATATTGAGGTGGTGCTGCAGGAGATCTTTGCCGAGCAGTATTCCCTCGAATTTGTGGAGGAAGTGGAGACCCGCACCCGCACGGAAACCCGGACGGACCCCAGTACCGGCGAGACTTATGAGGTAGAAGTGACCTACGAGTGGCGGATTCTCAATATCAACCTGACGGCCAAATCCTTTACGGACGTGATCGCCGCCCGTATGGACACGGAACAGGCCCAGCTTTTTAATATCCTGATGATGACGAAGGGCAACCGCCAGTATGTCTCTAACGTGTTTGGCGATACCAACTGGCTCCCTTATGTCACAAGCTACTATGGCTACCGCGTCCACCCCATCAGCGGAGAAAAGAACTATCATAAGGCGGTGGATATTGGGATGCCCCAGGGCACGGAGATTTTGGCCGGGCATGACGGCGTGGTAACGCAGGCCGGGGAAGCAGGCAGCTACGGGCTGATCGTAGTGCTGGAGGGTGCCATGGAGGACGGGCGGACCCTTACCACAAAATACGCCCACTGCTCGGAACTTCTGGTGTCTGCCGGGCAGGAAGTCAAACAAGGGGATGTCATTGCCAAAGTGGGCAGCACCGGTGATTCCACCGGGCCGCACCTTCACCTGGAAGTGCTGGTGGATGGGCAGTACCTTAATCCCCTGTATTTTACCGATACCGGCGACCATACCGGGACCAGCCTGATCCCTGGAAGCGCGGGCGGGCCGGAAATCCCCGCATATCCCGGCGCTCCTATGGGTGATGGCGATTATGCGGCGCTGATTACGGAGGCGCAGAAACATCTCGGAAAGCCTTATGTGTTCGGCGCTTCGGGACCAAACAGCTTTGATTGCAGCGGCTTTGTTTCCTATGTCCTCAATCAGAGCGGTGTTGCCAGTGTGGGACGCTCCACAGCCCAGGGGCTTTTCAACATGAGCACCCCTGTTTCCAGAGAGAACGCCCAGCCGGGAGACCTGATTTTCTTCACCGGCACCTACTCGGCGGGCACGCCTGTAACCCATGTAGGGATCTATATCGGCAACGGGCAGATGATCCATGCCGGGGACCCGGTGCAGTATGCCAATATCAATACATCCTACTGGACCGAACATTTTTACGCATTTGGGCGTATCTCAACCAATTAAAGATCGGAGGTAATAAATTGAATCCCAAAATTGACAAACTCGCAAGGGATATTGAAAAAACGGAAAAGAAAATCGCAGACCTGCAAAAAAAGCTGGAGCTTTTCAAAGAGGAAAAGACCCGGCTGGAGAACGAGGATTACGGCGATATTGGCCGTGATTTCCACCTGACCCCGAAGGAGCTGGCGGAATTTTTGAAGGCGCACAGGGCTGGGACCCTTACGGTCCCGGAGGCCGCCCCTCCTGCGGGAGAACAGGAGGCCGGCCATGAAGAATAAAGTGAGGAATGTTCTGGCGGCGCTTGTGCTTTGCATGAGCGCCGTTGCCCTGCCTGTCACCGCTTACGCTTCCACGGGCAGCGATACCACGCCGCCCACCCTTACCGCGGCCTTAAAGGACGATAAGCTGGCGGTGGAGGCCAGCGATGATATGTCCGGCGTGGAGGCGGTGTATGTGGACGGGACCCGGATCAACAGACTTGTCAACGGCAAGGGTACCGTGGCCTTGAAGGATTATGCCGGGGACGGCAAGGAAGTGACGGTTTACGCGGTGGACTATTCCGGCAACCGCTCCAAAGAGGTAAAGCTGGATAACCCTTATTATGAGGAACCGGCGCAGACCCAGGCGGCTTCCTCTGCCGCGCCCCAATCTTCCAGTGGGGAAACGCAGGCTGCGCCTTCCATGACCCCCGCACCTTCTCCTTCGGCAAACAATGCGTCCAGCAGTTCAAGCAATTCGGAAAGCAGCCAGGCCGCCGGGACCCCTTCGACCTCCCAGGCAGAAACAGAGGCTTCTTCTGAAAGCCCTGCCGCGGAGGACGAAACGGAGTCGGCTGTGCCGGAAGGGGCCTTTACCCCGGAAGGCACCGGCACGGTCCTGGACTCAGCCACCGAGCAGGAAGATGATAAGCAGTTTTATACCATCACCACCGCAGACGGAAATGTGTTTTACCTTATCATTGACGGGAAGCGGGATTCGGAAAACGTCTACTTCTTAAATGGCGTTACGGAGGAAGATCTGCTCTCCCTGGCCCAGCAGGATAATGGCGGCGAAAGCGCCATTGAGGTTGTCACCTGCAACTGTACGGAAAAATGCGAGGCGGGCGCGGTGAATACCGATTGCCCGGTCTGCAAAAATGACCTGAACGGCTGCCTGGGCAAAGTGACGGAAGAACCGGTGCCGGAAGAAACCGAACAGCCGGAAGCAGAGCCGGAGAAATCCGGTGGCAATACCGGCATGATTATCTTCCTGGTGATCGCTCTTGCGGCCGCTGGCGGGCTGGGCTACTACTTCAAGATCGTGCGCCCGAAACAGCAGGCGGCTATGGATGAGGACGAGTTCGAGGATGACGGTTACGGTGAAGATTATGAACAGGATTCTGCGTACAGCGATGAGCTCCCTTATGACGAGGACGAAGAATCCACAAAGGACGGCAGATAATGCCGTCCTTCTTGTTTCCCGAAGAAATTTTATGAAAGTGAGGATTACAGCTTGAATACAAAATCTATGCGCGGCCATGGCCTTTCCCGGCTTTTGGCCGGTTTCCTTTGTCTGCTGCTTTTGGTGGGGATCTTACCGGTCAGCGCGTTTGCAGCTTCGGAAGGCCAGCAGGCCAGCTCCGCTTATGGCGATACGGTCATTGGCTCAGACGGGCAGCCCTATTATTCCCCATCTGGCTATTACACGATGACCTACCACGACGATGGTTCCACTTCCTATGTGTATCATGGCGGGAATGTGGCCTACCGTCATTTCGTGCTGAACACGGATGGCGGCGGATTCCGCTGGGTGTACTGCATTGAGAGCGGCATCCGGTTCGGTGATTCAGACGATGGCTATTATTCCGAACAGACGGATAACAGCCAGTATTTCAACCAGTTGCCGGAGGCTTCCCGTCGCGGGATCATGCTGGCCTCCCTGTATGGCTGGCAGCCTGGGGCTTCCCTCCCCATGGCTGGTATCAACGCTGATGACTGGTACATGGCAGCGCAGTGTATCATTTGGGAATACCAGCAGCAGCTCCGCAGCGACGCTGCCAGCCGCCACGACAATGGAAGTGTTGCGGAAAATACTTTCTTCCGCATTGTGCAGGGACGCCCTGCCGAGCAGGTCTATTACTGGATTCTGGAGCAGATCGCTTCCCATTCCACTATCCCTTCCTTTGCCGGGGCAACCGCGGAAAGCGCCCCGGTGCATGAACTGAAATGGGATTCCAATGCCAAGGTTTATACCCTGACTCTGACCGATGCCAACAATTTAAATATCGACCTGGAGGCCCTTACTGCAAGCGGGATCTCCGTGACCCGCAGCGGCAACAGCTATACCTTCACCAGTAAAGAAATGCTGGAATCCCCGGTGGCGCTTCAATTCCGCAAAAATGTGCCTATCGGCGAGGCCATGCTGATCTGGGGGCGCGAGGGCTGGCAGACCATGATGACGGGCGCCAAAGACCCCGTTTCCTTCTATATGCAGATCAAGACGGAAACTTATGGCAAGGCAAAGATCGTAAAGACCAGCGAGGACGGTATTGTTGAGGGGATTCCCTTTACCATCAGTGGCAACGGCGTGGAGGAATCGGTTGTCACCGGCGCGGACGGCACGGTGTCTCTGGATCTTCTGCCCGGCACCTATCTTGTAACAGAGCAGCCCATTGACCGCTATGTGACGCCTGCCGCACAGTATATCACCATTGAGAGCGGCCAGACCGCCAGCGTCCAGTTTTCCAATATCCTGAAGAAGTTCCGCGTGGAAGGCCACAAGGTAGATGCGGAAACCGGCGAGGCCCAGGGGGACGCTTCCCTTGCGGGAGCCGTCTATGGCCTGTATAAAGGCGGGGAGCTTGTAGATACCTTTACCACCGGGCCGGACGGCAGCTTTGTCACCGGCTACTATCCTTGCGGGGATGACTGGACCTTGCAGGAGATTTCCCCAAGCCCCGGCTACCTGCTGGATGAAACGGTGCATGAGGTGGGCGCTTCTCCTTCCCTTTATGAAATCGAGCTGAATACCACGGAAAATACGCTGCCGGAAACGGTGATCCGCGGCAATATCCAGCTTGTGAAGCATACCGATGACCCGGACCCGGATGTATCGGACGAGGAACACAGTGACGACGCCAATGCCGGTATGGTGGAAAAGCCGGAGGAAGGCGCTGTTTTTGAAGTTTATCTGACAAGCGCAGGCAGTTATGAAAACGCCAAAGAAAGCGAGCGGGACATCCTGACGACAGATGCGGACGGCTTTGCCGCCTCCAAGGATATGCCCTATGGCCGCTATACCGTCCATCAGACCGCAGGTGAGGACGATAAAGCCTTTGTGCCGGATTTCACGGTATTTATCAGCGAGAACGGAAAGACCTACTCCTATATCCTGAACAATGACGCCATTACTGCAAGGGTGCGTGTGGAAAAACGAGACGCAGAAACCGGTGAGATCATTCCTATGGCCGGTACGGGCTTCCGTATTAAAGACCTTACCACCGGCGAATTTATCAGCCAGGAGATCTACTATCCCAACCCTGAAACCATTGACGTATTTTACACTTCGGATGAAGGCTGGCTGATGCTGCCGGAGCCGCTGCCCGCCCATGCGTTTGAGCTTTATGAGGTGACAGCCCCGGAAGGGTACGTCCTTTCTGATGAGCCGGTGCCTTTCACAGTAGATGCTTCCGAGGCGGTTGTTACCGTCGTACAGTACAACCAGCCGCAGAAAGCCCAGCTCACCATCAGCAAATCCGGCGAGGTTTTTGCCAGCGTGCAGGAAAACGATGGCCTCTATCAGCCGGTGTACGAGGTCCAGGGACTTCCCGGCGCGGTCTATGATGTGATTGCCGATGAAGATATTTATACCGGGGACGGCACCCTGCGGGCGGCAAAAGACACGGTGGTAGAAACACTGACTACCGGCGAGGATGGAACTGCCCAGAGCGGGCTCCTGTATCTGGGCCGCTACCGTCTGGAAGAACGCCAGGCGCCGGAGGGCATGGTGCTAAATTCACAGCCGGAATATGTGGAGCTGACCTATGCCGGGGAAACGGTGGACGTGACCCAGAGCGCAGCCGGACTTTACGATGAACGCCAGAAGGTCGATGTGACCCTGTTCAAAGCACTGGAAACGGATGAAGTTTTCGGGTTAGGCATGAATGAAGAATACAAGGATATTTCCTTTGGGCTTTATGCTTCTGCGGACCTGACAGCGGCGGACGGCAGCGTGATTCCCGCGGGCGGGCTTCTGGAAGTCGTGGCGGTTGCGCCGGTGGAGGACGCGCCCGGTCAGTATTCGGCTGCCTTTGCCTCCGATCTGCCTTTTGGCAGCTTCTATGTCCAGGAACGCACCACCAATGAAGCGTTCGTGCTTTCCGATCAGCAGTACCCGGTGGACTTCGCGTATGCCGGGCAGGAAACAGCTCTGGTTACGATTGCGGTCAATGACGGCGAGGCCATTTCCAATGAGATGATCCGCGGGCGCATTGACGGCGTGAAATACGGCGAGGACCCCGAAGGCGGTGAGGACCTTACCCTGGAGGGCGCGCTGATCGGCCTGTTTGCTCCCGGCACGGAAGAATTTACCGAGGAAAATGCCCTGCTGGTGACGACTTCCGGGGAAAACGGAGCCTTCTCCTTTGAGGACGTGCCTTTCGGCCATTGGATCATCAAGGAGATTGCCAGCCCTTCGGCCCTGTACTCCATCAGCCCGGAACAGCACCATGTCTATATCGGCACCGATGGGCAGGCCGTTGAAATCGAGATTGACAATACCCTGATCCACGGTACGGTGCAGATTATCAAGACTGAGGCTGTGGACGAATTGAAGTCTATCCAGGAGGACGGGGAAACCCCTTCTGAAAGTGAGGCTGGTGAGACGGCAGAAAGCGCCGATGATGATACCGGCGAGGACACTGCGGGCAATCCATTCCTCCACCGGCTGCCCGGCGCTGTCTTTGAGCTTTACGAGGACACAAACGGCGATAAGGCATTTGATGAAAGCGACGCCCTGATCGGGGAACTGACCGAAACCGATGAAGGGTTCCATGAAATGAGCGGCCTCTTGGCAAAGGGCTATTTTATCAAAGAGAAAATTGCCCCGGAAGGCCACAAGCTGGACCCCAACGCCTACTATTTTGAGATCACCACGGACGGGCAGGTTGTCGTTGTGGAAAATGGTGAGGCTGGCCGCGGCTTCGTGAATGAGGCGTACCGCGGAAACCTGAAAATCACGAAGGATTCCAGTGATGGCCGCAAGGACGGCTTTGCCTTTGAGGTGAAAAGTGAGGATGGCACCTACTGTGAGACTTTCACAAGCCCGGAGGATGGTATCATCCTGATCGAAGGGCTGCGCGTGGGCAAATACACTGTGACCGAGGTGAAAAATAAGGCCAGCGAGGACTATATCATCCCGGATGGGGCCACGGTGGAGATCAAGGCCGATGAAACTGCCGAGGTGAGCTTCTTCAATGAAAAGCCGGAGGAAGAAACCCCGGAAACGCCTGATACGCCGGAAACCCCGGATAACCCGAAAACGCCTTCCAATCCTTCCAAGCCGGTCCCGCAGACAGGCGACGATTATAACCTGTATATCTGGATCGGCGTGCTGGGCGCGGCGGTGATCGGCAGCGGTGTTGCCCTTTTCCTGTGCGCTTACAAGAAAAAGGGACAGAAGGCCAGCCCCGGACGCCGCAAAGCGGCAACCGGCGTGCTTCTGATCTGCATTGCCATGGCAGTGGGCAGCGGCTTTATGCTGGCGCGGGAAATCGGCCAGTACAAGGAAAGCGCCGATACCTATGCCGGGCTTTCGGAATATGTCACCCCGGCTGAAACGGACGGGGAAAATGGGAACGCGGAGGCGCCGGAGAAAACCGGCGCTTCCTCCATTTCTCTGCCCACGGTGGACTTTGAAAGCCTGCTGGCCCAGGGGCCGGATGTCAAGGCATGGCTGGAGCTTCCCGGCACGGTCATTCAGTACCCGGTGGCCCAGGGCGAGGATAACAGCTACTACCTGAAACACTTGTATGACGGTACGGCAAACAAGGTGGGCAGCCTGTTCATCGACTATGAAAACGCGGAGGATTTTTCCGATAACAACACGATTATCTATGGGCACAACATGCGGGACGGCTCCATGTTCTCCACGCTGGTGGAATACAAAGCGCAGGCTTACTATGACGAACACCCGGAAATGTACCTGGTAACGCCGGAGGGCGGCTATGTGGTCGAGGTGTTTTCCGCATTTGTGGCAAGCCCGGAGGAATCCGGCAGCGAAACTTCTCCCTGGGCGCTGGAATGGAAAGACAGCGGCGCTTATACGACCTGGCTTTCAGCGATGCAGGAGCGTTCTGTGATCGAAACGGGCGTTTCCGTCACTTCCAGTGACAAGGTACTGACCCTTTCCACCTGTACCAATGGCGGCGCTGACCGCTTTATCGTCATGGGCAGGCTGGTAGCTGTAACTGAATAACAGATTTTAAGAAGATGGCGCGGGATGACGGTTGCTCCCGCGCCCATCTCTATATATGGAGGATTTGCAATGGTAAATAACATTGTTCCCATTCCCGGATATGTCCATCTCTACCGCTCCATGCTGCGGTTTTACGATATGCCCAGCGCGGAGCTGAAAGAAATGCTCTACCTTCTGAATACCGCAAACCTGGACAGCTACGGCTTCCACCACCCGGAGGCGCATGTGGTCGAGAGCGGCCCGGTGGCCTTCTGCGGCTGGCTGGATCATCGGTATGCCCGCCCTTACCGGACGGAAGTGCAGCTTTATAAATCTCTGCTGGCCCTGAAACGCAGTATTGACCGGGATTGCATTGTCACCTCCCAGCGGGAGGCCCTTCAAATGCTCCGGTGCGTGATCTCCAACCTGGAATACCGGTTTTATAAAGCCTACAACATGGAATTTGAGGATAAGCGCACGGTGTATTCCGATTGCGCCTTCCGGCTGATCCCGCGGGAGGACGAACCCAGTGTGTGCCTGATGCACGATTGGGTGTACCTGCCGAGCGCATAAAACACAACGAATACCGTATTGAATCCGTTGAATGATATTTGTGATTTGTCCCGAATGTTATTTATTATTCGGGACAAATCAACAGCACGCAATTTCGATATGGTTCTTATGGTGTTATTTATCGGTTCAATCGTGTCACTGCCTGGTTAGAAAACTGAATAGAAATGATTGGATATGACAATATTATAAGCGAAAAGGCACCTTTTTTGTGTAAAAAGGCTGCTACAATGCACCCGTTTTCGTGAATCCCATAAAAGTATCGGTTCATAATCGGTTCACAATCGGTTCAGGCTCGTTGACACGATTGAACCGATTTGCTATAATAGGAGCGTTAATATGAATGAAGGAGATGGCAGTATGCTTTTTCGGGAAAGTGAGACCATAGAACTGAAAGAAGTTGTTGTGGACGAAATCAAAAAAGAAATCATTGCTTTTGCTAACTGTGACGGAGGAAAACTGTATATTGGCGTCCAGGATGACGGCACGGTAGTCGGAGTGGATGACCCGGACGGTGTATCTTTGCAAATCAGCAATATGGTACGGGATGCCATCAAACCGGATGTAACAATGTTCGTGCATTACAAGACTATCGAAGAAAATGGAAAAGAAATTGTTGCTGTGGATATTCAGCGCGGAACAGACCGGCCTTATTATCTTGCAAAAAAGGGGATGCGTCCAGAAGGCGTATATGTCAGGCAGGGTTATTCCTCGGTTCCGGCCACCGATACGGCAATCCGCCGTATGATTAAAGAAACGGATGGGGACCGCTTTGAAGCCATGCGCTCTCTGAACCAGGAACTCACATTTGAAGCTGCGAAAAAAGAATTTGATCTTCGGAATGTAGAATTTGGCCCGCAGCAAATGCGTACTTTGAAACTGGTCGATCAGGATAACCTTTATAGCAATTTAGGGCTGCTTCTGTCCGACCAATGCGTCCATACGATTAAAGTTGCCGTTTTCCAGGGGACAGACCAAACGGTATTTAAGGACCGCCGGGAATTTAGCGGGTCGCTGCTGCGCCAGATGAACGAAGTGTATGATTTTATTGACTTTCGCAATCAGACCCGTGCAACCATAGAGAAACTGCTAAGGATTGATGTCCGGGATTACCCTGAAATCGCTGTCAGGGAAGCATTGCTGAATCTGCTGGTTCATCGAGATTATTCCTTTAGTGCCAGCGCATTTATCAGTATTTATGCGGACAGGATTGAATTTGTGTCCATTGGCGGCTTGATGCCGGGAATTGACCTGGAAGATATTATGGTAGGTATTTCCGTATGCCGGAACCAGGACCTTGCGAATGTGTTTTATCGTTTACATTTGATTGAGGCTTATGGTACCGGAATGGGAAAAATTATGAAGGCATACGAAGGCATGGTGGAAAAGCCTGTGATTGAAACCACAAAAAACGCCTTTAAGATCATACTGCCGAATATTAACGCCAAATATGAAAAAGGCGCTGAATCTGTTCTTCCAGCAGAGCCATCCGCACATACTCCTGTTGGCACGCCATTAAGTGCCGGAGAAGAAAAAGTGTTGGAATATGCCCGGACACATGGTGCTGTTACAAGAAATGAAGTCATGGGACTGCTCGAAGTGAGTATCTCTACTGCTGCCAGAGTCCTGAAAAAGCTGGTAAAAAGCAATCTGCTAAAGCAGAATGGAAAAGGCAGAGGCACCAACTATATACCATTATAAATAAACGATATGCTGCACAGCCGATTGGAAAAATCCAGTCGGCTGTTTTTAGTTAGGAGGGATGCTATATTACACAAACAGAAGTCAACGCCGTATTTGACGAGCAGGTGAGGCTTTGTGCTGACACGCTGCAGAAGAAAACCAAGGAATATACCGGGGATGATACGGACCGGCTGGGGGCATTTAAGGCGGCTGCTGCTTTGCAGCACGCAACACCCCAGCGGGCGCTTGCCGGTATGATGGCAAAGCACATCATCTCCATTTATGATATGTGCTTTTCAGACCGGAAAACTTTTGAGCTGGCTGTCTGGGAGGAAAAGATCACCGACAGCCTCAACTATCTGTTCTTACTAAAAGCTGTGATAAAGGAGGAATTGGAACATCAACCAGATTGAAACAAAAATTTTGAACTGCACTGCGGTACAGGAAGCGGAGAAAAACATGGTGTTTGCGGCCAGGCTCACCCAGCGGGGCCATAAGATCCATTCTATGGATGACCTTCTGGCTCTTTATGAGAAAGGCTATACTTCCGAAACGGTCAAACGGATTGCCTCTCTGCCTCATCCTGCCGTACAGAAGTTTTCGGTTATCACGGTGGCGGTTGTGGGCGCCAGCAGGCGTTTTCTGGCGCAGATCACCCGGCACCAAAATGAAGTCAAATTTATCAGCGCGTCCCTGCAATACAGCAATTACGCGGGGCAGGCCGATTTTGTGGTGCCTTATGAAATCCTTACGGCCAGCCAGTGGGTGCATGATTTTTACCTGAAAAAATGCCGGGCTGCCATGGAGCATTACGCGGATATAGGAGCCTGTGGGATTTCCAGGGACGCCGCGGGGTACCTTGCCCCGCAGAGCCTCCGCAATGTGCTGATCATCAGCGCCACGCCTTACCAGTGGAAGCACATGATCGGCCAGCGGACTTGCCGCCGCAATACGGATGAAACACGCTTTGTCCTGCTGAAAATATGGGCGGACCTGTATGCGCTGGACCCGGAACTATTTAGCCCGGAACTTGCCGGTCCCTTCTGCCAGCGGGAGGGATGTCTGGAAAAAGATATGTCCTGCGGCTGCCCGTGTGAAAAAGGGGCGCTGCCTCTTGACCTGCTGCGCCAGGACTATCCTGCCGCACTGGAAGGAGGCCGCCAGTGAAAATCAGGATCATTGATTTCGGGCTGCCGGAGAACCACCGTCCCCTCCGCTCCCACGCCAATGACGCCGGGGCGGATGTCTATATGCCATTTGACTGTACCCTGGAGCCTGGCGGGATCGCTAAAATCCCGCTGGGCTTTGGCCTGGAGGTGCCGGACGGCTATGCTGCCTATGTGTTCCCAAGGAGCAGCCTTGCGGCAAAAGGGGTGGTCTGTGAGCTGCCCCCTGTGGATTCCGGCTACCGGGGCGAAATCCATGCCATTGTCAGCAATGTGGGAAATGAGGCCCGGACGCTTCCGAAAGATTCCAGGATCGGGCAGCTTATCATCATGCCCGTGGTGATCGCGGACTTTGTAAATGACCTGGGCGGCGAACGCGGCAAGGGTGCTTTCGGCAGCACGGGGAAATAACTTTTGTCTTTGTATAAATATTTTCTGTGTGGATAACTTAAAAATAGGGCCAGGTACTATACAGATGTAACCAATCCTATATAATATTGGTTATATCCGGGAGCAAAATACGATTTTAAACCGTTTTATTCCTTGCAAAGAATAGAAAGTGGCCAGCCTCCCTTTTATGTGACTGACCACTTCTATTTTTTACTATTCAGTTCTTTCATAATGCCGAGGATGTAAGACATTGTTTTGGAATCCAGCTTCTTTGCCTCTGTGATAAATTCCTTTAAAGCGGCGGGATTCGGATTGCCTTCATCGAAAAATTCCTGTGGTGTTACGCCCAGGTATTCACAGATATAAAAGAAGGACTGCATAGAAGGAAGCGTTTTCTTGTTCTCCACGTTGTTGATATAGTTGTTGGCCTGTCCAAGCGACAGCGACATATCCCGTGCTGAAACACCCTTCTGCATCCTCAGTTTTGCCAGCCTTTCCGGGACAAAATCTTCGTACACCATAGTCACCTCCCATTCTGTAATAGATTGTACCTTACAGGCTGGCTCTATTCGCTAAATGAAAAGGGGTATTTCTGTTGACACGCTAAATGCAACCTACTAAAATAAGAAATACAGTAGTTTTTAACTATCAGCCATAAGGGAGGCAGGTATCATGGAACAAAAAATATGCGGAGTAACCGGGCACCGGGAGATCCCCGCTGAATATATGGAGCAGGCAGAGCAAGGTCTGCGGGGCGAAATCGAAAAAGCTATTACGGACGGCTATACCTATTTTATTTCCGGCTTTGCTGACGGCGCCGATCAGCTATTTGCCCGGATTGTTCTGGAAAAGGCAAAAGAAAATCCGGCGCTGCGCCTGGAGGCAGCAATTCCTTACCGCAACCGCTATAAGCGGCTGATGGAGGATGGGCAGACCAAAGCCATGCTGGAGGCATGTGCGAAGGTTGCAGTTATCAGCGAGGAATGGGCTTCCAATGTCTATATGAAGCGCAACCGTTATATGGTAAGCCAGGCAGACCGGGTGATCGCTGTCTATGATGGACGGGAAAAAGGCGGCACGGTGTCCACGATCCGCATGGTCCACGCCCAGAGAAAAGAAATGCGGGAGGTCCCTGTGGGGCCTTATCTTCCTGAAAACATGATAAATCTTGGATATTTCAGGAACGCTTCGGGTAGATAAGGATTTGCCAGTGTGGTAAAATAAGAAACATAAGTGGACAAATTGGAATTTGAGGCGAAAATTAACAATAGTAAAGAGAGGAGTATAACGCAATGAGAAAAATGATTGTTGGTACATTGCTAGTCGTTTTTCTTTTGTCTGGATGTTCAAATGCTATGGCAGATATTTATGACAATGAAAGCAAAATAACCAGTGATACAAATTCCTTTAACCTTGATGGAATTGAGCAAGAAATTGAGGGCAATAGTTATAATGCTACAATAGAAAAAATGGAAGGCATGGATACTGTATGGACGCTGGATACAGAAGAAGAAACAACTGTTGACATTTCGTATGATATAACCTTGTATAACGGGAAAATTAAAGTGGCATTGATTTATCCAGATGGAGAATTAACTACTTTAGCGGAGTGTAAATCTAATCAGGATAACAGTAGTAATAGCACTTCGCTTACTTTGCCACAAGGTGAATATCGAATAAAAATAATTGCCGGAGAAAATACAAAATTTGATATATCATTATCAATTACAGATGGTTCATTTCACGAATTAGGATTATGACAAATCCTAAGTTGTCAAACAAAAACTAAATACTATGAATTTACGCCGCAGATCCTTTCTGCGGCGTTTTCTATATAGCCCCGGCGCAAAGGTGTCCTTATCCCTTTGCGCTTTTTTCATAATTCAAAATTTAAAGGAGGTGCGGCACATGTGGGGCGCAGTATCACATTTTCTGTCTTTCACGCTTGGCACAATCGCAGGCGTAACTTTAATGTGTCTGCTGCAGGCCGGAAGGCAGGCAGACGAGCAGTTTACAAAATTCTTTGATAAAGAGGGAGGTTCGGACGAATGAAACTTGTGGTAGCCGAGAAACCCAGCGTGGCCCAATCTTTGGCTGCGGTGCTGGGGGCAAAAGAGAAAAAGGACGGGTATCTGGAAGGCGGCGGCTGGCTGGTGTCCTGGTGCGTGGGCCATCTGGTGGAGCTGGCCCAGCCGGAAGCCTATGGGGAGCAGTACGCCAAATGGCGGTATGCGGATCTGCCCATCCTTCCCGCCCATTGGAAATATGATGTGGCAAAGGATAAGAAAAAGCAGCTTGGCGTCCTGCGCCGTTTGATGGAGGATAAACGTGTAGACGCTGTGGTGTGCGCTACTGATGCCGGCCGGGAAGGGGAACTGATCTTCCGGCTGGTCTATCAGCAGGCCGGGTGCAGCAAACCCATTCTCCGGCTTTGGATCAGCTCTATGGAGGACGCCGCTATCCGTGATGGATTTGAACACCTGCGGCCTGGTGCGGACTATGACTTGCTTTACCAGGCGGCGCTCTGCCGGGCTGGTGCAGACTGGATCGTGGGGATCAACGCCACCCGGCTTTTCTCTGTCCTGTATGGCGACACCCTGAATGTGGGCCGGGTAATGACGCCGACGCTGGCGCTGATCGTCCAGCGGGAAGATGCGATCCGTTCTTTTAGGAGCAAGCCCTTCTATGTGCCGGAACTCGCCTGCGGAGGATTTACCGCTGCCGGGGAAAAGCTGGAGGACAAGGCGGCTGCGGAAGCGATACGGGCAGATTGTGACGGAAAGCCTGCCGTGGTCCGCAAAGTGGAGCGGCAGAAAAAGACTGTCCAGCCGCCCCGCCTTTATGATTTAACTACCTTGCAACGGGAGTGCAACCGCTTGTATGGCTTTACTGCCCAACAGACTCTTGATTATCTGCAAAGCCTGTATGAGAAAAAGCTGGCGACCTATCCGCGAACAGACAGCCAGTATATCACAGCGGATATGCAGGCCACGGTTGGTTCTCTGGCCCTTTGGCTGTGGCAGAATATGCCTTTTGGCAAGGACAGCACCACGGCGCCGGAGCTGGAAGGGATCATTGATGACAGCAAGGTAACGGACCACCATGCCATTCTCCCCACGGTGGAGATGGCCCGCACCGACCTGTCTGCTTTGCCTGCCGGTGAGCGGGATGTCCTGATGCTCCTTGCCTGCCGCCTTCTCTGTGCTACCGCCCAGCCCCACCGCTTTGAGGCGGTGCTGGCAGTTTTGGAGTCCGAGGGCCACACATTTACCGCCAAAGGGAAAACAATTCTGCATGAGGGATGGAAAGGCATTGAACAGGCTTTCCGTGCCAGTCTGAAACAGAAACAGCCGGAGGACGGCGATGAAAATACGGCCCGCCTGCCGGAGCTGAAAAAAGGACAGAGCTTTGAAAAGGCTGCCGCCACGATCCGGGAAGGCAAAACCAGCCCACCTAAGCACTACACAGAAGATTCTCTGCTCGCAGCTATGGAGACAGCCGGCGCGGAGGATATGCCAGAGGACGCCGAGCGGAAAGGACTGGGCACTTCGGCCACCCGTGCCGCCACACTGGAAAAGCTGGTGTCCACGGGATTTGTCCAGCGGAAAAAGAAACAGCTTTTGCCTACGGATAAGGGCGTCAACCTGATTGCCGTCCTGCCCAATGTGATAAAATCCCCGGCGCTCACGGCAGAATGGGAGTCCATGCTGAAACAGGTGGAACGCGGAGAAATGACGGCTGACGCTTTTATGGAAGGGATTGCCGGTTTGATCCGTGACCTGATCCGGCAGAACACCGCCCCTGATCCTGCCTATTCCTCTTTGTTCGGAAGCAAAAATGCAGCCAATCGTGAAGCTGTCGGGACCTGTCCCCGGTGCGGCGGCGCTGTCTATGAGGGGAAGAAAGGCTTCTTCTGTGAAAATGAAGGCTGCGCCTTTGCGCTATGGAAAGAAAACCGGTTCTTTTCCAGTAAAAAGAAAACTATCACAAAAACTGTTGCCGCGGCGCTCTTAAAAGAGGGCCGCGTTTCCATGTCCGGGCTTTTCAGCGAGAAAACCGGCAAAACCTATGACGCTGTGGTGGTGCTGGACGATACCGGCGAAAAGTATGTGAATTTCAAGCTGGAATTTCCACAGCAGCGGGGACGGAGGAAATGACCGGCCCGCCGCGGGAGCTGACCCGCTCCGAGCGCGCAGCGATCCGAAGGCTGGTAACATGCTTATGCGCCAACTATGACGAGCGGGAAAAGCTCTGTCTCCCCCTGGACTGCCCCTGCTATATGCTTCATAAATGGTGGACCGGCGGCCTTTGCCGGTATTTTGAGCGGTCTGTGCTGCCGGTTGAACCGGCTCTGGAAGCAACTCTGACGGGAAATGATACTTCCCAGCGCCAGAAAAAATGCCCGGTATGCGGGAAGCTGTATCTTCCCACGACCAGCCAGGCGTATTGTTCTGACGCCTGCCGGACCTGGGCCAGACGGGACGCGGATAAAAAACGTAAGCGCTGGATTCGCCAGCACAAGGGATGATATGTCTGCAACTTAGCCTGTTTATGCCTTGATTTATAAGGCTTTCCGGCCTCACTTTTACAGGCGGCAAGAGATTTATACTCTGCCCCTCCATAGGAAGGTTAAGTTGCGGACAAAAAGGTAAATGAACCCAACCGGATAATCAACTTTTAGGAGGGATGTGTATTTGAAGATTGCGCGTGTATTTCCACGCCGTACCAAAGCAACGCCAGATGATCCTCTGGCATTTACCGGCCCGCCGCCAAGGGGCGGCCTGCTGGATATAGAAGAAGTGCATGTTTCTGTGGCCTTTACCTATGACATGGAGAAAGCGTGCCAGCTTGCCGAACAGTGGATGAAGCTGGGCGTCCCCGTCCACATGGGCGGTCCTGCCTTCAATATGCCTGGCGGTGATTTCGTGCCGGGGATGTATCTGAAAAAAGGTTATGTGATCACTTCAAGGGGCTGCCCCAACCGCTGCTGGTTCTGTTCCGTCCCCCGGCGGGAAGGCGGAAGGCTTAGGGAACTGCCGATCACCGAAGGAAATATAGTGCTGGACGATAACCTGCTTGCCTGTTCCCGGCAGCATATTGAAGCGGTATTTGAAATGCTGGGCAGGCAGAAAGAGCGTCCGGCCTTTACGGGCGGGCTGGAGGCCCGCCTTCTTCGGTCCTGGCATGTGGACCTTCTGCGGGAATCCAGGACGCAGCGCATGTATTTTGCCTATGACACCCCGGATGATTATGAGCCGCTTGTGGAGGCCGGGCGGCTTTTGCTGGCCGGAGGATTTGAGAGAAAATCACATAAAGCCTGCTGTTATGTCCTGATCGGCTACCGGGGCGATACCATGGAGGCAGCGGAAAAACGTCTGCGGGACGCCTGGGAAGCCGGATTTATCCCTTATGCCATGCTCTACCGGGATGAAAAAGGCATTGTAGACAGCGAGTGGAGAAAATTTCAGCGGCTTTGGGTCCGTCCGGCGATTGTAATGAGCCAACTGAAAGAATCTGACGGGAGGTGATGATACGGAGAAGGAAAAACTTGAAGTCGTGCCGGTAGTCCCCGCAATGATGAAGCTGGATGTGGCGGTCCAGGCTTTTGATATGCAGGATATTTCAAACCGGCGCTTTATGTACAATCCCAAGACCGGTATTTTAGTTTTGGGCCAGCAGTACGGGAAAACAAGAGGGTTGCCCGGCAGCCATGCCGATGATCTGGCTCAGGCCGGAATCAAAAACGGCTTTGATGATTTTGTGCGCGGCTGGGTGGGCACTGGAAAAAACTATCCCGCAGGGATTATTCATTTTGCCCCCAATGTGGACGCCCAAAACATTTCCCTGTTCAACCGGGCGTTTGACACTTTAGAAATGTTTCAGCGCAACGGTGCGCTTCCCGATACCGTAGTCCGGGGATTTGGCAGGCAGTGGGAACAGGCGCTTTCCGAAGTCCTTTACCCGGCTCATAACGAGAGGATCTCAAACCAGGAGGAATCTATGGAAATTCAGAATATCACGGCGGAGGACCTTCGCCGTATGGAGGATAAAGAAGGGCTTGTTTTGCAGGGCTGCGGCGGTGATCCTGGCGAATGGGTCCAGGGGATCAATGACCTGTTGGCGCAGAAAGGGATTCTTTTGGAAGGAACCACTTTTACCCATGTGAGCGTATTCCAAAATGAGGGGCTTACCTGCCTGCTGTTCCCTTTTGAGGATGTCAAGCTGGATATAGGGAAACTTGCCATGTGGCGTCTGCAAACCCATGATACTTTTGGCGGCACCTGGTTATCCGATTATATCGACAACCGCCTGGGCCATGAACCGGCGCAGGAAGCGCCAGGGAAACCGGATTGCCCGCTGATCGGCCAGGACGGGAACATTTTCAACCTGGTAGGCATTGCTTCCCGCACTCTCAAAACCCATGGGATGCCAGAACAGGCGAAAGAAATGGCGGACCGGGTATTTTCCTGTGACAGCTATCATAAGGCGCTTTGTATTATAGGGGAATATGTCAATATCACTTCGGCTGACCGGGAGGCCGGGCGGCCTCACTCTATCCGGCAGCAGCTTAAAAATAATAAAGCCCCGGAAACGGCTGCCCCTAAAAAGGCGGCAAAGGAGCCGGAACGATAAGGAGGATGTGAAATGGAACAGGTATATGGAGTTTGGGCGGTAAGAAGTGCCGCTTCCATGTTCGGCCATGCGGAAGCATGGTGCAAAGAAGATGGCCGCCCCCTGGAATTTGAATCCCTGGAGGCGGCCCAGGCTTATGCCCTGGAATTGAACCGTAAGGCAACGGCCAATGTCCGTTACTTTGTCAAAGAGAAGGAGCCGGAGCCAAACGCTGTAAGAGTCCCCGCCTCACAGCCGGATATAGAAGCTGTCGGCCCGGTGGACCGTGCGCCGAGAAATGAGGTTGCAGAAAAACATAATGAGATCCCCGGCAGGCAGATGGCGCCGGAGGCGGACCCGGTTGTGGAGATCCGTTCTGCGGTACACAGCAACTATGCCAATATGGTCGCCATGCTTGCCGCTGACAATAAGGTATATCTTGGCCGGGAGGAACGCTATTCCTTTACCCCAGGCCAGCCGGGAAGCTATGACAACCGGGACGGCTCTTTATGTTTTGTGAGCGATATGCCGGAAATGTATTATTTCCTCTATGGGGAAGGCTGGTCGCACTCACAGGAGGAAATGCTGGACCGGGGGCTGACGATGGATCAGTATATGGAATTTGCCCGCCTGCAGGAAGGTGTTCTGCGGCAATTCACCCCGCGCCGGGAAATCCTGTTTGCGGGCCAGCCCTTCCAGGCGCCGGAAAACTATCTTCGCAACGCAGAGCTGGATCTGGAGGGCGAAAAGGGCAACTACAACATGATTGACGGCATTGTGAATAACGACCCGCCGGTCCGGGCCGACCTTACCGATGGGCAGACCCATGAGGAAATAAGGGAGCTGGCCCCGGAAACGCTGCCCAATGAGAAGCCTTCGATCATGGAAAAGCTGCGGGCAGACCGCACGGGGCATGAGGCCCGTGGTTTTCAGCCTTCCCCGCCGGAAAGGGGGCTTTAAGGCTTGAAGCTGAAATTTGAAAATGTGGATGTGGAACAATGCCTCCGCTCTGTTATGGAACGGAACACAAAGCATTATCAATCTGATTTTGAATATGATGTTGGCAGCATGGAGCGTATCGCCCAAACAAAGCACCCGGAGCGTACCCCGCTGTTCTGGATGTCCCGCCCCTCCGGGACATGGTGCTTCCGGGAGCGGGATGTTTTTATCCGGGATTCCGATGCGTTTTACACCTGGCAGTTTTACAAAGATACCCGTGATACGATTCTTGCGTACACGGTGGAGATCACCGGCATGGAAGGCGCTGCAATCAAGGGAAATCTCTATACGCAGGATTACAGGGCTATGGCGGAGCATATTGAACGGACCGCCCTTCCCGCTGCGTCCGTGACCGTCCAGTTTGAAGGCCAGAGCGAGCCAATGGAATTTCGCTATGCGTATTACCATGAGCATAAGCTGTCCCTTCACGCCCAATTTGGCAAAGCCGAGAAATTCCGGCTGGAGCCGGCTGTTCCGGGCCTGCTGCGCGGGATTCTGGCAAGCGAACAGGAATACCGGCATAACTTTATACCCGGCGTGTTTGAAAATCACCTGGATCAAATGATTGCGGCGGAAAAGCGGTCTGTTACCCACTTTCTGAAAGAGGCTGCCGCAAATGCTCCTCGTCCGGCTCCTAATAAAAAGACAAAGGAACAGCCCCAACGATGAAGGCCCCGAAAGAAAGACGCAGCGCCCAGATTCACATTTTGATTTCCGAACAGGAAATGGATAAGATCAGGGAACGCATGGCGCAGGCCGGTATCACGAACACTTCTGCCTTTATCCGTAAAATGGCGATTGACGGATATGTGATCAACCTGGATCTGTCCGAAGTCCGGGAGCTGACCCGGCTGCTGCGTATCTGCTCCAACAATCTGAACCAGTACGCACGGAAGGCCCATGAAACCGGAAGTATCTACGGGGCGGATATTGCAGATCTGCAATCCCGCATGGATGGGCTGTGGGAAATTGCAAAAAAGCTGCTGACAGAATTTACAAACATTCCATGAACATTCAAAAAAACGGTTGCTTTCCTGTGGCCCGGAGCGGTAGAATTTTCATAGAAGGAAAAAACCTGTTTTTTAGAAGGGAGGCCATCGTATGGGCGCTGCTTTACTGGTCGTTGGCTTAGAATTGTTGATCGGCATTGTGATCGGACTGATTGTGACGGTGATCGGGCTTTTTTGGGGAAACATCATTGTTTTTGACAGCATTGCGCTGGCAATCCTGGCGGGCTTTCTTTCCCACGGGCTTTTAGGGGTTCATCCTGCCCTGGCGGTTGTGATTGGCATTGCTGTCCTTTTGGGGCTTCTCCTGCTGCACTGTACCCGCCCCGGCTTCTGGCTGATCGGCGGCGGGCTGTCCGTTGTTTGGGGATTTATTTTTGCTACCATGGCCTATGAATTTTCCGGCAAAGATATGGTATGGACCTATGTAGTGTGGGTGCTGGGAGCTATACTGGTCTTTGCCCTTCACCTGCGGGCACGGTATAAAATTGCATAAGGTAAGGATTTGGCCCGCCGAGCAACCGGCGGGCCGCTTTTTTTATTACATTGAAATGTTTTGACGGCGTATATTTTTCAAGGGAGGTGGACAATGGCGACCACAAGGCTGATGCCCTTGCATATCGGAGAGGGACGCTCCTTCTCTACCGCAATCGAGGACATCATTGATTATGTAGAAAATCCAGAGAAAACCGACTATGGAAAGCTGATTTATGGCTTTGCGTGTGATACCCGTACAGCGGACGCGGAATTTACCTTAGCCAAGCGGCAGTATATCCACCAGACCGGCAGAGTCCGGGGTGCGGATGACGTGATTGCCTACCATTTTCGGCAGGCGTTTAAGCCGGGTGAAGTGACGCCGGAGGAAGCCAATCAGATCGGCCAGGAGCTTGCTATGAGACTGACGAAGGGAAACAACGCTTTTGTTGTCTGTACGCACATAGACAAGCATCATGTCCATAATCACATCATCGTAAGTGCGGTAAATCTGGAATGTACCCGGAAATTCCGCAACTTCTGGGGTTCCTCATGGGCTTTGCGCCGGATCAGCGATAAGCTGTGTCTGGAACATGGCCTTTCCATTGTGGAAGATCCCAAGCCCAGCCGCGGTCATTATGGGAAATGGCTGGGTGATGGAAACAAACCGCTATCCTTTCAGAACCAGATCCGGCGGGCTATTGACGCCGCCCTGGAGCAGTCCCCCTCCACCTTTGAGGATTTCCTGAAAATTCTGGAAGCGTCCGGCGTGGAAGTCACCCGGCGCGGGAAATCTGTGAATTTCCGTGTCTCCGGTCAAAAGAAGCCTACTCGCTGCAACACTCTGAAAGGCGACTACACGGAACAGGCCATACGGGAAAGGATTGCCGGAACCTATATTTCCTCTGTTCATCCCAAGCAATCTCATTCTTCGGTAAGGATGCTGATTGATATTGACGCCGCAATGCGTTCCGGCAAAGGCGCCGGTTATGAGCGTTGGGCCAAAGTATTCAATGTGAAGCAGCTTGCGAAAGCCGTGGCTTACCTGAAAGAGCATGGGGATATGAGCTATGAGGACCTTCAAGCAAAGTCCCAGGCCACGACTTCCCGGTTTAATGAGCTTTCCACGCAGATCAAAGATATGGAGAGCCGTTTGTCTCAAAATGGAGAATTACAAAAACAGATCGTCAACTACTCTAAGACGAGGGCTATCTATATTGAGTACCGGAAAGCTGGTTACAGCAAAAAGTTCCGGGCCGAGCATGAGGCTGACATCCTGATCCACCAAGCAGCGAAGAAATACTTTGACAGCCTGGGTGTGGAGAAACTGCCTGCCATAAAGACTCTGCGGGAAGAATATGCCGAAGTGCTGGAGGCCAAAAGGAAAGCCTATGCGGAATATAAGCAGGTACGGGAAGAAATGCGGGAGCTGCAAAATGTGAAAGCCAATATTGATTATCTGCTGGGACCATCTAAAAATGAATATAGTCAAGATAATTCAGAGAGACTACTTGTTTGACATTGTTCCGATCATATGGTAGAATTTTTTTTACAAGTAAAACTACGTTCTCCCCGGAAAGGAAGTGAAACAATGGGAAAGGAAAAGCCAGTAGAGGGAAAGTTTGTTACTTCGGTCAAAGTCGGGCCAAAAGGACAGATCATTGTCCCGAAAGAGGTTCGGGATATGTTTAATATCCAGCCGGGCGATATGCTGTTGATGTTGGCCGATGTCGAACAGGGCATTGCTATCCAAACATTCAATACCACGAATGAAATGTTTGAAAATCTGTTTCCGGGAAAGAAATAATTTATGGAGAATATATTACCGCGCTTCATTTCGAGGCGCGGTGTTTTTTTGGCGCAAAAGTAAAACTTGTAAAACTTATATTGACTTTCACTACTTTGCGCGCTATAATGCAAGTGCAGTGTTACAAGTAAAACTTGTAACACAAGAAAAAGGAGGAAACCGGATGACAGAAGAAAAAAAGAATAGTACGTCTGTCGGGAAAAACCGTTACATGGCTACCGTCAAAGTCGGTTCAAAAGGTCAGATTGTCATACCGCAAAAGGCACGACAGCTTTTGCACCTAAAACCGGGCGATATGCTCCTGATGCGAGCTGATAGCTCCCTCGGTATTGCCATTCAACCACTTGATATGGTTGGCGATTTGTTTGACGATCTTTTCCGCACATCACCTAACTAATTTTTAAGGAGGATTTTATGAGATTACTTGAAGTAGAGGGGTTGACGAAAAAGTACCCCAAATTCACATTGAAGAATGTTTCGTTCTCTTTGGAACAAGGGAGAATTATGGGCCTGATCGGTAAAAACGGTGCTGGCAAAAGTACAACGCTTAAATCCATACTCAACATGGTTTACCCGGACAAAGGGTGTATTAAAATGCTCGGTCACGATTTCCGGCAGGATGAAGAAAGCTGCAAACAAAATGTCGGTGTGGTTTTAGGGAGTATTCAGTTTTATCAAGACAAAAAACTGCAAACGATTACCGGCGTGACGAAGCGTTTTTACCAGAACTGGGATGATGCCGCATACCGAAAATATATGTCTATGTTTGAACTCGACGAGCAAAAACAGGTAAAGCAGCTTTCAGAAGGCATGAAGGTGAAATATTTAATTGCCCTTGCGCTTTCGCATGACGCCAAACTGCTTATTTTCGACGAACCGACCAGCGGCCTTGACCCTGTGGCCCGTGAGGATTTGTTGGAGCTTTTTCAGCAGTTGGTAAAGGACGGGAAAAGAAGCATTTTATTTTCTACGCATATCACTTCGGATTTGGACAAATGCGCTGACGATATAACCTATATCAAAAATGGTGAAATCATCGCCAGCGCGGATAAGGCTTCCTTTATTCAGGCTTTCCAATCCCTGAAAGCTCCCGGCGAAGATAGCCTGAATTTGGAGGAAATCATGGTGAGAAATGAAAGGGGGACTTATAATGTCTAATTTACTCTATAAAGAGTGGCATCTTGCCGTACATTCTGTTGTATATCTGTTCCTGCTGATCGGGGCGTTGCTTCTGGTTCCCGCATATCCGTATGGCATGATCTTTTTCTTTGGTTGCCTCGGACTATATTTTACTTCCCAATTTGCCAGAGAAAATTCCGACGCCTTTTACACAGCTACGCTTCCCATCAAAAAGCGCCATGTAGTAAAAAGTAAATGCCTGCTGTTCGTTAGTATCGAGATTGCACAACTTATTATCTGCATACCGTTTTCAATCATCCGCTTGTGGACGCTCCCTGACGGCAATCCTGTTGGCATTGAGGCGAATGTAGCATACTTTGGATTTGGCCTGATTGTCTATGCCATATTTAACTTTCTGTACCTAACTGTGCTTTTTCAGTCTGCATACCAAGTAGGCAAGGCGTTTGTAATTGCCATTATCCCGGCAACTGCGGTAATCGCGTTGATGGAATATAGCGTACACCTGCCGTCATTTACATGGCTTGATAGCTTACAGACAGGCGATTTGATAAGGCAGCTTCCTATATTGGGCATCGGTATCTTGATCTACATTTTCGGCAACATTTTGACCTATCGCGTTGCATCGAAACGTTTTGAACATGTCGATTTGTAAATGGCTGATTTTATTGCAAAGGATATTTTTTGTACTTATCAAATCGCAATAAATTAAGCATTTAGAAAGGGGTGATAGTATGGGAAATTAGCCGTATTGGATTTGCAAGAATCAGGCAGGAAAATTGGAGAAAAATTGTTTGCTCTGCTTTCCTCCAATCAAAAAAAAGAGCTGGCTCAGTTTGTTCGCGACTATGAGACTGGTAATATTCCGGCTGATGTCTCATATACACCGCTTTTTCGAGGTCAGTATTTTATCCCGCCGCAGGCAGATCAGCCGTTAACAGAGATCCGGGAAGGTGACTTGTATTTCTGCTTAGAGCAGCACCTTGTTACTGTCCGGGGGCAGGTGATTCCGCTGACGGTCAAGGAGTTTGAAATTTTTGCTTTGCTTATACTGAATCCAAAGCGGGTGTTTACCTATGAAATGCTGCTGGATCTGGTATGGCATGAGGACTACACCTACTATTCCCGAAAGGCAATCAACAACCATGTAAGCAACCTGCGAAAGAAAATTAGGATTGCCCCGGATCTGCCGGACTATGTAAAAAGCGTGTACGGTGTAGGCTATAAATTCGATATATGAAAAAGGAAGCTGCAGAGCAATTACCAACTCTGCAGCTTTCCTTTTGAAGATTTTTTTAGCGTCCGCAGGACGCGTGGCCGTCACCGAAGGTGGCGATCTTGGGGGCTTGGGGGTTATCCCTCAACAAGCATTTTGGCCGGTGCAATCCGGCCAAAATCGCAAAACATGTATATGTTTGCATTGCTTGCCAATTTGTCTCGCCTGCCTGTCGATTTTGTAATTGTAAACTTTTTGATATGTATTGTCTTCTTCTGTTACGCGTGTTATACTGTTATACATAAAAGCATAACAGTTAAAACAGGAGGGGTGAGGATGGATTGAAACTAATTATTTCAAATGTATCAGGCGTACCTATTTACGAGCAAATTAAACAGCAGGTCAAAGCCGCTATCCTGTCAGGAGAACTAAAAGAGGAAGAAGCCTTGCCTTCTCTCCGCACTCTGGCAAAGGACTTAAAGATCAGTGTTTTGACAGTTACAAGGGCCTATACAGAACTGGAACAGGAAGGGTTTGTCAAGAATGTTCAGGGTCGCGGTTGTTTTGTACTTGGCAGCGGTTCCGAACTTATGAAGGAGCAGCTAATTTGCAAAGTAGAAAATAGCTTAACAGAAGCTATAAAAGCAGCAAAAATTGCTAACCTATCTAATGAGGAACTACATCATCTTTTAGATATTTTATTGGAGGCGAATACAGATGACTAATTACTTGGAAGTAAAAAATCTGTCAAAATCTTTCGACAGTTTTCAGCTTCATAACATTACTTTTACGCTCCCCAAAGGCTATATCATGGGGCTGATCGGGCCGAACGGTTCCGGCAAAACAACTACAATCAAGCTCATTCTGAATATGCTCAAACGCAACGGCGGAGAAATCAAAATCATGGGCTTGGACAATATCGCTGACGAACAGAAGGCAAAAGCCGAACTGGGCGTTGTGTTTGATACCAACTATTTCAGTGATGATTGGAAAGTTTCTGAGGTAGAAAAATCCATCTCTGTTTTCTATCCCAACTGGAACTCGGAGCGTTTTAGTGAGATGCTACGGAAATTTCATATCGCTCCGACCAAAAAGGTCAAAGAACTGTCAAAGGGGATGCAGATGAAGTTGATGCTGGCTTGTGCGTTCTCCTATGACGCAAAGCTGCTGATTTTGGATGAACCTACCAGCGGACTTGATCCAGTTTCCAGAGATGAATTGCTTCAGATTCTCTCGGAATACATTGAGGACGGAGAACACAGCGTTTTATTTTCCACCCATATTACTGGCGATTTGGAACGAGCTGCTGATTATATCACATACATCAGCTATGGGGAACTTTTTTTCACCGGCAGCAAGGATGAATTTGTTGATATGTTCCGCATTGTTAAGGGTGGTATAGATGAACTTTCCGCTGATCTACAAGCGAAGGCGATTGGCGTTCGTACTTTCCCGACTGGCTTTGAAGCTCTGGTAAAAACCGAGGATATTGGCTCATTTACTGCATTGGACATTGAACCGGCTACCATTGACGAAATCGTTGTGTTTACAAGCAAGAAAGGTGAGGATTATGAGTAATATATTGAAAGCTACAAGACTGGATTTTTCCCTTGTAAAACCGTATGTCAAAGTGATTGGGTTTACTATGCTTCTCCCCATCGCTTTTGCAGCAATCAACCGCTCTATATTGACAGGAGTTTCTTTCGCCATGTGCTTTATCGCCATGACAACCGGCTATACCTTCTCCGTCACAGAAAAAAATAGCATGGAACGCCTATATGGTATTTTGCCTGTAAAGAAAAGTGAAATGGTGATGGGACGGTATCTTTTTGTTATTGTGCTTGGAGTTATCGCTTTGGTGGTGTCCCTTATCACACAGCCGATTGTATTACAGGCATTGGGAGAAACCGTTGAACCGTTTGGCATTATCAGCGCGGCCATTGGCGGCCTGTTCTTGTTTGCGCTTTACACGGTATTTCAAATTCCCGGATATTACAAATTTGGCTCTATCAAAGGCCGGGTGTTTATGTATATTCCAGTTGCAGGATTTTTAGTGACTTTGTTTCTTCTTCCTAAACTGCCCGCTGATAACCCCATTATCAACGCGATTGCCAGTTCACCTGTGCTGCTTCTCACTCTTGCGATTGCGCTGGTGGTTGTTATGTATGCTGTGTCGATCTGGTTCTCTGTCCAGATTATGAAAAATAAAGAAATGTGAGGTGGATAGTATGGATTTCACGATTTTAGCAGTAGTGCTTCTGATTGGTGTTGGTATTCCTGTTCGGAATAAACTTATCCGTAAATATCGGGAGGAAAAAAAGAAAAAAGACGAAGCCAATAAGGATCGTTGAAGCCAATTTGACCGGGAGATAAAATGAAACAAAAAATATTTATTATCGAAGATGACCCGTTAATACGGAACGAACTGAATACCCTGTTGCAAAGCAACGGTTATGAAACAGCAGCACCGGAGCTTTTTTCTAATGTGATTGACCGAATCAAAGCTGAACAGCCACACTTGATTTTACTGGACATCAAGTTGCCGGGAACCAGCGGCTTTTCTCTCTGTACTCAAATACGCACTTTCTCCGATGTGCCAATCATTTTTGTGACAAGCTGTAATACCGATATGGATGAACTCAACAGCATTATGCTCGGCGGCGACGCCTTCATCACCAAACCCTATAACATGGCAATCCTGCTTGCTAAAATTGCATCACTGCTCAAGCGGGCATATCCGGCACAGCAAAACGAACAGTTGACTTATGGCGGTGCAATTCTACATCTGGAATCCAGCAGTTTAGAATATGAGGGACAGAGAGTGGAGCTGACCAAAAACGAGTTAAAAATCCTCTACTACCTGTTCAGAAATGCGGGTAAAATCTGTTCCCGCGGTGATATTGTCGAGTTTTTGTGGGATAACCAGTTGTATGTAGATGACAACGCTTTGAGCGTCAACATCAATCGTATCCGTGAGAAGCTGGCAGGTATCGGATTGAAAGATTTTATCAAAACGAAGCATCGGCAGGGGTACACACTATGAATGGAAAACTGTATTGGAAAAACCGGTTGCCTTTCTTGCTGACCAATTTGGTTTGTATGATCGCGCTCACCGTGTTCCTATTTGTGATCGGTAATTCTCTGTCCGCTGTTCTGCTGATCCTTATTGCATGGATTGTGATTGTATCGGTAGGACTGGGTTTTACTTATTGGAAACGAAAACGACAGATGCAAAGGCTCCTGGACATGACTGGACAGCTTTCGGAACGCTATCTGATTTCCGAAGTAATGGAGTTACCAGAGCAGGCAGAAGATCAGGTCTATTATCGGATTTTGAAAATGGCCGGGAAGTCTATGCTGGAGCAGATCAGCGAAGTTAAGCGGGAGCGCCTTGAATACAAAGAGTACATTGAGCAGTGGATACACGAGATTAAAACACCCATTACCGCCATGAAGCTGCTGTGCGAAAACCATCGGACAGACTGGACAAAAGAACTTCTACTGGAACTGGAAAAGACCAACCGCTTCACCGAGCAGGCTCTTTACTATGCCCGCAGCGAACATACGGAAAAAGATTACTCTGTTCGGGAAATGGCACTGTCCAATGTGGTGCATCAGGCGATTGCGGATAACAAATACTTGTTGCTTCAAAATGGTGTGCATTTGAAAGTGGAGGAAATGCAGGATACAGTTTATTCCGATGAAAAATGGGTGCGGTTTATTCTGAACCAGTTAATTGCCAATGCGGTCAAGTACCGATCCGAGCAGCCGGTCCTCCATTTTCCGCCAGCAGGCAGCAGGATCAGGTGATCCTTGTGGTGGAGGACAATGGGATTGGAATTTCCTCTGCTGACTTGCCGCGTATCTTTGAAAAGGGATTTACCGGGCAGAACGGGCGCATTGTTCAGCAGTCCACGGGGATTGGTCTGTACCTGTGCAAACGGCTCTGTGAAAAATTGGGTATTGGCATTACAGCGGACTCATCGGAACACGGCACAGCCATTTCCCTTTCATTTCACATTAACTGTCTAATTCAAGAAGTGCAGGGCTGAAGTTCTGCACTTCTTACATTTTTGTTAGAACTTCGTAAGAAAACTTGATACAAACAATGCTTGCGTTATTTTACAATAGAAACAGAATAGAAACAGAGGTGATGGCATTATGAAAGAAGTTTTGAAGCTGGATCATATCCAGAAGTATTATGGGAATGGCGGGAATATCACAAAGGCGATACAGGACATCAGTTTTTCCGTTCAGCAAGGGGAATTTGTGGGGATCATGGGCGCGTCCGGTTCCGGTAAGACTACCTTACTCAACTGCATTTCCACCATTGATACAGTCAGCGCGGGACATATCTATTTGGATGGAACCGATGTAACCGAGATCAATGAAAAAGAGATTGCCCGGTTTCGCCGGGAAAATCTCGGATTCGTGTTTCAGGATTTTAATCTGCTGGATACTTTGACCATCAGTGAAAACATTGCCCTGGCACTGACCATCAATCAGGTTCCCGCGGGCGAGATTGACGGTCGGGTGAGGGGAATGGCCGTAAAACTGAACATCACGGATATTCTGGACAAATACCCCTACCAAGTGTCCGGCGGTCAGAAACAGCGGTGTGCTTGCGCTAGGGCAATCATCAACCAGCCCAAACTGATTTTGGCGGATGAACCTACCGGCGCTTTGGACAGCCACTCGTCCCAAATGCTGCTCTCCACCATCCAGAGCATCAACGAAACGCTTGGAGCAACAATATTGATGGTGACGCACGATGCCTTTTCTGCAAGCTACGCCAACCGTATCCTCTTTTTGCGTGACGGTGCGATTTTTACAGAGATTCTCAAAGGCGGCGATTCTCGCAGGACTTTCTTTAACAAAATTTTGGATGTCCTCACCATGATGGGAGGGGGCGTGAGCGATGTACTCTAAACTTGCATTTCGGAATATCCGCAGGAGTTTGCGGGATTATATCATCTACTTTGTGACGCTCACCCTGACGGCGGCGCTGATGTACTCCTTCCTGGCGCTGGGATTCTCACCAGACATTCTCGCCATGACGGAAAATATGTCGATGCTTACCACGGGCATTTTGATACTGTCGGTACTAATCGCCTTTATGTCCTCGTTTGTCATCGGATATGCCATTCGGTTCATGCTGGGTCAACGGAAAAAAGAATTTGCCGCCTATGAACTGATGGGCATGGAGGTGAAAACTGTCCGCAATCTGTTTTTGGTGGAAAACGGCATAATTGGCGGAGTGGCTTTTTTGCTGGGGACTCTGGTCGGAACCGGGCTATCCGGGCTATTGAATCAGGTGGTCCAGAATATTTTTGAGATTCCGCACACCTACCGGGTCTTGTTTTCTTTCCGCGCGTGGGGAATGACCTTGTTTTTCTTCATCTTGATGTATGGATTCGGAATGTTTCGCGCCGCAAAGGTTATCCGCCGACAGAAGGTAATTGATTTACTTTATGATAACCAAAAAAACGAGGAAATCCGTTTTCAGTCTTTACATCGAAGCGTTCTGACCGGTTTACTCTCCGTCGCCGCTATGATTGCAGGTGTGATTCTGCTGGAAAAAGGACTTCATATTCAGACCAATGAAGCATTGTTGTACTTTGGCGGTGCCTGTCTGCTGATTCTTGTGGGTGTTTATGAGCTGCACCGGAATATCCCGGTCTTGCTGTACCAATTCGCAAAACGAAACCCACACCGGAAATATCGAGAAGAAAATCTGTTTTTCCTGGGGCAGATCGGTAGGCGCATCCAATCTTCCGGGCGCACAATGGCCGTTGTGGCAATCTTGCTGACGATTTCCCTTGCAACGATGTTTTTGGGATTGACGATGGGTGCAGGCTATAAAGCCAACATGGAGGCGTATTATCCCTATGACGCCGGAGTCGCTATTGACGCGCCATTGACAAAAAATAGCATGGATTCCGTCCTCTCCTTTGTAGACGAACGCTGCAAGGTGGAGGACAGCGTAACCTATTACTTGTATGCAGTCCCCGATGAAGCCATTGAAGCCTTGTCCTTGTCTGACTATAACCACCTGCGGGAGATTTTGGGGCTTTCTCCTGTTTCCATAAACAACAACGAATTTTTTGTTCACTGTGATACATGGAACTATATGGATGACATTCGGCAGAGATTGGAACAGCAGCCGGAAATCACATTGAACGGACAGACTTTGACCGTAGCGGAAACGCCGATCCTGACTGAACCGATGGAACAGTATCAAATGGCTGGAACAAATGGGTATGTACTTGTCCTGCCGGATGAAGCGGCTTCCCAGCTATCAGGGGAGAAAATCCGGCTGGTAATGAAGCTGGAAGGTGGCGGATACCCGGAGTTGAGAAGCGAACTAAGACAGTTTTTGAACAGCGGTAAATGGCTGCCAGACATCCAACCCGGACAGGAACTGCCGGAAAGAGTGACGATGGGGGTAACGGTAAAAGCGTGGGGGGTTGCCAATTCACTGACTGGATTCACGACGCTCTCCTTTTGCGGGTTATATTTGAGCATCATTTTCATTATTCTTTCCTGTTCAGTGCTGGCTTTTGAGCAGCTTTCCGCCATAGATAAAAACCAAAAAAATTATGCTGTAATTGACCGGCTGGGCGTATCAGCCCAGAAGCAGGCTTCCCTGGTCCGTAAGGAATTATCCACTGTGTTCTTGATTCCGTTGTTTTTCCCCATCGTTCTTACCATCCTGCTGGTTGTGGGGACGCAGTTCATCTTCGGGGAAGCAATTTTGCAGGCGGGGCTTGTGCTGTTCTATGGCGTAATAACGATTCTGTTGTTCTGCGCCATATACTTGACCTATTTTGGCGCAACAATGTTCCTGTTCAAAAAAGTTATTCTCCGGCCTGAAATGAGATAATGAGATAGGAGATAAGATGTTGGATTATATTTTTCCAATAAATCATTGAGGAAAAATCTCACTGCAAAAGCAAACGTATAACTCTGAATCGTATATTAATTCAAGAATTGATTTAGGAATAGTCTTTTTCATTAAGTATAGGACAATTTAGGTGTCGTCAGGAGGTGATGAGATGGGAAATTAGCCGTATTGGATTTACAAGATTCCGGCAGGCAGATAGGTGAAAAACTATTTGCCCTACTATCATCCAATCAAAAGAAGGAGTTAGCTCAGTTTGTTCGTGACTATGAGGCTAGCAATATTCCGACTGATGTCCCATGCACAACACTCTTTCGAGGCCAGTATTTTATCCCGCCGCAGGCAGATCAGCCGTTGACAGAAATCCGGGAAGGTGCTTTATATTTCTGCTTAGAGCAGCGCTTTGTTACTGTGCGGGGCCAGATAATTCCGTTAACGGTTAAGGAATTTGAGATTTTTGCTTTGCTCATACTGAATCCAAAGCGGGTGTTCACCTATGAAATGCTGCTGGATCTGGTATGGCATGAGGACTACACCTACTATTCCCGGAAAGCAATTAACAATCATATAAGCAACCTGCGAAAGAAGCTCCGGGTTGCCCCCGATTTGCCAGATTATGTGAAAAGCGTCTATGGAGTGGGCTATAAATTTGAAATATAGGAAGGGTGCGGTCTCTGCCGCACCCTTAATTTTCGCATTTTCGTTGCTGTGTGAATAATACCTGTTTTTGTCGTATTTTGTTGATTAAATTCAGTAAATCCATGACACTTCTGGAAGAATTATAGCACTTCTCCCTATATAATGCCCCAAAATGAGGGAGGTGGACATAATAAGTAAATCTGCTCTCCTTCACTAAAGGAGGGCATGGAAAATGCTGCCGAGGTCAGAATACCGGCCTCGACATAGCCGGTCATATAAAAGAGATTCAAACCCCGTAATCCTGCGATGGATTGCGGGGTTTTTCTATTCGACAGGATTTTGCATTTTCCATCCTGCTCCGTCAGATAGTGACGGAACACGACAGGCACAGCTTACCGCTGTACGGTGGGCGCTCCTTTTTACATATAAGGCGCAGGACAAGCCTGCCGCCGGACTTGTACGGTGTAGATCACCGCCCCTCTGATTTCGATTTGCCCATTAACCCACTCAAAAATCGAAATTGGAGGATTACCATGAAAGAAATCAATCTGCGGGATTATTACCCGTTTTATACACAGGACGCTATTGTTGAAGTACCGGACGAAGTGGCAGCCCTTCTCCATGAATTAAAATTAGCAGAGGCAGCTTCTTTTCTGCGTACATACCGGCACAAAGCATACTTTTCTCTGGATTACGATGTCAATGTGGAACGCGATGCCCTGGTGGTTGTTCTGACACCGGCTGAAATCCTGGAACAGAAAGAAGAAAATGCCCGGCTCTATCAGGCGATTGCCTCTCTTCCGGAAAAACAGCGGAACCGGATCACTTCTCATTTCCTTCTTGGCATGAGTATATCGGAAATCGCAAAGAGTGAAGGCTCCGGCACAAGCTCTGTGTATGAAGGAATCCAGAGAGGACTTCGGCGTCTGAAAAAAATTTTGAAAAAAATGGAGTCAGACCCCGAAAAAAACGCCTAAAAATGAAATGAATAATAGAGGGACATATTCGGCGGGACAATCCTGACGGGTGTGGCCGGCAACACATGTTCCGGCCCGGCCCATCTATAATACTGTCACGACTGCCACGCCCCTCGCTTGTTCTTTGACAACTGAATATACGGTGCCATAGGTACTTTCCCTGTATTCCGAGCGGCAAATGGAGCGGCGCGATGACAGGCGGCTTTAAGGAGGTGATGAAGCCCAGCCGTCCGAGCGATCCACGCTATCCATTGATCTGGCTGTGGCAGGCCAGACGCGATGACTGATACAGGGCATAATGATACTTTCTCACGACCCGTCAAAGACTTGGGGGGAGTCCCTTCTGTGTTCGTTAGCTCTGGCGAAGCGACGGCATAAGCAGGGCTATGATGCGGTAAAGCTGGCCGCAGCCTGTGGCATCCCCGGCCCGAAAACGGGCCTGCCGGGGGGCGTGACAAATACGGCAGTAACCTAAAAACATCCATGCCGTTGTTTTGATTTTTGAGCAGCGGCATGGATTCCTACAAAATCGAAATCAGATACCATGAGGCCGGGCCGCTCTTTCAGTGTGTCCGGCCTTATTCATGTGATTTTGATGATTCAGTATGAAAGGAAAGGAGCTGCTGTTATGAGTCACACACCGGCATATACGGTCATTCAAACACCGGAGGCAGATAAACTTGCCGACATCCGGGATGTATCTGTTAATAAGGATTTGCCGCGAGAAGAAAGGATTGCCGAGTTTATTCGGCAGATCCGGGACCCGTATCATTTCAAATGCGGCAGATTTGTTGTCCGGGCAAGTTTTTCCCAGGAAGGTGCCACCCTGGAGGAATGTCTGCGCGGAATCCTTCGCTGAAATTTGCTGATTTTTTTCATTTTGGGGGCTGATTTTTCCCGCATGGAGCGTTATAATAAACATGGAAAAGGAATTGAATACCGATAAGCAGACTGCACTCCTTGAATTGCGGGGATTTTTCCGTGATGAAAGGAGTGTTTTTCTATGCAGGTTTATAAGGCTGCCAAATATATCCGCTTATCTTATACGGATGACAAATCAAATGAAAGCAACAGTGTCGGCAATCAACGAAAGCTGATCGAAGATTTCGTGAGCCGTCACCCGGAAATCGAGCTGGTCTCTGAAAAGGTAGACGATGGGTACAGTGGGGTTATCTTTGACCGTCCGGCTTTTAAGGAAATGATGGATGACATCATGGAAGGAAAGATCAACTGCGTCATTGTCAAAGACCTTTCCCGTCTTGGTCGAGAGTATATTGAGACTGGCCGCTATATGCGCCGTGTCTTTCCGGCCTATGGCGTGAGGTTTATTGCCATCAATGACAATATTGATACTCTTAATGAAAGCGCAGGCGATGACCTGACTGTATCAGTAAAGAACATTATGAATGAAGCCTACGCACGGGATATTTCCATCAAGACGAGAAGTTCTCTGGAGACAAAGCGCAAGAACGGTGATTTCGTTGGAGCTTTCCCAGTTTATGGCTATCGTAAATCCGAAGAAAATCATAATCTTCTTGTGGTAGACGAATATGCTGCCCAGGTGGTGCGGAGCATTTTCAGGATGCGCCTGGAAGGATTCAGCCCCTACGCCATCGCTAATGAGCTGAACCGGCTGGGTACACTCTCTCCCCTGGCATATAAAAAGTATTATGGCCTTCCCCATGCCAAGAAAGGCTATACAGACCGGAAGGATTGCCGGTGGTCGGCAAATACCGTCACCCGGATTTTGCAGGATGAAACCTATACCGGCACACTGGTCCAGGGTCGAAAAGGTTCTCAGCACTTTAAGCTGAAAGAGATGGAGAGCCGCCCTTCCTCCGAGTGGATTCGCGTGGAAAATGCTCACGAAGCCATTATTGATCGGAATGATTTTGACCTGGTACAAAGGATTCGCAACCTGGACACCCGTACATCTCCCCAAAAAGATAAAGTCTATCTGTTTTCCGGCATACTGGTCTGCGGCTGCTGCGGAAGCCGGATGGTACGTAAAACCAACCGCTATAAAGACAAAGAGTATCACTATTACTATTGTCCTACCGGAAAGAAGAATGGGTGCGCTCATCCGGTCATGGTAAAGGAAAATGAGCTGATGGAGTGCGTGCGGGACAGCCTGAAAGGGTTTATTGCCAATGTAGTCTCTCTGGATGAAATCTTATCCGGCATAGACCAGAGCCGTATCAACCGTGAGCTTATCAAAGAGTATTCGCGGCAGATCGCCCAGAATGAGCAGCAGTTGGAGAGGATTCGTCAATATAAAATGAAACTGTATGAAAGTATGGTAAACGGATTTCTGGACAAGTCGGAGTTCCTTTATAACAAAAGCAGTTATAGTGCCCGGATTACCCAGCTTGAACAGGCGATTGCCGCTCTTAAAGAAAAACGGGCGGATGTTATGGAAAACCGGAGTGAAAGGAATCGCTGGATTGAGAATTTTAAGCGTTTTTCCGATCTGGAAGAACTTGACCGCAAGGCAATCATCCAGCTTGTGCAGGTTATCACAGTGCTGGGGAAAGACGAATTGCAGATTCAATTTAATTATCAGGACGAATACGAAAAAGCACTTGCCCTGATTACGCCGGTACAGGAAAGGATGGTGGTCTGAAATGGCAAGAAAAAGCAGGAAGCATAATACAGCGCAGGCTGCCATGCCTGTTTGCCCGTTTACCAGTACGGCGCTGTATATCCGGCTGTCTGTGGAGGATAACAATAAACGTGGAAATTCTATCGAAACTCAAAAGCTGGTTCTTGAAAAATTCCTATATGGGAAGCCCGAACTGCGTCTTTACGACATCTATATCGACAATGGAGCAACAGGCACGAATTTCAACCGTGACGGCTTCCAGCGGATGCTTTCGGATATTGAATCCGGCGAAGTAGGCTGTGTGATCGTCAAGGATCTGTCGCGCCTGGGACGCAATGCCATTGACACGGGATATTACATTGAGCGTTATTTTCCTTCCCATAATGTCCGGTTCATCAGCGTTACGGATCAATTTGACTCTGAAAACCCTGATAATCTCCACGGCGGTATTATCCTTCCGCTGAAAAATATGATTAACGAAGCCTATGCGCTGGACATAGGACGCAAGATAAAGGCCCAGGCCCGTCAGGATATGAAAGAGGGCAAGTATGTGGGTGGCAGGGCGCCATTTGGATATATGAAAGACCCTGATGACTGTCACAAATTGATTATTGATCCGGTGGCGGCTCCTGTGGTACGCCAGATTTTCCAGTGGGCTTATGAAAAAGTCCCTCTCAATCGGATTGTATTGCTGCTTAATGAGGGTGGCTATCCCTCCCCAGGAAAGTATAAAATGCAGACCGGAGAGATCACCCATCAGGCATTGGCTGGTCGTGGTTACTGGCAGACCTGGACGGTTTCTAAGATTTTGCAGGAAGATAAGTATACTGGTGACATGGTGCAGGGGCGGACCAAAACCGTTCTTCATCGGCAGGTGCCCGCAGGCGAGGAAAACCTGATTGTGGTTACTGGCACCCATGAGCCTATTGTTTCCAGAGAGATTTTTGATGCTGTCCAGAAGTACCGGGCAGAAGTGGCCGAGGAAAGCAAGAAGCACCCGGTTATTCCATATACGCCCAATATTTTCAAGGGGCGGATTTTCTGTGGAGACTGTGGGAGAAGCCTGCACCGGCAGCGCCAACAATGCAATGGTTCATATCGCTTCCACTGCCTGACCCCTACCAGGGTACATAAAGATAAATGCGCTGGTGTTTCCATCAGCGAAACCGAGCTGATCGCAACGGTGCTGGACATTCTTAAAAGGGAATTAGCCGCCGTTCTGGGGGATTATGCGCTGCTTCTGAACGACAACATTCAAAAACAGGAAAAAGAGGCTGCCACCCGTGAGAAAATCAACCGGGCAAAGTTACAGCTTAACCAAAGTCGTGAGTTTTTGCAAACTCTTTATGAAAGTCTGATGAACGGAGCGATTGACAGCGAAGAATATTTCGTTTTGAAAGCGACTTACGAAGAACAGATGCAGGCGGCCCAAAAAGAGCTTTCCTTTTATGAAAACCAGTCTGCCGTCCGTCAGAAACAGACCGAAAAGTGCAAGGACCTGGAAAAAGACGAGCAGGAACTTTTGGCCGGAGGCTCCCTGACTGCCGCTCTCATTGAGCGTTTGATTGAGCGGATCACGGTCTACCCGAATAAACAGGTAGATGTAAAATTTACATTCCGTACGGAATTTGAGGCGTTTAAGGAGGCGGCGGCAGAATGAAAAAGTATATGATTGCTCTTTATATCCGTCTTTCTTTGGAGGACGCCAAAACAGATAGTATGAGTATTTCCAGCCAGCGAAGCATCCTTCGGGAATATGCCTCTGAACTGCCTGAATATACCAATGCGGAACTTATGGAGTTTGTAGATAACGGGTACAGCGGGGCAAACTTCGAGCGCCCTGCTGTGCAGGAATTACTTGACCTGGTACGGGCCAATCGGATTGACTGTATCATGGTAAAAGATTTTTCCCGGTTTGGTCGCAACAGTTTGGAAACCGGCTACTTTATCGAGCGGGTATTTCCGTTGTTCCATACCCGCTTTATTTCTGTCAATGATGATTTTGACACCCAAAAGTTAAAAGGTGATACCGGAGGTATGGAAGTTGCCTTCAAGTATTTAATCAGTGAGTATTACAGCCGTGATATGTCGGTAAAGACCAAAACGGCCAAATACCTGAAATTCCAGCGTGGCGAATGCCAAAGTAAAATCTGCCCTTACGGTTATCGCAAAGGGGAAAACGGACGGATGGTGCCGGACCCGGAGACTTCCGAAGTAGTCCAGAAAATTTTTGAATATGCCGTAAATGGCATGAACGCAGCCGATATTGCACGGGAGCTTTCCCGTCAGCAGATTCCTACGCCCGGAGAACATAAGGCCCGAAAAGGAATTAAGACACACGATGTTTCAAGAACTCACGGAATGTGGTGCAATTCTACGGTGCTTCGGATTCTTGCTGACGAACGATATATGGGCACTTATGTGATTGGCAAAAGAGAGGTTACGGAAATTGGCGGCCACAAGATGCGGAGCAAAGCGGAAAGCGACTGGATCAAAATACCGGACCATCATATACCGCTGGTGAATGAGGAAATCTTTTCAAAGGCCAATGCCTCTATTCAGCGTTTTAAGATTCCAAACAGGAAAAAGCACAACTATCTCCTGCGTGGGAAGGTTATCTGTGGATGCTGTAAACATGCCCTGCACCTGGCAAACGGGACATCTTACCGGTGCCGCTTTTCCAGCACGATTCCCTCACTGGACTGCTATAATATTCATATCCGAGAAAAAGAACTGAACCAGCTTGTTTATGAATTACTGTGCAAACAGTTCCAGGTAGCATTTGGCGTTGACAGCTTAGCGGATCTCCGTAAGGTAGATACCGTTGCTTTACGTCAAGCTGACTTTGACCGGCAGATTTTTGAACTGCAGGAAGAAAAGCGGAAGCTGTATGAATCGCTTGTTTCCGGGGGGATTCCGCTCCCGAAATATAAGGAGCAAAAAGAGCAGATCAGTGAAAGGCTGTTGGAAGTGCAGAATACCAAAGCGGTTGTCATGGCCCGTCTTGAAGCCGAACAGGAAGAACGGCACCACCAGCGCCAGCAGATGGATATTTCCCGGATGCTGACGGAAAGCGATGGGCTGACTTCGGAATTGGTTGATCTTCTGATTGATAAGATTTATGTTTACCCTGATAAACGGGTGGATGTTGAATTTAAGATAAGGGACAGTTTGGCAGCTCACAAATGAGGGAAAGGGATTGATTATGCGGATTGCGTTTTATTACAGAAAAGGCAACACAACTTTTGGCTGTATGCTGCCGGAAGAAAAGGAACGACTTCATGTTTTTTTTGCCGCCGAACAGAAACGGGAGGCGGCAAAATCCCTATCAAGAAAGCTGGATCATGGGGACAAGAAAAAATAAATATTTTTTTGTCGTGGGCTTGACATAAGGGTGGCGCAGGGCATGAAAGTTTCGATAAGGAAGTCCGCATTGTGTTAAATATTTTTTATAATTAATCTGATATGTTCTTGGATCTAAAAAGACTTTATCCTGATCAGAAATAATGCAGAAATTTTTACCAAACTGTTTTTTCTTTTTGCACAAAATCTTCCATAAATGGGTAGGGATTGGTATATCCCGGACAGCAGTCTGGGTTTTTGGTGTGCCGATAATAATCTTGCTGGCATGTTCCTGGCCTTTTAAGTAGATTCGCTGAACAGTTCGACGCACATGAAAAACTTTTAAATTTATGTCAATATCACTCCATTGAAGGGCACATATCTCCCCAAGACGCATTCCGGAATATAGGCATATAAAGATCCCCAGCTTCTTTGGCGTCAGATCGCTGAGTAAATACTTTTCCAGAATGCGCTGTTCCGCGGCAGAAAATGTCTGTGTTGGCTTGATAATGTTGCTGTACAGGTTCTTTCTCAGGGATTTTGGTTCAAGCGTTCCCTCACCAATCTCTGCCGACTCTATAATCAGCTCAAAGTTGGGGAAAATTATGACACTGCGCCCAAAGTTATTCAGATTTCTACGATCGGTTTTCAGCTCTTTGAAAGAGAAAATCTTTTCTATTCCCGAAATCTCTTTATGGACAGATCAACTTATCGGATCTATAGTAACAATTTCTGTCTAAATGTGCTATCATTAAAGCAGATAGAAAACGCAACTCAGCAAGACTGTAACAGCGGCCTCTATCAGTGGGGTCAGTTGTTTTTAGCAAAGACATGAGAGAAATTAAAGATGTTGGCAGAGAATAATAATACCTTTAAAGAAGTGGAATACTCAATGAAAAACCTCTCTCAGAATGAGGATGTCATAGATATTTGTCATATGGGAGAATACGACCGGCAGATACGGGAATTTATTGAAAGAAAGCGGGAAAGGGAGTGGCAGAAAGAAAAAGAGGAATTACTCTCTGAAAACAGAGGTCTGGAAGGAGAAATTCTAAGGCTTAAAGCTCAGTTGGCCCAGTACAAAAAATCAGAGCAAAAAGGATAATAATCTTAGAGGATGGCAGCCTCACCGGAACCATCCTCTCTTCTCATAATTTTTTTAACTCATCCATCATAGCGGGCCTATTTTTATACAACTGCCGCCAGTCGTTGGCGATCTGCGCCGCTATTTTCCCGCCACCCTGGATTTTCAGGCTGCAAAGCAGCGAGACCAGCGTGCGGTATTTTTTACGGTCGCCACTATATGACGCCATTTTGTTCAGCTCAGACCGGTATTTTTCCAGAATCTGCTGTGGATAATCCTTTTTAAGCACATTTGTATATGCCTCTAATTTTGCCAGCCCATACCCTTCACCTCAGCCAAATTCGCCTTTGCGCTCTCTCCGAAGGAGATCGTTCATGGCGTCCGGGGCGGATTTGCCTTCAAAGAGAACCGCATTGACCTCATCCACAATAGGCATAGTCACGCCGTATTTTTTGGCAAGCTTTTTGGCAGCGCGGGCAGAGTACACGCCTTCAACTACCATTTTCACCTCATCCATTGCCTGCTGGGCCGTATAGCCTTTGCCGATCAGTTCACCGGCATTGTGGTTGCGGCTGTGGCGGCTGGTACAGGTCACAATAAGATCACCGATACCGGACAGTCCGGCAAAGGTTTCCTGGCAGCCTCCGGCAGCCTGGCCCAATCGGGTGATCTCAGCAATCCCCCGGGTCATTAAGGCAGCCTTTGTATTGTCTCCAAGGCCCAGACCGTCCACAACGCCGGCAGCCAAAGCGATAATATTTTTCAAGGCACCGCCAAGCTCAATGCCAATCATATCCTGGCTTGCATAAACCCGAAACACATCGTTCATAAAAATATCCTGGACAAAACGGGCGGTTGCGTCAGAGCGGGCGCCGGCCACAACTGTGGTGGGCATCCGCCGCCCAACTTCCTCCGCGTGGGAGGGGCCGGACAACACAGCCACATCCGCCCACGGAATCTCCTCTTTAATAATATCCGTCATCGTATTCAGGGTGTTTTCCTCAATACCTTTGGCCACACTGACAATCACCTGTCCTTCCCGCACCCAGGGGGACGCACTTTTTGCCGTTGAGCGGATAAACACACTGGGGACAGCAAATACAAGCAGATCTCTGTCCTTGCATGCTGACGGCAGGTCATCTGTAATAAGGATGCTGTCCGCAAGCCTGACGCCAGGAAGTTTTGCTTTGTTTTCACGGTTTTCATCAAGAAGCCGGACTTCCTCCTGCAGGGCGGACCATAGAGCCACATCATGACCATTGTCGCAAAGAACACAGGCCAGAGCGCAGCCCCAGCCGCCAGCGCCGATGACACTCACTTTTCTTTTCACTGACGTCACTCCTTTACTTTCTTTTTCTTCCTGTCAAAACGGTTCTCTGTACCGTTGATCAGCCTCTTAATATTAGACCGATGGCGCCAGAATGCCATAGCACAAAACACAAGACTAACAATAAACAGGTGCCACTGTCCCGGATGAAAGATCAGAACGCAGATAGGAAAGAGAGCCATCAGTACCAGTGACCCTACAGAAACATATCTTGTAATAAAAAAGGGAATGAAAAAGCCCAGTAAACCAGGAATAATAAAACGCACATCAAAGGCCGCCATAACACCGCTAGTCACAGCGATCCCCTTTCCCCCTTTAAATTTCAGATAAAAAGGATAATTGTGACCTAAAACGACGCCAAAACCGGTGTACATCGTCAAAAGCAAATTATCCGGTGACTGAGGATAGATCACATAGCGCACCAGCAAAATAGCAAAAATAGCCTTCAGGGCATCTCCGGCGTAAGTGATATACCCGGCTTTTTTGCCGAGAACACGCATAGTATTCGTGGTTCCCACATTCCCGCTGCCGTATTTATGAATGTCGATGCCGTGGAGCCGGCCATAAAAATAGCCAGTCTGAAAGCATCCGAAAACATATCCGATAATCAGACATATGATAATCTCATGGACCATGAAAATCTACTCCTTTTCCTTCCGTTCGCGGTAAATAAATCTTAACGGGGTACCTTTAAACCCAAAGGCTTCCCGTATTTTATTTTCAATATATCGGGTGTAGGAAAAATGGGTCAGCTCTTTGCTGTTAATAAAGATTACAAAGGTTGGCGGTTTTACGGAAACCTGAGTAATATAGTAAAGTCTCAGTCTCTTGCCCTTGTCTGAAGGCGGCTGCTTCATAGCCACAGCTTCAGAGAGAATCTCATTGAGAACGCCGGTTCCCACACGCATAGCGTGATTTTCAATGACCGCGTCGATAGTCTCGTAAAGGCGGTTTAAGCGCTGTCCGGTAAGGGCAGAGATAAACAAAAGTTCCGCATAAGGCATAAAGGCCAGCTTTTCCCGGATCTCATCGGTAAATTTATAAATGGTCTTATCGTTTTTGGGGATGGCGTCCCATTTGTTGACAGCGATAATCATACCTTTGCCCCGCTCATGGGCAATGCCGGCAATCTTGCTGTCCTGCTCAGTTACGCCTTCTGTAGCGTCAATGAGCAGGACAACCACATCCGCCCGCTCCACAGCGGCAACAGTCCGGATAATGCTGTATCTTTCCAGGTCCTCTTTGATCTTGCTTTTACGGCGCAGGCCGGCAGTGTCGATAAACACATATTCCTTGCCGTGGTACTTCACTGGCGTGTCAATAGCGTCTCTGGTTGTTCCTGCAATATTGGAGACGATCACCCGGTCCTCTCCTACCAGTTTGTTGACCAGAGAAGACTTACCCACATTGGGCTTGCCTACAACAGCAATCTTGGGACGATCGTCCTCCTCTTCCTGAGTATTATCTTTACTAAAATACTTTGCCACCTCATCCAGCATATCTCCCAGTCCCAGACGGGAAGCTGCGGATACAGGAACAGGATCGCCAATGCCCAGATTATAAAACTCGTACACATCAGGCATCAGCTTTTCAAAGTTATCCACTTTGTTGACAACCAAAATTACAGGCTTGTGGGAACGGCGCAGCATATCCGCAACCTTAAAATCCGCGTCCACAAGGCCCTGACGCACATCGGTAATAAACATAATCACATCGGCGGTGTCTATAGCCATCTGGGCCTGCTGGCGCATACTGGATAAGATCAGGTCGCTGCTCTCCGGCTCAATTCCTCCCGTATCAATTAATGTAAACTGCATATCCAGCCAGGTCACATCGGCGTAAATACGATCCCGGGTCACTCCCGGCGTATCTTTGACAATACTGATCTGCTGGCCCGCGAGGGCGTTAAATAAAGTGGATTTCCCAACATTGGGACGTCCAACAATAGCTACAATCGGTCTGCTCATTCTATCTCCTTTTCTACTCACCTAATACTTTTATAATCAAATCATCTCCATTAGATTTTATAATATCTACTGGAACTTGTAAAGCCTTTTCAATGTCCCCGGTGGTCATGTCATCCAGAAGGACATTCTCTCCGCTGCGCAGCATATTGCACGGCAAAAGCAGGACTTCGCCCAGATCTTTCCCGGAAAGCTGGGCCACAATATCCTGTCCCGTGATCAGGCCGGTCACAGTAATGGATTCTCCAAAAAAATGGTTGACCACACAGTGGACGTCCACCCGGACGTTTGGATATTTTTCCTGAAGTTCATCTAAAAGCTGCCGGATATATCCGCTGGCCAGGACGCCGCTGACAACTGAGACATGGCGGCTGCGGCCGTCGCCTTTGTGCCGGCTTAACTCTGCCTCAAACTCCTCCATGAGCAGGCGCATCATGCCAATCCCATTTTCCAGCTGTCCGTAGCCGTCGTATTCCTCCTCTGGAGGAATGGGCCGCCCGGCCATAATATACCACTCATCCCCGGCATAGACAAAACGGTTGTCGTATTCCTCCAAAAGGCGCTGCTGCCACCCCTGGATCTGATCCAGGACTGCTTTCGCGTCCTCGCTGTTAAAAGGTTCCACCGGGTAAAGTCCCTCCCGGTATTTTGTAAAGCCCATAGGCACCACAGAAACCCCTTCAAGATAGGGCATAAAGCGGGAAAGATCTTCAATAGTCCGGTCCAGATGTTCCTTATCATTAATATTTTTGCACAAAACAATCTGTGCATTCATTTCAATCCGCCCGTCATATAATTTTTGAAGCTGATCCAGAAGTTTTCCCGCAAACCGGTTGTGGAGCATCATACACCGCAGATCCGGTTCTGTTGTGTGGACAGAAATATTAATCGGCTCCAGGCGGTACTTAATGATCCGGTCCAAGTCTTTGTCCTTCATGTTAGTCAATGTAATATAGTTGCCCTGGAGAAAGGACAGGCGGGAATCGTCGTCTTTAAAATACATGGTCTCGCGCATTCCCGGAGGAAGCTGGTCGATAAAGCAGAAGATACATTTATTGGCACAGGAGCGGTAATTGTCCATAAGGGAAGACTCAAAAGTCAGCCCGAGATCTTCGTCGTAATCTTTTTCAATCTCAAGCTCCCACTCTTCGCCGTTTTCTTTAATGACGCTGAGGACAATGTTTTCGTCATTGATCAGATACTGATAATCAAAAATATCTTCCATGACCTGGCCGTTGACCATATACACCGCGTCCCCGGGCTCAAGGTCCATTTCCTGGCCAATACTTCCCGGCGCTACTGATGAAATAATGTGCAGATATTTTTTACTCAACCTAAAGCTCCCTCCTCTCTGATCATCATAAAACCTGCCAGGCTTCCCCTAGCTGTCCCAAGGCTTCTGTGGGACCACAAAATGTCCGGATGGCAATGGGTGCAGAGGCCGCTGACATGGATCTGTTCTCTGGGAATCCCAGCCTCACTCAGCACCCTCTCATTGGCCTTCCAAAGATCCAGTAAATATTTCCCCCCACCTTTTGGCCGGCAGAAAACTTCCCATGGCCGGGCGCCGAAAGCGTCTTTAAAGGCCATGGCCACATCTTCGCTGACTTCATAGCAATCCCCACAGATACTTGGCCCGATCACCCCGACAAGATTCTGGGGATCACAGCCATAGTGTTCCCTCATAGCTGCCACTGTAGCGGCTCCCATGCGGGCCACCGTTCCCCGCCATCCGGAATGACTGGCGCCGATAACCTTTTTATTTTTGTCCACCAAAAAGAGAGGAACACAATCAGCAAAAAAAGTGACCAGAGAAACATCCGGCTCATTCGTAATCAACCCGTCAATATCCTGATAGTCCGTATCTTTGATAATACCTTTTCCCCAATCCTTTCTTCCCACGGGCAAAACATTGACTGTGTGGGTCTGACGGGCAAAAACCATTTTTTTCCAGTCCATATCTACAGCACGTCCAAAACGGCGAAAATTTTCCCGGACTGCTCCAGGATCATCTCCCCGGGTAAAGGACAGGTTCATAGATTTATAAATCCCCTCACTGACGCCGCCCTCCCGTGTGGAAAAGCCGTGGGCCAGCCACGGGATATCCTCAAAACATTTAAACCGTATCACAGGCACATCCTGGGCCCCGTAAACCACATGGGCCTGAGATGATTCTAAAATTTTATCCAGCGGTTCCATCATGACCTCCTTATTCTATATAGAAAGCATTTTCATAAATTTTCACAGTGCCGCCCCATATGGCTACTACATCAAAGCGGACCGGGGTATCTGGGGGAAGTTTTTTCTCCATCATATACCACCGGGCGGACTGAATGATCCGGCGCCGCTTTTTCAGATCCACAGACTGTTCCGGCGCGCCCTTCTTCTGGCCGCGCCGATATTTTACCTCAATAAATACAAGATAATTTTCGCATCTGGCAATAAGATCAATCTCCCCTAAAGGGCAACGGTAATTGGTGCAAAGGATCTCATAACCTTTTTGGGAAAGGATGGCGGCCGCCGCCGTCTCATAATAACTGCCCCGGGCCCGGAGACTGGAAGTTTTTCCTGCCTCCGTCCCCTGATCCGGAGCATTTATCGTAAATTTCCGATAAAGTTCCTTCGGTGGATAGGTGATGGGCCATTGTTTCGGATATAGTCCATATGCTCCTTTGTCCCATAGCCTTTATTCTGGGCAAAACCATAACCGGGATAGAGCTGATCATATTCTACCATCATCCGATCTCTGGTCACTTTAGCAATGATACTGGCTGCGGCAATGGATAGGCTTTTAGCATCCCCTTTGATAATGGGTACCTGGGGGATCGTCACCAGAGGGATAGTCACCGCGTCGTTTAAAAGGAGCCGGGGCTCTACAGACAGTTTTTGGATGGCCTGGCGCATAGCCTCGTAGGTGGCCTGAAGGATATTTATCTGGTCAATGCGCTCATTATCCACAATCCCCACCCCAACGCTCACAGCTTTTTCCATAATCTCATCGTACAAAGCTTCCCGGCGCATCGGCGTCAGTTTTTTTGAATCATTTAAATATAAAATCCGACAGTCCTTTGGAAGGATCACCGCGGCGGCAGCCACAGGCCCGGCCAGAGGTCCCCGCCCGGCCTCGTCAATCCCGGCAATATAAGGAACCTGACTGTATTTTTTCTCGTAAATCGCCATCGCCTCAAGGCGGGCGTACTCCTGTTCCAGCTTCTTTTCCTGATTTTTTGCTTTTTTGATCAGAGCCTGAACGCCGCTGCGGGGATCTTCCTCATAGAGCTGACAGAGATCTTTAAGGCTGGCGCCGCTGGCAAGCTGAAATTCCTTTTTAATTTCCTGAATACTTTTGGGCATAACTTTCCTCCTATAAAAAAAGAAGACCAAAACCGGGACAGCAGCGGCCACCCAGGCTTTGGTCTTTAGAAAATGAAATCCTGCTCCACGAAGACATTTACCGGCGTAAAAATCACTGGTGTTGTAAGAAACCAATCTTGTCCAACGGCCAGATTCTCAGCCACGCCCGCCCGGAAATCTGACTGCGCTTTATATTTCCCACAGCAGGATATCTGCTGTCCTCACTATTATTCCGGTTGTCTCCAAGGACAAAGTACTCATCATCGCCAAGAACAATTGGTTCGCCGGCAAGGCCCGCGTTTTCCATAACCGCGTTGCCATAATGCTCATCCAGAAGTTCCCCGTCAATATAAACATATCCATCAATGATCTGGACTGTCTCACCTGGAAGGCCGATGATCCTCTTAATATAATGTTTTCCCGGATCTTCCGGATAAGGGAACACAATAATATCATACCGCTGTGGGTCTGTAAAATAGTAGGACACTTTTTCAACAATAAGATTATCTCCATCCTGAAGTGTCGGAGTCATACTTGTCCCGATCACTTCCGTACGGACACCTACAAATCTTACAATCAGAAAAGTGATCACTAAAATAACAGCGATATATCCCACAAAGCTTAAAATTTCCCGGCCTACAGATTTTTTCTTTACTTCTTTTTTCCCCTTCGGGGACTTTCCCGTCTCCTGTGACTGTTCAGAAACTCTGTCATCTAAGGACCCGTCATTCTTTTTTTCAAAATCTTCCATTGATCATCAAATCCTGTCTCACAACTCATGGAGTCTTATTTATTTAATAGGAAACGTCATAATAATTTTTATTATGACGTTTCCAGCGCCGATTTTTGCTGCGCAAAGCGCAGATCTTTCCTTGCAAAAATCGTGCGCATCCCTCCGGAGGGTTTTTAGTAAACGAAAAATATATTTGTCGTTTACTATAACAGTTCAGCCATCAGGGATGGCGGGCTGAACTGTTATTTTCGGGCAGTGAGCCAAGCGGACGCGTCTGCGCGTCCGTTTGGCAAACGCCGCGAGGGTCAAAGCTTCAGACCTGCCTTTTACACCGGAAGGTCTAAGGTGATCGCGCCAAGGCGAGCGCTTCTGAAGTCATCTAAGAGCAGCTTTGACGCCTTTGCCGTATCTGGAGCGCCGCCTTTTTGCAGGCATCCCCTTGCCAGGGCGATCTGCTCAATAATCTCTATTTTATCACGTTTTTCATCAATATTGTAGCGTTTTTCCAAAATTCCCGGATAATTATCCACTAAAAATCCGGTCAAATTCCACGCCAGCTCTGTAATATCCAAAAGATCATCTTTGATAGAACCGATGATGGCAAGTTTCATCCCCACGGTCTGATCCTCGAATTTAGGCCACAAAATCCCCGGTGTATCCAAAAGTTCCACATTTTTATTCAGACGAATCCACTGCTTTCCTTTTGTGACTCCCGGTTTGTTGCCGGTTTTGGTACAGGCTTTGCCCGCGTATGTATTAATAAATGTGGATTTGCCAACATTGGGAATACCGACAACCATAGCTCTCACAGGACGGTTAATGATTCCCCGTCTCCGGTCTCTCTCGATTTTTTCCCGGCAGGCTTCCTGGATGATCCCGGTCACTGATTTCACACTTTTTCCCGTGCGGGCGTCCAAGGAATGGACATAAAAGCCCCTGTCCTTAAAATATTGTTCCCACGCCTGTGTTTTGGCCCTGTCCGCCAGATCCGCCTTATTTAAAAGAATGAGGCGGGATTTGCCTTTGGCAAGCTGGTCAATATCCGGATTTTTACTGCTCAAGGGAACTCTCGCGTCAACCAGTTCCACAACAATATCAATCAGCTTAATATCTTCCTGCATCATCCGTATAGCCTTGGTCATATGGCCCGGATACCACTGTATATTCATGTCTAACCTGCCTTTCCTACAATCTGGTCTGTGCTGATATTTCCCACTGCGGCGTTTCGGCTATCTTCGCAGTGATTATAATTATCGCCGATGACAAAATATTCGTCAGATCCGAGAGTGATTTCCTCGGAAGCTCGCCCGGCGTTTTCTATATATTCTGTATTAAATTTATATTCCAAAGGCTCATCGTCAATATAGATCACACCATCCGCGATGCGCACAGTCTCTCCGGGAAGTCCCACTACTCTCCGTACATAGTAGCGGTTCATGTTGTTCTGACCCATATTAAAAACGATAATATCCATGCGCCTTGGCCTGCTGACTTTGTAAATCAGGCGGTTGACTCTCACCGCCGCGTTGGTCTCTATGGCCGGCGTCATCGCGTCACCGTCAACGATAACTTTTGTTCCAAACATCCGTGCCGCGCCAAATCCAAGAAACGCGGCTATAAGAAAGCCAAGGATGATCCCTGTCACCGTAAGGATCTTGTGGGGAATCCCCATGGCTCTGATCTTTCTCTGTAATTTTCTCCGCTTTCGCGCAAATGTCTGTGCCATATGTCAATCTCCTGTATAAAGTCCGGACGCCAATCTGTTTTCCAGGTAAGCATATGAGACAAGCGACAAAAGGTCATGTGGGCTGCGCTTGCGCAGGCAAGCATGACTTTATGGCGCGCAAAACACCGAAAAGCAGCCATTTTTCGCAGAAAAATGAGCGGACCGGAACTTTCATGGTAAAAAAATGGGACAACTACATAACGTACCTGTCCCAGATTTTTAAAGCCTGATTATTTTACTAATTCTTTAACCTTAGCAGCTTTACCAATTCTATCTCTTAAATAGAACAGTTTCGCGCGTCTTACTTTACCCCGTCTTACAACTTCGATCTTCTCTACAACCGGAGAGTGGAGAGGCCATGTCTTCTCAACGCCAACGCCGTTGGAGAACTTTCTTACAGTGAAGGTCTCGCGGCTGGAGCCGTTCTGTCTTTTAAGAACTGTGCCTTCAAATACCTGTGTTCTCTCTCTGTTTCCTTCCTTTACTTTTGCGTATACTTTTACAGTATCACCTACGTTAAATTCCGGAACATTTGCCTTTAACTGAGCATCTTCAATGCTTTTGATAATATCGTTCATCTTGTGTGAACCTCCTTACAATATTAGATGTTCTTAATGCTTAACTTCTCTCGAATACGCAGCAGAGGACCATCCTATTTCTCACAACGATTTACTTTACCATAGATTGGGACAAATTGCAAGAGATTTTTTTGTATTCTTCAAAGGGCATGGGCCAGGGAACATCTTCATAGCTGACCCATCCTTTCCACGCTCTCGGATCGGTGTAAATATTCCCCAGGGAAGCCCACACATTCCATGTAAATTTCAGAAGTTTCCATGTACCATTTTCCTTGCGGAAAACATGCTGATACTTACACAGGTTCATCATCGCCGGGAAGGGAAATGTATAATCTCCGGTCATCTGACTGGTATCTGTGCAGCACTGATCCAGCCATTGGGCATAAGCCAGCGTTCCATCCTCGGATATTTCAATGAGAGGCGCCATCGCGCTGTGAATGATTGGCGTTTTATAACGGTTGTTTTTATAATTGCTGTCCATACGGAGACAATCTTTAAGTACCTGGTCATAGCCTGTTTTTATTCTCTGATCATCTTCTCCAAGCCAGAAAAAAAGTTCATCCTTAGCCTGGGACATATATTTTGGCACAAACTCCTGAAGCCGTCCCACCTTTAACCGGTCTGTCCATTCTGGCATCAGACTTTCAATAGCAAATATATCCTCTGCCGATGGCGAACCGGGTAATCTGGGAACAGGTGGACGCCAGTGCTGCCGGGGACTGGCTTCCCTGACCTTTCTTGGTTCAAACACTTCCCTGGCCAAAAATTCTTCATCCCGGATCAACCACTCGTTATTTTTCTTTATGAAAGATACCTTCATAAGTCCGATCTGTCGTACCGCGACAAAACCACTGCCTTCCATATCTCTGGAAATATCAAAGCCCATAACAAGCCACTGTCCTTTGGCCTGATCACTTTCGTAAACCTGGATCACCGGAGCCACCGGAATGGGGACAAATGTAAGGGCATCTCCTTCCCTGGATTCCCAGGTATGTGCCTTTCTGGAAACCAACTGCTCGATTTGTACAAATTCTTCCCCATTTATCTCTTTTAAATCATCCCACATTAAACATTGCCTCTCAACAATGTTCTTTTCCAGACGGCATTTCCACGGCAGCCAATTCACAGCCATATATCCATCCATACGGAGGATCTTTACCTGATGATCTTCCACGATAAAATCGCAGTCAAACCGATAAAAGGAAGGTACCGCTTCCAGATCTTTGTTATTCATATGACAACTGTATTTGAATGTAAATGCCTCCCACATTCCCTTCCCCCTGTTTTTGTATGTCCGGTATGCTTTTGAATTTAATATAAAGATTTCTGCAGGCATCTCCCCCATCTGATACCGTTCTTCCATTTCACAAAAAACTTTGCTGACCGATGAAAAACCTTTCACATAAAGCTGCTTTTCCGGTAAATTCAGACAGACATCTTTGTCTTGTGAAAACAACATGGCACATTTACTGTATTTTCCAAGATAAATATATTGTACAAAACACCCCATAACATTTTGCATACATGCGATCATATCTGTATTCATATTCATGCTCCCCCGAAAAGGGGGCTGTCGCACTAAGTAATTAGTGCGATGGCCCCTTTTCTTCCTAATAAACCAAATGCCGGGCTAAACAAAGCCCGGCAAAAGGTGTAAAATATAGTTATGGAAAAATCAAATATTTTACAAAAAGATTATACTCTGAATCAAAACGGTTATCAATTAAAACTTCCATTAAATATTGATTGCATCATACCGAAAGACGATTCTGTGCGGCTGCTGAGTCAGTTTGTGGAGGAGATGGATTTGTCTGACTTATATTCGACGTATCAGAGGATACCCGAAAATCCGTCACCGCGCACCATCCTTAAGGTTGTGTTGTATGCTTATATGAACGGGGATTTTTCTTCCCGCGATATGGAGGAGGACTGCCGCAGGGATATTAACTTTATGTTTCTGCTGGAAGGCGCGCCTGTGCCTGACCATGCAACTTTTGCCCGTTTCCATACCCTGCATTTCGCATTGTGTTCGAAAAGGATCCTGGCCGCTGTTACAAAGTTCCTTTACAGTATTGGGGAAATTTCAGGAGAAGATATTTTTATTGACGGAACAAAGATCGAGGCTTATGCGAATAAATACACCTTTGTCTGGAAAAAGGCGACAACAAAAAACCTGGAAAAACTTCTAAAGAAGCTTGCAGCCTTTGTAGAATCCTGCGAGGAAATGTATAGACTGAAGATTGTTTATCAGAATAAAATCACCGTAAAGCACCTGAAAAAGCTCCGGAAAAAGCTGTACAGGCTGAAAGCGGACGAGGGGATCGAGTTTGTACATGGGACAGGGAAAAGGAAATGCCCATTGCAGAAAAGTATTGAAACACTGGAGCAATATCTGGAGAAGCTCAAAGAGTATACCCAGAAACTTTATGTTTGCGGAGAGAGGAACAGTTATTCAAAGACAGACCATGATGCGACTTTTATGAGGATGAAAGAAGACGCAATGGGGAACGGTCAGCTCAAAGCCGGATATAATATCCAGCACGGTGTAGACTCTGAATATATCACCTGGCTTACCGTAGGACCGCAGCCTACGGATACTACAACACTGATCCCATTTTTTAAGGATCTGGAAGAATACGTAGATGATTTTAAATACCAGAGAGTTACGGCGGATGCAGGATATGAAAGTGAAGAGAATTACGCTTATCTGGAGAAAGAAAAGAAAGAGGCATTTATCAAGCCGACGAATTATGAGATCGGGAAAAAGCGTTCTTATCAAAACGACATCGGCAGGGCAGAAAATATGAAATATGATTCGCAGTCGGACACCTACACCTGCCACAACGGGAAAAGACTGAAAGTCAGTAAGATAAAGAAAGAAAAAACAAAGACAGGATATGAGAGAGAAACGACCATTTACAGTTGTGAAGACTGCAGCGGATGTCCCTACAAAAAAGAATGTATCAAAGGGAACCATTGTAAAGTTCCATTCGAAGACAGAACGAAAAATTTGTATGTTTCCCGGAAGTTCAATCAGTACCGTGAGGAAGACCTGGAGAGGATTACCAGTGAAAAGGGGATTGTGCTGCGGGTGAACCGTAGTATCCAGTCCGAAGGAAGCTTTGGTGATCTGAAAGAGGATACAGGCTTCCGAAGATTCCGATACCGTGGAAAAGCGAATGTAGAAGCGCAAAGTATTCTGCTGGCGATTGCACATAATGTCAGGAAGCTACATCAAAAAATCCAAAACGGAAAAACCGGGACACATCTGTTTGCGTTAAAGAAGAGCGCATAAATTTAGAAGGTTCAAAACGCCAAACAGACAGGGAAGGGGAGGCCTGCGCTTTTTCAAGCAGAAAGTCAAAAATAGGCGGATCATCTGGATATTTCTCTGAAATAAGCAGCAAAAGAAAGAGGGGTATGTCACATGAGGAATTTACTTCCTCATGCGACATGCCCCTCTATAATATAATGGCAGCTCTTAAGTGGCTCTCTACGCATTCCCGAGCTGTTTTCAACGATAGTCCTTGCGGATTAATTCTCATTTTGTTTTTTGGCACGGAAAAGGATCATCAAAAGGGCTCCCCCAGACACCAGCAGGAGTGCCCACCATACCAACGGCTGTCTGTCATCTCCTGTCTGGGGAGACGAACCGCCGGACTGAGACGTGTCACCGGGTTGAGACGTGTCGCCGGGCTGGGACGTGTCGCCGGGCTGGGACGTGTCGCCGGGCTGGGATGTGTCCCCGGGCTGGGATGTGTCCCCGTCAGAGGGCTGGCCGGAGCCATCCTCGTCCGGGTCAACCGGCTCTACAGGCGTATTGATCCCGTCTGTCTCTGCCAGCACATAATAGCTGTTGTGATTGGTGGTAAATGT
>NZ_JACHFW010000012.1 GCF_014202115.1 Catenibacillus scindens
CCAGAAATCCCAGCATAATACTACAAAATATGAATTTTTCAAGGTACTATAGGTACAGGGCACAACTAATTATATAGTTTCGACCCCAACATCATATGAATTCCACAATTACAGTGATCTAATACATATGGAGAATTCCAATAACTGCGCTCTGCTTCATAAGCCTGCATAATTGCATCTCGCTGAATATCATTGGCCATCTTAACACTGCTTGCGAATCTGCGAAGATCGGCTCCACATGATGCGCCATGATACGGATACATGCGAAGAAACTTCTCCTGACGCGCATCAAATGCTGCACGCTTACCATCAAAATACTGACGCATTAATCCGCTCTGGCGATTTTTTTCTGTTAATTCTCTTTCCAAAATATTCTGCATCTCTTTTCACCTCTTATTTATCCCGCCATTTTTACATTTCGAGTATTTGAGCGGATAATCGCTAACGGTCCTTCCATTCGGCAAGCATTACTGGGTTTGTTCTGAATTCTCTTCTCAAGCATTTTTATCATTCTCATTTCAGTTCTGCGGTTATATGTCTGATGCTTATTTCTATTGCTGCCATTCACAAAATTAATCCTCATTCTCCAGTTCCTCGTTTTCCGATTTTTTTGTTTCTTCGTATCTAATTTCCCCGGATGGAAGAAGTAGATCTCCTTCCATCCGGTATTATACTCAGGCGAACTTATCAACTACATCGTACAGGTTACTCTTAAGCTTCGAGGATATCGGGTACTTGCTGACCTTTGTCTTAATGCTTTCCTTTGATTCACCCTTACAGTAGAGTTCCTTAAGAACCCCCTTTGCAATAGCATCAAATCCATATTCGGCGATACCATCTGCAATCACTCCGAGTACGCAGAGAGTCATAACGCCTCCTACAATTCCGCCCGGTCCAAGAGCCGCAAGTGCGGTGGTAAGAGCTGCTGCTCCTGCCAAACCGGTAAGCTCAATAGCTACCATAAAAACAAGTCCGGGAACACCTAATGCTGCAATCTTCTTAATAATCTGATCCATCTTGAAATCCTCCGTAATAATAATGTTTGATAATCTATGTTGTTCTTGGTACCGGCTCCTTTCAATCCGGTGGTGTTTCATCTGATGGTGTTAATATACTCTGTTTCAACTTTTCGCTTTTTCAAAAAACCTACAAAAAAGAGGACCGACAGTTTGTATTTGCCAGTCCTCAAAACCGCTTGCTTATCACAGCATTAAATTATCTATAAGCGATGCCATATTCATGCCCGCTCGATTGTCACTACTTGTCTTTGCCATAGTTGCCGAATACCGATGATCTCCGAAATATGTCCATTTATAATGCTTTCCATCATCAGTGATAACAAAACCCATACTTTCTAGCAACCTTCGCAATGAGCCACCTAAGGACTTATAGCCCTTAAGTGCTACTTTAATCTGCTCCCTTCTTTTAGCCGGAATATGTTCAAAGTTATTGTTCTCCAGCAAATCCATTACTATATGATCTCTACGGGTATCTTTCTGAACATTCCGAGAATAATCTTCGAGAATCTCCAAAATTATCTCGCGTATCTCGCCTTCATAGAAATCAGCCTCTTCACCCATATAAATCAGCGGCTGCTTATCTCTCGAAGCCAGGCGCATCCGCAATGCTTGGTTCTCAATTGTTAGTCTTTGGATTTCTCGGTTAAGCTCCTGATTGATTTCTTCCGTTTTACTTAACTGTTCTTCAAAAACCTCATACAATTCTGCATTTTCCTCCTCGAGGATTTTTCGATCCGAAAGAAGCATACCATTCTGAAAATGCAATTTTTCATTCTGTATACCTTCCCAAGTGTCTATATCAAGACGCATGACTTGATTAGAAAATTCATAAACTGCATTCGTAATACGAGTCATCACCTGATCCGGATTTTCATTATTAACACCTGACAGGTTGATCACTTTACGTTTCATATTTTTGTTTGGATAAATGATAATAGCTGTTCCATTTTTTCCCTCACAATCCAGCTGAGAGGCGTACGTTCCAAGTTCTACGGCATTACCCTCATATATGACATGCGCGACCCCTTGCAACTTAAATGCCAGTGCCGATAAGTCCACCGGGAAATCACCCTCCGGTTTCTTTGAAACAAACACAATAGGCAGCGCCAATGAAGCTCTGCCAAAAACGATATCATCAATATCGCCTTTATAAGAATCCAGACAATGTGCATCCTGATCAACCGGCAAGCATCCATCTTCTCCTGCATATTCCCAGTATATTATTTGTTTTACAAAGAACGGCGGATAATAATTAGGATAAAAATCTGTTGTAAATTGGGTGGTTTCCAGCTCAACCCGAATTGTTATATACTTTTTATCGCAATTCAAAATAAAATCCGTCTTCCACAGACCATGCTCATCCTCTTTCTGGAAGCGTGATGCTACTACTTCTTTTGGTGATAATTCATCGATTATTAGTTTCTTATCATCATCCTCCCAACTTGTCGAAAAGGATTCGCCGTCCCACTCCAGTGAATCAAATTTATCGTATTTGCTTCCTTGGTTCCACTTTATAACCATCTCAACAAATGTTTTTTTGTCAAAACTTTCTTTTATCGGAAACTTTGTTGAATATGTAATCATCTCTTCACCGCCCCTATTATTTTATCGACTTACAGCAGGCTTCTATAGCTGCCTCCTTCGTCTCTGTTCCAAGCAAATATCCATGCACGTGGCAAAAAGTAAGGCCAGGAATACCAGTAATCTCACTTAACTTATCTCGTTCACCCCTCCATTCTTCCGGGAAAGGTCTTTTACATTCCTGTGAATCTATTGCCTTCGGAATAGCCTGAGCATTGTATCCACCTCTTGGTGATGGATATATAACATAAACCGCATTAGACGGAATCAGTATTGCTTTCCATGGCATTCCTTTTGGGAGCACCACAATACCGTTTTGTTGCTGAGACAAACATTTTCTCACTGTCTGCTCTGCATGTTCAGTGCTATGCATGCTCTTGATCTCATTCTCAAGAATAAACTTTGCCATATCCACAGCGCGGAAAAAACATTCATCAGAATCAACATCTTCGTCCCATTTAGGGTTGGCCTGTGTTATGGCTCGGCATAGCATATTGTTTCCGCCATTGTTGTCTTGTTGATCCAACGGCTGAACGAAAGATTCGTCAAATACTGCTGCTTCCTTCTGACTTACAAGCAGGCTTCCGTATTCCTTCCAAAGAAGGCCAAATGAAGCATACTGGACACCATTATCTCGAAATTGTCTTCTTGATCCATGATGATCAAACCGACCATCGCCAAGATCAAATACAAGTCCAGAATAGCCCTCCGGTACAGAATTCTTCCTCTCGATATTTATTTGTGGATTCAGAATTTTCAACAGCGCTGCAGAAAAAACATCGTCTGTATGAAACCTTCCGTTATGGGTTATTGCTTCATTTGCTATCTTCATTCATTAATCGTCCTCATCTACACCTACTACCTCTATTGAGGCTGCCTTTTTATCACCATTCAAGTACAAATCAAGCGCATATGATAAATCGCTCATTTTCGAAAGGCTTTCAGGTTTGTTTAACTTAAATCTTATTGCCGGATTGATAGGGCTCTCTCTGCTCATATAATCATCCAACGCACGTATTTCTCTTGCTAGTTTTTTTGAATCATCACTTCCCACTGCCAACAGGTTGAATCCATCAGCTCTGTCAGGATTCCTCAGTCGAAGAAAACTAAGCAGCGCAACCATATATGAAACATACATTTTTATTACTTTGCGATCTGGAGTATATGAATCACCTTGTTTCTCACAGCGATTAAGCATACGTCTTATTCCGTTTATTGTATAATTTGTAATATCGTGCATGAATGACGGATCCACGTCATAAAACGCATAAACAAGATCAGAGTCAAAGCAGCACATTCTGCCCAATTCTCTCACCAAAGAATACATCCGTACACTATATGTATCTTGGTCAGCAGAATATCGAATCTCATTAATAATAACCCCTATTGCCGCCTTGTTTGTACCATTTCTAAGCAGCATATCAATCATTGCTTTCATTCGTGACTTATCATTAAAGCCTTCATAGCGTTTTACAAAACTATCTTGTATAACCTGCGGCGTATACCGTCCAATCGAGAACATAACCTGCAAACAATCACCGATAAAATAGCTCATTTGTTTTCCGGCGTTATCAATAAAGAAGCTTTCATCAATATCCTGATGCTTAAAAATTCCTGCGATCTGTCCAATATATTTATATAAAGGCTGATCGACAAACCATTGTATGAAATCTCTTGCTTCAGGCAAGTCACTTAATACAATATTCCTAAGCTTAAAGATGTTCCTATTCAAGAACTGATCTGTCTGCTTAATAGGATATGACTTATCATTATAACTGACATAATTTACCATATGTTTCTCTATGCTCGACTGAATCTTACTGAAGCTGTCTTTAGCTTCAGCAATTGCTAGAAGCACAATATCATCTGGTAAACGATTAGTCTCAGGTGGCCAAATGTTTAAAACATTTGACTTTCTGTCAGTATTGGCCCATTCAACGACAATCTCCTTGAATGCTGTTTCCCGCCTATTTACAGGTTTTAAAGTCAACTCGTAGCTGTTATCATATCCATATTTGTACCTTACAGATAAAGCCACTTCAACATCATGGTCAAGCGGAAAACTTTTATCTGTTATATAGGCATCTATCATTGTAGACTTACGGCTTATATCCTGCTTCACAAGCGGAAAACTAAACTCTTTTTCATTTGCCTTAAGTAGTAATCGTTCTTCAATGATATGCTCGTTGTCATCGCCCATAACATCAAACGAGACATCATTACCAATCAACTCAAGTTCAGCATAATCTCCGTCTTTTATAACCTCAAGACTCAAATGTGGCAAGTATTCTGTCCAGGTAGGAAGATGTCTGTTAAGACGTTCCTTATAAATCAATGCCCCCTTTAAGATTTCATCACTGGAACTTTGATAAAGGGACAGATACTCTTGCTCATCCTCATCGAAAACCATGTACAGGTCGTTCTCACGCTTTAGCTGATATAAAACATTTATCAGGATATCCGACAGAAAGATTATATGATTTGGCTTCTTGCTTGAATCAAATCTTCCATGTACTCTTGTCCAGAATTTTTTTATTTTATCCAACCACTTGTCGATACATTCACTGACAAGTTCTTCATCATAGGTAATTTGATAGACTATCGTCTTGCCATCACTCTCAACAAACTGATTTGCATAACTATCTCTAAGCATTAACGCTTTAATGCTACCAGACCTGACAAACTGTGTCACCACATCTTTTGGAATACTAAAACCGTTTTTTTCCGCATACATAACCACATAATCTCGGCAAAATGCGTCTTCTGTAATATCATCGCCTTCCTCAATCTGTGGAAATGGTGGAAAATGATTACAAACATAACCATGAACTGCTTCTTCGCTATGAATCGTCATCATTCCAGCTGTAGCTGTGTCCCCTACGAAATCTAGGTACGCAAAGATGCTGTCCTCATCAAAAGAGTATTCTGGATTGTTGAGCCAATAAGTTAATGCCGCAACACTACGCCACACCGGAAATGTCCTTGAAAACCAGGATCTAACACACTGCTTCAGATTTTTCTGCAGAATCTCTTCCAGCGCATCAGGAACCAAATAAAAGAAATAATCATCTCTGTTAAGAATCACCTTATTATGTATATCTTCTAAGGCCATTCTTAACCCTTCATTATTCTGTTTAAAAACAGCATCATCTATTGTTGTTGTCTCATCAGCCTTATAATGAATTCCTCTGCTGCCACTTGGAAAAACACTAATATTACCATTTTCGTCCAGATATGAAACAGCATACTTTGATCCAAATGATGGAATAACAGTTCCCTCTGGATCCTCTATACCCAATAAATCCCCATTCGCAACAATATCAAAAGCTACTGAACCCTCTATGTGTTCAGCTTCCTTCTGTCTTTTCTCTTTATCAATATCAGCAAACGGAAACACTTTATTTACCAAGAATGAGCAAATTGACCGAATGCCTGAAAGATCTGCGAACAATTGTATATCCGCCTTATTGGCGTCTTCTACGGTGATATTGATTGGGATTCCATGTTTGGCCTCAAGGTTATTGTTATCTGTACACTCCGTAAATGTAAGCGTCAGATGCATTTCCGCCTCCGATTGATTGATTCCATCAAGCGGCGCATCATACATGGTAAGAGATATTGTGTTGCCGCTGCATCCCAACTCTATTACATAAGGAATCTGCCAGTGATAGCCTATTACATAGGCATTTTTCAAGTCACCAAGTCCCTCTAGCTTTATTCTGTTCTCGACAGCATAAACATCTTCATATGACAATATTTCTGCATTGAAAGCCAAGAAGACTGCTTTAACATACATTTGTAAAGCATTTTCCCATTGAGCCGCAAGTTTCTTGTCATATTTAGCCATGTCTAAATAAGCCCTCCAGATTACCGAATAATTCTTATCTGAGAGAAGGGCATTATTGGCCTGATTATGATTTTTAGGATTAACATCTGCCAGAGGAGAGTTTCGCAACAGCTTTTTAATTCTAAGCAGCTGGGTCATCTGCGCACTATTAATATCATCATATCCTCCCACATTAATACCATAATTTATACGATCAGAAACACGACGCATAATCTGATGGTATAACATCATAGATACCTGGTTTTCTCTAATATCGTAGCTATACTCATTAACCTGAGTAAGCATCTTATTCTTTCCTGCTAACTTTTCCTTTATTGTTTTACCTGGTTGCCGTCCCAGCCAGTTCATTGTTTTGGATCCAGTATTCTTAACTCTCTGAGGCATAACCATTTTATCTACTTTTACAATGTTGTGTCTCGGATTTGTAATAATCGTCTGCATCTGATCTCCGCAATAAGAAACCATTTGCATCAGATCATCATACGGCAATGGGCGCTCTGCTTCTGATTCAAGCAGAGGTGCCACATGTTTAGTTGCATCAATCCAAAATTCTGAAAGGAATGCGTTATTCACCGGATCTCTTAAACTGGCACAATTACATACACTTTCTGCAGTCTGAAGCATGATCCACCATGCACCTTCTTTAGAAGGTGCATCGCTTGCAGCCAGCTGTTCAATTAGTCTGATTTCGCTGAGCTCTGGTGCCATATATATCACTCCTCAATTTCCAGATATTTCGCACTACTCCAGATAAATGTCTCGTATGCATTCTTTTTTGCATGCTCGAAATCTGCCTGTAAGCCAGGGGCAAGACCATCTTTACCATTCGGTCCAAACAGCACACTTTCAATCCTATCAATACACTGAGTTTTTGTTTCACCATCAGTTTCAATACCACGAAGTTTAGGCATTACCTTATGCACTAATGCTTCCTCGAATGCCTCCTGCATTGCAAGATCACAGGCGGCTTCATCAAAAGTTTCTGTTTTAATAGCAGCAATTACCTTTGGATGGTTTGCCATATAATTTTCTATAGTCTGCCAAACTCTATGTCCAAGAGCTCTTCCGGCATATTCCATAGCCTCATTTACGTCTTCAAGCCCTTTTTTATATTTATCGATTCTTGAAACAAACTGTTCTTCTTCAATAACGTTTGCATCCAGCCATCTCTGCCAAACACTTTTCGGAAGCATCGATGCCGCCTCTACACTGTTAGCCTTGGCACGACTGACGAATTCCTTGGGTCTTGGGAAGCTAAGCAGATTTCCACGGTCCAAAACCTTGTCCGATAATGATTTTGTGGTCTCATCTTCGTTCATTGTTCCTACCCAAAGGATATTGTCATTAAGTTCAAGTGGATACTTCGGCATGCCGGCTCCAAGATCGATTTCAACATCAATCTCATCATCGCTGTTTCTTCTGCGTTCAAGTTTACTAAGCATATCACTGAAATATAATTCCACGTGAGCAAGATTCATCTCATCCAAAAGAACTATGAACATGGAATCAGAAAGATTAGATTCCTTTGCAACCTGCTTTGAAGCATGACTAAACTGAACCATCGCACGAATGAGCGTCGTTGCATTAAACCTATTATCAACAGAGTTAAAATAGCCAAACAACGACTGTGGACTATCCCAATCTGGCTGAACCGCCATAGACATAAAATATATTCCGCCAAATCGACAATAGTATTCAGGTAACAGTGATTTTCCGGTTCCGCTTACGCCTGCCAGCACTGTGATTGGAGACCAGTCTGCCGTTTTCAATGCTGTATGGAAGGAATAGAGTAATCTCTGATTAAACTTAATGCCAGCCTCAGCACAATTAGCACAAATCTTATCCAGCCACTCTGTTTCCGTCATCGAAAGAGCTGCCATTTCCCTTCTCGTAAAATACGGGGTCTCAATGGATTCCAGTCTTCCTGCCAATTCCTTGGGCTGTTCATAAAGGCTTCTGAAGCGATTAACTTCCTGCTCGTATTTTTCGATTGATGCCTGCAATGCTTCTCTACGCTTTTCTGCGATCAGACACTTTTCTCTTTCAGTCTCCAGCTGGCTTGTGGTAAGCATCCACTGTGCCTGCTGCCTTTCAAGATTTGAATGATCCTCCAATAATCGAATATACTTAGTATCCAGCTCATCATACTTTTGGGCTTTAACCTTGTACTCTGCGTGAAGCACCTCATCCGGTCGAGCATTAAGCTGTTTCGTCAATCTTTGAATATCCGCATCGCGAGAGGCAAGCTTTTCCAAAAGCTCTGTCATTGTCATGCCATCCGCTTCTCGTTCCTGCTGCCTATATTTCTCAAGCTGATCTTCACATTCTACAAGTCTGCGTCTATAATGCTCCTTATCCTTCTCAGCCTGAGTAAGTTTTGTTTGTATTGCGCCAGCTGCTTTCTCGATACCCGCCTTAATCTTATTTGGAATATCTCCCTGTTCAATTCTCAGATCTTCCTCACCAAATTTAAGATCCTGCTCACGTTCTGCAAGTTGCTTTGCTTTCTTTTCCTGTTCAAGCTTTTGTGTGTTAAGCTTTGTAGAAAGAGTCTTCAATGCCGTCATTTCAGCCTGTACGTTTTTTCGTTCAATTTCCGCAACGGCTTTTGCATCTGCGACAATCTGATCAGCTTCTGCCTGAGCGGCTTCCCTTCTTTTCTTGCTCAAGTCTGCAATTTCTGCATCAAGCGCTTCCAGTTTGGTTTTTCGCAAGCCTTCTATCTGCTGCTCAAGCGCATCTTCTTTATCAATTTTTTTCTGTTCTAAAGCAAAAATCTCAGCATCAATTTCTTCCTTGCGCTTTCTGAGGGCTTCTAACGCCTTCCGGTTTTGTATTGCGAATTCATTCTCTGCATTAGTTTCTCTTTCAATAATGCTTCTTTCGCGTCCCATTAATTCAGAATCTTTTTTATCAGCCTTTTCCTCACGTGCGCTTACAGCAGTCTCACGTGCCTGAACAGCCTCCTCTCGCCCATCCAAAGTCTCCTGCAATTCGCTCTGCTGATCATCGCGTTTATCAAGCTCAGTCTCAATATCAGCGAATCCAGACTGAATATCCTTTATCACCTGCTCACGTTCTGCCAAGTCTACTTCCTTTGCCGCCACTTCCAACTGCGCAAGGAATGCTTTAGCATCTTCTTCAGACATAGCGGCCAGCATATCCTTCCACTGATCCTCTGCACTCTTGACTTTAGCTGCCTTTGCTTTTTCCTTAAGCCTTTCTATGTTTTCCTTCTTTGTATTTACTGATGGATTTCTATTTTTGCCTCTACCTTTTGCCATTTAGCACTCCTCCTTATGGATAAATATAGCATGGAGCTATATACCTAAATTCTAAAAAACCTACAAAACACCGTGTTCGAACATGACTTCCAATATGCTATTGATTGCATTATCAATATGCTTTTTAGTAAAGTCGAGTTTTTTATCTTTGAAATCCATCTTCCCGCTATGTCCGCGATTGTTACTAATCTCATCTATCAGTTTTACAAATTCAGGACAACGAACTGACAGATCTTTCAGCATTCCATCAGTCCTTTTGCCTTCAGAATAATACCAAGCATAAAACAGAGTGATCAGTGTTCCCTTAGTATAATCTCGAAAGGTGGCAAGAACACGATCTTTGTAATAGAATGGTGTGTCCGTTATCTCAAATCCAAATCCCTGCATTTCTTTAAGTAATTCTTCTCGCATCTCTAGCTTTGATGAATCTTTAACATCCTTGATACAATCTGGTACAAGCCTGCGAGATAAAGTCTCTTTAAAAATTGCTTCAAATACTTCCGATGCTCGATTCGGATAATTTTCTCCCATTAAAAGATTTTCAAACTGAAGGTTTCTAAGCTGATTCGCTATATTTCCATTTCTCTGAAAATATTCTGTATATATGCTTTCACACGACAGTTCCGCATCTCGCATTGCTTTTACGAGCTTTTCCTTGCTTCCGGAATCCCCACCCTGATTGTCTTCATCAGTATCATTAAATTGCAGCCCCTTTAAAAGAAGAAACGCTATATACATATTCTTCTTTCTGTATGACGAAACCCACTTAAATTCCTGCGGCATTTCATTAGGATGTGCGCTATCATTTCTTAAATCTCGCAGCCTTGAAAGATATGGAATCAGCTCCGGAACATTCTTTGCTAATTTATAAAACGGATGCTCTGAAAAATGATCTGCTACAATAAGATTATACGAAAACAAAGCATTTAACTGCTGTTGGCTTGAATTTGCAGCCTCTTTCACAGCACGCGACTTAACACGAAAGAATTTATCTGTATCTCTTCCATCAATCACCACGAATCCTTGCTTTCGCGCGAGTTCTTTCAACATTATTGCATTTTGTTCTACATGATTAGCTAACTGTGCATCCGTAAAATAGTCATACTCTTTCGCGGTATATGTTAATATGCTCGCCAGAAGGTTATAGTTATTCACGATATAGTCATCAAGATTCTTCTTAATAATATCTTTGTTGCTTCCTTTATTTGCTTCAAGTAATTCCTGCACCAGTAAAAAAGATGATTCCACACTCAAAAGAGCATCTCTAACCGCTGGATAATCGTCAATTTTTTCAGAAAGAATGCGTTTGATTTTCTTTTCTGCATCAGCATGACCTTTCCTTACTGCATCTAGTTCCGCATCCGACATGCCAAACACATCGTCTTTCAATCCAAGTATTTCGTTCTTGAGTTTCGCATTTTCCTTTTTATGCGATAACTTATCGACGCATTCCACAAGATTAGCAGACGTCCCCTCTCCAAAGGGATAACAAACCTGCAGCTTGCTACGATTTATGACATCATCTGCTGCCATAAACAAATATGTAGCCACATAAACATCCTTCTGGGTTCCAAGCATTTTCACACTCTGTATTTCCCAGGGAAGATCCATATCTTCTCCCCTGTTCTTTTCTTTTTCCGCTTCTGCCATGGACTTTATATCATCCATCTCCTCATCCATAAAACCAAGATTACGAGTACGACGATTGTGCTTTTTGCAAATAGCAATAACATCATAAGGAGTCGGCTCTACTATAGCTGAAGTATCAACATTCAGTATAATACCGTTTTTCCAATCTCGGTTTGCTACTGTGCCCAGATCAAATTTTATTCGACCATCATATCTACTACCTGTTTCAACTTCATTATGCTTGTCATCCGTAACAAACGCATCCATAAAAGTTTTTGTAACGTAGTTATAATAAACATACCCAGTCTTTATTTCATATGAATCTGTATCTGTCCGGACCAGATTTAATCCTTTGTCCGTAACCCTTCTACGCTCGTCAATCAGCTGATATCTTTTTAATTCATCTATAACAAATGCAACCAGTTCCTCATGCAAGCATAATTTTCCCGCAATATAAGCATCATCTTTACTGCCGCTGATAAGCAATCGTAAAATCGTCATCTGAAACAGATTCAATGTATTAGGTTTCGGATAAGGAACCGACACCTTATACTCACACATCGGCACTAAGATCCAACGTCTTTTTACGATCTTATAATTCTTGGGATGCATAGGATTCTGATATATGACACTGGTTCTGTTATTGAATGATCGTTCCATATTCATCCTCCCCACATAATTTGTAGTATTCCACCAATGGTGCAACTGCCTTTACAGCCTGTGCTCCTCGCAGCATTTTGCTGTCGCCCACACATATAAGAGCTTTTTTCTGCCTGCTCATTGCTACACAAAGACGGTTTTCATACATTAAAAAGCCATACTTCTTCTGTAACATCCGAGCCACTTCAGGGCTATCATAAGACACATCGACTTCCGTATCATTAGAGCGAACCATAGATAGATAAACCACATCAAATTCCATGCCCTGGAATGCATCGACTGTGCCAACTTTTACTATTTCATTTACATCACGGTTGTTCTTCTTATACTCAGGATTTATCACATAATGTCCGGTCTCATCTTTCACCATTATCTGAATAGATGTGTCTGCCAAAGCCTTATTAATTTCATTTACCTGTTCTCGGTAAAAAGTTATGATTCCATAATTCAAGTTTCTTCCACCTTCAGATAAAATCATCTGCTTTAAATGTCGAGCAATAGCCTCTGCTTCCTTCCTTCTGAACTTACTCTTTGCTTTTTCACCCTTATTCTCACCGTCATAAGGAATGTCATACCATATGCATGCCTTATTCTCTATCCCCGGCAAGTTATGTGCAAAGAACATTGGATCTTCTATGCCATTTCCAACATGTTCACTTTCATTGTATTTACGATAGAAATTATTATCGATATACGTTCCCAGTGTCGGATGCATTCTATATTGTTTATCAAGCGTAATCGTGCGCTTAATACCATCCTGAGCTTCCAGCATTTTTAGTTTCGTGAAGAGCTGTGCAAACATACTCTCTTTGATTTTTTGTTCAATATCAGCCTTCACATCGCTTTCTTTATTGTCTTCAAGCTTTCCGACTATCTGCTCATCAATAATATGCGGTAACTGTCTATGATCTCCAACAAGAATAATGCGATCTTTCGCAACTGAAAGAGGTATGAAGAGATCCAACGGATTACTTCGTGCCGCTTCATCGACAAGTACATTATCAAAAACAATTTCTCCGTCTTTTAAATCTGCTATCTCTTTTCGCATAACCTGCTGATTTGTAGCACCATTAACAGCCGAATAGTTCAATATCGCCTGCTTTACTGCCAGCGGGTCTTCTTCCATACTTTGCATATATTGCATGATCACAAGATCCTCGCCATCCTTGCCACCTTCAATTTGATTCAAAAGATAATCCGATATCTTGCCGAGAAGACGCACAATATCATCCTTTTTACTAGGGGATGTAAATATATCCTGTTTTGGAAGCACCTTTATCAGGAGATTCTTGCGTATCAATTTTAGAGACTCAAAATCATATGCTCCTGAGTCCAGCATTTTCTGAATCTGCTTTATTTCAGCATCAAATTCGGTATTGTGCTGTTTCCTCAATTGATAAACAGCTCTTTGCAGTTCAAATCTTCCATTATCTTCAAATGCAATCTCAGATGCCGGAAGTCTTCTGATAGCGCGAACTAAAAGATTTGTTGTAGTCTCGGCAACCCGTCCGGTCATCAGCTGTAAGTCTGATATTTCATCTGACAATTCATCCAATAGTTCTGATGAAATCCGAATATCAACCAAATTACGTACTCTTTCCAAAAGATCCAATGTCTGATCTATAGAATTAGCAGAGTACAGGTAATCCACATACAATTTGTTGAAATCTATCAAATACTTCTTACTGTCAAGATCGCTGTGACACATATATAAATCAGAGAGTCTGTCATTAATCCACCCCTGGATTGCAGCATTAATTTCAATAATATCGTCCTCTGATTCATTGTATTTGTGACCGAACTTTATTGCAGGCAGACCTAAAATTTCAATTCTATCAATTGCATTTTGCACCGCATCATGCTGAAATGCAGTCACAAGATTCCTTCCGAACATGCCTCCTGCTGGGTCTGCAATTTCATTTAATCTTTTCAATATAGCCGTAATGACAGTTGTCTTTCCGGTTCCCGGAGGTCCCTGAATCAATGCAATATCCGGTGTATTAAGCGCCATAGCAATAGCCATCTCCTGCTTCTGTGTGGGCGGATGATATTTACCTTTCTTGGTAAATATCTCTTCAATAACGCTATCACTTAATGCGGGATAATCTCGTTTTGTTCTATTTGCTGCACTTACACTTTTGCCCTCTAAAACAGCCGATAAGTTTGGCATAGGGCACTGACGACTTTCTATCCTAGTACGGGCCTTTTCACGTCTGTCCAAACGTTTCTTATCCCCCATAATAGACACGAAAATATAGCCCTGCTGGGCAACAGAAATTTTTCTTGCTTCCTGATCATCAACTGTGAAAATAATAGAGCCGCTTGATGGATCTATATCTTCAGCAAGTCGAACGTTGGCTATATAATTTTTATGTTTATCCAGATAATCTTCAAATTCCTGATTATCACGCTGTATTTCGAACGGATTCATAATACTTGCCGCCAATATATCGCCCCGTTCAAATTTTTTTGCAAACGCTGAAAACCTCTCCATGTTATCTGACGATATATCAAAACGATAATCTCTACCTATCTGTTCGTATGATGTATATCTTATTGCGCGGAAGTCACGAGCTTCCTTCATTATGGTCTCTCGCTCAATTTCGCCGTATTCATCCCATATTTTAATATACGTATCATCTGAGAGGCATTCCATTACAGCCTTTGTTTCAAGAGCAATTTTCTCCCGATCCGTTGTATACTTCAACTGGCCTTTGGCCAAGAAAAAATAATAGTCATCTACCTTAATCTTCTTAAGTACTTTTTCAGCGACATAATATTCCTGTCCTAAGTCTTCCTCAATCTTAGTTACTTGAATATAAAAATCCCTTCCAGCAATAACAAACTGTTTAAACTGCTGATCCTCATCGGCACGTGCATGGACTCCAATCACAGCATATGTGTAACCGCCAGCCCCGTATAGAGTTCCTTCCTCGATATCTCTTTTCGGGTTTGAAACATTATTCAGATTAATGCTTCTTCTAACAGAAGCAAAAAATTCCTCTGATACATTAATTGCATAACTGAGATTTTTCTCTTCTGAAAACTGTTTAAAAGATACCTGGAGCAGTTTCCTTGTATGATTGATGACAGCTGTCAGATAGACTCTCCCCCTGCTAAGAATCCCCTCAATAATACTCTTATAATGAGCATTTACAGGCTTAACCTTAACCACTTTAGTGTTATCTGCTAAAGACGAAATCGCATAGTCATCACCAATGCTCATAAGTCTGACAGGTTCACCATCCTTAAAATGTGGCTTTTGTTCATCGCTTAGGTTTGAGAGTATTTCAAATTCTATTGTATCTTCTTGTGTACAATGTTTAAGATCATAATGATCCATTTGTCACCTCTCCTTTGCTACACTAGGACAAATTGAATTTTTCTTTCTCTCAAATGCATAATATCATCTGTAGTAAATTCTTCATCCCCTAGATAATCTGTCATATCACCACGCAGCACTGACATGGTCAGAATAATATTATTAATATCTGACAAACGCTTACTGCTATTAGGCATAATCTCACCGTAATCCGAATTAGGTGTTCCGATTCGAACAGAACGATTCATCAGATTTCGAATTGTGTATTCTCCTTTAGAAATCTCAATTTCTATCGACTTTTCGACCCTCTCAGAAAAAGACGTATCACTCGTATGATAGTTATACAAGAAATAATCTCCGTCCATATTGTCGATAATCTTAATACTTACCGGTTCTTTCCGCTTTAACAGATCAAGAGATACCGTTTCAACACCATATCCTCCATCTGCATTAAATGAGTCAATCTCCTCATTGACATTTGCAACGATCTTATCTACGTTGAAATAGTCCATGATAATTGCAGCTATAAATGGTGCCCGGTCATTTTCTCTTCCAATTTTGCAGAATGGGCACTTGCAGTTCTGAATATCTTCAAGCTGTACTAAAAATGTACTTCCACAATATTTACATTTAGCAGTAAGATTAGCCGCTTGTCTCAGCGCAATATACCAGTCCCTCATTTTAGGTCTGCTAAGCGGATCATGACGTCCCTTTTCCCCGAAATTCCCCTCGAACAATTTCTTTATATTTTTAGTAAAAGCGTATTTTGGTCCCAAACCAGTGTGACATCTATTGGAGTCATCATTTTCATCATAAATCCATGCAACCTCCCCTTTTGAAGCCAAATCTGCATAGTCTACTTCTTCATCATCCCAACCTCCACCGTCACCATCCGTAAGGAGTTCTCCGTTGAACGGAGAATTCATTGTCAAAATCTCATGTGCCAAAATTGCAAACGAATATTCATCAGCTTGAAGAGAATTAAGCTCTCCTTTCATGATTTCAGGCGCACCATATCCAGGTGTCTGAATCTGTTTTCCAACATCAAATCTGTAACGCATATTGTCTGCATCAATAAGCCAGACTTCACTTGATTCAAGATTACCGGATGCAAAAATATTTTCCGGAGAAATATCCGCATAGACAGTAGAGTGTGCATACAGTCGGGTAAATATCTCCGCTGTATTCATTAACAACTCGTATCTATGTCTCAATCCGCCGGTATTATATAAAAAGAGACCTGGCTTTGTTGTTCCATCAAAAGGTCTAATCCAATGCTTGATTGGCTTCATATCGTTAAGAAGACGCATGGTATATCCACAATATGGTTTCTGCAGTAGACTTACGGGCTTTGCAATATGGATGTCGGCTGGAATATCGAGAATTCTAACCTCATCAAGTTCCCTCTTAAACTTTTCATACTCATCATCATCTACTACAGGTTCTCCAGTGCTTGGATTAACCTTCATCTTTATCAGGATGTTAGGATCTTTTGTTTTCCAGGTGACACCCTGGCCTCCTCCACCAAGAACTTCCTCCAGGTAATGCTTATAACCGTTTTCATCAATTACAAATTGAATATTTGATTCTTCCATTTTGCACCGCCTTATCTTTTTTCATAGCTGACTAATGTTCTGTCATCCCCAGCATTTACCGGATTCCAGTCTTCTAACAGCCTATAAATCATATTATTACGCTCGCAAATATTTTTCTTCTCATTTAAGCGCTTCCAGAGAAGATTCACGAATTCATTTCGTCGGCTCTCAACTAAAGTTTCTGCAACCCCATCCGTCATAAGGCATACTTTTACCACCTTATCACCAGCACACACCGTAGTGAGGCTCCAATCTTCAAAGCTTCTGATACTGTTAATGCCAGTCGTAAGATTCGTGAAATCATCCTCTTTACTTTTTAGCAGAGCAAGTTCATCATCGACAGAATAATAAATGCTTCCATCTCCCAATTGCCCCAAATACAAAAGATTGTCATCCCTTAAAAAGGCAAAAAGACAAGTTGCTCCACATTCATTTTTAGGATACGGGAATACGTCCATTCCCCATAATGAATGTATCAGTGGAATAAGCAGTCGAATATCATCGCAGTGATATTCATGCCAAAGTTGAATAGCACGTGAAACACTCCGGCAAACAGAATGTGAACCCAAATCTGAATGGGGGTGTGATCCCATGCCATCTGATACAACGAGCAATGTGCCGAATTTAAATTGCTTTACGAGATATGAATCCTGATTAGGGAGCCGCTCTTTCTCATGCAAGGCTCCCCTAACAGAAGAATACCCTATGACTTCACGCTTCATAATCACTTATCTCAAGTTGTCAAAGTTGATATTTAAAATATCAGCCGTAAACAGATCCTGCGCCACCTGATTCGGGTTCTTGCTCTGGCTTCTCTGAATCGTGCATGAGGAAATAAAGCGGAAGAACTTATGAATATCTGCAGCATCCTCAACGTAACAGACTTCCTTTTCCGGATGATCGAGGAACTTCTTAAGCATAGCCGTATCAGCATCTGCTCCAATAGCAAGACTCCATCTATCACACTTAGAACTTCTGCCTGTAGTAGTGAACCTAGTAAGCTTTTCCTCCCAGTGGTCATCATTAGGTGCCCCATCTGATACCAGAACCACAACCGGCCTGTATGCATTCTTCGGAATTTTCGTCTTATCTTCAATCATATCATAGGCCACATCGAGAGCGCGCCCCATATATGTCATCCCACCCGCAACCATATCAGTATAGTTAATATCTCGTGCCGGCATAAGTTCCGTATGAACCTTAACCTCTGATCCAAATGTAACAATAGATACACAGATATCCGCCTGAACAATCTGCTCCTTCTGGAAGCTCTCTAGCATCTCACGAACAGAATTATTCAATTCATCCATCTTTGAGTCATATGACATAGAACCGCTTACATCAAGCAGTAAAATTACAGGAAGCATTCTTGCCTGCGGCATTACAAATCCATCAAATTCATTCGTGTTTTCCATCGCGTAATCCTCCATCTTTCGATAATATGTTATTCAAGATGCATTTATTGCACATTTATGATAAAATTCTCTTGAAATTTTATCATTTTTTTGGTAAAATTTCAAGTTTATCTAGATTTATCATGCGCATTTTTGTATACTAAAAGTGTAGAAATCATCACCTCCGAGAAGGCTTTTCAGCTGATGGAACTATACTATCATACAATGATTTCTTACTTTTATAAAAAACCTACAAAAATTCAGGAGTGGATCAAGATGGCTAGAACCAAAAATACCCATGCCTTTCAAAGCGATATAAAACACTATGATAAAATCAGAGACATCTTACGATATCTTTATATGTATGGCAGTTCATCTAAAGAAGAACTAGTAGAAAAGAAGCTTTCCAAGAGCATCAGCTCTTTTTATGACACTAAGCAGCGAATTGAAAATTACATTGATGGAGAATACCTCCAAGAACACAAATCAAAAGAAAAGGGATCCGGAAAAAAATACCGTTTTATGTATGATCCTTTTATTTGTCCAGTAAATTATCTTGCCGACACATATCAAAACTGCTCATATGTTATAGATGATTTCATCTTCTATTTTTGTCTTATGCAGACATTTACTGATCCCGATTTCCGGCAAAAGCCATATGAGTATGCTTCTAATGAATACGGTGAAGAATACGACGAAATAGATGATTGCATGGACTATATGCATGAATTCACTATAAACGACCTCATAACCACTATCCAAATAGTCTTTGATACTAATCAAGATTTACTCGAAAAGCTCAATGGCATTCCTGGCAATACGGAACACAGTGAACTACTCTTTACATTGCCTAAAGTTCGTGCTCGGATTCAAGAGCTATCGGATATCGGTATTTTTGTGAATACTTCGAAAGACACGTATCGGCTTTCAGATGATATTTTTGCGGATTTGGATGCTGACGAGCTTAAGGATGTGCAGCTTATGACGCAGTTTTTTTACAACTGCTCTTTCCTTACTATCCCTGGATATTATCTTTCTTCAACTATATGTGAATATATGCAGTCAAATTTTATTGAAGAAACCGATAGTTTTTTCAATAAGCAGGAAAATCCTGTGTTTTTCTATAAAAACCACCGTCTTCAAAACGTTATTGATGATGATATTACTTGGACCGTTTTAGATGCTATCCACAACACAAATGCTATTCAGTACAAATATAGAACCAAGGGTGGATCTTTAAAGGACTGTACAGTTTTACCTATGAAGTTAGTAATAGATTATCAATATGGCAGGCAATATTTCTTCTGCTACGACTATGAACACAAGGTCTTCAATATGCAACGGCTATCTTCTGTCTCCGAAGTGACTATTGCCAAGAAAATAAAAGTTTCCCAGAAATATGAGTTTTTCGAAGAGAAAATCACAAAGAAAACGGATTTGCACCACCTGTACAATCAGGTATATTCTCAACACTTTGAATACGTTTGGAATATTGCCATGAACGAAACGACTTCCACAGTGCTAATACATTTCGTTTTTCCTGAAGAAGATTACCAAAAGCAGCTGAACCGACTCAAATCTACGCGGCATCACGGCACTTTAACAGAATTAGGAAACGGTCGTGTTGATTTCTCTGTTACTGTGCAAAGTGAACTCGAATTAGTTCCGTGGATTCGCGGATACGGAGTTTATGCAATTGTAGATCATGTCACGAACCCTGCTTTGGCAGAAAGAATCAAAAATGATTGGAAGGAGGCAATGAAACAATATGGAATTATTCAATAAATACAAAAACAAAAACTTCGCCTTCATCACAAATTACATAAACAGCTGTTTGAATGATGATTCTCTTGCTTTAACCGAAGACGAACTAAGAGAACAGCTTTCCGGAGCTTCTCAGAGTTCTTTTGAAGAATTCTTACTCGCCCTGACAAATGCCTACGATAATAGCGAATCTTATAATGCGGATATTCTCTATAGCCATGATGATTTCATGATACCGTTGCGTCAGATTCCTATTCCGGTAAGAGCCTCTTTAGCAGAAAAAGCCTGGTTGTACTATATCTTGCAAAACAGCAAGTCGGATCTATTTCTTGAACCGGCCACTAAGCAAAAACTTATTTTGGCACTTGAAAACGAAATTGATCAATCTAGATTTCCAATTAAATCCGAATACATTGACATTCGATTGCTTTCTCCGGATAACAAACTATCAGTCACGAATGAGGTTTTAACAAATTTTAAGACTATCGTATCTGCAATAAAGCAGCACCGACGCCTATTTGTAACTAACACAACCTTTTCAGGTCAAATCTACAAGGATCAGGAAGTGTACCCCTACAAGCTGGAGTACTCTGTACAGTTTGATTCTTTTTCGCTCTCCTGCTATCCCTTAGATACCAAGCGACCAGTGAAAATGAATTTAGCAAATCTTTCAGCAGTAAAAATGGGAGATGAAATAGTAGAATATGATCAGTTTTTATCTGACTTTGAAAAGCAATTAAAGAATACAAAGGAGAAAATTCCAGTCTCTATTGAAATCAGGAATCAGGCAGAAGCCTACGATAGATGTGCTTATCTCTTCTCATCATACGATACATTTTGCTATGATAAGGGAAACGATACTCTCCTTATGAACATCTACTATTACCGTTTTCAAAAAGACGAAATCATCCGCAACATTCTTTTTCTCGGGCACTATGTAAAAGTAGTCTCTCCAAAGAACATTGTGGATGAAGTCATTTCAAATATCAGTGCTGCTTACAACACATATTGCTGAGTTATGCAACAGACAGATTATAACACTCTACAAAATACGGCATCATGAAATTCAGATACTTTGATAAGTTCATGAATGCCGTATTATTCTTTCTGCCATAAAGAATCGAATGAATCGGCGCTCCCGACTTGCACATTTCATAACAGGTCGCAGAATATTCTCTTGTAAAAAGATATAAATCTTCGCCCGCAGGGGTTCTCAAGTAATAATCCAGCTTATTGTGTGCCTTCTTTGCCATAATTGTGCTGTTGTTCTTCACTGCATACTTCTTTGCCATAATATTTCCTCCGTTTTTTCTAAAGAATCTTTTGTTGATAATCAGAGTTTACTTTATCTCTAAAATCCGAATATCTAAAAAACCTGGAAAACATAAAAGGTCTGCATGCTGCATCTATTCAACGTATCATATCCTACTCAAAAATGGCGCCTCTGCATTTTCAGCCAAAGCGCCATTTTGTATCTCTGTTTATCTTATGCAAAGGTCTTCTCTTTTTTTTCTCAAAAATCAGTTGACAAATATCAAAAAATTTGCGTCGAAGCCCCTTGATTGAAGACAACATCATAAACTTATATGCAACACAAAGCTCGGTTACTCCTTCATGTTCGTGATGGTTGGATCATCTTTTTCACGACATAACTTGTTGCTATATATTCTTCCAATTACTTTCACTTTTTTCTACTATAAATATTTATTTATTCATTTTCTTTCTGGGGGACATGCGGAATTTACCTTTACAATTCACTTTGATAGATCATATGTAAAATAATTAATTTATCCAGTGCTTTTTCAAACCTTTTATCATCTTCCTCCGTCCTCTTCGCCGGACCCTTCAAATGATGCTTTTTCTTTGCGTTTCTTGCCTTCTTCGCCAGATGACGTTCCATCAGCATCTGATCGATATTTTCATTTGTATACCATTTACCGCTCTGATGAATACCGTAAGCACCTTTTCCCAGAATCATTGCAGCCACACCATAATCCTGTGTTACAACAATATCTCCCTTCTGGCACATACTGACCAGTTTAAAATCTACAGCATCGGCACCGGCTCCCACTGTGATCACTTCACTGTAATCTGAATATAAAACATGGTTTGTATCACATAAGAGAACAACCGGAATTTCATATTTCTTTGCTGTTTTTTCTACGATGGACACTACTGGACAGGCATCCGCATCTACTAATATCCTCATTTCTTCTTTCCTTTCGTCAGATCATAACTTTCCCCAATCATCCGCCTGATATCTTTATTTGGAACAGAACCATCCAGGATAATAGAATTCCAGTGTGTCTTGTTCATGTGATAAGCCGGGACAACAGATTCAAAAGCATTTCTCCAGAATTCTCTCCATTCCGGATCACATTTTACATTTATCCATACATATCCGTCTTTGTCATAAATAAGAGCAAAGGTCTTTTTATTTTTCTTATGACGCATGACACACCAATTATCATCATGAAAAGGATAATCTTCATATACATCTTGAAATGAATGGCAATATTGTATTGCCTCCTGCCTTGTCTGCATAGCTTCTCCTCATTTTTATATTTCCTCTATGCTGATCTATCTATATATTGTACTCGCAGTCGTAAATAAAATCTACAGCATGTCCATAACAAAAAGACTGTCCGGTAATTGAGGACAGCCTTCTTGTCTATAAATTCAGAATTCTTCTGTGGTGAAATTATATGATATTGAATTATTATGACGGCATCCCTACATCTCTGTTTCCATTATTCAAAAACAGCATATATGTTGCAAGAATAGCTTCCGTCTTTCTTGGATCATCACTCAAAATTTCTTCTACATCTCTGCCATTTACAAAACATTCCTCGTAAACATATTGGGCTAATCCTACCGCTTCCCGGAATAATTCTGCAATGACAGCCTTCATATTATTTCCGAATTCCTCTATATTTTCCGGATGATCAGGCTTAATTAAAACAGCGTCCACATCACTTTCGTTTCTGGAATCATCGCTTAATACTTTATACTGCTCATAAACAAACTGCTGTTCCTTCTCTGGAAGTTTTGTATATTCCCAAATCATACGAACAACATTTCCATCCAGTTCTTCCGGAATTGGCGGCAACTGAATATATTTTTCTTTTCCCATCTTCTCAACCTCCGATAATAAATCTTCCTACACCGTCTCTTGCTTCTGTTACAAGTGCCAGGATAAATGCTCCTGCAGCCAATACTCCTGCCAGCATGAATTCAGCAACTCCCAAAAGGATATAGTTCATGAACTGGGTACGGTACCAGATGAAGGTACACACAAGCATTGCTCCAAGAAGCAGACCAACAAGTCCCTTTGCCACGCAGTAGATATTAACTACTGCGCTGACACATACTCCGATAAAAGCAAGTATAAGCCATACCGGAATAAGTAAAATTCTTCCAATGATTTTTAAGATAAATAAAATCACTCTCATAACTTCTCCTTTCAGCCAGCAAACTGTGGCATATCTGCATTTACTTCAGCTCTGTAGTACCCCTCCATGGTCGTCGGTGCATTAAACAGAGTCGCCAGTAAATACTTCTTGATGTTTTTGACTCTCGTCGTATTCTTCTTCATGCAGCTGATCACATAATCGATATGCATGTAATTCAGCTTCAGGAATTTACTCTTTACCAGAGCCGCCGGATATTTTTCACTGGCAATCAAAATTGTCTCGCTCTGACTTACCACTGTTTCCAGGATCAGTTCGAAAATCCCTTGTACCAGTTCTTCATCAAACCTATTTGCCTGAAGCAATGCATCGTACTCGATGTTGTCCTTGATGATTTTCTCATAAGCTTTGATGATATCTGCCTGATCCGGATCGCATCCCATCTCATCGGCATCCGCAGATAAGATATGATTCGATTTAATATCACTCTGGTAAATATGGTTTGTATTAGTCTTATTATTTAGAGGTGCTGATTCTGACACCACAAGAGGTGTCGATTCAGTAACCTCAGAGGTGCCGGAACCGCTACCTATTGAGGTGCGTTTTATAGCATCAGAGGTGCGAAAATCCCTACTTCTGGAAAGTATCTGTTTTCCTGCAGAAGTTCCGCTTTTGATACTTCCGGAATAATCTTTCTGGATCAAAAAGCTCTTCACATAGATGATACTTGGTAGACCAAATCCTCTCTTTTTCTTCCGTACAAGCCCGAATGTTTCAAGTTCTGCCAGATAATCCATAGCTTTTCTTTTGGAAAATCCCAGATCTGATTGGATCTCCGATATCTGATAGATGATGTACACCCTGTTTTCTTCATCGAACCAGCCATTCTTCATAGATAAAGACATACGGTCCAGAAGTACTGAATACAGCATCTTGGACTGCAATGTTAATGAAGAAAATGTTTTCTCTGTCAGCAGCATCCTTGGTATTCGGATGAAGCTAAACTGCTCGGCCTGGGAACCATAGTAGTAATCAAATTCCATATTATTCAGCCTCCTTTCCCTGACTCCATTGCTCCAGAAGTTGCACTATGACACTTCTCATATCTTCTTCTGTATAATCAGATGGAAAATACTTTCTCAGTTTCTTCTCTGAAATCAGATTTTTGGTATTTGGAGTTCTGCCAGGCTGGCTATCGTTAAGGATAGCGATCAGCTTTCCTTCTGTCATGATTCCTGTTTTGCATGCTTCTCTCAGTAATGCAATCTGCTTAGGCTTCACCAATCCATTGTCCCTGATGTACTCAAACAGCCACTTCTGGATTTCCTGATCAAGGTAAGAAATCTCAACACCAGAAGTGAAGGGGATCCGTTTCTTATCAACATACTCCATTAATTCTGGAATAAGTTCTGTCAAACGAATGTATCTTCTTATTTGAGCTCTACTTACTCCAACCTCCTCACCAAGAATGTCTGCCGCTTCTAACTTTCGCTCATTTTGAGCGGAAGTGTTTTCTCCAGATAAATCATTTCTTTCACCTTGACGTTTCATAGCACTAAGTTTCATTTTATAAGCATATGCCCGTTCGCTCGGCAGTAATTCCTCCCTCTGGATATTCGCATCAACCATAGCGATTACGGCCTCATCATCTGTCATCTCCCTTATAATAGAAGGGATTGCAGTAAGGCCCGCCAGTTCTGCAGCATGAAGTCTTCGATGACCAGAGATCATTTCATAGGTATCCATACCTGTTGGACGGATCAAAACCGGTGACAATACTCCATTCACCTTGATGCTTTCCACCAATTCCTGCATCTTATCGTCATCAATGACTTTGAATGGATGTCCCTTAAATCCACTAATCTTGCAAATTTCAATATCCATAGCTGCTTCTTCATTCACTACACCAAGCAGTTCTTCCACACTTTTGAAATTCAGTCTTTCACTCATCTTACTTGCCATCGCTTAATACCTCCTGAGTCAATTCTTTATAAGCATTAGAAACTTTACAGTTTACGCAGTGACCATAGATACTGATTCCCTCAGCACTAGCCTCCGCCGCTTTTACTGATACCGGGATAACACTTTCAAAGATTGGAATATTGGTTCCATAGGTTTCCCTGACCTTTGTAGATACGTCTTTCGCATAATTGGTTCTGAAATCTACCATGGTAAGAAGGATTCCTTCAATAATCAGTCGTCTGTTCAATCGCCTCTTTACCATGGAGATAGTTTTGATCAGCTGCTGAAGACCCTTGACCGGCAGGTATGCAGCCTGGACCGGAATTAATACGGAATCCGAAGCAACCAACGCATTGATAGTCATGGTCCCAAGAGAAGGCATACAGTCAATAATAATGAAATCGTATCTTTCTCTCTGCATCTCGATATACTCTCGCATGATCATCTCCCTGCTCATCACATTGGCCAGAGTCTGCTCCATAACAGATAATTCGATATTGCCAGGAAGCAGATCCACACCTTCCTCGTGGTGATAAATACCTTCTTCCGGATCGATATTCTTCTCATTAATGATATTCATGAGAATAGTTGACAGGGTTATCTTAATCTCATCCGGCTCCCCGATACCAAGACTGGCACTTAAAGATCCCTGCGGATCCGCATCGATCAAGAGCACTTTCTTACCTTCTTTTGCTAATCCAATGCCTAAATTCACTGCTGTGGTAGTCTTGCCGACTCCACCTTTCTGGTTTGCGATAGAAATAACCTTACACATTTTTCTTTTCCTCCTTCTTTCTCTGGCGTTCTTTGCGCTTGTAATCTTTCTCTAAAAGTGCGATAATCTCTTCCTTCATTTGCTCGGCACTGTAATACCGTGGGAAGTACTTATACATCTGAGAGTTCTTGAAGATAACTCTGCTCATATCTGACTTCTTGATTTCACTCAGGATCTCGTTGATTTTCTGCTGGGTCAGCTTCTTTTCCTGACTCAAAGCCTTAATCCGCTTAGCCTGAGCTACGGAAGGAGTTGCCTGCGCGTAATCCATACCGTTCAGTACCCATTTCTGCCCAACTTCAGATAAAAAGGAGAGTTCCACCGCCGGATTAAAGGAGATTTTTCCCTCATCTAGCATATCCAGTAATTCTGGAACCAATAATGTCAGACGAATGTACCTTAGTACCTGTCTTGGACTTTCCCCTGTTTCCTTTCCGATCAGCTGAATCGTCTTGGTTCCCTTGATGGATTCCAGCTGTCCTTCCTGGGTTCTTCTTCGTTTTCCGGTCTTTCTCTTCATCGCTTCATTCTTCATGTAGTAAGCAAATGCCTTCTCACTGAACAGAATCTTATCCCGATGAAGATTAGAATCCACCATGGAAATGATTGAATCCTCTTCTTTCATGTATCGGATGATCACCGGTACCTGGGTATATCCAAGTTTCTCGGCACAATACTTTCTTCGATGTCCGGAAACGATCTGATATACTCCTTCTCTTGTCGGCATCACGATCAACGGATTCATAATTCCATACCGTTCAATGCTTTCCATGAGCTGTGCCATAGCCTCATCTTCTTTGACTTTGAATGGATGATTTTTAAATGGCCTTAATCTCTCCAGTCCAATCTCTACGACTTTCTCACTCTCGGGATGAAACAGTTGCCTTTCTTCGCCCGGATTGCTGCTCGCATTCTTTTTGCAATTCATTAGAATTCCCTCCTTTTTCAGCTATTAAAATGCAAATAAAAATGCCCATTCACGAGACCATTTACAGATCTGTGAATGAGCATTGTCATTCGATAACTTATATAGAGTTGTCATTCAATGAATTTTTGCTAAGAAAGTACTGATTTTAACAATACTTAACGCTAACCATACTGGCGAAAACAGCATCGTCGCCATAATTTCTTAGAAGAATTCATTTTACTTTTTTGGAAATAGGTACTTTTTTGTTGGGAAATTTTCATTATCCGAATCCCTATTTCGTTTGCAATTCCGAGGGTAAAACGGAGTGATTTTACACCGTTACAAAGACAAATCGGAATGATTTCGCAATTTCTGCTAATCATTCCGATGCCCACCGTCGACAAGAGGATTTGAACCTCCGACCCTTCGCTTAGGAGGCGAATGCTCTATCCAGCTGAGCTATGCCGACATACGATTTTTGGCTTAAAATCAAGGTTATTCAGCCTTTTTGATCACCCGGATCGGTGACCGATTTTTTCTATTTTCAGCCGATATTTTTTTCGGCGAAAATGCTATTTGCGTCCTCTGCAGCACTTGGCTTTTCTAATCAAAATTCTCAGTACCGAATTGCCATCGACACCTGAGTACTTTTCAAAAGTTCTCAGTACAGGTCCTCGCTTAGGAGGCGAGTGCTCTATCCAGCTGAGCTACGAAGACATTCTCTGTTTTTTGGCTTAAACACTAGGGTTTCAGCCATTTGGCCTCATGACCTTTTATATGATTACAGTCAATTTTCATCGACTGGAAATCATCCGATTGTCCTTTGATTTAATTTGTAGTGCTACCCAAATCTGGGGAATACTCTTTCATAAATTCGAGGTATGACAGATTTGATTCGGACACTTCAGTGAGATTTTTTCTTATCCAAAGGTGCCTGCTAAGGTATTTCCTTAGGAGGCGCTTGTTTTATCCGTTAAACTAACAGGACATCTGCCCATTTACTGGACTACCAACAATCATACACCAAAATCGCGCGTCTGTCCACAACAAATTTAAACAAGTCTCTCATCAGAAAAATCAATCATTCCCTGAAGCCATATATTTCCCCGGAAACGACGTCCCACAGCCGGCTCTCCCATGAGATCCGCCTTGTTGATACACACATCAAAGACAAAATCGTTACATTCAAGGCATAAACGATAGATCTGCTCCCCCGTACAGTTATTTTCAAGAACATCTACAGACAGAATATTGCCGAGAATAGAATACTGATCACAGGAGATTCCGTAAGGCATAAAATAAGTCTCCACAATTGAGAGTACATCTTCGTTTTTAGCTCTCCGGGAAATCACTGTATACAGATCAATATCTTCCAGAGTCAGGCTCTCAATAGCCTCCTGATCTCCCTGCCTGGCCGCAGCAAGCATCTGGTTGCGGTGAATAGCCTCTAATTTTTTCAGTTCCCTGTGATTGTCAGGTTTTACCAAAGGCAAAATAATCTTTCCTGACAGGGACAGAGCTGATAATGTTAATGGGAGTTTTTTCAGAATTTTTTCATGATCCATGGAGTATTCCATATAATCTTTCATATTCAATAGCTGAAAAATCAGCGACACTCCCAAATTAATATCATCGCAGACTCCCATATAGGACTCTTTATCTGCAAGCTTTTCCACAGAAACATACTCTGTTGCTGTCACATGTCTCCCTTTCAAATAGGGAAAATAAAATTCCGGTTCAAGGTCAGCTTCCGGTGTAAATTCACCGAAAGCCATAATTCCCACAGAATCCGCATATTCTTTAGCCATACCTCCGAAAGCGGAATCCATGCGGACTGGCGACATAAAAACTTCCGTCGGTTCATCTAAGACGTTCTGAAGGATTTCCTGATACTGAGTCTTATCTTTAATATCACTGAAGCCTATAGCTCTCATAAAATCATGCATTGATTCCACCTCCTGGGCAATAGCAGCTTATGCTGTCCTCGTCTGATAAATACCTGCCTCTGGCATATATAACACGCAAGACAGTTTATTATATAACAAGGACGTCCATTTTTCAATATTCTAAAAACAATCGGCAAAGTTCCAAAACTTCCGCTGGCTTTTCAATCTGCATCAGCATCCCCGCTTTTGGAATCGACGCCGTCTCAATTGCCGGATTAAAATCGGTATACTCCTCAGCCGCTTCCCTGGATTCTTCGTCATCACTGCCGATCACGTAAATACTGTGATCCAGTTTGCGAATAGCATTGCCTATATAAATATCTGTAAAATGACTGCGAACACTTGCGTAGAGATACCTGGCCGACGGACCTCCAAGATGAGCCGCCTCATTCATAATCTCTGCCATCTGTGCCGGCACTTTATTTGAATCGTGGAAATAATATTCCCTGCACAATCCCCTGAAACTGGATTGACTGCTGATCATGTTATAGAGGCACGTTCCGATTAAAGGAGTCTCCATAAGATATTTCAGTGCTTTATGGTTTGCCTTTGGCGTTTTAGCTGTCGCCGAAATTTTTTCCGGTTGAATGAAAATCATCCGATTAAAGAGAGATGGCTCCACAAGACAGGCCATAGTTGCAATGGAAGCCGCGTTCTGGCTGGTCATAATATCTGTTTTGCCTTTAATAACGTCCCGAATAAATTCATTCAAAAGCTGTACATATAAATAGTTTGTATATGTAATCTTAGGTTTCTCTGAGCGCCCGCATCCCAAAAGATCAAGGGTATAAACCGTATGATGCTTGGACAGTTCTTCTTTCAATTCATTCCATTCTGCCTCACACGCTCCATAATGTATTCTGTGAACCAGCAAAAGGGGTCTGCCATTTCCCTGCTTCGTATAATAAATACGGCCAAAACGCCATTCATAAAAGGAATCCGTGGAGCCGCCAAGACGGCCTTTCCTTGTTGAATTAAAGAATATGACCTGATTTGCAACATGTATTCCGGCAGCTATAGCCACAGAAAATGCTGCGGCTGCCAAAAACTTTCTCTTTTTGCCCATAATCATCGTTCCTTCCTACAGCGTTCCCCCAATGGAACCTTTTAAATAGTGCTTTTCAGCGCTATCAAAAATAGCTGAACTAATATCATTATATGATAATTAACATATATATACAAACATTTTTTAATGGATATTTTTTGAAATATATTGTAAAATGGATACAGTCTATATAAAAGCAACAACACTATCGAACATATGTTCTATATCTATTATTTCTTTATTCAGAAAGGATTCTTTATATGAAAAACAAAGTTGTGGATTTATTAGAGCAAAATATTGAAGGAATGTCTCACGATGAGCTGAGCCAGCTTGTGGAAATTCCTCCCAAAACAGAGATGGGCGATTTCGCATTTCCCTGCTTTCGTCTCGCGAAAATCTACCGCAAAGCCCCTCAGATGATCGCTCAGGATCTGAAAGAAAAAATTGGGACAGCAGACTTTTTAAATAAAATTGATGTTCAGGGAGGATATCTGAACTTCTTTATTGATAAAGAGAAATTTGCTCAGCAGATTATTGAAGATTATAGAAACGCCAAAGAGTATGGAAGTTCTACTGAAGGCAACGGACAGACTATTTGTATCGACTACTCATCCCCTAATGTTGCCAAAAATTTCCATGTTGGTCATTTACGAACAACTATTATTGGAAATTCTCTCCACAAGATTTTTAAAAAATTAGGCTACAATGTAGTGCGCATTAATCATCTTGGAGACTGGGGAACACAGTTCGGCAAGCTTATTGTCGCCTATAAGAAGTGGGGAAGTAAAGAGGCCGTTGAGCAAGACGGTATCTCCGAATTAATGAGTATCTATGTAAAATTCCATGAGGAAGCTGAAAAAGATCCCTCTCTCAATGATGAAGCCCGTGCCTGGTTTACAAAAATGGAACACGGCGACAAGGAAGCGTTGAGTATCTGGAAATGGTTTTTGGATATCAGCTTAAAAGAGTTTATGCGCGTTTATGATATTCTTGGCATGGAATTTGATTCATACAACGGTGAAAGCTTCTATAATGATAAAATGCCGGCTGTTATTGAAGAGTTAAAGGAAAAAGGTCTTATCACTGTCAGCGAGGGGGCACAGATCGTAGATCTGGAAAAATATAATATGCCGCCCTGTCTGATCACCAAAAAAGACGGAAGTTCCCTTTATGCCACAAGAGATATTTCCGCTGCCATTTACCGTCAGAATACTTACCACTTTACAAAATGTCTCTATGTCACTGGTTTAGAGCAGAAACTCCATTTTGCACAGTGGTTTAAAGTCATTGAATTAATGGGTTACGACTGGTACAAAGGATTGGTTCATATTCCTTATGGTCTTGTAAGTCTCAAAAGCGGTAAGTTATCTACTCGTAAGGGAAATATTTTATACGCCGAGGATATTCTTAAAGAATCTATTCAAAAGATTCATCAGATTATTGAAGAAAAGAATCCTGATCTTCCAGACAAAGATACTGTGGCTAAGCAGGTTGGTATTGGCGCCATTATCTTCAATGATCTCTACAATCAGCGTATTAAGGATGTCCTTTTTGACTGGGATAAACTTCTGAATTTTGATGGAGAAACCGGTCCCTATGTGCAGTACACATACGCACGGGCAGCCAGCGTTATCCGAAAGGTCGGAGACATTGACCCTTCAGTCTTTGATTACTCAGTGTTGACAGATGATGCATCCATGGCGCTGTTAAAGGAAATTTCAAGATTTCCTGAAGTCGTTAAGGACGCATCCGAAAAATATGAGCCTTGCGTTGTTGCCCGCTATGCAGTATCACTGGCACAGACTTTTAACAAATTCTATCATGATTGCCAGATCAATGTAGAAGAAGAAAATGTCAAATTTACTCGGACAAACTTGACTCGTATTGTAAAGAATATTATTCGAGATGCCTTAGATCTTCTCGGAATGTCCTGCCCTGAGCAGATGTAAATTTTTGTTTCACGTGAAACATCATCAGGCTACCGGGGTGCTATCACCGCCCCTCGAATAGCCGTGTTTCACGTGAAACATATCTCTCTTCAGTATCTATCTATTTTTTAATAAAAACTGGTTTATCAAAATTTATTTTTCACCCCTCTAGTATATTTGATTTATTATATTTGTTCTTTATTTCCATTAACTTCTATAATTTTACTTATTTTCTCTGATTTCACTAATGTTTCACGTGAAACAGTTTGTTTTTTTATATTACCTATCTATGGCTATCTACATTGAAAAATGTTATAATGGTCTTTAGTTAATGACAGAAGAAAGGGTGGTTTTATGGGCAGAATTATAGCCGTCGCCAATCAAAAAGGCGGCGTTGGTAAAACAACGACAGCGATTAATTTATCTGCGTGTTTAGCAGAAAAAAAGAAAAAGGTTCTTACAATCGACATTGATCCGCAGGGAAATACAACCAGCGGATTAGGTGTTGACAAAAATATGGTTGAAAACACTGTCTATGAGTTATTTTTAGAGGAATGCGCTCTTAAAGATTGTATTCAGCCTAGCGTAATGGAAAATCTTGAAATCATTCCATCGAATATAAACTTGTCCGGTGCTGAAATCGAACTGATTTCCATGGAAAACAAAGAGTATCTTTTAAAGAATAATCTTGATGCAATCAAAAATGATTATGATTTTATTATTATCGACTGCCCCCCATCTTTAAATCTTTTAACAGTAAATGCCATGGTGGCATCAGATACTGTGTTGGTTCCTATACAATGTGAATACTATGCCTTGGAGGGACTGAGCCAGTTGATGCATACCATTGATTTGATTAAAGAGCGCCTCAACCCAAAATTGGAAATTGAGGGCGTAGTGTTTACAATGTATGACGCACGCACCAATCTTTCATCCCAGGTTGTGGAAAATGTAAAAGAAAATCTCAACAAAAAGATTTATAAGACAATTATCCCCAGAAATGTAAGACTAGCGGAGGCTCCCAGTTATGGAATGCCCGTAAACATGTATGATTCCCGTTCCGCTGGAGCTGAGGCATACCGCTTTTTAGCAGAGGAAGTCATTGAAAGGGAGGATGAAGACGCATGGCTGTAAATAAAAAAGGTGGGCTTGGACGCGGTCTTGACGCCCTGATTGCGCCGCCCAAACAGAGTGTACATAATTCAGGAACAACTAAAAATGACAGAACAGACCGTGTTATTGAAAAAATCGTGGAAAAGCCGGTGGAAAAGATTGTTGAAGTTCCTGTCGAAATAGAAAAAGTTGTTGAAAAAATCGTAGAAAAACCCGTAGAAAAGATTGTTGAGAAAATCGTGGAAGTTCCAAAAGAAACCTATTTAAGAATAGATGAGATTGAACCTAATCGTTTTCAGCCCAGGAAAAACTTTGACGAGGATTCCCTTCAGGAATTGGCTGACTCTATCCGCCAATTTGGAGTTATACAGCCATTGGTTGTTCAAAAAACGGATTACGATTTTTATGAAATTATCGCCGGAGAACGTCGCTGGCGGGCTGCCCGCATTGCCGGATTAAAGGAAGTTCCTGTTATCATAAAAGATTACTCTCCTATGGAATCTGTGGAAATTGCTCTTATTGAAAATATCCAGAGAGAGGACTTAAATCCTATTGAGGAGGCTATGGCATTTCATCGACTGATCGAAGAGTTTGGATTAAAACAGGATGAAGCAGCAGAGAAAGTAGCAAAAAGTCGTACAGCAGTGACAAATTCTCTTCGTCTGCTAAAATTGGATGATCGTGTCAAACAGATGATTATTGATGATATGATTTCCAGCGGTCACGGGCGAGCCCTTTTAGGCATTGAAGATAAGGATGAACAATATCTAACAGCCACTAAAGTATTTGATCACAAAATGAGTGTTCGAGAAACTGAAAAACTGGTAAAAAGTATAAATACCCAAAAAGGCTCCGCTGAGAAAAAAAAGACCATTGATGAAGAAAGCCTTCTTGTCTTAAAATCCATGGAAGACAGAATAAAATCTATTGTTGGAACTAAGGTTACTATCAAAGGTAAGGCCAATAACAAGGGAAAAATAGAGATAGAATACTATTCTATGGATGAATTGGAAAGAATTATGGATCTGTTTAACACAGTTTCCTCGACAGAAGCATAGAAATTCAGCTTATACAGAAATTACAGGAGGATATAATGGAAGTACAAAGCAGACTGCTCTCTAATTTATCGTTTGATCCGGGAATTTTAATATATATGTCATTAGCTCTTCTGCTTGTGGCATTTATTCTTCTTATTGTTCTCTTTATCAGGCAAAACGCTCTATTAAAGAAATATAGGTCCTTCATGCGCGGCCGTGGCGGAAAAAGCATTGAAGAAGTATTAAGAAAACGAATTGACGAGATTGATAAATTAAAAGAAAATGACGCGTATATTTCCAGACAGCTTAAATATCTGGAACAGGCAGTATCCCGCTCCTATCAGAAATGCGGCATTGTCAAATATGATGCTTTCAAAGAGATGGGCGGCAAGCTCAGCTTTGCTTATGCCCTGCTCAATGAAGATAATTCGGGCTATATCATTAATTCCATACATAGCCGCGAGGGCTGCTATACTTATATCAAAGAAATTATCAAAGGCGAATCATTCCTTCCTCTCAGCGAAGAAGAAAATGAAGCATTTGAAATTGCTAAGCAGGCCGGATTGGCAGATGAGTTAAAAGCGACAAAAAATTGATCCGCTGCGGTCGGTGATATGTGCCACCGGCCACAGCAACGCCGAATGGAGGCGCTCGCGCCTCTGCTTGGCTTACTGTCCGCAATAAAAAACGGGCGAAGATTAAGGAAATCTTCGCCCGTTTTTCATTTCAAAAAATATCTATGCCTGGCAGGAACAATCATGAGGCTGGTCATCAATATGGTAAACCATATGCTTATGCTCAATCCCAGCATCCATAATGATTTCATCGTTGTCTACAACAAAGCCGCATTTTTTATAGAAGTCCACAGCGGAAACCTGAGCCAAAAGAGTCACGTCTTTTCCGCCAAGGCTGCGGGCTTTTTCAATCAAAGAAAGCATGAGGAACTGGGCATAGCCTTTGTGACGATAAGCCTTTAGCGTAGCTACACGTCCTACTTTATAAACTGTATCGCTGACTTTGATCAATCGCCCCGTGGCCACAGGAATATCTTCTTCATTATAGACAAGATAATGCCCGCAGGATGTATCCAATCCGTCATACTCCTCTTCTTCAGACACATGCTGCTCTTCAATAAATACCTTGCGGCGAATTTTAAAACATTCTGAAAGATCGTCTAAAGCTCCCACCAAAAATTTTCCTCGGATCATACTAAAGGCTCCTTCCCCGGTGTACCCGCTTTTCTCGGATATTTTTTTTGTATCGGCGCATTTTTTCTTATAATGACAAAACTTCTCCCAACATCTGTCCCAGGAAGCGTCATTTTCTCACAGCGAGAGATATCGCTGCTGAGGATATGGATTGCTCTCTTTGACTGTTTAACCTCATCATCCACATGTCCAGACTTGTAGGAGACAAAATATCCACCGACCTTTACAAATGGTAAACAATATTCAGATAAAGTAGCCAAATTAGCAACAGCTCTGGAAACGCACAGATCAAACTTTTCTCTGTACTCTGTTTTTCTTCCCAGATCTTCCGCCCGGCCATGAACAGCAAGCACCGGAAAATTTTCTTCATAAATCCCCAGGGCATCAATAACTTCCTCAAGAAATCTAATTCTCTTGTTTAAAGAGTCCGCCAATACAATGTTAAGCTGAGGAAAAGCGATTTTTAAAGGAATCCCCGGAAATCCCGCACCTGTTCCCAAATCAATAACCTTCAAAGGCTGTGTCAGATCCATTGTTTTTGCGAGAAGGAGGCTGTCAATAAAATGTTTTTCCACAACATCGTCAAATTCAGTAATGGCGGTCAAATTCATAACTTTATTTTTTTCAACAAGCATCTCATAATATTTCATAAACTGATCCAGTTGATTTTCCGAGAGAGAAATCCCTATAAAATCTAAACCCTGCTTAAACTTTGATAAATCTCTCATTCCAATTCCTCACAATAAATAGTTTATTTATGTAAATATATTATGTAAATTTAGCATAGAAGTATATTGTACCAGCATTCCCACCATCCCAGGCGGCTGAACTGGTACAATATTTTCTCATGCCCATTTGCCGGGCCACTCATCATATATCTTTCTGGTGTCCCCGGCGGTACTGCTCCATAAAAATCAGAAGTACCGATATATCCGCAGGGGTTACTCCGGCGATACGGGAAGCCTGCCCTACAGAGGCGGGACGGATCCCGTTCAGCTTCTGCTGCGCCTCAATGCGGAGTCCGCGGATCTGGCTGTAATCCATATCCTGGGGCAGTTTTCTCGACTCCAGCTTTTTAAACTGTTCCACCTGATGAAGCTGACGTGTAATGTAACCCTCATATTTGATATTAATTTCAACCTGGTCTGTTACTTCTTTTGAAAGACTTGGCCGCTCCGGATCAATGGGGGCAAGAACATCATAATTTAATTCCGGCCGGCGGATCAATTCCGCCAGTGTAGCCGCGGTTTTTAAAGGTGTACTCCCGTTGGCTTCAAGAAGTTCTTGAACCTGATGCCCGGCGCCAATGTTGACATTTTTCACCCTTTGGATTTCTCTCTGGATCTGATCCGACTTTTCAATGAGACGGTTATATCTCTCATCGTCAATGAGCCCGATGTCATGACCAATAGGCGTAAGCCTGAGATCTGCGTTGTCCTGTCTCAACAGCAGGCGGTATTCTGCCCTGGAGGTCATCATCCGGTAAGGCTCGTGAGTTTCTTTAGTCACAAGATCATCAATGAGAACGCCGATATATGCTTCAGATCGTTTAAGGATCAGAGGTTCCCTTCCCTGAAGCTTCATAGCCGCGTTGATCCCGGCAATTAATCCCTGAGCCGCCGCCTCCTCATAACCAGAGCTTCCATTAAACTGCCCTCCGGAGAAAAGTCCCTCTATAGCTTTAAATTCCAGAGATGGCTTTAACTGGGTAGCCGGAATGCAGTCATACTCTATGGCGTAGGCATTGCGGACAATCCTGGCATTTTCCAGCCCCTTTACCGATCGGTACATTTGATACTGAACATCCTCCGGCAAGGAACTTGACATTCCCCCGATATACATTTCATTTGTATACAGCCCTTCCGGCTCAATAAAAACCTGATGTCGGTCTTTGTCAGCAAATTTAACAATCTTGTCCTCAATGGACGGACAATATCGTGGACCAGTACCCTCAATAACCCCGGCATACAAGGGAGATCTGTCCAGATTGCTGCGGATGATCTCGTGGGTTTTTTCATTGGTATAGGTCAGCCAGCAGGACACCTGATCTCTCTCAATGTCTCCGGGACGATTTGTAAACGAAAAAGGTACAAGCTGCTCATCCCCTTTTTGCTCGGTCATCTGAGAGTAGTCGATAGTTCTCCCGTCAATTCGGGCAGGTGTTCCAGTCTTAAAGCGGACAAGCTCAATGCCAAGGCGTTCAAGAGCCTGGGTCAGGTGATTGGCCGCCTGGAGGCCATTAGGTCCGGTATAAGTGATCGTCTCGCCGCACAGGCACCGGGCGCGGAGATAAGTTCCTGTGGCCAGGACAACAGCACGGCACGGATAGATGCCTCCCGTATGGGTGACAACACCGGTCACATGGCCGTCCTCCGTGAGAATGTCCACGATCTCCGCCTGTTTTAAGGTGAGATTTTCTTCATTCTCCATGACCAGACGCATCTGTTTCGTGTATTCCGATTTATCCGCCTGGGCGCGGAGGGAGTGAACCGCCGGCCCTTTGGACTGATTCAGCATTTTAGACTGTATAAAAGTTTTATCAATGACCTTTCCCATCTGGCCGCCCAGGGCGTCGATCTCCCGGACAAGATGTCCCTTGGAACTTCCTCCGATGTTTGGATTACAGGGCATGAGGGCAATGCTTTCAATACTTACAGTAAAACATATGGTGGACATTCCAAGCCGGGCGCAGGCAAGGGCAGCCTCACAGCCCGCATGTCCGGCTCCCACCACCGCCACGTCATAAGACTCATAGGTATATGCCATGATCAAAACGCTCCATTTCTATTTATTTTCCCATGCAAAAATCGCTGAAAATCGTGTCGATAAGATCTTCCCCCGCAGATTCGCCGATCATAGTGCCTAAAGTTTCATAGGCATTCATCAGATCAATGGAGAAAAAATCTTCCGGCATCTGATCTTCAATACTCTGAAGAACCAGTTTCAGACTTTCCAGGGCGTCGGCAATAGCTGTTTTCTGGCGTACATTAGTAATATAAATCTGGTCATTAAAGGACAGATTCCCGTCAAAAAACATATTTTTAAGAAGCTCTTCCAAAGCATCTATGCCCTGTTCTTCCCTTGCGGAAATCTCCACAATAGGATGATGGGTTTTCTCTTCTAATATAGCTTTGGTTGTCACTAAATTCAAGTCTATTTTATTGAGAAGGACAATGGCTTTCCTGTCCCTGATCATCTCAAGAATCTCCATGTCATTTTCATCCAAGGCTGTGGAACCGTCCACCACGTAGATGATCAGATCCGCGTCTTTGGCCGAACTTTTTGCCTTACTGACACCGATCTTTTCCACAACATCCTGGGTGTGGCGGATGCCCGCTGTATCCACGACATTCAGCAAAATCCCGTGGACATTAATAGACTCCTCCAGAGTATCCCTGGTTGTTCCGGCAATATCTGTGACAATAGCCCGCTCGTCCCCAACAAGGGCGTTGAGCAGAGAAGATTTTCCCGCGTTTGGTTTCCCAAGGATCACTGTCTTGATCCCTTCTTTCAGCATTCGCCCATTGTCCGCCAAATCCAGGAGTTTTTGAAGCTCCCGGATATTCTCGTCAACAGAAATTTTCAGCTCCTCTCCGAAACTGTCAGCATTAATATGTTCCGGATCATCCAGGGCTGCCTCAATAAAAGCCACGCTGCCGATAATATTTTTCCGTATATGGCGAATCTTTTCAAGAACGCTGCCCCGAAGCTGCTTTACAGAGCTGGCCAGGGCATAGTCATTTTTCGCGTTGATCACATCAATGACCGCCTCTGCCTGAGTCAGATCAATGCGGCCATTTAAAAAGGCCCGCTTTGTAAACTCGCCGGGCTGAGCCGGCCGGGCCCCGTATTTGATCACTGTCTCAAGAATTTTCTTCATGACAACAACGCCGCCGTGGCAGTCAATCTCAACCATGTCCTCTGTCGTATAGGATTTAGGCGCCCTCATGATCAGCACAAGAACTTCGTCAATAAGGACATCCCCATCATAAATATATCCGTAATGAATGGTATGGCTTTCCGCGTCTCTCAGATGTTTCTTTCCTCCGGGACTTTTATAGATCCGGTCCACGATCTCAATGGCCTGACTGCCGCTGACGCGGACTTTTCCAATACCTGAACGGGTCATTCCTGTAGATATGGCCGCGATCGTATCTTTAACCATGATCAAACTCCTTTCATTGTAACGAAAAGGAGTGTCCGCCGGGACACCCCTTTTTAAACTTTTACTTCACGATTTTTTTTCTTTATTATAACGTTTTAATGTAACCACAACCTTGCGGTATGGCTCCTCCCCCTCACTGTGAGTCTCCACATAGCGGTCATTCTGCAATGCTGAGTGAATAATCCTTCTCTCGTAAGGGTTCATGGGTTCCAGAGCAACGCTGCGCCGTGTCCGCTTTACTTTGTATGCGATATTTTTCGCCAGAGACTCTAACGTCTCTTTCCGGCGTTCACGATAATTTTCCGTGTCCACTTTCACACGAATATAAGAGTCGCTCTCTTTATTGACCACAAGGCTTATAATATATTGAAGGGAATCAAGGGTCTGTCCTCTCTTTCCGATAAGGATGCCCATTTCATCACCGCTGAAAGTAATGTTCATGGTGCGGTCGCTTTCATTATAATCAATGTCGGATTTAACGACCATGTCCATGGCACGGAACAGATCCTGCAAAAACTGTTCAACGTTGTCTACCAGATTAAACTTCTTTCTCACGCGGATAACTGCCGGCTTTGCGCCAAGTAACCCAAGGAAGCCGCTGCTTCCCTTTTCAATGACTTCATATTCGATCTTATCACTGGTAGTCTCAAGTTTCAATAATGCTTCTGTGATCGCGTCATCAACGGTTTTAGCACTTACTTCAATATAGTCATCCATGAATTAAACCTCCCAACCCCTATTTCTTCTTTAGCATGTTAGCGTAAGCGGCAATGCTGCCATTTCCACTGCTTCCTTTTTTGCCGGCTTTTGAATTTTTATCCTCTGAAGAATCGTCCTTCTTTACCGGGGCTTTTGTTACCAAGTTCGTCGTCTTATTCTCGTTTTCAGTGTTTTTGCCGGAAGAATCTTTCTTTTTGCCGCTCTCCTGGCTCTTTCCTTCCACTGATGTGCTTGCCAGCTCACTGATAGACTTACGCTTTTTCGCGGCTTGTGCCATCTCAATGTTTCTGGTACTTTGTTTCGCGTATTCCTCAAACCGTGACGGCTTATCCCCTCTCTTCTCAGCTTTCTTCTTAGCCTTTTCACGATTCTTTTCGATAATAACATCCACACCTTCTTTATCCAGGTACTTATTAATAAATACAGAGATCAGTGTACGGAATACCGCACTGGCGATCCAGTAAATACCAAGACCGATCTGTACAGAAAAACATAAAAATACAGAGAACAAAGGCATGATGGTATTCATCATCTTCATGGAATTGCCCATTGGATTTGGGTTGTCCTTATTATTTCCAGTAGCTGCCACAGTATTGGTCTGCGCTGATGTGATCTTCAAACTCAGCCACTGTGTCACACCGGAAAGGATCGGGATCAGAATGCCCGGCCACCAGCCGTTGGCTGTAGGCGGGTCGGAAATATTCAAACCGCCGATAAAAGAGTTGATCTGTATGATCTCATCCACCGCTGACTGCTGTATGATACCTGTGCCAAATACATTCTGAACAGCCGTCCAGTCACTGGTCTTTAGATTGTACAGCATGTCAATAATGCGGTTCGTCGTAAATGTATCGCTTGTAAACTGGGTCACACGCATCTCCAACTCGGTAATGAGAGCGTTGGCCTGATTCATACCGTCCGAAAAATTTAAAATTCCGTTAGCCATGGGTTCATAGAGAGCATATACGGAATCTACATATGCCGGTATGTTGTAAATAACCCGGTACAGCGCAAACAAAATGGGGAGCTGTATAATCATGTACAGACATCCACCCATAGTGCTGGCTCCATATTTCTGATAAACAGCCTGAGTTTCCGCCTGCATCCGGCGCATGGAAACTTCGTCTTTCTTTCCTTTATATTTCTCCTGGATCTTCTGGATTTCCGGATTCATGACCGCCGACAATTTTGTAAACTTCTGCTGCTTCAGTGTCAGCGGCAGCAAAATAATATTGACAATCAATGTAAAAAGAATGATCGCCAGGCCGATATTTGGAATCCCGATCATTTCGAGGAATTTATAAATATAGTTAATAATCCAACCGAGTACTGTGGCAAACGGCCCTAAAATTCCTCCTGTCTTTGTCAAAAACAGTAATTCCAAAGTGTTACCTCCTTAGTTATGGCACAGGATCGTATCCTCCCTTTGAGAATGGATTGCACCGTAATATCCTCTTTATCGCTAAGAAGCCGCCTTTTATGGCTCCGTATTTTTCAATCGCTTCAATGGCATACTGTGAACATGTGGGATAATATTTACAGGTTGGATAACGCTTTAACCCAGACAAATACTTGCGGTAAAAGCGGATCATCCACAACATGAGCGTCTTTGGCATTTTAATAAGAATCCTGTAAAATTTCATTTATCCCATCACTTCACAATTTTATGCAGGCCGGCCAGGTGCATTAGGGCACTCTCCACTTCATGGTAGCCGGCGCTCTTTCCATTTACCCTTGCAATAACTACAATATCAAGACCACAGCAAAAGCTTTCCTCATTTAAGCGGTAGCTTTCCCGAATCAGACGGGTCAGTCTGTGTCTGACCACGCTGTTTCCGACTTTCTTACTGACAGATATTCCAAGCCGGTTCATTTCCCTGCCATTGTTCAACGCATACATAACCAGAATGCGGTTGGCATAGGACTTTCCCTCATCATACACGCGGTGAAAATCTTTATTCTTTTTTAAAGATTCCGAGAACTTCATAGGTTCAACCTCAAACAGAATGATGATAAAGAAAAAGGTCACAAATATGCGACCTATGCTGATAATTTATGTCTTCCTTTAGCTCTTCTGGCAGCCAATACTTTTCTGCCGTTGGATGTTCTCATTCTCTTTCTGAAACCGTGAACTTTAGAGCGCTGTCTTTTCTTCGGCTGAAATGTCATCTTCATGATCCAAGCACCTCCTTTTTCTATATAACAAAGCAATGCATGCTTATGTTATTTTACATAGTAGCTAAAATATCTACTATATTATATTAGTTCAGACCCGCTCCGTCAAGCAAAACCTGAATTTTTTTTCCGTTTCTTTTAAACTTTTAAATGAGAATCTGTGTATCTGCTTTAAATCGACTGTGAATAGTACCTTTAAATAAAAGTTATCCACAATGATTTGTGAAAAACTTTGGTTTAACATAAAAGATTTTAACTTAACATAAGTTTATCCACAAAATGTGGATAACTTGTTTATAACTTTAGGAAAACCTGTTTATATTTTTTTCGTCAGAGACAAAAACAGACAAAAAACGTTGATTTTAAGCCAGTTTATCCAATTGTGAATAAAGAGGACATATTATCCCCAATAGATTTATCCACAGGCACATATAAATACATTATGTAAATTTATTATTTCAATAAAAAAATATTTATTCACATTATCCCCAATATTGTGGATAACTTTAATCACCATCACTTTTGTGACATTATTCCAATTGTAAAATTGACAAAATTGGTATAAAATGATATCTGAGTAAAATTATAATTAGGGGGATTGTGATGATACACATAATTCAAGAAAAATGGAACGAGATTCTCAATAAGATGAAAATCGAATACGACATTTCCCCGGCAGCTTTCAACGCCTGGATAAAGCCTTTTTACCCCCATTCCATCGTTGATAACGTGGTGTATATTACTAAAAAAGTAAACGGGGATGAAGATCCGTCCGCAGTGGAGCATCTGATCAACTATACGGCCAACCGGTACCAGCCATTTTTTCAGGTTGCCATTTCTGAAGTGATGAATTGTCAGCTTGAAGTCAAGATCGTAACTCCAGATTCCGTTGTTGAACATGAGCCGGCCAAACCCGCACCCGCACCGGCTCTTACTTATTCTATTAATACAACGCTCAACCCGAAATATACTTTTGACACCTTTGTTGTGGGGAAAAATAACGAACTGGCCCATGCCACAGCTCTGGCCGTGGCCGAGGAACCGGGCGTTTACGCCAATCCGCTGTTTATTTACGGCGGCGTGGGACTTGGGAAAACCCACCTGATGCATTCCATTGCCCATTATGTACTTTCAAAAGATCCCAATAAGCACATATTGTACGTGACCAGCGAAGAGTTTACTAATGAGCTGATTTCTTCTATTAAAAATCAGCGCAATGAAGAATTTAAACGAAAATACCGCGCTGTAGATATGCTGCTTATTGACGATATCCAGTTTATTGTAGGCAAAGAAAGTACCCAGGAAGAATTTTTCCATACTTTTAACGCGCTTTACGAAGGGAAAAAGCAGATCATCATCTCCTCCGATAAACCTCCAAAAGATATTGAAGGTCTGGAAGACCGTCTGATCTCCCGTTTCAAAGTTGGCGTGACCGTGGACGTTCAGCCGCCCAACTATGAAACCCGTATGGCCATCCTTAATAAGCGGGCTGAGTTGGACAATATTACCGCCAGCCAGGAATGTCTCCACTATGTGGCCGACAATATTAAATCCAATATCCGTGAACTGGAAGGCGCCTTAAAGCAGATCCATAATCTGTCCAGACTGCGCAATCTTCCCATCACCCTGGATCTTGTAAAGGAAGCCCTGGAAAATATTATCAATCCGGATGTATCCCGCCCGGTTACTGTGGAAGGTATCATCGACGTGGTGGCTGACCATTTTAACATTACGCCTCAGGATATTCGGGGGACAAAGCGCAGCCGCAACATTGCCTATCCGAGACAGATCGCTATGTACCTTTGCCGCCATATGACCGACAATTCCCTGCAAAGTATCGGTGAACTTATGGGAAACAAAGATCACTCCACGGTTCTTCACGGCATTGACAAGATTGAAAAAGATCTGGTCAGTGATGAAAACCTGAACAATACCATGGATATATTAAAGAAGAAGATCAGCCCCGGAAAATAAAGTTATCCACAATTTTTAATTTTGGGTTGTGAACAACTTGAAAGCCCACAAAGCCTTATAATTCCGGCATTTTTTGTGGAAAAATTTTTTATTCACAAATTTTAAACAATAGTTATCCACAAATTGTACACAAAAAAATACAAGGCGGATAAATTGTGGAAAAATCTGTTCAAAACCTCTGGATAACCTTTGGATAAAAATCCGGCTAGTTTTGCCTCACCCTGGCATTGTGGATAAAATGAAAAAAATCAACACACAGATTTACAGTTATACACAGAGTTTTCCATCTGACTTTTTTCAGCATTTATCAGGGCTTGGACTATATATCCACATATCCACGCCCCCTACTACTACCACTGCTGAAATCCATTATTTATTTATATATATGCGAGCCGCATAAAAGTTATGCACAACTTTATTATCTTTACAGACAAAAAGGAGTTATATTATGAAAATCCTATGCAATAAAACGGATCTGGCTCAGGGCGTAAATACCGTATTAAAGGCGGTGCCTGGAAAAACAACAATGCCGATCCTTGAGTGTATACTTATTGATACTACCGAAGGCGAGATCAAGCTGACGGCTAATGATATGGAACTTGGCATTGAGACAGTGATTGACGGACAGGTTCTGGAAAAAGGTAAGATTGCCCTGGAAGCTAAGTTATTCTCTGAAATTGTCCGCAAACTTCCGGACAATGAAGTGAGCATTGAGACTGATGAAAATGATAAGGCATTTATTCAGTGTGAAAAGGCCAAATTTAATATTTCAGGACGTTCAGGGGAAGATTTTGCCTATCTCCCACAGATTGAGAAAAGCCGGAATGTTTCTTTATCTCAGTTTTCATTAAAGGAGATTATCCGTCAGACTATTTTTTCCATCGCTGACAATGACAGCAACAAACTGATGACTGGTGAGCTGTTTGAGATCAACGGAAGCGAATTGAAAGTAGTTTCCCTGGACGGACACCGCATTTCCATAAGAAAAATTGAATTAAAAGAAGAGTATGACCCGATTAAAGTCGTTGTTCCTGGCAAGACTTTAAATGAGGTGAGCAAAATCCTGACCGGAGGCACGGAAGATTATGTAAACCTATTCTTTACGGACCGGCATATTCTTTTTGAGTTTGATAAAACACTGGTGGTCAGCCGCCTCATTGAAGGGGAATATTTCCGAATTAACCAGATGCTTTCCAGCGACTACGAGACGAAGATCACCATTAATAAGAAGGAACTGCAAAATTGTATTGAGCGAGCCTCCCTTCTGATCAGGGAAGGGGAGAAAAAACCCATTATTATTAATATTACAGATGGCGCTCTGGAATTAAAGATTAACTCCGTGATCGGCTCTATGAATGAGGACATTGATATTTCAAAAGAGGGAAAAGATATTATGATCGGTTTTAATCCCAAGTTTATCCTGGACGCTCTACGGGTTATTGATGACGAGGCTATTGACATTTATCTGGTCAATCCAAAGGCGCCATGTTTTATCCGTAATGAGGATCAATCCTATATTTATCTGATCCTTCCGGTAAATTTTAATGTGGGAGGCTGATGATGGTGGAAGAATTTATATTACGGGATGATTTTATAAAGCTGGGCCAGCTTTTGAAAGCTGCCGGTCTGGTAGATTCCGGCGTGGAAGCCAAGGCTGTGATCGTGGACGGTCAGGTTAAGGTCAACGGCACTGTGGAAATCCAGCGGGGCAAGAAGATCCACGGCGGCGATCTGGTAGAATATAACGGAAATACAATAAAAGTTGTATCAAGACAGGATGTTTGATTGTGGTTATAAAATCTCTTGAATTAAAAAACTATCGCAATTATAAAGAACTGTATATTGAATTTAGTGAAGGCACTAATATACTTTATGGAAACAATGCCCAGGGCAAGACCAATATTCTGGAGGCCATCTATGTATGTGCTACGACAAAGTCCCACCGTGGGAGCAAGGATAAAGAGATCATTAATTTCAACACAGAGGATGCCCATATATGTATGCATATTCAGCGCGGGGCCGTTGTACATAAGATCGACATGCATCTGAAACGCGCTAAGACAAAGGGAGCGGCCATTGACGGGCTGATTGTAAAAAAATCCAGCGAGCTGTTTGGCATCGTCAATGTGGTTTTCTTTTCGCCGGAGGATCTTCGGATCATCAAAAATGGCCCGGCAGACAGGCGACGGTTTATCGACCTGGAACTGTGCCAGTTAAATAAGATCTATCTCCATGATCTTAACAGTTACCAGAAGGCGGTCAATCAGCGGAATAATCTGCTGCGCCAGCTTTCCATGGTCCCGTCCCTGAAAGATACTCTGGAAGTCTGGGACAGCCAGCTTGTCCGCTATGGATCTCAGGTGATCAAGGAGCGGCAGCTTTTTGTGGAAGAATTAAACCGTCTCATTGGTCCCATTCATGAAAAGCTTTCCGGAGGTAAGGAGAAGCTGCGGCTTGTCTATGAGCCTAATGTGGAGGCCCAGTCCTTTGACCGGGTGCTGTCGTCAAGACAGGATAATGATATCCGGCAAAAAACTACCACTGTGGGGCCACACCGGGATGATATTAATTTTATTGTCAATGGCATTGATATACGGAAATTCGGCTCTCAGGGACAGCAGCGTACGGCGGCTCTGTCTCTGAAGCTGGCGGAAATTGAGCTTGTAAAAGGTAAGATTAATGATACGCCAGTCCTTCTTTTAGATGACGTATTGTCGGAGCTGGACAGCTTCCGGCAAAATTATCTTCTTGAAAGCATCAAAGATATCCAGACGGTTATTACATGCACCGGATTGGACGAGTTTGTCAATAACCGTTTCAGCATCAATAAAGTGTTCAAGGTTGTGGAAGGCACCCTGGAGACTGTCAGTGATTGAGGAGGAACATTATGAGTGAAGAATACAATGCGAGTCAGATCCAGATTCTGGAAGGGCTTGAAGCAGTAAGGAAACGACCTGGCATGTATATCGGAAGCACGTCATCCAAAGGGCTGCACCATTTAGTTTATGAAATTGTAGATAATGCTGTGGATGAAGCGCTGGCCGGATATTGCGATACGATCCGTGTCACTATTAATCCGGATAATTCCATAACCGTTGTGGATAATGGACGGGGGATTCCTGTAGATATTCAGAAAAAAGCAGGTAAATCTGCCCTGGAAGTCGTGTTTACGATCCTTCATGCCGGCGGAAAGTTTGGCGGAGGGGGATACAAAGTGTCCGGCGGCCTTCACGGTGTGGGAGCTTCTGTTGTTAATGCCCTGTCGGAATGGCTGGAAGTGACGGTTCACCACAATGGGAAAAAGTATTTCCAGCGCTATGAGCGGGGAAAAGTAGTGCGTCCTGTAGAAGAGCATGGCGAGACCAGCCGCAGGGGAACGACGGTGACTTTTTTGCCGGATAAAGAGATTTTTGAGGAGACTGTTTTTGATTTTGAAATATTAAAACAGCGTCTTAGAGAAATGGCTTTTCTTACGAAAGGCCTGAAGATTGTTCTTACAGATGCCCGTGAAACTCCTGAAAAAGAAAGGATTTTTCACTATGAGGGCGGTATTAAAGAGTATGTGGAGTATTTGAATAAAAATAAAGACCCCCTGTATGAAAGTATTATTTACTGTGAAGGGGTTAAAGATAATGTTTATGTGGAAGTGGCTATGCAGCATAACAGTTCCTACACAGAAAATTGCTACAGCTTTGTCAATAACATTACAACGCCGGAGGGCGGAACTCATCTTGTCGGTTTTAAGAATGCCCTGACAAAGACATTTAACGACTACGCCAGAAGGAGCAAGCTCCTTAAAGACAATGAGCCTAACCTTACCGGCGATGACATCCGTGAGGGGCTGACAGCCATTATCAGCGTTAAGCTGGAAGAACCTCAGTTTGAGGGACAGACCAAGCAGAAGCTTGGCAATAGCGAGGCGAGAGGGGCTGTTGAGAACCTTGTCAGCGAGCGGCTTATGATTTTCCTTGAGCAGAATCCCGCAGTGGGCAAAATCATTGTGGAGAAAGCTGTTATGGCTCAGAGGGCCAGAGACGCAGCCAGAAAGGCCAGAGATCTGACCCGGCGCAAGTCTGCTCTTGAGAGCGCCAGCCTTCCCGGAAAGCTGGCCGACTGCTCGGACAAGAATCCGGAAAACTGTGAAATTTATATTGTTGAGGGAGATTCCGCCGGCGGCTCAGCAAAAACTGCCAGGTCAAGAGCGACCCAGGCAATTCTTCCACTTCGTGGAAAAATCCTTAACGTGGAGAAAGCACGTCTGGATAAGATTCTGACCAACGCTGAGATTAAAGCTATGATCACAGCTTTTGGCACAGGAATCCACGATGATTTTGATATTACGAAGCTACGTTATCATAAGATCATCATTATGACAGATGCCGATGTGGATGGCGCCCACATCGCAACCTTGCTGCTGACCTTTTTGTACCGTTTTATGCCTCAGCTTATTGAAGACGGCTATGTTTACCTGGCTCAGCCGCCTCTGTATAAGATTGAGAAGAATAAAAAAGTCTGGTATGCTTACGATGATAAACAGTTGAACGAAATCCTCACGGAGATCGGTCGGGATCAGAATAATAAGATCCAGCGGTACAAAGGACTTGGGGAAATGGACGCCGAGCAGCTCTGGGAGACTACGATGGATCCCGAAAAGCGTATTCTTCTGCGGGTTACCATTGACGACGCGGAAAGGGCCACTATTGACCAGACCTTTAATACGCTCATGGGAGACAAGGTGGAACCCCGGCGGGAGTTTATTGAAACTCACGCCCAGTACGTGCGGAATCTAGATATTTAGCAACAGTTCAGCCATCAGACCGCACCTTGTCTGATGAGCTAAGCGCCAGAAAATGAGCAAAGGAGCGGCGAAGCCGCGGGTCAGCGCGCAAGCGCGGCTTTGCGAATGGCGCGGGCTGAACTGGCGCAACTGCTGTAATAAGGAGTACCCTAAAATGGAGGAAATGTCATAATGGACGATAAAAGCAATATTTTTGATAAAGTTCAGGAAGTCGATCTCCAGAAGACAATGGAAGAGTCTTATATCGACTATGCCATGAGCGTTATCGCTTCAAGAGCCCTACCCGATGTGAGGGATGGCCTGAAGCCGGTACAGAGACGAATTTTATATGCAATGATCGAGCTGAACAACGGTCCGGACAAGCCCCACAGAAAATGTGCCCGTATCGTTGGTGATACTATGGGTAAATATCACCCTCACGGCGACAGCTCTATCTATGGGGCTTTGGTTAATCTGGCTCAGGAGTGGAATACCCGCTATCCGCTGGTTGACGGCCACGGAAACTTCGGTTCTGTGGACGGCGACGGCGCGGCAGCCATGCGTTATACAGAAGCGCGACTCAGTAAAATTTCCATGGAAATGACAGCGGATATTAATAAAGATACGGTAGACTTTAGTCCAAACTTTGATGAGACGGAAAAAGAGCCCAACGTACTGCCTTCACGTTTCCCAAATCTTCTGGTGAACGGAACCACGGGTATTGCCGTAGGTATGGCCACAAATATCCCCCCTCACAATCTGACGGAAACCATTAACGGCGTTTTAAAGATCATTGAAAACCGAATTGAAAATGATAGGGATACAGAGATTGAGGAAATCCTTGACATTATCAAAGGTCCGGACTTTCCAACCGGCGCCATGATCCTTGGCCGCAGAGGCATTGAGGAGGCATACCGCACCGGACGGGGGAAGATTAAAGTGCGGGCAGTGACAGATATTGAGCCTATGGGGACCAACCGCCAGCGCATTGTTGTCACTGAGCTGCCCTATATGGTCAACAAGGCCAAACTGATTGAGAAGATCGCAGAGCTTGTGCGGGACAAGCGCATTGATGGAATTTCTGACTTACGTGACGAGTCGGACCGCCAGGGAATGCGGGTAGTCATTGAGCTTAAAAAGGACGCAAATGCCAATGTGATCTTAAATCATTTATATAAACATACACAGCTTCAGGATTCTTTCGGAGTGATCATGCTGGCCCTTGTCAACAATGTTCCTATGGTGCTGAATTTAAAGCAGATGCTTGAACTGTATCTTCGCCACCAGGAAGACGTTGTGACACGGCGCTGCCGCTATGAGCTTGGAAAAGCTCAGGAGCGGGCACATATTTTGGAAGGTTTGCTCATTGCCTTGGATCATATTGATGAGGTGATCCAGATCATTCGCTCTTCCAAAAATGTGGCGGAGGCAAAAGAACGTTTGATCGACAGCTATTCGCTGACCGATGTTCAGGCTCAGGCTATTGTGGATATGCGTCTGAGAGCATTGACCGGTCTGGAAAGAGAGAAGCTGGAGAGCGAATATAAAGAACTTATGGCAAGAATTGAAGAGTTGAAAGCCATTCTTGGCGACGAAAAACTTCTCCTTGGTGTGATCCGTGATGAAATCACTGTGATCCGCGACAAATACGGAGATGAGCGCCGCACATCCATAGGCATGGACGATGATGAAATCACTGACGAAGATCTGATCAAGGATGAAAATACAGTCATCACCCTGACCCATCTGGGCTACATCAAGCGCATGACGGAGGATAATTTCCGCAGCCAGAACAGGGGAGGCAAGGGCATCAAAGGCATGGCTACCATTGATGATGATTTTATTGAGGATATGATGATGACCTCAACCCATCACTATGTCATGTTCTTTACAAGCAAAGGAAAAGTCTACCGGATGAAGGCTTACGAGATTCCGGAATCCTCAAGGACAGCCCGCGGTACGGCCCTGGTGAATCTTCTCCAGCTTGAAGCCGGCGAGAGGATCACAGCTATGATTCCCATCCGCAGCTACAGCGATGACAAGTATTTGTTTATGGCTACCAAACAGGGTATGGTGAAAAAGACGGCTATTATGGAGTACCAGAACATCCGCAAGTCCGGTCTGACAGCCATTAACCTGAAAGATGAGGATGAGCTGATTGAGGTTAAGACTACAGATCACCACAATGATATTTTCCTTGTGACCAAACATGGCATGTGCATCCGATTTAATGAAAATGATGTGCGTCCCACCGGACGGGCATCCATGGGTGTGATCGGAATGAGCCTTGACCCCGACGATGAAGTTGTGGGTATGCAGTTGGATACCCAGGGCGAGGCATTGCTTGTTGCCTCCGAAAACGGCCTTGGAAAGCGGACACTCATGGAGAAATTCGCGGTACAGCACCGGGGCGGAAAAGGTGTGAAGTGCTATAAGATCACGGAAAAGACCGGAAACGTTGTGGGCGTCAAGGCAGTGAATGAAGATCATGAGATTATGCTCATCACTACCGGAGGTATTATCATCCGTATGCCAGTCAGCGGAATTTCCCTTCTTGAACGTATCACATCCGGTGTGAAGCTTATTGACATTGATGTGGAAAAAGACATTAAGGTGGCAAGCATTGCCAAAGTCCGTCAGGATGTTGAGAAAGAAGAATCTGAGAAAGATTCTGAGGAACAGGAAATTTCCGGGGACGGTTCTGAGGATAACTTTGAAGGATAAAGTCTGAAATTTGTGGATAAAATTGCCGGGATTTCCAATGTATGTGGATATCCCGGCAATTTTAGCAATAGTTCAGCCATTAGACAAGGTGCGGGATGAACTGTTATATCTTCTGGTTCAGCCGCCAGAAAATAGATAATGATCGGAGGTGCTGTTTTGAAGATTTTTGATGTGCATACCCACTTTACTGTGGAAACCGGACGTATTTCAGAGGACGCTGAAAAGATCGGCTATGCGGTGGAAAATAAAAGCGCCGGGGAACATGTGAAATTTATGGAGCGGTCAGGAATTGAACGGGCGCTCCTCACATGTCCGACGCAGAAAAATATGGATGATGAGGACGCCTGTGCGGCCTATTGCCGCCAGGTCAATGAACAGGGAGCGAAGCTTGTCCGGGATTATCCGGAGCGGTTTTTATTTGCTGCATCCCTGCCCCTTCCATGGACAAAGAAGGCAGTGGAGGAGCTGGAGTATGCCGTAACACGGCTTGGAGCCAGGGCTGTGGGACTTTGCAGCAATTACCGGGGCATTTATCTGGGAGACCCGTCTTTTGAGCCGGTTTTTGCGGCTATTGAGCGGCTGGGGGTTCCGGTACTCCTTCATCCCGCGGCTCCTTTAGTTTATCCCAAAAATCCGGTGACAGGGAAGATTCTTCCCATGTATGAATTTATTACAGATACCACGCGGACACTGCTGGATCTCTTTGCCGCCCGGACACTGAACCGTCATCCAGAGGTCAAGGTTGTCGTGCCTCACAGCGGTTCCTGCCTTCCGGTGGCCCTGGACCGCTTTTACGGCATTATGCGTGTGAAAGGGGAAAATGTGACGGTTCCTCTGGATCAGCTCTATTTTGATCTGGCCTGTGACGCCTTCCCAAGAGGAGTCCCTATACTCCTTACCCTGACTGATCCGGCTCATATTTTATACGGCACAGATTATCCGGCTATTCCGGAACCTGTGCTGAAAGGGCATCTTCATAGCGCCATGACCTGTCCGCATCTTCAGGGCCATGTGGAAGATGTGATGTGGGGAAATGCCCGGAAGCTTTTTGGGCTGTGATGTTGGGGAACGACCGGAGGTTTTTGGGACTGTAAAGGGGGGGAGATTTTTTGAAGTTATGTGGGGTTATGATTTTCGTGATGATTTTGGCTGGGATCAGCGGGTGCGCTGTACCCGGACAGGAATTTTCTGAAGATAAGACAGGGGAAGCATCGTGGAAAATGACGGAGAATCCGGCGGATGATCATGGACGCCCAGTGGGATGCCTCCCAGCGGTTATTTGCAGATGAAATGAGAGAAAAAGTCATGGATATTTATGATGGGCTTGATCTTGAAATGTCCTATGTCAATACCAGATATTATGCCGGAGAGGATGGACAGGGGACTGAGGAAAACTGCGTGATCGAGACAATGGCCCTCCTTGATGGGTTTCCATTGATTTCAACGGGCCAGGGAGATTATATGCGCAGCTTTTGTAAAATCGGCCATCAGGGGGTTAGCAGAATGCTCCTTGCAGGAATTTTTGAGATGGATTCCCGAGAGCAGTTATCAGTGATTTCTTTAGATGATGTTCTTAAAATCGTTGAGATGAAGGCAGAAAAAAAAGACATTTACGGCTACAGCAGGATCACCGGGATTAAATTGGCCTATATGTTTGATGTTGAAGATGAAAAGATCGTCTTTGATCCGGTATGGTGTTTTGATACAGCTATAGATGACGTCAATGGGGATATCCCTCTGTTTTGTGTGGATGCCTGTACTGGTGAGATCGCCTATATGAGTCCGTAGAGGGGAGGGGGAATATGAGAAAATACTTCTTTGGGCGGATAGGTATGGTCTGCGCCATCATATGCGCCATCCTGCTTATGCTCCGTCTGTCATATACAATACTTTACAACAGATCATTAACAAAAGATTTTGTGCCTGATGACTGGATTACAGAGTATCAGGATCACAGTTCCATGGATGAAATGGATATTGAAAAAATTGTTGACAGTTATTTCTCTGTTTCTCCGTTGAACGCTCCTTTAGATCAATCTGTTGTTTTGGACAGAGATATTTATTATTACTCAGAACCGGATGGGGATTCACAAATCCTGTGCAAGTTAAATGCCGGCGAGCGCTATTTTATTTATGGTGATTTTCTCACTTTACAGCCAAGAACGCTCAGTTTGCCCACTTATGATCAGGGATGGCGTTACGCCCTTCCCCTGATCACGGAAGAACAGTATCGGAAGCTGGACTATTTATCCGGCTTACCTGTCTGGGTCCGGGGCGAAGGCCCTTATATTTCTGAACAATACGGCTATATCCGGACAGAGGATATGATCTATCTTATTCGAAATTTTCAGAGGCAATCGGCAGATTATTCATGGATGGATGAAATCCGATGGCTCTTCGATGACAGATATGCTTTAGGACATCTCTATGGCGCAGATCAGTTGTTGTGGGAAGAGGGCGTTTATCTGTCGCCGGATCTTCCGATTTCCTTCTGGCGTCTGCCGGAGATACTGCTTCTGCTGCTGATAGTTTCCGGCATAGCCAAAGCGGCAGTGTGTGCGGCGGTAAAGAGGCGTTAGCTTAGAAAATCCGAGATGAATAGATGAAAAATTACAACAAATTTTAAGGAGGATAAATCAATGATTATTCATGAAATTAACTGTCATATCAAACCGGGAGAAATGGACGCCTATCTTGAGGTGGCAAAGCAGTTTGTAGCGGCTATGAGAGGGGAAGAAGGCTGTATTTCCAGCCAGTTGTGCCGTTCAAATTCTGATGAAAACAAGGCGGTTTATTTTGTTCAGTGGAGAGATATGGACTGCGCTAAGGCTCACAGCCAGGGAGAGAATTTCAAGAAATATATTCCGTTAATGGGGGCGCATTTTATCGGGTGCGACGAGGATATGTACGAAGTCATTGACTGCTGATTTGCCATTGAAAATGGTGACAACCTTTTAATAGACAACAAAAATCCCCGCGGTCTGTTATATGAAACATGTTATATGAAACATTGATATGCCGCGGGGTTTTTAGTCTCTACAGACTGCCGGATGCCGGCTCTTTTTCACGATTGATCATTCGTTCGATCAGGTCGATGGTTTCCCGGATACCATAATTGGCGCTGTTGATACAAAGATCATAGTTTTCCGGGCGGCCCCACCGTTTGTCTGTGTAAAAATCATAGTATTTTTTATGCTGCCGGTCCATCTGCCTTAAAAAGCGGCTGGCATGATGAAAGTCCATATTTTTGGACGCCATAATCCGCTGAACTCTCAGAGAGAAGGGCGCGCTGATAAAGAGACTGAGATGTGGGATATGATTGTTAGTGAGAATAGCATCCGCGCACCGCCCCATAATCACACAATCCTCAGTTCGGGCAAGATTACAGATCAAGTCACTCATATTGAAAAACACAGCGTCCTGTCTGGGAAGACCATGGTAGCGGTTAAATTCACGGAACCAGGTTTTTAAGCGGAAGTTTCTTTTGCGGTATTTGTCAAAGTCAGCAAAAGGCTCTGTCTCCGTGTCGTTGACCGATCCTTTTTCGGCTTCCAGGCGGGTTAAAACCTGATTAAAAATTTCTACATCATAATAATTAATGTGAAGATCATCGGCCAATTCAAATCCTATATCATTTCCGGCGCTGCCCTGAGTCCGGCTGATACAGATCACCAGATGGTCATTTTCGGAAAGCTTCTTGCGGGCAGTTGGATTTAACTCTGCCCGGGCAAGATCAACAATATCTATTTTTCCGAAACTATCAGGGAGCGCTTCGATTTCTTTCAGAATATTGTCGTATTCTGTCATCATCTGAGTCTTTTTCTTTTTATCCTTGATGGTTCGAGCCATATTGCTGATCAGAGCAAGTTCACTTCTTAACAGATGACCGTCGGGCTTTGTAAGCATGAGCATACACAGATTTTGTATCGTGTTTTCTTTATTGCCGGTAAAGGTTCTGCCGAGAGAGGAACCAACGCAGTGATAGACTTCCTCATCCAGATTATAAATACGGTTCGCCAGTTCCAAACATTTTTCTCTATTTTCCTGCATATGTGTCCCCCCTTACAAAAAGAAAATTAAGGTATCCAGCAAAAATACCGGAATTAAAATTCCCACGGACCACAACATATATCCAAAGAACGACGGCATATTGACACCGTTTTCATCAGAGATGGATTTTACCATGAAGTTGGGGGCGTTTCCTATGTAGGTATTGGCACCCATAAACACAGCTCCGCAGGAAATTGCTGAAAGAAGGTGAACCGGAACCGTTCCGAGACTGGTGGCAATCCCGCTGGTAAAGCCAAGGGTTCCCGCAGTTGTGAGGAACACAAGGTATGTGGGTGTATTATCCAGAAAACTGGATAAAGCGCCGGTAGCCCAGAACAACTGATAAGGCTGGTTTAGACCAAGATTCGGACCAACCTGTTGCAGAAGCATCAAAGCTGGCTGCATGGTAATGAAAATACCGATAAAAAGGACGGCAACTTCCTGAATAGCTCCCCATGTAAAGTGGTTTCTTGTCCGTATGTCTTTGGACGTTGTTTTAAAGGAAAGAAAAGCCGCCACAAGGATAATAATGATTTCGATCAGTGATGGGAAACTTAAAGATACTTCCCCGAAAATATGTACACCGAGAACATTTCCGGCGCTGTCCTGGAAAGCCTTCATTCCCGGAAGCACGCCGCTTAAAATAACGGCGCCGACGATCATGACAAGGAAAATGAGATTGTGCAGCCCGTCGATGCTGAAACGGGTTCCCGGCTTGCTGATATCCGGTTTCCGGCCTTCTGCGATATCCTTACGGTACATTCTTTTGTCCACATGATAAAAAATGAAAAGAAGAATGACCATATTAAAGAGCAGGACCGGAAATAGACGCAGGCTCCAGAAGAAGGGAACGCCCCTCATGAATCCCATGAGCAGTGGCGGATCTCCGATGGGAGTCAGGATTCCGCCCATATTGGAGACAAGGAAAATGAAGAAAACCATAATGTGAGCTTTTCTTTTTCTCCAGGAGTTCATTTTCAGCACAGGACGCACCATAAGCATACTGGCTCCGGTGGTTCCGATACAGCTTGCCAGGATTGTGCCAAGGGCAAGAAGTCCCACGTTGACTCTGGGCGATCCTGCAAAATCTCCCTCCATAGTGATATTGCCGGATACGCAAAATAGGCCGAACAGCAAAATAATAAATGTTAAATAATCATTGACTGTACATTCCAGCACAGTTTCCACAGTTTGTCCTGCCCCATAGTAAATGGCGAAAGGAATAATCATAGCCAGAATCCAGAACGCAACCGCCAGGGGTTGATGGGATTCCCACCATTGGCCTTTGACCAGGGGCATGATAGCGATACAGAGCAAAAGTCCCGCAAAGGGAATGCAAAGCCAGATGGGTACCGCTGCTTCTTGTGTACTTTCTGCAGCCTGGGCAAAGGCCGGGCAGGCGAGAAGAAAAATACTGAGAAGAATACCCGCTAAAATAATCTTTTTTTTCAAATCTGTCACCTCCATAGTTGTAAAAACAGTTCCTCCCTCTCCATTGTTTGATGGATGAACTTTGACATTAAAATTATAACGCTGAAAATAGTCAAAAGCAACAATACTATGGGAAAATCCCTCCATTTTTTTTGACGATTTAGACAGGCAGTGATAAAGCGGTGACATCTACAAAGATTTTATGATGCACATGAAAATTGTTTCTTTTATAGCGACTAAATGTAAAAAAAACAGAAAAATATTAGAAATTATGCCAATAGTAATGACAAAATAAATATGATATAATCATATACAGATAAAATAAGAGGGAGAGTTGTTGGAGAGAGGGGGATCACAATGAAAAGAAGTATTATAAAAATCGTTCTGATCTTGATCGCTGTGCTGTACATTATCGGCATTATATGTGTGCCTTTTATGGAGCCGCTGAGATTTAATGTATTTGCCTGGATCATATTTGCCGTGTATCTGCTGTGCGCTATTTTTATCTGCGGTCTTTTAGGGAATAAGAATAAGCAGTATGGGGCGACCGATGAAGAAAAGAAGGAAGGAAAGATTTCTCAGGAATTGCTGAAAGAGCGTAATAAGTGGTTTATGGGATAGGGTATAATAAACGAAGCGAAGGAGAACTTTGAGGTTTAAGATTATTTATGAAAAAGAAGCTGCTAAACATATAAATAAAATAGATAAAGAGGAACAACTATTGACTGATGAAATTGAAGCCATACGCCGTGCTAATGAGAGTATAGAAAAATATGGTACTGTCGATCATAATGCAATAGATTGGGATTAAGCCCCAAAAATCGCTGCACCCCGGTAAATACAAGGGACGCAGCGATTTTTTCGGCGCTTCATTACTTAACCGGATACATCATTTTTAATCGTTGAGCTTCATTGGCATTAAAACCAAACTTCTGATAAAATGGTATTTTATCCTTGTCGAAAATAGATATCCGAAATAATGTATGCTCCATTGCAAGTTTTGTTTGTGTCAATGAAGGTCCTGGTCCCCATACTGTCTCCCATAAAAGTATAAATTCTTCGGCACTTAGTTCATTGTATTTGATAGTGTATTTATTCATGTCGCTACTCCCTCTCTTTAGAAATCAATTCTTCTTTGTCAATCAGATGATCAAAGTAAAGCTCGACAGTATTAAATACTTTGTCATTTGCAACACCGCCAATGACAATATCGTAATCTGTTGTATCATTTCCAGTTCTACATTTTAGAATAAAATCAAGCCATTTTTCAGAGTAGCTGTCAAAATTTAGAACTTTAAGTTTCTTACAGGCTGCTTCGTCGAAGTCGTAACGGGATACAACTCCATTTTTTCCCCGGCGTTTGGATTTACTGATAGGAGCCATGATAAACAATCATAACTGGATTCCCCTTTCCTCCATTAAGCTGATAATATCATCCAGGATATAGTCTTTACTTTGGGTATGCAGCATCTCATACTCCGGTATAATGTAGCTGTTTAGAATATCACTTTTTTCAGTCAATGCCTGATAAACTTCTTCAGCATTTTTCCCAAATCTAGCGGCAATATTTTCAATACAGAAAACGGCAAATTCCAGTTCATCTGTATTTTTAATGCTGGCACTGTTTAACATAGCCGTTGCCCCCTGTTTGTCATATTAAAAATAAATTTTGATTTACGGATATTTGCAAAAATATGGCTCTGAAAGCCGGTTCTTGCATCATCCAAAAGATAGGAACTTTTTGTTCATTATACATTGGAAGTTCGTGTGGGTTAATCATTTATCATTGTTATTTTTATGTTCCTGTTTAATGGCGGAAGAAGAAAAACATTCATTAATATTGCGGGAATACTGTTGGCGGGTGGACTCCTTACCCTTAATGTGATCTTAACGACTCATAACAAAATTTTCAGCGAATATACATTATTGATCGATATTGTCATTTTGTTTTTATATCTCTAACAAGAAGAGCCTGTATGGAATCCGCAATGTCAGTGACCGGCTTTGCCGGGAGCATGGTCTGTCCGTCATTATTCCCGGAAAGGAAAAGGGGAAAAGCTAGAAAGAATATCAGGCCACCCGTGAAGGTAAGAGCTGGAAGGAAAAGCTGCGTGTTGTGATGGATTCCTGTATTCGTCAGGCAAAGGATTATGACGATTTTCTCCGGCTCATGCAGAAAAACGGTTATGAAATCAAACAGGGCAAATATACTTCCTTCCGCGCTGCCGGACAGCAGCGGTTTACCAGAGGGAAAACCCTCGGCACAGAGTATACCGAGGAACGGATCAGGGAGCGGATTGCCGGAAGTCCAAAACGGGGCTTTACGGTTCGCAAGGAATCCGAGCTAATCCGGCAGCTTATTGACCTGCAGAATGACAGCCGGGTACAGGAAAGTGGTGGGTTTGCTCACTGGGCGAAATTGAATAATCTCAAACAGGCTGCAAAGACACTAAATTTCCTCATGGACAATAACCTGACTTCCCACGCGGAACTGATCGCCAAGATCAAAGAGTTGTCGGCAGCCAGCGAGCAGGCCGCCGGTTCCGTCAAGGAGCTGGAAAAGAAATTAAATCACATGGCGGTTATACTGAAACAGCTCAATGCTTACCGGCAGACGCGGCCAGTCTATGAGGCGTACCAGAAGGCAAAGGACAAAGAGGGATTTTCTAAGCAGCACCAAGCAGAATTGATTATCTATGAGGCCACTGTCAAAAACTTAAATGCGCTGAAAACAGATGGAAAGAAACTTCCACCCTACAAGGAGCTGCGGAAACAGTATGAGCAGATAACAGCGGAAAAGGATAAACTGTATCAGGAATACCGGAAACTGAATCAGAAAGTCCGGCAGCATGAAACTGTCCGGGCAAATCTGGAACAGCTCATCCGGCCGGAGCCGGAAAAAGACCGGGGCAAAGAAAAAGAATCTTCCATCCAGATTTGACAGGTATAAATCTGCAAAAATCGGCCATAATAAAACCATCAAGGATATGTACAAACTTGATACCGTATATTATAATAGTGTCAAGTTATAACAAGAGAGGTGATGTTATGACCGATTTAGATTCTTTGAAAAAACTTGTCAGAGAAAATGGCTATCTATATACGAAAGACGTAACCAGCGCAGGGATTCGCCGAGAACAGCTTAAAAAATATCTGGATGAAGGCAGTCTGATCCGGGAAAGCCGGGGAATCTATTCCTTTGCGGACAGTATCAATGACGAATTTGTATTGCTGCAGAGCAGATGTAAAAAAGGGGTTTTCTCTTATGGAACAGCATTATATTTTCATGGCCTGTCTGACCGTTTCCCACAGATGGTTTCCATGACAGTGCCAAAGACCTATAATGTATTTTATCTAAAGGAAGAATTGTTTCATGTAGAGTTCCACCGGATCAAGCCGTCCTTATGGAGCATTGGAATGATGGAGATGGTCTCACCGCAAGGCGGAAAAATCATGGTCTATGACAGAGAACGGTGTATCTGTGATATGATACGGAGCCGCAAACAGGCAGACCCACAGGTTTTTAGCCAAGCGGTGAAAGGATATTTTGCTTCCAAAGAGCGTGACAACATCCGACTGATGGAATATGCCAAGAAATTTCACATTGAGGAAAAAGTACAAGAGTATATGGAGATATTATGATGAAAACACCAGAACAACTAAAAGGAGCCATTCGCAATCTGGCAAAGAAGAAAGGAATCCATGCACAGGAAGTCCTGCAGATTTTTATGTTTGAACGTATCATTGAACGTCTTTCTGTTTCCCCGTACAAGGACAGATTTATTTTAAAAGGCGGGCTGTTGATTTCCGCCATCCTCCGGTATGTCAGGCTGCCTGATCTGCTAATGGAGTATGGGGACTCCACCGTAGTTGCCGGGAATCAAAGGAAGCTGCTTGAACGCTACAGCCGGATACCTCTCCTGATACTGGATGAGTGGCTGGTGTCTGACATATCGGATGCGGAACTCCACTTCCTGTTTGAACTTATGGAAAGGCGCTCGGATACAACCTCTACCATCTTCTGTACACAATACCGCAAGGATGACTGGGTGAAACGTCTGGGCGAAGGAGTACGGGCAGAAGCGATTGTAGACCGTTACGCATACACAGCCTTCTGGATTGAAACTGGCAGCACCAATATGAGGGAATACTGTGCCAAGCATAAAAGGTAAAAAACACACCGGTGGATCCCAAAAGCGTATTGCTGGGTCTGTGAGAAAAATCAGTGGGTCTGAGCAAAGCTCAGACCCGGATCCCTTGGCGTGAAATAATCAACGATTCTTAATTATCTTTAGATAACGATTTACAGTATCACTTTTTTCTTCTCTTATACAGTATTATATAAGAAAATCAGGGTGGTAATTTGGAGGTGTGTTTAATGAAACCCCAAAATTGTCGAAAAATAATAAATGGGCTTGCTTTAATAGGAATGGGAATGGTTTTTTTATCATATATTCCATTTTTAAGTTCAATTCATAGAGAAATGATTTTTGTGGCCACATTTCTTGTGGTCGGTGACGTTATCTTTGGATTTATTTTTTTACGATGTCCACACTGTAAAAAATTATTAAATTTTAAGTGGTCATCACAAAGTATTTGTCATAATTGCGGAGAAAAATTAGATGATGATAGCTTGAAATCATAAACTTGAAGACTGCAAAACATTATTTTTCAATTTCCAAAAGACAGGTACTTCTTGTTCATTATACATTGGAAGTTTGTGTGGGTCAATCTATTCAGAGGGCTTGTGGGATGGCCTGAAAATCTGTTGAAGTTATTTTAATATATTGAGTTTGCCATTTTTCCTTAGTTTGAAATGTAGAAAAATCCTATGGATTTTCATCAAATTGTGTCAATAGAAAGAACGTATACGACATGATAAAATAAAAAGTAACAGATCAGCCCGCGCCTACGCTGTGCCGCACTTGCGCACTGCTCCGGAAAATGGGTTAAGGAACAAATGTTTTTAAGGGGGGATAATGGCTATGAAGAAATATAAAAAAGTGATATGGATTGTATTATTCATCTTCACTCTGTCAGGATGTTCTCATTCTGCCCATGGGCAGCTTTACTGCACTTCAAACCAGCACGGGAATGTCATACTTAATGACAACTCTTTGATATTATTATCGGGAAACGATCTTGTTTCCATTCATCTTTCATCCAATCCCACCCTGGAAATTCTGGAAAATACCCATTGGCCGTGGACTACCTCTATTGGTGAAGTGAATGGAATTTTATATGGAGTCTATAATAACAATGGACTTGTTGAAATTAAAGAAATGTCTTTAACAAATCCCTTCGAAGATTCCATGAAAGCACGCATTATCACAGGGATGTTAGAACAGGGAAATTTCTTTTTTCATGATGGATTTTTTTATTTTATAATGGCAGAAAATGAACAGGTTTATTTGGCCAGAGCAGACCTGGAAAATATTGATCATACAGATATTCTCCGGGCGGACTCGGCAGAAATTGAAAAACTTTGCGCAGTTTCCGATTCGGAACAAAGTGTTTCTCAAATACATATCCGTGTCTGTGACAATAAAATTATGATCCATGGCGTAGTGCATACAATAAATGAATATTATCACACCATTTCTATTTACGATCCGGACACAAAGGTTCTGGAGACTTTACCGATAACATCTTTACGTCGTATGGCCGGAACAACAGAAAAAATATGTTCGGTCAATCGCCAGGGAGCCATTGAGGTCTATGATATTAAAAATCAACAGACGGATTTAACCTTTTGTCCGAGATCCTATAATAAAAGCGGTGACTATTTGGATTTGTCCTGCGACAACAATTTTATTTATGTTTCATACACTCAGCCTGTCAATACTTCTTCAGAATCCTATTGCACTGAAATCTACGACTACCAGGGAAATTACATCACCGAAATATCTACGGTAAATGACAGCCGTTATATATGCAGTACCAGGGACTATATTTTATTAGGAAAGCTGATGTCTCCCCCATTAGAAGCAGAAGAATTTTACCTTATAAGAAAATCAGATTTTAAACAGACAACCGTTCCAATATACTCATAACATAATTTATATCTATGCGGATCTGCGTTGAAAATAGGTCAGTAACTTACATCAAAAGAAGGACATTAATATGACAAAGTACTGGAATAAGAATTGTATATAGGCGTGAAAGAAAGATCAAGATATTTGCGTAGGACTAATCATGTCAAAATATTAACAATATTTTGACAATTTTTATACAAAGTTTCTTTAATCAGAAATTATAAAGATAATACTGAAAATTTTCCTTTATAATGCGGAAATATTTAATTTGATTTATATTTGCGTGAAGATTTATACTTTAATCATTCAATGTGCGTTTCTTTAAAGTACAGTTATATGAGGAGGTAAATCATGGAATTTTTCAAAACTTACAGTTCATTTATTGGAGGAAAATTTATTGATCCGGAGCAGGGAAAGATCCGGAAAGATTGTAACCCGTCCAACGGGGAACTTCTGGCGGAGCTTAGTTTTTCCGACGCGTCTGTGTTAGATACAGTTGTGGACACCGCAAGAACCGCTTATGGAAGCTGGGGGAAATCCACAAAACTTTTCAGAGCCGGGATTCTTAATAAAATGGCAGATGTAATGGAGTCCAATAAAGACTATCTGGCTTCTATTGAGGCGCGGGATGTGGGTAAGCCTATTGAGGAGGCAAAGCTCCAGATGGAGATGTGCATTTCTGAGTACAAGTATTTTGCTGCGTCCATATTATCTCAGGACGATACACTTGTGACACACGATAACGGGTCCATGTCCGCGGTTTTAAGAGAGCCTCTGGGCGTTGTGGGTATTATTCTGCCCTGGAACGCTCCGGCCATGCTGTTATCCTGGAAGGTTGCCCCGGCTCTGGCTGCCGGCAACTGTGTCATTGTAAAACCGGCCAGTGCCGCGCCTCTGATTATCCTTGAGCTGGCCAGATTGTGGGCGGATGTTATTCCGGCCGGTGTCTTTAATGTTATCCTCGCCACAGGCGACGGCGTTGGCGATGCTCTTTTAAACCACAAAGGGATTGATAAGTTTTCATTTACCGGTTCAACGGCTGTAGGAAAACATGTGGGTTCTGTGACTGGCGGAAATATTGTGCCATGCACCCTTGAACTTGGCGGAAAATCAGCCAATATTATTTTTGAGGATGCTCAGATTGACCGGGCTTTACAGTACGCTATGCTTGGGATTCTTTCCACCCAGGGTGAGATATGTGTCGGCGGTTCCCGTCTGCTTCTCCACGAATCTATCTATGACAAATTTCTTGACATGATCGTGAAAAAGTTTGAAGCGTTAAGCGTGGGCGATCCTATGAATCCGGCGAATCAGATCGGACCAATGATCGACGAAAAACAGATGAATAAAGTTCTTGAATATATTGAGATCGGCAAACAGGAGGGCGCCCGTCTTATGTGCGGCGGCACACGTGTGACAAGCGATGGACGGGACAAAGGATTTTTTGTGGCTCCCACAATTTTTGCTGATGTGGACAATAACATGCGTATCGCCCGCGAAGAAATTTTTGGGCCGGTTTTGTGCGTGATGAAATTTAAAGATGAGGAAGAAGCTATCCATATTGCCAACGATTCGGAATACGGACTTGGAGCCGGCGTGTGGACAAGAAATCTTCCAAAAGCCTTCCGTGTGGGAAAGGCTCTCCAGGCAGGAACAGTGTGGGTGAATGACTATCTGACCAGTACGCCGGGCAACCCATTTGGCGGATATAAACGTTCCGGAATCGGACGTGAGATACACAAAATGGCTTTAGATAATTATTCCAATGTTAAAAATCTCTGTATCTGCCCGGATGAAAATGTTCCGGAATTTTTCTAAAGGATATCTTTGCAGCGATTCAGCCGGGGCTGAGCATTTACTGCGCAGGCCGTGAGAAAGTGATCCAAAGCGCCGGGGAGTTTTAAAACTCCCCGGCGCTTTGGGCATTACCTTGCGGTTGGACATCTGGCGGGCAGAACTTTCCTCACGCCACCATCTTCTCAGGATGTTTTTTCAGATACCGGTAATAGCACGTACAGATGATACAGCTTGTAATGGACGCCGCTGGGGTGGCGAAGCCCATGAGGAACAGTGAGGATGTGGTCTGGCAGATGAGATAGGACAGAGGGATGCGGACGCCAAAAGCACCGATAAGTCCCTGGATCATTACCAGTTTTGTGTGGCCGCAGCCGTTAAAGTATCCCATAAAGCAGAACAGGACGCAGGTAATGATGCAGTCCAGTGAAAACGACCGAAGATAGCTGGCTGAGGCCGCAATTACCTGGGCGTCTGTGGAGAAAATCGCCGATAAAAGACTGCCTCCAAAAACGCCTAAAAGGAACATAAATACGCCGACGCACAGCGCTGTCCTCATGCCAAGAAAGAGAGCCTTTCTGGCTCGGTCCGGCTTTCCCGCGCCCATGTTCTGGGCCACAAAGGCGGACATAGCCTGCATGAACGCCGACGGGATCAGCATGATAAAGTTGACCACCTTTACGGCAATGCCGTAGCCGGCGGAAGATAAAAGTCCCATACTGTTGACCATGGAATTGACAAGGACAAAGGAGAGGCTGGTGAGAGTATCCTGAAGAGCGATGGGAAGGCCCAGAAGGACCATGGATTTGATCTCGTGTTTGTGAAAGCGGATCATGCTCTTATTAAATTCAAAGGGCAGCCCGGTTTTTTTGATGATCACCAGGGACAGGATCACACTGACGGCCTGGGCGGCGATGGTGGCGATGGCAGCTCCCGCCACATCCATGTGGAAAACGCCTACAAGGAGCAGATCCCCCACAACATTGACAGCGCAGGCAATGGATACAAAGATCAGGGGCAGCTTTGAATTTCCGATCCCCCGGAAAATACCGCTGATCACATTGTAGGCGGTGACAAATACCATGCCGGCGCCGCAGATCTGAAGATAATCCACACATTGATCCACAGCTTCCGCGGGAACCTGCATGGCGTGGGTTAAGGGCAGCGCCAGGGCAAACATGATGACGCTGACAACAATAGCTACAATGATAAACAGGCAGATGGCCGCGCCTACCGTTTTTCCGGCCCGCTTAGGGTCGTTCTCTCCGATGTGGCGGCCGATGAGGATCGTCGTACCCATAGTCAGGCCGGAGACAAACATAGTGACCATTTGAATAATGGAACTGCCGGTGGATACGGCCGAAAGGCTGGTGGAATCTCCAAACCATCCCACGACCATCAGATCCACTGCGCCGTACATGGCCTGTAAAAACAGCGCCCCGACAATGGGGAGCATAAAACGGATCAGCGGCGACAAAATTTTTCCCTCGGTAAAGCCGCTGGACAAGTTCTTTTCCAATTCATTTTCCTCCTCATACATTTTATAATCTCTTTTCTTCTTCTGTTGCCCATAGGGGAAACAGTACTCCCAGCTCATTATAATATAAAATAATGCTATAAAACATTTCAGATTGAGAAAATCTGTGCGGATAATATCCTTTAAAAGAAAAGTGGTTATGCAAAATAGATAAAAAAAGACGTTTTAAAAGAATAACCATGGACACATTAACTATGATACTATAAATATACGGACAAAATACACAAAGGAGGAGGATAAAATGGAGAAAACTTTGGATGAAAGAATGGCTATTGTAAAAGATATCATTTTTGGCCGGGCAGACATGTTAATGACAAAACCTTTAAAGGAGGGCAGTTTAAAGAATAAATGTATTGGGGATTGCTGCACCGGCTATACTTTTGAAATTGACAATTTAAGTTACCGCGGCGTATGGGTATCGACCCTTGAAGGTATTCGCCTTAAAGTGGATGGGGAAGAAGTGCCGCAGGAGAATATGATGGTATGTCTGAAAGGTATGAAATTTTCCATATGTGATCTTGAAGGACATACGGAGGTATTCTGGGGCGCCCATGATCCTTGTATGATCAGCGTTAATAAAGTTGGGGGACTTTCAAAAGGCGAACACAAGGTTGAGATCGAGATTTTGAAGCGGGCGGACTTCGGACATTCCTACGGTGAGGGCGAAGAAGGCTATGAAAACGCTTCCGAGTTCCACCAGCCTCAGGTCATCAAAGACGAAGGCGTTTATACGATTTAAGGAGGAGGGAGAATATGGGGAAATTAAATCATAGTATTACACTTTATGGATTTGGCTACCACTATATGAGAGGAGAATATTCTCTTGAGGATGTATTGAAAAAAACAAAAGCTCTCGGCGCCGACGGCTTTGAGATTGTAGCGCCTCAGATGGTTGACGGCCATCCAAATCCCAGTGAATCCTGGATGGAAAGCTTTAAAGAGCTTTATCAAAAATATGAACTGACGCCGGTGTGCTACAGTATTTATATCGACAGCGGCAAACATAAAGGCCGGTTTTTAAATGAGGCGGAACGTCTGGCAGGTACTATCAATGAGATGGAGTACGCGAAAAAGATGGGATTTTCCGTAGTCCGCAGCCAGGACGCTCTTCTTCCGAAAACTATGGAAAAGCTGCTCCCATATGCCGAGGAACTGGATCTCCATCTGGCTATCGAGCTTCACGGGCCTTACTCTCCGTCAACACCTGTTTTTCAGGAGTATGCGGAGTTGTTTGAAAAGAAAAATTCGCCTTATTTAGGCGTTGTTATGGATTATTCCGCATTCTCGTCAGGTCCTCCGGCAACGGTGCTGGATCAGTTTCCAGATGATGTATGCCACAAAGAACTGCTCCATAAGATCAGGAAACTGTTTACAACAACAGAGATTCCTGTGGAAGATCTGACAAAGATGATCTTGGATGAGGGCGGCGATGAAGTGGACGTGTTGATTGCCGAGAAGAAGATTTATACAGGTCTGATGAACGAGAAAATGGGAACGATTTATTACCGGACACATCCGGATTATGAGGGTTTCAGACGGCTGCTAAAATGGTCAAAATACATGCACGGAAAATTCTGGCATGTAGATGATGATCTCAACTGTGATGAGATTGATTATCCCGGCTTCGTAAAAATTATGAAAGAAGAAGACTATCAGGGATTTATTGCTTCAGAATATGAGGGTTCTAATTTTTCTAAGAAGTATAATGACGAAGATCAGCTTGCGCTTCATATAAAGATGCTGGATCAGCTTTGGAACAGATAATTGGGGAAAGAAAAAGCAGAAAAAGTAACAATTCAGCCATACGGCTGAATTGTTACCAGAAAATAAGTATTGAGGAGGCGACATTAATGAAAACAAGAAGAATGCTTTCAATGGCCATGGCGGGGATCATGGGATTATCTTTACTGGCAGGTTGCGGAAACAGTTCAGGTACAGGAAACGGTTCGCAGGATACTCAGTCGAGTGCTGAAACAGAAGCTGCCGCTGCGGATACATCTTCTGCGGCATCAGATACAGGCACTTCCCAGGCCGAGGGTGACTCAGAGGTTCTTGAGGATATTGCGGAGATCACTATGGTGTATATGCCGATGGGAGCTATTCCATCCGGTCTTCAGGAAGTTGAGGACGCTATTAACGAGATCACGGAAAATGAGATCAATGTCCATGTGGATATACAGATGATTGAGAGCGGCAACTATGATCAGCAGATCAGTCTTATGATGTCCTCCAGCGAGAAGGTAGATTTGATGCTCACACTGCCCATTGGCTCATCTTCCTACAATAATATGGCGAACCAGAAACAGTTTATGGATATTTCAGGACTTCTGGAGGAATATGGCCAGGATGTTCTCAGTACGGTGGGAAGCCTTATTGAATCCACTACTGTGGACGGCAGTATTTATGCGGTTCCAACATACCGTACACTTGTGACAAGCGCTTATATTGTAATGCGCACCGATGTTCTTGAAGATCTGGGACTTTTGGAGAAGGCTCAGAATATGACCTCCTTCACAGAGTATGAGGAGATTCTTGCGGCGGTAAAGAGCAGCGAGAAGTGGAGCTATCTGGCAGGAATCGTCAATTCTGACGTTGACGGTTTGTGTCTGCCTCTGGCCGGTTCTTATCTTGGCGTTGACAATTTCTCTGACGCCACTTCCTATGATCAGTTGGGTGACCTCAATAAGATCATTGCTATTGATCCTGAGGGCTCCGATGATACAGTTCGGATGAATTTTGATACACCGGAATATAAAGCCATGATTGACAAGATGCGCGACTGGTATGAAAAAGGTTATGTTTATGAGGATGCAGCAACAACGGATGACGCCGCTGAAACACTGATTAAGAGCAACGTTGGATTTTCCTATTTCGTTGAAGGTGAGATCGGCATCGAAACATCTAAGACCGCTGCCTGCGGTATGCCTATGACTTGCGTAAAGATCGTTACCCATCCGATTTCCACATCAAGCTGTACAAAATTTGTGTGGGCAGTTCCAAACAGCTCCACAGAGCCGGAAGCGGCAGTGAAGTTTATGAATATGATGTATACCGATTCCCGTATTGAAAACCTCCTTGTATGGGGGATTGAAGGACGAGACTATCAGGTGAAAGACGGTGTGGCTTACTTCATGGACGGACAGGACGCCAATAGTGTTGCTTACCAGACTGCAGATTTCATGTTTGGCAATCAGTTCCTCGCTTATCCGTGGGACGGACAGTCTGCGGATTTCAGAGAAGTAGCTAAAGAAGAAATGGACGGCGCTCAGGAATCCAAATATCTGGGATTCTCCTGCGATACAACAAATATCCAGAATCAGCTCACAGCCATCGCTAATGTTATCTCTGAATTTGGGCCGTCGCTGGAATCTGGTATTGCTCCGGAAGGCACTTATGAAGAATTTATACAGAAGCTCTATGATTCAGGTGCCCAGGACATTGTAGACGAATATCAGAGACAGCTTGATGAATGGCTGGCAGAACAGGAATAAAACCGGTCACTTACCTTGTAACAGCTCAGCCTGATCATTCTTGATGGCTGAACTGTTGCTATAAAATAACCCTCATAAAAAGGACGGGCGTACCGTGATAAAAGCGGTATGCCCGCCCTTTTAAGTTGTCGAATGTGCTGAATAGTAATCCTGGGCAAATTTGGAAAATGCCTCAACAAAAATAGGGACACAGGGATTGGTTGTATTTCTGCACCAGATCAGGTTGGTATTAATGTAAGCGTCTGAGTCGCTGATACGGGTGATATGGATTTTTGAAGGCGTATACCGGAAGACCGGTTCTGATAAAATAGAAATACCTTTTCCGGTCAATACCTCCAAAAAAAGTCCTTCAGTGCTGGTGGCTGTGATCGCCGGATTATAAATAGAATGATGCCGCAAGAACAACTGCTGAAAAAAATTAACCGAACATAATTGTTCTTTTATGTCAAGATAAACCATGGGAATACCGGACAGCTCTTTGATCGTTACTTCTTTTTGATGTGCGATAGGGTGATCATCGTTGGCAAATACATAAAAATGATCCCGGACGAGAGTGGTATGTTCCAGATTTGGAGAACTTCCCTCTGTCCAGTCCAACATCAGAACAAGGTCAGTCTTATTTTCTTCAATCCTTTTTTTATAAAAGGGCCTGATTCCTCGATGATAAAGTTGACTTTGATATCCGGATAATCCCGGTTAAAGGCCGGAAGAAAGTCGTAGACAAACAGTGAACTCAGCGTGTAGGATGTAGTCAGTTCGATGGCCCCAACGGCTCCGGTTTTTGACATCTGTATATGTTTCATGGACAGTTCATAGTCCTCAACAATCCTTTCAACGTCATGGGCAAAAATTTTTCCGATATCAGTTAAGGTTACGGAATGTTTATCCCTGGAAAAAAGAGCCACTCCAAGGTGGTTTTCCAGGTTTTGTATGTGTCGGCTCAACACTGGCTGGGACATATAAAGGCTGTCTGCGGCTTTGCTGAAATTCAGACACCTGGCCAGAATGAGAAATTCTTTGAGTAATTCAATATCCATAATATCCTTCTCCTTTAAGTAAAAACCCCTTATTATTTTAATACATTTGTCAATACCTTTCCAGTCCTGTTATGCAAAATGTGCAATACCGCCGTTTCACAGCGAATAACCATAGTCAAAATAACTGTGTTATCATAAATACATCAAAAAAATGTTGTTAAAAATCAACCAGGAGGAGGATCATATGACAAAATCGTTGGAAGAACGCATGGCGATTGTAAAAGACCTGATCTTTAATCAGCCGGTGCAGTTAATGACAAGCCCGCTGAAGGCGGGAACACTGAAAAATAAGTGCATTGGGGACAGCCGTACCGGGTACACGGTACAGCTTGACAATTTAAGCTACAGAGGTGTATGGGTATCCACCATTGAAAAGATCAACTTAAAAGTTGACGGCGAGGAAGTACCTCAGGATACGATGATGCTCTGCCTTAAAGGCATGAAATTCCCACTGTGCGACACGGTGAGTCACACGGAAGTTTTCTGGGGAGCGACAGATACATGTATTCTCAGTGTTAATAAAATCGGAGGATTAAGCAAAGGCGAACATAAACTTGAGATTGAAATTTATAAGAGAGGCGATTTCGGCCATTCCTACGGAGAAGGGGAAGAAGGATATGAAAACGCCACAGAGTTCCATACGCCGACACTTTATAAAGACGAAGCGGTATTTACCGTTGAGTGAGGAGGGAAAGAAGAATGAAACACAGCATAACACTTTATGGTTTCGGCTATCATTACATGAGAGGGGAATATACCCTTGAAGATGTTCTTAAAAAGACAAAAAAGCTGGGGGCTCAGGGATTTGAGATTGTAGCGCCTCAGATGGTGGAAGGTCATCCTAATCCAAGCGAGTACTGGATGGAGAGCTTTAAGGAGCTGTACCACAAATATGATCTGGAGCCGGTGTGCTACAGTATTTATATTGACAGCGGCAAGCACAAAGGCCGTTTCTTAAATGAGGCGGAGCGTCTCACAGGAACGATCAACGAGATGGAATACGCGAAAAAGATGGGATTTTCCGTAGTCCGCAGCCAGGACGCCCTTTTGCCAAAGACTATGGAAAAGCTGCTTCCTTACGCGCAGGAGCTGGGGGTTCACTTGGCCATCGAGCTTCACGGGCCCTATTCTCCGTCCACACCTATATTCCAGGAATATGCGGAACTTTTTGAAAAGAAAAATTCGCCCCATTTAGGCGTGGTTATGGATTATTCCGCATTTACATCCGGCCCTCCGGCCACAGTGCTGGATCAGTTCCCGGATGATGTGTGCCACAAAGATCTGCTCCACAAGATCCGCAAACTGTTTACAACCACAGAGATTCCTACAGAGGATCTGACAAAGATGATCCTGGATGAGGGCGGAGATGAAGTGGATGTACTCATTGCACAGCAGAAGATCTACACAGGTTTGATCAACGAAAAAATGGGAACTGTTTACTACCGGACACATCCGGACTATGACGGCTTCCGCCGCCTGTTAAAGTGGTCCAAATATATGCATGGCAAATACTGGCATGTAGATGAGGACTTAAACTGCGACGAGATCAATTATCCGGAATTTGTAAAGATCATGAAGGAGGAAAATTACGACGGATATATTGCCTCTGAGTATGAAGGTTCCAATTTCTCAATGAAATATAACGATGAGGATCAGCTTGCCCTTCATATTCAGATGTTAGATAAATTGTGGAGAAAATAAAAAAATCAATAAAGTAAAAATCAATAGGAGAAGGTTTTATTAAATTTTGTAAATTCAAGGGGGAAAATATAATGAAAACAAAAAAGATTCTTTCTATGGCAATGGTTATGACCATGGGATTGTCATTGGCAGCCGGATGCGGCAATAATGAGAGCGGAAGTTCTTCATCGTCTTCTGCTGGAACTGAAGGAACAACTCAGGCACAGGGAACCACGGAGGGAAACTCCCAGGGTAATGGGGAAGTGCTGGAGGATATTGCCGAGATCAAGATGGTCTATATGCCGATGGGTTCCATGCCGACCGGTGTACAGGAAGTGGAAGATGCCGTCAATGAGATTACCGAGCCTGAAATCAATACCCATGTGGATATTGAAATGCTTGAGAGCGGTAACTATGATCAGCAGATCAGCCTGATGATGTCTTCCGGGGAAAAGCTGGATCTGATGCTGACTCTGCCTACAGGATCGTCATCATACAACAACATGATTTCTCAGAATCAGTTTATGGATATCTCAGATCTCCTTGAGGAGTATGCTCCACAAGTTCTGGATACCATTGGGCCCTACATGGAAGCAACAACTGTAGGTGACGCTATTTACGCGGTTCCCGCATGGCGGACGTATGTCATTTCATCTTATATTGTTATGCGCACCGATGTTCTGGAAGATCTCGGGCTTTTGGAGAAAGCGCAGAATATGACGTCATTTACTGAATTTGAGGAAATCCTTGACGCTGTAAAGAACAGTGAAAAATGGGGATATCTGGCAGGAATTGTCAATTCTGATTCTAATGGACTTGTTCTTCCGCTAGCCAGAAATTATCTGGGCGTAGATAAGTTTTCTGATGCTTATTATTATGATGAGCTGGGAGATCTGAATAAGATGATCGCTATTGATCCGGAAGGAACAGACGGCAAAGTTAAACTGAATTTTGATACACCAGAGTATAAGGCTATGATTGACAAAGTTCGGGGATGGAATGAGAAAGGTTATATTTATCAGGATGCAGCCACCACAGATGATTCTGCGGAAGCGCTGATTCGCAGCAACATAGGATTTTCCTACTTATCTGAAGGGGAGATCGGTCTTGAAGCATCTAAGACAGCCGCCTGTGGTATGCCTATGACCTGTGTGAAGATCAGCACACCTCCCATCTCTTCGTCAAATGTGACAAAGTTTGTGTGGGGTGTACCTCACAATGCCACGGAGCCGGAAGCTGCCGTGAAGTTTTTAAATCTTATGGTGACAGATGCGCGTATTGAGAATCTTTTAGTTTGGGGAATTGAAGGTCGTGATTATCAGGTAAAAGACGGCGTGGCTACATTTGTTGACGGACAGGATGCTAACAGTGTTGCCTATCAGGTAGCGGACTTTATGTTCGGCAATCAGTTCCTTGCATATCCGTGGGACGGCCAGCCTGCGGATTTCCGTGATCAGGCAAAGGCGGAGATGGATGCAGCCACTATGTCCAACTACTTTGGATTTTCCTGTGATACTTCCAATATACAGAATGAAATTTCAGCGGTTGTGAATGTAATATCCGAGTTTGGTCCGGCTCTTGAATCCGGCCTTGCTCCAGAGGGAACCTATGAAGAATTTATTGATCGGTTATATGCGTCAGGGGCTCAGAAGATTGTAGATGAATATCAGAGACAGTTAGACGAGTGGCTGGCCGCCAAAGAACAGTAAAGTGTAAAGGAGTGTATGTTGCGATGAAAGATGTTAAAGATATTTATAACGTAGCCATTATTGGCTGTGGATGGATCGCAGAGGATAAACATGTGCCCGGACTTAAAGCCAACAAAGACGTACATATTGCGGCTCTGTGCGATATTAAGCCGGAGAAGGCTCAGCGTCTTGTGGATATGTTCGATTTAAAAGACGTGGTTGTGTACAGTGATTATAAAGAGATGATCAAAGATAAAAATATTGATATCGTTCATATCGCTGTGCCGAATCCTCTCCACTGTGAGCTGACTGTCGATTGCTTAAATGCGGGAAAACATGTACTTATTGAAAAGCCCATGGCAATGACTAAAGCTGAGTGTGAGAAAATGATTGAGACGGCTAAGAAAAATGACCGCAAGCTTACTGTCGGTTTCCAGTGGCGTTACCGTCCGTGCGCTCTCTATGTGAAAGAGAGCTGTGATAAAGGTATGCTTGGGGATGTATATTACGCAAAAGCCCATGCTTTCCGTTTCCGTGCATTTCCGCGCTGGGGCGAATATTTCAGCGGTAAAAACGGCGGCGGCATCCTGATTGATGGCGCGCCACACGCCCTCGACCTGGCTCTCTGGGCATTGAACAACTACGAGCCTTACAGTGTTAAAGCCCATACATATAACAAAATGGCCGGCCAATCGGAAGGAAATATCTGGGGAGAGTTCCCGGAAGATGAGCTGAAAGTTGAGGACACAGGTATTGCCATGATCACTATGAAAAATGGAACGACCATTCTTCTCGAAGCTGCCTGGGCCAGCAATACGGTTTACGTTGACAATACAGTGACTTTAGTGGGGACAAAAGCGGGCCTGGATATGCCTGGCGGAGATGTCCGTCTCACAGGCGTCCTTAACGGCAAGCCCTACACTATGGAACCGGATCTGTCCGCTCCCGGAGCGCCCTTCTCCATTCAGCCGGTGGAACCTATGTACCGGGAATCTCAGGAATTTATTAAAGCGATCCGGGAAGACTGCGAGCCTTTCGTAAAACCGGAGCAGGCCATGGTTGTTACACAGATTATTGAAGGCATTTATGAATCCGCCAGAACAGGGAAAGAAGTATTTTTCTAAACCGTATTGAGGAGGTTTACATTGTGAAATATTCTGTTTGTACCGAAACGGTTTTTGACGGCGTTGATATTTTAGACGCAATGAAATCCGTGAAAGAGTGCGGCTATGACGCTGTGGAGTTCTGGTTCTGGTGGACAAGAGACGTGGAGGCCATAGCCAACGCCAGCAAAGAACTGGATCTTCCGGTGGCTGCCATCTGCGCCCCTTTTGGAAAGCCTGGGGACGCGTCCACCCACGATGAATACGTGAAAGATCTGGAAAAAACTTTTCACGCCGCTGATCAGCTTGGCTGCGATACAATTATTATACAGGGTGGATGGATAGATGAAAATATTCCCGAGGCCATTCACCGGAAAAATATTATTAAGCTTTATAAGCGGATTGCGCCTATGGCGGAAGCTGCCGGAAAACTTCTGGTGATCGAACCTTTAAATCAGAAAGTGAATCATCCCACATATCATCTGGCCTCATCAAGAGACGCCTTTGATATTGTGGATATTGTGGGAAGCCCTAACCTGAAAATACTTTTTGATATGTATCATCAGCAGATTACCGAGGGTAATCTCATCGCCAACATCACAGAAAATATTGATAAGATCGGGCATTTCCATATGGCAGGAAATCCGGGGCGAAATGATATTTTTCTTGGGGAGATTAATTACACAAATATTTTAAAAGTGATAGAAGAAACAGGCTATACCGGCTATGCCGGACTGGAATATTATCCGTTCGGGGACGCGAGGGAAAGCCTTATTAAAACTCGTAAAGAAGTACTGATTTAACCATGAAAGGAAGCTGACATGCGGCCGAAGGCCATGTGTCAGCTTCTTTTACTATTCTTTTTATTGTACGCCCTGGCAAAGATATCAAATTCCCTGGCAAAGACACGGATACAGGGATTGGTATTTTCTTTATTCCAGATCAGGTTCGTATTAATATAGGCGTCCACGTCTGAGATCTTAATGGGACGGATTTTTGACGGTGTAAATCGGAACACAGTTTCCGATAAAATGGAGACGCTATGTTCTGTGAGGATCTTTAAAAAGATGTCTTCGGTGCCCGATGCGGCGATACAGGGATTATAGACTGCGTGATGCTTTTCAAATAACTTTTGAAAATAGGCGGTGGAACATTGATTTTCCGGGCCGCTTAAATAGACCATGGGAAGGCCGGAAAGCTCATGGACAGTGACGCTGTCGTGATGATACAGCGGGTGCCCTTCCGGGATAAAAGCATAAAAGCTGTTTCTGAAAAATGGCTCATGGTCAATGATGGGCGATGAGTTTTCCGCCCAGTCCATAAGAATAGCCATGTCAGTCACCTGATCTTCAATCTCTTTCTTTGTATTTACTCCCACTTCCTGGATATGGATATTGACCTTAATGTCTGGATATTTCCGGTTAAATTCCGGAAGAAATTCGTAGATGAACAGGGAGCTTAAAGCGTAGGATGTGGTCAGTTCAAAGGTTCCCAGAGAGCCGTCTTTAGACATCTGTACATGTTCAATGGCCTTCTCGTACATGCCAATGATTTTTTCCGCATCCGCAGCAAAAATCTCGCCAATAGGCGTCAGGGAGACAGAATGCTTGCTCCGCGCCAACAGTTCTACCCCAAGCCGGGTCTCAAGACTCTGAATATGCCGGCTTAAAACCGACTGGGAAATGTAAAGCTGTTCGGCAGCTTTGCTGTAATTTAAACATTTGGTCAAGGTGACAAATTCATTAAGTAAATCAATATCCATAATCTAAATTCCCCCGTAAACAGTAACAATCCAACGCGCGTTTATGGATAAAGTCCCATAAAGGCGATTTTCGCGGATGCGTCCTTTGGCTAATTATTTCGGATTTCTGTTAATAAAACGTGTCTGATATTTGGAATAGACGATCTTCTGTTCTTTGTACAGCCCATGATACCCGGACATCATATAGCTGACAGAAACTGCCACCAGATAATAAGGCATCCCCTGAAAGCCGAACAGCTCAAAACCGATGAGCAGGGCTGTGATGGGACAGTTGGTGGCGCCGCAGAACACGCCGAGCATACCGCAGGCCGCGCTTAAAGACATCGGAAGACCAATGAGCGGCCCAACAACGCTGCCAAATGTTGCCCCGATAAAGAAGGAGGGGACGATCTCTCCGCCTTTGAAACCGGAAGATAAAGCAAGGCTTGTAAATATCATTTTCAGCAAAAATGCTTCCGGACGGGCCCCTTCGCTGAAAGCTCGCTCGATGATGCCAATACCCGCGCCCATATAATCAGTGGAACGGACAATAAGAGTGAGGCCGATGATTATGGCGCTGGATACGATAACGCGGATAAAAGAGTTTTTAAAGTATGTTGTGAAGAATTTTCCAAAACCTCTCAGCATCAAGCAGAAAGCCGCGCTTAAAACCCCGAAAAAGATGGACAAAAAGATCATCTTTATAAAATGCTCCACATTAAATTCCGGGATAATGGAGACATAAAAACTTTCCGAAATGACACCGAGGCTTTTTGAGAAAATGCTGGCGATGAGGGAGGCAAATACACATGGAACCAGGGCGGAATAGTGCATGATCCCCACGCTGATGACTTCCATGGCAAAGATGGCCGAAGCCATAGGCGTTCCGAAAATAGCGGAAAAACCTGCGCTCATGCCGCACATGATAACAATGTGGCGATCTTCGGGATTAACCCGCAGAAGCTTTCCGAGCTGGGCAGATATGCTGCCGCCAAGCTGAAGAGCCGCCCCTTCTCTTCCCGCAGAAGCCCCAAAAAAGTGGGTGAGGAAAGTGGCAATGAAGATCATTGGAGCCATTCGGCCGGGAATCTTTTCATCCTTGTGGATGGATGCCAGTATGACGTTGGTTCCAAGGTCATTTTTCATAAAATGATAGAGGGCAACAATCAGTACGCCGCCCAGTGGAAGGCCAAAAATAACGGCCGGGTGAGCGGTATGAAAATCAGTGGCAAATCGCAGACAGTAGAAAAAGGCCGTGGCCGCTGCCCCAACCACAAGTCCGGTCAGTGTTCCGAATAAAATCCATTTAAAAAGTACCCGCAGGCCGAAAACAGATGTGTAGGTAATATGTCTGATCCTTCGTACAAACTCACGCATTCCAATATATCCCCCTATGTGTCAGAATCCTAACACTATTATAATATATTTTTCCCGTTCCTTCTATAGAGTATTTTATATATGAAAGCTTTTGTTGCTCTGTGAACTGTAATAATCTTTGAGCAGCAGGATATGTTTGCGAACAATAACAAACAGAGCCCCATGGGTTTGGGCTCTGTCTGTTATACTTACGATTTTATTCTAAATAAAGGAGGGAGGGGGGATGTATCAGGCATCCCCCAGTTATGAAAATGAAAAGATTTATATGAAAGTTAATAACATATAGAGGGAGGATGTTTATTAACTATGGCTTTATTATAGGGAGATTTTGTGTTCAAACTGTGGCTATCTTATGAATCTGTGGTGAAAAAAATCTGAAGAAAAGTTAAAAAATATATCTAAATTGTAAAAGTTGGCAGTATTTGCTGCTGCTTAGGACAGCCGGAAACAGCAAGTATTGTCAGTATAAAACAGTGATAAGTGATTGGGCGTTTAAGATCCGGGACAGAATCTGGCATTGAGTTTTCAGAGGTTTTAAAGTATTATGTTTATATCGGTGATCCTCCGTTGGATACAAAAAAGTGAGGTGGAAATCTATGGGTTATGTTCGCAAAAAAGTATTATTTTATGGCTATGTCCAGGGCGTGGGGTTCAGATATTTCGCGAAAATGAACGCTCAGCGGTTTAATGTCACCGGATTTGTGGAAAATCTCTATGACGGCAGCGTCCACATGGAGGTTGAGGGAAAAGACTATGTTGTTGACGCCTATTTAAAAACCCTTCAGAAAGGGAACCGTTATATTGATGTCCAGCGCATGGATATTAAAGACATTCCTCTTAAAGGGGATAAAAGTTTTAAAGTGAGAGACTATTTTTAGGAGGTTTTTGCTATGATTAAGAGAAAAGAAGAAATCAATATCCGTCCGGTCAAAGGAGCCCAGGGCGGAAAGGGGCAGGTTTATTTTCATGACTGGCTGACCAAAGAGGAAGCCTGCGATCTCGGCCGTGTGTTCAGCAAGCTTGTAATTCCGCCGGGAAGTTCCATCGGCGTTCATCAGCATATCGGTGAGTTTGAGGCTATCTATGTCCTGGAAGGGCAGGCCACAGTGACGGATGGAGACGAGACGGTTGTTTTAAATCCGGGAGATATGAATCTGTGCCGCGAAGGCGGCTTCCACGGTGTGGAAAACTGTGGGGATCAGGATCTTGTTCTGATGGCGCTGATTATGTATACGCCAAAGTAAACAGGGGGGACTATGATCGATTATCAGATCCATTTACTCACCTGGAAGGAAAAATTTGTGGATATAGCCGAGGCTGTCCGTATTGTCTATATTGTCCGGGGAACCGCTATGGTTGTTGATGATGAAAATGGCAATTATCAGGTATCTCAGGGAGACATCTTTGTTATCAATGCCGGCCGGAAATGCCAGATCGAAATGACTCCGGAAAACCTGACAGCCGTACTGTCTGTTAATTATTACCATATGTGTGAAATTTTGGATGAAGAATACCTTTATTTCTTTTTAAACAGCCGTCTGGATACCGGTGGAAAATATACGGAAGTCATTGAACATATGCAGAGAATCCTTTTGATTTATTCAGAGCGCAGAGCGGATACGTATTTTGAAGAAGAGGGACGGGTGTGCCTTTTGTTGGACAGTATGCTCCATTATTTTCGGGCGCGGGACAGAGATTGGAAAGCCGGGGAAAAAGATAAAAATACAAGGGTTTTAAAAGTCCTGCGTTATATCCATATGAATTACAAAAGAGGTTTAAGCCTTGAGGAAATAGCAAAAAAGCTGTATTTGTCTCCTTCCGCGGCGTCACGGATGTTTTACCGGGCGACAGGAGAACATTTTGTTTCTTATTTGAATAAAGTGCGTCTGAGCCATGTGGAACATGATCTGCTCCACACGGATCATTCTATTTTGCAGATCGCCCTGGACAACGGCTTTGCCACACCAGCCTCCCTGAACAAAATTTTTAAAAAGGAATATCAGATGGCGCCGACGAAATACAGGGAAATCAACGCCGACGAAGGTTTGGGCAGCGAGAGCGGACAAAAGATTTCACAGGAGCTGTATCACATATTAAAGGAAAGTCTTAGTGAAGAAAGTACAGACAGTACGGAGGAATTATGGGCGGAGGATGGCGGCGGCGCGCAGACATTGTTTAATGCCAACCATCTCCTTAATGTGGGACCGATCTATATTTTAAGATCTGCGGATGTTCAGAGCCATGTGCTTGAGATCGCGGATCAGCTTCATATTGAATATATCCGCCTGTGGGGGATTTTTTCAAGACAGATGATGATCTTTTATGGAAATCAGGAGGGGTATAATTTTTCTTTTATTGATATTATCCTGGATTTTTGTGTGGAAAACCATCTGAAAGTTTTTTTTGATCTTGGAAGACGGAAAAATGTAGCATTATCCAGTGAGAGGGAAAATATTTATTCTTTTGAGGATAATATGCTCCTGGAAAGCCGGGAAGCATGGGAGAATCTCATTGACGCCTTTATACGCCATATCATTTATCGCTATGGCCGGCATGAAGTCAGTCAGTGGATTTTTGAAATGACCTTCTTTCTGAACGAATTGCCCTATTACAGCGCTGAGAAGTACAGCAGCCATCAGGTTTGGGAGACGACTTACCAGATCATTAAAAAACATCTTCCCCAGGCAAGGATTGCCGGGCCGGGGCTTCCGGCTTTTTGTGATTTTGAGATTACCCGGATGGTTTTAAGAGATTTCATGGATACACAGTATTTGCCGGATATTTTTACATCTTTTCATTTTCCCTATCTTGAAAGGCAGGATATGAAAGATGTGTCTGTGTACGAGAGAGAAATTTCAAAAAATACAAAAACCGATTTTTTGTCGGCTCAGATTTTGTTTGTTTTGAAGGAACTTAAAAAAATGGGCTTTAAGGGACAAAATTGTATTACAGAGTGGGGAGTCAGCCTGGCGAACCGAAATTACATTCAGGACAGTTGTTTCAGAGGTGCCTTTACAGTATTTAATATTTTAAAAAATTATCGCTACGCGGACGCTTTGGGGATTTTTTACGCCTCGGATATGCTCAATGTATATGCTGACAAAAAGGCGGTTTTGCAGGGAAGCGGAGGTATTGTTACACGTCACGGCATCCCTAAGCCGGTGTTTTTCGCCCTTGATTTCCTTGGGAAGCTTGGAAAACAGGTTTTGCGGCAGTCGGAAAATGGTATTATTACAAAAGATGAGGACGGCAATTTTAAGATTTTGTGCTTTAACCTTAAAGTTTTAGGATCGGCCTATTATCTTCTGGAGGAAAACTCTTACCAGCCGGAGGAAATTAACAGGCTGTTTGTCAACAAAGACTCAAAGAAAATAAAAATTACACTGTCTGTGCCTGGTGACGGTCAGCAGGTGAAAATACGCCATTCCATTATTAATGATATGTACGGCAGCGTTTTAAATCAGTGGATTCAGTTAGGATGTGCCAGTGACCTCCAAAAAGAGGACATTGATTATATCCGAAAGACTTGTGTACCTGGCATGATTCTGCAAAATGAAAATATTCAGAATGGAAAACTTGTTCTGAATTTAACTTTAGCACCCAACGAAGTTCGTCTGATCACAGTGCAGATTGTCGATACAGTGTAAGTAAATAACAATTTTGGAAAAGCAAAAAATGCTTTTGCGTAAAACAAAATTAAAATATGCAAAAATAGACAAGAACAAATAAATGAATCGATAAGAATATCTAAAGTAAAAAAGTTAAAATACCCTGTGGAGTAAATATAAAAATGAATCAGCTCTTACGGCTGAATCGTTGTAAAAATACTTTATGGAGGATGAAGACAGTGGAAAAGAAACTGAGAGCTTCAAAAGCGGCCGTCATCTGCTATGGATTTGGTGACCTGGCCTCACAGTTTGTATGGACTTTTGTTGGTTCATATCTTACAATTTTTTACACAGATATCGTTGGAATTGCCCCGGTGGCAGTTTCAGCAATTATGATCATTGCCCGTATCTGGGACGCAATCAATGACCCGATGATGGGCGCTATCGCGGAGCGGACAAAATCCAGATGGGGACGCTTCCGACCTTATATTGCCTTTGGCTGTCCATTTCTGGCAATTTTCAGCGTGCTGACCTTTACCAACCCGTTCAGTGGCCAGTCCACTGCAGGCGTATTGTGGGCCGGTATTATTTATATTATTGCCGGTATGCTTTACACGCTGACTAATATTCCATACGGCGCCATGGCTGCCGTTATGTCTGAGGACGCGAACCAGAGAAATCAGATCAATACTTCAAGAAATGTTGGTATGAACGCCGGAATGGCGCTGGTAAACGCCCTGTCCCCGATCCTTCTTCTTGCCCTTTCCAATAAAGGAGCGGAAGTCGCTGACGCTAAAGGTTATTTGTCAACGGTTATTATCTACGCTATTGTTTCGATTCCGCTGTTTTTCGCGGTATTCTTTACGGCGCGGGAAAATGTAAAGCCTCTGGCTTCAACAGTCAACCGTAAGTTCTCTTTTAAAGAAACTGTGAAAAATCTTGTGACAAACAAGTATCTTATGATTGTTACAGGTATTATGGCGATTCAGATGACAGCGTTTATGGGACGTATCGCAGTGACAAGCTACTGGGTTATTTACTGCCTGGGTTCTTTCACGCTGATCTCCCTGATTATGACCCTGCCTACAGTGATCGGTATCTTTACATCACTGTTGGTTCCGTTCCTGGCAAAACGCATGGGCAAGAGAAATGTGCTGATGATGTCTCTTCTTGGACAGTGCGTCGGACTGCTGATCATGTACTTTGCGCCGTTTAATAATATTTCGATGATTATTGTGGGCGATGTATTATTTGGTATTTTCAATATCGGTATGCCTATGACTCTTTCTATGGTTGCGGATTCCGTAGACTACATGGAAGAAAAGACAGGCGTCCGTACAGACGGAACAGCTTACGCGACCTACGGCCTGGCTACAAAGTTCGGAAACGCTGTGGGCGGCGCTGTGGGTGTTCTGATCATTACCGCTTTTGGCTATATCCCCAACGCTGAGCAGACTGCGGAAGCTATGAGCGGAATCAATATTACTGTAAACCTGATTCCGGCCATCCTTTATATCATTGCTTTCTTCCTCTGCTTCCTGTGGAATATGAGCGATAAGGACGCGGACGGCATCCGTGAACGTCTGATGCAGCGTCACGCGAAAGAAGAAAAGAACGCGTAATTGTAAAAAGAGAATACATAACAAAAAATTCCCCCGCTGCGCCCAGCGGGGGTTTTTTGTTATGCTGCGCGCGCGGATCGCGGCATGGAGGTTATAATGAAAAGAAGACTTTAGGAGTTGTTAATTTTGTGAAGTCTGATTTTCCTCGATCCAGGCGTCAAGCTGTTGCTGCATGGTAGCTACATAGTTATCGATATCGGCAGCTTTCAGCTTTTCAATAAATGCCGGAATCTGATCGGGGCCGCTGACTCCGGCCAATAAGGAAGGGTTAAATTCGCTGACAACATTGGTTAAAGCTGTCAGTGTATTGGTCGCAGCAGATGTATCAATACCAAATCCAAGATAATCCGATAAAATAGCATTCTGGTTGAGTTTTAATGTTTGCTCACGATAGTCTGCGGGCTGTCCGGCTCGTACCTTTGCCAGGAAGCCGTTGCCGATAATGGATGAAAAATCACCAATATAATATCCGCAGCTTGTGGCGTCTTCACCAGGCATAAAGTCAATGGTTCCATCGTCTAAGGTCTGATAATGGGCGCCTTCGATGCCCCATGTGAGAAGGTTTACGATGTCCGCGTCAGTGTATAAAAGATTAAGGAATTTTACTGCGGCTTCCGGTTCTGTGGCTGATTGTGGAACCGCCCAGGTGAATTTTCTTATTGATCCGGTATTAATAATGGCGTCGGCTAATTCTATGACTGTCATATCACGTCCGGTGGACTGTTCAACCATAGAAGCGCCTGCTGAACCTCCGCTGACCAGTTTAAAATAGCCGAAGGTTGTTCCCGCCTTAACATCCGACTCTTGAGTCGGATCTTTGGTGGCAGCGTCTTTATCCACATATCCGGCTTCATACCATTCATTCATCTGCTGTACTGTAGATTCATAAATATCTGTTTCATATAAATCTGTAATGGTGGAACCATTTCCTGGGAAAATAGAGATGATACCTGTTGTGCCACTCTCCCCAAGCCCATCATAGGCGACGAAATTACCTTCGGGATCAATCATGTAAGGTGTAGTGATGGCGCCCCACAGGGGATTGATCTGAGGATCAACTTCTTTGACTTTGGCAAACAGTTCTGTGAAGTCATGGCGTTAAAATGGGCGCTCTCGCCGGGTAGAGTGATCATCAGATCCAGCTTTTCGTTGCTGGTGACAATAAGATTGATCTGCTGAGCGTAATTTCCCATATCAACAATGGTCAGATCAATTTCAGCATTGATTTTTTCACGGGTGATTTCATTAATGGCGTCCTCCACCATTTGAACATCATTGGGAACGGTATTCATTGTCCAAAACATAATATTTATCGTGGCGATATCTTCCAAATCTTCATCGCCGTTTGCATCCGCTGCGGAAGCCTAAGCAGCGCCGGAAGTGTCGGCATTTTCGGCTGTGGAGCCGGATGAAGCAGAGATTGCGTTGCTGCGGGTCGAAGTTTTCCCGGTACATGGGCCAGTCATTTTCGTTCATGTACACAGGATAACCCGGAAAAAGATGATTGCCATTGCAGTGATCCAGATGTCCGTGGGTGTTGACTACAATAAGAGGAAGGGATGTCACTGAGCGGACAGCGCCTTTTAAATCCCCAAAGCCAAAACCGGTATCTAAAAGGAGAGCGTGATGGCTGCCAACAAACCTTTATTTATTTCCCTCAGCTAACATTTTCATAAGCTTCTCAAAGTCTGGCTCATGTTCCGCCGATTCCGGCGCAAATAGATGGGTCAGAAATGTTTTTGCCATGGGAACCCAGGCCGAGCAGGAGAGAGCTTTGTCCTGACGGTATTCGTCGGCGAGATACCGCCCCAGGGAGAAACCGTGGCCGCCTCTTTGGAAAACATGGACTTCGTAGGGGATTTGCTCCTCATGACATTTTTTTGCCATATCAAGGGTCTGAACCGCGGGAATGGCCGGATCATCAATAGCTGCCGCCAGGAACAGAGGCGGTGTCATGGAAGATACCTGACAGATGGGACTGTACCGCTCAAGCTGTTCCTTTGACGGATTTTTCTGACCAAAGATACATTGGATGCCGTCAGGGCCCGCGTTTATTCCATCAGGCGCGGGATGTTCATTTTGATACCGGAGCAGCGCCTTAAAATCATAAATGCCGTAGATCAGCAGCGCTGCGGAAATTTCAAGGTCACAAGCAGCGGCATTTAATTTCTTTAACATATGATCCTGGTGGTATGTAGTGGCATATAAAGCACATATACAGGCACCGGCGGAAAATCCCACAATGGTGATCTTATCCGGGTCTGTTTTCCACTCATCGGCGTGCTGGCGGATCATTAAAATGGCTTTTCCCAGATCGTACATCTGGGAGGGAAAGAGGACGTCCTCTTTTTTGCTGCGGTCAGCGCTGCTGTACTGCAGGACAAAGGCGTTATATCCGTCGCTGGCAAAAGACATGGCCACATGGTCGCCTCCGTCTCCGTCCCTGGAGCATTCTATAAATCCGCCGCCGGAGCAGCAGATGATGGCCGGCCGTTTGTTTTTTGAGGCAAAAATATGATCCGATGTATGGATGAATACCGTCAGTGTCACGTCATGACGCCCCGGCCATAACTCGTAGGTTTTGATCAGCATGTTGTAAACTCCCCTTTCACATGATCTTAAATGATTATAAAAAAAATCCGGGCGCGGATATAGGCGGGGAAATGTCTCATGATTAAAAATAAATATATTTTTATTGAACTGAAAATAAAAAAGCAAATACAGATCAAAAATACAATAATATAGATATTGATTTTTTGCGGTTTCAGGATTTAAAATGTTTATAACATCCTCCGGGAGATGCGCAGGATTTTTACAAGGAGAGATCTGACCTTTGAGCAGCAAAAATCGGCGCGGGAAACATCATAATAAAGGAACAGGATGAAAGGCGGGGTTTTATGGAACAAGAGTATGGCGTGAAAACAATGATCGCCCAGCGGTCAGGCATTTGGAAAAGTTTATATGCAAAGTATCATCTGGCAATGGTTTTGCAGGGAAATATCCGGCTGCGGTTTGGGGAACAGAATTTTTATCTCAGTGAAAAAGACGTTATCATCTTTGTGCCCGGAGATCAGGCGGAGTACTTTGGCGGCAGGAAAAGTCTCCTGATCGAGACGGAGATGGACGCGGCCTTTCTTGAGAGCAGGATTCCGGTACATGAGGGACATTTTATCTGCAATTCGTCTGTGGATCAGCAGCATGACTACGCGCCCCTTCAAAGGCTTATGGTGAAAATGGCGCTGGCATTGACAAAAGGCAATGATATGTCACAGACTTACTATGAATCCCTCGCCTATATGCTGGTATATCATCTTGGAAGCAATTATTTTGAAAAAACGATTGTAAATATTGAAAATGTCAGCGAGAAATACGCGGATCGGATCAATGAGATCCTTCTTTATATCCGGCAAAATTACGGGAAAGGGATCACATTAAGCGCCATGGCCCGGCACATGCGCTGGTCATCTTCCTATTTATCCCGTTTTTTCAAAAATGTATTTAAAGAGAATTTTGTTGACTATCTGAAAAGGTACCGTCTTGAGCGTTCCGTACATCAACTGCTTTACACGAAAGAAAGTGTCTCATATATTGCCATGGACTGCGGATTTCCCAACGCCAGCGCCTATATTCAGGACTTTAGAGCGTATTATGGGGAGACGCCGGGAAATTACCGGAAGAAATACAGTATCCAGAAGGAATTTTCCCGGCCTATGGGAAAGGAAGATCTGTCAGAGAATGCGGTATCTTTTCTTGAAAAAATGACAAAAGATCTGGAAACGGATACAGAGCTGATCATGGATGGACGTCAGGAGTGCCATTATATGGCTGATGTGGACAGTGAGGAAAAATTAGTTGTTCCGGTGTGGAAAACCGGGATCAGTGTGGCCGCAGCTTCTTATATGCCCTTTGCGGATATTGCCGATGAAATTAAGGAGGCGCAAAAAGATATTGGCTTTATCTATGGACGGATTTCTTTTTTGATGACCAATACCTTTATCTACAATCCGGAAAATGACAGCTATAATTTTTATTATTTTACCCGCATGATCCAGGCGTTGAGGAAAGACGGGATGATCCCTTATCTGGATATTAATTATGCCTGTACCAATGTGCCGGTGAAGGGTAAAAACTATATCATCGACGCCGGGGAGTTTCTAAGATGCCTTGAGGCACTTCTTCTTTACAGCGCCAATGTCTTTGGTATCGGGGAGATGGAGAAGTGGATTTATGACATTGGTATTGTTTTTCATTTTACTACCCATAATTGTGAGGATCCGGATGCTTTTGCGGAGAGATTCGCGGGGGCTTACCGGCTGATCAAAAGAATTGTTCCGGGAGCCAGGGTGGGGGGATTTGATGTCTCTGCGGTCTTTATGGCGGATCACTGTGAGCTGATTTTAAACAGGCTGGCGCAAAAAAAGATCGTTCCGGATTTTATTTCTGTGAATATATTTCCCTATGTGTCTTTGGAAAATAATGGATATATTAATTATGCTTATGCATCTGGCGATGGCTTTTTGAAAAAATACGTGGAAAATTTTAAAGGAATGATCAGGCGCTGCTGCCAGCCGGGAGATAAAATACCGGAATTTTTTGTCAGCGCTGTGGGAACCACTCTCATGCACCGCCATTATCTCAATGATACATGCTATCAATCTGCCTTTGTTGCTAAAATGGTCATAGATCTTGTGGAGGATGTAGATCTTCTGTGCTATTATCAGCTTTCCGACATGAATTTTTCAGGGGCGGAAGATCAGCGGCTCCTTGGCGGGCGAAACGGCCTGGTGGCCCAGTTTGGTATTCACAAGCCGGGATATCTGATTTTTATGCTCATGTCCGCCATGTCCAACCGTCTCATTGCCAGAGGGGCCGACTATATGATCACCAAAGGGGATCATGACACTTATAATATTCTGCTTTGCAATCCGGTGAAGATCAGCGGGGAGTGGTGTCTGAAAATTAATGAAAACACGTCGTTGTCCAACGCCTATACCATCTATGAACCGGGGGAGTCAAAAAGTATTTTTATCACTCTGAATCATGTTAATGACGGCGATTACCGGATCATCAGCTATCATGTGAACCGGGAAAACGGCAGTCTGTTTGATGAGTGGGAAAAGACAGGATTTTGGGAAAATCCGGGCATCCACGAACTGGATTATCTCAGACAGGCCATCCACCCCAAAAGAAACTGTTCAATGCGAAGCAGTGTCAATGGACAGCTTAACTTCCATATCCATGTGCAGCCTTTTGAGGTGGTGATGATCGAAGTGGTGAGGATGGTATGAGATTTTCAGCCGCCCAATTCCACCATTTTCCTGATACATTTTCCTGCGCCTTCCATAACGTTATCGGGAAGAATAATTTCCTCGCCGCCGGCGCCTTTGAGGCAGTTGTACACATCCATCAGTGTGGTGAGCTGCATATCCATACAGGACAGGGCGGAAGATAAGGGGTAAAAGCGGCGCTGTGGATACTCAAACTGGAGATGTTCCACAATGCTGTTTTCTGTGCCGATAATAAAATCATGGTTGTCTGATTTGCGTACATAATCCATGATGCCGGTGGTGGAGCCTACGTAATCGGCCAGGTCGGTGACTTGTGGGCGGCACTCCGGATGTACAAGGAGCAGGGCGCCGGGATGGCGCTCCTTAGCCAGGATCACATCATCGCGGACAGCCACTTTGTGCCGCGGACATCCCCCGTCGAAGAAGGCGAACTGCTTTTGGGGGAGCTTGGAAGCTACATAGTGTCCAAGGTTAGGGTCCGGGATAAACAGGATCTTATCGGTGTCCAGGGCGGCGCAGATCTTGACGGCGCTGGCGGAAGTGACGCATACATCGCAGCCGGTTTTTAATTCCGATGTGGTGTTGATATAAGCCACAGTGTCGTATCCCGGATACTGCGCTTTTAAAGCTTTAAGATCGTCAAGACCAAGCTGCTCGGCCATAGGACATCCGGCCATGGGGTTGGCCAGCCATACCTTCTTGTCCGGTGATAAGATCTTGCAGGTTTCCGCCATAAAGCGGACGCCGCACATGATCACCCCCTGGTTTGAGGTTTTCGCGGCCTGGACGCTGAGTCCATAGGAATCTCCTGTGTAGTCGGCGATCTCCAGAATGGACTGCTTCTGGTAAGCGTGGGCCAGAATGCATATATCTTTTTCTTTTTTCAGACGGAGGATCTCCTCCTGTATTTCATGTACAGTCATGTAATTTCCCTCTCTTTACATATTTTCTGTTTCCCAGGGCTGGAGCGGGGCCAGAAAGCCGGCCTGATTTAACTGCTCCTCGATGAGATCCAGCCTTTCAGGGCTGGAAGCCTCCACAAGATGATAGTGGTACCCGGAAGTGGCCGTACTCAGGACAGAGGAACGGCTGCTGTTAATGGCGTTGACAAATTCCAGGACATCCTGGCGTGAGCGGATATCCATTTCAGCGGTGACCCGCCCGTAGACTCGGTGGCTTATGCTGACGTTTTTTACCCGACCGCCGCAGTCAACGATAATATTTAGTTCATCCGCAGCCTGTTCCTGGCGGTGGCGCACTTTAAATTCACGTGTATAAGCGGATTCCTGCTGCAGGGTGTATCCCCTGGCTGTAGCCAGGATTCCAGGTGTGGACGCCCGGATAACAGCCATATCCTGAACAATGACCTGGCGGCTGACGCCGAAATGGGCGGCCAGATTTTTGGCTGCAATGGGAACGTCGGATTTTTTTAAAATGTTTAAAATTTCATTGCGGCGCTGTGATGTATTCATGCGATGCTTTCTCCTCTCATGAAACGATTAACGGCGGTTTATCTTTAGTCAGACAGCGGTTCAGTGGCGTGGAGATGTTTCATGGAAATATCAAGGATCGGTGCGGAATGGGTCAGGGCGCCGCTGGACACATAGTCGATGCCAATATTTTTTAGCTGTTCAATACTTTTCCGGGTGACATTGCCGGAACACTCGGTTTTGGCCCGCCCGTTAATAAGGACTACAGCCTGGCGCATCATGTCTGGCGTCATGTTGTCCAGCATGATAATGTCCGCGCCGGCTTCTACAGCTTCCGCTACTTGTTCCAGCGTCTCTGTCTCAACTTCGATCTTGCGGACAAAAGGCGCATACTGGCGGGCCATTTTCACGGCTTTTGTAATACTTCCGGCGGCGCCGATGTGATTGTCTTTAAGGAGAACGCCGTCGGACAGGTTATAGCGGTGATTGCAGGCGCCGCCAACTTTTACAGCATATTTCTCGAAAATACGGCAGTTTGGCGTTGTCTTTCTTGTATCAAGAAGAGTAATGCCTGTTCCTTCAAGCATTTTCACCATCTGTCGCGTGTATGTGGCAATGCCGCTCATGCGCTGGAGATAGTTTAACGCCACCCGTTCTCCCGATAAAAGCACCCGGATATCCCCGGTGACAGTTGCCAGAAGCTGCCCGTTTTTGACTTCATCGCCGTCTTTGCACGTAAAAGCGATCTGGGTTTGCTCATCCAGTAAAGTGAATACTCTGGCAAAAACATTTAACCCGGCGATAATGCCGTCAGACTTGGCGATCAGGTCTACGGTGCCTTTCTGATAGCCCGGCATAACCGCATTTGTAGATACATCCTCGCTAGTAATATCTTCCTGGAGGGCCATCATGATCAGTTGGTCTCCGTTCATTTTCATTGTTATATTATTCATAGAATTTTTCCTTTCTGTAAAATGTTATGATGAGTTGCCCGACAAATGACATGAGACACGGATTGCTCTGGTTTATGCCGTCTCTTCGTTTTTCATTCCCTCAATAGCCTCAAGAATATGGCTGCGGTATGTGGCAAAAAGGGTTTCCCGGTCGGGATATATATTTTTGGACACCGGTCCGGCGGGACAAGGCGCGTGTCCGCTGCCAAAGAGTATATCATCCGCGGCTCTCTGAGCAAATACTAAAGATTCCAGGAGAGAGTTGCTGGCAAGACGGTTTTTTCCGTGGACGCCGTTACAGCTTGTCTCGCCGCAGGCGTACAGCCCGGCCATGGACGTCCGGCTGGAAAGATCTACCTTTATGCCGCCCATAAAATAATGCTGGGCAGGAACTACAGGGATAGGCTCTTTAAGAACATCGAAGCCTTCCTCAAGGCACCGTTGATAAATATTTGGAAAATGGGTCAGTATAGTTTCTTTTCCAAGCGGCCGCATATCCTCCCAGACAAATTCTGTGTGATCCTTCTCCATCTGTGCCCATATAGCCTCGCTTAAAAGATCTCTGGGCTGAAGCTCATTGGTAAAGCGCTGACCGTGTTTATCATATAAAAGAGCGCCTTCGCCCCGGACGGATTCGGATATGAGAAAGCGCCGTCCGGGCTTTTTAGAATACAGGGTTGTAGGATGGATCTGGATGTAGTCCAGATGTTCCACCGCAATGTTGTGTTTTAAGGCAATGGCCAGAGCGTCCCCGGTAATATGGGGAAAATTGGTGGAATTTTTGTAAAGTCCGCCCAGCCCTCCGCAGGCCAGGACAACATTGTCTGAAAAAATGGTGTCGATCCGGTCATGGTCGTCCATAATGACAATGCCTCCGCAGATGTTGTCTTTGACAATAAGGTCGATCATCGTTGTGTTTTCAAGGATCGTCACATTTTTTTTGCAACGTACCCCGTCCAGCAGCGTCTGAGTGATTTCACGCCCGGTCACGTCCTCATGAAACAATATCCTTGGGCGGGAGTGTGCGCCCTCCCTGGTAAAGTCCAGACGCCCTTCACCGTCTCTGGCAAAACGTACGCCCCGGGCTACAAGATCCCGGATAATACTGTTGGAGCTGCGGATCATGAGATCTACCGCTCTTTCGTCATTTTCGTAATGACCGGCTTTCATCGTGTCCGCGAAGTAATTATCATAGTCATCTTCTCCGCAGAGCATGCAGATGCCTCCTTGAGCCAGAAATGAATCGGATTCGTCCGCTTTCTGCTTGGAGATGATCAGCGTCCGGATACGATCGGGAAGATTCAGGGCACAGTAGAGTCCGGCGGCTCCGGTACCCACAATGATAACATCATAACGTTCATTCATTTCCATCATCCTCGTCACAGTAAAATAATTTTTGTTATTATACTACCGGACAAGATAGGTGTCAAGACACATGTTAAAGAAAAGTGTCATATAAGTAACAGTTCATCCCGCCCATCCCTGATGGCTGAACTGTTACTCATATAAAGAAAAGTTATAACTTTTTCCGGAAATCATTATTAGACATTTGAAGATTCAGCGTTTATAATTTTTCTACAAACAAAGAGGTATATTTTGTCATAAGTAGAGGAGTGAACAAATGATGAAAACACAGTTTACAACAGAAGAAAAATACGCGAAGGCGTATCTGGAACTTACTCAATCGGTGTGCTGTACGGGAGAGGTTTACCCGGAACGTTTTAAAAAGATCATGTGGCAGAACAGAGGAACGGCGGCAATGTTTGGTCCATTTTCCATGCCGGAGGACGGCCTTGAGCTTAAAAATCCGCTGATCGTTGCCGTTGGGGACAGTGTTACGGCGGGGCATTTTGAGCCGCTGATCACCCCGGAAGAGATGGAGCGGCGGTTTAAAGCGGGGATTGTTAATCCGGACGAGCCTGGGGAGGTTACTGATGTTTTATCCAGCTATGTGGATCGTTTTCGTCAAAAACTTGTGGAAAAGTATGAGCAGACATCAGTCAGCGTCATCAATTCCGGCATTGCCGGAGATACTATTCTCGGCATTGAGCGCCGTCTGGACCGGGACGTCCTTCGCTATCAGCCGGATCTTGTGATCGTCAACGCCTCGTTAAACTGGAGGGAGGACTGTGGAAGTAATGAGGACTATTACACCGCGTTGAAGGCAGTGACCAGCCGTATTAAAAATGAGACCCGTGCGGATATTATTTTGATGACGCCAAATACAGCCCTGCCTACGCCTTTTGATCATCCTCACTCTACATTGGATGAGCGGGTGGAGATCATAAGGCAGGTGGCAAAAGAGCTTTCCGTGTGCCTGGCAGATCTCTACAAAGTGTGGAACGCCTATATTGATGCCGGATATCCGGTAGAGGCCCTTTTGGCCAACGGCGCCAACCATCCGTCTGCGGTGGGGCATGAGGGCTTTGCTATCGGCCTTATGCAGTTGTTTAAGTAAAAGAGTGCTGTGGAAAAATGCTCCCAGGCAGATGCAGGCGCCGCGTCTGTACGCCGTGCCTGCCTGTCCACGGCCATTACAATGACTCGCAGCAGTTTGTAGCTGACGCAATGGCTACTGCCGTGTTTTGCGCTCAACAGGGTAACGGTCAGATCCTTTTAGACAAAAATAATTCCATAGGCTGTTCAAATCCCGGAATGTCTATAACAAGCCCACCGCAATCCTTATATCCAAGTTTTCTGTAAAAATGCTGTGCTTCTTCATCCACCTGTGTGGATGTCAAGACCATACCATATCCCTGTGATTTCATATCATTTTCCCAATATTCCATAAGTTTTCTTCCATACCCCTTTTGGCGGCAGCCAAAATCAATAAATAACATTGTGCAGAAGGGGGTGTTATCCCAAAAAAGATTATATCTGAGCAAACCGACAGGTGTGTGGTTATCCAGCAAAACATAGCCTCTTTTGCCATTCACTTTATTTTCAAATTCCTGTTCCGGCAAATGTCTGTCAAGGCTATACCAAAATGTTTTATCACATATTTGAACATATCTGATTTCTATCATGATTAATAACCTCCGCAAATGCCATGGTGTTTCCACTGTGCCAGCGTATCTTTCAGAATCCCATAAACGCTCAATGTCCCAGCGTCCCCTGTGTTTTTACGGGCATAAATAACGGGAACCTGGGTATCAGACAGGACGTAGGCGCTAAAGCGTTCGGAGTATGCGGGGAGAGACCATTCGTCTGTGATGGCGGCGCCCTGACCGGCCAGAACATTCATCAGCGCTGAATTAAAGGACATACACGGATGGATCACAGGCTGCTGAGGAGCGATAAGATCTGTGATCTGGCTAATATGGATGTGGGCCACTTCCTGTTCAGACAAAATATACAGATCCGGTCCAAGCTTACCGGGATTAAGGCGGCCATTTTCAACGGCGGGATGCTCCATGGCTGTGTATAATACAGAGTGGATGGAGTAGACAGATTCTTTCACATAATCTCTTGTATTCTCATAGGCAGGGTCAATGGTCAGAATAAAGTCAAGATCTCCACTATCTTTCATCCGATTTAGTTTGTCCGGCGGAAGAAATTCAAAATGGAGTTTTATGTCTGCAAAAGCCCTGTTAATGTTTTCATGGCACATACTTACATAGTCCTGCATCATCCAGCCTTCCAAAATACCGATCTTATAAATAAAATCCGTTCCGGCGGATGCGTATCTCACATGAAAGGCTGTCGTTTCCAGATCTTTTAAAATCTGGCAAAAGGTTTGATAATAGATTTCTCCGGAAGGCGTGATCTGGAATTTCCCGCCCTTTTTCCGGTCTAAAAGAAGTACATCCAGCTCCTTTTCCAGAGCAGATAGCTGTTTGCTGACAGCCGGCTGAGAAATAAAAAGCTGATTGGCAGCCTTTGAAAAACTTCCGCATTGACATAAAGTGACAAAATATATCATTTGTTGGATGGTCATGGCATTCCCTCCTGAAAGAATGTAACAACTGTTTTGATCATAGCACAGAGACCTGGGGATTGCCATAGACATTTGTGGATTGTCTGTGCTAAAATGTGGATATGTAATGATACGGAAAAGGAGTTTGTGGATTATGTTTCGTGAAATGCGGAGAAAGAGACAATTATTAACAGAGGGAGAGACGCTTGATATCCTCTTAAAAGGCACATCAGGAGTGCTGTCCCTCCTTGGCGACGATGGCTATCCTTACGGCGTACCGCTAAGCTACGTGTATCATGAAAATAAAATTTATTTTCACGGGGCAAAGTCCGGACATAAGCTGGACGCTGTGAGAAACTGTGATAAGGCTTCTTTCTGCGTTATCGCTCAGGATCAGGTTCATCCGGAAACCTTTACCACCCATTATAAGAGTGTCATCGCCTTTGGAAAGATTCATGTCGTGGAAGATAGTGCAGAAAGGCGGGCGTCCATTGAAATTCTGGGACGCAAGTATTCTCCGGGACTTGAAGAAAAGATGGAGCAGGAAATTGAGAAGGACGATAAGATTCTGAATATGTTTGTCCTGGAGATTGAACATATGACTGGAAAACAGTGCATTGAGTTGGTATGAAACTTAAAAAATCTTCGGTAGATATTCAAAATCATATCCCTATGTGTGAAAGTATGATCAAGGTCATAGATTTTGATAAAATTCCTAAGGACTATTCCAGAGGAAGAGGGTGGCCAGGCGGGAAAAAACATTATTTGAAATTGATAAGTTTGAAAAATATTTATTCTATGAAGCTCATACATATACGCAGAGTGAGTTTGAAGAAAACTTTATCCATCCAATGGAACTGGAAGAAAAAGAAGCCCAATAAAAATTACCGAACCTTCCACGTAAGCGCCAGGCCCGGTATTTTTATATTCACCCCTCACTTCCCGCCCGCACTTCTCTCAACATAGACAGACCCCAGCTCATCCAGTCCCAGGCAGTCTGCCGCCCATCAGTTTCGGTGATGATTAGCCGGTCAGTGTCGTTAAATTCAAAAGACAGGGCGTCCATGCCAATATCCGAGGCCATCCACACCGGATGGATCGTCTCGTTCTGCCAATCATAAATATAAATATGCTGGCTCCAGGCAAACTCGTCCCGGTCCACCCAAAACGGCCGGGCGTAGCCGTAGCGGCCAATACGCCAGCACAAAAGGATCAATTCATTTTCTTCATCGTGGTCAATATCGCACCACAAAAAATCCTGAACTAAAACATTGTCCGGCGACTGCCAGACACTTTCAGAATTATAGATAACATTCACCTGGCGGCGGTCTAGGGTGATGGCGTCAGGGCCTGAACCGCCGGCCATGCCGGAAAGATCCAGGCTTTTTTCCTTCCACTGTATCCATGAGGGGAGAAAAGCGCCCTTTGTCCAGGAAACAAATACAAGGGCAGCGGCAAGTGCCGCCGCCCCTGTGATGATTAAAATCCACAGTAATCGTTTTCTTTTTTTCATAAATCCGTCAAGCTTTCTGATTATCTCTCATAACGGTAAGACTGTGTCCACTCCGGCTGCTGGATGGAGGAATCAAAATTATAAGTGCCGTCCTCTGTCACCGCGATGCCCATCATCTGACGCCACTGATCGTCGGTGAGACGCTGGGACAGGGGCTGCTCAAATTGATAGAATGAATACACGGCACCCACGCAGATGTGAAGCTCACCGTCAATGGGAACAATGACGTAAATTATGGACGGGTTACCTGTGGCCACCTCAAGGCAGGAGCCGTTGGGGTCAGTGGCGATATCGGTAACGATGGCCGCCGGAAAATCGCCGGAGGTAATATTTTCCCCTTCTTCTTTAAATGCTTCCAGCCAGAAGTGTTCCAGATTTCCGCCGTAGTTGCGGATCAGGTCATACTCTTCATCGGTCAGCAGAGTGTTGCTCAATTCTTTTTCTGTCATAGTGAGGAACTGGCGGGCCATCTCCTCAAGGCGGGCCAGGTTTGTCTCATCATCGCTGCTTAAAAGCCCATAGGATTTCAGGCCCTGAGAGGTCTTTGAGGCCAGATTGGCAAAGCGCTTCCAAACTTCCGGTTCCGGCTCGACATATCCCCGGTCATCCCACTGGGGCAGTTCGCCGCCGCCCATTTCGGCCATAACCTGTTTGGCATATAAAACCGTGTCATGCTTTAACTCCGCGTAGCTTCCCGCGAAGGATTCCAGATTCTTAGTGGCCCAGGCGTCAGTGCGCATAAAGCTGGGGTATCCCGCCTCTTTTTCTTCCAGAAGGGGCGTCAGAGTGTAGAGCCAGTTGGAATAAAGGCTGGCGTCCCAAAGCTCCTCGGTGGAGGCGCTGGCAATATTTGTCCGGAGCTTTTCCATCTGTTCCGGATAATTGACGTAATCGGTATCTCCCTGCTGCTGGAGGATTTCATAGGCTTTGTCTGAGCCAAGAGCTGCCGCCACATCCAGAGTATCCGGGAGCATCCGCTGTTCACCGCTGCTGTTTTCCTGGACATTGTCATAGATGAGCTGCTGGAAAATAGCGGCGTCAATAGTAAAACGCTGTCCCATAAACCGGAATCCCTTATTTTCATCGGTGGTCTTTGTATCCGGATCATTGTCGTCCATGGTTGGAATGGAATTAATGGCCGGGGCGTCCATGGCCGAGGTCAGAGAATGGAACTTTTCCCATGCCCCGGTATTGCCGATGAGAGCTGAGACTTCCGGGATACCGCCGTAGGCCGCTTCAATGGCCGGGAGGTATTCATAGTAAGTCAGATCATCGCTGGAGCCTGCGAAAAAGGATGTCACTACATAGATAGAAGACCACTGGGCAAAAGGCTCGCCGTTCATGGCCAGGGTCATCAGCAGGGCGCTCCGGTCAAGATCTTCTTCCGATTGGATAAAACCGATCTGACCATACCACATCATTGCCCTGAAATACTGTTCAAGCTGCTGGTCGCCGGAATAGTAGCCCCGGGGCGCAAACTGGGAATAGTCAATCATGGTGCCGGTCAGCGCAGAGTTGGAAATACCTGAGGCGCCGGTAATGTTTGAAAGTTCCTGACTGACCACATCGGCCACATCGCCGGGGACGGCTGTGTCAGGACTTTGCAGGCTGGCTCCTACGGCAAAAAAAGCAACGTTGCGGCGGGCGGCATTTTCCCACTCAGAGCCTTTGAGGGCGTCATACTGGGCGGTGCTTGCTGAAAGCATGGCCTGACTTAACTGGGAGAGCATGTCTGCCAGGTGATCCCGCTCTGTCTTTTTCATGAGATAGCCAAAATACAGATGGTAGGTATGCATCATAGAATCCACAGTGACAAAGTTGGGGGTCAGGGAATAGCGGTTGGACTCGTAAGTCTCAAAAAATTCCCGGCTATAGCCGTCCTCCACATAAAAAAGATTTTCCGAGAGAAGACGTGCTTCCTCGCTGCCAGGTTCAATATAAAACTGATCCCGGTTGTAAACATTAGACAGATCCGCGTCAACACTGTAGTCTTCTACAGAAGGGGTAACCTCCGAACTGTCGCCGCTGTCACTGTCACTGCTCTCAGAACTGCCGATAAGCAGAGGGCGTTCCAGCGGGATCACTGTGTCAGCGGGAGTCTCTGTCTCCCCGCCCTGATCGCCGGTGTTATCTTCGCTGCTGCCGGAACTGCTGTCTCCTGTGCCGGAACCATCGGCCTGGGCATCAGAACCGCTTTCAAGATCGGCGATCTGCTGGAGAACCTGTTCTTTTTCAGAATCATCCATGTCGGCGGTATCCACAGCGTCCTGAAGGACACGGGCCGCGTCAGACTTTTTGTTCTGGGCGGAATAGACATCGGCCAGGCGGAAATAAGCCTCTTTGTTGTCGGGGGCCTCGTCGATGGCCTTTAAGAAAGACTTTTCCGCCTGCTCATAATCTTGGGACGCGAAAAAGGATTCGCCTTCATCCATGTACCGGGCGTAAAGTTCACCGGAACTGCCTCGTGTCAGAAAAACAGCCGCCGTGATGCCGATGGCGGCCACAGCCACAACGGCGATAATAAGACCGACGATCAGGCCGGTCTTTTTCCTGTGTCCGGAAGGCCCCTGGGGGACATTTTCAGGCGACGCCATTGACGGCCCTGCTGTCGGACCGGAAGGCGCGGCGGCCGGCCCCTGGGGCATGTTATTTTGTACCTGATCCTGTGCCGCCGGCCCCTGGCTGTCCGGCTCCTGTACCGGATAGCCGCAGGCGGGACAGAACTTTGCCCCGTCTCTTAATTTTTTACCACATCTTACGCAAAAAATGGTACTCCCCTCCTTCTTATTCTTGTTTACCCTCATCTTATCAAAAACATTCTTTGCTGTCCAGGATTATGTGGATGACCCCCGTTGCTGTTTTACGCCGGAAACGTTTGATGCTTCCGGCGTAAAACTGTAACGGGGGCCGCAGTGAACCCTTTATATGGCGGTTATAATTTTGTTTAGATTGCAGGATTGCTTCAATTTTTGTTTTCTTTAGCGTTTTCGATAAGCTCAGCAACCTTCTTTTCATTTTCGTGGACGATTTTATTAGTCAGAGTGATCCTTGAGTAGAAAAATGCGCCGAGGGCATAGAAAATAATAGGAGCCAGATTGTGGCATAAATAACGCCTTCGGTCCGGCGGCCGGTACGCAGCCAGTTGGCGTCAATAATATCACCGGCAAAGCTGAAGATTACCATTTGGTGCATATTTATGGCGCCGCGCACAAAGTTAATTCATTTGAAGGATTTTGTGGTAAAATTCAATGTGTTCTCTCAAAATCGGAACAACAGAATGCTGCCGTCTGGCGTACTGTTTGTAAAAACAAACCAATGTTTTTTTAAGTTTTAAAAAAAGTCTTTAAAATACTGTTGACAAAAAGACTTTTATGATGTATTTTAATTACAGAAAGAAAATTTAAGGGAGGTAAAAAACTATGAAAGCTGTGGCAAGTTTTGGCATTGTAAACGCCGACACAAGTGGACCGGGAGCGTTTCTTCGTGCAGCAAAGTGGTATTGGGATGAACTGACAGATATGTTTCCTGCGGCAGGTTTTACATCCATTATGATTCCTATGGTTCCGAATACAGAGAATGTGTCGAGAAATGGCGCGCCGATATGTACAGCATCAATTAAGACACGTTTTGGTTCACCTGAAGGATACTTATCTTATCTGAATGACAAGGGTATTGAAAACGTTGAAGCGATCACGATTTCCGCCCAGAGCCAGTACAATAGTTTGTTTGAGACAGGACTTCCCATTGAGAAGTTCTTTGATGAATTTTATAAACATGCTCAGGATACAGTGGAAGCATTACAGCAGTTTAAAGGAAGCGTACTTCTCGTTTCTCCCACACCGGGTATCGGTTTCCTGAATGAGACATTTAATAATGATGAGGGAAAGATCCAGAAGTTCCTGGGTGAGGCTGCTGAGTGTATGAACCGTATCGGAGAATACTGTAAAGAAGGCAACATCAATATGGCTATCCGCAATGAATACTGGACTTTGATGCGCGGTGCAGCTATTGATGATTTTATGAAGAATGTAGATACAAATCTTGTATCTTACGCTCCAGACCCGGCCCACCTCCACATTGCCGGAGCTGATCCTGTAGAGTATTTCAAAAAATACGCCGGACAGGCTAAAACTGTATGCTTTACAGATACAAAGTTTGTTGACGAGCTGGATGCTTATAAGACGATCTCTCCGGAATTTCCTCAGGATGGCCGTGTGCAGAGAGTTTATTATGACCTTGGCTTTGGCGATATGGACTTTGAAGCTCTTTACGCCATCCTTAAAGATGCTGATTTTGACGGACCGGTGATTTTGGATTCCAAATACTCACTGGATATTCCAAAAGGCATTTTAAGAATGCGTACCTTCTGGAACAATCTTGAAAAAAACTATGCTGCAAAGGAGGTTAAATAAATAATGGAAGAAAGAAATCTTAACTATACTTATATGACCAATCTTTGGGGCAATATCAATTATAAACAGATTAACAATTTTGATGAGTGGTACATGGGCGATTTTGGAAACGCCTACTACTATCAGGATTGGGATAAGATTCTCAGATATTTCGCCGGCGCAGGTTTTAAAGGTATTGAGATTATGGTATTCTCTGTACCAAGTATCCGAAATGCTTTCGGCTCCATGAAGAATTTTAAAGAGTTCGCTCAGGAGAGAGGAATTGAGCGTATCACAGGTATGTTTTCACATCATGTAGGATCTCAGGATAAAAGAAATCATCCGGAAATTTACGCTTATGAGCAGCAGGCGATTGACGCTTTGGCAGAGTGTGACGGCATCAACCTGATTGTTCAGCCGGCAGGCCAGTATTATGGTACAGGTCCTCTGGACGAAGAAGGATTAAAGAATGTAGCTGAGTGTATGAACACTGTAGGACGTATGTGCGCTGAAAAAGGTCTGGCTGTTTCCATCCACAATGAATTCTGGTGCGCCGTTAATAAATACGACCATGAAAAATTCCTTGAGATGACAGATCCGAGATATGTTTTCTACTGCCTGGATACAGCTCAGGTAGCAATTATGGGCAAGGACATCCTGCATTTTTATGATACATATCATGACCGGGTTCAATATTTCCATATTAAAGATACAACATACATCAACGCTCCCGACGAAAAACGTTTCGGGCCTGGCGCTGAGTTTGATGAACATGGCGCAAGATGGTTCTGGGAGCCGGGCGGCGGCCTTCTGGATTTCAAAGGCTTATGGAAGCTGATGAAGAAGTACAACCATAAAGGATGGATCGGTATTGAATCCGACGGAACGCCGGAACCTTTGGCCACTATCCTGCTGACAAAGAACTACATTGATACAGTTCTTGATCCTATTTACAAATAAGTAAATAAATGTGTTTTTTCTGTCAGGCATCGTCCGGAGAAAAAATCACAGCCACTATAAAGATATAAAGAAATATATAATTGGGAGGAAATCGAACATGAACACACAGTTTAAAAAATTCTTACAGATCGGTATTATTGTTGAAAACGCTGAGGAGACAATCAAACATTTTGAAGAAGACTACGGCATTGGCCCATGGAGAGTAAGCCCGCTGGATTCCAACGAATTTCCTGATTTCACAATGAATGGAAAGAAAGAAAGACTTCAGACAATCATGTGCTTCTGCGACTGCTGGGGATTCGAGCTTGAAGTTATCCAGCCTATCAGCGACAGCCCATACAAGACATGGTTAGAAGAACATGGCCCTGGTATGCATCACATCGCTATTATCACAAGAGATCCGTTCGATAAAGTTATCGAAGAGCATAAGAAACTGACAGGCAGAGATCCTTGGCTGTGGTGCAAAGATCCTCAGATCGGCATGGAATTTGCTTATCTTGATCTCCACAAAGAAATCGGTATGTTCCTTGAAGTTTACAACGAAGATAAGAAGGGCGGACTTGACGCTAACTTCAAACTTCCTGAAGAATAAATGGTATCATACTATCTGTATTAGAGAATGTGAGGTAATTAAATCATGGAATACGCAAAAATCAACGGACTTGAGAAAAAAGTAAGCCGGTTTTTCATGGGAACACTTGGTATGTTTCCTTCTGATAAAGAAAAACATTTTGCAACATTAGACGCAGCTTATGACTTAGGTATTACAGCTATTGATACAGCAAGAGCTTATGATTCTGAACCTACTGTCGGCGAGTGGATCAAAACCCGCGGTATCCGGGAGAACATCGTCCTCCTTTCTAAAGGTGCTCATCCCACAGATTACCGTGAAAGAGTAACCCCTTATGACATTGATTCTGATCTTTTTGAAACCCTTGCAGAGCTTCAGACAGACTATCTTGATATTTATCTTCTTCACAGAGATAACACAGCACTTCCTGTAGGTCCGATTGTTGAGAAATTAAACGAGCATCAGGCAGCGGGAAGAATCAAAATTTTCGGTGGTTCCAACTGGACACATCAGCGTCTTGACGAAGCTAATGAGTATGCATATGCTCATAATCTTACACCAATGACAGTATCTTCACCAAACTTCTGCTTAGCTGAGCAGGTTCAGAATCCGTTTGCTCCTGGCTGCGTCACCATTTCAGGTAATGCAAATAAAGAAGCTCAGGAATGGTATACAAAGAATCAGATGCCGGTACTTGCTTATTCTTCATTGGCAAGAGGCTTTTTCTCCGGAAGAGTAACAAGAGAGATGTTTGCAAATCATCCGGATGATATTGATATGTTCTGCCGTATCGGATACTGCTGCGAAGAGAACTTTGTAAGACTGGATCGCTGCAAAGAGATCGCTGAAGAAAAAGGCTGCACAGTTCCGCAGGTAGCTATGGCTTATGTTCTTGACAGCCCGCTGAATACATTCCCGGTAATCGGCGCAGCAAACCGGGCCGAGATGGAATCTTCCTTTGGCGCTTTAGACGTTAAACTGACTCCTCAGGAAGTTCTCTATCTTGAACTGAAATCTGATACAAGAAAATAATACAAATCTTTTTGGAAAACAAAAAGGAATGTGTTAATATAGTATTTAGCAGTCCTTTTCGGCCCTTATTGACAGGTGCCTGCATATGCAGGCACCTGTTTAAAAAATAGTACAGGTTGGCCTATGGCTGATGGCTAAACTGCTACAAAAATATTGAAAGGTAACGGTAGAGAGCTATGAGAGTTGCTAATACTATGGAAATACGTTTGCAAAACGCATTGAATATTATTGACGATCTCGGATGCAGTCCAGGGATCACAAATACGGAAATCGCCCATAACAGAGGATTAAGTATTCCTACAATATCTAACATCGTAAATATTCTGAGAAACAGCAGCATTGTCATGACCGCCGGTACGGGTGAATCTTCCGGAGGGCGACGTCCTGTCCGGTTATCCTTAAATCCCCAGTATCAGTATTCCATAGGTGTGAGCATCGCCAGGCATACAGTATATCTTTTACTCATTGATTTTAGTGGTGAGATCTATGAAAAAGAGCGTCATTATATCCAATTTGAAGATAATGACGATTACTGGCATAAAATTCGTGAATTGATCACTAAAATGCAGGAGAAAGTATCCGCGCCATGCGGCATAGGAATTGCCCTTCCCGGATTTGTCAACGAAGATCAGACATTTGCTCTGGGAACACATACCCTGGGAACGTCTTCCATGGATTTGGAGCATATCCATGAAATCCTGGGTGACGATGTATCTATTGATGACTCCTGCCGTCTGGCCGCCATGGCCCAGATGTTCGGAAAGGCTTATGTGGAAGATAATTTCTTTGTCCTTTTAAGCCGCCGGGTCAGCGGAATACTCATTTATGACCGGAGTATCTTCAAATTTAAAGGTTCCAGTGTGGATGTGGGATCCATGCTTATTGATCCTTCACAAAAAACCGCAGTGCGGGGAGTGCCGGGCAGTTTTTACGAGCTGTGTTCGGCCAGCCGGATCGTGGATTTTTTCAGAGCCAACGGTATGACTGCCGGATATGATGATTTTTTTGAAGAGATTAATAAGGGCAATAAGGAATTTGCCGGGATATGGGATATGTATTTGAGAAATCTGTCTATTGCGGTGTACAATCTTTATGCTGTTTTTAAAGTGAGTATTGTCATTGGCGGGGAAATGGCTAAGTATATTCAGCCCTACACCCGGATCGTTGATGATTACGTCAGCGCTCTGTCGGGAAGCGCTATACAGGACATCCACTTAAAATGCAGTATTTACGGGGAATATGATGATGCTTACGGCGCGGCTCTTGAAGCCAGGTCTCTGTTTTTAAATGAAAAGCTTCCTGAAATCTTAAAGAGCGCGACAGCCGCGGCGCCGGCCCAGACCAGAGGAAAGGGCAGACGGGCAAAGTAAGAAATGAGATCGGACGTTGGGTGAAACGTATATAAAGCGAGGAGAAGAAATATGGTACATGGAAATTTGGGAAAATACTCCAGAAGTGTGTCAATCATAGGCATAGGGGCAACACCGTTTTGCTGTATTGACGATGATCCAGAGATGCAGGGATTAACCGAAGGCGAATTTTTCGGGCATGCCGCGCTGATGGCTATGGCTGATGCCGGGCTGGAGCCAAGAGACGTAGATTATTTCTATCACGGTTCGGCAAATCCAAAATTCTTTAACTTTGCCGCAACTCCCAATATGCAGGTGGCTGAGTGGTTTGGTATGAGAGGAAAAGGTTCCATTCATCATTCCGAGGCATGCTGTACAGGCTATGTTGGCCTGGAAGAAGCTGTGATGGATGTTGCCAGCGGCGCTCATGATATTGTATTATCCGGCTGTGTGGAAATGGCCTGTGGTCTTCCGGTACAGGGCAAGCCGGCCCATATCCGCCGGACGATTACCACAGATGACGTTATACCGGATTTGGAAGCTATTATGGACCGGGCCTACACCCGTGCCCTTGGCGGCGGACATATCGGACAGGACGATTGGATCGACCTGTATAAAAATACTTATGGACTGACAGACGAGCAGGTGGACGAGGTGTTAAATACCATGTCCTACCACGGAAGAAGAGCTGCGGCTCTCAATCCTCTGGCCATGCTGCGCACACCTTTTGAGGAAGTTGCCAAACAGTACGGCTTTGATGATCCTATGGAATATCTCCGTTCACCCTTTAATCCTAAGACAACGCAATACCTCCGCGTGACAGGCAACGCGCCTTCCGCCGATGGCGCTGCGTGCGTGATTGTCTGCCCTACAGAGATGGCTCACAAGTTTTCTAAAAAACCTGTTGAAGTTTTAGGTATCGGCGCTTCCTGTCTGGAACTTATGCGCCCCCACAATGAGATGGAGATCACAAAGGAAGCGGCCCGTCAGGTTTACGCCGCGACAGGTCTGACGCCGGAGGATATCGACCTGCTTCTTGTCAACGACTTTGTTCTTCCGTCTCAGCTTCTTGCCGCCGAGGAAGTCGGTTATCTCCCCAGAGGCGAGGGTTGGAAATGGGTATTAGAGGGACGTACAGCATTTGACGGCGACCGCCCGATCAATCCCCATGGCGGACGTACATCCTACGGACACGCCTACGGTGCGTCAGGTATGGCTGACGTGTATGAAGCTGTGTTGCAGCTTCGCGGTGAGGCCGGTCCAAGACAGGTGAAAAAGCAACCTAAGACAGCGATGCTCCGCGGATTTGGTGGCGGACAGAACTGTCGTATTCCTATTCTTCGCGCATTGGATTAGGGAGGGGCAAGACATGAAGATAGAAAAAATTGTAAAACCGTTTTATGATGGATTAGCTGAACATAAACTTTTAGGCCGCAAGTGCAAAGAGTGCGGCGCTATTGAATATCCGCCCAGATATGCCTGCAATACATGCGGTTATCATGAGACGGAGTGGGTGGAACTTTCCGGTAAAGGCGTGCTTCACAGCATTATCCTGCCCTCCACATTAAACGCGGACCCATGGAATGCCAGCCTTGGCGATTACGCCTATGGCCTTGTGGAGCTGGAAGAAGGCCCTATGTTTAACTGTACAGTATTTGGCATTAACAAGCGGAGCGCTAAGAAGTTAAGACCTCTTCTGCCTCTGCCGGTACATCCTCTTTTTGCAGATAAAGACGGCGTTACCGTTGTATTTTTTGAGATTGATAAAGTGGAGGGAATCAAATGACCAGAGATGAAGTCCTTGAAGTGATCATTGAATGTGTATCTCAGATTGAAAATGAGGCGGATGTGCTGATCTCTCTCGGAGATATTGGCAAATATCCAACCATCGGCGAACTTACAGACTTCGTTATGGAAAATATGTAATAACTGTTTTGTCATCAGAGATGGCGCGGCCGGGATGGATAATCCGCCGTTTCAGTAAGAACCTGCCCTTTCCGGTATCCTTTGGATTTCGGAAAGGGCAGGTTTTTATGTCGCAGAAAATGCCGGCGGATCGGCCCGCCTTTGGCGGAAATACTGCACAATCGGTTAGTTTGGCATAGGGCGGTGCAGGAAACGTCATAATAAAGATTATTATGACATTTCCTATACATTCCTATACATATTGCCACAAAACTCAGGGGGGCATTGTTAAATCTTTATCCAACTCTTATAAAAATACTTTGTTAAAATGATATAATAAGTATTGACAATAAACAAATCACGTATTATCCTATAAGTAAAGTAACGTCCGCGCAGGGCGCGGCAAAAATACATATGGAAGTTGAACAAGACAGGCTTTCATATGCCATTGATAGTAAGGAGGATACATATGGGCAGATTAGTAACATTAATGTCCTGCCAGTGGGCGGACATGGAGATGGAAGAACTTTTTAGCAAAGCGAAAGCCATGGGCTATGACGGTATCGAGCTGGCATGCTGGGGCAACCACCTGGATCCGAAACGTGCAGCAGAGGATGACGCTTATGTGGCGGAAGTCAAAGCGCTTCTGGCAAAATATGACCTTCAGTGCGTGGCGTTATGCTCTCACATTATCGGACAGTGTGTGGGAGACTATAACGATCCAAGACTGAATAACTTCGCGCCGCCAAGCCTTGCCGACCAGCCGGACGCGATCCGGGCCTGGGCCATCGAGACGATGAAATACTGCGCCATCGCGGCAAAGAAGATGGGCTGCTATGTGGTGACAGGTTTTACCGGATCACCGATCTGGAAATACCTTTACAGCTTCCCCCAGACCACAGAAGAGATGATCGAGGCCGGTTACCAGGAGATCTATGACCTGTGGGCGCCGATCCTTGACGTGTTCAAAGAGAACGGCATCAAGTTCGCCCTGGAAGTCCATCCGGGAGAGATCGCCTTTGACTACTACTCCACGAAACGTCTCCTTGAGAAATTCAAAGACCGTCCGGAGTTTGGGTTAAACTTTGATCCGAGCCACCTGATCTGGCAGGGGATGAAACCGGAACTGTTCTTACAGGACTTCATCGACCGTGTATACCACGTCCATATGAAAGACGCGGCGGTGACCTTAGACGGCCGCAGCGGCCTGTTAGGCTCCCATATTGATTTCGGCGATCTGAGAAGGGGCTGGAACTTCCGTTCCCTTGGCCATGGGGATGTAAACTTTGAGGACATCATCCGTGTGCTGAACGCCTACGATTACCAGGGTCCGCTGTCTGTAGAATGGGAAGATTCGGGAATGGAGAGAGAGTACGGGGCGAAAGAAGCCTGCGCGTTTGTGAAGAAAGTTGATTTTGCGCCATCGGATGTGAAGTTTGACAGCGCGATCTCCAACAGCGGGAATTAAAAAAAGGGGGAAAAGAAAACCATGAGAAAGACATTAAGATACGGAATGGTCGGCGGAGACTTAAACGCGTTCATCGGCGGGGTACACCGGATTGCGGTGAACTTTGACGGAAGAGCCCAGTTAGTGGCGGGCTGCTTTAACCCGGATATGGCGGCCAACAAAGAGTGCGGCCAGTTCTACCGCCTGGATGAGGATCGGATCTACGCAGATTATAAAGAGATGGCCCAGAAGGAGAGCGAGAGAGAAGACGGTATCGACTTCGTGTCCATCGTAACGCCGAACTTCCTCCACTACCAGGTAGCGAAGGAGTTCTTAAACCACGGCATCAACGTGCTTTGCGAAAAGCCGTTAAGCTTTGAGGTTGGGGAAGCTGAGGAGTTAAAGGCCCTGGCCGAAGAGAAAGGGCTGTACTTTGCGGTAAACTATTCGTATTCCGGCAACAACATGGTGAAAGAAGCCAGAGAGCTGGTAAAACAGGGCGTGATCGGGGACGTGATCAACGTGAACGCAGAATACCTTCAGGAATACCTTGTGGATGATATCGGCAAAGGGGACCAGAAGATGGTGAAGCTGTCCTCCTGGAGAAAAGACCCGAAGGTTGCGGGGATCTCCAACTGTGTGGGAGATATCGGAACCCATATCGAGCATACGGTATCCTATATCACCGGCCTGAAGCTGAAGAAAGTGGCGGCAGTGCTGGACAACTACGGCCAGCCGCTGGATTTAAACGCGAACATCCTTGTAGAGTTTGACAATGGAGCCCACGGCGTGTACTCGTCCTCCCAGGTGTGTGTAGGTCATATGAACGGCCTTGTGGTGCGGATCTTCGGAACCGAGGGAGCGATTGAGTGGGTACAGGAGAACCCCAACGTGCTGAGTGTGACATTAAAGGGACAGCCGACCCAGATCTATAACAGAGGCATGGGATATGTGAGCGAGCGTTCCAAAGAGATGAACCGCCTGCCATCGGGCCATCCGGAAGGGCTGTACGAAGCCTTTGCCAACATCTATAAGTGCTATATCAGCACGATCTTAAAGAAAGTGAACGGAGAGGAACCGGCAGAAGGGGATCTGGACTTCCCGACAGTGGACGATGGAATTGCGGGAGTGAAGTTTATCCATGCGTGTGTCGAGAGCAGCAAGAACAACGCCGTATGGGTTGAAATTTAAGGGTTTATAGTTAATAGAGGGAGTTACGCGGCACAAAGAGTTTGGCTTGCGTGACTCTCTGTCAAAGTCAATGACTCCGCAGCAAGCTGGCGGGGCCTGGAACTAGTTAGCGCAGCGAAAGCTGCGTAAATAAAGGTATTTTTGGTATGGAGGAATAATAAAATGCAGATAAAAAAACTTGCGGTAATAACATTGTCAGCTCTTATGGTAATTTCTGCGGCTGCCGGATGCGGAAATAATGAAGCCGCCGGCGGCGCAGGAGGCAGCCAGAACACTACAGGATCAGGAAGTGACAGTGCTGCACAAAATTCTGAGGAGCATCTTGGAGATATGGCCAATATTACTATGGTTTATATGCCTGTAGGCGGTCTGCCTAAAGGTGTTCAGGAAGTCGAAGATGCTATTAATGAAATTACTGAACCGGAAATTAATGTTCATGTAGATATTCAGATGATCGAAAGCGGAAGCTACGACCAGCAGATCGGTCTGATGATGGCTGGTGGAGAAAAATTAGATTTAATGCTGACATTTCCTGTGGGATCTTCATCTTACAGCAGTATGGTGAGTCAGAATCAGTATATGGACATCTCCGGTCTTCTTGAAGAATATGGGCAGCCAATTCTTGAAACGGCGGGCAGCCTGATGGATGCCACAACTGTAGGCGATGCTATTTACGCTGTTCCTACATACAGAAACCTTGTGACAAGCGCTTATATTATTATGCGTACAGATGTTTTAGAGGATCTTGGCCTTCTTGAAAAGGCACAGAATATGACATCTTTTACAGAGTATGAGGAAATTCTTGAGGCCGTTAAATCCAGTGAAAAATGGGGATATCTTGCCGGAGTTGTAAACTCTGATCTGGATGGCCTGATTCTTCCTCTTAACGGCTATTATATGGGCGTGGATAATTTTTCTGATGCAACAACCTATGATTTACTTGGAGACACCTATAAATTAATTTCTATTGATCCCAATGGTTCAGATGATACTGTGCGCCTCAACTATGCTACAGAAGAATATAAAGCCATGGTTGATAAAATGCGTGAGTGGTATGAAAAAGGTTATGTTTACAAAGACGCCGCCAATACAGATGATTCCGGCGAAGTTCTCATTAAGAATAATGTGGGCTTTAGCTATATTACAGAAGGTGAACTCGGCGTTGAAACATTAAAAGCCGCAGCCTGTGGTATGCCTGTAACTTGCGTTAAGGTAACGACAGCTCCTCTGTCGACAACAAGCTGTATAAAATTTGCCTGGGCAGTACCTGTGACAGCGACAGAACCGGAAGCTGCTATTGAGTTTATGAATTTAATGTATACAGATTCCCGTATTGAAAACCTTCTTGTATGGGGAATTGAAGGCAGAGACTATGAAGTAACCGATGGCGTTGCCGGCTTTATTGGCGATCAGGACGCAAACTCTGTTGCTTATCAGACTGCGGATTATATGTTCGGTAATCAGTTCCTTGCGCTGCCATGGACCGGTCAGGACGCGGATTTCCGCACAGAGCAGAAGGTAGATATGGACGCTGTGACTCAGTCTAAATACTTCGGATTCGCCTGCGATACATCCGGTATCCAGAATGAATTGAGCGCCGTGGCCAATGTTATTGCTGAGTATGGCCCATCCCTGGATTCCGGCGTTGCTCCAGAGGGCACTTACGAGGAGTTTATAGAAAAATTAGAGTCTGTCAATGTTCAGAAAATCATTGACGAATATCAGAGCCAATTAGATGAGTGGCTGGCGGCACAGGAATAATTTTAAGATAACGATGATGTTGGGGTCGAAACTATATAATTAGTTGTGCCCTGTACCTATAGTACCTTGAAAAATTCATATTTTGTAGTATTATGCTGGGATTTCTGG
>NZ_JACHFW010000013.1 GCF_014202115.1 Catenibacillus scindens
CAGGTCGGCTACTGATCGTCGGCTTGGTGGGCCGTTACCTCACCAACTACCTAATCAGACGCGGGCTCATCTCATACCACCGGAGTTTTTCACACTGAGCCATGCAGCTCTGTGCGCTTATGCGGTATTAGCAGTCATTTCTAACTGTTATCCCCCTGTATGAGGCAGATTACCCACGCGTTACTCACCCGTCCGCCACTCAGTCAATCTCATTTCCGCCCGAAGGCTTCTTTGAAACTGCTTCGTTCGACTTGCATGTGTTAAGCACGCCGCCAGCGTTCATCCTGAGCCAGGATCAAACTCTCATGTTTGAGTCTCGACTTAACGAGGTCTTTTCGAGTTTAGTCGAACCAATATCTTTTCCCTTAACGAGCTGCTTTGCAGCGAGTTTAGTTAAAAGATGTTCCCCCGTTAATCCTGAACCAGAACAACAACTCGCTGTCATTATTCCCGTTCTTTACTTTGGTTTTTGTTCTTTGAAATTCGCTCCCCGGCACTCTTCACAATCTTTCGTTCAGAGTTTCGGGCATTTCGACGATCGTTCAAAACGCTCATCGAAATCTTTGTGAATTTTCGGGATTGTTTTATTGTTTAATTATCAATGTTCATGGTCACATTACTTTTTGTAAGTAACCAACGGAGAAGGAGGGATTTGAACCCTCGCGCCGCTATTAACGACCTACTCCCTTTCCAGGGGAGCCCCTTCGGCCTCTTGGGTACTTCTCCAAGTAATCCGACTGTCTCTTACAATATATACGCAAATCCTTTGATTTGCTAGCGGAGAAGGTGGGATTCGAACCCACGGCCCCTTTCGGAGTCACTGGTTTTCAAGACCAGCTCCTTAAACCGCTCGGACACCTCTCCGGATGCGTTTTGCTCAGATATTATATCACATCGAATCAATCTTTGTCAAGAACTTTTTTAACTTTTTTCTTCATCAATTCTTTGCAATATTTTTATCTTTTTCTTACTCGCCGCGCTCGCGACAATAGATATCTTACCATTACTGTCATTAATTGTCAATACCAATTTTCAATTTTTTTTAATCGCTCAATCACCAGGAATGGTGCGCTCAAAACTATTACTTCTCTAATTTAGCTATCAACGATTGCTGGCATGTTTTATATCCGTATAAGGACAAAACAACGCTATGCTTACAGTACGGCCATCGCTGCTTTTCAAATAGTCTCCTGGGACAAGAACGCCTGGGCGATCAGCAAATCTTCCGGCGTTGTGATTTTAATATTTTTGTAGTCTCCCATGACAAAATAGACCGGAAGATCATAAACCTTTTCAATAACCATGGCATCATCCGTCACATGAACAGTTCCTTCTTCATGAACAGTTCCTTCTTTTAATAGTTTTTCATAGGCATTGTAGATCAGGGATGTCTCAAAAGTCTGAGGGGTCTGAACGATCCACACATTTTCCCGGGGCGGTGTGCTGGCCACAGCCATTTTCCCGTCGGCAATCTTAACAGTATCCTTGCTAGGTACCCCTGTAACGCATGCCCGTTTTTCAACGACCGCAGAGATATTGTCTGAAATGATCCCTTCTGTAATAAAGGGCCTTGCCCCGTCATGGATCAACACATAATCGCTGTCAGAAACCACCTTTAGTCCGTTAAAAACAGAATGATACCGTTCCTCACCGCCTTCAACAATAAACTTTACTTTGCTTAGATGGTACTTATCTACGATTTCTCTTTTACAATAGGAAACTTCTCCCTTTCCACAGACTACAGCAACCGTGTCCACAGAGCTGTTTTCAAAGGCTTTCAGCGAGTAATATAAGACCGGATACCCGTCAATCGCCATATACTGTTTAGGGATATCGCTCTCCATACGAGTCCCACGACCTCCGGCGAGAACAACCGCCGCAATATTTAATTTCCGTCCACTATCTCTTTCCCTGGAATCATCCTTCATCTGGTTTCTTCCTTTCCATCCCTAATTATCTCTGTCCAATCTTTAAATTAGGCACCGCGTTAAGGTCTAATCCATGACGCGTTCCAGCCATATATTCATAGTAGGCAGCCGCTCCGATCATTGCTCCATTATCTGTACACAGAATCGGTGACGGATAAAAAAGCAGAAATCCATTGGCATCCGCGCACTCCCTCATCCTGCTGCGCAGGGCAGAGTTGGAGGCCACGCCTCCGGCTAAACATATTTTATCAATACCGTACATTTGAGCGGCCAGCATCGTCTTTTCAGCAATAACGCTGACCACAGCCTCCTGAAAAGATGCGGCGATATCTGACTCCACAATAGGCTCCCCTTTCATCTTGCAGGAATTAATATAATTAAGCACAGATGATTTTAAGCCGCTGAAGCTGAAATCCAGCGGAGCCCCGTCTACATGAGCCTTTGGAAAAGAGATGGCTTTAGGATTGCCTTCTTTTGCCAGCCGGTCAATCTTTGGTCCTCCCGGATAGCCAAGGCCGATAGCACGGGCCACTTTATCAAAAGCTTCCCCGGCCGCGTCGTCCCTTGTCCGTCCCAGAATCTCATATTTTCCATAATCCTTGACCATAACAAGGTGGGTATGACCGCCGGAAACAACCATACATAAAAAAGGCGGCTCCAGTGTTTTATTTTCTATATAGTTTGCACAAATATGCCCTTCGATATGATGTACGCCTACCAGTGGCAAATGTTTCGCGTAGCTGATAGCTTTTGCCTCGGCAACCCCTACAAGGAGGGCGCCTACAAGCCCCGGACCGTAAGTGACACCAACAGCATCCAGATCATCTAACGTCACTCCCGCCGTAGACAGCGCCTCCTCAATGACTGGATTAATCTTTTCGATATGTTTTCTTGAGGCAATCTCTGGAACCACGCCGCCGTACAATTTATGAAGTTCGATCTGTGAAGAGATCACATTGGATAAAACTTCCCGGCCATTTTTCACTACAGCCGCCGCAGTTTCATCGCAGGACGTCTCTATTGCAAGGATTAAAATATCTTTATCCATATCCCTATTTCCTTTCATCAGTCTTCAAAATTCAGTTCTGCGGACATTTTATCCTTCCCCGCAATGGCCTTTGAAAAAATCTTCCTTACACCTTCCATAAAATTTTCAGGATAATTCAGGGCAGGACTGTAATGGGTCAACCAAAGCTGTCCCACGCCGGCACGTTTTGCCAGATCCGCCGCTTCCTCAAAGGTCATATGTTTATACTTAACCGCATTATTAATATCGCCCTTCTCGGCATACATTCCCTCACATATAAAAATATCCGCTCCGGCAGCATTATCCACAATAGACTGTACAGGACGGGTATCTGTGGAGTAGGTTACTTTCAGCCCTTTCCGCTCTGGTCCAAGAACCATATCCGGCGTCAGGGTGCGCCCCTCATATTCCAGAGTTTCCCCCTTTTGCAGCCGGCTCCAGAACATCTTTGGAATCTCATTGGCCTGAGCCCGCTCCACATCAAACATCCCGGCTCTGGGAATAGAAATGCTGTAGCCATAACAGGTAATTTTGTGATTAACCCGGAAAGCATCAATGACATAACCATTGATACAGATCTGTTCTTGAGGCCGGCATAACTCTATAAACTTTATTTTAAATGGCAGCTCCGGGGCAATGACACGCAGAGCGCTGACCACCCGTTCCAGGCCCTTGGGTCCAATCATGGTCAGATCGCTGGTGCGCTCTGAATTTCCCATAGCCAGCAAAATCCCCGGAAGTCCACTGATATGATCGCCGTGAAAATGAGTAATGCAGATCACATCAATAGGCTTAAAGCTCCATCCCTTTTCCCGTATAGCAATCTGAGTTCCCTCCCCGCAGTCGACCAAAAGGCTGCTGCCATTATATCGTGTCATCAGCGATGTCAGCCACCGGTAAGGCAACGGCATCATTCCGCCGGTTCCTAACAAACAAATATCTAACATGAGTACCTCTTTCTTGTAAAAACGGTAACTGTTCAGCCATGCCTCTTTAGATTTCCGCCGCTTGCGTGGCTGAATAGTTACGAAAAATGATATAAAACAAGCGTCAAAAGGCCATACAAACTGTCCTTGCATAGACGCTCATGACTTTAGGGCGCAAAAAAACACCAGGCGGACTCCCGGCCGCCGGACTATAACTCCAGCCGGCGCTCCAACTCTACCGGATAGCAAAATCCTGCCACAAGCCGGTCATAACAGGCTTCACACAGGTCAAAACGGTGGATCTGGGTGTCTTTGTCTGAGAAATATCCCCATTCTTTTTCCACGGAAACAAATTCTTTCTTCATAAGGCCCCCATCCACATCCTCAGATGTTCCACACTGATTGCATATGATTTTTATCAACTTTTGTTCTTTGTCGAAAATACGCATCTTTCATATCCTCCTTATTTCCGCGAAAATCAGGCAGCTCATGTCAGCCATACCGGCACACCGTTACTGTTCACAGAGCGAACTGCAGCGGCATACCCATTATAATCAATTTTCAGCGGAATAAACAGCGGTAATAAGTTCCATAAGCCATGCGTCTTCCGACGGATTCTGATAAAAATTCTTCTGAAGTGCCAGCGGTTTAAACCCGGACTTTTTATATAGCGCAATGGCCGGATGGTTACTCACACGCACATCCAGCAAAAAACGGGATACCCCCTGCTCCCTTCCATATTGAATAAGTGATGAAAGCATGGAAAATCCCACACCACGCCCGCGAAACTCAGGGGCCACAGCCACATTCACAATCTCTCCCTCATCCAGTACATAGTAAAGGCAGCAGTACCCGGCCACTTTTCCAAGACATCGGGCCGTCACCATATAGGAATAATCGTAACTCAGCGCGTCCTCGAACCCCTTTTTGCTCCACGGATCAGAGAAAGACTGAGTTTCAATCGCCATAAATTGGTCAATGTCTTCAAAAACAGCCGGGGTGATCTCAATGGATTCATTCATCTTAACTTTTGTTCCTCTGTCTTTTCTCTAAGAGCCATCTTGGCGGCCAGCTCCCGCTCAGCCTGAGAGAGACGAAGATAATCCGGTTTATGATCTCTGGCACTGACCACACACTCCTGTTTATTCTTCCAGTTATCTGCCGCCAAAGCCGCCAGGGCTCCGCCTCGTTGGACAGCGGCATGGGCCGGCGCAATGCACCACGACACTGAACATTTCTCCGCGATGGCATCCTTATATACTGCCACTCCGTCCCCGTTAAAAATCACAGGACGGTCAAGTGCATTAACTTCCTCCAAAATCTCGTCAATACTCACTGCTTTCTGGGGACAGAGAACCTTCATCTCGCTTCCCTCAAAAGTATACAAACCCGTATAGACCTGTTGCCGCCGGGCATCCATCAGCGGACATACAATCCGGTCAGTTCCAAAAAGATTGTAAGCGATGGCGTCTACTGTGGGAACCTCAATAATCGGAAGGTTCAATGCGAGACCGATACCTTTCGCCGTAGCGCTGCCAATGCGAAGTCCGGTAAAAGACCCCGGACCGGCAGAAACCGCGATGGCGTCGCATTCGCTGACATCCATACCAAGCGTATTCATCATTTTATCCAGCATTGGAAGGAGCGTCTGAGAATGAGTCTTCTTAAAATTGGTGGAAAACTCCCCCATAATACAGCCATCGGCCCAAAGAGCCACTGAGGCAACAAGGCCGGAACTTTCAATCGCCAGTATCTTCATCGTCTCATTTCTCCTTTCTCCACAATGATTTTTCTGTAATCAAATCCTTTATCCAGATCTTTTTCAATAGTAATCGTCTTTGCAAAAGGCGGGATCAGCTCCTCGATCAGGTTGGCCCACTCAATAAGGCACACGCCGGAGCCGTAGATATAATCCTCAAAACCGATCTCATCCATCTCCTCCAGATCCGAAATGCGGTACACATCAAAATGGTAAAAAGGCAGACGCCCTTCATCATATTCCTGCAAAATTGTAAACGTAGGACTAGACACCGGCTCCTCAATCCCAATGCCCTTGGCAAATCCCTGAGTAAACACCGTCTTACCCACACCAAGATCCCCCAGAAGGCAGTATACTTCTCCCGGCTTTGCCCCGCTTCCGAGGCGGCGTCCCACTTCAAAAGTCTCTTTCGCACTGAATGTTTCAATCATGTTCTTAATCCACTCTCTCTATCCGTCCCAGAAAAAATCCGGTGCGTTATCTTGCTGTATTATAACACACCGGAAAATAAATGACAATATTTGTAATAGTTCAGCCATCAGGAATAGGCGGGATGATTTATGCTTGCATAAGAATCGGACCGCCCTATTCCTGATGAGCGGAGCGCCGATAATGAGCAAAGGAGCGGCGCAGCCGCGGGTCAGCGCGTTAGCGCGGCTTTGCGAATGGCGCGGGCTGAACTGTTCCCCCCCAGCCCAGTTCAGCCATCAGGAATAGGGCAGTCCGCGCCTTAATGCCCTTTAATAATCGGGCTGATATGCTTATACAAAAGCATGGTGAGAATGGTAAGGACAGCGCCTTTAAGGAGATTAAAAGGAACAACGGCAAACAATACAAGAGTTGCCACGCTGTTAATATTTCCGTTAATTTCCTGCCCCATGGCGATAATACTGTCCAGAGGCATACCGTAGAGATCCGCGAAAGCGGGAAGAAGGTAAAAGGCGTTAAACACACTGCCAAAAACGGTCATAATCGCAGTTCCTGTTACCAGGCTGACCAGAGCCGCCTTTTTCGTGCGGAACCGGTGATAAATGATCGCCGCCGGGACAACCATACTGCAGCCCACAATAAAATTGGCAAAATCCCCGACAAAAGCCGTAGTCGTCCCTTTGATCACCAGCTTTAGCAAAATCTTACACAGTTCGATAACAACACCGGCCACAGGGCCCAGGGCAAAAGAACCGATCAGTACGGGAAGCTCGCTGAAATCCAGTTCATAAAAGCTGGGCGCAAAAGGCAGGGGAATCTCAAATAAAAACAGTACAAGGGCAATCGCCGAAAGCATCCCCACCACAGCAATATTCCGGGTTTTAAACCGTTTGGACTTTTTTTCCTTAAACAGAAATTTCTCAGCGATGACCGCAAGAGCGATGATTGCTGCCACAATGACAATCACCACAACAACAAATTCCACATGCCCTCTGGCATCTTCCCACAGCTTTCCTAAATTCATAAGTCGTCTCTCCTTTTCTCTGTTTCCGAAAGCAGTCAAAGTTTCCGGCTGCCATGAATCAATGTCAGTTATAAGATAGTAAAATTGTAACTGTTCAAAACAGCACATCTTCTTGCCCGGCCATAGGCCGTCCTGAACTGTTACATAAAATCATCCTCACAGAAAAAGCCCCGGTACAAAATACCGGGGCATATCAATAACTTACACACGCATTCATGCCGTCTTCTCTCATCCAGACTTTACTGTCGGTTTTGGAATCTCACCAAATCAACTGTACTAAAATCCGTGGATACTGACTATATAAGCCACCCACTTTTAAAACAGTTCGCGGACTATACCGCCGGTCGGGAATTTCACCCTGCCCCGAAAACGATTTTTTCAATTTCTTATATATCATACCACGATATGAGGCAAGTTGCAAGTTTACAATTTCATTGTCAATTGTATTCGCTTGCGCTCCATATCCACACTGAGGACTTTAACATCCACAACATCTCCAACGCTGACAACTTCCATGGGATGTTTCACAAACTTTTTGTCTGTCAGTTGGGAAATATGCACCAGTCCGTCCTGGTGTACGCCGATATCCACAAAGGCGCCAAAATCAATAACATTGCGCACCGTTCCCTTTAAGATCATCCCCTCTTTAAGGTCCTTCATCTCTAAAACATCCGTGCGCAGCACCGGCCTTGGCATCTCGTCTCTGGGGTCACGCCCTGGCTTTTCTAACTCCCGGACAATATCCTTTAATGTCATTTCACCAATATTCAGCTCCTGGGCCGTCTGCTTCCAGTCTTTCACCGATTTCCCCAGGCCCTTCACCTTATCGCCGCCAATATCCGCCTCAGTATATCCCAATTTTTTAAGGAGCTGGCGGGCCGCCTCATAGGATTCGGGATGAACGCTTGTGGCGTCCAAAGGCTCAGCGCCCCCGGATATGCGCATAAACCCCGCGCACTGCTCAAAAGCTTTCGGTCCGAGCTTTGACACATTAAGGAGCTGACTCCGGTCTGTAAAGCGGCCGTTTTCCTCCCGGTAAGCCACAATATTTTTGGCTATGGTTTTTGTAACCCCGGAAACATATTCCAGGAGGGACACAGAGGCGGTGTTTAAGTCCACGCCCACTTTGTTGACGCAGTCCTCCACCACCCCGGATAAAGCCTGGCCCAGCTTTTTCTGATCCATATCGTGCTGGTATTGTCCCACGCCGATCGCCTTTGGATCAATTTTCACCAGTTCAGCCAAGGGATCTAAAAGTCTCCGGGCAATAGATGCGGCGCTGCGCTGCCCCACGTCAAAGTTGGGAAACTCCTCCGTGGCCAGTTTGCTGGCAGAATAAACGCTGGCACCGGCCTCATTAACGATCACATATTCCACCCGTGTATCCAACTCTTTTAAAAGTTCCACAATCACCTGCTCCGACTCCCTTGAGGCGGTGCCATTTCCAAGAGAGATCAGCGTAATGCCGTATTTTCTTATAAGCTTTTTGAGGATTTCCTTGGACTCCTTCACCTTTTTCTGCGGCTCTGTGGGAAAAATCACTACCGTATCCAGCACTTTCCCCGTAGGGTCGACAACTGCCAGCTTGCATCCGGTACGAAACGCCGGATCCCAGCCAAGAACCGTTCGCCCGGCAACAGGCGGCTGCATCAGAAGCTGCTCCAGATTTTTTCCAAAAACTTTAATGGCCCCCTCCTGGGCTTTCTCCGTCAGCTCACTGCGGATCTCCCGCTCTATGGCCGGAGCTATAAGGCGCTTATAGCTGTCCTCCACCGCCTCTTTAAGAAATGGCGTTGTGCTGGGGTTATCCTTTTTCACCACCTGCCGGCACAGCCATTGTAAAATCTTTTCTTCAGGCGCTTCTACATGGACTGTAAGTATCTTTTCATTTTCTCCCCTGTTAATGGCCAGAACACGGTATCCTGCCATTTTTGACACAGGGGATTGAAAATCATAATACATCTCATAAACCGACATATTCTTCTCTTCTTTGGCTTTTGAGACAATTTTTCCCTCATTAAATGTGGCCCTGCGTATCCACGTCCGGTAATCCGCCTGGTCAGAGATTATCTCTGCGATAATATCTCTCGCCCCATCCAGCGCATCCTGGACAGAGACAACCCCCTTTTCTTCAGAAATATAAGGAGCCGCAGTCTCCGACAACGGCTGATTAAGCATCTGGAGCATAATAAGGGACGCCAGAGGTTCCAAACCTTTTTCTTTCGCCACCGTAGCCCGTGTGCGCCGCTTTGGCCGGTAAGGGCGGTAAAGATCTTCCACCGCCACCAGGGTTGCCGCTTGAAGGATCTGCTCTTGCAGCTCTTTGGTCAGCTTTCCCTGTTCTTCTATAACTGATAAAACCTGAAGCTTCTTTTCTTCAAGATTTCTCAGATAGGTCAGGCGCTCGTAAAGATTTCTCAGAACCTCATCGTTTAATGAACCAGTCACCTCTTTGCGGTATCGGGCAATAAAGGGAATCGTATTTCCCTCGTCAATGAGCTTTACCGCAGCTTCAGCCTGAGCCGGGCGGATGGAAAGCTCCCTGGCAAGTACTTCTATAATATCCATAATGTAAGTCCTTTCAGTAATGTCATTTTCAGCAGCAGTTTTGCCGCCAGAGATAGTCGAACCATTTTACACTTTGCACAACGATCAGCTTTCTGCAGAATTCTGATGCTCCGCAGCGTATTTTTCCGGACCTTTATATATGGTGGCCGTTTTCTTTGAATTCAGGCACAGTCTCACAATAATATTATCTTTCGCCAAAAGAAAATATAGTCCGATGGGCAGAATGATAAGGCTGAGCCACTGGGATGTGGAGAGGGACAGAAAAGAACCTCTCACAATATCTCCCCGGAAAAACTCAAAGATAAAACGCTCCACTGAATAGATGGCCAGATACAGGCCAAAATCCTGGAGCGGACGCTTAAACCGCTTTAACAGAGCCATAAGCACAAAAAATGTGATGAGATTAGCCCCGGCTTCAATGAGCTGAATGGGCAGTAGCGGAACTCCGTTTGGTCCGCCGATAGCCTGGGTAAAAGTCACGGAAAACGGACCGTCATATTCGATCCCATAACAGCAGCCGCCTAAAAAGCAGCCGATACGTCCAAAACAATGAAACAGAGGGATACATGGAATAATCGCCTCCGCATTGGGTACGGCGTTCACATTGAAACATTTGGCATAGGCAATGGCTCCCAGACAACCGCCGATCAGGCCGCCGTAAAAAACCATGCCCTGGCCGAAATATTCAAGAAATGTATTTAAACTTGAGAATATCACCGAACCGTACCTCCACAGTTCGCTGATATGCTGGAGCTGATACAAAACCTTCGCCCCAACGATGGCGCCTACAAGAATAAAACCGATAAAAAAAAGCTGATCGTCCAGGGAGGACCGCAGCTTTCGCACCCGGACAAGGGAGATCACAAAAACAATAAGACATCCCAATCCGGCCATAACTCCATAAGATGTGAGCTGTCTTCCAAAAATTTCGATATAAGGATACATTTTTCCTCCTGTACCACAGACACTCATAGATCACGTGAAAGAAGCAGACGAAACATCCGTCTGCCTCTCCCTCACCTCTTGTTCACATTTTGTTTCATTAAAACGCCATAAGACCAGCGCTGCAGGTGCATACAGTACAAACAAGCCATACAGCTCCAAATACTATAGCGATGATCCCGCAAACAAGTCCTGCTGTTGCCATACCGTTAGGTCCAACATTCTTTTTGGACATTACTGCCATAACTACGGCGATAATACCAAGAATGCAGCCAAGGCCGTAAAGCCAGCCTGTGACAATACCAACGATACCAAGAACTAATGCCGCAACGCCAGCGCCATTTGAAGGTTTCTGATTCATAGTAGCTCCTCCTCTGTTTTTAAAAAATCTTAATAAAAATTTTAGATTTGACTTCATTATACCTATTCATACTTTGAATGTCAAGATAAGGGGAGAGCATTTGTTCAGAGATTGAACCAAGCCAAAAGAACAAATCTTTATTCGCCCAGTTGAAATTTATCATGGACAGCGATCATGGCCTTATGGGCATAGCGCTTGTCCACGAGAACAGAAATCTTGATCTCAGATGTGGAGATCATACGGGTATTGATCCCTGCATCGTAGAGAGCCTCAAACATTTTGCTGGCCATGCCCGGCGTAGACATGATCCCGCTGCCCACTAGAGAAATTTTAGCCACATCAGAACTGATTTCCAGGGAAGAATACTGAAGTATTTCTTTATTTTGTTCCAGAAGGCTGACAACATCGTTCACATTGTCGGAAGATACAGTAAAAGCAATATCCTTTGTGCCCTCATAGCCGACAGACTGTACAATAAGATCCACATTAATCTTTTTCTGGGAGATCAGATTAAACAGGCGAAAAGCCGTCCCCGGCACATCGGCCAGCCCCATAACCGCGATCCGTGACACATTTTCATCCACAGCAACACCACTGACAAGCATCTTTTCCACTTTAACAACCTCCTTGACCACTGTTCCCTCCGCCGGGGTAAGACTTGAACGGACAATGAGCTGCACACCATATTTTTTGGCCAGCTCCACAGACCGGTTGTGCAAAACCTTCGCCCCCAGAGACGCCATTTCAAGCATCTCGTCATAAGTAATTTCTTTCAATTTCCGGGCGTTTGGCACAACGCGGGGATCCGCGGTATAGACTCCTTCCACATCCGTATAAATCTCGCAGGCATCCGCGCCAAGGACCGCTGCAAGGGCCACCGCTGTAGTATCTGAGCCGCCCCGTCCCAGAGTAGTATAGTCATCATACTTATTAATCCCCTGAAAACCTGTGACAACAACAACTTTCCCGGACTCCAGCTCCGCCGCGATCCGCTCTGTGTCAATATTTTTCAGACGGGCATTGCCATAGGCACTGTTGGTGTGCATGGCCACCTGCCAGGCGTTGAGTGAAACCGCCGGTATTCCCAGAGATGAAAGGGCCATTGCCATAAGGGCCACACTGATCTGCTCACCGCAGGTTAATAGCATATCCAGTTCCCTGCGGGAGGCACGTGGATTAATGTCGTTGGCCTGGGCGATCAGATGATTTGTTGTCTTTCCCATCGCCGAGAGGACGACAACTACATTATTGCCCTCCCTGTAGGACTCGCTGATCTGCCTGGCTACATTAAAAATCCTGTCTTTATCGGCTACTGAACTGCCGCCGAACTTTTTAACAATTAACATGTCAGCCTCCTGTACCTCATAGTTACGCTATCATTTGTCACTGTTCACAGCAACATTTTCCAATAACATATCCATGAGTGTGTGGCCGGCCGCCACATACAGTCCGCCTGTCTTTGCCTCCCGTTCATTATAAAGCCACTGCTCCTGCCGGGGCGCTCTGCTGTCGTAGAGAAGGAAGGGCACCGGTTCCGAACTGTGGGTCCGGGTGCGCAGAGGCGTTGGGTGATCGGGAAGGATCATAAGGCGGTACGCCTCGCCGGAGGCGTCCAATCCACTGACCACCGTGTCCACCACATAGCGGTCAATGCTCTCAATAGCCTCGATCTTATTCTCCAGACTGCCCTGGTGTCCCATCTCATCGGGCGCTTCAATGTGGATATAGGCAAAATCTTTGCCGTCCTGGGTCAGCGCTTTTACTGCTGCCAGAGCTTTTCCTTTATAGTTGGTGTGAAGCCCTCCGTTGGCACCTTCCACCTGGATATTCTCCATGGAAGCGCCTACAGCAATGCCTTTAAGCAGGTCTACCGCTGAGATCATAACGCCGTCCTTGCCGGTTTTCTCTTTAAAGGAGGTGAGAGCCGGGCGGGTTCCCGCTCCCCAGAACCATATGGAATTAGCAGGATTAAGCCCCTCTTTTTCCCTCTGGATATTTATTGGATGATTCGCCAGAATATCATAGCTCTTTTTCATCATTTCGTAAAGTACTTTTTCTTTGGGGAGGTATGCTCCGATAACCTGTCCTAAATGATCGTGGGGCGCCTCCAGAGGAACAACCTGGCCATGTTTCCAGATGGTCAGGTGGCGGTAGCTTGTTCCTACATAAAATTTGTAAATATCATCTTCCAGAGCTTCCCTGACCGCCTCTAATAGAACAGCCGCGTCCTCTGTGGAGATTTCCCCGGAGCTGTGATCTATGATCTTTCGGTCTTCGTAATTTTCCTCTTCTTTTGTAAGAGTCACAAGATTACACCGCAGGGCAATATCCTCCGGCTCCATGTCCACTCCGATACTCAGCGCTTCCAGCGGGGAACGTCCGGTATAGTAAATCTTTGGATCATAACCCATCACCGATAAATTGGCGGTATCGCTCCCCGGCTGCATACCGTCAGGAATGGTCTTTGCCATGCCGATCTGAGACATTTTTGCCAGCCGGTCCATAGCCGGAGTGGCGGCGTACTCTAAAGGCGTCTTTCCACCAAGTGCTTCTATAGGCTCATCGGCCATTCCATCACCTAAAATAATCACGTATTTCATGATGCTTTCCTCACTTTTCCACGCCTTAGAAATTGCCCCGAATGCGCATCAGCACACCGTCAATCTGGGCAGCTTTTTCATCAAACACTTTTTCTTCCATGTTTTCAGTGACAAAACCAAACTCCCCGTCCACAGCCTGCACAAAGGACACGTTTCCAAAAATCCGGGACACCTGTTCCCCTTTATCACTGACGCTGCCGGACACACGGACAAAGAACCGGTGGGACGCCTCTTTCATATCGGCAAGATGAAGTTTCTCCGGGTTCCATGTGAGGCGGATGTTTGTATTCATATGACGGACTTCCTCCACAACATCCGCCACAACCGCGCTGGCTGTGGGAAGCTTGCCCGCGCCGCGGCCGTAAAACATAGCGTCGCCAAGCATATTTCCCCGAACAAAAATAGCGTTGAATACACCACTGACATTATACAGCGGATGATCCTGGCCAATCATCATGGGGGATACCATAGCAAATACTTTTTCGCCGCTGCGGCTGCATGTGGCCAGAAGTTTAATGGCCACGCCAAGCTTTTTGGCGTAAAGGAAATCTTTCTCTGTGATCTTTGTGATACCTTCAGTGTAAATATCTTCATAATCTACCTGGTGGCCATAGGCCAGAGAAGCGAGGATGGCAATTTTGCGGCATGCGTCATAGCCCTCCACATCCGCTGCAGGATTGCGCTCCGCATAGCCTTTTTCCTGAGCCTTTTTGAGAACATCCTCATATTCCAGGCCGTCCTCGCCCATCTTTGTCAGCACATAGTTGGTTGTACCGTTTAAGATACCGGTAATCTCCTCGATCTCGTCGGCTGTCAGGGACGCCAGAAGAGGCCGGATGATGGGGATCCCACCGCCGACGCTAGCCTCAAACATAAAGTTCACATTGTGTTCTCTGGCAATAGCAACCAGCTCGGCTCCATGACTGGCCACCAGGGCTTTGTTAGATGTGGCCACATGTTTCCCCGCCATCAGCGCCTGTTTAACAAAAGTGCATGCCGGCTCCTCGCCGCCCATGACTTCCACCACAATACGAACTTCATCATCATTTAAAATAATATTGTAATCATGGATGATTTTTTCCTGGATAGGATCTCCCGGAAAATCTCTTAAATCCAGAACATATTTTACATCAATAGCCTCTCCGGCTTTCTTCGCGATACTGTCGTGATTGGTATTCAGCACCTCCACAACGCCGCTTCCTACGGTTCCGTACCCTAAAACTGCAATTTTAACCATCGTTTCACTCCCTAGCTAATATTTTAATGTAATGAATCCCCTCAAGCCCCTCAATTTCTTCCACCAGTGCAGATATGTCGCCGGTTGTGGAGAGCACATCAATACTCAGTGTCAGTGAAGCAATTCCATTGACGGGAATGGCCTGATGGATGGTAAGGATATTGGCCCTGCACCGGGCAATATGATTCAGCACATTGGATAAAAGTCCCGGCTGATCGTCAAGCTGAAGCATCAGCGTTACCGTCCGTCCACGCACATTGTCATGGAAAGGGAAAATGTCATCTTTATATTTGTAAAAAGAACTGCGGCTGATTCCGGTCATCTCTGTCGCTTCCTGGACAGTCATGGCCTTCTCAGAGTCCAGGAGACGCTTCGCTTCAACAACCTTTAAAAGCACCTCCGGCACAGCTTTCTTCTTAACCACGTAATATTTAATATCTTCACTCATTGCTGACCACCTTTGTTCGTCTAACAAATACAATTGTTCTCGCAAGGAAGATAGTACCATATTTATCCGGGAAATGCAACCTGTTTTTCATGCATAGTCTACATCTGATTCCCCCAGGACGACCCATGTTTGCGTTTTGCCCTGGCATAAACTTTTTCCGGGATCGCGGCGATCACCTGGGAGAAGTTTTTTTCCAGAAACCGGGTAAAATCCATGTACTGTCCGCCTTCCAGCGGAATAGATATCTTCCTTGCCGTGTTCTTTTCTATTCCAAAAGTCAGTGTCAGATTGCCTGTAACACTAATCCCGGATAAGCGGTCCATCGTCTCATCGGCCCAGTGGCCGCCCCGGCTGACGCTGATCCAGCGAGTATTATATACAATATAGCCTCTACGGATTCTGCAAATACCCCAAAGAATCAGGCAAATACCGAAAAACACACCGAAGATCCCAGCGCCGTTCCAGGCGTCCCCGCCAATCCTAAAGGCCGTCGCCACAAGAAACAGGCATACGATCCCAAAAGCGATGGTCATATAACGCATCATAAATTCTGTCTGAAAGCCAAAGGAGTTTACATAATAATCCTTCCCCAATTCTCCATCCCCGGCACCGGACGCGCCATATTTTTCCTCCATCTCCCGGTACTTTTTCCGGATTCCAGGCATCAGCTTTTTTTCAAAATACCGGGCAATAAAATTTTCCAATACTTTATGCATATTCATACTCTTCACCATCAAGACGCTCTCAAAGGTCTTTCCCATCTGATAAAACAAAAGCAACCCTGGACAGAAACAGTTCCGCCATATAATACAGCTATAATGTTCCCGCATCGGATTGCTTTTGATCTCTGTTAATTTTCCATATCTTCCGGCTGAGTATTGATCCACTTTAAGTAAGCGTTAATAAAAGGATCAATATTGCCGTCCATAACGCTGTCCACATTGGCGATCTCCATATTTGTCCGGTGATCCTTCACCAGCTTATAGGGCTGCATGACGTAGGAACGGATCTGGCTTCCAAAACCATTCTCAGAGATCTCGCCGCGAATACCGGACATTTTTTCCATATTCTCCTGCTGTTTAAGCATATACAGCTTCGCTTTGAGCATCTGCATCGCCTTATCCTTGTTCTGGAACTGGGAGCGCTCATTCTGGCACTGCACAACAATTCCAGTGGGGAGATGGGTGATACGGATAGCCGAGGACGTCTTATTAACATGCTGTCCGCCGGCGCCGCTGGAACGGTAAGTATCAATGCGCAGATCATCGTCATTGATCTCAACATCCAGGTCCTCTTCAATCTCTGGCATTACTTCGCAGGATGAGAAGGAAGTCTGGCGCTTGCCGTTGGCGTTAAACGGGGAAATCCGCACCAGACGGTGTACGCCTTTCTCGGATTTTAAATATCCGTAAGCGTTCTCACCATTAATCTGGATCGTCACGGTTTTAATTCCCGCCTCCTCGCCGTCAAGATAGTCCAGCACTTCTGTGGAATATCCGTGCTTTTCAGCCCAGCGGCTGTACATACGGAACAGCATACTGGTCCAGTCGCAGGCTTCCGTGCCTCCGGCTCCCGCGTGGAGGGTAAGAATGGCATTATTATGGTCATACTCTCCGGAAAGCAGGGTGGAAATCTTTAATGTTTCAAAATCATTGACAAAGCTGTCCAGCATCTCCTGGATCTCCGGGATCAGGCTGTCATCATTTTCCTCGTAGCCCATCTCGATCATAGTCTCTACATCCTCATAGGCCTGGGACAGCTTCTGATACTGTTCCACAGTATCTTTCAGGTTTTTAAGTTCTTTCATGGCCTCCTGGGATTTTTCCGGATTATCCCAAAATCCCGGTTCCTCCATGATATTGTTTAACTCCTGAATACGGGCTTCTTTTGCAGCTAAGTTAAAGTGAATCCCTCACTTCGATCAGAGGCTGCTTATAATTGCCCAGTGTAAATTTGAACTGGTCTAATTCAACCACTAAAATCACCTCTTTCTTAATTTTTTGGCACAAGGTTACTATTCACAGTCGATTTGAAGCAAATACACAGATTCGTCGAGCTTACTCGTAAGAAGATGGGTAACTGCTTCAAATCGAACTGCAAAGCAGGAACCTCCACCAAATGAGCAATTTTAAGCTGCTGCTGCAGCGGCAAAGCCTGCAAAGCAGGCGGGATTGCGAATGCAGCGTGGAGGGGACTGTGAATAGTAACGGCACAGGCCAGACGGACGCGCAGGCGTCCATTTTCTATACAGCAGACCGGCTATCCGGAGCAGACAGCCGGACCGTTACTGTTTACTTATTGCGGCCGCAGCACTGTTTATACTTTTTACCGCTGCCGCAGGGGCATGGATCGTTTGGATAAACTTTACCGGCACTGCGGCGCACCGGAGCCTGGGCCACAGATGTGTCTCTGTTAGTTCCTGTTACTTTGGCCACTTCCTCACGCTCCGCTTTCTGCTCAATGCGCACATGCATCAGCACTGAAACCGTTTCACGGGAAATTCCCGCGATCAGTTCATCAAACATATCGTAACCGGCAAATTTATATTCTACCAGCGGATCTCTCTGGCCCAGCGCCTGAAGGCCAATGCCCTGGCGGAGTTGGTCCATATCGTCAATATGATCCATCCACTTCCGGTCGATGACACGGAGAAGTACCACACGCTCCAGCTCTCTCAAATGTTCAATTTCAGGAAATTCCTTTTCCTTAGCCTCATATAAAGCCACAGCTTTCTCTTTAAGCTGCTCCACAAGCTTGTCCTTGGTCATGCCGTCATAATCGCTTTTTTCCGTGGACAGCGGCTCCAGAGGAATCATAGGAATAAGAACGTTGTTCAATTCGGCAATATCCCACTCTGAGGAAGGCACAGAATCGTGGATTACTTTGTCCACAGTCTCTTTCACCGTATCGCCGATCATACGGATCACAACGCCCCTCATGCTCTCGCCGTCGAGAACTTTGCGGCGCTCCGCGTAAATAATCTCACGCTGTTCGTTCATGACTTCATCGTAATCCAGAAGGTTTTTACGGATACCGTAGTTGTTGGACTCAATCTTCATCTGAGCTTTTTCTACGGCAGAGGTGAGCATTTTATGCTCCAGAGCCTCTCCTTCAGGGAAACCGAGGGAGTTAAAAATGTTCATCAGACGTTCTGAGCCAAAGAGACGGAGCAGATCGTCCTCCAGAGAAATATAAAATCGGGACTCGCCGGGATCGCCCTGACGTCCGGCACGTCCTCTGAGCTGATTGTCAATACGGCGGGATTCATGGCGCTCTGTACCGATGATCATCAGGCCACCCACATCTGCCACGCCCTCGCCCAGCTTAATATCAGTACCACGGCCGGCCATGTTGGTGGCGATGGTCACAGCCCCATACTGTCCGGCCTGGGCCACAATCTCTGCTTCTTTCTCGTGGAACTTGGCGTTGAGGACCTGATGAGGAATGCCCCGCTTTTTCAGCAGGTTGCTGATCTCCTCAGACGCCTCAATGGTAATAGTACCCACAAGGACCGGCTGTCCTTTCTTATGACACTGCTCAATGGCCTCGATGACCGCATTGATCTTTTCTTTATGGGTTTTATAAACGGCATCATGATGATCTTTACGGATGACCGGTTTATTGGTAGGAATCTCGATCACATCCATACCGTAAATGTCTCTGAATTCCTTCTCTTCTGTGAGAGCTGTACCTGTCATACCACATTTCTTTTTATATTTGTTAAAGAAATTCTGGAAAGTGATGGTGGCAAGGGTCTTGCTCTCTCGCTTCACCTTCACGCCCTCCTTGGCCTCAATAGCCTGATGAAGGCCGTCAGAATAGCGGCGGCCGGGCATGATACGGCCGGTAAACTCATCAACAATGAGAACTTCATCGTCTTTAACAACATAGTCCTTATCCCGGAACATCAGATTGTGAGCGCGCAGAGCCAGGATAATATTATGCTGAATCTCAAGATTTTCCGGATCCGCCAGGTTTTCAATATGGAAAAACTTTTCAACCTTGTGAACGCCCTCTTCGGTCAGGTTAATGGTCTTTTCCTTTTCATTGACAATGAAATCCCCGGTCTCGGTGATCTCCTCGCCCATGATGGCGGTCATCTTTGTCATTTCGCCGCTGGCTTCGCCCCGGACAAGCTGGCGGGCCAGGATATCACAGACACGGTACAGCTCTGTAGACTTTCCGCTCTGTCCGGAAATGATCAGAGGTGTACGGGCCTCGTCGATAAGCACAGAGTCCACCTCGTCGATAATGGCAAAGTTAAGGTCTCGCTGTACAAGGCGCTCTTTGTAAATGACCATATTATCTCTCAGATAATCAAATCCAAGTTCATTATTTGTGGCATAGGTAATATCGCAGGCATAGGCAGCGCGGCGCTCATCCGGCGACATACTGTTTAAAATAACGCCTACAGTCAGTCCCAGAAACTCATGGACAGACCCCATCCACTCGGCATCACGCTTCGCCAGGTAGTCATTGACAGTTACAATATGGACGCCCTTGCCTTCCAGGGCATTAAGATAGGCCGGGAGGGTGGATACTAAAGTCTTTCCTTCACCGGTCTTCATCTCGGCAATACGGCCCTGGTGGAGAATAATGCCGCCAATGAGCTGCACCCGGTAATGGCGCATGCCAAGGACACGGTCCGCTGCCTCACGCACTACTGCGAAAGCCTCCACTAAAAGGTCATCCAGTGTCTCGCCTTTGGCCAGACGATCTTTAAACTCCTGAGTTTTCTGACGAAGCTCCTCGTCGGAGAGTTTTTTCATCTCCGGCCCCAAGGCTTCAATCTTATCGACTAAAGGATACACACGTTTAAGCTCGCGCTCACTGTGCGTTCCCAGAATTTTTTCCATCAGTTTCATTCCAAATATTCACTCCTGTTATTTTCACCTTAATGCCGCCGCCCTTTCCCGCGGCATAAACGTTAGGTAACATTCCAGCCCTGAAGCAGCCCCACTGCAGCCCTGCCTCAGGCTGAATACTTTTTATTTTAACACTAGTCTATGGTATTTGTAAATAGATTTTGAGATGAAAGCCCAGACCGTGTTACTGTTCCACCGTGAACAGCAATAATGCGCCGGCCGGATAACACCGGCTTATATGTAATAACGCACAGACATCCGGCGCCCTCTGGACTCCGGATGTCTTATTTCCAGGTCAGCACCCCTGGAACGGATCTGTAATCATCTTGAATTTGGACCGCAGCATAAGAAGGCTGACAGTGATAGAGATGTAAGAAATAATCATTAAAAGAGACTGGATCATCGCCGGCACAACACTAGCCACATAATATGTGTTGATAAAGTTGCCGGCAATAGTAATCACATAAAAAGCAACCATAATAAAATTAAAGACAATATGATACATGGAAACATTCCCCTGTACCTGACCTGTCCTTAACGTATTGCGGATCACCTTGGTCGTCTTGAGAATCTTAACCTGATAGATGAGCATCAGAATACAGACAGCCAACACGACGCATATAACCACAGCCACAATGCCTATCATTGCCATAGGTGTAAAATCTCCACTATAATAGCGCAGGGAGCTGTTTAAAAAGGACGCGCCGAAAAGGAGCATACATGAGACAATGGCTACGATCCCGATCATAATTGAAATCAATACGATCTCTGTGATCACCACGCCCCGTGTCAGGGTAATTCCCACCGTCGAAGGGACCGGCTTTGAACCGGCGCAGCTAGCAAAGAAAAGCCACATACCAAGCACGGTGATTCCAAGGAGAAGGCAGCCCACAAATGAGCCTATCTGTACACTCTGAACATTAATATCCATATGATAGATATCACTGACTGTTGGAAAAAACAGGCTGGCAATACTTAAAACGCAAGCCAGACTATAGCAGATAGTGCCGAACAAGAAGGGAAATGATCTTCCTGTTTCGCGCACTGCTGCCACCGCCGCTCCCGGCTGCTGCTGACCCAAACCGCCTCCGAAGCCCCCATACATTGTATTGTTCATATAAGGGCCGGCATTCTGGCCAGTACCGTAATAATTGCCATAAGGGCTTGTATTTTGCCCATTTCCATAAGCGCCGCCATAGGGGCCTGTGTTTTGCCCATTTCCATAAGCGCCGCCATAGGGGCCTGTGTTTTGCCCATTTCCGTAATCGCCGCCATAGGGGCCTGTGTTTTGCCCATTTCCATAATTGCTGCCATAGGGGTTGGTGTTTCCTTCATATGTACCCGGACCGCTTCCATATTGATTTTCCATAACAATCTCCTTTCTCTCTTTATGCACTACACAGACCTGCGGATCTGTGTTCTCTTTCATTTTTTCCACTCTTATATATTCTTACACTTTGCCGCATTTGTCAATTTTTTTTATAAAGTTCTGTAAACCGCAGAGCTGGTTTTATTACATGCCGCACCCGCAGCCATGCGCCTGCCGCACGGCTGCGGGTGTGAATGATTCAGCGGGGTTTTAAACAAGATAATCCGGAACTGATGAATCTGTAAAACAATAGGCGTCTTCCGGAGGCTGTTCATTTTCATAGACAGTATTAAATTGGCGGTAGAGAATTTTTTCCACTTCATCTAAATACCGGCCGATATAGCCGCCGTTATATTTTTCCCCGATAATATCCCTATATTTTTGAAAATGAGCCAGAGAGGCATGTAAAAATCCCTCGGTCACGCCATATCTCCCATATTTATTTTTTAGCACGATACAAAGAATCTGCAAAAGATCTTCCGGCGTGTAATCTTCAAAATGAATTACCTGAAAGCGGCGTGCCATGCCTTCATTGTATTGCATAAAAGTTTTCATTTTGTCTTCATAGCCGGTACATACCACGCAAAAAGGAAATTCCGTCTTATCCGGATTAGTCTTTTCCACTAACTGATCAATAAGATAAGGGTTTTGCAAAAGTTGATACGCCTCGTCAATGAGCAGTACCCGGTCTTTACATCTGCTGATTTCCCTGGCCAGGGCATCCGGATTTTTGATCAGGCTGCCCGCCTCCACCTTGCGCACGGTTCCGCTTTTGAGTACCCCCGCGCCTTTGAGCAGATGGCCGAAAATCTCGGCAATCGTTGTCTTGCCTGTGCCGGGATTCCCCGCAAAGACAAAATGGTAGTTGCGTTTGTTCTGCCTGTCACTGTAACGCAATTTATTCTCAAAATCACGTATCGTCTGTTTGACGCCTGAAAGGCCGACCATCTGCGCCAACTGCTGCTTAACGCTTTGCTGCTGCTCATCGGAAGCGTATTTTTGCAGCTGCGCCGGCAGCAGCTCCGGCGTCAGCACATGGTCACAGGCAGCCACTGCCATATCATTCACCAGATTTTCCGCGTTGCGCCCATTGGCCCAGTCATCCTGGCAATCGGCATACCAGTTGCCAAAGAAATCCACGATCATGTGATCTAACTCTCCTGAAACAGACAGCCCCCGGTCATGAGCCTTTTTGCGGAAGATACACGCCAGTTCTTCGGGAGAATAGTCCTCAATATGGATATGGTTGCCAAACCGCTCCCTGAGTCCCGGGTTCACTGTGGAAAACATATGCTCCATTTCATCGGGATATCCTGCCAGAACTACCGCATATTCCCCCGGATGTGAGGTCATGCTGGCCACCAGCTCATTGACCATACCCTGGTGATAGCTGTTGGTTTCATGGCCGCTGGCGGCAAAGCCGTATGCCTCGTCAATAAACAGCACCCCTCCTCTGGCCCGCTCAATGGCGTCCCGCATATTCGCCTCGGAATGTCCGATATACTGGCCAATAAGCTTGCTGGGCTGGGTCTCCACCATATGTCCGGACGGCAGCAGGCCATATTCCCCAAAAATCTCCCCGATCAGGCGCGCTGCCGTACTTTTTCCTGTCCCCTTTTTGCCAGTAATGACAAAATGCAGATTAGGTCCGGCTTTTTTCCCCTCACAGGCAGGCGGTTCCAGCCGCAGGGGCTGTACCTGTTTTTCCGTTTCTCCGTGGTACTTACCAATATACGCCCGGATTTTTTCTTTCAGCTCCTGCATCCCTGTCAGCTCATCCAACTGCTCCATGGCAGGCTTTTTCATGTCCTGTCCGCACATCTTCTGACATGCTTCCAGGTTAAGGATTTTCCCGGGCGCCATAAAATGATCAAGTAAATGCTGCATCAATGCCTTGAGCTGGCAGGCGGACAATTCTTCTGTTCCGGTATATTTGGCTCCAGTCTCCCCCTCATTAATATTTCGCTGGATCTTTCCCGCAATCATCTGGCAGATATCTTCCAGATGATCCTGATCCAGCTCCAGCCGTTTTCCGCCAATGCCCGCCAGCCGCAAATAGTGCAGGGCCAGGCGGATCTCCGGTGCCGGCACCGGCGGAATATGATGGAACACCGCGCGTTTCTTCAGGCTCTCCCACACATAGGTCCAGCGCTGACCGTGAAAGAAATCTGCCACCTGGCCCTCGCTTCGGTCAAACAGAAAAATCATCACATTGCGGTTGCAGGGATCGTGAATACTCTCGATTTTTTTAAAAAGATCATTGAGCATGGAGCCGTTATCGCCTTCCCGCTGCAAATGCTCCAGCATATTCAGACCGTCGGAACAGATAATAGCTGTTTTAATCAGGCCATTCCTCATAAATTCTCCGGCATAGCGGATCATTTCTGCGGGAGCTATGTTATAGGAGAGGGAATCTCTGCGGGCCGGCTGGCTCACAGCAGCCGCGCCGCGATTGGATAAAAGTTTTCCCTTTGTGGCGCCATGAACACGGGGTACGGCGCTTTTCCCCTGAAACAGCTTTCTGGATGCCGCGTCCAGAAAAGTGACCCCTTCCGTATAATCTAAAAAGATAATGCGCTCATATCCCTGGCATCTCAGATCCTGGTGCAGCAGCTGAGGCAGGGACATGGGCACCAGCGATTCATCTGTGAAAAGATCAAAAATCTCACCGAAATAACAAAATATCCGGCTTGTGGCCGCACTAAAATAACTGTTTTTCATAAGCGTCAGCGCTCCTTGCCCTCTCTGACCGGGGTGATTTTTTCCTGTAAAGAATCCTGCGCCTGTCCGGGAACCCTGGCGTCATGCCGCGGATCGTCACTGATGCACGTCCCGGTGGCCCTGACAGCGCCGCTGTCTTGCAGCGTACCTAAAACAAGCTGCTGGAGGGCACTGCGGGCGCTTTCTGAAAATCCAGGCGTCTCCAGATAAATCTGATCATCACAGGAAAATGTCACAGAGGCCCGGTCGCCAACAGGATTTTCCACAGTGATCCGCGTAGGCGTATCGCCGTCCCCTCTGGCCAAAACAGTGGATTTCCACCCGGCCTCGCCCAATCGCTCTATGACGCACTGGGCCAGTTCCAGCCGCACCATCGTGCGCATATAATTCTTTTTCGCCTGCCCCGGAAGTTCTTCCAGCGCCTGCTCCAGTTCCACAAGGCGCTGCATCGTATATCGGACAGATTCCGGATCATCGTTTTGGAAATCGGTATTAAGCTTCTCAAGCTGATCCGCCAGCCCGGAAAATGAATGCTGTGTATATTCATCAAGATTGCATAATACGGTTTCTGTGCCAATGGATGTAGGCAGGTCGATCTCAATATTTTCCAGCTCCCCCATCCGTTCCTGCAAGCGATGAAGCTTATTCACTGCCTGGGAAAAATTTTCCTTCCGCTGTACTTCCCCTGCCATCCGGCGCCGTCTCTGACGAATCTCCTCCATCTCGGACAATCTGTCCGCCATTTTCGCGTACTCCATCTCCTGGTCCAGCCGGGCAATCTCCGCCTGCATCTCTCGGATCCGAACGGCATTGTCAGATATAGCGCGCAGCCGCTGCTCTTCCATCCACGTCCTGGGCTTCACCGTAAGTCCCCTGGGTGAACGATAATCCGCCGTCGCGATTAATTCTTCCACAATCTCTCCGGTATCCGGCCGGATAATAAATACAGTACTCATCCTATGCTCGCTCCTCTCCTGTTAAATAATGGTCACATCCCGGACTAAAATTCCCTGGCTTTGCAGCGCCTGTCCAATGATCCGGGTCAGCTGTTCTATGACGCTGCGGTTATGCACCCCCTGAAATTCAGGGCGCATCATAAGTGTATCGTCAGGCTTAAATTGAAATTCCAGCTGATCACCCACCGGACTTATCAGTCTCAAATGGAGCGTCTCCCGCTCATCATCCTGTTCAAAGGCGTAATCTTCCTCCCTCTCCAGACACCATCCTCTGCTTTCCATCAATTCCAAAACGGCGGCGCTCATTTGAATACGCGCCTGCGAGGAGAGAAAACTTTCTCCGGCCTGCCGGACAATCTCCTGTACGCGCCGGGACAGGCTCTGGGCCTGGCCGCTTAACGCGGCAAAGGTATCCATGGCGGTGTCTTCCGGCTGTTCCAACGGCGGCAGGGATTGCTCTGCCTGTTCCAGAGCCCCTCTGCTCCAGAATATACAGTCTATCTCCACCGTCTCTTCCCCCTCTGTGGTGTTCAGAGAAATCTGAACTGTACGGCTGTTTTCAAGAAGCGCTTTTGTCCGGCTCCACTGGTCAATCCACTGTTGCCGCGCATTTAACCACCGTTCTTCCCATTCCAGGTACTCCGTCAGTACAGCGTCGGCCTGGCGGTACAAACTGGCCGCTGCAGTCTGCTGTCCCTGGGAAGGAGTCCGGGAAGATGCTGCGGAATATTTCTCCAGATCATGATATATTGTCTCCAGTCCCTCCAGATCATGGAGAAACTGTTTATCCATCAGATGCAGCCGCGGTTTTTGTTTCAGTGAATCCAGGATGTCCCCCGCCTGCCGCAAAAATTCATCCCCCGTCCGGGAGTCTTGGCTGTTCCGGGTCCGCCGGTCCTCCAGCTGTTCCTGAAGATCGCAAAGATCCTGCTGCTGACGTCTGCGCGCTTCATCCAATTCAAAATCCCAATCTGACGGTATGTCTCTTTCATGATCGCCGCTGAGCCAGTCGCTGATCTTGGCCAGGCCCATAAGTCCGGCCAGATGCAGCCCCAGGCCGATAAAGGTATGTTCCTCCATAAATTCCCCATAGCTGGAAAATATCCGGTCAAGCCCGTCAAAAAAATCATTTTCCCCCATCAACTGTCCCTCCCTGTTCAAAAAAGGAACGCAGTTTCTGCGCCCTCTCCGCGTCCTGCCGGGACGGCACGCCAACCTGCGCCAGTCCCCCGCCATAAGGCCGGATCCATTCCGTAGTTCTTCGCCCGGCTCCAAAGGAAATTAAGCCCTGATATCGGGATGTCTGCAGAATCAGCCGCTGATTGGCCGAACCCCGCAGGCTCCCCCCATCATCCAGATCAGACAGGTAAGGTCCGTCGATAATGGCGTCACACTGTCCTGTCAAAGGCTGACCTTCAATTTCCTCATAAGCATAGCCTGTATACAAAATCACACCAATATCTGCGGCACAGCGGATCTTCAGAATCAGCCGATACAGGGCGTCCCCCTGTAAAAATGGCTCGCCGCCGCTGATGGTCAGTCCCTCAATATCCGGACGGCGCAGTACCAGGCGCGCCAGCGTATCCACATCCATTTCATATCCTCCGCTCAGCGGCCGGGCATCCGGCGTAACACAGCCGGGACAGCTTTTCATACAGCCCTGTACCCAGATGCCAAAACGGGCATACGGCCCCAGGGTGTGGACAGGAGCGGCCACCATGTGCAGACGCAGCCGCGTCACGTCTGCAGCGGATCTTTCATCCGCTCTTTGCCGGCCATAATGGCCCCGATCACCCTGCGCAGCCATTGATCCCCCTCCTCATCCGCCTGTCTGGCCCGCAGCGCGTATTCTTTTGCCTCGGCGATGATCGCATCCGCATCCTGATCCATCACACTGTCGGGCAGATTAATGATCAGCCGGTTATTTTCGTCAAATACCGCCTTCCATCTTTCTTTCTCTTCCAACGCCGCCGCGCACTCTTCCTCCAAAGACTTTAACTTTTCCTTTTGCCGGTCAATTTCGCGCCGCAGTTCGGGAATCTCTTTTTCTTTAACCGCGGTCAGCTTCGCCACATTATCCTTCAGCGCTTCCAGTTCCGCCTTTTGCTTCTCCAGCGCCTTTTGCCCGTCCAGCAGTTCCTTATTGGCCCGGGCAACCGCTTCCCTTTCTTTCCCGCACTCTTCAATACAGGCGTTGACCTCCTGTATTTTTCCAAGCATCTGTTCAATGTCCGATGTGGGCGAATAATTTTCCAGCAGCGTGTCATAACATTGCCGGAGGGTTGAGGCCACGCCGGCATAGGCGCCATACAAATTCCTCGGCTGTGCCGGAGAAGGGGTCTGCAGGATCAGCCTGGCCAGGGCCAGCGCAAGCCTGGCCGCTTCCTCCCCGTCCCCCTGCTGCGCCTTTTGTTCCAGCTGTCTGATATTGTGTTCAATCAATGCAATGTTCACGGCTGTCCCTCCTTTAGTTCTTCCTGGATAATAATGGCAGGAAGCCTGGCGATGGTCTGATATAGCGAGATAACATTTTCCTCCCCGCCGGCATCCCTTATATGGAGCTGCGGGATACGGTGGCGGTCAATGGAAAAGCCAATCTGATAACGGTTGTCCTCCTTGTCAAAATTGGGACAAATGGATCCAAATGCCTTATCCATCCGCACCCGGACCGGCCCCATGCCGTCGTCAAAAAACAGATCCAGGCTCACCGGCATATCCTGAAATGTCCGCGCCAGTGTATAAGGGCAGTACTGGGGCTGAGCGTATTCTTTGACCGCCTTTCCCCGGTGAAGCACAGGCACGGCTATTTCCTGCCCATGGAGATTGCGGGCAAAAAAGCCAACTTCTGTCTGATTGATATAGGCCACCGGTGTAATGCCCGCGGCAATCAGACACGCGCCGTGGGCGATGGCCGTGGAGCGGGATTCCCGGTTCATCCTCCCATCAAAACGCGGGTCGTCAATGCCGGCCATTGAACCGAATAATTCCCGAACGCAATTTTCCACACAATACAGATTGGAGAAGCCTCCCACCAAAAGCACCCGAAAATCATCAATACCTTCCATATCAACGTCCATTTCCCCACACTTTTTCTGCATTTCCATCACAGACTCCCTCAGAGCCTGATGGTTGACCGATTCAAATGCCAGGGCGATATCTGAGGCATATACATCATACTCCTCATAGACCGGCGGCGGCATCATCACGGAAAAGGCGACGGGGTCATCCAGGCCGCCGGACTCATAGTAATTTTCCAAAGCTGCGCGGGTACTCTCTGTGGAGGCAATCTTACAGTCCTCAAAAGCGCTCTGCAGAGCGTCAAAAGCAGGCTTCCCCGGAACATAGATCGCGGCGTCCATTCCATTTCTGCTGGCCAGGCGCATGGTGACGGCCTGGTCAAAGGCATTGCCCGCGCAGCCGGTCTGTCCCCTGCCTCCATTTCCGCAACTGTAAAGCACGGAAATACTGCCGTTTTTCTCCGCCCTGCACAGGGTCAGATCCAGTGTGCCCCCGCCATAATCCACCACCACAATATGTCCGTGATAATTGCCCTGGCAGATTTCATTGAGGTAATATACCGCGGCGGATACCGGTTCGCTTTCAAAAGAAACCCGGCTGGACGTATCCATTCCCAGATCTTCGTATATCTGCGCCAGGTGTTCCAGAGCGATTTTATTGTGAATCTCATTTTTCCATATATCCGGCACTGTCTGTACCAGGATCATATCTTCCAGTGAAACTCCCCGGTTTTCTGAGAATTTTTTCAGCACCTGCCCGACAAAGTCCCGGGCGGCCTCAAATGGCGATCTTATCCGCCCGCCGTTTTCACAGGCGCCATCCCCCAGTCTCAGCTTAAATGTATCATACACATCATACTGGGGAGAAAAGCGATAGCGCCGCGCCGCCTCCCCCACATAGCATCTTGCGCGATCCTCCCTGTGGTAGGCGATGATCGTGGGGAAAAATTCCCGCGCACAGGTATCAAATTTAAAATAATCTACATTTTTACTGTTGTCATCATATACACAAAAAGCGGAATAGGTTGTTCCCAGGTCAAACCCAACACGTATCATCCGCATATCACTTCCTTCCAGCCATATTCCATATTTCCGCCTCTAATTGTCCGCATTTTTCCTGGCAGCAGGCGGCAAATACATTTTCCACATCCTTAAAGCGGGTAAGTAATCGTTTTCCGGACCATGTATGGGTGATCAATCTCTGGGGCGCCTGTAAATTGTCATAATCCAGAAATGTTTTTGCCCGGATCCCCAGTTTTGCCGCGCACATGGCCAAAATACGCTGCTCGGCAAAGATCATGCAGTTGGAACCATTATCCGGCGTATCCCGCTCATAGCGCATAAAATCAAACGCCTGGCAAAGATACTCCTCCTTTAACCGCTCATCTGCCAGATAAAGTATGGACGTATTCAGGGGCTTTGCGCCATAATCCCACTCCTTTGGGAACTGATAGCGGGGACTCATGAGAAAATAATCCACATCGGGATAAAATTTTTCATTCAAATGCTCTATATGGGCCGCTGCCAGCGCCGCGCCCTCCAGAGGCAGCCGGTCCCAGACAATCAGATCCATATCTATGATCAGACAGGGAACCGGGAGTTTCTGCAGAGCCAGCAGCTTGCCGGAAGCCCAGAATTTCCGCTGATCCAGGCCGTAGGTATCCCACAGATCATCTCTCACGCTGTCATATACGCTGTCCAGCCCCTTTTCCCGGAAATACGCTTTTCCCTGCCGGTCTGTGAACAAATGGATCGGGCCGTTATACCGCCGCCATGCCAGAGCGGAAAGGCGCGCCGTCCACTGTTCATGGAGGGGCATGGAAAAGGGAGCATTCCCATGTAAACGGCGCCAGGGCTCCGTAAGCAGCACATGATATGCCGCAACAGGAGGATCGCTGCGGGCAGATTTTTTTAAAGGTTCAAACAGATTTCCCATACCCACAGCCCCGCAATAAATTCTGCCGGTCAGGAAATTCCGCGCGCCGCTTCCCAGTTGATCCAGGTCAATCATAACTATCCCTCCCTAACACAGCCGTTTTTTCTCTCGTCATATATTTTACAGGGTCAGTTTTTTCAAATGATCCCAGCCGCCCTTTTCTGCAAGTTCTTTTTTACTTCCAAAATAAATTTCTCGCCGGTCGGTGACTATCAGGATGTAATCGCCATTTCCTTCCTGTGAGTTCACAGCGAAATCTGTGATCCCCGACAGGGGACTGACAGCGGGCTGGCCGGAAGCACCGTTCATAAAACAGAGATTGCCCTCCCCATCCAGATAGGCCAGGATATTTTCATAGACTTTAAAATCATCAAAACTGCCGGTCATCACCTTAACCGCCTTTTCCGGAATACCCTTACGCTCAAGCCATTGGGCAGTTCCCCCAAAAACAGGCCAGCAATCGCAAAAGAAGCCGTTCAGCCGACCCTGGAGTTCACAGGGTACCGGCTGATAAATGACGTTATTTTCCAGGACAACGCTGGCCTGATAGACGTATTCCAACGTTGCTTCCTTATTTCTTACGCCATGTTCCTTAGTGAGGATCTGGCTCTCGATCGTCTTTGCAGAATTCGGAGGCTGCAGACGGATGACAACATTTTTTTCGCCATACTCCCGCGCCAGTTGGCGATACCATTTTTCACGGCGCACAGCCTCAAGCTCCGGGATCTCGTCAGGGATAAGATGTTTTACAGTGTGAAAATTGGCATGAAGAATCTCTTCTTTCCCTCCCCACTCTGTATACTTTGCATCCCTGATCGTTCCGTTCTCATATTCATTCCACCAGGTATAAGTCTTTTTTGTGTGTACAACCACATCCTCAAGCCGGCGCAGCACCTGACTGCTGTCATTCACAAGTCTGCCTCCGCTGTTCTCCCCAAAGAAATAGAACTGCCCATCCGAATCCTCAATCAAAAAAGCGTCCTCATCATACTTCCCATACACCCTCCTGGCAGTATCCAGAACACAGTCAAACCGGTCCGTCAGGTCGGAATTGCCCAGCAGCACTGTCTGGCCATCTCTGGTAACATACAGGGTATGATTGGGGCTGGCCGCTGCATGTTTCACCCCCTGTGCAATGCGCGCAGGCTCTTTCAGTTCCCGGGGCAGATCGGGGCCGCACGCTTCATTCCAGTTATTGCCGATCCCGTACAGATCCCCGTTGGCCATCAGAATCAGAGCGTGGTTGGGCCCCGCGAACACCTGGGGCGGCGCAACGTTTTTCATGTGGGGCTTCAGCACCCGTTCCACCCACGCTGTATAGTCCTCCTCAGACAAAAAAATCTGATTCTGCCCGTCCAGTCCGCAGACAGGACAGCGATCCTCACCGCCTGGTATGGCACTTCCGCAGGCAGGGCAATTTTTTATTTCCATATTCTCTCCTCCTGTTAATAAATTACGAATCTGATTTCTGATAATCTCTCACCCACTGCTGTACACGCTGATCCTGAAGGGGCAGAAACCATTTTTTTGCTCTTTCCATTGGGATAACTCCGGAAAATATCAGGTCAAAAGCTCTCCAGTCCACAAAACACCTGCACCTGTAAAAGGAAAAATCCATCTGGACGCTTAATGAGGCGGCGCGTGAAAATGAATCCCATTCCATCTCCTGATCCAGGGCAAATTCCCCGATGGGGGCAACTCCCCTCATACCGCAGCGAAAACTGGTAAACCTCCCTGCAGTCGCCAGACTATTGCCGAGAAAATGCATGGAGGCGGCCCAGCGGTAAATGGTACAGGGGCTGTCATCATCCCACATTGCTTCATAGTGTTCCCGGATCGGAAGAATGACCGGGGAGCTGCTCCCTGCCATTGCTTCCCCCATGCGCTGCTTCTGGGCGGGAGAAGGAAAGGGGTGTGGCCTGCCATAGCTGCTCATCCGGTGGGCCGCCATCATAAGCCGCCCCTGCTTAATCTCAGAGAGCCAGTTCTGCTCCAGCCAGTCCACAAAATACACAAATCCGTCAATATTCCGGTCATGGATAGTGCAGAGCAGCGCGACTGGAATTTTGGCCTCCAAAGCGTTTTTTAATCCCTCAATAATGCGATCCAGTTGTTTTTGCGAGCGGACGCGGTAGCTGTTGGCTTCCAGCGTATGCCCGTCCAAACTCAGGGCCAGATAAACGCGCCCATGAGCTTTTAATGCCTCTAACGCTGTCTCATCTATATGTAAGCCATTGGTATTGACGCGCACCCAATAATCCTTAAAAATCTCCAATACTAATTCCACCACTTTGGGATGGACATAAGGCTCTCCCCCGGAGTATTCGATCACCTGGGTATTGGGGTAATGGCGCCGGATAAAGATTAAGGCCGCCTGTAAATGCCTCCGCACCCGCACCAGTTCCAGCTCTGTCAATGGTGAAAACGACTGTTTTTCCCAGTCACAGTAACTGCAGTCCAGGCTGCAGTGGTTGGGAAAGCCTATGACCTCCACTAAAAAAATATTGAGATTTTTATACACTTCTTCCATAGCCTGTTCTCCTTATCTGCTGTGATCCAATATGACTTTTATCCTTTCCCGTGAGGGCATGGAAAATGCCTTCTGAGCCTGAGTAAACGGAATCATCTGTATAAGATCCTTTACGTTCATGGCGCCGCTGCGGATAAACTGCGCCGCCATGCTAAAATCCGATTCGTCATAAAGAAAGCTTCCCTGAATGCGCAGTTCCCGAAACATTACATCCGACAGATTCAGTGACGGCATAAGTCCATAGATCCCCATAAGGAGCATCTGCCCTCCACGGCGCAGGGACGGCTGCAAAAGCGGAATATTTTCCCCTGCGCCGCTGCATTCAATCACAGTATCCCAAACTACCTCCCGATCCGCGGCGGGAAAAGGACAACACCGGGTGGCTGCAGCGACATAGTCCCTGACTCTGTCATATTTGTAAACCAGCGTAATGTGACAGGAAGGGCGCAGCAAACCCAATACCCGTTCCATTAACAATGCCAGTGTCCCAGATCCGACAACAGCGATTTCTCCCTCTTTATCAATCATGTTGGCTCCGTGTATGGCCACCGCCAGGGGTTCGGTCATCGCTGAGCATATAGGGTCATCCTGTGGCTCCAGGGCAAAGAGGCATGTATTTTTCACCACCGCGTACCTGGAAAAGCCCCCGCCCTGTACCATACCGTTCCCCTGCCGCGGCAGACGCAGAGCGACTATGTCTCCCCGGCTCAATCCATTCTCCGGCGGCAGCAGGGCAACAATCCGGCCTGTCCACTCATGTCCGCCCTCATCCGGACGTTTCCAGTAAAATCTTCCATGCCGCATTTCACGGTAATCCGATCCACAGATACCGCAGGCCAGTATTTCTACCAGTGCCTCGCCCCATCCCAAAGCTCTGATGGGAACCTGACGCAGCACCATTTCTCCCCCTGTCTCTATGCAGTACGAAGTATTTACAGGCAAATCCCCCACATCCGGGATAGTTTCGACAAAAAACTGGAAATCATAAGGTTCCAGAACAATCTGCGGCGGCAGAGATGAATATGGAAAATTTTCTTTCAGCTGCCGCGTCAGTAAAGTTATCCTCTCCTCAGTACGGTTAAGGGCCAGCAGCGCCTGTTGTCCCCGCACGGTCTTTGAAAGCAGCGTCACCCGCCGATCTTCCGAAGGAATAAATGCCAGTTCGCCTTCCTTGCGAAAAACAGGGTATGTATCCCGCCACCTCATAACATTGCGGATATCCTCTGTAAGATCTGTCTGCGTATGTTCCCAATCCGCCTTTCTTGTATGGCATACATGGATGGGATTTTTAAACCCATATTCAAATCCGCTGGTAATCATCCATCCGGAGGATAGTATACCGGTAAATCTGAGACGCTGTCTTACTCTGGCCAGGTTATTTTCTTCTCTTACCATACACCGGCAGGTATCATGATTTTCCGGAAAGGCAATCGCAGCGATAACCGCCCCATTGCGGTTGTTTTGCTCCACCAGCCAGTTCTCCTTATAATCCCACCAGCAGGCCGAATTGAATATATATTGAAAACCGGCCTGGGCCAGAGCGTGAATTTGTTCCGGCGCCGCTAAAAAAGCTTCCCCCGCGAATATAACCTGGGGATACTCCTTTTTCAGTTCCGTAATCAGATGTCTCCAAAAGCGGGCAGGCACTTTCGCTGCCACATCACACCGAAAACCTGCAAAACCTAACGCCATATATCTTTGGCACAGCGCCACTATATATTCCCAAAGCCCATTTTGGGGATGGCGATAATCCAGCTTGGCACAATCCTTCCATTCCTCGTAATCACCTTCAATAGTAAAAGTCCCCGCGCACTGTATTGAACCGTCCTCATTTTGCTCATACCACTCCGGATGGACGGTGACAAGGGGCGAATCTATGGCCGTATGATTGATCACCAGATCATATAACACACGCATACCTATGGTCCGGCAGGATGAGAGAAACCACTGAACCTGCGCTTTGGCCTGCTCCCTGTCTGACTTTGGAAAGATAGCCTCGTCATAGGCGTCATAATCCCGTATGGCATATATGCTGTCTGACGAGCCCGTCTGATGAATGGGATTAAGATACAGCGTATCAAAACCCATATCCCGCGCGTGCTGCGCCGCCTTCCACCAGTCCTGAACGCCATCATAAAGGCGCGGAAAAAGGTTGTAAATCCGAATATCCTGGTCTGGCATAAAACTCCCCCCTGTTTTGTGTCCTGTCTCCGCCACGTTTGCATATATTATATAACAAAGCACTGATTTTGCATATACGGTTTGAGCATTTTTACCAATTTAAAGTAACCGTTGTTACTATTCACTGTCGATTTGAAGCAGGAACCCCCATCAAATGATCCATCAGGGATAGCGGCACAAAAACAGCGGGCTCCCAAAAGGAGCCCGCTCCGGCTTTTTATAATTTAAAAAAATTCAGTTTTTAAAATTCCGGTTCAATGAGTCCGTAGGTATTGCCTTTGCGTTTATAGACTACATTCACCTCATCGGTCTGGGCATTTCTGAATACAAAGAAATTATGGCCCAACAGTTCCATCTGTACACAGGCTTCCTCAACATCCATAGGCTTTATGGCAAAACGTTTGGTACGCACGATCTGAATGCCTTCATCCTCATCGCCCTCCATGTCCATGTATGCCTTCTGGAAATTGCCTGTTCCATGCATCTGATTGACAAGTTTTGTTTTATATTTGCGCATCTGGCGCTCAATGATCTCCTCTACCAGATCAATAGATACATACATATCATCGCTGACTTGTTCAGCACGGATAATGCTTCCCTTCACCGGGATCGTAACCTCAATCTTCTGCCGCAGCTTCTCCACGCTCAGGGTGACAACAACATCCGTTTCAGGGGTAAAGTATTTTTCCAGTTTACCAAGCTTTTCATAAATGGCATCCTTTAATCCTTCGGTCACATCAATATTCTTTCCGCTGATAATATAACGCATATTACCCAACTCCTTTGCCCATAAATTTTGCTGAAAAAAATAAACCTCCTTATGTAAATTCTCTGTAAGATTATTATAGCATAAAACCTTTTCTTTTCAAGTCAATTAAAGTTATTTTCAAAATATTTCTATATATGTTCTGTTTTTTTCACCAAAATATAATTATTCATAGGATTTTTATCAATTTTAAAAAAATAAAAAAGTCAAGGGGATTTTAATTTTTTTTTACAAATACAGGCAAATTTTACATTATGAACAAAACATATTTTCGTTTTTAAATTACATAATTATCCACTTTTCCACAGATTTCGATTGTGGATAATGTGGATAACTTTGTGAATAACTTTGTTTTATCGAAAAAAACCCGTTTTTTTATAGTGGATAACTCTGTGAGCAAATAATTTTTTTATCACTTGATTATGTAAACGCTTCCGACATTTTTTGTGCATTTTTTCCCTTTTTCACCCACAGACAATTTTGTCGCTTATAGTCCATCGCACATCTTTTTTATTCCCGCTAAATATTCTGACGATTTACGCATTGCCCCGATGCTTACAGCGCTTCTTTGTATTATAAGGAACACCGTTTTCTATAACAAAAAAACTGCCACCGGCTTAACCGACATGGCAGTTTTTATATATCTTTTGGTTTTATGATTTTTCACGATATTCCAGCTCCGGGGCCATTTTAAGAAAAGGGAACCAATCGCAGTATTTTATATTTTAATAAATTACTCTCACAATAGCCACCGGGGTACGATAGCTTGTGCTGGAGACAATGATGCCTACAGAAGGACTGCTGGCATGGACAACCTGTCCATTTCCGATGTAAATGGCTACATGATCCGCGTAACTACTACTTCCGTAGAAAATCAGATCTCCAGGCTGAGCCTCCTCAAGGGAAGCTACCCGAATGCCATTCTGCTTCTGTGCATCAGCCACACGGTTCAGACTGATTCCGAAATGAAGATAAACCTGCTGGGTAAATCCAGAACAATCAACACCGGTATTCAGATCATTGCCGCCCCACACATAGGGGTATCCAACCCACTGCTGAGCATAGGCCGCTACCGCTTCTCCCGTAACGCCTGTGGATGTGCTTGCTCCGCCGTTTTCCTCAGAGGTTGAAGAGTTTTCCTCCTCCTCAGGTGAAGGATCCGTTGTTGTAAGATATGTACTGGATATATAAGCAGTCTGCCCATTATAATCCACACGGCTCCAGCCGTTGTTCAAAACACCTGTACGGGTAACACTATCGCCGCTCTTCAGTGTAGCGATAATAGCCGATGAGGTATTGTACTCTTCGCGCACATTGACAGCTGCCGTCGCCCACACAGTCTCATTGACGTCACTGACAGACACGGAGGCCTGGCTGTTTTCTGAGCTATCGCTGTTCTTTAACTGGATATAATCCTGATAAACAAAACCTGTCACAGACTGTCCGTTCACCGATGTGTTCACCTGATACCAGCTTCCACTCTTTCCGGTGATAGACACTGAATCGTTCTGATAGATCAGTCCAAGAATTTTTGAATCTGTGGAAGCCTTCTCCCGCACATTCAAAACGGAAGTGTTGCAGACTCCCTCACCGGATGCAGACTCAACAGCGGAGGATGAGTCATCCTGAATGTTGTCCTGGGTATCCGATCCGGTATCTGAGGATACTGTAATGTAGGAAGCATGGGCATAACCGGTAACTTCACTGCCATTAACCGTAGCTTTTATCTGGTACCAGTCGCCGCTTTTACCAAGGATCGTTACCACATCTTTCTGATAGATCAGCCCATAGCTCTGTGAGGATGTGGATGCTTCTTTTCTTATGTTCAATGCGGATGTATTGCAAACGCCCTGACCGGATGCCGGCTCTGTAGTTGTCCCTGAACTTGTGCTGCCGCCTAATGTAATATAGTCTCCATGGACAAAGCCCGTCACGGACTGTCCACTGATTGTCGTATTCACCTGATACCAGCTTCCGGCAGTACCTATAATTGTCACCTTTGTTCCATTGGTAATATACCCTAAAACAGAAGATGACGTACTGGCATCAGAGCGGACATTCAGAGCAGAAGTATTACATACCCCTTCTCCTGACGCCGGAGAAACACTTGTGGAACCGGAAGTGCTTTCTGATGTGCCTGCTGAGCCCAGAGTCACATACTGAGCATACACATAGCCTTTACTTCCCGATGCTGTAGTCACACCATACCATCCGTTACCGCTCTCTGTAATTGTAACGCTGTCACCCATATAAAGGGCTCCGATCACACTGCTATCTGTAGACGCCTGACTTCTGAGATTCAAAACACTGACATTGACCGTACCGGTCTGTCCTGAAACAGCTTCTGTCTGTCCTGTGCCGTCAGTGGAAATATACTGGCCACTGACATAGCCTGTTGTCCCATTTATGGAAATCTGATACCATCCGTTCTCAGAAGCGAGAAGCTCAAGCTGGGTGCCTTTTGTCACTGTGGCAATCACAGAATCACTGGTAGAACTTCCCGAACGCACATTTAACACATCACAGGTCACTGTCCCCGTTGAGGCCGCGTGAGCAGGAATGGAAGGACCGCTTGCCGCCGTCGCCAGGACCATGGCCATTGCCAGCGTGAGACTGGCTTTCTTTCTGAATTTCGTTAATTTAATCATAAAATCCACCGTTTCTATATATCCTTGAAATGACATTTATTACAAATTTGTTACGAATCTATTATAACAGTGCCCTATTTCCATGTCAACAAATTTTGTAAAACTTCTGTAATATTCCAGTAACAGTTCAGCCATCAGGAATAGGTGGGATGGTTTATGCCTGCATAAGAACCAGACCACCACATTCCTGATGAACGGAGCGCCGATTATGAGCAAAGGAGCGGCGTTAGCCGCGAGTCAGCGCGTTAGCGCGCCTTTGCGAATGGCGCGGGCTGAACTGTTGCTTCCTCTGCTTCAGCCATCAGGAATAGGTAGGATGGTTTATGCCTGCATAAGTATCAGTCTTTTATTTTCCGGATAACGCCGTTTTCAATGGTAATCTTTCCATTGCGCAGCAGACGTCCTACTGCCCGCTTAAACGCCGCTTTGCTCAGCCCTGTCTCCCTCTCCACCACTGCCGGTGAAGCTTTTTCAGTAAAGGGGAGAACGCCGGCGTAGCTTTCAATCACTTCCATAACTTTTGCCGCGTCCAGATCAATCTGGAAGGGAATTTTTTCATGAAGAGACAATTCCAGGCGTCCATCATCCCGAACCCGGACAATACGCACGTGAACTTTTTCCCCAAGGCTATACCTTCCCTTAAACTCTCTTAACGGGATAAGCCCGTGATACATGCCATCAACAGCCACAAAAGCGCCGTATTCCGGATGGATCTGGTAAATATACCCCTGGGCGTGATCTTCTTTTTCATAAGGGGAATGAGTGTCCAGGTATTGGTAAACTTTCATTGTGGCACACAGGCGGCTGCTTTTATCAATATAGAGTGCCACAAGGTATTCTTCACCTTCTTTTACCCTGGTGATCTGCTCTTTAAAGGGCAGCAGCAGATCTTTTGGAAGTCCCCAGTCCAAGAAAGCGCCGATTTTTGTCACTTGTTTCACTAAAAGGGGCGCGGTCTTTCCCAGAAGAATCTTTGGCGTAGCTGTAGTGGCAATAAGCCGGTCGCTGGAATCCCGGTATATAAAAACCTCAAGTTGTGTTCCCACCTGAGTGTTCTGGGGAACTTCTTTCTTAGGCAGCAGAACCGCCTCCTCAGAGTTATCCTCCTCATTGGCGAGATAGACGCCAAAATCTTTCATACGGGTTACTGTTAAGATCTGTTTTTCTCCTAATCGAATCATATTCACCTCTCCGTTAATTTTCATCAGTAGCAATTTCTACCGCCACATAGACCTTCTGATCTTTATCACACAGAGCAACTGTCAATTTGTTATTCTCTCTATGAATCCGGGGCCATATTTTGTCTTTATATCTGGCAGCTTTTTTATACTCCACCCGAAGCTGGTAAATATTTACCCCTGGGTCCGCATATTCTAAAGCCATATCAATATATCTGGCATTGTTGACATGGTTATTTGTGTCTAAATCGCTCCGTCTGACTTCAAATGGCTCAAGGTCTTCCCATGTTTTAGGAAGCGCAATGCGCCGGGGCGCGTATACCATAGGATATTTCTCCTCACTGCCGTAGCCTTGGACCATTTCCCCGGTCAGCCGCTCAGGCTTCCCGGTCTTAGTATTCGCAAGAATCCAGATAGAATTGGCCACCGCCAATATTTCTCCCCGGCTGCTTTTTAATAAGAAATTGCGATATCCATAAATAGAATCAAATCCATAAGCCCACGTTCCTGTCACAATTTCCTCAAAATATCTCGGTCTGCGCATCACCTGGATCTGCCAAGCTGTCAGCATCCACACATGGCTGTGCTGTGCCAGAAAATCAATGCCCATTCCGAGAGATTCCGACTGCATCGTGGAACAGTCCTGAAAATATCGGACGATCTGAGCTACATCAGCCATAGCATCACTGGCCACCTCGCTGTAGGTCACTTTTCGTTCATATGTAAACATCCGTCGATCTCCTCTCACGCGGTATGTTTTTAATATCACAGCAAACATAGTTTGCTGTGATATTAAAAAAGTAAGGCAGTCCAAATTGGACTGCCTTACTAAATTAAACTGGGCTGGAAGGATTCGAACCTTCAAATGCAGGAGTCAGAATCCTGTGCCTTGCCTTTTGGCGACAGCCCATCATCCCGTTGACAGATGTTATTATATCATGTTCCAGAAAAAAAGCAAGCCTTTTTTTTAATTTTTTTAAAATTTTTAATTTTCACAACAGTTCAGCCATCAGAAACGAGCGAACAGATTTATGCTTGCATAAAAATCTGGACGCTACGTTACTGATGGACGGAGCGCCGACTATGAGCAAAGGGAATCTGTCCGCTCCTTTCTATTCATCGCCAAAACTGTGGTCAATGGTAATCACACACTGGCACCGGGAGTCCATCCTTTTGATCCGCTCCTCAAGACGGATCGTAAACTGGTGAGTCTTTTCAAGATCATAGGAATAAGGAACCACAATATCAAAAATCAGATTAATCTGCTCCTTTCCCTTAACCATACGAAAATCATGGGCCGAAACATTGGGGTCCATCTCATGGATCATGTCATAAACCCGTTTCCGCCATTGAATGACAAAAGGATCCTCCACATCCACAGGATCCATGTGAATCACGAGAAATATTCCCGTCTCCTTCGTCACTTCCCGCTCGATCTTATCAATAAGCTCATGGGACGTCTCAATGTCTTCTTTATTGGAGACTTCCGCGTGGATCGTGGCCATACTCTTTGTGGGGCCATAATTATGAATGATCAGGTCATGGGTACCTACGATCCCTTCATAAGATTCCACTTTTTTCTCCAGCATTTTATAAACTTTAGGGTCCGGCCGCTCTCCCAGCAAGGGGCGGATCGTGTCTTTGGCAATATTGATCCCTGCAAAAACAACCACGATAGCCACGACCATACCTACAATTCCGTCCACATTCCATCCCAGTATTCCATAGATCAGCAGAGAAACAATAGTGGCCAGAGTTGTCAGTACATCTCCCAGGGCATCGGCGGAAGTTGCCATCATCACTGTAGAATTAATCTTTTTCCCCAATTTCCGGTTAAAAAGTCCCAGCCACAATTTGACCAGGATCGACAGGCATAGGATGATCACAGAAACAATACTGAATGTCACGGCCTCCGGGTGCAGGATTTTGTCAAAAGAACTTTGTATAAATGTAAATCCTACTTCAATGACCAGACAGGCCACAATAAACGCCGCAATATACTCATAACGGCCGTGGCCAAAAGGATGTTCCTGGTCCGCCGGACGGCTTGCCAGCTTTACGCCCACAAAAGAAATAATGGATGAAAAGGCATCGGACAGGTTATTAAAGGCATCGGCAACAACAGCGATACTGCCGACCAATGTCCCGATAGCTACCTTTACCGCAAACAACAGGATATTGCATAAAATCCCCACAATACTGGCCAAAACACCGTAGGCTGTGCGTACCTGGTCATTTTCTGTATCATTATAATTCTTCACAAACAGCCGCACAAGAATATTTGTCATAAATTAACACCGTCCTGATTAAGATAATACAACGCTATTTCTGGCACTTCCCACAGAGATACATGGCTGAATAGTTACTACAAATTTTTGATTTTTCCATTCTCCACAGTGAGAACACGCCCGGATACCTCTTTTACAAAAGGAATATCGTGGCTTATAATGAGAATTCCCATACCTTCTGCCGCCAGGTCTTTAATGATCTTTGTCATTTCCTGGGTTGTTTTAGGGTCCAGAGCCGCCGTTGGCTCGTCGAAACATAGAAGTTTTGGATTAGCCACACAGGAGCGGGCAATTGCCACCCGCTGCTTCTGTCCGCCAGATAACTCATAAGGCCGGCTCTGGGCTTTGTCCGCAAGCCCAAGACTGGTCAGCATATCCATCGCCTTCTTTTTAGCCTCCGCCGCTGGTTCTTTGTGGACATCTGTCAAAGCCAGTGTCACATTTTTAAGCACTGTCATATGGGGAAAAAGGTGATAGCTCTGAAAAACCATCCCAAGATCCCTGCGGATATTATACAATTCTTTTTTAGTGGCGTAAACCATTTTCCCGTCCTGTTCCTGACAGATAAATCTGCCGTTTATGGCGATGCTCCCCCGGTCCGGACGTTCAAGTCCTGTGACACACCGGATAATCGTTGTTTTTCCTGCGCCGGACTGGCCCAGAAGAGAGACAATCTCACCCTTTTCCACGTCAAAATTTATATCTGAAAGCACCTGATTGCCTTTAAAAGCTTTATATAAACCTCTCACCTGAAGAAGCATGTTTTCACCCCCGTCTGAACTGTCTTTATTCCTCATAATACACCTTTTTCTCTGCCTGGTTCAGCAGTTTTGTGATGATCGCCGTTAATATCAGGTAAATCACACCGACGACAATATACGGCGTCAGAGTTACGTCCCTTGTGGAAATACTTTTAGCGATCTTGAAAATCTCAGTGATTCCCAGGGCATAGACTAATGAGGTATCTTTAACCAGTGTAATAATCTCGTTGCCAATGGATGGCAGCGTACGTTTGATTACCTGAGGCATAACGATTTTAAGCTGGATCTGGGCGTTACTGAATCCTAAAAGTCTTGCTGCCTCGATCTGCCCCTTTTCTACAGACTGAATGCCAGAGCGGAAAATCTCCGCAAAATAGGCGGCGTAGTTAATGATAAAGGCGAAAAACACATAGGGCAGGCGAGTACGGCCAAAAAGACGGATTCCCACAGCGGGCAGCCCGAAAAAGATAAGGAACATCTGCAAAAGTAGAGGTGTCCCTCTAAGGACCCATGTATAAAATCCCGATATCCACCGTAAAACACTGATCTTTGACACACGGCACAAAGAGATCAGCGCCCCGATTGGGATGGACAAAACAATCGTCACCGCAAAGGTTCCCATAGTAACCCCAAGTCCCTCAAGTATCTGGGGTAATATCTGAATTATGTATGACATACGCTTCTCCTCACTCTACAATACACAATATTTAAGGGCCGTTTCGCGCGCCTTATCCAGCACAACGCGAAACAGCCCCGCCCTTTATTTTACAATATCAGCGCCAAACCATTTCTCTGAGATTTCGGCAGCCGTACCATCGGCTTTCATCTCGTCAAGCACCTGATTTAACGCGGCCAGCAGTACAGTATCATCCTTGCGCACACCTACTGCGTACTCTTCACTTCCGAAACCTTCGCCCAGAATCATGTACTGGGAAGGATCATCTTTTCGGGCGATCACATAATCAAGAAGTACCTTGTCCGCCACAACCGCGTCAGAACGTCCTGCTTCCATATCCATAATGGCCATATCATTGGTGTCAAATACCGGACGGTCCGCAAATGTATCTGAAATTTCCGGATGTGCGTCCAGAGCTTCCACAGCGCTGGAATTGATCTGAGCGGCTACAACTTTCCCAGACAGATCTTCCAGAGAAGTAATCCCGGAATCTGCCATTGTCAAAACAACCTGCTCATTATCCAGGTAAGGATCTGTAAAATTCACCTGTTCCCGGCGCTCGTCGGTGATGGTGTACCCATTCCAGATCAGATCCACATTTCCCTGATTCAGCTCCTGCTCCTTCATATCCCAGTTGATCACCTGGAACTCGACCTCCACGCCAAGGCGCTCACCTGCGGCGCGGGCAAGATCAATATCAAAACCTACCAGCTCATTATTTTCATCAAGAAATCCCATAGGAGCAAATGTATCGTCCACACCAATGATCAGATGGTCATAACCGATATCTGTCAGATCCACAGTCTCCCCGTCAGACGCCTGAGTGTCCGCGCCGGCATCAGTGCTTTGTGCAGCGCTCTCACTCTGAGCAGCCTCTGTAACGGCCTGAGTATCTGTCTCCTGGGCCTGAGTGCTTTCCCCGCTTCCGCTGTCACTACCGCAGGCAGCCAGTGAAAAGGCCATAACTCCTGCAAGACACAGAGCTGTAAACTTTTTCATTTTCATCATCTTCCTTCTTAAATTTTTATGCCGCGCAAAGCGCGGCACTGCTGTCTGATTATCACTCTACCAGAGTAAAGTAATTTTGCATAAAAGTCAAGAGCTTTTTACAAATCATAATAAAAAAGATTGTTCCTGTTTCCCCTGTAGTCACACCGTTTTGGCCTGCTCCGACTTTAAGGGCTGATCCACGGACTATAAAACCCCAAGATACTGGAGAATTTTAAAGGAAAAATGAAGTTTGATCAGTTCATCTCCGTGATTCAGGGGATTTCCCGTAATTTTCCGGATTTTTTCAATGCGGTACAGCAAAGTATTCTTATGAATATGGAGATACTTTGCCGTCTCCATTGTATTTTGAGAAAAATTCAGGTATTGATAAAGGGTATTCAAAAAGTCTGTCCCTTTCCTTTTGTCATAATCCATAAGAATGGACAGGGCGGGATGGCAGAAATCCCACAGACTGTAGTCCTGATTTTCACATATCTCCAGAACATGAAAGATCGACATAGTTTCATATCGGTGCAGCCCGCTTTCATGAAGAATCCGCTGGCCAAGATCTGCGGCTTTTAATGCCTGCTCATAATATTTACGGATGTCTTGTATATTTTCAAAGTTATTGCTGATACCGGCAATAAGACCGTTATGTTTTAAATAATTTTCCAGCCCCTCGCTTTCAAACCGGTGATTCTCCCCCTGCCCGCATCCATTAATAAGGAGGACAATGGCGTTATCATACACTACATAAAGGCAGTCGGGAACATATCGCTGCAGATCTGAGATGATAAGCTCCTGGCGGGCATGTGAAGTCAGATTGTTTTTCGGGCTGATGGTCAGAACAAAAAGCTCGTCCTTGAGGACATATCCCAGCGTCGCCAACCGTTCCTTACTTCCTTCAAGATTACCCGCCCGGTTATCCAGAAGATCCCCTATAAAATAGGCGTACATTGTCCCTTTATTCTTCTTATAGAAATCATTTTTCTGGAGTTCAATGGATGTAATCCGGCAAAGTCTCTGTACCAGCTCATAATCGTTGTCAGCAAAAGGCTTGTTCATCTCATAGAGCATGACATGCCCCACCTCTATATCGTGGATCGTCACCGGCCCCACAAGCATTCCGCTTTTATGAACCGGATTAAAAAAGTAAAGTGGACGGCCGCTTCGGCGGATCTTATCGTCCAACTGCATTTTTCTGATCTGTCTTATCCCCTCCTCGGCAATCTGCCCCATCATCGTCTCTTTCTCCATGAGCTGGCTGTCCGCCACGGTTCCAGAAGAAAAGGCAAGATACTTATAACTGTTGTCCACAATAAACAATGGATTTCCCAAAATCCCATAGGCCACATCACAAAGGCCCTGCAAACCCTTATCCTCAAAGAGGGCGTCAAGAAAAGCCCGCATACCGGTGACTACCTGCTCGCTTTCAAGAAAAATATCCTGAATCTGATTATATATGGCAAAAGCATCTTCCCTGGAAGAGATAAGCAGACAGTTCACGTCCACACCGGAGTCCAAAATGCCGGTGAGTTCCGTCAGACTTCCATAACACAGAAAATTAACGCAGTATCCATTCTGAGATACTTCCGGGAGCTGAGATATACTTCCGAAATATAAAATGTTGGACAAAAATACAGTCTGATCTTTCGTGATCATACGAATACCGGTAATATCTGTCTCAAGATTCTTCCCTTCCAGGACAGTTATGGCATAATTATCCAGCTTTTCCATAATCTCACACAATCGCATAAAATGTCAACCTTTCATATTCTTTGTACAAAAATTTCAATTTTTCCCCTTTTCCTCGCTGATTTTTATAAATCCGTACGAATCTGAAGGGAGTAAATTTATTGATCTTTGTACATTTGCACGATGTTTTTATTTTATTATTATACTATAATAAAGTTATATTGCGCAATGGTAAATATAATGATGATAAGTTGGAGGGTTTACATTATGAGAAAGGAGATTCTGGCAAACATGGCGAAACGGGCCGCTGCCATGTTCGGCAAAGATGAAGCGTTTTTTACGGCTGAGACCCCATTTGGGGAACTTGGCATGAAATCGGTAAACTATAATCAGATCATTAATGATCTTGAGGACAAATATGACATCGAGATTCCTTTCACGGAGTTTTGCCGCCAAAAGACTTTCGGCGAAGCCGCTGATTTTGTCGAAAAGCTGATAGAAGGCTGAACCACCGCGATTTATAAAGCCGCCGGAGGGCGATAGTATTTGCCGCCGCGCAAAATAATGAACAGACCCCCGGCGAGCCTTACCTCAGATCATGACTGGAAGGCTCGCTGAAAATATATTTTATTTATTAAGGAGAGTGTCATGAAAGATTCATACAAAATTTTCACAATCAACCCAGGATCAACATCCACAAAGATCGCTCTGATCGAAAATGACAAAGTACTCTTTTCCAAAAACGTTTCCCACGATGCCAGCAAACTGGCTGAATTTGACGGTATTTCCGCCCAGCTCCCTTATCGTCTGGAAACTATCTTAAATCTTTTAAAAGAGTCCAACATATCTCTTGAAGGCATTGACGCCTGCGTTGGCCGCGGCGGCGGCCTCATCGCCATGGAAGGCGGTACATATGAAATTGACGACCTTCTTCTTGACCATGCCACAAGAGGCGCCAACGGCGTTCAGCATCCGGCTCAGTTAGGGCCCCAGCTTGCCAGAGAATTTGCGAAACAGTACAACTGCCCGGCTTTTGTTGTCAATCCCCCGGATGTTGACGAGCTTCAGGATCTCGCCCGTCTCACAGGTATCAAAGGTGTTAACCGTATTATCCACCTTCATGCCTTAAACCTGAAGGAGACAGCTATCCGTCACGCTCAGTCCCAGGGCAAAAAATATGAAGAGCAGAACTATGTGGTATGCCATATCGGCGGCGGTATTTCCGTATCCGCCCACAGACAGGGCAAGATGGTTGACGGTTATGATATCGTCGGCGGCGAGGGCCCCATGGCTCCCACACGCTGCGGCTCTGTTTCCGTCTCCGACCTGATCAATTACGCTAAAGGAAAAGATCTGTCCGAGGTAAAAAAAGTTTGCACAAAGACCGGCGGTCTTGTAAGTCACCTTGGAACTTCCGACGCTCTTTCTGTAAGCCAGCAGGCTGAGGCCGGCGAGCCTTATGCCAAGATGGTATGGAACACCATGATCTATCAGATCAACAAGTGCATCGGCTCTATGGCCACAGTGCTTCACGGCAAGGTGGACGGCATCCTTCTCGGCGGCGGCATGGTTTACAACAAAGATCTTGTATCCCAAATCAAGGAAGCCTGCGAATGGATCGCTCCCGTATCCGCTTATCCTGGCGAGTTCGAAATGGAAGCTATGGCTTCCGGTGCAATCCGCGTGTTAACCGGACAGGAACAGGTTAAGAAATACACCGGTGTTCCTGTGTGGTCCGGTTTTGATTTTGAATAAAGGATCTGTGCTATGACAAACAAAGAAATTGTGGAAGAATTTACTCGCGTTGTTTTTAATGGTAAAGACCTGTCCGCGATCGACCGATATATGCATGACGATTATATCCAACATAATCCTACAGTTGCCCAGGGGAAAGAAGGTTTTCTGGATTTCGCTCAAAACCGTTTTTTTAAAATGTTTCCAGATCTGGAACTGAAGATCATGCACATTTACGAGGACGGTGACATTGTCATCAGCCATAATCACGCTGTTCTGAAAAAAGGTGAAATTGAGAATATTGTTTTTGATGTTTACCGCCTCAAAGACGGTAAACTGGCGGAACACTGGGACTGTATCCAGCATCTTACCCCGGAACAGATTCCTGAAGCCGGAAAATTCTTTTAACTCACCCTATAATTTTTCTAAACAGTCAATCATCGGCTCCCAACGGACTGACAGAATCATCCTGTCAGCCCGTTGGGGGCTTTTTATATGTCTTTTTCATGCCCTGCTCCCGATGCTCATCCCTTCTGGCCAAAAGAAGAAAATGGGAAATGCACTTAACTTCCACCAGACGCATAAACTGTAATGAAAGACAGCTGTGAGGTGCTTTTATTGCAGTCATTTCCCAAACCGCTCACATCCGAGGAGGAGCGCTGTTATCTGGAGCGCTACCGCAACGGCGATGAGGACGCCAAAAATATCCTCATTGAAAAAAATCTGCGTCTTGTGGCACATATTGTAAAAAAATATAACAATTCCGGCCGGGATATGGATGAGTTAATCGCCATTGGCATTGTGGGCCTTGTAAAAGCTGTCAACACCTTTGATGCGGATAAGGGGAACCGGATCGTCACTTACGCGGCGCGATGCATTGAAAAACCTATCCTCTCACTAATGCGGTTTTACGTCCTGAAGAGATTCCCCTTTACAGATCAAAGCCGCACTGGAGGGTATTTGCCAAATATTCTGATGAAATCTACCTGATGTGCAGAACAGAGGACAGCATTGTAAGGTATGCGCCTCTTTGTATCCATACCTTTCAATTGATAGCCCCGCGCAAGCTCTTAGAAGCACAGTTATTCAATCAACAATATCACAGCTACGAGGAGATCAAAATGTTCCCGACCGATTGCGCTGGTGCCGTCATCACATGGGGCTGATGCAGAAAGAGGTGGCAGAGCGGATCGGAGTATCCAGGGAACATTACATAGATTTTGAGATGGGAAACGTTGACTACTATCCAAAAGAAATCGTGGACAGGCTGGCTACTCTTTACCATATACCGGTTGATGATCTGCTGGATGACTACAATCGTTTTCAGTATAAAGGTCAAGGAGAACTGCTGAGGGAATGCCGCGAGAAAATGGGCTTAAAGAAAAAAACTTTCGCGAGACTGCTCCATGTACATCCAAATACATATCGGGACTGGGAGGCTGATAAGAAGCGCATGTTTAAAATAACATGGAATAAATATTTTCGGGATATTGTCGATTTATAGAGCGCACACAAAGCAGACGTTCAATCTTTATATGGATTGTCCGTCTGCTTTTTCTTTCGCTGCTGTTCTTATGATCTCACCAAGCAATTGTATTTTCTGCTCGGAAGAGCAATTTAATTTGCTGATATACTGGCTTACCATATCGGCGTGGACGCCTGCCGCCCGGACTGCCAGTTCACGTCTGCCCTCTTCTGTTTTCGGATAATGAACAATCACATTGATCGGAACACTTTTTCTTGCGATACCACACACCTCCCCGGTATTTCAATTTATGAACGAGAAGTTGTCCTCTATTCCCTCCACATAATTCTCTTTTTGCTTCACGAGATAAAAATTGATGTTATAATATATTGAAGAAACTCTTCGGAACTTCTTTGTGATATCATTTTACCAAGAGCTCTTCAAAAGCTCATTGAACGATATTTGAGCATAAATTGATTATTATCAGGAGGATTACATGGAACGGTGCGATTTCAGTTCGATCATTACCACGTTTCGCAAATATATCAGCGATGACCGGGGGATGAATCAGATAGATTTACTATATGAATTATTTAAAAGTTTTCTGGCGGAAGAATCCTCTCAGGACTTTGATTTTGATAACGGTCTGGTCTGCCGTTGGTATAACGGTCAGGCTCGGATCAGTCCCCGTATTTCAAAATATTACATGTATGAGAAAAATCGAGAACGGTTAATTTTTGATATAGAAAAAAATATTTTGCCATTGATGTACGATAGTGCAATGGCTGTACAGGAAGTTTATCAGATATTGATACAGGACAGCACGATTTCAGATAAGGTTAAAGAGCAGCTTTCTCGGCGGTATCTCTGCAGCTCTACCTCAGATGAAGCCTTATTCCTTGCCTCTGCTCTTTGCTTTGGCATGGAACGCACTTTTGTGAAGAGAAACAGTGATACAAAGAAACTGCTTTCTGCCGGAAATCTTTCTCCAGTTATAAAAGATTTTGTATTTGATGGAGATGTTCCAAAAGTCTGCCCTCATTTCTGCGGAAGAGAAACAGAACTTTGCACCCTCCATGATTTAATAGAAAACAACAAAAAAGTCTTCCTGCAGGGCATTGCTGGTATCGGAAAAAGCGAGGTTGCAAAGGCTTATGCCCAAACATACAGGAAGGAATACACGAACATCCTGTATCTTACTTACAGCGGCGATCTGAGGCAGGATATCATCAATCTGGATTTTGCAGATGATCTACCAGAAGATTCTGAGGAGGATCGTTTTCGCAAACATAATCGTTTTCTTCGGACATTGAAAGATGATACTCTGCTGATCATAGATAATTTCAACACCACCGCCACCAAAGACAGCTTTCTATCTGTAGTATTAAAATATCGTTGCCGTATTATTTTCACAACCCGCAGCCGGTTTGATAATTATACTTCCATGGATCTTGAAGAAATCTCCAATCCGGAAGCCTTGTTATCGCTGATGAGATGCTTTTACTCAGATGCAGGAAAATATTCTTCTGTTTTGAAACAGATCATTCAAGCCGTACACAGCCATACGCTGGCGGTAGAATTGTCCGCACGTCTGCTGGAAACCGGAATTTTAGAGCCTCAAAATTTATTGATCAGACTTCAAGTGGAAAAATCAGCTTTGAATGCCACAGATACAATCGACATCATCAAAGATGGACAAAGTCGCAAAGCTACTTACTACGACCACATTCATACTCTGTTTTCCTTATATCAGCTTTCTCCGGCGGAACAGGATATTATGAGGGGATTTTCCTTTGCCCCGGCAGGCGGGATCAGCGGCAGGCTATATGCACACTGGCTAAAGCTGTCTGACCATCGCAAAACGATTGGAACAGCTCCGGGGCACAATGATCATGATCCGCTATTATCTGTTCCATAACCGTATGCAGGCATCCTCCGCCAGAGAATGGATTTCTATGATCACACCGGTTTTGAAGACATACAAAGCTATCACAAAGGCGATCCGGACAAAGCAGTCAGAAAAGGAATCTCTTCAGTCACAGAAAAAGAAACTCAGCTTTTTGCAACCGGTTCAGTACTATCAGATCAGCCAGAAGATCACGACTCTTACTGAGGATATTGAAGAATTGCTGTCGCAGAAAGAACGGCTTATCTGTAATAATTACTTTCACAATGAATCCGAGATAAAGACGAGTGAAATCACTCTTAAAAATTCGATGCAAGAGTTGATGAAAGAGATACTGTCAGGGATCAGATTTATCAGAAGTTATACGCCACGATGGGACAGAGATTCGATGCCTCCCTGTTTCATGAATCTGTCAGTGATATAGATCACCTGCTTGGTGAAGATCTGGAAACTTTCCGTGAACAGGCTTATCAAAAGCGTGCTTTATGGAAAATGGAACGCAGAAAAAAACAGCCTGTCCAACTGAAGAAAAAAGTGCATGATCATGAACGGTAACAGGCGGCACTAAGTACCGCCTGTTACTCTATCACATGATTAATTAGACTCTTATCGAGGGCTTACACCTGTCTAGCAGCCCTGTCAGGAATAAAGCTTCTGTTCTCTACTCCTCTTCAAAGATCTCTTTCCCGTTTGTCTCAATGACTTTTTTGTACCAGTAGAAGCTGTCCTTTTTGAAGCGGTTCAGTGTGCCACCCTCCTCTTCTTCCCGGTCCACATAAACGAAACCATATCGCTTCTGATATCCATTCAGCCAGCTCAAAAGGTCAGTGAAGGACCAGGTACAGTAGGCCAGTACCTGGCAGCCCTCCTCCACAGCTTCTCCCAGCGCCTTGATATGCTCTTTCAGGTAGCAGATCCTGTACTCGTCATGTATCTGATCGTCCTCAGTCTTCTTGTCAAATGCTCCCAGTCCGTTCTCAGAGATGACTATGGGCAGCGCATAGCGGCTCGTAATCTCTCTGCAGCAGAACTGAAGTCCCGAAGGATCGATACTCCAGTCCCAGTCTGTGGTCATCAGATACGGATTGGCCGGATTTTTGTAAATCCCTGGCATCCCCAGCTCCTGGGCAGAGCCCTTAACACCGGTCGTGTTCATAGTCCCGTAGGGAGTGGCCCCGTCCATGGGATTGTACTCGCACACACAGCTCTGGTAATAGTTCACGCCCATAAACGTGATTTGTGATGCCGCCTGTCTGAGAATCTCCTTGTCTCCATCAGCCATGTCCGGCGCAATCCCCTTTTTCTTCAAATATGTCATCGCCGCAACAGGATAACGCCCGTATGCATATACATCCATCCACCAGTAGTTTTTCAGGTCATCGTAGTTGGCTTTTGCCATAGCGTTGATAGGCTTGCAGTCCAGGGCATAGGAGGGGGTGTAGGCAAAGCTCGCCCCTATCTGTCCCTTTCCTCCCATCTGCCGGTAGGCCAACACCGCCTTTGCATGAGCCATAAACGCATGATGATTGACCTGGTAGAACATTTTCTGGTCATCAAATTTACCCGGCGGATGCTGGGCTGTCAGCCATCCCAGCGAAGTAAATATATTCTGCTCGTTCAGAGTGATCCAGTACTTCACCTTGCCGTCAAACCTAGAAAACAGCGTTTTTGCATAATGTACATAATCATCGATGATGCGGGGGCTCTCCCACCCCTGATACTCATCGACAAGGGCCTGGGGCAGATCCCAGTGGTAAATAGTCACCATGGGCTCTATGTTGTATTTCAGGCACTCGTCAATGATATCCTGGTAAAAAGCTATTCCCTCCTCGTTGACCTCCCCGGTCCCCTCAGGGAAGATCCTGGCCCAGGAGACAGAGAAGCGGTATGTATTCAGTCCCATCTCCGCCATCAGTGCGATATCTTCTTTGTACCTGTGATAGTGATCCACTGCCACATCCCCTGTAGTAGCTTTGTAAGTCTTGCCCGGGATGCGCACAAACGCATCCCAGTTCGTCATCCCTTTTCCGCCTTCCTTCCATCCGCCTTCAATCTGATAGGCGGCAGAAGCACTTCCCCAGAGAAATCCCTCCGGAAATCCTGCTGCTCTCATCTGTTCCATGTCTCTTCCTCCTTTTATTTTCGATTAACGTACTATCAGTATCTCATCCAGTTCCTTCACCGGTCCGGAGGAGGTGGCAGAGACATCCGCAAATGCATCCGTGTTGGATACGATAACCGGAGTCGTGATGTCATATCCCGCCTTCAGGATCTCATCCTTGTCAAACTCCAGGATAACTTCTCCCTTCTTGACTGTATCTCCGGAAGCCTTTTTCGGATAGAAATATTTTCCTTCCAGATTTACCGTGTCCATACCTACATGTATCAGCAATTCCACACCATCATTGCTGGTCATTCCGACTGCATGACCGGTCTCAAACATCATATCTATTTTTCCGTCAAAGGGGGCTACCACTTCTCCCTTCTCCGGAATGACAGCGGCGCCTTTTCCCAGGATTCCCTGTGAAAATGTAGCGTCCTTCACCTGATCCAGCGGGATGCACTCTCCCTGGATAGGGCTCGAAATACGGATTTCTCTTCCCTCCGGAAGGGGAGCGGCTGCAGGCTTGGCTTCTTCTGCCAGAATATCCTCATCGTCCTCGTCCACAATGTCTTCAAAACCGATCAGCATAGTGGCGATAAATGCCACAATGATTGTTATGACAATGGTAAGGGCTGCTATCAGAAGGCTGGCCGCTCTGTCCTCCTCCACATACTGAACAATCGTCACGATTGCCGGTGTTGCGATACCAAAGCATTTCATCTGAAAAAATCCACCGAAGAGTCCACCTGCGACAGCTCCGATGCAGGCTCCCAGCATTGGCCTTTTCAGTCTCAGTGTCACACCGTAGAGAGCGGGCTCTGTAATACCTGCCACAAGTGCGGAGAATGCGGAAGAGCCTGCCACCTGTTTAAAATCTTTATTTTTGCTCTTTACGGATACGGCAAGAGAAGCAGCACCCTGCGCCATGTTAGAGCAGAGCTCACCGATACAGATAAAGTTCTCATACCCGGTTGTGGCAATCATACCAAGCTTTATCGGGGTAAATGCATGGTGCATGCCAGCCATGACAACAAACGGATAAATACCGGCCACCAGTCCGATAGCGATAAAACCGAGCTGGTCATGGATAAAGTATACGACATCTGACAGGACATTGCCGAGGATTGCCCCCAGAGGTCCCAGTACGATCAGGGCAATCGGTGCCTCGATCAGCACCACCAGCATGGGGCGCAGGAAGTTCTTGGTCACCACGGGCGTAATCTTATCTGCCAACTTCTCCACATACTTTAGGGACCATACTGCCAGGATGATCGGGATGACCGAGTAGGAATAGGAAGCATAGGTAACCGGAATAAAGCCGAGGAATTTTACCACCTCCCCTGCCTCATTTGCATTACTCATCAGAGAAATAAAATTGGGATGGAGCATGATAAGCGCAATGCTCGCCGCATAGTACATATTTGTCCCGAATTTCTTTGATGCAGAAATGGCAATCAAAACAGGCATAAAGAAAAATGCTCCGTCTCCTATAACACTTAACAGGTTATAGGTATTCCCTTCTGTATCAAGCACACCTATCATGGGCAGCAGCGTCAGAAGCACCTTGATCATAGCTGCGCCGATGATTGCTGGAATAACCGGCGCCATAATGCCGGAAATCGTGTCCATCAGCATAGAGACGATTCCCTTCTTTTCCTGCTTCTGGGGTGCCTTCTTCGGAGCCTCGTTTGAGAAGTTGCCAAGCTTATTCAACTCTGCAAAGACATTGGCCACGTCATTTCCTATGATGATCTGGTACTGTCCTGCCTTCTTCATCACTCCCATAACGCCTTTTGTCTTTTTCACTGCCTCGTCGTCCACAATGGACTCGTCTTTCAGCGTGAATCTTAGCCTGGTCATACAGTGTACAAGGCTGATCACATTTTCTTTTCCCCCTACACGCTGCAGGATTTTCTTTGCAACACTTGCGTAATCCATATCTTCACCTCATTAGAATAATTAATATATGTATCCCGGAAGTATCCGGAAAAAGAAAGACCTAGCCTTAAAGAGCACATTTTCCCGGGAAATGTGCCCTTCAGGGCCAGGTCTTGCTTAACTGAATAATAACAAACCTGCGAACTAGCGGTGCTGTTCGTCCAGTATTCTCTTTATATGAATCAGCAGATACAGCTCCTCATCTATGCTGATCCGGTATCCGTACTGCTTTTCAATGAATCGGGCCACCTTTTCCACCCCCGTATAGGCATGCCCGTTTTGTGCCACCATTGCCTGGTATATCTCCTCCATGCTATCTTGATAAACCTCACCGTCCAGGGCTCTGGCTGAGAAGAATTTTAAATGTGTCAGAAACCTCTGATAGGACACAGAATCCTCGTCAAATTCAATCCTGAAATGTATTTTTACAATCTTGATAATGGCATTAATTAGCTCTGTCATCTTCTGCACATCTGAAACCTCGCTGCTCTCAAGCTCTGAGGATATAATGTGCATGGCGATAAATCCCGCCTCGTCTTCTCCCAGATCAATATCTGTCATCTTCCGTATCCACTCAATGGCCTCCTTGGCCACCCTGTATTCCTGTGGATAAAATTTTCGAATTTCGTGTCGCATCAGATTCTTAAGGCTAATTCCGCTCTGGTATCTCTCCACAGCGGAATTGATGTGATCTGTCAATGTCACATAGAGGGTATCTCTCACCTTCAGTCCTGCTTCTCTAGAAGCATTGACTACCTTGCCGGCAATCTCCAGATATTTCTCCGAGATTTCTCTCACCACCTGCTGGAGCCTGTAATTATCCTCCGCACTCTTCAGACAATAAATCTTCTCCACGCGGGACTTGTCCAGCTCTTCGCCCTTTTTCTTTTTAAAACCAATCCCGACGCCGGTAATGATAATTTCCCGGCCGCACGGATCCAACGATACAACTGCATTTGTATTCAGAACTCTGATGATCTTCACCTGTTCCTGCCCCCTCCAGCAAGCATCCAAAACGGCTTTACTATAAAAAAAACTGCCCATAATACTATTATCCCAATCAGTATTATAAACAGTCTTGCTTACCATCACGTAATAACAAACTTAATTTATGTGTATATATTAACAGTTCTCAGTTCATTTGTCCATAGCTATATTTATTTTCATCATATATCATAATTCCCTTCTTTGATTTTTATGCAATATTCCCAAAATCATTTTCTCCGCTTCAGACAACATGTGGCACTATACCGCTCATCTCAATTCCACAAAATGTATGGATATTCACCACGTCAGTATAGAAATTCGCCCAAGAACACGGACGAAATTTGTTGATGAAAGAGCCTTTTTGACCTATGTTAATTTCACCTTTTGAAAGTTGTCCATACTTTGCTTTTATACGCATATGCGTCTATATTACCGTTTACTCATTTGATACTATATGATATAATAGCTTATGTCATATATCATATAATGAGGAGAAACGCAATGAAAGAAAATGAGAATTACGTTGCCATTTATTCCCGAAAATCAAAATTTACCGGCAAAGGCGAAAGTATCGGAAATCAGATAGAACTCTGTAAAGAATACATTCAGACTCATTATGCTGAAATCCCAAAGGATCATATTTTAGTATATGAGGATGAAGGCTTCTCCGGCGGCAATCTAAACCGTCCAGGTTTTAAGAAGATGATGGAAGCTGCAAGAGAACGCAAATTCAAGGCAATCATTGTTTACCGTCTTGACAGGATCAGCCGTAATATTAGTGATTTCTCTAATCTGATTGAAGAATTGTCGAGGCTGGACATTGCTTTCACATCCATCCGAGAGCAGTTTGATACAGGTACACCAATGGGACGAGCCATGATGTATATCGCTTCTGTTTTTTCCCAGCTGGAACGTGAAACTATAGCTGAGCGTATCCGGGATAATATGCACGAACTGGCAAAAACCGGACGGTGGCTTGGAGGCACAACTCCCACCGGATATGCTTCAGAATCAGTCCAGAAGGTCACCATAGACGGAAAGGCAAAGAAAGCCTGCAAACTGAAACTGATACCGGAAGAGGCAGAGATCATCAAATTGATCTTTGATCTATATATTGAATATGACTCATTGACAGCCACAGAATCGGAATTAATGAAACGGGGGATCAAAACAAAGAATAATAAACACTTCACCCGTTTTTCCATAAAATCCATTTTACAGAATCCAGTCTATATGACCGCAGATGAAACCGCCTACGATTACCTTGTAAAAGAAAATACAGATCTGAACTCTGATAAGAAAGATTTTGATGGCATCCATGGCATTATGGCATATAATCGTACCCGTCAGGAAAAAGGAAAGACAGCCACCTATCTTCCGCCCGATGAGTGGATCGTAGCAGTAGGCCTGCATCCGGGGATTATTCCAGGCAAGATATGGATTTCCGTCCAGGATTCCCTCAACCGGAATAAAAGTAAAGCCTACCGTAAACCCCGAAATAATGAAGCATTACTCACCGGCTTATTATACTGTACCTGCGGTAACCGTATGTACCCGAAGATCAGCAAACGGAAAACTGCGAATGGTAAACCGATCTATACTTATGTATGCAAGCTGAAAGAACGCAGCAAACGCACTCTTTGCAACAGCAAAAATGCCAATGGGAATACCCTGGACGTGGCTGTTATCGAGCAAATCAAACTGCTTGAGGATGACAAAGGCTCTTTTATCGATCAGCTGGAGCAAAGCAGGAAATTCTATACAAGAAACCGGGCAGTCTATGAAGAGCAGCTTGCTTCTATGCGGAGAGATAAATCCGATATTGAAAGAAAAATCGAAAGGCTGGTTGATTCCCTTGCAGAGCTTAGCGACAGTATAGCGAAAAATCATGTAGCAAAACGGATCGAACAGTTAAATCAGGAATCTGTTGAGATAGCTTCCCGAATTCATGAAATGGAAGGACTGACTTCACAGCATGATCTCAGCGATATAGAATTTGATGTTATGCGTCAGTTATTATCAGTTTTCAAAGACAGTATTGATGAAATGACCGTAGAACAGAAACGCTCTGCAATCCGTACTCTAGTCCGTAAAGTCGTGTGGGACGGCGTCAATGCTCATATTATCTTATTTGGCGCACAGGATGATGACATTGAGTATCCGCCGCTCTCCCAGCTCAGCAATGAAACAAACGCTGCGGAGGATGACTTCGAAGAACTGGAACGGTTCAGTGACGTGGATTACGAAGATGATGACGATATCCTCACAAAAACCCATCGGGGAGAGGATAGCAAATGAGCTTCTCATGATGCTGCGCAGCGAGCGTAAGCTAACAAGGGAAGTCTCTTTATACGATCCTATCGGCACAGATAAGGAAGGAAATGAGATCAGTCTTTTAGATATTGTGGAAAACCCTGAAATGGATATTGCTGACCGCATCGCTCTGAAAGGGAGCATACACCAGCTTTATGACAATCTGGATCGGCTCCTTAGCAGCCGCGAAAAAGAAATCATCTGCCGAAGGTACGGCCTTGGCGGCCAGCCCGCCGCCACCCAAAAAGAAATCGCTGAGAAACTGGGGATTTCCCGAAGCTACGTCAGCCGCATTGAGAAGCGGGCTCTGGAAAAACTCCGCTGCGGCATGGATTCATGGAAATAAAGTAAAATCCCTTCCGGGCAATAAGACATATCTGGCCTATTGCCTGAAAGGGATCTTAAAGATCATAAACATCTATCTGTTCTGTCAGGGCATGGAATTTTCATCCTTATTCTCTTTTTTCTTCGCGGAGGACGCGGAAAATTTTCCAAGGGCCCACACGATGATCATAATGAGAATGATCGCTGTAAAAATGCCCGCCATGCCTTTTCCCATAATTTCCAATGTTATTATAAAATCATTCATATATCCAAAACCTTCCCTTCAATCAAAGATAACTGGTAACGACCTGGATAACAAGACCGCCGGCTATAACGGAAGCGATCTGCCCGGATACATTGGCTCCGGCAGCATGCATGAGGATAATATTCCCCTTCTCTTCCTCATTGGCCAGCTTCTGAACAACACGGGAGGCCATAGGGAACGCGGAAATACCCGCAGCGCCAACCATGGGGTTGATCTTGTTCTTTCTGAACAGATTAAGGATCTTGGCCAGAAGGACGCCGCCTACAGTATCGAAAACGAATGCCAGAAGGCCAATACACATGATCAGGATAGTATCCAGATCAACAAAAGCTTCCGCCCGCATACTGAAGGAAATAGTAATACCTAACAGGAGGGTAATAAGATTAGTCAGCGTATTCTGAGCTGTATCAGACAATGTGCCGAGGACACCGCACTCGCGGAGCAGATTACCGAACATCAGGAAACCTACCAGAGCAATGGAAGACGGAGCGACAAAGCCCACAATAATGGTTACAATAATGGGGAAAGCGATACGTACAGTCTTTGTAACCATAGCCGGATGATATTCCATATGAATCCGCCGTTCTTTCTTTGTTGTCATAGCTTTAATAACCAGCGGCTGGATAATAGGAACAAGTGCCATGTAGGAGTAGGCAGCCACGGCGATGGCTCCCACATAATTGGAATCAAGAACCTGGGACACAAGGATAGCTGTAGGACCGTCAGCAGCACCGATAATACCTGCAGAAGCTGCGTCCGCCAGGTCAAAGCCAAAAAGAGAAGCTGCGCAGATGGCGAAGAAAATACCAAACTGAGCCGCTGCGCCAAAAAGGAACATGACCGGATTGGCCAGAAGCGGTCCGAAATCAATCATGGCGCCGATACCGATAAATAACAGTGTTGGCAATGCCTCTGAGGCTTCGATACCAATATCAAAAAGCCACTCGATGATACCATTGGTCTCGCCTACGCCGGACATGACCTGATTAAGAACACCGGATAATGGCAAATTGACCAGAATCGCGCCAAAGCCCATGGGCAGAAGCAGTGTGGGTTCACAGCCTTTCTTAATGGCCAGCCAGATCAGTAAGATTCCAACCAGATACATCACACATTGCTGCCATGTCACGGACATTATGCCGTCCAAAAGAAAATCCATAAATAAAACACCCCTTTGTTTGATTTTATCAGCCGTAATTTCAGGTGAGGCACCTTCACTTTAAAAAGAAAAGGCTTTTATCACGGGCCCAAAGGCCTGTAATAAAAGTCTTGCCATTTCAACTTACAAGCGGATATTTCTATCGTCCTGACGCCTGAAAATCCATAAATGTATGGCGGCTACTCCCTTTTATTATGGATACTTTATCCTCAGCAAACGAGGTTATTGCTATTATACAACAGAAAAAGGGGATATGTCCAGACAAATCAGTGAAAAAATAGGGTTCACATGGGATTTTTCATCTGTCCGTAAATCCATCTACAGGAATCCGGTCAAACATTGCCCGTCCGCCTGTTTCATTGGGATGGAGGTGATCGCCGGAATCATATTCCGGCCTGATCCGGGATTTATGAAACGGATCGCAGATCGCCTGGTCAAAATCAATGATATGCTCAAAAACTTCTTTGCCGCGCATCCATTCATTCACCTGATTTCTCAGTGATTCCGCGCCTTCATTAAAACCGGAATATCCTTCAAAAGGCGTAATAGTGGCTCCATAAACCTGAATGCCATTTTTCTCCAAAACATCCTTCAAAATTTTATAGCCCCTGGCCATCTGGCCAAACGAAGGCATTTCATCGACACATTTGCCGCCGACGTCATCGGTTCCCGGCTGGGAAATATCATTCACACCTAAAGCTATAATTACTTTGCTGACGCCGGAAAGGGTAAGAATATCCTGATAAACCCGGATTAAAGCGCTGTCGCCAAAGGCTTCTCCGAAAATACACCGATCCGGAGTACTGCGCAGCAGCCGGTTTCCGCTGATTCCCAGATTCAGGGCGGTTATCCTTCCCGAAGAAGCATTTAAAAGTTTATCTCTCAAAGGGTTGAACCAGAATCCCATCTGTGTAATAGAATCTCCAAAAGCGGCAACGGCGAAACTCTCCTCCCCCGTTAAAATTTCCATGGCCTGAACAAGCATCAGCGGTTCCTGAAAGACTGCTTCCGGAATCTGGGGAAGTACCGTCCTTTGATTAGGTTCTATGATAAACCTTCCGGGGGCGGTATAATCGCCGACAACGGAGTGTTCCCCTGTTTGGGTCATAGATCCGGAGATGATATCATCTTTCACATAAAAACAGATTTCCACCTCATCTCCGGCATAAATACGAAACTTTACAGGATCCGTCCGTATAGATTGAAGGGCGGCAACAGTAAAACCGCTCCGACCGCCTGCGGTTAGTCTGAAACAGGCCTCACCTATAGTTACCGTCGCTTTTTCAATCCTTACAGGCTCCGAGCCATAAAAATTTGAGAGCAGAAAGCGCAGTGCTTCCCCATCTGATGTACTTTTAAACCGGCATCGAAGGGTTTTATCCGGCAAAGGTGAAATAAACAGCCGGCAATCGCATTGGGCACAGGCCCATTCTGTCACCCATCTTAACATCATTCTTTAAGTCCTCCATCTTTTATCCCACATCTGTCCACTGTCCAGGAGCCGCGCAAAACGGCCTTTCTCCATAGATCCCCCAGACTGTTACAGGCGTTGGATTATATAATCGCTTTCCATCATCATAAAGTTCCAGTTTTTCCGCTGCCTGAACATAAGCCGCCAGTTCTCCGTTGGATACGTACCATATTTCTTTTCTTCGGGAAATCAACTGAATAAATGTTTCGAATTGCCCCCACAAATTCAGACAGTCCAGCTCATAACTGTGTCCCCAGATATGAAAAACCTGCCAGGGCATATACCATGGCCGTTCTTCTTTGAGAAAGATATCCGCCAGATTTAATAGTTCCGGTGCCGCGAAATGACAGGTCGGGTGCCACTGGTAAAAATCCCCGGGAAGATCAAATTTTTTAGTATCAACAGTTGTCCGCCCGTAAATACAGCCCGACAGGCGGAGAATTTCAAAAGTATCTTTGTTGTAGCTGCCATAAGGATATGCCAGACCTCTGATCATAGAATGAACCAGTGTCTCCAGCATATGCTGATTGTTGGAAATTTCATACATCTGAACATTGGACGGCATATTCCCCAAAGCAATATGGCTCCATGTATGATTTCCAATCTCGTGACCACTGTAAAGCCCTGCGGCCTGCTCCCGGGAAATCACTTTATGTTCAAAAACCATGCCATCGGCTTCGATTGTCTGACATTGTTCAAATTTTCCACAGCTTATATTAAAGGTTCCCTTCATTCCATAATTATTCAGCAGTGCTACCAGAGGAATATCCTGGATAACTCCGTCATCAAAACTCAGTGTTACCGCTTTCTTTTTCCCCTCAGGAAAGCAGGGATAAATCGTCTGATTCATTTTTTATCATCTCCTTCAATGACATAAGAAAAAGGTTTTGCCGGAATGTGAGCAGAATTGAACAAATTCACCTGAAAGAAATCCTCCATCGCGAAATTGATTTTCATTCCTTCCTGAAAACTTCCCTGCTTTAAGTCAATAGATAAGCGATTTTTTTCAATGCGGACACTATAGGCCGTCTCAGACAGACACACATTGGCTTTGTCAAATATTTTCAGCGCTGTCAACGACTCGCCTTCCATCACCAATCCCTTTCCTGCATTTTTCATAGATATCGTCACCCTGTTTTCAAACACTGACCATTTTTCCGGTACAGGAGCTTCGCATAACAGATCTTCCCCGTAAATGTAGTGCCTTGCAATTAAAGACATTCTATAACCAACCGGTCCTTTTTTCTTGGGATGAAGATCATACTTCATCCCCACATCACCGGTGGCCACCGTATAAACCTTATTTATACATTCAGCCACCTGCTCCTGAGCCCTTCGTATTTCACCAAAGCGCCGTCCATCGCTGTAAGGAGCCACATGCGCCATAATAAACGGCAGTTCCTCACGCCATTCGCCGCGCCAGCACTGAATCAGTCGGGTCAGCACAGAATCATAGATTTCAGCGTGACCAGCGTCGCTTTCTCCCTGATACCACAAAATCCCCTGAACACTGTATGGAACAATTTTCTTTAACATAGTCCTGTACAAACCACAGGGCCGCCATGGATGGACCGGTGTTACCGGCGCGTCAAACATTCCGCTTTCGGCCATCTTTTTCAGAATCTTCCGGGTTTCTTCCGGTGACACTCCATACATTAGCCGTTCAGTGAGCGGATCTTTGAAAGGATCATTTTTCCAAATCGCATTTCCCTTTTTTTCTTTATCAATGTAAGCCTGATAATTTCCGCATTTTTTCAATGCTTCCACATACTCATCCACCCATATTTTTCCGGACAAAACCGCGCTTTTATAATCCATCCAGCAGCAGGCAGATGTTCCTCCCCAGTTGCAGCCTACAATCCCGATCGGTATGTGATAACTGTTCTGCAGTTCTTTCGCAAAATAGTAGGCCACGGCTGAATAATATTCCAGATTTTCTTCGTCACAGACCCGCCAAAAACCAAAGCGGGAATAATCCTCTTCTTCCATCTGTGATTCATAGGATATTCTGGGAACGTCAAAAAATCGTATATTTTCATTATGACAATTCAGATGTTCTTTTTCAAAATCCTGGTCATATCGCATATAAAATTCCATATTCGATTGTCCCGCGGCTACCCAGACCTCTCCTACAGCAACATTATTAATACAAATTTCTTCTTTCTTTCCGGAAATGACCATTTTTTCCTCAAAAGACATCTCCAACGGAGCCACCGCAGCCATCCAGTGTCCATTTTCATCGGCAAAAGCGGTACTTCTTTTGCCCTGTATCGTTATGGAAATACATTCCCACGGCGATGCACTCCCCCAAACATAAAGATTTTTCTTTTGCTGAAGAACCATATAATCTGCAAAAATCGGCGCTGTCCTAAGCATTTTGATTCCCCTTTAACTTTCCTGATTATTCAGCCATTGATTAAGCTGTTCCTGATAATAGTCCAGAATTTTCTGTATTCCGGAACTCTCCAGTTTTTCTTTAAAAGCCTCAAGGTCTGCCGCGTAATCACTGGATGAGCCGCATACAAGGCTCGGCGCATATTCAAGTTTTACATTATAGCAGGCAGCCAGCTCATTAGCGATCGCATCCGTTTCGCAGGAAAAACCAAGGTATTTAGAATAAGACTGATTTTGTATCACTTCCTCGGACAGATCATTAAAATCCCCGCCTTTAATATCATTGGGATAGGCTAACAGAGAGTTTCCATAAAAAAATGTTTCACTTTCATACTGGGGTTCTTCGGTTTTCGTTACTGTACCATCCTCATTGACTGTATAGTCCCGGCCTTCAATTCCCCAGACAAATAAATTCGCCAATGCTTCATTTGTGTACAAAAGATTAATAAACTCTACGGCAGCCTCCGGATTTTTACTTGTAAAAGGAACAGCATAGCCCCACATATTGGCATTGCTCCGCGTCACAGGTTCATTGCATATTTCTACGACTGTCAGGTCAATCCCCTGAATGCTGGATTCAACAGTTTCTTTAATTTTGGGCTGATTAGCGATGTTCAGGGTTGAAAACAAAGAACCTGAAACAAACATATCAATAGCCGTCTGCAATGAATTGGCGCCATCCTGATACATATAACCTTTTTGATAAAAATCGGCAGCTCTGGCAGCGTCCTGCAAAAAATTCTCCGTCAGATAATAGCAGTAAACCTGATTGGTTTCCGGATCAATATTCACAAGGCCATAGGGATCTCCCGCGCTTTCCAGGCCTTCGGCCTGTGAAAAATCATTTTCCGACACATCGATATGTCCGACAACTGTAGTTCCATAGCCTGTCCGTCCCACACAAAACATGGGGACATACTCTGTCTGTTCTTTTACGGCCTTTAATATTTCTTCATAGTCGTCCCATGTGGTAATATTTTCAGCCTGTTCTAAAATTCCAAGATTTTCCAGCACATCCGTCCGCATCTGTATAATAGCTGTTCCCTCTTTGGGATAATAATTGGGAATACCATAAATCCTCCCATCTACAGAAGCCGACTGGAGATATTCACCATCAATATCCAAAATATCCTGGCCATAATCTTCAAGAACATCTGTAATATCCATAAGCTGATTCGCACCATAAAGATTAGAGAAAGTCATCAGGGGCGTCAGCATAATAATATCCATTTCTTCCTGGCTGGACATCTTTAGATTAATCTGCTGATTCCAGGAGCCCAGTTCAATCCACTCCACATCAATATTAACGCCAATGGCCTCCCCGGCAATACGGTTGATCTCAGCCTCTACATCATCCCATCCGGCAGTATTTCCCTGAGACATGAGTACGGCTTTCAGTTCAGTAATATCACCTCCGCCGCCCGCTTCCGATGGGGAATCCGCGGTGTTTCCTCGGGCAGAACCTGTATCCACCGCCCCGCCATTGCTTTGAGCAGAACCCCCTTCCGAATTACCGCATCCGGCAATAACAGATAAAACCATAACCCCTGTAAGAATACCTGCAATACATTTCATTTTCATTGCTTTACCTCCTGCCTGTAAAATTTATATATGTATTATAAATTGTTCAGGCAGGTATTAATTTTTTAATTCGACCTTTTTAAACTATTATTTTTTCATATTTTATGTATTATTTTTTATGTCCGATTGTTTTATGCAATTTTTTTTGCTTTATTTAACCATTTACCTTTTCTATAAGAATCATACGGATTTCATGGGCAATCAGATATTCTGTAAACGTTAATTTGCTCTGGTCACTTTTCATACATTTCTTATACATTGACGGTACACAGCTTTCTTTTAAATACATTTCTTCTTCAGGCGAGAGGGTATCCTCTGACTTAAATCCCCCGCGCTCCATTTCTTCAAGAGCGCTCCCGTTTTCCGGAGACACACTATATTCATGAAAAATATATGTTCCCTCTTCAATCCCCGTCAAAGAAAAATGAAGCTCTATGCCTTCTCTGTTCAAAAACATTTGGGTCAGCGCTGTTTTATCAATTTCAGATTCCTTTTTCATATAATACCGACTGTAAAATGATTTTTCATTGAAACATACGATGACAAATTTCGTTTTTTTATCTGTTGTGACAATATAATGTTCGCCTCTGTCTATGCAAAAAGGCTCAAGTCTGGCAAACATATACATGGCCCAAAATGCAGGCTTGAAAATACCATTGCTGTTGATCAGCCCCCATTTTCCTGAAAATATGCCGTGGACATCTGTAAAACCGATGGTAAGATCACTCAGACAATTATAGGCTATCACATCCGAATCATCTGACAACGCAAGCATATAAGCGAGCATCATTGCCCCTTTTTCACAACTGTCATTGAATAAATTATTCTGGGACAGCCCTAAATTCCAGCCAAGGATTTTTACCGGAAGTTCGCCCCAGCCCGCCTGCCTCAGTGAATCTTTCAGCCTGCTGATCTCACTTTTAAAAAAATGTTCCAATATCTGAGGTTTCAGACGGATTTTTTCCGGAGTGCCTTCACGAAAATAGGGATAAAGATCCACAGAAATAAAATCAGGCCATATAGGTTCTTTAGTCCATTCCGACAAAAGACTGTCAAAGGCAGACGCATTTACCGCCGGCAGCAAACCGCATCCTCCTACTGCCGCACCGGGGAGATGTTCCTTAATACACCGGCTGATCTTTGTAAAATTACTGGCAAAACTTCCGCCCATTCCAAGCGTATTTCTGTGATATTCATCATAAAAGCAGTCAAAAATCCAGCATTCCGCCCGCTGCTGTCCATATCTTTCAATAATATGTTTCAGGAACGATGAAAGTACTCCCAGACATTCTTCCATACTTTCAAACAAAATTACGTTATTATACTCTCTGTCGGCATGTTCTGTATCCTGTACCATCATTTCCGGTTTGTTATCTATACCAACAACAGGAATAATATCATTTTGAACTAAAAAGTCAAAAATATCATCCAACCACTCAAAATTAGTAATCAAAGGAATATGTCCATGACGTATTCGCATAGTGTCAAAGAAAATCCTGTCAATTTTAGCATAGGTAAACCCAAGCATTTTTTTGGCCTCAAGGATCTGATCTTTCATTTTTGAAGACAGAAGCGCATAGGCGTTTCCTATATAAATGACTTTTTTCCACGGATTGCAGAAAGGAGAACATGTTTTTACGTCAAGAAAAATATTTTTACGGGCTTTTTCATCTAACTGTCCTGTAAGATCCGGTCGTCCTTTATAAAACTTTTTAAGCACACGGCTAATCTCCTGGTTTTTTCCGGATGTACCGGGGAGCTCACTATTCCTGTATTCTCGTCTGAAATTCAAAGGTGAGTACCCATAGATCTTTTTAAACATCCTGCAAAAAGCGGAAACATTAGTGAAACCGTGTTCCTCAGCAATACGTGTTACCGGATAATCGGTATACATAAGATCAGAAAAGGCAAAATGAAGACGAATGTTCTGCAAATATTCTCCGAAAGTCATTCCTGTATGTTTCTTAAAGTATCTTGAAAATGATGTAGGAGCTATACACAGAATGTCCGACATTTCTTTAATCGATAATTTTTTAAAATAGTTCATGTGAATATACTGGAGAAGGTTTTCCAGGCGCTGGTCGTCGTCCACATCTTTTCCGGAGATCTGAACAGACAGAAAAAATGTGGTCAGATATGCCGCCAGGCGCAGAACCAGACTATCTTTCATTAACGTCTTCTGTCCCGGATTCACTGCGTATTCACTTAACAAATCACTCATAATTCGTCTCAATTGAACATATTTGCTGTCCTGCTCTACAGCGCTGTTACAATAAAAAAACAGAAATGGCCTGTTAATATAAGCCATAAGAGATTTAGAATCCATATGAACTGTACATACACAGGCCTTTTCCAACGCTATCCATCTGTGGCGGTGATAACTGTTCACAATTACGCAGTCTTCTCTCTGGAGAATAAACTGAGCATCCCCAACAAATAAACGGATTTTTCCATCAACGATATAAATAAATTCTATCTCCTGATGAATATGTTCTTCCAATGCATCCTCAAGCACAAAATCCACATTAAACCATTCTTTTTCCCGGGAGCCCATTGTTTATGCCATCCTCTTTGTCAGAAGCTCATTAACCAGCTTCCCGTCGGCCTTCCCTTTCACTTTCGGCATCAGAGTTTTCATAATACGCCCCTTATCTTTGCCCGTCGGCGCGTCAATGCCCAGTTCTGCCAGAACACTGTCGATAACGCTGTCGATCTCGTCCGCCTCCATCATTTTGGGAACAAACTCTTCATAGACAGAAATTCTCAGCCGGCACTGCTGAATAATATCTTCCCGGTCTGCCGGGGTGGTATCCAGAGTCTCCTGAGTCTGCTTGATCTCCTTGCGGATTACCACATCTGACTCCTCGTCAGTGAGATCCTCCCGCTTATCAATAGTGGCGTTTTTTAACGCGGATAATAACATAGACAGAGCGTTTTTACGCTCCTTGTCCCCACTTTTCATTGCCGCAACCATAGCGGCTCTTACAGTATCAACTTTTGCCATTTTATCTTCATCCTTTCTTTTTAACTATAGGAAAACTGTTGGCCCTCGCCGCCGGCAATGCCGCCCACAACCGTCAAACGGCTGCTTAAATCTCCTTTTTCTCTTTCACGGAAATTTGTGGCACTGTCCGGATCAGTTGACGTATCACGCGCCCGTCAGCATCCGGCAGCGTCACGCCTAAAAGCCGGGCCAGTGTAGGGCCTTCGTCCACAAGACACATTGATAAAATCTCAGCTTTATTGGCAATATCCGGCCCTTTGGCCATAAACACCGTCTGGTATCCCGGCTTTCCAGGCAAATAACCGTGGGTGGCCCGCATAGGCTCGTCGCCGTCCCGGACATTCATATCATCCACCTGGCGGGAAGGGCTGCGAAAACCGTCGAGGAAATAAAATCCATCCCTGGCCTCAAGCATAAAGCTGCAATGAGGATCCGCCCCCAAAGCCGCCGCGTCTTTCCCCTCGATTACCTGCTCAATGCCGCCGTCCCCATCTCCGGCCAGATCCAAAAGCACTTCCCGAACCGCATCTTTAAGATAGCCGAAGCCTTTGCGAATATACACATAGGCGCTGCCGTCACAATTTTTGCAGTACACCTGCCACTGGGAGAGTCGTCCGCCTTTGACGGTAATCCAGCCTTTTTGCAAAAACCAGTAATTGATATAGATTGCCGTAAATGTATCCTTTTGATAGTGATCCCCTAGAACAATAATGTTAGTCTGATCCAGAAGGCGGTTCGTCTCAAGTGTATCCAGAATTTCCCCAAGACGGCGGTCATGACGGCAGATCGCCGATGTAGCTTCCCCGGACAGCGTGCCGTGAAGGTGTCTTTGGGTATCCACATCTGTCAGGTGGACAAGGGTCAGATCCGGTCTTTTTTTTGCCAGAGTATATTTGACACATTCTATAACAAAATCATCCAGTTCCGGCTGAGAACGTCCGTTGCGTATATGTCCGAAATTTTTCTGAAGCACAGCCTGGAAAGCGGCGGAGCCATTATAAAGGGATGTAAATATCTGGTTATTCCATGGCCGGTTAGCAAAAATTTCGGGCACATTCCATGTGATCCTGGACCTCGCGGTCACTGGCCACAAAAAAGCGGCCACAGTCCGCCCCCGACGGAGAATCTCGTCATAAAGGGTGGTTGTTTTTATATATTTTCGCTGCCACATCCAGTCCGGAGACAGCCGCTTAAACTGAATCCGGGTATTATTTATCACTCCGTGCCGTTTGGGATAGCACCCGGTGACAATACTTGTATGTGCCGGATAGGTCAGGCTTGGGTAGACCGAAGATACATTAAAACAGTGGCTTCCCCCTGAAAGGATACGCCTGAAATTGGGAAGCCGGGTAAACACAGGCACATCCTCAGCTCCCAGAGCGTCCAGGGAAATCACAAGCATTTTATTGCTCTTTTTATCCATAAACTTTTCCTTCTTCAATGATTTCACATTGTCCCGGAGAAATACGGACAATGTTGACACTGCAGTTTTTTAAAAATCCACCGCTCCAGAAATCCTTTAGCGGCGTCTTTTTTAATACCCGCATAATGGCCTTGTTCATAGCGCCATGTCCGGCAACAAGTATCCGCTCCCCGTGAGTGTATTTTTTCATCAGATCCTCAAGAAAACTCTGAACCCTGGCGCAAAGCTCCTCCAGGGACTCTCCGCCCTCTGGACGCTGATACCGCTCCGGATGTTCAAAAAAACATCCGTGAAGCGGATCGGTTCCTGGATCATTAATATGGGTGACATCCTCCCCCTCCAGAACACCGAAGCAAAGTTCCCTCAGCCGTTTGTCTCTGTGTACTTCAAGACCTGTATAGGCGCTGGCAAGACAGGCCGTCTCATAAGCCCGCTTTAAGGGGCTTGAATAAACAGCGTCAAAATGAAGCCCCATGTCCTCCCACGCTTTTCCCGTATTCCTAGCCGCCTGACGGCCTTTCTCATTTAATTCAATATCGGTACTTCCCTGTATACGCCGGGCAGCATTCCACGTGGTCTGCCCATGACGTAAAATGTAAAGTTCAATCATCGTTCTTCATCCTCTGTGTATCTTTTATTCACTGCTTCCTGCGGCAGCATCTTTGACCTTTTTCAGATAATCTCCCATTTTCTTTTCGTAGCCCAGCGTTCCCGGCTCATAAAACCGCTCCCCGGCCACAGCGTCGGGAAGATATTGTTGATTGACATAATGATTAATATAGTCATGAGCATATTTATATCCCACGCCATGGCCAAGGCTGGCGGCGCCTTTATAGTGGGCATCCCGTAAATAGGAAGGGACTGGAGCCGTCTCATGGCTCCCTACATAATCCATGGCCCGGTCAATAGCCATAATAGCCGAATTACTTTTAGGCGCACTGGCCACATAGATGGCCGCTTGGGCGAGAATAATCCTGGCCTCAGGCATTCCCAGACGCTCCACCGCAAGGGAGGCGTTTGTTGCCACCATCAATGCCTGAGGATCGGCATTGCCTACGTCCTCCGCAGCGCATATCATGATTCTCCTGGCAATAAACGCCACCGGCTCCCCGGCGTAAAGCATCCGGGCCAGGTAATACACCGCTGCGTCCGGATCTGATCCCCGCATGCTCTTTATAAAAGCGGAGACAGTATCATAATGATTGTCCCCCTCTTTATCATATTTAACCACTCTTCGCTGAATACACTCCGAAGCCACGGACAGATCAATATGGATCTTCCCGTCGCCGCTCCGGTCTGTTGTCAGGACGCCAATCTCCACTGCATTGAGGGCAGCCCTGGCATCTCCGTTGGCCACGTCTGCCAGAAAATCTTCAGCCTCCTCAGTAATAACCGCGTCATAGGCACCCATTCCCCGCTCCCGGTCATAGACCGCCCTGCGGATCAATGTCTTAATATCCTCTTTGGACAGAGGTTCCAGTTCAAATATAATGGAACGGGATAAAAGAGCGCTGTTGACCTCAAAATAGGGATTTTCTGTGGTGGCTCCGATCAGTATGACTGTGCCGTCCTCCACAAAAGGAAGGAGATAGTCCTGCTGGCCTTTATTAAACCGGTGGATCTCGTCAATAAACAGAATCGTCTTTTGCCCGTACATGCCCAGGGCATTTTTCGCCTCCTCCACTACCTGCTCCATATCCTTTTTCCCGGCGCTTGTGGCGTTGATCTGCTTAAACTGAGCGCTTGTAGTGTTGGCAATCACTCTGGCAATGGTCGTCTTGCCGGTCCCCGGCGGTCCGTAAAAAATAACAGACCGTATTTTATCTGCCTTGATAGCCCGGTATAACAGCTTGTCTTTCCCGATAATATGCCGCTGTCCCACAATCTCGTCTAAAGTCTGCGGCCGCAGCCTTGAGGCTAAGGGAGACTCCTTCTCCATAGATGTCTCCCGCATATAATCAAATAAATCCATTTCATCACCTTGCTGTAAAAGATTTCTTTCACCTGGTATATTAAGATGATACCACGGATTTCTCCGCATTTCATGCTCCCGAAATCCTAAAACACCTCAAATCCGCTCCTTTTTCTGGGAAAAATGGCGCCTTTTCGATGTTTTTACGGGTCAAGCAGACATGCTTTTTCATACAAGTATGAAACGCATGTCTATTTGACCCTGGTATCATCATCATATTAACATACTCACCGGCTTTTCTCAATGGGAAGCAACTTTCATTTGACACTCATATAGAAATTTATTATGATAGTCATAGAAAAAGTAGTCCACGGGGAGGATAAAATTATGTCAGAGATAAAAACCATCGGCGTACTCACCAGCGGCGGTGACGCGCCTGGCATGAACGCGGCTATCCGCGCTATTGTCCGCACAGCCATTAACAGTGGCATGAAAGTCAAGGGCATTCAGAGAGGCTATGCCGGACTTCTTGAAAACGAAATTATTGATATGGATACAAAAAGCGTTTCTGAGATCATGCGCCGGGGCGGCACCATCCTTTTTACTGCCCGCTGCAAAGAGTTCGAGACACCGGAAGGCCAGGCTAAAGGCGCGCAGATTCTTCGGGACAACGGCATTGAAGGCCTGATTGTCATCGGCGGCGACGGTTCCTTTAAAGGGGCTCAAAAACTTGCCGGTCTTGGAATTAATACTATCGGCATTCCCGGTACCATCGACCTGGACATTGCCTGCACGGACTACACCATCGGTTTTGATACTGCCGTCAATACAGCCGTAGCTGCCATTGATAAGATCAAAGATACGTCCATGTCCCATGAGCGGTGCAGTATTGTAGAAGTCATGGGCAGAAATGCCGGATACATCGCTCTGTGGTGCGAAATTGCCAACGGTGCCGACGGTATCCTTATCCCTGAAAAAGGTGATTTCAATGAGCAGGATCTCATCGACACCATCCTTTCTAACCGCCAGAAGGGAAAGACTCATCACATTGTTATTAACGCGGAGGGCATCGGCCATTCCAACCGTCTGGCTAAACGGATTGAAGTGGCTACCGGTATTGAAACCCGCGCAACCATTCTGGGACACATCCAACGGGGCGGCGTTCCTACAGCCAAGGATCGCGTTTATGCCTCCACCATGGGCGCCTACGCCGTGGACCTGCTGAAGCAGGGGGCTACCAACCGTGTCATCGCCTATAAAAACGGAAACTTCATTGATTTTGACATTGACGAGGCTTTGTCCATGACAAAAGGTATTGATGAATACCAGTTCCTCATCAGCCGTCTCATGGTTATGTATTAAGACAAATATATTTATTCCCGCGGGCAGTGAGCCAAGCGGACGCGCTTGCGCGTCCATTTGTCGGTGCTAACTATTTCCATGCCCCGTCAGCTTGCTGCGGGATATTGATATTTGACTTTAAAAGGCAGTCTGTCCCCCAATTTTTGCTGGACAGGCTGCCTTTTTTGGCAAATTATCCGGCTTTTACAGCCGTTTCTCCCGTGACGCTCTCTGTAGTTACTTTTAATTTCGCTTTCCATTTTCCCGTCCGGTATCTCAGGTACCCGATGAGAGCCGAGCCGGTCCATCCCACAGGAGTGGCCCACCATATGCCATGATACCCAAACAGTGCCGAAAATGCAAAAGCAAGGACACTTCGAGCCACGATCTCCGAAATACTCATCCACACCGTAGGCGTCACATCCCCGGCGCTGCGCAAGAAATTCTGGAAAATAAAAACCAGGCCAAGCATGGGAGCAAACACAGCGGTGACCCTGACACACTCCGAACTTATGGCAATAACCGCCGGATCCGATGAGAATAGTCGGGACAAAAATCCGGAAAAAATAAACATGAGCGCCCCTACAGTAATGGTATAGGCAAAAGATATAATTAATCCGGCATGGAGACCTTTTTTAACCCTGTCAAAATTTTTCGCTCCAATATTCTGCCCACAGAATGTTCCCACGGAAGATCCAATAGAAAAACTTAGACACATACCAAGCTGTTCCGCCCGGTTACCACTTGTATATGCCGCGATCACCGTAGATCCGTAGGCGTTAATGGCTCTCTGCATAAACATTACGGAGATAGACACGCCTGATGAAGACAATGCTGCCGGAACACCAATTCTTACGATTTCCCTGACCACATCCCAATCCGGACGAAATTCCTTCTTTCCAAACCGCAGCATAGGGAGGCGGATAAATACATAGATCACACACAGTACCGCGGAAACAAGCTGGGAGAGAACGGTTGCCAGAGCCACCCCAGGCACGCCCATGTGGAAGGTCAAAACAAACAGAAGATCCAGGCCCACATTCATTAGGCTGGCCATGATGAGGATCAACAGGGGCAGCACCGCGTCCCCCAGTGCCCGGAGAACGGAGGACATTCCGTTATACATACAGTTTGCCAGAGTCCCTAAGAACATTATTGTCAAGTAGGCCACAGCGTCATCCATGATATCTTCCGGAGTTCCAAGAAGCAGAAGCAGAGGGCGGGCCAGCCAAACTCCAACTACAGACACCGCCAGTCCCACGCTCATATTGACAATAATGGCCGATATAAACGTCTTTTTGACCATGACATGATTTTTGGCGCCAAAATACTGGGCTACCACCACAGACATACCGCTGGTCAGCCCCACAATAAGGGCCAATATCAGATTAAAAGCTCCGGAACAGGCCCCTACGGCGGCCAGTGCCTGGGGGCCCACAAAATTTCCAACCACAATGGAATCCACCATATTGTAAACCTGCTGAAACACATTTCCCACAAACATGGGAACGGCAAACATTGTGATGATCTTCATGGGACTCCCCGAAGTCATATCACGAACCATATTATCTCCCCCATTTCCTTTTTAAGCTGTCTTCCTGGCCTCCTCTTTTTTCAACTGGACAAAGAAATTTCTCAGCAGCGGAATACAGATAACCAGTGTGATCACATCGGCAAGAGGCTGTGCCAACTGTACACCGAGCAGTCCGCAAATCTGCGGCAGGATCACTACCAGCGGCAGGAAGCATATACCCTGGCGGCAGGAAGCCACCAATGTCGCCAGCGCCGCTTTTCCCGTACACTGGAAAAGCATATTACATATAGTGCCGGTGGGCGCCAGCATTAAGGCGAGAGACTGACACCGGCAAGCCAGGGAGCCGATAGCGATAACCTCTGCGTCATCTTTCCGGAAAATGGCCATAAGCTGAGGCGCGAAAACAAACCCGATAATTCCGAGAACGACAACAACAATTGTTCCCCACACCAGGGAAAACTTAACCGCCTGACGTACACGGTCGAATTTCCGGGCACCGTAATTATAGCCAGCCACCGGCTGGAAACCTTGTCCAAAGCCGATGAGAACTGAGATCATGAGCATAAAGATCCTGCTGACTACAGACATAGCCGCCACCGCCGCATCTCCGTAGACCGCAGCGTTTAAATTCAGGGCCACGGTAGAGATACTTGCCAGTCCCTGGCGGCACAAAGAAGGCAGTCCTGTCTTGAGAATACTTATGTAAACTTTAGCTTGTCTGGACACATTGCGGATATTGAGAGAAATCAGGCTTTTCCCTCTCAGGAAAAAGCTGAGCAAAATAATAAAACTTATACACTGGCTTAATACCGTGGCGATAGCTGCCCCGGCAATACCCAGATTGAAGACAAAAATAAACAACGGGTCAAGAAAAATATTCAACACGCCGCCAGTGGCGATACCCACCATAGCCAGTGTCGCTTTTCCCTCTCCCCTTAAAAGATTGTTGAGTACAAAAGACGCACACATAATAGACGCTCCCAGAAGAATATATCTGGCATAATCTCTGGCATAGGGCAGGATCGTAGGCGTAGCGCCCAGAATGCGCATCAGCGGATCAATAAAGATCAAGCCAAACACTGTGAGCAGCAGTCCGAAGGCGATGGAGATGTAAAAACCGGTGGCGCCGATCTCGCTGGCCTCCTTCTGGTTCTTCTGTCCCAGCAGCCTTGACAACTGACTTCCGGATCCCATGCCGATCATAAATCCCACGGCCTGTATAATGGCCATCAGTGAATATACAATTCCGACCGCCCCTGTGGCGCTGGTTCCAAGCTTAGACACAAAAAAAGTGTCCGCCATATTATAGACGGATGTGACCAGCATACTGATAATTGTCGGCACCGCCATCGTAGTTATCAGCCGCGGTATAGGCGTCTCCGTCATTTTTTTGTACTGGACTTCTTCCTGTCCTGTCATAGTAAACTCCCCCTTAACTGTTGTATCTACAACTATTAACTAATAAATAAAGTATACGGCCCTACTATGATACATGTCAACAATCTTTCTCTCTAAGGTGTCTGATTTTCAAAAAAAGAAACTGCCCCGGCCGTTTTTTTAAAAAACGGTCAGGGCAAGAAGATGCGCCGTCCTGAACAGTTACATTTAAACTTATAGTTTTTTCTTATTGACATCCATGTAATTTTTCAGAAAATCAAAGAGGGCATCCATCTGATCATCGGTACCGATGGTAATACGCATATACTCATCAATCCTGGGCTGGTTAAAATACCGCACAAAAATATTCGCACTGCGAAGAGCCTCAAAAAGTTCCCTGGCGTGATATTTTGGATGTCTGGCGAAAATGAAGTTGGCCATAGAGTCCGGAAACTCAAATCCCAGCTCGGACAGCCGCTCTTTTGCCCGCTGCCGGGTAGCGATGATTTTCTGGGTGCAGGAGGAAAAATAAGTCTCATCCTTCACCGCCTCCACCCCCATGATCAGCGACGGCATATTCATGGTATACGAATTAATGGAGTACTTTACATCATTCATAGCCTTGATCAGTTCCGGACAACCCATGGCATAGCCAATACGGATCCCGGCCATAGAGCGGGATTTGGAAAAGGTCTGCACAACCAGCAGATTATCGTACTTTTTGATCAGCTCAAGAGCGGACTTCCCGCCAAAATCTATGTATGCCTCATCCACAATGACAACCACATCCCGATTGTGGTCCAAAATATCTTCGATCTTATCTAAAGATTCATAGCAGGCTGTGGGCGCGTTGGGATTTGGAAATACAATGCCGCCGTTTTCTCTGTAATAATCTTCCGGATTTATACGGAAATTTTCGTCCAGAGGGCATGTCTCATAGGGAATCCTGTAAACCTGAGCCCACACCGGATAAAAAGAATACGTAATATCCGGAAATAGTACCGGTTTTTCCGAATTAAAAAAAGTAAGAAATGCCACAGACAGTACATCGTCAGATCCGACCCCCACAAACACCTGATCCGCTCCTACATCGTAGTAATGGGCCAGGGCATCCACTAAAACCTTTGCGGTGGGGTCCGGATACAGGCGCAGGCGCTTTGCGTCCATGGCGTCTTTCGCTGCGGTCACTCCCGGAGCGGGGGGATAAGGATTTTCATTTGTATTTAATTTGATCACATTAGCGGCCGAAGGCTGCTCTCCCGGCGTATAGGGGATCACCCGGCGCACATTTTTTTCCCATAACTTCATAGCCATCCTCCTCATCCAAAATATTCCTGAGCCAGCGCTTTAAAAGCCGGAATAGAACGCTGGATCATATCATAGGAAACGCAGTAGGCCAGCCGCACATATCCCGGACATCCGAAAGATTTGGCGGAAACAATAATAAGATTGTGCTTTTTAGCGGCCTCCACAAATTCATTTTCATCGGCCACAGGAGATTTTACAAAAAGATAAAAAGCTCCCTGGGGCTTCACACACTGAAAGCCCATTTCCGTCAGGCTGTTATATAGCAGAATGCGGTTTCTGTCATAAGTCTCTACATCCACCTCCGCGTCAATACACTCCCCAATAACAAGCTGGAACAGGGACGGCGCATTTACATACCCAAGGCAGCGGTTAGCCACCACAATGGCCGGCTGTACTTCATCATAGGCGTCAATCTGTCCCGGAATGGCCAGATAACCGATGCGCTCACCGGGCAGTGACAGGGATTTACTGAAAGAATAGCATACAATACAGTTTTTAACATGCTTTGTCATAAAGGGTACGGTAAGTCCATCGTAAACCAGTTCACGATAAGGTTCATCGGAGATGACATAAACAGGATGGCCGATGCGCTCCTGGGCCTTTTCAATGATGGCCTGGAGCCGGTCCAGAGTCTGGGCCGAATACACAGCCCCTGAAGGATTGTTAGGGTTATTAATGATCAGCGCTTTTGTCTTTTCCGTAATATAGCCGTCAAGGACGTCCAGATTTAACTGAAAAGTCTCCGTGTCCGCCGGGATCATCACAAGCGTCCCGGCAAAGTTGGACACATAGCTGCGGTACTCGCCAAAAAACGGAGCAAAGCAGATGACCTCGTCTCCGGGATCAAGGAGGGCTCGGAGGATACAGTTTAATCCGCCGGCAGCACCCACTGTCATTATTATGTTATCCCGGACAAAATCTGTGGCAAAGCGCCGGTTTAAGGAGGCGGCCACAGCATCCCGCACTTCCTCATAGCCGGAGTTATTCATATATCCGTGGACAAAATTGGGATCCCTGCTCTCAAGAATGTGATAAACCGCTTTTTTCACCGCTTCCGGCGGAGCTACGCTCGGATTTCCTAGACTGTAATCGTAGACATTTTCCTTGCCAACCACAGCAGCCAGCTCAACCCCCTCCTCAAAAAGCCGGCGTATAACAGAACTGTTTGCCACAAGGTTTTCCATATTTTTTGATATTACCATGACCCATGACCTCTCTTTCTCTTCGCCTGTGTATGAACATTACTCTTCATCCATATTGCTCAGTCTTGCCGCCTGGTCAGCCGCGATCAGGCTATCAATAATCTCATCAAGATCACCGTTTAAGATCTCACCCAGACGGTGACTTGTCAGCTTGATCCGGTGATCTGTACAGCGTCCCTGGGGGAAATTGTAGGTTCGGATTTTTTCCGAGCGGTCTCCCGTCCCCACCTGATTTTTCCGCAGGGAGGCTTCCTCTTTGCGCTTTTTCTCCATCTCCATATCATACAGTCTGGAGCGCAGCACCTTTAAACCTTTTTCCTTATTTTTAAGCTGGGACTTTTCATCCTGGCAGGACACCACGATCCCTGTGGGAATATGGGTAATACGCACTGCGGAATCCGTTGTATTGACACACTGTCCCCCATTTCCCGACGCCCTAAAAACATCAATGCGCACATCGTTCATATCCAGTTCCACATCTACATCCTCCGCTTCCGGCATAATGGCCACGGTAACTGTGGAGGTGTGGATACGGCCGCCGGACTCAGTTTCCGGCACCCGCTGAACCCGGTGTACGCCGCTCTCAAACTTCAGGCGGGAGTAGGCGCCGCTGCCGCTGATCATAAAGACCACTTCTTTAAATCCGCCAAGGCCGCTCTCATTGACGCTCATCAGTTCCACCTTCCAGCGGCGGGATTCCGCGTATTTGGAGTACATGCGGAACAGCTCCGCGGCAAAGAGGGCCGCCTCATCGCCTCCGGCGCCTGCGCGGATCTCCACAATAACGTTTTTATCATCCATGGGATCTCTGGGCAGTAAAAGTATCTTCAGCTCATTTTCAATATCACCGATACGGCTTTTACATTCAGACAGCTCCTCTTTGAGCATCTCCCGCATCTCCTCGTCATGCTCCTCCTCAAGCATGGCGACGCTGTCCTCCATATCCTGCTTTGTTTTCTTATATTCTGTATATTTTTCCGCAATAGGATGGAGATCCGCCTGCTCCTTCATCAGCCGCCTAAACCTTGACTGGTCGTTGACCACATCCGGATCGTTAAGTTCCTCCATCACCTGCTGATAGCGGATCAGAATATCATCCAGTTTATCAAACATATCTTTCCTCCATTTCTACAATGACCCATAAACAACCCGGTCCAATCCGGCCAAGTCTTTTTTCACATGGATCTGGTCAAAACCTGCCAACTCAAGAAGTTTTGACACAGCATCGGCCTGGTCCCAGCCGATCTCAAAAAAAAGCATTCCTCCGGGTTTTAGATATTCCGGCGCCTTGACGGTAATCTTGCGGTAAAATTCCAGCCCGTCCCTGCTCCCATCTAAAGCCATTAAAGGTTCATGGCAGCGCACTTCCGCCATAAGCTTAAAAATCTGCCCGGAAGGAATATAGGGGGGATTGGACACGATCACATCATACCTTCCGCGGACATTTTCAAACAGATCGCTATGTATCCACCGGATCTTAGGGCTTTTAGTCCCGGAAATTCCAATATTTCCCATTTTTCTCAGCCGAACCTCATTTTCCCCTGCCACCGCCAAGGCTCTCTCTGAGAGATCCGCTCCGTCGCAGCAGTCGCAGGACGCCATGGCCGCGATACTGAGCAAAATACATCCGGAGCCGGTACACATATCCAGCACTGAGCCATCCCGTGGTATGTGGTCAAGAACGGTCTCGACGAGAACTTCTGTGTCTTGTCTGGGAATCAGAACATCTCTGTTGACCTTAAAAGAAAATCCCATAAAATTCTGTTCGCCGGTAATGTGCTGCAAGGGAATATTTTCTCCGCGCAGTTTTATACATTCCCTGTATCTGGCCGCCAGATCAGGATCCGCAGGAGTCTCCGGATCCAACAGATAATCCAGGCGGCTGATATTAAATACCCAGGCCATTAGCAGCCACGCGTCATTGGCCGCCTCGACAATTCCCACAGATTCCAATTCCTTCGTTCCCACGTTAATTAATTGTCTTAATGTGATCTGTTCCATCTTATGCTTGCGCTCCCGCCTGTCCGTCAGAATCTGCTCCATCCCCGGCAAGTTCCTCCCGCTGGAAAGCCCGCCAATCGTAAATAGCCTCGATTGAAGCGATGGCTGCCTCGATCATGGATAGATCCGGTTCCCTTGTGGTCAGTTTCTGCAAAGCCATCCCCGGACGGCTGATCACTGAGGCAAAACGGCACTCGCTGCGGCCGGCCCACTGGATCACCTCATAGGCAACCCCAGCGATAACAGGGACAAGCAAAATTCTGAAAATAACTTTCAGGATCATATGTTCCACAGGGAAAATCTGGAAAAATAAAATAAAAAATACAATACTTAAAAAGATCACGATAAATAGAAAACTGGTGCCGCAGCGCCGGTGAAAACGCGAATATTTCATGGCGTTTTCCGGGGTAAGCTGGGCTCCGTGTTCAATACAGTTGATGGATTTATGTTCCGCCCCGTGATACATAAAGACCCGCTGAATATCTTTCATACGGGAGATTAATAGAATGTAGGCCATAAATAAGATAACACGGACAAGCCCCTCGATGATTCCGAGAAGCCACGAAGATTCTGTTACCCGGCCAAAAAGTCCGGAGATAAAAAAGGGAAGGATCATAAACAAACCAACGGCAATAACCACCGATAAGGCCACAGTGACGCCCATCAGCACTTTCTCCCCTGTACTCTCCCCTTTCTTTTGGGAGTCCTTATCCGGACTTTCTTCATCGTCATAAAAGCTGGCGGAAAATGTCAGTGTGGATATTCCCAGAACAAGGGAATCAATAAATGCAAAAACACCCCTCAAAATAGGTATGTGGGTCAGATGCAGCCGGGAGACAAGACTCTCATATCTGTCCTTTTTTACTTCCAGAGTTCCGTCAGGTTTGCGCACGGTCACGGCATAGTCATTGCCGTAGCGCATCATAACCCCCTCGATCACCGCCTGTCCGCCAATTTTAGCATACTTCATCATGCTCCTCCTTAAACATCCCTGAATGCAAAAATAGGTTGAGATTTATCAAATCCCAACCTTCATTTTCGCTATTACTGTGTAATACCATATTTACGATTGAACTTATCAATACGTCCGCGGGCTGCTGCAGCCTTCTGCTGGCCAGTGTAGAACGGATGGCACTTGGAACAAACTTCTACATGAATCTCCGGTTTTGTGGAACCAGTTACAAATTCATTGCCGCAGTTGCAGGTCACCTTTGCCTGATAGTATTTTGGATGGATTCCTTCTCTCATCTTTTTCACCTCACTACGAAATTCTCATATTGAAAAAATTGAACTTGTCAATCTGTTTTCTCTGAACAGCTTCCCTATTATAGCATAATCAAGATGAGATTTCAATATGTTTTTTACTTTTTCTTTACTGTATGTGTAACAGTAACTAACAGTTCAGCCTGGGCCACTCGCAAAGCCGCGCAGACGCGCTGACCTGCGGCTTACGCCGCTCCTTTGCTCATGATCCGGCGCCGGGCTCATCAGGAATGGGGCGGACAGATCCTTATGCAAGCATAAATCATCCCGCCCATCCCTGATGGCTGAACTGTTACTGTACAAATTTTGTTCGTTTCAGGGCGGCGATAAAATCCTTATTAGAACGGGTACGCATAAACATCTCCAGAATCCGTTCCAGAGCCTCGTCAGATTTCATACCGCTGAGCGCTTTGCGCATCATATAGACGGACTCAAGCTCATCCTTGCTTAACAACAGTTCTTCCCGCCGTGTCCCCGACCGGGCAATATCAATCGCCGGGAAAATACGTTTTTCAGAAAGTCTCCGGTCTAAAACAAGTTCCATATTGCCAGTACCTTTAAATTCCTCATAAACCACATCGTCCATTTTACTTCCCGTCTCCACGAGGGCCGTCGCCAATACTGTAAGACTGCCTCCCTCACGCATATTCCGGGCAGCGCCAAAGAAACGCTTAGGCATATGTAACGCCGCTGGGTCCAGACCGCCGGAAAGTGTACGGCCGCTGGGGGGAACTGTCAGATTGTAGGCTCTTGCCAGACGGGTAATACTGTCCAGGAGAATAACCACGTCCTTCTTATGCTCCACAAGGCGTTTAGCCCGCTCCAGCACCATCTCGGAAACCCGTTTATGGTGTTCCGGCAGCTCATCAAATGTGGAATAGATGACTTCCACGTTGTCCCCTTCAATATATTCCTTAATATCCGTTACTTCCTCCGGTCGCTCGTCGATGAGGAGGATAATCATATTCATCTCCGGATAATTGGCATGGACAGATTTGGCCACCTGCTTTAACAGCGTTGTCTTTCCTGTCTTGGGGGGTGCCACAATCATACCTCTCTGACCCTTGCCAATAGGGGATACCAAATCCACAATGCGCATGGGAACACTGGCCCGCTCAGTTTCCAGACGTATCCTGGAATTGGGGAAAATCGGCGTCATATCCTCAAAATTCATCCTACGGCTGGCCTCTGCCGGATGGAATCCATTAACCGCGCGGACAAAAAGCAGAGCGCTGAACTTCTCTGTAGGCAGTTTGATCTTTATATTACCCTCGATTATATCCCCGGTCTTTAAATTAAAACGGCGGATCTGGGCCGGAGAAACATAAATATCGTTGTCACCGGGAAGATAATTCTCACAGCGGATAAAGCCAAAGCCATCAGGCATAACTTCCAGGATACCATGGGCCATATTGCCGCTGTCCAGTTCCTCAAGAGCAGGCTCCATATGGCAGTCATCCACACGATGGTTTCCATACTCTGCGCGGCCTGCTATCTCACCGCGGCTGTAAGTCTCCCCGCGGCTGTAAGTCTCCCCGCGGCCTGCCGCCTCGCCGCGGCTGTACGTCTCTGCACGGCCCGATGCCTCACCGCGGCCGTATGTCTCTGCACGGCCCGGTGCCTCGCTGCGGCCGTACGTCTCTGCACGGCCCGGTGCCTCACCGCGGCCGTATGTCTCTGCACGGCCCGGTGCCTCGCTGCGGCCGTACGTCTCTGCACGGCCCGGTGTCTCACTGCGGCTGTCACCTTCGGCAGTGTCATAGCGATGGGCAGAACGCGGGCTGTAAGTTACCGTACCTCTCAGATTTCGTCCGGAAATGCGCCCGCTGGCATTCCTCACCGCCCGAACCCTGGCCGCACCGCCCTCTGTGCTATGTCCGGATAATGAAGTATGTCCGGCAGGTACGGAAACAGAGGAAGATGTATTAGAGCTACCTGTGTGAACTTGAGTATGGCTCTGGGTCTCTTCCTTTACCTCCTGCTCTTTCTTCTCACCAGCGGCATCCTCCGGATGCGCCGCGCCTTCCTTCTGCTTTTCCTCCAGATCGCTTAAAATCTGAGCGAGCTGGGCTTTCCTCATCGACGATGTATTTTTGATACCCAATGTCTTAGCTATAGCTTTCAACTCAGCCAGCGACAGAGTATTATATTTTTCAATCATATAAACCTCCGTTCTTAAATTTAACTTTGCATACTGATTTAATCTTTATACAGAAACATCCAATTATGAACATCTATACAGAAAAGCACTTGAAATTCTTCTTCACTTGAAATTTTTTCAATATCAGTTTGGAATTTTTAGGGAAACCTTTGAACATAGAATAATCTGCAACTGTCCGGCATGGCCGAATAGCTACAATAAATTTACTGGATAATCTTTTTTTATTATACACATTTCCACCAAAAAAGGAAAGCACTTTTTGCACCCAATTTTCGACATTTCCTTGTACAAAATGTATATATCCGCTATAATTTTGTAAATTTGAAAGTTATTTTCTTTTTACCGTCATCCACATTCAAATCAATTTCTCCAATGAAAACCAAAAAAACATCACGCTCGCAATCACACAAAAGACAGTGTTTTTGACACTCGCGGCGTTTTTCTCCGGAACATGATGAATATACAGTGGTCAAAAAATTATATTTTTTTAATTCTTTCTCACTTTAGTATATTGAATTTATTGAATCAATATTGTATAATTACTTGCATAATCGGGGCAAAAAATATTTTTTGCCGGACATTTTCATTTTTTAAGGAGGAAAAAACAATGTCTTATGTTGATACCGTCATCGAAAGTGTTGTAAAGAAAAACCCTAACGAGCCGGAATTTATCCAGGCTGTTACTGAGGTATTAGATTCTCTGCGCCTTGTCGTTGACAATGATGAAAAATACCAGAATGCCGCTCTTCTTGAAAGAATCGTAGAGCCTGAGCGTGTTGTAATGTTCCGTGTGCCATGGGTTGACGACAACGGTAAGGTTCAGGTCAACAGAGGATACCGCGTACAGTTCAACAGCGCTATCGGACCTTACAAAGGCGGCCTTCGTCTTCATCCATCTGTAAATTTAAGCATTATCAAATTCCTTGGCTTTGAGCAGATCTTCAAAAACTCCCTGACCGGCCTTCCTATCGGCGGCGGCAAAGGCGGATCCGATTTCGATCCAAAAGGCAAATCCGACCGCGAGATCATGGCATTCTGCCAGAGCTTCATGACAGAGCTTTGCCGTCACATCGGCGCTGACACAGACGTTCCGGCAGGCGATATCGGCACAGGCGCAAGAGAGATCGGTTATATGTACGGCCAGTACAAGAGAATCCGCAACGTTTCCGAGGGTGTTCTCACAGGTAAAGGTTTATCCTACGGCGGCTCCCTTGCCCGTACAGAAGCTACAGGATACGGCCTTGTATATCTTGTTGAAGAATTATTAAAATCTAAAGGCAATACTATTGAAGGCAAGACTATCGCCGTTTCCGGCGCCGGCAATGTTGCCATCTACGCTATCGAAAAAGCACATCAGCTTGGCGCTAAAGTTGTGACATGCTCCGACTCCACAGGCTGGGTATATGATAAAGACGGCATCGACCTTGACGCTCTCAAAGAGATCAAGGAAGTTAAACGGGCCCGTCTCACAGAGTATAAGAACTACCGTCCAAACGCTGAGTACCATGAAGGCCGCGGCGTATGGTCCGTGAAGTGTGATATCGCTCTTCCATGCGCAACACAGAACGAACTGTTCATCGAAGACGCAAAAGAGCTTGTTGCCAATGGATGCATCGTTGTCGCTGAGGGCGCTAACATGCCTACAACAATGGACGCTACAGAATACTTACAGGCAAACGGCGTATACTTTGCTCCCGGCAAGGCTGCCAATGCCGGCGGTGTTGCCACATCTGCCCTTGAGATGTCCCAGAACAGCATGCGTTATAGCTGGACATTTGAAGAAGTGGACGCTAAACTGAAAGATATTATGGTAAACATCTTCCACAACATTGATGACGCCGCAAAAGAATACGGCGTAGAGAACAACTTTGTTGCCGGCGCAAATATCGCAGGCTTCAAGAAAGTTGCCGATGCTATGCTGGCTCAGGGCGTTTGCTAATTTATCTTAATATCCATTCAGCCATAGAGCTGACTTTATAAAAATCAGGCATATCCCCCTGGAATATATTTTTCCTGTGGGATATGCCTTTTTGATTCTCTCAGACAGCAGACCCGATAAGGCGCTGACCTGTCTATTGGGCCAATGCCGCGCAAGCTTGGAAAAAGTTTACTTTGGCACGCATAAAAATCTCCCGGCCGAACATACTTTTTATCATCGGAAAACATTTTGAATGAGGGAATTTTTATGTATTACTATGCTTCACGCTCCATGGCCATACCGGTTTTTTTTACCATTCTGGGAATTATTTTTACAACATCGGCGGGATTCCTGCTCCACTTTCTGTTCCAGTGGAGTACCGGAGTTCCCGCTGCCGCTCTTTTCTCCGCCGTCAATGAATCCATCTGGGAACATTTAAAACTTTTATATTTTCCTGTATTGCTCTATACTATCCTGGAGGTGAGCGTCTACACTAAAAAAATCCCAGGGTTTCTGTATGCTCGCACCCTTGCCCTTTTAACCGCTCTCCTTTTTATCATCGCCGGTTTTTATACTTACACCGGTGTTGTCGGAAAACATTATCTCTGGGCGGATCTGGCACTATTTTTTTTCTCCGTCTTGATCACTTTTATCCTGACCGTCTATATACAAAAATGGCGCCGGAGACTCCCGGCGCGCACAATGGCAGCGGCGCTGATCCTTTTTAGCGCTACCGCTCTGTTTTTTATTTTCACATTTTATCCGCCCCACATTGGACTTTTTATGGACCCTGCCTCCGGGATTTACGGCATGCCGGAACAGACACGCCTGGAGTCTTATCTAGGGAAAAAGTTATTTTTATAAATAATCTATACTTACCTTTCCCATGACTGGAAACCGGTTCAATCAAATCCCCTTGAACCAGTTTTCCGCTCAAATATTTTCCAGTTCTGAAAGTTTCAAATAATATGCATATCCCCATTATGCAGTTCATTTTTTTCCAAGGTGATTTTACCTTCAAAAAAACACCTCACAAAATGTTCCTGATCCGCCCCTACATTGACAAAGTCCGGCGCCTGTGCCTCACAGCGCTGTGTGCGGTACTTACACCGGGGATAGAAAGGACAGCCTGTATCCCCGATCACTGTGTCCTCAATATCCGCGCCAATATCGTCCGGAGCAAAATGAGCTGTCCGGGAATCATTACCAGAAAGAGCAGACTCAAAAAGCATTTGGGTATAGGGATGGCATGGATTTTTATAAATCTCATCCACCGGCGCCAGTTCCACAATCTGCCCCAGATAGATTACCGCCACACGGTGGCAGATATGACGCACAATGTTCAGATCATGGGATATGAACAAAATCGTCAGACCGCCCTTCTTATGAATATCCAGAAGCAGCTCAAGGATCTGGGACTGAACAGTCACATCCAGCGCTGACACCGGCTCATCAGCCACTAAAAGTCTGGAGTTCATCAAAAGAGCCGCACCGATACTGACACGCTGACGCTGCCCGCCGGACAGCTCATGGGGATAACGGTCATAAAAGGAGGAATCCAGGCCGATCTTCGTCAGCATATCACAGACCATATTCCGGCGCTCCCTTTTTGTGCGGATCCCCCGAACACGCAGAGGTTCCGACATAATCCAGCCAATTCTGCGGGCGGGATTTAAGGAGCCGAAGGGATCCTGAAAAACCATCTGAGGGTGAAGATCCTCATCCATTTTCAGTGTCCCATTATAGTCAGTATTTAAACCGACAATGGTTTTTGCAAGGGTGGATTTTCCACATCCGCTCTCCCCCACAATACCCATCAGTTCTCCTTCATAGACCTGAAGATTTAACTCTTTAATGACCTGCTGACGACCGCTTTTATTGAAGAAACCACCTTCATGATCCCGGTAAAACACGTTCAGATGTTCCATCGTCACAATAGGACGGCGCTTCCTATCCGCTGTGGTATTATCCGGGATAGAAGCTACCAGAGTTTTCGTGTATTCATGCTTAGGGTGTTCCAGAACATCCAGAACTTTCCCCCGCTCTACAATATCGCCGTTATACATGACGATCACATTCTGGCAGATTTCCCGGATCACATTAAGATCATGAGAAATAAATAAAATAGCCACGCCCCGTTCCCGATGGAGCTTTCTAAGCAGCTTTAAAATCTGTCCCTGAACGATCACATCCAAAGCCGTTGTCGGCTCATCGGCGATCAAAAGTTTTGGGGAACAGACCATCGCCTGAGCGATCATTACCCGCTGGCGCATACCGCCGGACAGTTCATGGGGATACTTTTTACACAATCCCTCCGGATCCGACAAGCCCACGTCAGACAGGGCCCGGATCACCTTCTCATGGATCTGCTCTTTGCTCAAACTGGTATGGAGGCGCAGGCTTTCCCCCACCTGCTTTCCGATCTTCATCACAGGATTAAGAGATGTCATCGGCTCCTGGAAGATCATAGACATATCTTTTCCGGATATGGCGCTGCGCTCTTTTTCACTGAGAGCCAACATATCTTTCCCGTCAAACATGATAGTCCCGTCAAGAATATGGGCCTGAGGCGACAAAAGTCCCATGGCGGCCAGTGCGGTCATGGACTTTCCCGAACCAGACTCTCCCACAACGCCAAGGATCTCCCCTTCATCCATAGAAAAAGACAGATCATTGACTACTTTATTCATTTGTCCCTTATCTTCAAAGCCGATGGTCAAATGGCTTACATCAAATAACATACCCATATCGGTTCCTCCTATCGCTCCACTGCCCGGAGGCCTTCGCTGATCATGCTAAAGCCCAGAATAATCAGGATAATCGTCACACCTGGAGCGATGGCGTACCAGGGTGTATTAAACAAATAGGACTGAGCCTCTGAAAGCATACGGCCAAGACTCGGCAGGGGCGGCTGTACTCCAAGTCCCAGGTAGCTCATGCTGGCCTCCGCCAGAACAGCGTTGTTAAAGCCAATGGCCGCCGCCGTAAGCATGCTGACCAGTGTATTTGGCAAAATATGGACAAACATAATACGAAAGGGTCCAACACCCATAACTTTGGCGCTTTTAACAAAATCCAGTTCCTTGCACCGGATCATCTCACTGCGGACAATACGGGCGAAGCTTGGGATAAATAAAATTCCCAGAGCGAGGATCACATTCACCGTCCCAGGCCCCAAAAAACTGATAAACAGCAGTGCCAGCAGTACACTAGGGAACGAGAGAAGAATATCATTTATGCGCATAATAATCTCATCAATCCAGCCGCCAAAATAACCAGTCAGGGCGCCTACCACGGTGCCGATAACCGCCCCCATCAAAACCGTACAGATCGCAACGAAAAAAGTCATGCCGCTGCCGTTCATGACCCGGCTTAAAATATCCCGGCCAAAATTATCGGTTCCGAAGGGATGGGCAAGGCATGGGGCAACGTTGACACTTAACGGGTCCATAGATGTCACTGAGTAAGGCGTCCAGAACTGGCCCACTAAAGCCATAAGGGCAAAAAAGCCGGTCAGACACAGGCCAATGATTAAATTATAATTTCTTTTCTTTTTTATGGAAATTTTCATGGTCACTGCCTCCTCGCCTTATTATGCCTTAACCCGCGGGTCAACCAGACGGTAAAGGATATCTACCAGAAAGTTTACAATAACAACAATGGCCGTAATATAGGTAACGATGGCCTGGACCACCGGATAATCTCTGGCAGAAATGGATGTAATAAGAAGCTGCCCCATTCCCGGAATGCCAAACACCTGCTCCACAATAATACTGCCCGCCATGATCTCGGCAATAATAATCGCCACAAATGTGATCACTGGAATCAGGGCATTGCGAAGAATATGAACATAAAGCACCCGGCTCTTCCCATTACCTCTGCTGTAGGCTGTCCGTACATAGTCTTTGGGCATTTCGCTTAATATGGAATTGCGCAGAAACTTTACCACCATAGCAATTTTAGGCAGAGCTACGGCAATCGCCGGGAAAATCAGGCTGGCCACACAGCCCCAGAAGCTCACCGACGGATCCACAAAAGCCCCCGGCTGGAACCATGACAAAATCAGCCCGAAAATGTAAGTAATGAGTATTCCCAGAAAAAAGGCAGGTATAGCCATTGTGACCTGACTGACCTGATTGATCAGCGTATCCAGCCATTTCCCCGCATACCGGGCACTGACAATCCCCAGCGGCACAGAGATCACAAGGATCAGCACCAGAGACATCACTGCCAGGATCAATGTTACGGGAAGACGGTCCGCCATTAGGGAAGCTACGGTGGATGTATCATACTGGTAGGAATCACCGAAATCTCCCCGTATGGCTCCCCCCAGCCAGTTTACATAACGCTCCGGGAGAGGGTCATCAAGCCCCATCTCTTCCCTGAGCTGAGCTACCTGTTCCGGGGTGGCGTCCGTGCCCAGGCGAGCGGTTGCCGCGTCGCCTGGGATCACTGAAAACGCTGTAAATGTGATCAACGAGATGAACAATAATGTGATAATGAGAGTAACGATTTTTTTCAGTATATATTTCATTGATTTTCGCCTTTTTCCTGCATCTTTAGATTATTGGCCAGCGCCCTCTTTGACATAGATGACGGACATATCCCAGGCCGCGGTGGGATAAAATGTGTATCCGCCCAGGCGTGAATCCATGGCCACAAAATCCGCCGGGTCTTCAATATAAACAGAGGCGGCGTTCTCGGCCAGATTCATCTGAAGTTCTTTGTAAAGCGCTGCTTTCTCATCTGTGTCAATAGCTGCCAGAGCCTGCTCTAAAATACTATCGTATTCTTCATTGGAATAATTGGCAATATTGTTGGAAACTCCGGTGCCATATTTCTGCAGCCAATCGCTGGGGGCCAAAGTGCCGTCAAAGCCAATAACTGTAGCCTGATAATTTCTGTTAGTATAAACATCCTCCAGCCATGTACTCCACTCAACTTTCTGGATAGTGGCGTTAATACCTACAGCGGCAAGCTGTTCTACAATAATCTGGGCTGTATCCACATGCTGGCTGTAAGAGCTTGGCACAGTAATCTCCAGGTCAAAACCATCGCCGTAGCCTGCCTCGGCCAGAAGTTCTTTTGCCTTATTCACATCGTAAGTATACACGGTTTCCGCTTCCGGTTCATACCATGTCTGGAGAGACGGAATCATATGGGAACCGATAATGTGGCTTTTTCCGTCAAAAAGGAAACTGTTGATAGCGTCCCGGTCCACAGCATAGCATAAAGCCTGGCGCACACGCACATCGGAAAGAGGTTCATATTCATTATTTAAAAACATGGCATGAACCAGATTCATATTCCCCTCAACAATCTCAAACTGACTTCCGGACTGGGAAAGGGTCTGGACCTGGGCGGTGGTCAGATAATTCATAATATCTATTGTCCCCGCCTGGAGCTGGGTAAATGCCGTATCTGTGTCCGCAATAAATTTAAACTGAACCTCATCCAGATAAGGCGCGCCTTCCTTCCAATAGTTTTCATTTTTTGCCAGGGTGAGATTTTGTCCCGGCGTATAGGATACATACTTAAAAGGACCGGTCCCGACAGGATTGCCCGCCGGATCTTCGTTGGCTTTTGGTATCACCGCCAGGGTGAGATTGGCCAGAAACTCCGAATTGCCTTCTGTCAGATGAACGGCCACCGTTTTTTCATCCACAATCTCCACCTGATCCAGCAAAGAAAAAGCGGAGGATTCGCCCTGAATCTCCGCATAACGTTCAATGGAATATTTAACATCTTCCGCAGTCACAGCACTTCCATCATGGAATGTCACGCCATCTCTCAATGTAAACGTATAGGTTTTCGCATCATCTGAAATGGTGTAATCGCTGGCAACCGCCGGTTCAAGATCACCGGTGGAAGTGGGCTTTACAAGCCCTTCATAAATATTAAATACCACACTCCGAGTTCCTGCATCCGTTATTTGGTGGGGGTCAAGACTTACCAGGTCCTGTGTCATTCCAAAAACAACACTTCCGCCTGTGGTTGGTGTGTCTTCTGAAGAAGTATTAGCGGCAGTTGATGAAGTCTCTGTATTCTTGTCGCCTCCGCATGCGCAGAGTGCGGCAGATACTAAAAGTACCAGTAAACTACAAAGAATAGTGTTCTTTTTCATTTTGGATTACCTCTCTGATCTCTAATATTTCTCCCATTATTTTATTGTCTTTCTCATTGTATACGCTCGGTGACAAAAAATCAATGTTTTTTTATACTTGTTTTTATACAGTAAACTATATAAAATAATACTAAAGTCTGTCCGCGTATTGACAGCGCGGACACCAGTTCCCATATAAGTACATGGAAAGGGCGGCAGGAATATGAATATTATTGACGATTTACTGGGTTTTTATAATGCTACCCCTCAAGGTGACATTTACCATGACACAGTCATGCACCTGATGGATCATCTCAATCAAATCAGGAATTCCACCATTTATCAGATGGCGGAGATGTGCTATGTCTCCCCAAGCACGATCAGCCGTCTGTGCCGGAAGCTGGGCTGTGAAAGCTACAGCGCTTTCAAGGAAGAAATTGTCCATGTTCTGGATCACTACACTGATTTCAACCGGATTGTCCCCGATATGATGTCAACACCTCAAAAAGATGAATATGACATACTTTTGGATACTGTGGAAAACAGCGTCCGGGAACTCCACTCCATGGATAAGCATATTTATGAAAAGCTGGCCGATGTGATCCACAGTTCACGGCTCATCGGCATTTATTCCTACGGCAATACATCCAGCACTGTTTTTATGCAGAATGCACTCATTGTTGCCGGCCATCAGGTTCGTCCCAACAACAGCCGCAAGCCTTTAAATAACACAAAACAATTTGGCAAAGGCAGCGTTGTTATTTTTCAGTATCCTTATTTCAAGGCCACAGAATATCTGACGAAAGCTCTGAAGGAATGCAGCAAAAACGGTGCCACCACCATTGTCATCACAACCCACGCACCGGAAAAGCTGAAATTGTACGCGGATTTCTTTTTCAATTTCAGCGGCACCCAGACCATCATGGATAATTATGAGAGGGATTTCTTTTTTAATATGGTCGTGATCGCCTACAGAAAAAAATATATTGATCACAAATGTTTGTAGAGGAGGACAATGACTATGTCCATTTTATCCAGGAAAAAAACATCACTGAATATGCTTACAGACACTCCTGGGAAAGCTTTATTCTTCTTTGCGGTTCCCATTATCCTCGGAAACCTTTTTCAGCAATTCTACAATATGGTCGACGGGATCGTTGTCGCCCGTTTTGTCGGCGAGGAAGCTCTGGCTGCCGTAGGAACTACCTATTCTCTGGCCAATGTATTTATCGCGGTTGCCACTGGCGCCGGTATCGGCAGCAGTGTGGTAATCTCTCAATTTCTGGGAGCCCGACAGATAGATGCCATGAAAAGAGCCATTACAACCACACTGATCAACTTCCTTGTTCTCTCTGTTGTTATGGCCGCTATCGGTCTTCTTTTCTGCGATAACATCCTTTACGCCTTAAATACTCCGGACAATGTCTTTGATGAGGCAAGGACCTATCTGAGCATTTATTTCTGGGGACTTCCTTTTCTATTTTTATATAATGCTCTCTCCTCTGTTTTTAATGCGCTGGGAGATTCAAAAACACCTTTAAAACTGCTGATCATGTCCTCATTAACCAATGTCGTTCTTGATCTTGTGTTTGTTGTGTTTTTTCATATGGCTGTCGCGGGCGTGGCCATTGCCACCCTTATCGCCCAGGGGATATCCGCGGTTTTATCTTTTTACATAATGACACGCCGTCTTCAAACTTATCCTTCGTCCGGGAGGTTGCCCCTTTATGACCGGCGCCTGTCCTTAAAAATTATTAAGATCGCCATTCCATCCATTATCCAGCAGACGATTGTCAATCTGGGAATGCTGCTGGTTCAGTCCGTGGTCAACAGCTTTGGTTCTCAGGTCATGGCCGGATATGCGGCGGCCAGCCGTTTTGAAGGGATCTGTGTCATCCCCATGGTTGCCGTAGGTACTGCAGTGTCAACCTTTACCGCCCAGAATATGGGAGCCGGTCAAACAGCCCGCGTTCGAAAAGGATATCACGCCAGTTACCGCCTGGTCATAGCTATCGCAATAATCCTATGCCTTATCCTGGAACTTTTCGGCGATACACTGATCACCGCCTTTCTGGATGGAGATTCCAATGCTTTAGCATTTTCCACAGGTATCGCCTATATGAAATTTCTTGGTTTCTTTTATGTTCTGATCGGATTTAAGTGCAGCGTGGACGGCGTTCTGCGAGGTTCCGGTGATACAATTGTTTTTACTGTGGCCAACCTGGTCAATCTTACAATCCGTGTGGCCTTTGCCCATATTTTTGCCCCTGTTATTGGTGTCTCTGCCGTGTGGTATGCCGTACCGCTGGGCTGGCTATCCAATTACCTGATCTCCTTTTTCTGGTATCTGAGAGGAAAATGGCAGGGGAATCGTGCCATTTAAAATCCACGAAATTTCAAAAAATCCGCACTCCCGAAACGAGAGCGCGGATTTTTAATTTTATCGAAGCTAATATTTTACAGTACAAGAGACGGAGCCGCGTAAGTTCTTGCCGCCAGCTCATTATCCAGCATATATAAAGATTTTGGATCGGAGCCAAACAGCTTAAACTTTTTAATAAGATTCTCCGCGTTTGTCTCCTCCTCACCCTGCTCTTTGACGAACCAGTCTAAAAACTGCATGGTGCGGAAATCCTTTACTGTATTAGCCGCATCATAAATATTATGGATCAGGCTTGTCACATACTGCTCATGTTTGTATCCGGCATCCAGAGGATCGCCTACGCCATTATATGTCTGATCTGGCTTGTCAATGGCCTCCAGAGTCACAGGGCAGCCGTTGTTCTGAAGATATTTGATCATCAGCATGGCGTGATCCCGCTCTTCCTGGGCCTGAACATTATACCAGTTAGCAAAACCGTCCAGTCCTTCCTCAATATAATAATTGGCAAAATCCAGATATAAGTAAGCAGAGTAAAACTCCTTGTTCACCTGTGTGTTTAACAACTGTGCAACTTTAGCGTCTAACATATAGATTCCTCCTGTGATCCTCTCAAAAATGGCTGATTTGCGGACGCGTCCAAAACCACCGGCGCCATCCCAAACAGTCTTTTTCCTAGTAATTCACTAGGAATTCTACAACTTTTTTCATACCTTGTCAACTCCCATCGCCAAACGAAAAAATTCCGCAATGTAGTATATTCTTCTAAAAGATAATATTTACCTACTTTAAAGCTAAAAAAATAATTGTATAAATATCCTGTAAAGTCTATAATTTACCTAACCATCCGGAAGGTATAAGCGTGATAAGATTCTTTTTTTGTAATTGGAGGGATAGATAAAATGTTAAAAAAATTATCTGCAGTTTTCCTATCTGGCATTCTCGCCGTATCCACTGTTCTTGCCGGCTGCGGCAACAGTGAGAACAACGCCCAGAACAATACAGTAACTTCTCAGACTCAGCAAAACAGCGAGGCTTCATCTTCCTCCGTTTCGCAGGACAGCGCCAGCGAACCGGAAGAAATTGTAACTATTGAATACTACGGCATTGATCTGACCGGTACCAATGATATCACAGATATAGCGGACGCAGTCAACGCTATCAGTGAAGAAAAAATCGGTGTTCATGTTAATTTTAATATACTTGATTTCGGCTCATACCTTCAGCAGGTAAGCCTTAAAATGTCTGGCCAGGAACGCATGGATCTCATGCTTTTCGCCCCTGCTCCGCCAGCTACCTTTTCCAGCATGACATCCCAGAATCAGCTCATGGGGATAACGGATCTTCTTGAAGAATACGCGCCAAATGCTCTGGAGGCTGTCGGCGAATTTGTAAAAGGCAACACGGTCAACGGTGAAATTTACGCAGTACCTACAATCGCCGGATTCTCCACCCAGCTTTATGTGATCATGCGCAAAGATATTCTTGAAGCCCTTGACCTTGTGGAAAAAGCGGAAAATCTGTCCTCATGGTCCGAATATGAAGAAATCCTGGCCGCCGTTTATGATGCCAACCAAAACGGCACTTTACCCGAAGAGCTTCAGACTGTATGTTGCCTGAGCAATGCTGACCTGTCCGGCCGCGTTTATCCTCTCCAGGGCGTAATGCTAGGAAGCGATAATTGGTCCGAAAACTATGGCGTAGATATTCTCGGCGACACTTACGGCATTATCTATGCTGATCCTGAAACAGACACAGTAAAACCCTACTATGAATCCGAAGATTACTTTGAAACACTTCAGCGTGTTCAAAGCTGGTATGAAAAAGGCTATATTTATAAAGATGCCTCCATTACTGAAGACAGCGGAGACACTCTGATGGCCAACGGGGTCACATTCTCTTACATTGCCACCGGCCAGGTTGGTATTGATGATATCCGCCGTTCTGTGACCGGATATGATGTTGTGGCCAGTCAGGTATTATCTATTCCTATGGGCAGCAGCGTTTCCCAGACATGGGGACTGTGTATTCCTGTCACCTGCCAGGAACCGGAAGCTGCCGCGAAATTTATCGATCTTCTCTATTCTGACGCTGATGTAATGAATCTTCTGACCTGGGGTATTGAGGGCAGAGATTATACAGTCAACGAAGAAGGAGAAGCTGTCAAAGCGGAGGATGCTGTTTATTCCAGCAATATGTATCTGTGGGGCAACGGTTTTCTCACCTACCCGGCTCAGGGTCAGGGCGGAGATTTTATGGAGCGGCTCCAGGCATCCGATGACGCCGCTGAGGTTTCTAAATATATCGGCTTCTCCGCCGACACATCCCAGTTCAGCAACGAACTGACGGCCATTAACAACGTTATCAACCAGTACCGGTCAACCCTTGAATCCGGAGCCTCCACAGATCTTAAAGGCGAGTATGAGCAGTACTGCCAGGCTATGGAAAACGCCGGTATTCAGAAAGTTATTGATGCTTACCAGCAACAGCTTGAAACCTGGCTTGACAACAATAGTTTCCAAAAATAAATAACACATAAATGAAAAACGGAGCATCCTCAAAGCAGGACACTCCGTTTTCCATTTATACCTTATTTTTTCTTTTCCGAGTACTGAGAAATCACTTTAAACTTCCGCACATGGGACGGTGTTGCCTGATAACGCCTGTAAAAGTACTTTCGAAAAATCTTATAATCATCAAATCCATGGCGGATAATGATATCTCTAATTGAATCGTCCGTATCTATAATATCCCGATAAATTTTAATAATCCGGTAATCATTAAGATATTCCATGAAACTCATTCCTGTAAGCTTTTTGAAAAAACGACAGAAATAATTAGGCTGAAGATGGAGAATGCCTGCCGCGTCATTAAGACCGATAGATTCATTGTAATGGTCTTCAATATAGGATGTCAATATTTCCAGACGATGCTTCTGTGTATCACTAAGAGCGATCTGTTCCAGGCGGGCATCCTTTTTGCGCTGCTGGTAAAGGTAGCTTAACAAATAAAACAGTTCCCCGTAAAAATCCAGGAAATTACTTTCGAGAGACGCTTCATATAAATGATTGCACCGCATCAACCATTCTCCGATCACCGCCTTCTGCTCTTTTGAAAAAACATTTGGAAATACCGGCAGAGGCTCATTAGGCGCAAAACGTTTGAAAAAGTTGCTTGGAATGATCATCGTAATAGATGTATCGCCCTTTTCAGACACAAAAGAATGGGGCTCACCCGGATTAATGGCAAAAAAATCGCCCGGTCCGGCCACATATTTATCATGATGGATCATAACCTGGAAACTCCCCTCAATCTCAAAATTAAACTCGTAGGCGTCATGCCAATGGTAAGGAACATAGCCTGGAGGCACGACCCTTGGACTAAAAACAATATCCACAGGCTCTTTCGTCTTCCATATTTCCTGATGTTCCATGACATTTCATCTCCTAATCTGCGTGTGACTTTTTATGGCTTTATCATAGCATACCGTCTTTAATCTGTCATTTGTTATTTCTCTACCACAAGTTTATCTATATTTTCCTCAAATCAGTATTTTCACTATCCATAAACAAAGATCTATGTTAAGATTAGATATAATCCACAGTTTCAGCGGATCATCGTCACCAAAGATCCGGCAAATATTTATGAGGAGGAGGTGTCCTTTATGAAACTGAGAAAAAAGATACTGATTGTGCTGGTCATCATTGCTCTGCTGGCCCTTTTCATAAAATACAGCGATCGTGTGCTGGACATGGCCAACCTTATGATTACCGTACTGCGCCCGCTGGCCCTGGGCTGTGTCCTTGCCTATATTTTAAATATTCCGGTCTCAAGGATCGAAAGCCTTCCGATCTTTCAATCCGAAAAACCATGGGTAAAAAAAATCAAGCGTCCGATAAGTATTGTTGGCTCCATCGTTATCATTGCCGCCATTATTGTCCTGATCACCCTCATTGTCATACCACAGCTTGTCCAGGCAATCTCTGTTTTAACTAAGGAAATCCCATCGGCGATCTCCGACATGATGAACTGGCTGTCTTCCTCAGACAGAGACTGGCCAAGGCTTCAAAGTATTCTCCAATCACTGAATGTCAACTGGGATCAATTGCTTCAAAAACTCATGTCCCACCTGACCAACGGCCTGAGCAATATTTTTTCCTCCACCGTATATGTGCTGAGCAGTATTGCCTCCACAGTGATCACCTTCGTCGTGGCGCTGATTTTTTCCTTTTATCTTCTGGCCGGAAAAGAAAAGCTCCTGACTCAGTTCCAGTCTGTGGCAAAAACATATATTAAAGGAAAATACTTCAACCGGATCTCCCTGTTTTTATCCACGGCCCACGACACCTTCACTAAATTCATTGTCGGACAGTGTACAGAGGCGGTGATCCTCGGCGCCCTGTGTACAGTGGGCATGTTCATTTTCAGATTTCCCTATGCCGCCATGGTAGGCACTCTGGTGGGCGCCACCGCCCTGCTTCCAGTTGTCGGTGCTTACCTAGGTGCCGCGGTGGGCGCGTTTATGATCTTTACCGTCAATCCTATCCGCGCTATTGCCTTTTTAATCTTCATTGCTATTCTTCAGCAGATCGAAGGCAATCTGATCTATCCCAGAGTGGTTGGTTCCTCCGTGGGACTTCCCGGCATATGGGTTCTGTGCGCAGTTACTGTAGGCGGCGGCCTGAACGGCATCATTGGCATGTTGTTTGCCGTCCCCATCACAGCAACCCTTTATAAGCTGCTCCAAAAAGATGTTCGCAAAAAACGGGAGCTTGTACAAACATCCCCGCCAACAAACAACACCGGTCAGTCAAATCCCCCGCAGCAAGCTGATGGACATGGAAATAGTTAGCGCAGCGTAAGCTCTCTTTTACATCACCAGCTCCGAGTGGGCGCTATCCAAAGCTGACACGAGATTACTGAGAAGATCCAACCGTCCGTAAGCGCCGGACATAATGACAATGACATAGGGATGATCCGGTTTCATAACAATCCCGGCATCATTTTGTACCGTCATGTAACCGCCCGCTCCGATCCATCCCGCCTTGGAATATGTGGTGTAAGTTCCGCCCAGAGTATTTAAAATACTTGACTGAAGTGTGTTGGTAAAAAGCTGGGCGCACCACTGGGAATTTTCCTGGCCGCCTGTAAAAAAGCCGTAGCATTTAATCCACATCTGGGCCAGTTCCTTAGGCGTCAGCCCTGGATAATTCCTGGATGTGTCCACGCTGGTACAGCCGGCCTCGCTGACCCACTGGCGAAACAAAGCGGAACCGAAAGTGGCCCTCAGTGACGCATAGCCCTCATTGCTGGACACCATAATGGTCTGGCGCATGGTATTTCCCCAGGCAGAAACAGAGGAGGGAATCATTTCATTAAGGCATACAACATAGGGGCCTTTAATGGTGCTGGCAGAGTAAAATTCCTTCTGACTGTTATAACTGATGCCCTGTCCGGTATGAAGATCTACCATGACAAATCCCACGTCATATCCCGCAACGGAAAAGTCATTGACAGCGCTTTGAATGCGGTTTAACGCCTGAGGCGAAACAGATGACCACGCGTTAAAGACTTGAAGCGGATTACTATCCGGAATCTCTATGGCCGCATCTTCGCAGATAATCCCAAGGTTCTGACACCGGCTGGCAAATTCAGGCATTCGCAAACATTCGCCAAGGATCACATCTCTCCCGGCGCCGCCGGCCAGCCGCTGGATAAGCCCTGAAAAATCTTCGCCCGACATATCCTTTTGGAGAATAAAGGTATAGATACAGCCCAGGAAATCTTCGTTGGAACACTGTCTGGCCTGATACTCTGCCGACAAAAAAATACTTTTCACAAAATTATTGCCAGAAATTTTTCTGTTGATCAGAAGATTCAGCGCATTTTCCTGCTCCAGAACAGAACATGGTCTGCCAAGTGCAGACGCATACAGATCATACACCCATAAAGTCAGCGCCTGATTTACATCGCGGATCTGACCGGAAGCGGCACTTCCCCGGATAATCTCATACCGCTCACACAGCGCGGCAAATTCCTGGGAATTAATAAACCCGCAGCACACAAAATTCCGGGTCATTCCCCGATTTAGAAGATCCAGCCAGGAAGCCTTTCCCTCATCGTCTGCCTGGCGGTCAAATAAGGCTCTGTATAACAGATCCACATAAGCTTCGTCCGAGAGATTTTTGTTGACGCACTCTTCACTGAAAATAAAACCCTGGACAATCTGGGCTCCGGTGGCACTCCCCTGGATCAACTGGGCCTTCCACTGCTCTTTTCCCACAGAATCTGACGTCCTGCCAAGGGCTGTCACGTACATCCGCTCCACAAACTGATCAATCAGAACGATCTGACGGCTATTTTCATTATTTTCAATCGTTCCCGGCCGGATGCCGTAACGGCCGCAAAGATTTTTAAATTCCTCTGAATTAATAAACCCTTTACAAACCGCCTCCCTGCTAACCCCGGCCTGAAGCTGGATAAGCCACTGCTCATACCACGCCCTCATACCTTCAGCATCGGGATTTCTTCCTAAAATAATGACATACAGCCGGTTAAGAAAATCATAGACGCCCTGTTTTTCAAACACGGTCTCCTCCTGAAATTCTCTTACGCTATCGGCCTCACTTCCGTAGCTCTTCCACGGCCAGGCAAGAATGAATGCTGCCAATAATATTCCCCATAAAACTTTTGCACTTTTCGTTAAGACCACTCTCCTTTCAAAAAAGCCGGCAGCTTTACAAAATTGCAAAAGCCGCCGGCCATCGGGATTATTTATAAAAATCGTAGTATACCTGCCCCGGCTCCAGGCCACCCCGGTACTGGGCCAGTTCGCTGACGGTCACTAACTGATATCCTCTGTTTACCAGTTCCGGGATAATGATCTGAGCGGCAAGGGCTGTAGGACGATGAAGATCATGCATGATCACCACATCTCCGTCCCGAACATTATTTAACACCGCATTGACGGTCGATGTTACATCTCTCGTCTTCCAGTCCGCCGTATCCAAAGACCACATAATAATAGGCTTGCCCACATTTGCCCGTACGGTAGCGTTTTGACTTCCTCCCGGCGGACGCATGACGGTCGCCGGCGCTCCTGTCACGTTAAGAAGATTATTGTCGGTAATGGACATTTCGCTGACAATCCCGGAAGGACTAAGTGTTGCCAGATCCGCATGGGTATTGGAGTGGCTTCCGATCTCGCATCCCATATCATAGGCTCGCTTTACCGTGTTGGGATACACAGGTATCCACTCTCCCACAACAAAAAATGTTGCCACCTGGCCATACTGCTCCAATGTATCCAGTATGATTGGCGTATGGGCTGACGGTCCATCGTCAAAAGTCAGGGCTACCATCGGCTTGTCCGGATCAATGAGCCTTCCGGTTGCCTGAACCCCCATAGCCTGGCATCTGGCTGCAAAAGTTTCCCCGGTAAGGCACTCCTCCAGGATATCGCTGCGGGAACTGCCATTTTTAAGAGCAGAAAGCTGACGGCTGTAATCACCGCTGGTTTTATCCGCCTGAAGGACTGTGTCATAAAGAAAATCCATGAAAGCTTCGTCACTGACAGATCTCGCCGAAAATTCAGCAGACTCCACAATTCCTCTGACATATGTATAACCGTTGGTTTCATTATTAAAGAACAGGTTCAGGGCGTTTTCCAGTTCACTTTGAGAAAATCCCCTTCCAAGCCCTTTAAGGTACATATCCGCCACAAAAACTGTCAGAGATTCATTGCGGTCGCGGATATCTTCCGACACAGCGCTTCCCTTCTCAATACCATATTTCTGGCACAGTGCGGCAAATTCATCGGAATTAATAAAGCCATTGCACACATAATCCCGGGTCAGGCCATGATCCAGCAAGTTTTTCCAGCCTGCCAGTCCGTCTGGATCCGCCTCCCGGTCAAAAAGGCTGGCGTATAAAAGACGGATATAGTCTTCATCGAAAAGATTCATATTTTGGCATTCCTGGCTGAATACAAAACCTTTAACCACCTGGGCGCCTGTGGAACTTCCCTCAATAAGAAGTTTCTTCCAAGATTCCAGTCCGTCTGGATCCGCTTCTCTGCCAAGAGTTACCTGATAGAGTCTGCGCACAAACTGATCTACCAGATAAATCTGCTGTCCGTTAGATGGCGCTTCAATGGTTCCCTTGACAATACCAAAGTTCTGACACAGCGCGGCAAATTCCTGAGAATCCACAAAACCTTTACAGATCGTCAGCCGGGAGACTCCCGCGTCTAACTGGGCGAGCCACTGTTCATACCCTTCGGCATCCGGTTCCCGGTCAAACAGTGCCCGGTATAAAATTTCCACATACTGGGCATTGCTGTAATTTTTCTCTTCAAACTCGCGGCTGAACAAAAAATCTCTGGCCACCTGAGCGCCGCTCTGACCACCGCTGACCAACTGGCCGTACCACGCGTCCAGCCCGGCCGCATCCGGCTCCCGGTCCAAAACGACCTGATACAGGCGGACAACAAAATCCCGGACGCCCTGATTGTCGTAGGACGATTGGGCATATCCTCTGGAGCCAAACTGAATAAACAGAATTGCCGCGATGAGGAAAAATGCCCCGATTCTTTTGTACATTTTTCTCATTCTCTTCTCCCCCTTTTTAAATTAATGATACACATCCCCCGAAGGGTTTATAGTAAGCGACATTGTCGTTTACTATATTTACTGGATTCCGTATTCCCGGCATATCTCCTGAAATTCCAAAGAATCCGCAAATCCATTAAACACATGCTCCCTGCCCTGGCCGCTTTCAAGAACTCTGATCCAGGCATTCAGTCCGTCGGCATCCGCCTCCCGGTCCATAAATACCCGGTACAGCACTTTGACAAATTCCTGGTCAGACAGATTTTTCCCCTTAAATTCATTGGAAAAAACAAATCCCCAGGCCGCCTCTTTTGCTGTATTGGCTCCGGTCAGGATCTGGGTACACCATGCGTTTAAACCATCCTCATCAGCTTCCCGTCCAAGGCAGAGACGGTAACAGCGAACCAGGAACTTTGTGACCCCTTCATTTTGATCTCTCGGTGCGGTTAAAGCCACATTTCCCCGGTGGATACCATACTCCCGACAAATTTCTGTAAATTCATCAGACTCGGCAAATCCCTTAAAAACATGAAGTCTGGAAAGGCCGTCATCAAGGACGTTCAACCATGCCTGCAGCCCTGAGGCGTCCGGTTCCCTGTCAAAAAATGTCCGGTATAATATTTTCAAATATTCTTCGCCGCTTATCGTCCTCGCCTTAAATTCATCGCTGTCAATAAAGCCCTGAGCCACTTTGGCCCCCTGCTCTCTGCCTTCTTTCAAAACCTTTGTCCATGATGCCAGTCCAGAAGGATCAGGAGAGCGATCCAAAATATATTCATACAGCCGGGCCACAAACTCTTCTACAGGATCGTCATAGGCCTGCATACCGGGATCCTCAGATGTATCTGGCTGCCCCGGCGTCCCGGTCTGGCTGCCGCCTCCCGTCTGACCACTGTCTCCGGTCTGAGTACCGTTTTCTGTTTGAGTACCGTTTTCTGTCTGGGAGCCGCTCTCCAGTTCTGCCGGCCCGGTTTCTTCAAGAACAACCCGCAAAAATTTCCCGGAGCCGTCCCAGAGTACGCCGATCATCTGATCATTTTTCACCGCAAATTCCGTCAGTGTATATCCCGGATATGTCTTATCCACGGAAAAGTATACAGCCGAACTGCCCCTTGCGGGATCAAAACTATAAACGCCTTTGCTGTCGCTGTAATACAAAACGTTTCCAAGCAGGTGGAGATATGCCCCATCTCCGGCGGAAAAATTCTGCTTGTCAGAGCCGTCGATTTTAGCCCGGCAGATTGTCCCCGGCGACTGGAGATAGTACCAGTAAGTATTGTAATAGCTCATATCTGACGCCGCATTGTAAAAACAATAGCTGTTAAATGCCTGGCTGACAGGCGCGTCAGGCACGTCGTCATCCCAGGAAAAATAACCCAGGGCCGTCATCTCACTGTCGCTTTTTAAGAAACTTTTATGTACACAATAGCCTTCATCGGCATAGTCATTATTGGGCAGCCCCATAGCCGTCGTACCGTACAGCACCGGATCATCCCATGTGGCGTCAACATGATACCATACCCCATCAATATAAACCATATTCCATATATGATTCATGGATGGACTAGCCACAAGACAACTGTCAATGCCGAGGGCCTTCATCATCGCGCCAAAAGTTTCCGCGTAACCCTGGCACACCGCCTTTCCATCAATGAGAACCCCCCAGGCAGAATAGGAATGAACGCTGACCGTATTATTTACATAATTCTCCTGGTCATAATCACATACCCGCACGATATAGTCATGAACCGCCAGCACCTTTTCCACCACAGTCATACGGCTGTCCACACAGTCCAGGGCTTTATCAAGGGCAGCTTCCAGCTCAGACAGTTCCCCCTTAATCCGGTCAACATCCGGCTCCTGAGTCCCGCTGATAAGGTAACTGCTGTCGCAGGTCCATCTTACCGAGGCAATATTATCATTCTGGTCATAGAGGTATGAAAATCCGCTGATATAAAAATATCTGTAATCTGAATTTAAAATATCCGACGCAATATCTGTAAGCATCTGCACTGTGGCGCTGTCCCTTTTCAGTCCGAGATCTGAGACATCCACCTGAAAGACAAACTGCTCCAGTGCCGAGGCCAGCTCCTGGCGAAGCACGCTCTCCACATCCAGGGCAAAAGTACTGATCTCATTGGCAAACATATAGGCGCTCTCATACCCGCCCAGATGATTTATATTTAAAGACAGCGCTTCCTCCCACATTTCATCGCCTGAATCTGCGGTCACGGCCTCGACGCCATCCTCAAAATCTGACGCGTAGGCCCCCGGCATGGCAAAGAACAGAATAAGGACGGCGCCCAGTCCTCCGATCAAGTATTTGAATCCTTTCATTATTCTCTTTCCTTCCAGATAGACTGCCAGTATATTAAGCCGGCATTTGTTTTTTGCTTTATTTTGTGTAACAGTTCAGCACATCAGGGATTAAGGGTTAAACTGCTGCTATCTTTTATTTTACCGAATAACAGGCGGCTTGACAATCGCTTTTCTGAATTAATTTTGCTAACTTTGCATGCGAGTTACACTAAAGTTCTGTTTTGAATATAAAAAGTCACGCAAAGCCTTATTTTACGCGATTTTTGCTTGCCAAACCTCCGATTTAGTGGTATGATTTTAGTGCAACGGTTACACTAAAAGGAGGAACCACATGTACTACAATTTCGCTGTCCAGATACCCTCGGAAAAAGGAAAAATCCTGACCAAGGCTAAGGGCGGATCT
>NZ_JACHFW010000014.1 GCF_014202115.1 Catenibacillus scindens
AGTGCGGGAAAATCCGTCAGAATCTTTTACTCTGGGGGTTCGTTTATTTTGCAGGATTTGGGATAAAAAAGGTTGGTAGAAAGTGCCGGACAACAGCTTGGAGAACAGCTGGATGCGTTAGACATTATAGCTGATGGATATGAGGTCACCTATGATCAGATTCTGGCTGAGATTGATGAAGGCTATGATAAGATAGAGGAAATCGAAAGAAAGATCAGATCCATCATGCGTAAGCTGGAATCCTTAAAGCAGGGATTCAAAGCCTCTGAGAATATAGAACGAATGCTGAATCATTTCACGAAGCTATATGATCATATGAGCTGCCAGGAGCGTCGTGAAATGTACAGGTTGTTTATTGATCATATAGAGGTGTTACCGGAAACACGTAAGGATGGCAAGATGCTGAAAAGCATATCGTTCCGTTTCTCCACTGAATACGGGGAGGACATTCTTACTCCGGAAGGTGATAAAGACGATGATATCTGCTTTACGCTTGACTGCACAAAGCAGGCATTGACTAAGGCAGAAGCCAAAGCGACCTATGCAGAGTTAAAGAAATATATTCTGGAAACGAATGGCGTTAAGGTTTCTTCTCTGTACATTGCACAGATCAAACGGAAATACGGAATAGATATGGGAGCCAACTATAATATGGCTGCTGATCCTGAAAAGCATGTACCTACGTGCCCGGCTGCAAAGGAACATATCATCATTGATGCCCTGAAGCATTATAGGATGCTGGATCCTTCTGTAGAGATGATACCAAACAGTGAGGTAGTGACAAATGAAAGCTAAAAAAGACAGATGCTATATTTATATGAGAGTGTCCACCTCAATGCAGGTTGAGGGGTACAGTCTCGAAGCTCAAAAGGAAAGACTTACAAAGTTCGCTGATTTTCAGCACATGGAGATAGTTAGAGAGTACTGTGATGCAGGTAAGTCAGGTAAGAGTATAATCGGACGGCCTGAGTTTACACAGATGCTTCAGGACGTGGCGAATGACCGTGATGGGGTAAAATACATTCTGGTATTCAAACTGTCCCGCTTCGGGCGTAACGCAGCAGATGTGTTGAATTCCCTTCAGTATATTCAAGACTTTGGCGTTAATCTGATATGCGTTGAGGATGGCATTGATTCATCGAAGGATTCCGGAAAGCTTACAATCACAGTATTATCTGCTGTAGCTGAGATCGAACGTGAGAATATTCTGGTCCAGACGATGGAAGGCCGAAAGCAGAAAGCTCGTGAAGGAAAATGGAATGGCGGACAAGCTCCATTTGGTTACAATCTTGATAAGGAGAACGACACCATCACAATTGATCCGGAGGCTGCAGAAGTGGTCAGGATCATCTTCCAGAAATATGTTCATGAAGATATGGGGTTGGACTCCATCTGCAATTATCTGAATCAGCATGGCTATACCAAGAAGAAAACACGGGCTCAGGAAAACAATTATTTCACCAGAACCTTCCTGGCGCGAATCCTTGATAATCCGGTCTATGTCGGGAAGATTGCTTACGGTAAGAGTACAACGGAAAAGGTTAAGGGAACCAGGGATCAGTATCATAGGGTAAAGGTTGATAATCCTTTGATCGCTGAAGGCAAGCACGATGCTATCATTAGTGATGAGTTGTGGGAAGCCGCGCAGGCAAAGCGGAAAGAAATGGGGGTAAAGTGGAACAAGACTCACAGCCTTGACCACGAGCATATCCTTTCGGGTATTATCAAATGTCCGATCTGTGGGACGGGCCTTGCAGGAACCGTCCGAAGACGAAAGAACAAGAAGAGCGGCGAGTATAAGGATGATTTCTATTACAGGTGCCTTCACAGAAAGAAAATTGATGATGATCATTTCTGCGACTACAAACCTTCTCTGAACCAGGATGAGCTGAATCATCAGATAGAAGCAGTCATCAGCGATATGGTCAATGATGAAAGCTTCATGGGCTTCATACAGGATAAGCTGGGACAGAAGGTTGATGTCAGCCAGCTAGAGACCGAAAGAGAGAAGCTTCGAGGACAGCTCAGACAACTATCTGGAGCAAAGAAAAAGCTGACTGATATGTTAGATGCTCTGGATGTGAACGACAGGCACTATGATCGAAAGTATCAGGATATGCAGGACAGGCTGGATAACCTGTATGATAAGATCAGCGAGGTCGAGGATGCCATTCAGGATATAACTGATAAAATCAATGCAGTGTACGGAGAGCATCTGACGGCACAGGAACTTTACAAGGTCTTAGAACACTTTGACGATATCTACTTCAAAATGTCAGACCTTGAAAAGAAGGAGTTCTTCCAGAACTTCATAGAAAGTATAACGATATATCCGGACAAAAAGACAAACGAGCGCATCGTAGATGAGATCGACTTCAAGTTCCCGATATATTATGATGGTAAAGAGGGTAGAGCAATTCGGTTGCTCAATGAAACAACAGTCGAGACGGTAGTACTGCTGTCAAGAAAACAGGAATAAGTTGGACGAAAACGGCTAAAATCAAGGGATTCCGATAGATTGCCCTGAACGAGGGAGTCTGCCGGAATCCCTTTTTTGCTGTTTTGACAATAGAGATGTAGTCTGGGAAAACAGAGGTGGAGACTATAGGGTTGCTTTTTGCGTGGACGTGGCTATAGGACTGCTTTTTTGTGAGTGTAACGGGGGAAGTGCTGTCAGATAAAAAGTAAGCGCTCAATAAAATAATGGCTATCTTTTCACAAGGTATTCCGCTATAGTTGAAGTAAAATACTCCAACTTCAACTTTTCGATTTGATCCGGCATCTCTGCTGTATCATGTCAGACCATGGCATCAGCTCTTCTATACCTTCGGGCTCATTTTTGTAGTCCGGCATATAGAGCAGTACAGTCTCCAGATATGCGTAGATGTTCAGATTGTTGAGTTTTGCAGTTTCTACTAAACTGTAAATGATGGAACTGGCCCGGGCGCCTTTTACAGTATCATGGAACAGGAAGTTTTTCCGCCCTACCGCATAGGGGCGGGCGATATTTTCTGCGATATTGTTCGATATGGAGCACCGCCCATCCAACAAGTAGTTCTCCATATATGGCTTCTGGTTTTTCGCATAGGTCACCGCTTTGGCCAGACGGCTTCCGCCAGCTGGGTTCACTGTTTCAAGCCATGACCAGTAACGGTAATACCGGCAAAGCGTATGGTTGGTACGCAAAAGGCATCAAAACAGGTGCAGAAGACAAGAGTGGCGGCCTATTGCCGAGTATCTACAGAATTTGAAGAGCAGGAGTCCAGCTATGAAATGCAGGTGGAGCATTATACTTCCTATATCAAGAGCAATCCGGAATGGGAACTGGTGGAGGTTTATGCAGATGACGGGATTTCTGCCACCAACACGGCAAAGCGAGAAGCTTTTAATCGTATGATCGAGGATTGCAGAAAAGGAAAAATCGACATGATCCTTACAAAGTCGATCAGCCGGTTCTCCAGAAACACCGTGGATTGCCTGAAATACACAAGGGAACTGAAAAGCTTAAACATTGCAGTGTTTTTTGAAAAGGAGAACATCAATACCCTGGATGCCAAAGGAGAAGTCCTTATGACGATCATGGCGGCTTTGGCCCAGCAGGAATCAGAATCTTTGTCTGCAAATGTCAGACTCGGGATTCAGTTCAGAAACCAGCAGGGAAAGGTGCAGGTGAATCATAATCGTTTCCTTGGGTACACAAAGGATGAGAGTGGGAAGCTGGTGATCGTACCGGAGGAGGCCATGATTGTCCGGAGGATTTATGCTGAGTATATGGAAGGAAGGAGCTTCCTTCAGATTAAAAGAGGATTGGAGAGGGATGGAATTCTCAACGGGGCAGGCAATGCAAAGTGGTATGAAACCAACATTAAGCAGATCCTTACCAACGAAAAATATATCGGAGATGCACTGCTGCAAAAGACCTACACTGTAAACACTCTGGAGAAGAAGCGGGTGGCAAACACTGGATATGCGCCTCAATATTATGTGGAAGGGAGCCACGAAGGAATTATCGATAAGGATGTGTTTCTACGGGTACAGGCAGAGATTTCCAGAAGAGCCAATATCCTGCAGGATGGAAAGAAGCGGATTTACAGCTCCAGATATGCCTTATCCAGCATCGTTTTCTGCGGACACTGCGGGGATATCTACCGCAGAATCAAGTGGAATAACCGAGGCTGCAAATCTACAGTCTGGCGCTGCGTAAGCCGGGTTCTTAAAAAGAGCAGCGGAATTGATTGCCCGGCTCGAACCATTCACGAAGAGGATCTACAGAATGCTGTGGTCACAGCTGTTAACGATGCCTGGGCCAGAAGGGATATGGTGATTCCGGTTTTGCAGGAGAACATCCGTGCAGTCCTATGCGAAGATACGGGAAATCTGCTTGAGGAGGTTGACCTGGAGATCAAAGCAAAACAGGAGGAGCTGCTGAGTGCAGGAAAGGATCAGGCTAAAATTGATGAAATAGGGGATGCGATTATCGAACTCAGGGGAAAACGTCAGGAGATATTGACTGCTGCAGCGAGAAACGTGGAACTGAAGGAGCGTATCGATACTCTCGCTTCCTTTCTGGAGGAGCAATCAACAGCTGTCACAGAATACTCAGAGGCTCTGGTCAGGAGGCTCATTGAGAAAATTGTGGTGTACGATGAGAAACTGGTTGTTGAATTCAAATCGGGATTGAGCGTAGATGTGGATTCCTGACAGTAAGAGAAAGAACTGAAAATTTGAAATTTAATACCCACTTTATTACCCACATGTGATATAATGCGTGTGGGTAATAAAGTGGGTATTAAAATTTTGAGGTGATAAAAATGATGACTTTTGAAGAGGTTGTAAATGAACTGCGTTCTTACGATAAAGAAAAAGAATGGTTCGAGTTTAAGGAAAACTGGTTTTCTGCAGATGAACTGGGTGAATATATATCAGCATTGGCTAACAGCGCTGCGATTGAGGGGAAAAAGTATGCATATTTTGTCTGGGGTATCAATGATAAGACACATGAAATTGTCGGAACAGGCTTCGATTTTGACCAGGATATTAATCATGAGCCGCTGAAGCATTATCTGCGCAGAAAGTGCAGCCCTGATATTAATTTTGATTTTAAGGAGCTGCAGATGGAAGGAAAAAGGGTTGTGCTGCTTATGATCCCAGCGGCAAAGACAGTTCCTGTTTCCTACGCAAGAGAACGATATATTCGTATTGGCTCAAGCAAAGAAAATTTGAGAAAGTATCCGGAAAAGGAAGCATATTTGTTTGATGTTCTGCGGCATGGATTGCCGACGTTGGAGAACACACCATCCGAATACCAGGATCTGACATTTGAAAAGCTTTTAATCTACTACGGGGCAAAAGGCATAAAATTGAACATTGATACCTTTAAGAAGAATTTTTCTTTTTATACAGAGGATGGAAAGTATAATTTGTTGGCACAGCTGCTCTCGGACAATTCGCATATGCCGATACGAGCAGCAATCTTTTCTGGAAAGACCAAAGCCGATAATATGTATTCTGTGAGAGAATTCGGGAACCAGTGCCTGCTGTATTCGCTGGACGAGGTACTCCGTTATGGGGACGTGCTAAATATTATTCAGGCGGATGAAACGGATCGTGTTGTGGAAAGAAAAGAAGTTCCGCTGTTCGAAAATGATGCATTCCGTGAAGCTGTGATCAATGCTTTTGTTCATAACTTATGGGTATCAGGAAACGAACCTATGTTTACAGTCTTTTCAGACAGGATAGAAATTCTTTCACGTGGTACACTTGCGCCAGGACAGACATTGGAAGGCTTTTTCGCTGGAGAGTCAATCCCAGTGAACAAGAAGCTGTCTGAGATTTTCCTTCAATTGCATATCAGTGAGAAAACAGGCAGAGGAGTGCCAATCGTCACGCAGCGCTATGGAAGAAATGCCTACGAATTCAGGGAGAATTCGATTGTTGTCACGATTCCGTTTAACTGGATTAATGTCATGGGCGATAGAGTGGGTAATAAAGAGGGCAATAAAGGGGGTAATAAAAACTGCGAGTATGGCTTAAATCAAACGCAAGTGCGTATCCTAGCTGAAATAAGAAATAATCCCAACATTACAAAGGTGCGACTGATGGAACTGCTCGGTTTGGGGAAGACTACAATCGACAGGGGATTGTCTGTACTGAAAAAATATGGCTATATAGAGCGTGTTGGATCCAGGAAGGCAGGATACTGGAAAGTTCATGAGGATTGATATGTTTCCACAGACGACCAAATTTAATGATATGTTTCCTCATACGGGTGACATTCATGCTGGTGTCTCGGGGCATGTTGAGACTGTGGTGTTTCTTTCCAAACTTAAAACAGATAAACATATTGAAGTGGAATTGGAAATGGATGAACTTGGTAGTTGCGGAGAGTAAGGACTGTAGGATATTTTTGATTGGAGGCCTCGTATGTCGAATGATATTTTTGCAAGATGCATGGCAATTTCTATGTCACATTTTTTAAATACACCGTATAAAGAGCAGACTATCACAGAAATGTATGCCCATTTATCGAGAAACTCATATTATGACAGAAGTGTATGGACGCGGATAAAGTATGAGGCGAACAGGAAGCAGACATGAAAATGCCGGGGGATTCGCACCACAAAAAATGCACAAATGAAGTGTATTTTACAAAAAATAGTAAATTATAAAAAGTAAAATAATGTTTATAATTTGAAAAATTGTTAATTTTAGCTGAAAATAGTAAAGGATTTTTGGCTGAAATTGCTGTCGCCCCCTCGCGGGGGCGTGGATTGAAATGACGTACCATGTGCGGACGGAATAACAAGGAGTGTGTCGCCCCCCTCGCGGGGGCGTGGATTGAAATGTCAATATCCTGCCATAATCCATCCGAAAAGAGCGGTCGCCCCCTCGCGGGGGCGTGGATTGAAATGCAAACAACGACATGACTGTCGAAGAACTTTTTAGTCGCCCCCTCGCGGGGGCGTGGATTGAAATATAACGATGAAAAGTGGTATAGCACGGGCAACATCGTCGCCCCCTCGCGGGGGCGTGGATTGAAATTATTTACGAACACTCCTGAGTCTACAAGATACTGTGTCGCCCCCTCGCGGGGGCGTGGATTGAAATACGGAAATCGCTATCTATCCCAGGACGAAATGACGGTCGCCCCCTCGCGGGGGCGTGGATTGAAATTTGGTTCTATTACGGCTGCTTTATTTGTATTACGTCGCCCCCTCGCGGGGGCGTGGATTGAAATACCTGATACATATAATACGGATGGACCATTTTGGTCGCCCCCTCGCGGGAGCGTGGATTGAAATTCCAGGCCTATATTTTCCAGCGCTTCATAGATCGTCGCTCCACTCACGAAACCGAGGATTTAAGTACAGAGCTTTTGCTTAATATTCATGTTAAGTTAGACAGATATACTGCTAAATTGAACGAATATGGTAAGCAAGGGTGAAGATTGATTTCCGGAACATATGGATGGAAATATTCAATTTTCGAGGGGAAAATTGAGGATGAAGAAGGATGATAAATCTAAATTATTAACGCAACCAATAATAACCTTTGATCCTGATGAATTAGGAGGTGCAGTATGAAGATCGAGATTAGAAAGGATTTTCCGCAGTATTTTAAACCGGCATATCCGGAGGAATTTGATTTGTTTTCTCATTTTGAGGTAACGGCAGGAATACCGAACGTTCTTTTTGCTATCACGACTTGGAAAGAAAACGGGAAAACGAATGTTTGCTTTCATTCCTGGAGTTGTTTCCACGGAGATAAGACTGCTTTTTTCGCTGTGATGGGAAATTTATATCAGCATACCCACACCTATGCTAATATCCAAAGGGAAAAATGTTTTTGTATCAATTTTCTTCCGATAAATTGCTACGATAAGCTGGTAAAGACTATTCATCAAAATGAAATGAATGACGATGAATTTGCGGCAGGAGGCTTTACGGTTTCCAATGCTAAAACTATTCACGCACCTGCAATTAGCGAAGCGTTTCTCACTATGGAATGTACCTTGAAAGAAATACGGGATTTAAGCGGTGCGGGAATTACATCTATGGTAATCGGGCAGGTACAGCATATCTCTGTTGAAGAATCCTATGCACAAGGATATGAACAGAGATATGGTAAAGATGGATTTATGCTGCTTGTGCCTGCGCCGCAAGACCTTATTACCGGAGAGCCGAATCAGTCGGCGATTGCAACAGTGCATATTGAGAAATATGACTGATTTGAGGAGGGTGCTAAAATGGCAACTTCAAATATAAAAGCACTGATTCCTGGAGAGCTTCGCAAAGTGTGGGAGCTGGTTTTGAATGTTGAAAATTATGGAGCTTGGAGAAGCGGCCTGAGTAAGACAGAAGTTATCAGCGACAAGCACTTCATCGAATATACCAAGGACGGCTACTCTACGGCATTTACCGTGACGCTTGTTGAGCCATACAGACGCTGGGAATTTGATATGGAAAACAGCAATATGACAGGTCATTGGATCGGTATTTTTACGGATAAAGGAAATGAAACAGAGATAGATTTTACGGAGCGTGTGGAAGCGAAAACATGGCTGCTGAAACTTTTGGTGAAGTCATATCTGAAAAAGCAGCAGGCACAGTTTGTTGCAGACATAAGAAAAGCATTGGAGGAAAATAACCTATGAAAGATATGATTGGATACTGAGGATTGGACTGCGAAAAATGCGACGCGTACATAGCCGCCGTTAATGATGATCAGGCTTTGTGGGAGAAAACAGCGAAGCTGTGGGCAGAGTTAAATAATGCGCCTATTTTACCGGAACATATTAATTGTGAAGGCTGTCGTGCGGATGAAGTAAAAACAGTATTTTATGACCATATGTGTAAAATTCGTAAATGCGCTTTCCATTAGCGGCAAAATGATTTCCAAATGGGAGTGCGGAAAAGGACTTCTGGAAATTTCTCTCATGCTGCCATTGTGTGAGACGTTAGATATTACTGTCAACGATTTGCTTTCAGGTGAAAAGTTTTCCTCAATTGATTATCAAAAGATAGTGATAAATCTTAAACGGTTGAGTTAGATGATACTGATATTTCATATTGCCAAGAGCATCAGTCAGAAAGGATTGGTGCTTTTTGTGTATGGAAACGAAAGGAGTGATGATGTATCGGATGAGTGAGGCGTTTGGGCAAACGCGCAGGGAACCTCACGGAAATATTACTTTACTGTTCTGTTTCAGATGTAGGATTCTGTGAACGGAACAATAGACAGAATTTAAATCTCATGGTACAATAGCCGCGAAGCGGCTATGGATGATTTTCATCTTTAGACAGATTTAGGGAGAGGATTTTCATTTATAAGGTTATGCCAATGACAGGGAGGTATAAAGATATGATTTTGGAGACAGAGAGACTGATTCTCCCCCCATGGGAGGAGAGTGACGCAGAGGATTTATACCGATATGCAAGCCATCCGTATGTGGAACCTATAGCTGGATGGTCTGTTCATACAAGTGAAAATGTTCACCGCGCTATAGAGGGCCTTTTACGGACGGAACATATTTCCTGCCAGACGAAAGAAGAATGGAGAAGAATGAAAGAAAGGGTTCCGGCATAAGTCGAAATAGTGGTGGAATAAATGAAAGAAGAATGTCTGATCTGTAAAGCGCCCCTGGAATATCTGAAGGAAGATATTGAAATGGAGTGCGAACTGTGCCATAAAAAGGAAAAAAGTAAAACCCGCTGTGTCAATGGCCATTATGTATGCAATGAATGCCATATGCAGGGGATTGACAGTCTGATTGGGATATGTATGGGGGAGACTTCCAAAAACCCGGTGATCATCCTTAACCAGATGATGTCCCAGCCTTTCTGCCATATGCATGGTCCGGAGCATCATGTCATGGTGGGGATGGCGCTTTTGACAGCTTATAAAAATTCCGGCGGAGATATTGATCTGGGAAAGGCTCTGGTGGAGATGAACGGCAGGGGGAAGTCGGTGCCGGGAGGCGCCTGCGGATTCTGGGGCGCCTGCGGCGCCGGGATCAGTACAGGAATGTTTCTCTCCATTGTTACGGGTTCCACCCCCCTGGGAAAGGACAATTTTGGCCTGTCCCATAAGATGACGGCAAAGGCGCTGGGAGCCATTGGGGAAATCGGCGGTCCCCGGTGCTGCAAGAGGGATTCCTATCTTTCTATTCTTCAGGCGGTTGATTTTGTCAGAGAAAAACTGAGGATCGCTATGGAGCAGCCCAGGATCTGCTGTTCCTACAGCGGTCAGAATAACCAGTGTATCGGGACACGGTGTCCGTTCTGCAAAAAGAAAAAGAAGATTGCTTTTATCTGTGTCCATAATTCCTGCCGGAGTCAGATTGCTGAAGCTCTGGGAAAGAAGTATTTATCTGATTTTTGTGACTGTTATTCTGCCGGAACAGAAACTAAGCCGCAGATCAATCGGGATGCGGTGAGACTGATGAAACAGGAATATGGGATCGACATGGAAAGAGATCAGTATTCAAAATTGATCCAGGATATACCGGAGGCGGATCTGTATGTGTCTATGGGGTGCAATGTGGCATGTCCCAACATTCCCGGAAAGCAGAGAGTCAACTGGGGGTTGGATGATCCAACAGGAAAGAATGACCGGTTTTTCCTGGATGTCATCCGAAAGATAGAAAAGAATATACGGCAGTTCAGAGAAATGGAGTGGTAATACGGGAAAAGAAAAGGAAAAATCTGCAAAGAAAGGTCGTGACAGCCATGCCTGAATTACCGGAAATAGAAGCCATTAAGCGGGTGCTAGAACCGCAGATACAAGGGTTTGCCATTGAGCAGGTCACTGTCAGCCGTCCGGAAGTGATCGCCCATCCTGCCGCTGATGAATTTTGCCGGAGAATTAACGGTCAGGTATTTTCCGGAATACAGCGCAGAGGGAAATTCCTGATTCTCTGTATGGAAAGCGGCGACCGGATCATCCTGCATTTGCGGATGACCGGCTGCCTGCTGGTGATGCCGGCAGATTACCCGGAAGAAAAACATACCCACCTTGTGTTCCATCTGTCCGGCGGCAGGGAACTGCGTTTTTCCGATACACGCCGATTTGGGCGTTTGTGGCTGCTGAGGCTGGGAGAAGCAGATACATATAGTGGAATGGAAAAACTGGGCGTGGAACCTTTTGCCCCTGGTTTCTCTGGGGAATACTTGGCCGCACGCCTGGGAAAGCGTAAGAAAGCTATCAAGGAATGCCTGCTTGACCAGAGTGTGATTGCCGGGATTGGCAATATCTATTCCGATGAAATATTATTTGCAGCCCGCATTCACCCGGCACGGCCTGGCAATACGCTGACAACTGAAGAATGGAGCCGTCTTGCTTCGCTTATTCCAGAGCGGCTGGCATTTTTTGCCGAAAAGAACAAAACCACGCCGGAGGAATATCTGGCGGCAAAGGGACAGGACTACCGCAATACGCCGTTTTTACAGGTCTATGGACACGGCGGCGAACCTTGCCCGGTCTGCGGGGAAACTCTCTGCCGTATTGTGATCGGCGGCAGGAGCAGCGTGTACTGCCCGGCTTGTCAGAAAAGTTAAATATTGGTAAGCTAATAATTATAGCGATGATTGTTCACATAGCAAATTCTTCTAAAAACTACACCCCGGACAAAATTGCCTGGGGTGAATTGTTTTCCTGTTAGTACCAATCGTGTTTTTCGTTTTTATTCAGAGTGGAAATACCTTCCATTTCCTGTTTTGTCAGTGCAAAATCGAAAATCGAGATGTTTTCCCGGATATGCTCCGTGGTGCTGGAGCCGGGGATAACACACACACCTTTTTGCAGGTTCCAGCGAAGGATCACCTGAGCTACAGATTTTCTGTGTGCTGCTGCGATCTTTTGCAGTACAGGATCATTCAGAAGTGCTTTGGTATAGCCTCGTCCGCCCAGAGGATACCAGCTCTGAACGATAATCCCTTTATTCTGGATGTGTTCCACCACGGAGCTGTCCTGATAGTAGGGGTGGATCTCATTTTGAATCAGAGCCGGTTTTACGGAAACCTTTGGCAGGAAAAAATCTGTCTCCTGGATGTAGTAACAGGATATACCAGCGGTGCGCACTTTGCCGTTTTGTATAGCTTTTTCGATGGCTTGATATGCCGCCGCATCGTTTGATGCAGGATGGTGCAGGAGCATCATGTCAATATAGTCAATATTCAGCTTTTTCAGTGCCTCGTCAATAGCTTTGGCGGCCTGGCTGTACTGGTTCGGATACAGCTTAGTCTGCACAAAGATTTTTTCCCGCGCCACACCGGATTTACGGATGCCTTCGCCAACTTCCCTCTCATTTCCGTAGAAGGATGCAGTGTCAATCAGGCGGTATCCGCTTTTTATTGCGGTAATTACCGCATTTATGCAGGTATTTCCATGCAGGGCATACCTGATATTTTTCCAGACAATAAACCCGTGCGCCTCTAAGCGAGGGGAAAATGGACGAAAACAAAGATTGCTGCCTTTAGTGTTAATGAGCTTGTCGTAGCACAGAGCGTATCCAAGTCCTTCATCCACCAACAGAGAAGCGTTAAAAAGCAGGTTGTAGGTGGCCACAATATGCAGTTCTGACTCTTCCCGATGAAGCCATTGATTCAAATATACATCATCCCCCTTTTGATGGGAAACGATCAACGGTTTATCCCACAAATCTTCCGGGCAGATCGTTTCTTTTTCTGCCAGGGGAGAATACTCATGTGCTATAAAGTAACACACAAGAATTTGGTAGACAGCAGCCTACATTATTCCGATTTGATTGGTATTTCAATTTGTGTGATATAGTCGTTGAAATCGTCAATGACTGTTTTGTTGATACCCGTTTCATAAGAATACCCTGTCAAAGAGAATCCTTGCTTATTGGCATAAGTAAGGATTTCTTTGTATCTGCCCGGCAGCTTATCCCAACTGCCTTTGCAGAAAGCCCTCAGATATTTTCCGGCGAGGTTGGTATGCAATCCTCTTTTTGATGTAGAGGTTGGAAGTTCAAAGTATAAAGCGGAATAGTTTTGAAAATCTCCCTGGTATAGACTTTCGACCGGAATCATGGAACCGTATGCGGCATCATGCAGAGGGTGTAACTGGTATTGTTTTGCCTTGTTAATCATGCTCTCAATTTCTGTTTCAGCACTTGCGTTTGCATTAGTCGGCACAGTGACTAAATAAGATTTTTTCTGCTCTATGATACAAATATTTGCTAGATCAATGTTCAGGATTGTTGACATATCTTGATGACGGCTTACTAATGCTTGCTGAATACTTTTCAAATTAGAAATCGTGTGATTTAACTCGGTAATTTTTTCCCGCAATAGCTGCTCCATATTCTCCGCAGAACGGTTTGACAAAAAAGTCTGGATTTCTGGAATCGACACATTTAATTCTCGCAGCATTAAAATGGTTTCTAAGGTGGGGCTTTGAGAGTAGGTGTAATAGCAAAGCCGGCCGAGCCAACGGCCTTCCTTGACAATAGCTTATTATTCTGATATATTATAAAAATAAATAATTTAAAATTGAACTATATTCGGGAGAAAAAAATGAATGATGCATTAGAGTCCTTTTTATATGGGACACAGTTTCGCCGTTTGTTGGAAAAAAAGCTGGGGCCTATTGAACAGCAGTATGGATTGCAGAAGATAGATATGCGTATTTTGCTGTTCCTTTATAAGTCAGATGATCATAATACATCAACGGATATTATGCAGTTGAATATGTTTACAAGAGGCCATATATCCCAGTCTCTGACCCGGCTTCAGAAAAAAGGATATATTCAGATGATACAGGACCAGGAGGATAGAAGGTGTACCCACAACTATCTCTCAGAGAAAGCGGGGGAAATTATCAAAGAGTTAAAAAAGACTTTTCAGAATATCAAGGATATCATTTTTGAGAATGTGACAGAAGAAGAACAGAAAGTATTAATATCTGTAGTAAAAAAAGTCAGTCAAAATGTGAAAAATGCTTTATAAACAGGAGAGGCGCCCATCCGCATAATTTCAGGCGGCCTCTCATATATAATAGCGGAGGTGTCTATATGAAAGATTTAGTATTATTTTATGACGATACAAAAAAGAGCTGCCGGGATTACGCGGCGGAATTTGCAAAATTTGACCATGTAGAATGTGAGAAGGCGTCAGAGTATGTTAATGAACAGTTGATTTATAAAACTGGCGGACAGATTGGCCTTGTATTTGAAAGTGAAAACGGAAAAGTGCCCTACTCTGTTTTGCACATTATATGGCGGCTTATTGCCGATAAGAGAGAAAGTCATATGATCTTTGTTACCGGGGGAAGCAGGGAATTGAAGGCGTTAAAATCCGCGAAACATGATATGGAAAAGCGTGGACTTTATGTAAGGAACGTTTATTCAAAATATATTCTCCAGAAGCAGAAACTCCAGGGGGACGCGGCGGTAAGGCATATCCTTGATGAGTTATCCCAGGGACATGAAAATCTGCCCCAAAAAGAGGATATTCAAAATATGAATAAAAAAGAACGCAGGCGCCGTTTTAGGAAAGAATTTAAAGCTTACAGAAAATATATGAGACAAGGTTACTGTGAATAGTGACGAGGAAAGAGGAGCATCTGTGAATATAACAAATAAAAATATTGATGGAGGAAAGCCCTTTGACTGGGGAAGGATGACAGATCATGAACAGTGAAGCGAAACTTTTGAGGGACGCCCTCCTTTACGAGGAAGGGCATCCCCGGCGCACACAACATATTCTAAAAGTTTATGCCCTGGCAAAACTGCTGGGGGAGAGCGAAGAACTCCCGGAAGAAGAACGGGAGATTTTACAGGCGGCGGCCATCCTTCACGACATTCCCATTAAATACTGTAAGGAGCATTATCATGGGGATGCCTGCCAGGAAAATCAGCAGAAAGAGGCGCCTTACCTTATAAAAAAGTTCCTTATGGAGGCCGGATATCCGCCGTCTTTTATCCCGCCGGTGACAGTGGCTGTCCAAAGACACCACGATTATACTCATGAAAGAGATCGCGTACTGCAATTACTCATCGAGGCGGATATTATCGTTAATGGCTATGAAGGCGGTCTGGAAGGGGAGGCCGCCAAAGCCTCCGAAGCTTTGTTTCAGACAGAGCTTGGCCGGAAAATGTTTGAAAATTGCAGACAGGCCTGCGGAAGAATATAATCTCCCTGGAAAATAGAATTTTTTTGCAGTTATAAATATTTTCCGGTACAGCTTTCCACGCAGCCTTTAATATCTGCCGGGGTTCCCATGGCCACGATGCGGCCGCCGGCGTCCCCACCGCCGGGGCCCATGTCAATAATATAATCGGCGCTGCGGATTACATCAAGGTCATGTTCAATGACTATAACGGTGGCTCCGTTGGCGATGAGCGTCTCAAAGACATTGAGCAGGGTGCGCACATCCAAAGGATGAAGGCCGATGGTAGGTTCGTCAAAAACAAAGACAGCGTCCGACTGGGCCCGGCCCATTTCGCTGGCCAGCTTCAGGCGCTGAGCTTCGCCCCCGGAAAGGCTCGGCGTCTCCTCCCCTAATGTGAGGTAGCCCAGGCCAAGATCGTGAAGGACCTGAAGGCGCTGGCAGATAAGTTTAAGGTCTTTGGCAGCCTCTAAAGCGCTGTCCACGTCCATGGCCATAATTTCAGGAAGTGAAAAGGCGCCGCCCTCTTTTGTGACATAGTGGATTTTTTCAGCCTCCTTGCTGTATCTGGAACCGCGGCACTGGGGGCAGGGAATATCCACATCGGGAAGAAACTGTACGTCCAGGCGGATCTGACCGGTGCCGTCGCAGACAGGGCAGCGAAGCTTCCCTGTATTGTAGGAAAAATCTCCGGCTTTGAAGCCGGCTTTTTTTGCCTCCGGGGTTTTCGCAAAAATTTTGCGCAGTTCATCATGGATGTTGGCATAGGTGGCCACTGTGGAGCGCACATTAATACCGATAGGGGTAGCGTCGATTAATTTGACTCTGCCGATGCCGGGAGCGCTGACGGAATGGACATGTTCGGGAAGTTTCTGCCCCTGAATCGACGCTTCCAGGGCAGGGACAAGGCTTTCAAGTATAAACGTTGTTTTCCCGGATCCGGATACGCCGGTAACGGCGATGAGCCGCCCTTTAGGCAGGTCGGCTTCCAGGGGTTTCACAGTGTGGATCGGGCCTGTGGATATATGGATTTTCCCCAGATCAAACATGTGAGAGCTGTCAGTCTGTGGGCGTATGGGGTCAGCGCTGCCGTTTCCGAGAAATGGGCCGATCTGGGACTGAGGATCTTTTTCAAGAGCCTGGGGAGTTCCCTGGGCGATCACCTGACCGCCGCTGGCTCCGGCCCCTGGCCCCATTTCAATGATCCACTGAGCTTTTGACAGGATCTGGGTATCGTGATCCACCAGGATGACAGAGTTTCCGTCAGCTATGAGATCTTTCATAACATTGACCAGACCTTCAATATTCGATGGGTGAAGACCGATGGAAGGCTCGTCCAGGACATAGAGGACGCCGGTAGTGCGGTTGCGCACGGACCGGGCAAGCTGCATCCGCTGACGCTCTCCTGTGGAGAGGGTGGAGGATGCCCGGTCCAGAGTCAGGTAGCCAAGCCCAAGGTCCAGAAGCCTGCGGGCAGCTCCGTCAAAAGAAGCGCAGATACTTTCAGCCATGGGGATCATAGGCTTTGGCATAGACTTTGGGATCTGGGATACCCACAGGGCAAGTTCAGCCAATGTCATCTGACATGCCTGGTCTAAGGAGATTCCATTGATTTTTGGCGCTCTGGCAGTTTTTGACAGACGTGTCCCGCCGCAGCCAGGGCACTGATCATGCTTCAGAAATTTCTCAACCCTTTTCATTCCTTTCTCATCTTTGACTTTTGACAGGGCGTTTTCCACAGTATAAACCGCGTTAAAATAGGTGAAATCCAGCTCACCGGCCTGGTTGGTCTTTTTGGATTGATATAGAATATGCTTTTTTTCTGCCGGACCATTGTAGACAATATCTTTCTCTTTATCTGTAAGCTGATAAAAGGGAATATCTGTGCGCACACCCATAGCCCTGCAGACATCGGTCATTAAAGACCACATGAGGGAGTTCCATGGAGCGACGGCACCCTGGTCGATGGACAGTGTTTCATCTGGGACAAGGGTGGAGCGGTCCACAGTAAGGACAGTGCCGGTGCCGCCGCAGGTGGGGCAGGCTCCCTGACTGTTAAAGGCAAGTTCCTCGGCGGATGGGGGGTAAAATTTTTCACCGCAGACCGGGCAGGTCAGGGGCTGTCCGGCGGCAACTGCCAGAGACGGGGAGAGATAGTGGCCGTTGGGGCACCGATGGCTGGCAAGACGGGAATACATAAGCCTGAGATTGTTGAGAAGTTCAGTACCTGTGCCGAAAGTACTCCGTATCCCTGGGACGCCCGGCCTCTGATGGAGGGCGAGAGCCGCGGGAACATACAGGACTTCATCCACCGGCGCCCTGGAGGCCTGAGTCATCCGCCGCCGGGTATAGGTGGAGAGGGCTTCCAGATACCTTCGGGAGCCTTCGGCGTAGAGAACGCCCAGAGCCAGAGAAGATTTGCCTGAACCGGAGACGCCGGCAATGCCGACGATCTGATTCAAAGGGACGTCAACATTAATATTTTTCAGATTATGGACCCTGGCGCCCCGGATTAGAATGTTATTGATCATACAGGTCATCCTTTCATGAGAAAACACTATATTGAGTATACGTTTGTGAGGATGACATGTCAATCCCGGCAATGACTGCCGCTGGCAAAGCGTCAGGCGGACATGCCTGCGCCGCTGCCGGATTTACGCCTCATAGGCCGGCCCGCGCCGGAGCTTTTGACTTGGCCGTGGACGGGAAAATATGCCGAAATAAAAACCGGACCAGCGGGCCGCAGAAAAATAACTGCCAGCATAGGGCCATAGGGAAGTTGCAGGCGATAGTCTGAAGCCATATGGGAAGAAAGTTGATCCCAGGCTGTTTAAAGATCATGGTGGCCCAGAAGCTCATAATAGGGCACATGAAAACTACAGTGACACAGGCCCGCACAGTGGTGACTAAAACCGGATTGTCTTTGCCGGGGACAGCCATTTTAAAGGCGATTTTTGGCGCAAGGCGGTCAATAAAGAAAAATCCCATGACGAAACAGATGGGAAACATAAAACGCATTTCAAGAAAGGCGGAGGGAAAGGCGCTGTAGGTTAATGTCCCTGAGCGCACTCCCGCATTATACAGTTCCATGGCGATGACCATAAAAAAGGTCATAAGCACTCCGTAAATAAATTCCTGAAATTTTGTCTTTGGCATAAAAAGTCCTCCTTTGTGATCATGTTAATATAATCGTGAAAAACAGATAAAAGGCGCAGTCTATACAAATAGACTACGCCTTGGAAGACTTATTTCTATTGTGTGTTTAAGACATGCGTCATGTCTGTTTTTTACCAGAAACTATTATAGCAAAAAATTATTCACGGGGCAAGAAGTTTTTGAGACAGTTCAGCCATCATGAAGGAACAGGATGGTCTATGCTTGCATAAAGTCCAGCCTGTTCCCTTCATGATGAACTGAGCGCCCTGGATTATACACTGGCTGAAAAGTTGATCTTTCCGGGAATGAGGGTGGGCTCGCATGTGCCGGCCAAATATTCGTTGAGGCGATTCATATCCGGCGCCTGCTTTCCGGTAATGTCGGCGCAGAGGATTGGACGATGTTTCTCACTCCATCCGATGTAGGCCTGGGCGCTGTCAATGCCCTCGTAGTTCTCAAGGACATGTTCCAGCTTCCCAAGATCAAGGAAGGTTCTTCCGGTCAGGTTTTCCGTCATGACTGTGCGGCCGCATGCCTCAAGGACATCCAGGCTGCCGTCGGGCAGAATGCGGGCGTTAAGGCCGGTCTGATAGAGGATGCCTGGGCCGTATGGGTTGGTGATTTTGTCTGTCCAGTCTTTTGTGGGGTGATCCATGATATAAAGATTTCCCCAGGCGCTAAAAGGCTGTTTGCGGCATGTGTCATCAAAAACATAAGCTTTGACCAATGTGTCGGCGGAAACATCGTGGATCATCTCAAAACCTGCCGCCTCGTTGACTGTGCCGGCTTCTACAAAGTAATGCTTCGGGAAAAGATGTTCCGGAAGATGTTTTTTCAGACGGCGGACAGACGGTTCTGTGAGCATGGCTTCCATAATAACGTCCATACACTCCATGAAAATCTTTAACTGCTGCTCATCAAACCGGTTTTTCCAGTATCTCAGCTCATAGAAATAAAATCCTTTTTTGTTGGACATAACCTGGAGATGGAATGGCAGGGCGTCTAACTGGATAGGCTCTCTGTGGGCCGGAGCGCCGCCGATCTCATCCAGATTCAGAATGTCGCCCTGATACTGGAAGAACATTTCATCGGCGTGGAGTGCTGAAAGGTGGCAGCGCATAGTCTCCATGATCTGTCTGGCGGATTTTGACAGAAGCTGGGGAACGGTCTCGTGGGGCACGTTGGTGTATCGGAACAGGTAGCTTGTAAAGAGCGGCCCGGCAAGGCGGGTCCAGCGGCTGTCGGTCCGTCCGCTGTGGATACTTGTGCTGACGGCGTCCTTTTCATTGCTGAAAATACTGATACAGTAATTGAAAGCAGTGAGGAACATAACGTTCTCCGAAACTCTGTTTTTCCGGCAAAAAGCGGCAAGCTGGTTGGGGCTGATGGAAAAACGGCCTCTCAGGGAAGCGTTCTCGCCGTGATCCAGATCATGGAAGTTTCTCAGCGTCAGTATACTCTTGCGGATATGCATATCTTTGGTCAGTTTCAGATAGTAGGCGATATCCTGTTCATGCTTGCCTTTGGCCTCCCGCGCCTTTTCGTCCAGAACAAACTCGTATAAAGTATACTGTTCTTTCTCCACCGGCTTGCCGGCGTAGAGGTCATTGAGATCTTCAAAGAGGATCTTTAATGTCATGCCGTCGCCGACAATGTGGGCGATATCCAGGAAAAGATAGTTGGCGCTGTCAGTCTGGTAAATGCCTGCGTGATAGAGAGGCTCATCTTTTTCGTACATATATGGCACGAGAAGATGTTTACGGGTTTCATCAAATTCCTCATCGCTCTGTTTAATGATGGGAATATTTATTTTTCTGCCATCGTCACGGAAGCTTTTATAAACCCCCTCATCCAGTTGGATAATGGATTTTAAGCCGGGATGGATGTCGAAAAGGTCTTCCACGGCCTTTTGCAGGCGGACAAGGTCAACGCTGTCGTCCAGATGGATCAGCGACGGAAGATTGGCCGTTGTATTGCCCCGCATCACATAGGCAAAGTAAATCTGAAGGTTGGTGAGAGGGTAAACCGGGCGGACAGAGTAGTCCACTTTATCTTCCTTTAATGTCTGTTCATAGTAGGCTTCCAGTTTTTCCACAGAAGCGTGAGCCATAAGATCGTCCAGGGTAATGGAAAAATCCAGTTTTTCCGACAGTTCTGTCAGCAAAAGGACGCTTCCCATGGAATCCATGCCGGCCTTATAAAAATCTGTGTCAATGCCAAACTGTTGGTGGCCTAAAACGCCGGCTGCGCAGTCAAAAATTTTTTGCTGCATAGGAGTTTTTGGAGGGATAAGTCTGGACAGATTTTCACGCTCAGCCTGACGCTGGCTGAAATAATTGGAGCGGATGATCTTGCGGGACGTTGTCTTTTCAAAGGGATCTTTGCGGACACGGAAATTTAAGATCCGCTTAAAAGTGGGGAGCTGTTGGTTGATTTTTGCGATGCTCTCGCCTACAGCACCTTCAATATCCTCAATGTCGTTGGCCTCCGCGTATTTGAAATTAGGATAGATTTCCGCAGTGATGGTGTCGTTTTCCTCAAAGACAAGGATATCTTCCACAATGGTTTCATCCTCAAACATGCGCTCGATTTCTTCTGGCGCTACATTTTCGCCGTTGCTTAAAATGATCAGATTTTTCTTCCGCCCGGTGAGATAGAGGAAGTTTTCGTCATCTACATAGCCCAGGTCCCCGGTGCGCAGCCAGCCGTCATCGGTAATCGCCTTTGCTGTATTTTCCGGATCTTTGTAATAGCCCATCATTACAGAAGGACTCTTGACCTGGATTTCTCCGTCCACAATGCGAACCTGGCAGCGGTCCACGATTTTTCCCACAGAGGCCACTTTGTCCGGGCGGTCCCAGTCCGGGGCGGAGATAACGGGGGAGCATTCAGACATACCGTAGCCCTGGGCGATGGTAATGCCAAGATCCATATAATTTTTCGCCAGTTCCGGTGTAAGATATCCGCCACCGCATACAATACGGTGGAGACGGCGGCCAAAAACTTCACCTTTCAGATCTTCTATGGAACGGTCGGGATTTTGCTTTTTCAGCAGGCACAACCGGTTATATAAGGCTTTGACCACCATAGGCACGGCGCGGAATGATGTGGGCTCAAAAAGACGGAGGTGTTCCACAAGTTTGCTCATATCCCGGTTCAGGCATACAAGAATACCGCGGCGCATGGCGGCTAAAACGTCGCTGTTAATGCAAAAAACGTGGTGGATAGGCAGAATATTTAAGTAAACTTCATTGGTCTGGGGTTTTTTATCTACTGTGCAGAATGTATTGTCAATGAGATTGCGGTTGGAAAGCATGACGCCCTTGCCTTTGCCGGTAGTTCCGGAGGTAAAAAGGATCATCGCGCAGTCATTTTCAGAAACATGAGGTGTAACGGTACGGCCGGCAAATTCTTTTAAAATATTGTCTGAACAGGGGACATGCCTGCCGTGCTGAAGAGATATGTAAGATTTGATCCGGGGACAGCGCTGCCTGGTACCTTCCACAAGGGGATGATGCTCCCAGTCGTAAAAGAGAATGTCCACATCGGAACGGTTGAGACAGTCGGAAAAATTGTCAATGTTAAGCTGGATATCTAAAGGTACAACGGTGTTTCCGTTGCTCATGACGCCCAGCAACACGGCAAGATAATGGTGGCTGCTGCTTCCCATAAGGCCAACCTGGACTTTGTGGCCCACGGCAGCGTCCTGCTCTTTTGTCCATGCGGCAATGGCATTACATTCATCGGCAAACTGGCGGTATGTAACGTCATAGATCACGTCGTTGTCTTCGTAGCGGATGAAGACCCGGTCACCGTACTCCTTTCCGGCATTTTGAACTAGATCATAAATGGTTTTTGTGTTTTCGTAAGTAATCATAACAATCCTCTTCTTAAAACTTCTTCTTTTGCAGCTATTCATCCGCCAGAGGGATGGCTGCAATTTTGCGGGGGAAGCCATGCATTCGACTTTTGGTCGAATATGGATGAGCCTGCGCCGCAGATTTATGTTACGCGAATAATATAGCAAATATCTGCAAAAAATACAATTTAAAATAAAAGTCATATTTTTATATATTTTGACATAAAACAAAAAAACAAAACGTCGGTCGAAAAAACATATCTATGCAATCTGCTATATTTTAAAGGTCTAAAAATGGTAATTTTTCGCATTGACACCAGGGAAAAGGGAGAGAAGAAATTTTAAGATTCCGGGAAAAAGGAGAATTTTATAAAAAAAGCAGCAGTTTGATTTATTCCTGCGGGCGCTGAGTCAAGCGGACGCGCCCGCACGTCAATTTGGCGAACGCCGCCAGGAATGCTGTGTGCCAGTGGCACACGTTTAGCACTGTCCGCAGCGGAGCGAAGACCAAATACCCCGCAGCTTACGCTGCGCTAACTATTTTCATGTCACGTCAGCTTGCTGCGGGGATTTGACTGGGAATAGCGCAACAAGATCCATATGCAGGCATAATCTTGCCCATACCTGATGACCGAACTGCTGCCAAAAGTTCCGACGCGCTAAAGACCGCTTCGAACCGTTACACTTTTACACGATAATAAGACGCCGGCTGTTGACGTGATGGCCAAATTCCGGCATGAAAATAAAGGCTTCTTTATCCGGGTCCAGGTTGTTTTGCATGGCCGGCGGCATATAGGATGATGTAAAGCAGAATCCATAAGTTAGGTCGTGGTATCCCTGGGATAAGCCGCCTTCTTTTGGCACTTTCAAAATGGCCGGGGTGGTGGTGGCCCAGTGGTCTTCCATGTTGGACTTCATTTCCTCAAAGGTATGATCCTGACCGTTAATGTTCCATATAATATCCTCACGGTCAACCTTTTCGCCGTCCACGTAAAGTGTCCCAGGACGGAGTTGGCTCAAAAAGATGCCCCGGTAATAGGGAAGACGTATTTTAAACTGAAATCCGGTGATTTTTCCATTTTCTTTAATATTTCTGAATCCAACTGACTGGATGACTTGTCTTTCAAGCATAAAAACTCCCTCCTAATCTCCAAGATAGCGTTTGAGCATAATGTGCTGTTTTCTCAGGGTCTGACCCACTTCATAGCCGGGATCGTATTTGTCCGCCCCTTCGTATTCGCTGAGAAGGTAGCCGTCCCACTGGTGATCTACAAGAATATCAACAATCTCTTTGTAAGGGATGGTCATCTCCTCAAAATCATCGCTCATATGGTTGAATTTGGCGTGACAGCAGTAAATGTAGGGGAGCAGGGGAATCAGCTCCTCCGGGTTGCTCCAGCGGACGCCAGGGCGCTTGCGCTCATTTTCACTGTAGCGGTTTCTGAACACACTGAAATCAATATTTAACCCGAAATTTTTAGTGCCTGTCTGCTCAATAAATTCCACATAGTCGTTGACCATTTTGGAGTTGAGGACGCTGGGGGTGTGGATCTCCGGGCACATGCGGATGTTGTGTTCCTCGGCCAGGGGCAGTGCCATTTTAATGATCTCCCTCCAGTTTTCTACCGGCTCAAGATCGCCGTTAATCACCGGCATTTTCGTCCGCATGACAGTGAAGCCAAGGCGGGCGGCCAGGCGTATATCTCTTGCCAGCATTTCGTAGGATTCTTCCGTTGTCAGTTCCCTGAAACCGAGAATATGGGAGTCGATCCAGTTGCCGTACTCCACAGGGACGATCTCATATTTATCCAGCAGCTCAAACCACTGATCTACCCACTGGTCTGTGGGGTAAGGATATCCGTCGATATGGGTGTTAGCAAGGATCTCAAGGCCATGGGCTCCCATGTCATACATATCTTCAAAACAGTCCTCAAGATTTTTTGTCATGCCGTATTCTGCAGAGTAACTGTATAAAGAGATGCCCCTTTTTGGCCCTTTGCGCAGGTATTGATACATTATTTTCTCCTCCTTTTGCTCAGCTATTGACAAAATAGCTATCCTATAGTCATAGTTTAAGGAATATGTTCTGGATTTTCCATACATAAAATGGTATGATTATATGGATAAAACAGACTATGCATCGGAAAGATAAAAAGATGATGGGAAACAGGAGTGTGAGATTTCATGGATGTTATGCATGTGGGCAGTTCAGACAGAATGGCCAGGGTCATGAAGTCTTTTCCGGAACATATCCACGGCTACTGGGAGATTATTTATAATAAACAGGGCTCAGGGATCATGACCGTAAAAGATCAGAGATACACTTTTGAACCGGGAGATATTGCTGTCATCCCGCCTTACACGGAGCATAAAAAGGAGTCGGAGAAGGGTTTTGCAGATGTGTGTATGTTTATTAAAAATTTCCGGCCTATCGGCAGAAGCGGGATTCGCATTCTGAGAGACGATGAAGAGGGCACTGTAGACGGCCTGATGAGAATGGCGCGGCGGTATTATGAGGGAAAAAGCGTCTATGAAAAGGCTGTCCTTAATGTGATCGGAGATCTCCTTTATCAGGTTTTGACACTATTTTACATGAAAAACCAGAAAAAAGATCTGCGTCTTGAAGGAATCATGGAAGTGATGCAGAATAATCTGGATAATCCGGACTTTGACCTGTCGTCGGCTATTGCGAAGACTGGATATGCCAAAGATTATTTCCGGCGGATTTTTCGCACTTTTACCGGGGAATCTCCGGTAAATTATTTTCAGAAAATGCGGGTTGAGTATGCCAAGTCTTTGATGAACCAGTATTCAAACAGCAGGAGTATCAAAGACATCGCGTCCTCTTGCGGATTTAAGGATGCTCTGTATTTTTCAAGAATTTTCAAAAAGGTAGAGGGGATGAGTCCCAGGGCCTATATGGAACAGCAGTTTTCCTGTGACCATGAACTGATCCGTATGAATGAGAAGACAGGAGGAAGATGACATGAATGAGAAACGAACAGGGAGAGAATTGCTGATCCGGTACATTTTTCTTGGCGCCGGTCTGGCCATCATGGCTTTTGGCGTGGCTTTTTCCATTAAAGCCAGTTTAGGGACATCGCCTATATCCAGCCTGCCCTATGTAGTCAGTCTGTTCACCCCGCTGACTGTGGGAAATCTGACAATTCTAATGCATATTTTTTTTATTTTACTTCAAATTTTTATTTTGGGAAAAGATTACCAGTGGATACAGTTGATTCAGCTCCCTGTAGCCATTGTTTTCGGATATCTGACAGACCTGGCAGTGTGGGCAACTTCTGGGATCACCTGTACGGCCTACTGGCAGCAGTGGATCGTCTGTCTTGCCGGAATTCTCCTTGTTGGCATCGGCGTCAGTTTTGAGGTGACGGCCAATGTAGTTGTGCTGGCCGGGGAGGGTGTTGTTCTGGCGGTATGCCGGCGGTTTAAACTGCCTTTTGCCAATATGAAGATTGCCTTTGACGTGACCCTGGTGGTATTGTCGGTGATCTTATCACTTATATTTCTCCACAGTCTCCAGGGTGTCCGGGAAGGAACTGTGGCCGCAGCTCTGTGCGTAGGGCTGGTGGCACGGTTTTTCAACAGCTTTTTTAAGAAAATCAATATCCAGAAAGTATTTTCGGCTCTATCTGGCCACTAATCTATCCTTTACTAAGAAGATGGATTTTTGTATAATAAATAAGCATGCATACATACTGGGATTTCCAAAGCGCTAACGGCGTTTTGTGGAATTTAGAAATAAGGAGGTACTGCTGATGATCACACAGCGATTGGAAAAGCTTCGCGGTTTAATGAGCGAACATCATATCCACTATTATATTATTCCCACCAATGATTATCATTTATCTGAATATGTGGGTGACTATTTTTGCGCCAGAAAATATATGTCCGGTTTTACCGGCTCTGCGGGAGTGCTTCTTGTAGGCCGGGATACGGCCGGACTGTGGACAGATGGGCGATATTATATCCAGGCAGAGCGCCAGCTTGAGGGAAGCACCATTACACTGTTTCGCCAGGGCAGCGAAGGGGTGCCGCTTATGGAAGATTATTTAAAATCTGTTTTGAAAAATGGAGAAAATATCGGCTTTGACGGGAGAGTTATGCCGGCTCAGACCGGAGAGGAACTGGAAGATTATGTGACCGCCCGGGGCGGGCATGTGATCTACGACATGGATCTTGTGGGCGAGATCTGGGAGGAGAGACCGTCTTTATCTAATGAGAAGGCATACATTCTGGAAGAAAAATACGCCGGTGAATCTGCCCTGTCAAAACTTGGACGTGTCCGGAAGGCCATGGCCGAGAAAAAGGCGGACTATCATGTGCTGACATCCCTGGACGATATCGCCTGGCTTTTAAACATCCGGGGAAACGATGTGCCCTGTAACCCGGTAGTTTTGTCCTACGGGGTTATTTCTATGGACGGGATGTGGCTGTTTGCCGATGAGAGCAAGTTTGATGGCGCCATGAAAGATTATTTATCCGGAACAGGCGTAACATTGATGCCCTATGACGGTATTTATTCATGGCTCCAATCTGTGGATGAAAATAGCTGCGTCATGCTCAACAAAAAGAAGATCAATTACAGGATTTTCAAGAGTATTCCTAAAAAAGTACGGGTGGTCAACTGTGAGAATCCCACCCTCCTTATGAAGGCGGTGAAGAATGATACAGAGATCAACAACCTGATCCAGGCCCACATTAAAGACGGCGTAGCTTTCACAAAATTTATGTACTGGCTGAAAAATAATATTGGACGTATCCCCATGACGGAGATTTCGGCCAGCGATTATCTTGAGCATTGCCGCCGGGCCCAGGATGGTTTTATTGAGTTAAGTTTTGACACAATCTGCGCCTATAAGGAAAATGCGGCCATGATGCATTACAGTGCCAGTGGAGAACAGAATGCCAGCCTTGAGCCAGAAGGACTTCTTCTGGTGGATTCCGGCGGACAGTACTTTGAGGGAACGACAGATATTACCCGTACCATGGCTCTTGGTCCGGTGTCTGATGAGATTAAAAAACATTATACTGCTGTGCTTAAAGGTATGCTGAACCTGGCCAACGCCCGATTCCTCTATGGCTGTATTGGCATTAATCTGGACATTTTGGCCAGAGGTCCTATGTGGGATATGGATATTGACTATCAGTGCGGCACCGGACACGGTGTAGGTTATCTCCTCAACGTTCATGAAGCCCCCAACGGCTTTCGCTGGAAACATGTCCCGGAACGGGATGACGGGGCGGTTCTTGAGGCCGGCATGGTGACAACCGACGAACCGGGAGTCTATATCGAAGGCAGTCACGGCATCCGTATTGAGAATGAACTTGTGTGCCGCAAAGGGGAGAAAAATGCCTATGGACAGTTTATGTATTTTCAGACCATCACCTTTGCACCCATTGACCTGGATGTGGTGGACGTTAAGTACATGACCCCTGTGGATCTGGAACGGCTTAACAGCTATCACAAGATGGTTTATGAAACAATCTCACCTTACCTGACCGAAGATGAGCGGGAGTGGCTGAAAGTATATACCCGTCCTCTCTAATATACCCCAAATGCATACTCTTGTCCGGGCTGGATATCCTATAGGAAACGTCATAAATATTTGTCGTTTACTATGAATAAGATAATGGCTGGAACGGATATCCAGTATATGAAAAGAGGTTTTGCTATGGATTATGTTAAAGCGTTTCTCATTGGCGGACTGATCTGTGCCCTGGTGCAGATTTTAATGGAAAAGACTCGTATGCTTCCAGGAAGAATCATGGTTTTGCTTGTATGTCTGGGCGTGGCGCTGGGAGCTTTAGGGATCTACGCCCCCTTTCTTGACTTTGCCGGGGCGGGGGCCAGCGTGCCTCTGTGCGGTTTCGGCTACAATCTATGGGTGGGCGTCAAGGACGCCATCAACAATGAAGGCTTTCTTGGGATCTTTAAAGGTGGATTCAGCGCTTGTGCCATTGGGATCAGCGCCACCCTTCTGGCCGGCTTTCTGGCGGCTCTGATCTTTAAACCTAAGACAAAAAAATAAGCAGGCATAAAAAGACCGGCCGCTGAAAGTCCGATTTTAATAACGGATTTTCCAGCGGCCGGTCTTTTTATACTTTTTTCTGAGGAGAGTAAGTCAAATGGACGCGCGCCAGCGCGTCCAAATTGACTTACTCTGTTAAGGTGTTGTTGTGACTGTGGGGTCGGGAGTGACAGTGGCGGCACCGTCGGCGGCGCCTGTGCCTCCGTTTGTTGTGGTCGTACCGTCATCCGTCACTGCCGGGGCCTGGGTCTGAGGCTGGCAGGTACAGGTGTAAGACGGAATATAGCTTGACCACCGGGTTCCCGGACTGTTTTCAGTGGCGATGCCGCCGCATACGGTGCATACGGCAATGGTCTGACACTGGGTACAAGTCTCAGACGGAACTTTGTCCGCAGCCATGATCTCAGTGACTGCCGGGCATCCATAGCCGGCTTTAAGTCCTGTGTTGGAACATACAGTGGCCTGGACAATGCCGTCAGGCTGTTCAAACTCTTTGTCTTCAAGGCTCTTTACAGAATTAATCTGGGTCATGATTTCTCCCCACAGGACTTCATGCTGATAAAGCTGGAAGCCGGGGCGGCTGGTCGGGTCAATATTGTTGTCGTAGCCAAACCAGATACCGGCAGTATAGTAAGGTGAATATCCTACAAACCAGGTGTCTTTGTAATTATCTGTTGTACCGGTCTTTCCCGCGATGGTCATGTTGGGAACTCTTACATAATAGTGAGCAGTACCGGCAGGATTGGTGATAACATCTTCCATGGCGCTGGTCAGCTCATAGGCCGTGGTAGGCTTAATGGCTGTGGATGTCTCCGGGTTGTCTGCAGGGTTTTCCAGCAGAACGTTGCCCTCGGAATCCAGAACTTTGGAGTAGAATACTGGGCGGGTATACTGTCCCTGGTTGGCGATGGAGGCAAAGGCGGCTGTCAGTTCCAGGTTGCTTACACCGTTGGTGATACCGCCGATGGCCAGCACGTCCACCGCGTCATTGACCATGTCAATGGATGAAAAGTGGAAATTCTCAGTGAGATATTTCAGGGCAAGATCGGTGCCTACATCTTCCTGGAGCGTCCGCACAGCTACCGTGTTTTTGGATTGGATAATGGCGTTGCGGAAGGTCATGTTTGTGCCCGTCTGACTGTGATCAACATTTTGTACAGTATGGACGATATCGCCGGATCTAATCTCAACATTTTTATCAATCTTTGTGCTGGCCAGGGTATCACCCTGGGCGTCCAGGGCAGGGGCGTAGGTGGAGACGATCTTAAAGACGGAACCTGGCTGGCGCAGAGCGTCGGTGGCACGATTAAAGGTAAAGTTTGCTGTTTTTTCGCCCCGGCCGCCGCTTAAAGCCACTACATAGCCGCTGGACTGGTCAATGACAACGAAAGAGGACTGAACCTGTGGGGAGAGTGTGTAATCTTCCACGTACTTTGTCTCTCCCTCTACAATACCCAGGGAATCCTTAAATCCCTGGATGGCTTCCATGGCCGTTTCCTCTGAGGAGAAGAAAGCATACTCGCCGCCGCCGGTATATTCCAGAAGATTATCTGTGTGGTAATCTACCGTTGTGTCATCATCAGGGTCATCGGGATTGGTATAAATGGACAGGTTATATTCCAGCAGATACTCAGTGTTTGGGAAGTTGGAATCATCGGCGTAAGCCGCGTCCACCACCTGCTGGATATCCGGATCCTGGGCCAGGTAAATCATGATTCCCCCGCTGTAGACTTCATCATAGGCATCCTCTTCGGTATAGTCCAGCTTTGTCTGAAGATCCTCGATGACCTGCTCAATGGCGGCCTCCTCGTAAAAGGTATAAACTTCCGCCTGCTCCGCAGTATAGGCGGCAGCATTTTCAGCGATAACATCGTAAATGTCTGTGTCAGCGAGCGCTTCATCCCTTGTGGCCTCGTCAATGAGGCCTTGTTCATACATATAATTAATGGTTGTTTCCCGCCGGGTATTGTTGACTTTCGGGTTATCTACAGGATTATTGTTGGTCGGGCTCTGAGCAATACTTGCCAGAACTGCAGCCTCGGAGACATTCAGCTCTGAAGCGTGCTTGTTAAAGTAATAGTTGGCGGCGGCCTCGACGCCGTAGCAGCTCCGTCCAAGATTGATAATATTTAAGTAAGCCTCCAGTATCTCATCTTTGCTTAATTGTTTTTCAAGCTCCAGGGCGAGGTACTGTTCCTGGAATTTCCGGCGAAAACGCAGAAGCTGGTTCGTCTCGGCACCGCCGGAAAATACCGTCAGCTTTAAAAGCTGCTGGGTAATCGTACTTGCGCCTTCTGTGAAAGAACCGCCGTTGGCGATGCCTACAAAAAAGGCGCGGACGATACCTCTCGGATCTATACCGTTGTGGGTGCGGAAACGCTCGTCTTCCAGGGCGATGAAAGCGTTCTGGACATTCTCGTTGATCTGGTCGATGGATACATAAACACGGTTGGAGTTGGTACCGATAATTTCATGCTGGAGCGTGCCGTCAATACTGTAAATGTAGGACTTGAATCCTTTCGGGGCGATATCGCTCAGATCAAGTTCAGGGGAACTGTCGATAATCCCCCGAAATCCTCCGACGCCGGCGGATACGCCAATGACAGCCACAAGAATGAAACATATAATAAACACCCGGAATACGGTGAAGCCTACTTTCTTTTCTGCTTTCCTGGCACCGGAGCGCAAATTCTGTTTCTTTTTTGATATGCCGTATTTACTATAATCCAATGATTGATTCCTCCTTTGCCGATAAAACTAAATCCCGCCATATCTGGAAGGATTAGTGATTTCCGTGGGCAGTGAGCCAAGCGGACGCGCTCGCGCGTCCATTTGGCGAACGCCGCGAGAGTCAAATACCACGCAGCTCGCTGCGGGGTATTTGACTCTGGTCATTTTCCTCCCTATTATAGCAAATAAATGTGTCTAAATAAAGGATAAATTTATACAATAAATCATTTCCCAGGGAGGTCAGATATGATACACTATAAACGAAAGATTTATCAGACAAGGGAAGATATCGGCTGCCGCTGACTAAAATCCCGCGCCAAGTCCTGCGGGTGGGACTTGAAAAAGAAAGCAGGTTTGTATTATAAATGGAAGAAATATGTAAGATTATTTATAAAGGCGGAAGCGGGGAAATCACTGAAAAGAAATCCCGTTTTATAGCCACCATATGGCCGGCGCATACGGAGGAGGAAGCCCAGACTTTTATTGAGCGGATACGGAAGAAATACTGGGATGCCCGGCACAATTGTTATGCCTATGTGATCGGGGATAACAACCAGATTTCCAGATGTTCCGATGACGGCGAACCGTCACAGACGGCGGGAAAGCCCATACTGGATGTACTTAGGGGCGCTAAAGTACACGACGCTGTGGCTGTAGTAACCCGGTATTTTGGCGGCACACTTCTGGGAACAGGGGGGCTTGTCCGTGCCTACTCCGCTGCGGTATCCGAGGGGCTTTTACATTGCCAGGTCGGGGAGAAAAGGCCGTGTGCCAGACTGCGGATTATTTCTGATTACACCGCCCTTGGAAAGATCCGCTATATCGGGACAAATATGGAGCTTGTTCCTCTGGAATGCAACTACGGCAGCCAGGTGGAGGAGACATGGATGGTTCCCGGAGAACTGAAGGAGGGTTTTATTAAGAAAGTGACCCAGGCCACTTCCGGACAGGCGAAAATTGAGGATCAGGGCATGGCGTCGGCCATATTTGTGGACGGCGTTTTGACAGATCTTTGGCAGAACCAGAGAGAATAAAGGCTTTGCCTGAGAATATCGGCTTTTTTAATAGGAGGTATTGGAAATAATAACTTTCCACAAAGTCTTGACAATGGTATACTAAAGACAGTACAGGGAGAAATCTGGTACAAAGCTTGAAGGAGGAATGAGTATGGAAGTTTTGATTTTAGGCGGCGTTGCCGCCGGGACAAAGGCTGCGGCCAAAATAAAAAGGGAGATGCCGGAGGCGAAAGTGACCCTGGTGACAAAAAGCGGGGATGTCTCTTATGCCGGATGCGGTCTCCCCTATTATGTGGGCAATGTGATCCGCGATAAGGCTTCCCTCATCGTGAATACGCCCCAGAGCTTTTCTGATCTTACAGGCGTTGACGTGGTGACGCAGATGGAGGCGGTAGCTGTGGACCGGGCGGCCAAAAAGGTGACGGCGAGAAGTGTGACCAGCCAGGAAGAATGTGTTTATTCTTATGATAAACTGGTGATCGCCACCGGCGCCAGTCCTGTAAAGCCACCGGTGGATGGAACAGATCTTGAGGGCGTTTATTTTATGCGTACGCCCCAGGATGCCATCGCTGTCCGTGAAGCGGTAGACTGCGGCAGCGTAAAGCGGGCAGTTGTTGTGGGTGCCGGTCTGATTGGCCTGGAAGTGGCCGAAAATCTGGCGGCAAGAAACGTTATGGTTTCCGTAATCGACATGGCGCCTCAGATCCTTCCAGGCTTTGACACGGAGATGGCAGCCTATGTGGAAAACTGGCTGGCTGACCATGATATTATGACTTTTACAGGGACAAAGCTTGAGGCCATTTTAGGTGAAGGCCATGTGGAAAAAGTAAAAACCGGAAGAAGAGCCATGAAGGCGGATATGGTGATCTTATCTGCGGGAATCCGGCCAAACACCGGTTTCCTCAAAGACAGCGGCATTGAGCTGTGGCCCAATGGCACAGTTAAGGTCGATGAATATTTAAGAACCAGCGATGAAAATATTTACGCCGTAGGCGACTGCGCCAGCGTGACCAACCGGTTGACCGGAAAGACGGCCTGGTCGCCTATGGGATCCTCCGCCAATATGGAGGGGCGCATCGCTGCGAGAAATATCTGTGGGGAACAGGTCAAATATCCGGGAGTTTTAGGTACGGCGGTAGCTCGACTGGCGGGAATTAATGTGGGACGCACCGGCCTTAACGAGTCGGACGCCCGGCAGCAGGGTTATGATGTGATCACCGCTTTGTGTGTGGTGGACGATAAAGCCAGCTATTATCCCGGAGCTTCCAATTTTATTATTAAACTTGTGGCTGATAAGACTACAGACCAGTTCCTTGGCCTTCAGGTCATCGGCGCTGGAGCTGTGGACAAAGTGGTGGATATCGCGGTTATGGCCCTGTCCATGAAGGCGAAAGTAGCGGATATGGAAGATCTGGATCTGTCCTATGCGCCGCCTTTCTCCACAGCCATCCATCCTCTTGTAACCGCTGTCAATGTGTTAAAGAATAAAATGAGCGGCCGGATGGATTCCATAACACCGGCAGAGTATGAGGCGGGTAAAGCCAAAGGTTTTCAGATCATAGACCTTGGGAAAGTCCCCTCCATTGACAAGGCACTTTATGTCCGCCTTGAAGATGTAAAACCGGGCTATGACGGGCTGGATAAAGAAAATCCGCTGCTTCTCGTATGTACCAGAGGCCGTCGTGCTTATATGAGTCAGGTACAGCTTAAAGCCTCCGGATATACCAATGCCCGTGTCCTTGAGGGCGGCACAAGCTTTAATACTATTGAGGATGAAGAAGAATAAGGAGGATTTTATTTATGGCAACATTGACAGTCAGTGCGGATAATGAAAAGCGTGTAAAAGCCATGGGCTTTTTAAGCAACAAAGGGACAGATAATTTTTCCGGGCGTATTATTACGGTCAATGGAAAAGTATCCGCCGAGCAGATGGAATGTATCGCCCAGGCAGCTAAACTTTACGGAAACGGCGTAGTGACATTTACTACCCGTCTGACAGTGGAAGTCCAGGGCATTCCCTATGAGAAGATTGAAGAATTTCAGCAGTACATAGCTAAAGCCGGTCTTGTGACCGGCGGTACAGGCTCCAAAGTGCGCCCTGTGGTTTCATGTAAAGGGACAACTTGCCAGTACGGCCTTATTGATACTTTCGCCCTGTCTGAGGAGATCCACCACCGTTTTTATGAGGGATATGCCGGAGTGCGCCTCCCCCACAAATTTAAGATCGCCGTAGGCGGATGTCCAAATAACTGTGTAAAGCCGGATCTCAATGATATCGGCATTATCGGACAGAGGATTCCCAATTTTGACGAAGACTGCTGCAACGGATGTAAGAAATGTTCCGTGGAGGCGGCATGTCCCATGGGAGCGGCCAAGGTCGCGGACGGCCTTTTGGAGATTGACCCGGAACTGTGCAATAACTGTGGGCGCTGCGTAGGCAAGTGCCGTTTCGATGCCATTGAGGACGGACAGACTGGCTACCGTATTTATATTGGCGGACGCTGGGGCAAAAAAGTGGCTCAAGGCAAGTCTCTGCCAAAAGTATTTACGGACAAAGAGGAGGCTTTGTCTGTCATCGAGAAGGCAATCCTTCTTTTCCGCGAGCAGGGAAAGACCGGGGAGAGATTTTCTCAGACCATTGACCGCATTGGTTTCGATGATGTGGCAAAACAGCTTCTTTCTGACGATATTCTTGAGCGGAAACAGGCGATCCTGGACGCCCAGCTTCACCTGACCGGAGGGGCGACCTGCTGAGCCGGGCCTGACTGGGATATCCGAAATAGCATTTAAAAGTCACCTACTCTGGCGCTGACGGTTTTGTCTTTCTGTTTCGGGAAAGAACCGGAAGCGCCGGAGTTTTTTTTATGTCATAGGAAACTTTGCTATGACAATGACATAAAAAAATGCTCCGCGTAGGATCGCACTGCGGCGTAGAAGAAAATGTCGCCGGATGCGACCCGCCGCAGGCGGAGAATCCTGCGAAGCAGGATTCTTTTTTATTTTTGATGGCCGAACTGTGGAATAAAATAGATTGAAATATTGCACTAATTAGGCTATGATAGAAATGCAAACTCCGTTTAAAGGAGGTGGCTTAGAGTGGCAGAAGTATCCGGCGGCTATGAATACGGACATAGACTAAGTCTTACGGAGATTTTGGGAGAACTGACCCGCAAAGAACTGGAAAGTCTTTGCAGGGAGCATGAGATTACAGGTTTTTCACGTTTAAATAAGCTAGAACTGATTAAAAAAATTTCTCAGTATATTTTAACGATGCCGGTAATCTACAATTATTTTATCTGTATGAATGACAGCGAAATTGAATATGTGCGGATGGCACGTGATACCGATGGTATTGTGGAGGATGCTGAGCCTGAGGCTTTTTCTTATCTGATCATCGGCGGTTATGCCGGCTTTAACCAGAACCTGGATTTCGGGATTCCCTGGGAAGTTCTTGAGCTGTTTGACCGCTTTGACGATGAAGCCTTTGAGGAGAAGCGCCAAAGGATCTGTCTCATTGGAAATTACAGCCATATTGCGAATTATTTGTACGGCGTCACGCCGCCAATGACTGTGGTAAAGATGTTTAACCGCAATGAGAAGAAAAAGACGGACTGGGCTGAGGTGGTCCATGTTTATGATACCATACAAAAGTACCGGTGTGATTTTATATACCGGGACAATTATTTTATTGACACAGCCTTCTCTAAAGGTTATGAGGATCTTCTCAGACTTCAGGGTAATATTCCCTACTATCTGCCCGGCAGGGAGCAGGTGGAAGAGTGGTGTCAGGTGGGTTTTCCAGCGGTGACCAGCTATTTGATGGAACTTTATAAGTATATGGTGGAACAGTTGTGGACTGACGAAGATACGGCTGCAGACGTTTGTTTTATGATGGAAAATACCCTCCATGTGGGCTGCTGTATCGGTTCTGTTATGAACCAGCTTAAAAATATCGGGGTTTACGGACGCACGCGGCGTCAGCGCAGAGAATTTCAGGCACTGCTTGAAAATCTTTTGAATCATTCGCGAATGATCATTTACCGCGGACATACTCCGCTGGAAGCTGCCCGCCTTAGGGCAGGAAAGTAAGATAAATGGCAACAGTTCAATCATTAAAAAAGGGCGGGGTGAACTGTTACGATAAATGGAATTAAAGGAGAGATGTTTTATGTCAAAGACAAAGATAATTATGCATGGCTGCAATGGGGCCATGGGACAGGTCATCAGCAGATTGGCTGCCCAGAGCGACAGTGTTGAGATTGTTGCCGGTCTGGATATTGCCGATAAGGGCCTTTATGAATATCCGGTTTTTGTGAACCCGGTAGACTGTCAGGTGGAGGCGGATGTAATTGTAGATTTCTCCGTGGCAAAAGCTGTGGATGGCCTTTTAACTTTCGCTCTTGAAAGAAAGCTGCCTTTAGTTTTGTGTACGACAGGTCTTAGTGAGGCGCAGTTAAAGAGGGTGGGGGAAGTGTCTGAAACTATCCCGGTTCTTAAATCCGCCAATATGTCTCTGGGAGTCAACACTGTATTTAAACTTGTGGCAGCGGCGGCAAAAATCCTTGCCCACAGCGGCTACGATATTGAGATTGTGGAAAAGCACCATAATCAGAAATTGGACGCCCCATCCGGGACTGCACTGGCGATTGCCGATGCTATGAATGAAGTCTTGAATCATGAGTATACTTACAAACTGGATCGGAGCAGCACCCGGGAGAAGAGAGACCCAAAAGAAATCGGCATTCAGTCTGTTCGAGGCGGAAATATTGTAGGTGAACACGAAGTTCTGTTCTGCGGTACCGATGAGGTTGTGGAGATCAGGCATACCGCCTATTCCAAAGCTATTTTCGCGAAAGGGGCCATGGAAGCCGCTGTCTTCCTTAAAGACAAGAAGCCTGGACTGTACACTATGGCTGATGTTATCGGGTGACTCGCAAATGTTAATGAAGGATGGATTTATCCGGGTTGCCGCCGCTACGCCAAAAATCCGCGTGGCGGATTGTATATACAATGAAGAGCAGATGGAAAATGATATCCGCCAGGCTGCCGAGCGGGGAGCCAAGCTTATTGTGTTCCCTGAGCTTTGTCTCACCGGATATACATGCGGCGATCTGTTTTTGCAGAGAAGCCTGTTAGACGGTGCGGCGGCAGCTCTGGAAGAGCTGATTCGCTTTTCAAAAAACGAAGATATGGTCATTGTTGCCGGCCTTCCTGTTTCCATTGGACAAAAGCTCTACAATGTGGCCGCGATAGTACAAAAAGGTGTGTTGCTTGGCCTTGTCCCCAAAACGAATATACCAAATTATTCGGAATTTTATGAGGCCCGCCATTTTAATCCCGGCCCGCAAAAACCCCGGAAGATCTATTTTGGCGGGCAGGAGACGTGGTTTGGCACACAGCTTTTATTTTCCTGTGTGAATATGCGAGATTTTGTCTTTGCCATAGAGATCTGCGAGGATTTGTGGGTGCCTGCGCCGCCAAGTATTTCCCACGCCTGCGCCGGGGCCACAGTTATCGCTAACCTGTCGGCCAGCGACGAGATCACCGGGAAGGATAATTACCGCAGAGATCTTGTCAGCGGACAGTCCGCCCGCCTTGTATGCGGTTACATTTATGCTGACGCCGGCCAGGGGGAATCCACCACAGACCTTGTCTTTGGCGGACATGACCTGATTGCGGAAAACGGACAGATCCTGCGGGAATCCAATCGTTTTGAGACGGGGATCATTTACGGGGATCTGGATATTGAAAAGCTTGCCTGTGAGCGGCGGCGGATGACTACTTTCCAGACAAAGGGCCAGGAAGATTATGTTGTCGTGGATTTTGAACTGGGTGTGTCCGACATAAATCTGGAGCGCTACATTGACCCCGCGCCTTTTGTCCCGTCAGATATGCGGGAGAGGGAGAAACGGTGCGAAGAGATATTGACCATTCAGGCCCTGGGCCTTAAAAAGCGGCTGGAGCATACCCACTGCGGCCATGCCGTCGTCGGCATTTCCGGGGGGCTTGATTCAACTCTGGCTCTCCTTGTCATGGTGAAAGCTTTCGATATGCTGGACATGGACCGGAAGCATATTATTGCCGTGACCATGCCCTGCTTTGGCACCACAGACCGGACATACAACAATGCCTGCCGTCTTGTGAAAACCCTTGGGGCGACTTTAAAGGAAGTGGATATTCGGGATTCCGTCCGGGTTCATTTCCGAGATATCGGCCAGGATGAATCCGTCCACGATGTGACCTATGAAAATGGTCAGGCCAGAGAGCGGACTCAGGTGCTGATGGATATTGCCAACCAGAAGGGCGGGCTTGTCATCGGCACAGGGGATATGTCGGAGCTGGCTCTGGGCTGGGCCACATACAATGGAGATCATATGTCTATGTACGGCGTCAACGCCTCAGTTCCAAAGACTCTGGTGCGTCATCTCGTCCGCTATTTTGCCGATACGGCAAAAGATCAGGTGTTAAAAGACACCCTCCAGGATGTGCTGGATACGCCGGTCAGCCCTGAGCTGATCCCTCCCAAGGATGGAGAGATCTCCCAGAGGACTGAGGATTTGGTGGGGCCTTATGAACTCCACGATTTCTTCCTGTACTATGTCATGCGTTTTGGCTTCCGGCCGTCAAAGATCTACTGGATGGCCTGCCAGGCTTTTGATGGAAGTTATGAGCCTCAGACCATATTTAAGTGGCTGCAGAAGTTTTACTGGCGTTTTTTCTCCCAGCAGTTTAAGCGGTCCTGCCTTCCCGACGGGCCTAAAGTGGGAAGTGTGGCCCTCTCGCCAAGAGGGGACTGGCGGATGCCCAGTGACGCCAGCGTTGCCTTGTGGCAGAAAGATCTGGAACGGCTGTCAATGGAGATATAGAGCTTTTGGGAAAGCATAGTTACGGTTCACAGACAAGAGCCGTAATTATGCTTTCCTTTGCTGTCTTAGCAGGAGGAAAATTCACGGCTCAGGTTGGGGAGGTGTTTTGGGCTTTGTCAAGGGCCTGGTCCACCGCCTGAATGAGAAGCTGCCCGGTATACTGGCTGGAACTGTCAAATGTGATCTCTTCCAGAGGAACATTCCCGGAAAGCTGTGTCTGGATATCTGCCATACATGTCTCAAGAAGGGGATACATGGTAGCCACAGAGTCTTCAAGCCAGACAAGCCAGGCACCGTTAATATGTTCGCTGTCCACAGCGACGCACACATCTACACCGTTATTATTCAGCACAAGGGAAGATGTGTAGACGCCGGGAATATATGTGGCGGATGTATTTACAGAAGGCAGAACGCTGCTTTTATTATTTCCGCCAAACATAAAGATCAGCAGAAGGATAAGTATGACGGCGAACACAAGAAAGAGGATGGTATAGATGATCTCTTTCATACGGACCACAACAATATGCGTTTTTGATTTCATGGGCACCCTCCATAACAATAGTTTAGTATATCCTATGAATGGTTGAAAAAAATATGAGTAAAAGGTGATGAAAATGGGCTTACAGTTGGTGATCGGCGGCAGTGGCAGCGGAAAATCCTATTACATGTACAAACAACTGATCGACCAGGCCATAGCCTGCCCTCAGGAAAAATTTATTGTCATTGTCCCGGAGCAGTATACTATGGAGACGCAGAAAAATATTGTGGCTATGCACCCGGCCCACGGGGTCATGAACATTGACATTTTAAGCTTTGCCCGCCTGGGGTTTCGGGTGTTTGAGGAGCTGGGGGTCAGTAACGGCCGGGTCCTTATGGATACGGGAAAGCGCATGGTCATCCGTAAAGTGCTGGAGGCAAAGCGCCAGGAACTATCCGTGTTTACAGGGAGCGTCCGCAAAGCCGGTTTTTCCGGAGAATTAAAATCCATGCTCTCAGAGCTTCTACAATATAATATATCTTTGGATCAGCTTGAGACATGTATCGGCAGTCTCCCCGATGGAAGTGTGCTGAAAGCTAAACTTAAAGATCTTTGGGTAGTCTACCAGGGTTTTAAAAATTATATACAGGACCACTATCTTACGGCGGAGGAGATCCTTGTGAGATTATGTCCTTATATCGGGGATTCAAAACAGATCCGCGAAAGCCGGATCTATCTGGATAATTTTAACGGGCTGACGCCGGCCCAGTATATGGTTATGGAAGAATTGCTCAAATACAGCCGGAACGTACAGATGACATTGACTATCGACCCGGAGGCAGATCCCTACAGTATAAAAAATAACCATGAGCTGTTTTATCTGACAAAGGACACCCTTTACCGACTGGAAAAGCTGTGCCAAAAGATCCACTGCGACCGTTTGCCTGACATTTTTATCGGCGGGGAAAAGGGACGTTTTAAAAGATGCCCGGATCTGGCCTATCTTGAGAAAAATATTTACCGGCCAAGGGCTAAAATTTACGGAGAAAAACCAAACCATTTGTTTTTATATACAGCCCAGGACCTGGCCGCTGAGACGAGACACATTGCCCGCCATATCCGACGGCTTGTCAGGGATAAGGGCTACCGCTACCGGGATATGGGGGTGATCTGCGCCGATGTGTCCGGATACAGGCATATTGTAGAGCGGGCATTTTCCATGATGGATATCCCCTGCTTTATTGATATGAAGCGGAGTATATTAGATAACAGTTTTGTGGAGTGCCTTAGGGCGCTGCTGGATATGTTTTGCAGCGGATTTTCCTATGAAGGGGTGTTTTGCTATCTTCGGTGTGGATTTTCGGAGGTGCCGGCAGATGACATTGATCTTTTGGAAAATTACGCGGTGGCCTTTGGCCTGCGGGGCGCAAAAGCCTGGCAGGAGACATGGATGAAGCGCCCTGACACCTTTGATGAGGGAATGATGCTGGCGGTGAACCAGGCCAGGGAAAAGGCTTTTGAAAATGTGTGGCCTGTCTATGAGGTTTTCAGAGATAAGGAGACAACAGTGGCCGACCGAACAGATGCTTTAAAGCAGTGGATTGCCCATGAGAAGATCGGGGAAAAACTTCAGGAATATGCAGAACGCTTTGAAGAAAAAGGAGATCTGTCCATGGCCGGGGAATACCGGCAGGTATTGGATGCGGTCATGGATCTTCTGGACAAAATGGGAAATATCCTTGGGGACGAGATTATCTCTGTCCGGGAGTATGCCCAGATTCTTGAGGCCGGCCTTAATGAGGAAAAGATCGGCCTGATCCCGCCCGGCATTGACCAGGTGACAGTGGGCGATATCCAGAGAACCCGCCTTGGCCGGGTCAAAGTTCTCTTTTTCATAGGCGTCAACGAGGGAATCGTCCCGGCGCCGGCCAAAGACGGGGGCATATTAAGCGACAGGGATAAAGAAGTGCTGGCGTCTATGAATGTGGAGCTGGCGCCAACTGCCCGGCAGAACAGTTTTTATGAGCAGTTTTATATTTACGCCGCCCTTTCCAGAGCCAGCGACCGCCTGTATCTTTCTTTTACCCAGATGGATGGGGAGGGAAAAGCCCTGCGCCCATCGTCCCTGATCCGCCGTATCAAAAATATTTTTCCAAAGCTTGAAACTGTGGATTCCCATGAGGATTCATCGTGGGAGAGCTGGGTGGATCACGAAAAAGACGGATTTTTCCGGTTGGCGGACGGCTTTGGAAATATAAAAACAGAGGTCCCGAAAGATGAGTGGAAGGAGCTTTTTAGCTGGTTTTCCAGGTCAAAAAACTATGGCGATGACGTTAAAAAAATGCTGGACGCTGCTTTTTATTCTTATATTTGCCGGCCGCTCTCCCAGGCGGCAGTCCGGGCCTTATACGGAAGCACCCTGGAAAACAGCGTGACCACTCTGGAAAATTACGCCGCCTGCGCCTACGCCCATTTTCTCCAGTATGGCCTGGGGCTGGCGCCCCGCCAGGAACATAAGATACGCACGCCGGATCTGGGGATCATTTTACACCAGGCTCTGGAAATGTTCGCCTCGGCGCTGAAAGAGCGGGGGTATACGTGGAAGGACGTTCCGGAGCCGGTGCGGGAAGAACTGGGCGAGAGCTGCGCTGTGGAGGCAGCCCGGTTTTTTAACCATACGGCCCTCCTTGAAAACCGGCGCAGCCAGTATCAGATCCGCCGCCTTGTGCGCTATGTCCTGCGCACGACATGGGCCATCAAGCAGCAGCTTGGCCGGGGGGATTTCCTCCCTGACGCTTTTGAGCTGCGCTTTGACAGCGACGCCCTGGAAGGGCTTACCGATATTTTTATCGGCAGCGACGGGGTGATGAAATTAAAAGGGACGATTGACCGGATCGACCTGTGCTTTGCCGGGGACAATGTCTATGTTAAAATCGTAGACTACAAATCGGGAAATGATAAATTTGACATTGTCCAGCTCTATGAAGGGCTGTCCCTCCAGCTTGTCGTTTACATGAACGCGGCCAGGGCCATGGAGGAGAAGCGGTATCCGGGAAAGAAGATCATCCCGGCGGGAATTTTATATTACAATATTGACGATCCCATGGCGGATTATAATGATTTTTCAGACCTTGAAGGCGAGGAGCTGAAAGAGGCGGTGGAGGAAAGCCTCCTTCAGAAACTGAAAAGCAACGGCCTGATCAACAGCAGCCCGGAGGTTATCCGCAGGTTTGACAAAGAGTTTACAAAAGATTCCCCGGTGATCCCCGTATCCTACACATCCTCCGGCGCTCTGTCTAAGCGCTCCTCTGTAGCCACATCCCGCCAGTTTGACGAACTTGGGCGATATGTGGAAAAAAAGGTGAAGCAGCTTGGGCGGGATATTCTGGACGGAAAGATTGACATTAATCCTTATATGCGTGGGGATAAAAATGCCTGCGCCTTCTGTCTGTTCCAGAGCGTCTGCCAGTTTGACCAGGGAATTGACGGTTTTTCCTACCGGCGTTTTAATGATATGAGCGCCGGGGAGGCGTGGGAGGCGATACACCGCTGGAATGAGGAGAGAAAGGAGGCGGATGATCATGGCTGCACAGTGGACAAAGGAACAGACTGAAGCTATTTATTTAAGAAATTGTAATATTTTAGTGTCTGCGGCGGCAGGTTCAGGGAAAACTGCTGTCTTAGTGGAGAGGATCTATGCCATGCTCACCGATGAAGAACGACCCCTGGACATTGACCAGCTCCTTGTGGTTACCTTTACCAACGCGGCGGCTGCGGAAATGAAAGAGCGGGTGGAGGAGCGGCTGGCCCAAAGCCTTGAAAATGATCCAGATAACGTCCACGTGGCCCGGCAGATCGCGGCCATCCACAGCGCCCAGATCATGACCATCCACAGCTTTTGCCTTTATGTGATCCGAACCCATTTTAATGACATAGACCTGGATCCGGCCTTCCGCATCGGCGAGGAGACAGAGCTGAAACTCATGCGGGGAGATGTGCTGGAACGCCTCATGGAGACTTACTATGAAAAAGAGGACGAGGCATTTTTACAGTTTGTGGAATGTTTCGCTAAAGGAAAGATGGATCATGGCATTGAGGAGCTGATCCTTCAGGTTTATGAGTATTCACGCAGTTACCCTGATCCGGAAGGGTGGCTATCTTCCTGCCTGGAAAGTTTTTTGGTGGAAAATGGCCGGGATCTTGAAAAACTGCCATCGGTGGAATTTTTAATGGATTATATAAAAAAGATTCTCGGTGAGCTTGACCGAGCCTTAGAGGAGGGGCTGGCCTTGTGCGGCGCGCCGGACGGCCCGGTATATTACGGCGATGCACTGGCCCAGGATCAAAAGCTTGTCCGGCAGTTGATGGAATGCCAAAGTTTTGACGAGTATTATCATGGATTCTCCGCGCTGTCTTTTGCCCGCCTGTCGTCGAAAAAAATGCCCGACGCCGATGAGGAGAAGAAAAATCAGGTGAAAAATATCCGGGCCTTTGTGAAAGATACCCTCAGCGATCTGAAAAAAGACTTTTTTGGGGCGGATAGTGAAAAAAGCGCAGAGAGCCTGAGGCGTATGCTTCCCCACATGGAGATGCTGGTCACCCTGACCCAGGATTTTGCCAGAGAGTACCAGGCAGCTAAGGAAGAAAAAAATATGGTGGATTTTGGGGATCTGGAGCATTTTGCTCTGAAGATTTTGACCAGGGAAGAAAAGGGGGAATGGATGCCCACCCAGGCGGCACAGGATTTGTCACGCCAGTATGAGGAAATTCTTATTGACGAGTATCAGGACAGCAATCAGGTCCAGGAGACGATTCTCACAAGCATTTCCAGGGAGCAGTCAGGCCATCCCAATGTCTTTATGGTGGGGGATGTAAAGCAGAGCATATACAAATTCCGTCTGGCCCGCCCTCAGCTTTTTATGGAGAAATACTTAAATTATCCCCATATGGGAGAAAAATACCAGTGTATCCGTCTCCATAAAAACTTTCGCAGCCGCCCGGCAGTCCTTGACTGTGTCAATTATATATTCCGCCATTTAATGGGGGAAGATTTGGGAGATATTGAATATGACGATGACGCGGCGCTTTATGCCGGCGCTGTTTTTCCAATCCCGGAGACAGAGGAGATGGACTACGGGAAAAATGAGGAAGTGATGCTGGTGATCCCGGAAGATGGCTGGCCTGGGCCAAAAGAGGGGGATACCCAGGAAATGACAGAGCGGGAAATTGAAGCTCTGGCTGTGGCCCGACGCATCCGTGAAATGGTTCAGGGGGATAATCCCCTTTACGTCACCGATAAGGGCACCGGGAAATTCCGCCCGGCAGGTTACGGTGATATTGTGATTTTACTGCGAACCATGTCCGGCTGGGCCGATACTTTTGTAAAAATCCTGGGGGAAGAAAATATTCCGGTTCAGGCGGAGACAGTGACCGGATTTTTTTCTACCATAGAAATTAGCACAGTTCTTTCATGGCTGAACATTATTGACAATCCTCTTCAGGATATTCCCATGGCCGCCGTGTTAAAATCTCCCACAGTGGGTCTGTCTGATGAGGAGATGGCCATGGTCGCCTCTGTGTCCGGCGGGAATAAAAGAAAACGCCCATGTCTTTACGACTGCTGCAGGTCTGTTGTCTCCCATGGGGAAACGGCCGGATTTTTCGGGGATTTTGCCCCAAAGGATTTAGAAGCTCTCCTGGGCAAGCTGAAAAAATTTGTGGACCTTTTAAACTGTCTCAGGGCAGAGGCGGCTTACACTCCGGTTCACGAACTTTTGCTGAAAGTCTATGACAACACCGGTTATTATGCCTATGCCTGTGCCATGCCCGGAGGGCAGAAGCGCCGGGCCAATCTGGATATGCTTGTGGAAAAAGCGGTGGCTTATGAAAAGACAAGCTACCGGGGACTGTTTAATTTCACCCGGTATATTGCCAGACTGCGCCAGTACGAGGTGGATTTCGGCGAGGCAGGGGCCGGCGCCGCCCCAAGTACGGTGCGGATCATGAGTATCCACAAAAGTAAAGGGCTGGAGTACCCGGTAGTATTTGTGGCGGGCCTTGGCAAGTCTTTTAATCAGCAGGACGCCCGGAGCGCCCTTATTATCCACAGCGACCTTGGTTTCGGGCCGGATGTAGTGGATACCCATCTGCGGCTGAAAGCGCCCACCTTACAGAAAAAGATACTGGCCAAAAAGACTGTTCTGGAAAATCTGGGGGAGGAGCTTAGGGTTCTCTATGTGGCTATGACCCGGGCCAGGGAAAAACTTGTGCTGTGTGGTTATGTCCGGGATCTTGAAAAGTCTGTGGAGCGGTGGCAGTCCGGCGGTGCCGATATGGGGCGGCCGCTCCTTTCCTTCCGAAGCCGCCAGGGCGCCCGGTCCTATCTGGACTGGATCATGGCCGCTCTAATCAGTCACCGGTGCTGTCACAGTCTCCTGGAGTCTTTTAGAAAAAAAAGTCCGATCTTTCACCCGGATTATGAGTCGCCGGCCCCCTTTGTTCTGCGGATCATGGGCCTTGGCGAGATCTTTTACCACCTGGGGGCGGAGAGTGTCAACGCCTATTTTACAAGGGAAATGTTTGAACACTGGGACTGTGACCGGGTCTATGTACAGCCGATGCATGAGGCTATGGGCCGGTATTTATCCTGGGTATATCCCTACACCGGCGGGCTTGCCCTTCACACAAAAATGACAGTGTCCGAGCTGAAATCTATAGGCCAGATGCCCCTGGATGAAGATGAAGAAACTGCGTGGGATTTGTGGCAGGAGACGCCGCAAACCGCTGTTTCCGGCGAAGCCGCTGTATCTGCCCTTCCCACTGAGACGGCGGACGGTGAGGCGCCGGGCGGGGAAGGTGGTTTCGGAAACACAACTGCTGTCCGGGAGCGGATGGTCCGGGCGGCCCTTAGGGGAACTACGGTCCACAAGATCCTGGAAGCTATGGATATTGCCTCCATTGGCAGCGTCAGAGATGTTGACCGGCTCATTGAAAAACTTCTGAGCGAAGGGCGCGTTGACCCGGAGGGGGCAAAACTTGTCTATGTTCCCGGCATTTATAACTTTGCCCGCTCCTCCATTGCCCGGCGCATGGCAAAAGCCCAGAAAGATCATTGTCTTTATCGGGAAAAACAGTTTGTTATCGGTGTTTTGCCGTCGGTCATTGACCCGTCAGCCGCTGACCTGACGGGGGATGATTCCGATACGATCCTGATCCAGGGGATCATCGACGCCTGGTTTATTGAGGATGGTCAGGCGGTTCTTGTAGATTACAAAACCGATTATGTGGCAGATGATGGGGAAAGTCTTGTAAAAAAATATAAGACTCAGTTGGATTACTATGAATTAGCGCTGGAGCAGATTACCGGTCTGAAAGTGAAAGAAAAGATTATTTACGCCCTTAGTATCGGCAGGGAGATACGGGTTTAAACTGGAACAAACCGGATATACTATGACTATAGCTTAAAATAGGGCTCTGCCCCTCCTGGGGTGAAAAGGGCCTTTTAAAGAAAGGAAGTCATGCCGGTGACAAAGGTGAAGACAAAAAAGAAGGTGGATCTGACAAAACTTGGCCCTGATGAGCTGCTTAAATATGAGGTGGCCGCCGAGCTTGGTTTTTTTGACCAGGTGATGAAAAATGGCTGGCAGTCTCTTACCGCTAAGGAGACGGGGCGCATCGGCGGCCTGGTGGCCAAAAAGAAGCGAATGCGGGATAAAGATAAAAATCAGGAAAAAATTTCCAATTGTCTGTGAAAAATAAAAAAGACGATCTGCCATGTCTTGAGTAGTGATAAGGAAGTAAATAGGTAATTGCAGGGCGGCACAGCGTTTTGCTATGCCGTTCTGCCTTTTCTTTGCCGTTCAATCACTTGACTGTCGTTAGGAAGATTAACTTCCCCAATGAAGTTCCAAATAATCTGCACTTTCTGTCGGCGGTGGCCGCTGGACTTATCCGGCGCATTTTGCATAGTAGGATTTTACTGTCAAAACTTTTTCCTTTTGCAGCATTCTTGCAATCTGCATAGGACCTTTCCCGTCCACACAAAGAGCAAATATCTTCTTGACTACTTCGGCGGCTTCTCCGTCCACAACCCATTGTTTCGGATTGTCCTTGTCCCTCAAATATCCGTAAGGCTGTTTCCCCATGTGTTCTCCGGCATTTGCCTTTGCGTTAAGTATCGCTCGGATCTTCCGGCTTGTATCGCGTGCATAAAAATCGTTGAACAGGTTGCGAAATGGGGTAAAATTGTTGTCGCCCTTGTCGCTGTCCACACCGTCGTTGATTGCAATATAGCGAATATCACGCTCGGCAAAAAAACTCTCGGTGTAATAGCCGACTTTCAGATAGTCGCGCCCCCATGCGGGACATATCCTTGACGATAACCGTTTTGACCTTTCCCGCTTCCGCAAGCCCTATCATTTTATTCCAGCCGGGTCTATCGAATAATGAGGTGTGATAGCGATAGCGGCAAAAAGCTAATAAAATCAATGGTTTTGCGGACAGCGGATAGACAGGGAATGTGTTAAAAACTGAATACGCACACAAACGGCGTTACCTTAACCCCTTTGGGGGAGAAAGTAACGCCGTTTTTTTATGCCCGCAGGAAAGGAGGTGCAGCCGGAATGTATTTCACAAAGGGCAAGCAGCGGGCGTTTGAATTGCTCATGCAGCAGAAGCCGGGATTTGACCGCTATCAATCCGGTTGTGCCGGAGATGATGAAGATTGCGGCACTTGCCGTTTCTACCGCCCCGGGTGGAAATATGAGTTTTGCGTTTTCAAAGAGTGTCCCTATTGCCCCGGCAAAAGGACGCGGAAAACGCACGCCAGCATGGACAAATAGACGGGCAAAAGCCCTTGTGCCATGCGGCTTTGCAGACGCGAAAACGGCAAAGGGCATATTGCAATACCAAAACAGCCGAAAACGGCTTTCTAATTGTCCACGCATACCAAGAGAGGAAGTGAGGAAATATGGCAGTTTTCAGAGTGGAGCGAAATACGGGATATACCGTTATGAGCAACCACCACTTGCGAAACAAGGAATTGTCCTTAAAGGCAAAGGGCTTGTTGTCGCAAATGCTTTCGCTGCCCGAAGATTGGGATTATACCCTTGCGGGCTTATCCCATATCAACCGGGAGAAGATCGACGCAATCCGCGAAGCGGTAAAGGAACTCGAAAAAGCCGGATATATCGTGCGCAGCCGGGAGCGCGACGAAAAGGGACGCTTGCGGGGCGCAGATTACGTCATATACGAGCAGCCGCAGCCGCGAGAGCCGGAAGCAGCTACCAGCGGCGGACAGCCGCCTATATTGGATTTACCTACATTGGAAAATCCAACATTGGATAATCCAACGTTGGAAAAACCTACGCAGGAAAAACCTACGTTGGAAAATCCAACGCAATTAAATAAAGATATATTAAGTAAAGAACAATCAATTACTGATTTATCAAGTACCGATTCCATTCCTTTCCATTCCCTAAACCCCTTGCCCTTTGCGCATGGCGAAGCGGCTACGCCGCCGGAAAGGAAAAGAACGGAAGCGAAAAGCAATAGCGCAGTAGAGATTTACAGGGAGATTATCAAGGACAATATCGAATACGACCATCTCATTCAAAACTGCAAAATTGACAAAGACCGTTTGGACGAGATTGTTGACCTTATGCTGGAAACCGTCTGCACAGCCCGAAAGACAATCCGTATTGCCGGGGACGACTACCCCGCCGAATTGGTGAAATCCAAGTTTTTGAAGCTGAACAGCAGCCATATTGAGTTTGTTTTGGATTGCATGAGGGAGAACACAACCAAAGTGCGCAACATCAAGCAGTATCTAAAAGCGGTGCTGTTCAACGCGCCGAGTACCATTGACAGCTACTATACCGCCCTTGTCAATCACGACTTATACGGCGGCGAATGAGCATAGCCGCACTTTACCGGGAAAGGAGTTGATACCTTGCAGGAGGAAGTAACCCAAAAAACGATTGCCCTATACGTCAAAGTGGGAAAAGGCGCGGCGCGGCTTACCGAACAGGCGTTACAGAAAGCAATCCAAAAGTTTTTGGAGCAGAAAAGCAAACCCGCGCATGGGAAACAGACCATGCGGCAGCTTATGAAGCAGAACGCGGGTGTTTCCAACATCGAGATCACCGACAGCAATATTAAAGCCTTTGAGAGTACGGCGAAGAAATACAACATAGATTTTTCGCTAAAAAAGGTTAAGGGCGAGCAGACCCGTTACCTTGTGTTTTTCAAAGGCCGGGACGCGGACGTTATGACCGCAGCGTTTCAAGAGTTTTCCGCAAAGAAGCTGAACCGGGAGAAAAAGCCCTCTATCCGCAAAGCCCTTGCCGCTGCAAAGGACAAGGCGAAGCAGCTTAACGCCGCCCGCGACAAGGTAAAGAAAATGGACAGGGGGCGCGAGATATGAAGCAGATCAACTACAAAAAGCTGATACTTCCGAATATCCCCTATGTGTTCTTTGTCTATCTCTTTGATAAAGTCGGACAGGCGGTGCGGCTTGCCCCCGGCGCGGATATTTCTGCAAAGATACTGAATATCACACAAGGATTTTCCGCAGCCTTTGAAAACGCCTTGCCGAGCGTTTACCCGTTGGATTTGCTTGTCGGCATTGTCGGTGCGGTGATTATCCGCTTGATAGTCTATGTCAAAGGGAAAAACGCGAAGAAATACCGCAAGGGCGCGGAGTACGGCTCTGCCCGATGGGGAAACGCCGAAGATATAAAGCCCTACATAGACCCGGATTTCCAAAACAACATCATTTTGACGCAGACGGAACGGCTTACCATGAACAGCCGCCCGAAGCAGCCGAAGTACGCGAGAAATAAGAACGTCGTCGTGATCGGCGGCAGCGGCAGCGGAAAAACAAGATTTTTTGTCAAACCTAATCTAATGCAGCTTCATTCCTCTTACGTCTTAACCGACCCGAAAGGTACGGTTTTGATTGAGTGCGGGAAGCTGCTGCAACGGGCGGGCTACCGCATTAAGGTACTGAATACGATTAACTTCAAAAAATCTATGCACTACAACCCCTTTGTGTATATCCGCAGCGAGAAAGATATTTTGAAGCTGGTAAATACGTTGATAGCGAATACCAAAGGTGAGGGAGAAAAAAGCGCGGAGGATTTTTGGGTAAAGGCAGAACGGCTTTTGTATTGCGCGTTGGTGGGCTACATCTGGTACGAAGCCCCCGCCGAGGAAATGAACTTTATTACCCTGTTGGAACTTATCAACGCCAGCGAAGCCCGCGAGGACGACGAGGAATATCAAAGCCCCGTCGATTTGCTGTTTGCCGACTTGGAAGAACGCGACCCCGACCATTTCGCGGTGAAGCAGTACCGAAAATATAAATTGGCGGCGGGCAAAACCGCAAAATCAATCCTCATTTCTTGCGGTGCGAGGCTCGCTCCTTTTGATATAAAGGAATTGCGCGATCTTATGTCCTACGACGAATTAGAACTTGACACGTTAGGCGACAGAAAAACAGCTTTGTTTTTGATTATGAGCGATACGGACAGCACGTTTAATTTTGTTATCGCTATGCTGCAATCGCAGTTATTTAATCTCTTGTGCGACAAGGCCGACGACGAATACGGCGGCAAGCTGCCGGTTCATGTTCGCTGCCTGTTAGACGAGTTTGCAAACATTGGACAAATCCCGCAGTTTGAAAAATTGATTGCCACAATCCGCAGCCGGGAAATCTCGGCTTCTATCATTCTGCAATCGCAGAGCCAGCTAAAAGCCATTTACAAGGACGCGGCAGAAATCATACTTGACAATGCCGACAGCACCTTGTTTTTGGGAGGGCGCGGGAAAAATGCAAAGGATATTTCGGAGAACTTGGGACGTGAAACAATCGACAGTTTCAACACTTCCGAAAATCGCGGCACGCAGGTTTCTCATGGCCTCAATTATCAGAAATTGGGAAAGGAGTTGATGACACAGGACGAAATCGCAGTTATGGACGGAGGAAAATGTATTTTGCAGTTGCGCGGCGTGCGCCCCTTTTTCAGCGATAAGTACGATATAACGCAGCACCCGAACTACAAATACCTTTCCGACTTCGACAAGAAAAACGCTTTTGACGTTGAACGGTATATGTCCACCCGTCCGGCAATCGTAAAGCCCGACGAACCCTTTGACATATACGAAATAGATTTGTCCGACGAGGACGCAGCCGCCGAATAAAAACGGCGGCATTTTTATTTCCAACAACATTTTTTGAGCCGTTTTAGCGGCAGAAAGCGAGGTTTATATGGATTTTTTCAACAGCGCAGTTGACGTATTGCAGACTTTGGTAATCGCGCTTGGCGCAGGACTTGGCATTTGGGGCGGCATTAACCTCATGGAGGGGTACGGCAACGATAACCCCGGCGCGAATGCTCATGTGTCATAAAGAAACACACAAGAGATTGATAGACAGCAGCCTACTATTCCGTAAATTTTGTTTCAGGACTTTCTTTTTCAATGCCGATATGCTATAATATTTCTATTCCAAGTAAGGAGTTAAAAATATGCGGCAAGGTATTCTTAATTAACTATAATCAAATAGTGGGAACAAAGAATTGTAACCGTCCCTTGCAAGGGGCTTAGTTTTTTGTACCCTTTTTAAGAATACTTTTGCCTTATATATTTGACATATCAAAAGAGCGACCGCTGCTTGCAGTGCGTTGTATGTATGTGTATGTCTATTCGCTATATCCCCAGCGGTAAAAGTATTTTGCTGCTGGGGATTTTTATGCCCTTTGGGGGCTGAATGGAGGACAAACACATGAAAATAATCAATATCGGCATTCTTGCTCATGTAGACGCAGGAAAAACGACTTTGACAGAAAGCCTGCTCTATACCAGCGGAGCCGTTCCGGAATTAGGGAGTGTAGATAAGGGAACAACGCGGACAGACACCATGCTGTTGGAACGCCAGCGTGGGATTACCATTCAAACGGCCGTCACTTCTTTCGGCTGGAAGAATTATAAGATCAATATTGTCGATACCCCCGGCCATATGGACTTTTTGGCGGAAGTATATCGCTCACTTGCTGTTCTTGACGGAGCAATTTTAGTAGTTTCCGCAAAGGACGGCGTGCAGGCACAAACACGGGTACTGTTCCATGCGCTCCAGAAAATGAAAATCCCAACGATTATTTTTGTAAATAAGATAGACCAGGAGGGCATTGACTTACAGAGCGTTTATCAAAATATCAGAGAAAAACTTTCTGATGATGTCATGGTTATGCAAGATGTTTCGCTCACTCCGGAAGTGTCTCTGACAGACATTGAGGATATAGAAAAATGGGATTCTATTATTGCTGGAAATGATGAACTTTTGGAAAAATATATTGCGGGGGAACCTTTGAAAATACAAGATTTACAGAGGGAGAAATGCAGAAGAATGCAAAACGGTTCCCTGTTTCCTATTTATCATGGGAGTGCAAAGAACAATATCGGAACTGAAAAGCTGATTGAAGTGATTGCAGAAACATTTACTTCTGGTGCGGACAACGATCAATCCGAGCTATGCGGAAGCGTTTTTAAAATCGAGTACACAGACCAGAAAAAGCGGCTCGTTTATTTGCGGTTATACAGCGGGACACTTCATTTACGGGATACGATTCTCCTGCCCCAAAATCAAAAACTAAAAATCACAGAAATGAGGATTCCGTCAAACGGAGAGATTATACCGGCGGACACAGCCTGTTGCGGAGAAATTGTTATTTTGACCAATGACACTCTGAAGCTGAATGATACTCTCGGAAATGTAGAACTTTTGCCGCGCAAGGCATGGGAAAAAAATCCGATTCCTTTGCTTCGGACGACGGTGGAGCCGCAAAATCAGGAACAAAGAGACCTCCTGCTGAATGCCCTGACGGAAATTGCAGATACAGATCCGCTGTTGCATTACTATGTGGATACGATAACGCATGAAATCATCATTTCTTTTTTAGGAAAAGTCCAGTTAGAGGTTGTATGCTCTCTGTTAGTAGAGCGATACCATGTGAACATAAATGTGAAAGAACCTACGGTCATTTATCTGGAAAGGCCATTAAAAACAGCCAGTTACACGATTCATATTGAAGTGCCGCCGAATCCGTTTTGGGCATCCATTGGCTTAACTGTAACGCCACTTCCTGCCGGAAGTGGAACCCGGTTTAAAAGCAAAGTATCTCTCGGCTATTTAAACCAAAGTTTTCAAAATGCCGTTATGGAAGGGGTGCGTTATGGAATGGAGCAAGGCTTATACGGTTGGGAAGTGACAGATTGTGAAATTTGTTTTGACTATGGAGTTTATTACAGTCCAGTTAGTACCCCCGCAGATTTTCGTTCCCTTGCTCCTATCGTGTTAGAACAGGCATTGAAAAGAGCAGGAACACAATTATTGGAACCATACCTTTCCTTTACCCTTTTTGCACCGCAGGAATATATTTCACGGGCTTATAATGACGCACCGAAGTATTGTGCAGTGATTGAATCAACCTTGCTTAAAAATGATGAAGTTATTTTTACGGGAGAAATCCCCGCCCGCTGCATCGGCGAATATAGGAATGATTTAAATTTTTATACAAATGGGAGAAGCGTCTGCCTTACCGAATTAAAAGGGTACCAAGAAATTTCCGGGGAGCCTGTATTGCAGCCACGCCGTCCTAACAGCCGTTTAGATAAGGTTCGGCATATGTTTCAGAAAATAACGTAATATTTTGTGCGTTATCACGGATAAAAATCTTTGAATATAAGGAGAGTCTATGTTAGTTTTGTTTTCAAGTCGGTTTTGTGTAAACTTATATTGAGCAAACGGCCTTTATTTATAACCCGACTAATTTTGTATGCTAATGTCGAGCATATCTTTCTAAATTGTGATATTCTTATTCGGAAGGAGGGGCAATGTGTTAAAGAAATTGAATGACGCGATGGACTATATTGAAGCGCACCTGGAGGACGAGTTTTTACTTGAGAAGATTTCTGAGCATATAAATGTTTCAGATTATCATTTTAGAAAAATATTTTTTGCGCTTACCAATATGACGCTGAATGAGTATGTAAAAAACAGACGACTTTCAGAAGCTAACAAAGAATTGTTGCAGGGGGCGCAGGTAACAGATGTCGCTTATCAATATGGGTATCAATCCGTAGACGGATTTACACGTGCCTTTAAAAAATGGAGCGGTATCTTACCGTCACAAGTCGCAAAGTTGAAACAATGTAAATCATGCCAAAAGTTACAATTTGTTGTAACTATGAAGGGAGGAACTTTAATGGAATATAAAATTGTTGAAAAACCTGCTTTTACGTTTGCAGGTGTAAGTAAACGAGTGCCGTTACAATATGAGGGAGTAAACAACGCTATTTTGGAACTGGCACAAAGCATAACACAGGAACAGAAAGAAGAAATGCACCGGTTGCAAAACATTGAGCCATATGAAACTGTAAATGTTTCCTATGAATCAGATACGAACTTTCTTGAAGAAGCTGGTGAATTAACGCATTTAATTGGAGTTTTAACAACTAAAAATGACATTAGCAGTAATCTGGACACATTTCCTGTTAAAGCTCATACGTGGGCAGTTTTTCCAAATGAAGGAATCTTCCCGTTTACTTTGCAGGATACAATGGCAAGAATCTACTCCGAATGGTTTATGACGGCAGATTATGAACTGGCAGAGCCGTTTTCTTTCTCTTTTACAAAAATGGACGACAAAAAGCCCAACTACGCATACAGTGAAATTTGGATTCCAGTAACAAAAAAAGAATAAGCAATTACACTCAAATAGGAAAGCCAGCCGAGCCAGCGGGCAGTCAAGATAAACGGCGCATATGCGCCGCTGTTGACAGCCCCGCCCGCCTTTGCTGGTAGGCAATCAAGGGGCGACAGCAAGGGGTGCTGCCGCCCTCTGATATTATAAATGAAACCCGTCAACCATACAACGCCCTATGTGGGAGAAAGGGGGAATCATCTATGCCTTGCACAGAAGCATACAAAGAACACATCATGTACACGTTCAATGGCTTTGCAAGACCGTCATACACTATGCGGCTATCAACGCATGGCGTGACAGGAGCAGACGGCGGCAAAAAGAAATATCCCTTGAATACCTCACAGAAGAAAAGTTTTACCCTTTAGGCACAACAGACGAATATTTTGAAGCACCCCATGAAGAACACCCTATAACGATATGCGGTCAGGCAGTTATCCTCACCAATGGAAAACTTGCCGCCGTCCTGTTATCCCTGCCACAGAAAAACCGGGAAATCATTTTCCCTTATTTTTTCAAAAATGGGCTTACAATGGGTGAAAAATTCGAAAACCAAAGTATGATGAGGCAGGTATTGAAATGAAAGTTGTTTCTATATTAAATAAAAATAATGATTACCAGAGATTTGAAGTATTGAAGCATAATCGAAATAAAAGATATAAATATAATCAATTTATTGTTGAAGGCGTAAGAAGTTTAAATGAAGCGGTTAAAAATAACTGGAAGATTATTTCTTTTATTTATGACAAGAATAATCTGTCAGGCTGGGCAAAACATATGATAGAAACAGTAAAAACAGAAGTCAATTATACTCTTACGGCACAGTTGCTAAAGGAATTAAGTGGAAAAGAAGAAACTTCTGAATTATTGGCTATTATTGAAATGAGGGAAGACAGGTTAGAAAATGTTGCGTTATCTTCCAATCCATTTATTGTGTTATTTGACAGGCCCTCTAATAAAGGAAATTTAGGTACGATGATACGTTCATGTGATGCGTTGGGAGTAGATATGTTGATAATTACTGGACATGCGGTTGATTTGTATGAGCCTGATGTAATTGTTTCGGCGATGGGTTCTTTTTTCAATCTTCCGGTGATTCGAATCATTCACAATGAGGATTTATATAAATTCGTTGAAAGCCTTAGAATAAAATACCCTGGCTTTAAGATCATAGGCACAACAGCCCACCACGAAAAGCCTATCTATCATGAGGACTTGAAAACCCCGGTTATGTTAATGATGGGAAATGAAACCATGGGATTAAATAAGGCATTTAAGGAATATTGTGATGTTTTATGTACGATTCCTATGGCTGAAGATTCCTATGCCAGTTCTTTCAATGTCAGTTGTGCTGCATCTATAATGATGTATGAAATAGTAAGACAACGAATGAATTAGACAGCATAACCCTTTTGAGAGTGAGCCAGAGAAAAGGGAGGAGCAGGCGTTCTACCTCAAAAGTCTGCAAATAAAAAAAGAATAAGCAATTACACTCAAATGGCAAAGCCAGCCGAGCCAGTCAACAGTCAAGATGAACGGCGCATATGCGCCGCCGTTGACAGCCCCGCCCGCCTTTGCAGATAGGCAATCAAGGGGCGACAGCAAGGAGTGCTGCCGCCCCGCACTATTATTCAGAGAGGGGGAATTTCCATGACCGAAGATGAAGCCTACAAAGTGCATATCCAGTACACATTCAATGCCTTTTGCAAGATTGTCATTCGTCACGCAGCCATAGATATAATCTTAAAGCTGCGCCGGAGGTGGGAACGGGAAGTTTCTCTTGACTATCTGATGAATGAGAAGTTTGTCCAGCTTGCCGAACCGGAGCAGCTTGAAGAATATCTTTTTACCGCCTGCGGCCAGACCGCCGTTCTGTACCATGCGGAACTTGCCGCCGCCCTTGCCCTCTTGCCGGAGCAGACACAGGAAGAGATTTTCCGTTACTATTTCCTGCGCCAGCCGCAGCGAGTGATCGGCGTACATATTGGCCGGACACGCAGCACAGCGGGGCGGCATATCCAGCTTGCCTTGCAGCGGCTACGGCGGCTCATGGAGGGAAAAGACCATGAGTAAACTTCTCCCCTATGAAACAATCGTCAAAGCCCATGAGGGCGACCCGGACGCAATCGACACCGTCCTTTCCCACTATGCCGGATATATCCGCTACTTTTCCAAAGTACACGGTCAGGTTAACGCCGAGGTTGAGGAATATGTGAAGCAGCAGCTAATCTCCGCACTATTCAAGTTTCGCTTTGACCGATAAGCCCCAAAACTGAATACCAGCCGCCCACCAGCGGCCAGTGAAAGCAGTAAGTCTGAAAAAGATTTGCTGCTTTTTTTGTTGTCCATTTGGCAAAATCGCAAAGTCACCCGTAGTAGGTAGGTGAAGCCAGAAAAAGCTGCCTGCTCCGTTTGGCAAATTTCAAAACGCAGTGTTGTAGGGAGTGAAAGGAAAAATTCTCTGCCCCGTAGGTTGCCAAAATCCTGTTTCCCGGATTACTAAGGCAAAAGAAAATTTGAAAAATCCCCGGACAGCGGGTAGCTGGCGGCCTTTTGAATGTATCTTTGGCGAAAGAAAAAAAAGACCGCGCACAGCGGGCTGAAAGCCCCGCCCCGTTCGCTCTATGTACGGAAAAGCCCGGACAGGGGCAGTCTGCGGCTTACTAAGAGCAAGTTTCTACCACGGTGCCAAAATCCGCAATTCTGCGGTTTTGCCCCTCGCGGGAAACTTGTTGGGGAGTGCCTTCCCCAAACCCTGCTATACGCCCTTACGGGCGAAAAAGCTGAAAACAGTTTTTGTTATTTTCCAAAAAGTTGCCCAATGGGAGGTATAGAGGGATTTTTCTGCCGAAATGCAAAAAAAAGTTTTTGTAATTTCCCGAAAAGTTAAGCAATGGGAGGAGTGAGAGGAAATTTTCTCCGCCCAAAATCCGAAAAAAGTCAGCAATAAGAATAGTGAGAGGAGGTTTTCAGCCTATGCGAAAGAAATACAACACGCCCCACCGCAGCCGCGTTGTGAAAACCCGGCTGTCCGAAGATGAATACGCCGACTTCACAGCGCGGCTTGCGCCCTATGGTATCAGCCAGTCGGAATTTCTCCGGCAGGCGATACGGCGCACGACCATACGCCCCGTTGTCCATGTATCGGCGGTCAATGATGAACTGCTCTCCGCTGTCGGGAAGCTGGCCGCCGAGTACGGCAGGATCGGCGGCAACCTCAATCAGATTGCCCGGTATCTGAACGAGTACGGCTCACCCTACAATGCGCTGTCCGGCGAGGTACGCGCCGCCATAGCCGACCTTGCCGCCCTCAAGTATGAAGTCCTCAAGAAAGTAGGTGACGCAGTTGGCAACACTCAAGCATATCAACTCTAAAAACGCCGACTACGGAGCCGCCGAACAATATCTTCTCTTTGAGCATGACGAGTTTACCATGAAGCCCGTCCTTGATGAAACCGGCAGGCTTATCCCCCGCGAGGACTACCGGCTGTCAACGCTGAACTGCGGCGGGGAGGATTTTGCCGTTGCCTGTATGCGGGCAAATCTCCGCTATGGGAAGAACCAGCGGCGGGAAGATGTGAAAAGCCACCACTATATCATCAGCTTTGACCCACGGGACGGGCCGGACAACGGCTTGACCGTAGACCGGGCGCAGGCATTGGGCGAGAAGTTTTGCGCCGAGCATTTCCCCGGCCACCAAGCCCTTGTATGCACCCACCCGGACGGCCACAACCACAGCGGCAATATCCATGTGCATATCGTCATTAACAGCCTGCGGATAGAGGAAGTACCGTTCCTGCCCTACATGGACAGGCCAGCCGACACGAAAGCCGGCTGCAAGCACCGCTGTACCGACGCTGCCTTGCGCTACTTCAAATCCGAAGTCATGGAGATGTGCCACCGGGAGGGGCTTTACCAAATCGACCTCTTGAACGGCAGCAAGAACCGCGTGACCGACCGGGAGTATTGGGCGCAGAAAAAGGGACAGGCTGCGCTGGACAAGCAGAACGCCCCCATGATTGCAGGCGGTATCACGCCCCGGCAGACCAAGTTTGAAACGAACAAGGAGAAGCTGCGGCAGACCATACGGAAAGCCCTTGCCACCGCCGCCAGCTTTGACGAATTTTCCTCTCTGCTGCTGCGGGAGGGCGTGACCGTCAAGGAGAGCCGGGGGCGGCTGTCCTATCTCACGCCGGACAGGACAAAGCCCATTACCGCCCGGAAGCTGGGCGACGACTTTGACCGCACCGCTGTCCTTTCCGTTTTGGAGCAGAACGCCGCCAGAGCCACAGAAAAGGCCGCAGCCATACTCGAATACCCCCGGCATGGGAACACAAAAGCCCCACAAACCGCCCCGAAGCAGGACGGTGTGCAGCGGCTTGTGGACATTGAGCAGAAAATGGCCGAGGGCAAAGGCCGGGGCTATGAACGCTGGGCGACCATGCACAACCTCAAACAAATGGCCGCGACGCTGAATGTGTATCAGGAATACGGCTTTACTTCCCCGGAGCAGTTAGAAGCCGCCGTTGATACCGCCTATCAGGAAATGCGCCAGACCAGCGGCGAACTGAAAGCACTGGAAACGAAGCTACAAGGGAAAAAGGAGTTGCAGCAACAGGTACTTGCCTATGCCAAGACCAAGCCCACCCGCGACGGGCTGAAAGCGCAGAAATCCGAGAAAGCCCGCGCCGCCTACCGGCAGGCAAACGAGAGCGATTTTATCATAGCCGAAGCCGCCGCCCGGTATTTCAAGGCGCATGGCATCACCAAGCTGCCCGCCCGGAAAGCGTTGCAGGCCGAGATCGAGCAGCTTATCTCCGAGAAAGACGGCCTGTATAACACCTACCACGAACAGAAACAGCGGTTCAAGGAGTTGCAGACCGTCAAGCGGAACATCGACCAGATTTTGCGCCGGGAGGAACCCCACCGCAGAAAGGAGCAGAGCCATGAGCGATAACCTGCCCCGCATGGACTACCGCCAGCACCGGCGGGCGCGGCGGCTGGTACATGAGTGCTGTAACTACGACGAGGGAAACTGCCTGCTGTTAGACGACGGGGAGCCTTGCGTGTGCGTCCAAAGCATTTCCCTTTCCCTCATGTGCCGCTGGTTCCGTGTGGCTGTCCTGCCCCTTGACGGGGAACTGGCCGCAGCCCTCTTGTACCGGGGGAGCCGGAAACGGTGTGAGGTCTGCGGGGCGGCATTTGTCCCCAAATCCAACCGGGGAAAATACTGCCCCGACTGCGCCGGACGCATGAAGAAACTCAAAGCCGCCGAGAGAAAGCGGAAACAAAGGCAGAAATGTCACGCTTTAGAGCCTTTCAAACCCGCATGAATCAAGGTTTTTTTCGTGAGTGTCAAAGGGTACGCGATACATTTATCCTTTTCCCCCGGAAACGCCGTTCTAAGGCGTGACAAAACACCACAATCAACCCGAACACAGGGAGGTGATACTATCGCTGATTATATCATGGCAGACACGCCGCTGCCTATCTATCTGCCCTACCCCCGTTTCCTGCTGAAAATGGAGATTTCCCAGACCGCCAAGCTGCTGTATTCGCTGCTGTTAGACCGTTCCACACTCTCCCAGAAGAACAAGTGGCAGGACGACGAGGGCAGGATATATATTATCTATCCAATCGCGGAGATAGCCGAAATACTGGATAAGGGCAGCACCACCATAAAGGGGGCGCTTAATGAACTGGACATGGCGGGGCTGCTGGAACGGGAACGGGGCGGCTTCTCCGCACCGAACCGGCTTTATGTCAAAGTGCCGCGAGTGCCACAGGTACAGTTTTCCGACCAACTGATGGCCGGAAATCCGACCCTCATAGAGCCGGAAAACCGTCCTACTGATGGTCAGAAAACCGACCTTATGATGGTCGGAAAACCGTCCCCTAACCAAACTACTATAAACAACCTTACAGAGAGCCAAACAAAGGGAGTGAGTGGGGAGCCGCCCGCGCCCTATGGCCGATACCAGAATATTTTTCTGTCGCAGACCGAATACGACGAGTTGCAGGCAGAGTACCCCGACAGGCTGGAACGGTTCATCGAGGAAATGAGCCGCTACCTTGCCGCCAACGGGAAAAGCTACCAGAACTATGCCGCCGCCCTGCGGATATGGGCGGGGAACGACAAAAAGAAAGCCCCGAAAAAGGGCATACCAGACTACTCATGCAAGGAGGGCGAGAGTTTATGAAGAACGAAATCAACGCTGTTTTGGAGAATATGACGACCACCGCCCCGGAGCCGGAGGACTACACCGGCGAGGACGGTTTACTGTACTGCGGCAAGTGCCGCAAGCCGAAAGAAGCCTATTTTGCGCCGGATAAGGCCGCTATCTTTGGCCGTGACCGTCACCCGGCAGAGTGCGACTGCCAGAGAACCGCCCGCGAGGAACGGGAGGCCGCCGAGAAGCGGCGCAGGCACCTTGACACCGTGGAAGAACTGAAACGCCGGGGCTTTACCGACCCCACCATGCGGGACTGGACTTTTGAGAACGACAACGGCAGGAACCCGCAGGCCGGGATTGCCCGCCGGTATGTGGAGCATTGGGCGGATATGCGAGCCGACAATATCGGCTGCCTGTTCTGGGGCGGCGTGGGAACCGGGAAAAGCTATCTTGCGGGCTGTATCGCAAACGCCCTCATGGAGAAAGAAATCCCCGTCCACATGACGAACTTTGCCCTTATCCTCAACGACCTTGCCGCCAGCTTTGAGAACCGCAACGAGTACATTTCCCGCCTTTGCCGCTATCCGCTGCTTATCATTGACGACTTCGGCATGGAGCGCGGGACGGAATACGGGCTGGAACAGGTTTTCAATGTGATTGACAGCCGTTACCGCAGCAGCAAGCCGCTGATCGTCACGACCAACCTCACGCTGGACGACCTGCGGAACCCGGAGGACACCGCCCATTCCCGGATTTATGACCGCCTGCTTTCCATGTGCGTCCCGGTACGCTTTACCGGCGACAACTTCCGGCAGGAAGCCGCGCAGCGGAAAATGGAGAGCATGAAGAAACTGATTACCGACTGAAAGGAGTATTGCCTATGGCAGATAACAAGCAGCCCGACACCCGCACCACCCGCCGCCCCGACTGCGTGACGGAAATCCGCATGGGCAATTCCGTCCTTGTCGTGTCCGGCTATTTCAAGAAAGACACTACCACCACCGCCGCCGACAAAATGGCGCGGGTACTGGAAGCGGAAGCCGCTGCTACACAAAAACCGGCAATTTGACAAATCATAAAGAAGCAGATTTTACACTTTTGCCGCTATACAGCCCGCCCTATTCCGTGGTACAATGAAACCACGGAATAGTGGGGCTGGCTGTCGGAAACGGAGGATTTTATGTTAAGACAAGCCACCCAAAACCTCATTACCGCCCTTTATCCGAGATTGTCCCATGAGGACGAGTTGCAAGGCGAGAGTAATTCCATATCGAACCAGAAAAGGATTTTGGAAACCTACGCCAAGCAGAACGGCTTTACTAATCTGCGCTGGTACACCGACGACGGCTTCTCCGGCGCGAACTTTCAAAGACCCGGTTTTCAAGCCATGCTTGCAGACATTGAAGCCGGGAAAGTCGGAACCGTCATAGTCAAGGACATGAGCCGGTTAGGGCGAAACTACTTGCAGGTAGGGTTTTACACGGAAATGCTGTTCCCTCAAAAGGGAGTGCGTTTTATCGCTGTCAACGACAATGTGGACAGCGCAAACGGCAGCATGGACAACGATTTTACCCCTCTGCGAAATCTGTTCAACGAATGGCTGGTGAGAGATACGAGCAAGAAAATCAAGGCAGTAAAACGAGCAAAAGGCATGAGCGGCAAGCCTGTTACCAGCAAGCCGGTCTATGGCTACCTCATGGACGAGGACGAGAACTATATCGTTGACGAGGAAACCGCGCCGGTTGTCCAGCAGATATACCAGCTTTGCCTTGCCGGGAATGGCCCGACCAAGATTGCCCGTATGCTTACGGAGCAGCAAATCCCCACGCCGGGGACGCTGGAATACCGCAGGACAGGCAGCACACGCCGCTACCACCCCGGCTATGAGTGTAAATGGGCGACAAACACCGTCGTTCATATCCTCGAAAACCGGGAGTACACCGGCTGTCTGGTAAACTTCAAGACGGAAAAGCCCTCTTACAAGGTCAAACACAGTGTAGAGAACCCCGTGGAGAAGCAGGCCATTTTTGAGAACCACCATGAGCCTATCATAGACCGGGAAACATGGGAGCGCGTGCAGGAGTTACGCAAGCAGCGCAAACGCCCGAACCGCTATGATGAAGTGGGGCTGTTCTCCGGTATGCTGTTCTGCGCCGACTGCGGCCATGTGATGTACCAGCAGCGGTATCAGAACAAGAACCGCAAGCAGGACTGTTACATCTGCGGCAGCTACAAGAAGCGCACCCGCGACTGTACGGCGCACTTTATCCGCACCGACCTGTTGACCGCCGGTGTCCTCTCCAATCTCCGGCAAGTGACGGAGTATGCCGCCAAGCATGAGAGCCGCTTTGTGAAGCTGCTTATCCAGCAGAACGAGATCGGCGGCAAGAGAAAGACCGCCGCAACCACCAGGCAGCTTGAACAGGCGCAGGAGCGCATTGCCGAAGTGAGCCGCATTATTAAGCGGCTGTATGAGGACAATGTGAACGGCAAAATCAGTGACGAGCGTTTCATGGAACTGTCAGCAGACTATGAGCAGGAACAGCGGGAACTGAAAGACCGCGCCGCCGCTTTGCAGGCCGAACTGGACAAGTCGCAGGCCGCCACCGTCAACGCGGAAAAGTTTATGGGTATCGTCCGAAAGCACCTTGCCTTTGAGGAATTGACCCCCACCCTCTTGCGGGAAATGATTGAAAAAATCGTCGTGCATGAGTGTAGCTATGACGAGAACGGCACCCGCAGGCAGGACATTGAGATTTATTACAGCTTTGTCGGCAAGATTGACTTGCCCGAAGCCTAACGCCCGACCTATCCGACACAATGGCCAAGTGCCGGATAGGAACGGCAAAATTTTTTACATTTCTATTACTTCTTTATCGCACATCAGTAAAGTCGCAGGGCATGAAACAGTTGATGGCGGGCGGCGGCGTTGCCCTTATCGGCCTTACCCTTGTCCCGCTGCTCTCCGGCCTGTTTGGATAATGCCACAAACTAACACTACCCGCCGCGCTCTCCCGCTTCACGCGGGAGGGCGCGGGAAAGGAGGGATTAGCTTTTGATATGGCAGATGATTGAAGATTGGTTTCGCGGCATTTTGACAGACGGAATACTCTCTAATCTCTCCGGGCTGTTCGACAGCGTAAATACAGAGGTTGGAGAAATCGCAACGCAAGTCGGCACAACCCCCGCCGGGTGGAACGCGGGCATATTCAATATGATACGCAGCCTATCGGAAAACGTCATTGTGCCGATTGCGGGCGTTATCATTACCTTTGTCATGTGCTACGAACTAATCCAGCTTGTAATTGAGAAAAACAATCTGCACGATCTCGACACTTGGATTTTCTTCAAGTGGATTTTCAAAACCTTTGTTGCGGTGCTGCTGGTAACAAATACTTGGAACATCGTCATGGGCGTATTTGACATTACACAGAGCGTCGTCAACGACAGCGCGGGCGTTATCATATCCGACACAAGCATAGATATTGCAACCGTTATCACCGATATAGAAGCAAAGCTGGACGCTATGAGCGTCGGCGGGCTTTTGGGGCTATGGTTTCAATCACTCTTTGTGGGGCTTACCATGAAAGCGTTGTCTATCTGTATCATGCTGGTGGTGTACGGGCGCATGATTGAAATATACCTTGTAACGAGTATCGCCCCTATCCCCGTTGCGACAATGGTAAATCGTGAATGGGGCGGCATGGGACAGAACTACTTAAAATCCTTGCTTGCCCTCGGTTTTCAGGCTTTTCTAATTCTTGTGTGCGTCGGTATTTATGCGGTTTTGATACAGACAATCGCAGCAACCGATGACATATCCGGCGCGATCTGGTCTTGCATGGGCTATACCGTCCTCTTGTGTTTTACGCTTTTCAAAACGGGAAGCCTTGCAAAATCCGTATTCAGCGCGCATTAAGGGGGTGCAGATGAAGAAATACAAAATCATTTACGCCGATCCCCCTTGGAGATACGCGAGAAGCAAGGTACAGGGCGCAGCGGAAAAGCACTATCCCACTATGAGTATTGAGGAACTTTGCGCTTTACCCGTCAAAGAAATTGCGGATAAGGACTGTATTTTATTCCTATGGGCGACGTTCCCGCAGCTTAAAGAAGCGTTGCAGTTAATCAAGGCTTGGGGATTTACCTATAAATCCGTTGCCTTTGTATGGTTAAAGCAAAATCGGAAATCGCCCACTTGGTTTTATGGCTTGGGCTTTTGGACGCGAGGAAATGCGGAAATCTGCTTGCTTGCTACCAAAGGACACCCGAAGCGACAATCAAACAAGGTACATCAATTTATTATTTCCCCTGTTGAGCAGCACAGCAAAAAGCCGGATATAACGCGGGAAAAGATACTTGCCCTTATGGGCGACCTACCGCGTATTGAACTGTTTGCAAGGCAGCATACCCCTGGTTGGGACGTATGGGGAAATGAAATCAAAAGCGACATACGGTTTGCCGGAAAGGAGGTTTGAAATGGCGTATGTAACCGTCCCAAAGGATTTAACCAAAATCAAGAGCAAGGTAATGTTCAACCTTACCAAAAGACAATTACTCTGTTTCGGCGCGGCGGTGGCTATCGGGCTACCGCTATTCTTTTTGACAAAGGACAGCGCGGGAACGACAACGGCGGCTTTGTGCATGGTGCTTGCCATGCTGCCCATGTTCCTACTCGCTATGTACGAGAAGAACGGGCAACCGCTGGAAGTGATTATACGGCAATTTGTGGAAGTGAAGTTTCTTCGCCCCAAAGAGCGACCTTATCAGACCAACAATTTTTATACCGCCCTTGCGCGGCAGGAGCGATTAGATAAGGAGGTACGGGCGATTGTCAAAGGAAAAGGGAAAGACCCAAAACAAAAAGCGTAAACTTACGCGGCAGGAAAAGAAACAGATCGACGCGCTTATCCGGCAGTCAAAGGGCGACGGGAAGCCCCATACGGCGCAGGACAGCATACCGTTTGAACGAATGTATAAGGACGGGATTTGCCGCCTTGCAAACGGGCGGTATTCCAAGTGCATTGAGTTTGAAGATATTAACTATCAGCTTGCGCAGCCGGACGACAAGACCGCCATTTTTGAAGCCCTTTGCGATATGTATAACTCTTTTGACGCTTCTATCAGTGTGCAGCTTTCCTTAATCAGCCGCCATGCGAACAAGGAGGATTTCAAGAGCAGTATCACGATTGCCCCACAGAATGACGACTTTGACAGTATCAGAGCCGAATACACCGAAATGCTGCAAACACAGCTTGAACGCGGCAACAACGGGCTTATCAAGACAAAGTTTCTCACCTTTACCATTGAAGCAAAAGATATTAAATCGGCGCGGGCGCGGCTTGCCCGTATCGAAACGGACACCCTCAACCATTTTAAGGTGATCGGCGCGGCGGCGCGGGTATTGGACGGGAAGCAGCGGCTTGAAGTGCTGCATGGGCTTTTCCACCCGGACGGGGAACGCTTCAACTTTGCGTGGGAATGGCTACCCGTAAGCGGCCTTTCCGTCAAAGACTTTATTGCCCCGTCCTCTTTCCGTTTTGGCGACGGGCGAATGTTTCAAATGGGCGGGAAGTTTGGCGCGGTTTCCTTTTTGCAGATTGCCGCGCCGGAACTTTCAGACCGTATGCTTGCCGACTTCATGGAAGCGGAAAACGGGATTGTCGTCAATCTGCACATTCAGAGTATCGACCACAACGAAGCGATCAAGACGATCAAGCGGAAAATCACCGACCTTGACTGTATGAAAATCGAGGAACAGAAAAAGGCAATCCGCAGCGGCTACGATATGGATATAATTCCGTCCGACCTTGCCACCTACGGCGGCGAAGCGAAAAACCTTTTGCGGGATTTGCAGAGCCGGAACGAGCGAATGTTTTTGCTTACGCTGTTAGTTTTGAATGTGGCAGACACAAAGCAGAAATTGGACAACGACGTATTTCAGGCCGCAAGTATCGCACAGAAATACAACTGTATGCTCACCCGCCTTGACTACCGGCAGGAACAGGGGCTTATGTCCTCTATCCCATTGGGCGAAAACCTAATCCAAATCCAGCGGGGCTTGACGACTTCCAGCACCGCCATTTTCGTCCCCTTTACGGTACAAGAGCTGTTCCAAAGCGGCGAAGCGTTGTATTACGGCTTAAACGCATTATCGAATAACATGATTTTGTGCGACAGGAAAAGGCTGAAGAACCCTAACGGCTTGATACTCGGCACACCCGGCAGCGGCAAGAGTTTTTCGGCAAAGCGCGAGATCACCAACGCTTTTCTCATTACCGCAGACGATATTATCATTTGCGACCCGGAAGCGGAATATTACCCCCTTGTGGAACGGCTGAAAGGGCAGGTTATCAAGGTTTCGCAGAACAGCACGCAGTACATTAACCCGATGGATATAAACCTCAATTACAGCGAGGGCGACACGCCCATAGCCTTAAAGAGCGATTTTATCCTTTCCTTTTGCGAGTTGATTATGGGCGGCAAAAACGGGCTGGAAGCGGTTGAAAAGACTTTGATTGACCGCGCCGTTATCAGCGTGTACCGCAGCTACCTTGCAGACCCGAAGCCGGAGAATATGCCGATTTTGGGCGACCTCTACAATGAAATCAAGAAGCAGCCGGAAAAGGAAGCGCAGCGTATCGCGTCGGCATTGGAACTCTATGTAAATGGCAGTTTGAACGTGTTTAACCACCAAACAAACGTTGACATTCACAACCGCCTTGTCTGCTTTGATATTAAAGAACTCGGCACCCAGCTACGAAAACTCGGTATGCTCATTGTCCAAGATCAAGTTTGGAACAGAGTTACCATAAACCGCAGCGAAGGCAAGGCGACGCGGTACTATATCGACGAGTTTCATTTGCTGCTCAAAGAGGAACAGACCGCAGCGTACAGCGTTGAGATTTGGAAGCGTTTTAGAAAATGGGGCGGTATTCCGACAGGTATCACCCAAAACGTGAAAGATTTGTTATCGTCCCGCGAGGTGGAGAACATTTTTGAAAACAGCGATTTTGTGTATATGCTCAACCAAGCCCAGGGCGACAGGGAAATCCTTGCAAAGCAGCTTAACATTTCGCAGCAGCAAATGACCTATGTAACCCATTCCGACGCGGGCGAGGGGCTTATCTTCTATGGCAACGTGATTTTGCCCTTTATTGACCGTTTCCCGCAAGATACGGAACTCTATCGTGTAATGACGACCAAACCCGGCGAGGTGTCGGCATGAGGATAGAAATGGACAAAATCTATTGCGGCGACAGCTTGCAGGTGCTTCAAACCTTGCCGGAAAATGCAGTTGATTGTTGCGTAACGTCCCCACCCTACTATGCCTTGCGGGACTACGGCGCAGACGGGCAGATCGGACGGGAAGCAACGCCGGAGGAATATGTTTCCCGTATTACGGCGGTATTCCATGAGGTAAAGCGGGTGCTTACGCCGGAGGGTACTTGTTGGCTGAATATCGCGGACACTTATTGCGGCACAGGCAGCAAAGCCGACCACCAAGACCCCAAATACCCCAAAGGCAGGAACGGGCAGCAAGTGGCGTTTAACCACCGCGCCCCCGGCTGCAAGCCCAAAGATTTAATTGGTATTCCGTGGCTTGTAGCCCTCGCCTTGCGGGGCGACGGTTGGTATTTGCGCAGTTCTATCATTTGGCACAAAACAAACCCCATGCCGGAAAGCACGCGGGACAGGCCGACCCGCTGCTATGAATATGTGTTTCTGCTTACCAAGTCAAAGAAGTATTATTACGATTGGCAAGCAGTAGCCGAGCCGATAGCCCCCACAACGGCGGGGCGGCTGAAAAGCGGAGTTAGCAAAGGAAATAAGTATAACGTTACTGTTCCGGGGCAAAACCAACCGCAGAAAATCAACCGCCCCCGCGAAAAGGGCGCATACGCCGACGAGTTGATTTCTCCCGTCCGCAGCCGCCGCAACGTTTGGCAGATTAACAATGTCGGCTATCATGGCGGGCATTTCGCAGCGTTCCCGCCGAAACTTGCGGAAACGTGCATTTTGGCGGGCTGTCCCATCGGCGGGATTGTCCTTGACCCCTTTTTCGGCAGCGGCACGACGGGCATGGTAGCAAAACGGCTTAACCGCCGCTATATCGGCATTGAGTTAAACCCCGACTATTGCGAACTTGCAAAACAGCGGATTGGAGGTGATGAAGATTGAGCAAGGAACTGAAAGCCCCCGACAAGGTAACGCAAAAAATGACCCGCGACGGTGCGGTTGCGGAAAACCTCACGACGGGCGAAACGTCCAGTATCAGCGAAAGGCCGCAGGAAGAAAACTATTCAGCCCCCGCAGGGGTGGCAGCGGAAAAGGTTGTGCAGCATATCGGCGCAGAGATTGAGCGACACGCAGCAAAAGGCGCGGAGAAAAAAGCCCTTGACGCGACGCAGCCTAAAACCCATTCTTCCCGCTTGCAGTTTTCCGAAGCGGAACGGGCAACGCCGGAACTTCAAAAAGCGATCAAGAAATCGGATAAGGCGGCAGACTGTTTAGACGCAGCGCGGGCGGCTATCCCCAAGCAGACCAAAATCAAGAAAGAGCGCGTTTTTGACGAAGCGAAAGGCAAGGCAAAGACGCGCCTTTCCTTTGAAAAGACGGATAAGCCCCCAAACGGCAAGTTGCGGCATAACCCCTTATCCCGTCCGGCACAGGAGTTAAACAGTACCGTACATGGGAAAATCTACGAGGTAGAGAAAGAAAACGTCGGTGTGGAAAGCGGGCACCGGGTAGAACTTGCCGGAGAGAAAGCGGGCGGCATGGCGGCGCGGGCAGTTAAGGGCGGCATACGCCGCCATAAGCTGAAACCCTACCGGGCAGCGGCGGCAGCGGAAAAACAAGCGGTAAAGGCAAACGCAGATTTTCTCTATCAAAAGGCGTTGCACGATAACCCCGCGCTTGCGCACTCCAACCCCATTTCCCGTTTTTGGCAGAAGCAGCGCATTAAAAAGCAGTATGCAAAAACGCTGAAAGCGGGCGGCAAAGCGAAAAAAACCGCTGAAGCCACCGCAAAGGCGGCGAAGAAAACCGCGCAGGAAACCAAACGGGCGACGTTCTTTGTTGTCCGGCATTGGAAAGGCTGCTTGATTGTGGGCGGGATTGCCTTTATCGTGCTGCTGCTTTTCGGCGGGCTGTCCTCTTGCTCCCTCTTTGGCGGCAACAGCGGCAGCGGCTTGATTGCGTCGTCCTATCTCTCCGAGGACGCGGATATAACGGGCGCGGAAAGCGCGTATGCCGCTATGGAAGCCGAGTTACAAGATATGCTGGACAATATCGAAAGCGAATACCCCGGCTATGACGAATACCGGGTAAACGCGGACGAGATCGAGCATGACCCCTATGTGCTAATTTCTATCCTTTCCGCGTGGCATGAGGGCGTGTTTACACTCGATGAAGTGCAAAGCACCCTTGAAATGCTCTTTGAGAAACAGTATATCTTGACGGTCGAGGAAGAAGTACAGGTACGCTACCGCACCGAAACAAGGACGGACAGCGAGGGCAACCCCTATACGGTTGAAGTCCCCTATAACTATTACATTCTTCATGTGGATTTGGAAAACTTCAACCTCTCCCATGTCCCCGTTTACATCATGGGCGAAGAACAGCTATCCATGTACGCTATGTATATGTCGTCGCTGGGAAACAGACCCGACCTTTTCCCGCAATCCGGCTATGTGTCTAAATACTATGAAAACCCGCCCGCCGATTATGAAGTACCCGCCGCGCTGCTGGGTTCCGATGAAAAGTTTGCGCGGCTCATGGAGGAAGCAGATAAATACGTCGGTTTTCCCTATGTGTGGGGCGGCAGCACCCCGGAAACCTCTTTTGATTGCAGCGGCTTTGTGAGTTATGTGTTGACGAACAGCGGCCTATACAATACGGGCAGACTTGGGGCGCAAGGGCTTTACAACATCTCAACCCCTGTTTCTAACCCGCAGCCGGGGGATTTGGTGTTCTTTACGGGTACATACGACACCCCCGGCGTTTCCCATGTGGGGATTTATGTGGGCGAGGACGGGGACGGAAGCCCCGTCATGCTGCATTGTGGCGACCCTATCCAGTATTCAAAGCTGGACACCAGCTATTGGCAATCCCACTTTTACGCCTACGGGCGGTTAAATTACAATTAAAAGGAGTTGAAAAATGAATATTGTATCTTTTGGCGGCGGCACGAATAGTGCCGCCTTACTTATTGGCCTATACAAGCACAAAATCCCGATTGACCTTATCACCTTTGCCGATACGGGCGCGGAACACCCGCATACCTATCAATTTATCGAGATAATCAATCAATGGCTTGCGGAACACGGTATGCCGCAGATTACCGTTGTGCAGTATGTTGACCGCTACGGCAACCGCCTATCTCTTGAAACCGAGTGCTTGCGCTCTCATACGCTCCCGTCGATTGCCTACGGGCATAAGCGTTGTTCGCAGAAACACAAAATCGCACCGCAGGAAAAGTTTTGCAACCACTATGCGCCTTGCCGCGAAGTATGGCAGCGCGGCGAGAAAGTCAACCGCTATATCGGCTATGACGCGGGAGAAGTGAAACGGTATGAACATTCCCGCAAGTACAACGAAGCCGACAAAAAATATCATAACCGCTACCCCCTCATTGAAGAATGGGGCTGGAACAGGGACGATTGTATCCGGGAAATCAAAGCGGCAGGATTGCCGCAGCCGGGTAAATCGTCCTGTTTCTTTTGTCCGAGCATGAAGAAACAAGAGATTTTATATCTCAAAGAACACTATCCCGATCTATTTAACCGGGCGGCGACTTTGGAAGAAAACGCTATGCCCTATCTTAAAACCGTTAAGGGATTGGGGCGCAGCTATTCATGGAAAGAACAGTTTGGAAAGGAGTAAATGACTATGGCGAACACGAAACTTGACCGTATCGAAAGGGATATTGAGAAAACGAGGGCAAAAATCCTTGAACAGCAAAAGAAGCTGAAAGACCTTGAAGCGCAGAAAGTCGAGGAAGAAAACGCGCAGATCGTGCAAATGGTAAAGGCGGTACACCTTGACGGGACGCAGCTTGCCGCGTTCCTCTCCGCTTACGCCAGCGGCGAAATCACCTTGCCGCAGCCGGAAGCCACTTACCCCGCCGAACAGGAGGACAACGACAATGAAGAATAAAAAGATAATCCGAAAGTTTACCGTATTGCTTGCCGCACTGGTTATCATGTGCGGCTTTTCTGTTACCGCTTATGCGGGCGGTGGCGATGAAAGCGACGACACGCCTACCCCCGTAACCGAGGAAACCCCCGCGCCGGAAACCGAGCCGGAAGAAACGACGGGCGGCTATGAGCCGCAGCCCCTTACCCCGGACGGGAATATGTCCCTTGTGGACGATATAACGGGTGAAGCGTCCGGCGACAAGCAGTTTATCACCGTCGTTACCAAAAGTGGCAACTATTTTTACATCATCATTGACCGCGCCGAGGACGGGGAAAATACCGTCCATTTCCTTAACCAAGTGGACGAAGCGGATTTAACCGCCCTTATGGAGGACGGGCAGACCGAAGCCCCCGTTTGTAGCTGCACCGATAAATGCGTTGCCGGAAGCGTCAACACCGCTTGCCCGGTTTGCAGCGTCAACATGAGCGAGTGCGCGGGTGTGGAAGCCGAGCCGGAGCCGGAAGAAACCGAGCAGCCGCCGGAAGAAGAAAAAGGCGGCGGCATGGGTATTCTGCTTGTCGTGCTGCTTGTTGCCGCAGCGGGCGGCGGCGCGTTCTACTACTTTAAGATTTTGAAGCCCAAAAAGGACGCGGCGAAAGGCAGCAGCAGCCTTGACGACCTTGATTTTGACGAGGACGACGAGGAAACGGAAGTAGTCGAAACCGAACAGACCGAGCAGGAGGACGATAATCTATGAAACTTGTAATTGCAGAAAAACCGAGCGTCGGGGCGGCGATTGCCGCCGTTATGGGCGCGAATGAAAAGCGCAGCGGATATTTTGAGGGCGGCGGCTACCTTGTGTCGTGGTGTATCGGGCATTTGATTAGCCTTGCAGACGCGGCGACCTACAATGAACAATTCCGTAAATGGAAGTACGACGATCTTCCCATTGTCCCGCAGGAGTGGCAGTTTATTGTTGCCAGCGGCAAGGAGCAGCAGTTTTCCATTCTCAAAGACCTTATGCACCGCAGCGACGTTACCGAGATTATCAATGCTTGCGACAGCGGGCGCGAGGGGGAACTCATTTTCCGCTTTGTCTATGAACAGGCGAATTGCAAAAAGCCCTTTTCCCGCCTTTGGATTAGCAGCATGGAAGCAAGTGCAATCCGCGAGGGCTTTTCAAATCTCAAAGACGGGCGCGGCTATGACAACCTCTATCAATCCGCGCTTTGCAGAGCAAAGGCCGATTGGCTCATTGGCATTAACGCGACCCGCCTTTTCTCTATCCTCTACCATAAAACATTGAATGTCGGCAGAGTGCAAACGCCCACCCTTGCTATGCTGGTAAACCGCGACTATGCAATCAGCAGCTTTAAGAAAGAGAAATATCATGTCGTCCGGCTGGACGTTGGCGGCGTTGCCGCCCTTTCCGAAAGGCAGGACGACGAAGCGGCGGCGCGGCAGATGAAAGCGGCTTGCGAGAAATCGCAGGCCGTTTGTACTTCCCTTAAAAAAGAGAAAAAGACCGCAGCCCCGCCGAAACTGTTTGACCTCACCGCCTTGCAGCGGGAAGCAAACCGTTTGTATGGGTTTACGGCGAAACAGACCCTTGACTATGCGCAAGCCCTTTATGAAAAACGGCTTTTGACCTATCCCCGCACCGACAGCAAATATATCACTTCCGATATGGAGGGCAGCACAAAGGAACTTATCACCGGCCTTTGCGCTGCTCTCCCCTTTATGCAGGGCGTGAAGCTGCAAGCCGACCTTGCGAGGATTTGCGACAACAGCAAAGTAACCGACCATCACGCCATTTTGCCGACAGCGGAGTTTGTGAAAACGGGCTTTTCTTCCCTTGCCGAAAGTGAGAAAAAGCTAATGACCCTTGTGTGCGCAAAACTGCTTTGCGCCGTTGCCGCGCCCTATGAGTATGAAGCGGTTACGGCGGTTTTCACTTGCGGCGGCTATACCTTTACCGCAAAGGGCAGGACGACGCTTTGCGAGGGTTGGCGCGAGATTGAAAGACTATCCCGCGCCGCGTCCGGGGAACAGGACGAGGACGCAGAGCCGGAAGCGGTTTTACCCCCGCTTGCCGAGGGGCAGACCTTTGACAATCCGGCAGCGGAGATCTCCGAACGTTACACGCAGCCCCCAAAGGCATTTACCGAAGATACGTTACTTTCGGCTATGGAGAGTGCGGGAAAGGAGGACACGCCGGAGGACGCGGAGCGCAAAGGGTTAGGCACCACCGCGACGCGGGCGGGTATCATTGAAAAACTCATTAGCGCGGGCTTTGCCGAGCGCAAGGGCAAAAAGCTAATCCCCACAAAGGACGGGTATAACCTTGTCGCTATTCTGCCCGACAGCCTTACGTCCCCGCAGCTTACGGCAGAATGGGAAACGCGCCTTACCGGGATTGCAAAGGGCAGCGACAGCCCCGCCGACTTCATGCGCGGGATTGAGGAAATGACAGCGGGGCTTGTCAAGACCTATTCCGCGATTTCCGAGGATAAAGCGAAGCTGTTTACCCCGCAGCGGGAAGCAATCGGCACTTGCCCCCGTTGCGGCGCGGCGGTTTACGAGGGCAAGAAAAACTTTTACTGCTCCGACAGGGCTTGCAGCTTTGTGATGTGGAAGAATGACCGCTTTTTTGAGCAGCGCAAAAAGGCTTTCACAAAGGCGATTGCCGCCGCCCTTTTGAAAGACGGAAAGGTAAAAATCAAAGGTATGTACTCGACCAAGACGGGAAAGACCTTTGACGGAGTTGTGCTGCTTGCCGACACAGGCGGCAAGTATGTAAACTTCCGCGTCGAGCAGAACCGAAAATGATAAGGCTTGATGAAAAGCAATACCGCGCCGTAAAGAAAATGACCCGCGCCGCTTGTGCAAACAACGATTGCGGGAATTGTCTGCTGCTGGACGACGGGGAAACTTGCGTTTGTGTGCAGAGTATCAGCTATTCGCTGCTATGCCGCTATTTCCGCGAAGCGGTATTACCCGCCGACAGGCAGCTTTGCGAACAGATCACCCGCAGCGGGGAAACCGATTTGAAGCGTTGCGCGGTATGCGGCAGCACGTTTGCGGCGGGCAGCAACCGGGCGAAATACTGCCCCGATTGCGCGGCAAAGATACGCCGCAGACAGAAAGCCCAAAGCGAGAGAAACAGGCGTTTACGGATAAAAACAACTACATAGCAAGCACAGCAAACGAGTACCCGTTTGCGAGAAATGCCCGCGCTTCCCATAGAGAGCGCGGGCATTTTGCTTGTTGGGATAGTCCCAAACCCTTATATGACCGAGAAAGGACGTGATGAAAGAATATGCCGTATTCCTCATACGACCATGACAAATTAGAAGCCGCCGAAACCATGCGGATAGAACGCCGGATATATTTTGAAGCAAAGGACAGGGAGATTGCCCCTTATGCTTCCTTGCCGATTGCGCAGCTACTTTCCATGCGCAGCGAAAGCGCGGCGGCAGAACAGGCGATTTTTGACGACCTTAAAGAACGCGCCGCCGCATGGGAAGAACAGGCGGGAAGAACGCTTTTGCTGGATAAAACACTTGAATATGTGAGAACGCCGCACGTCCAGCACACCGCTAACGAGTGGCAGACCACCGAGCATAACCGCCATATTCGCAGCAACCGGGTATATCAGATGAATTACTACATTTACGAGAATACCCGCTACGACAAAGAAGCGCAGAAATCTATCCCGTATTCATGGACGCTTACATGGAGCGTGCGCACCAACAGCCCAAGCAGAACCCAAGCGAAGATTGCCGGACAAGATAGAAAGGTTTTCACCGACAAGGCAGCTATGGAAAAGTATCTGAATGGGCGTATCAAAGCGTATGACCGCTTGTTTACGGAAATCTCCCCGCCTATCCCGCAGGAGTACGCCGACTATTTCAAAGTAAACGGTATGCTCATGCCGGACTACACCATAGAGGGCGAAGAACCCCCGCAGCAGCAACAGGCGGCAGCTATCCCCGAAAATACCGGGCAGGAAAAGGAGCGTGAACACATGAGCGAACAGTTTTCTATTATGATAGGCAACCGCAGCCGCTTTGACGCGGGCGACCCCGGCGGCTATTGGTTGGATATGCCCGCCACAAAGGAGCAGTTGCACGAAGCTATGCGGAACGTCGGCATTACCGCCGACAACCCGCAGGATTTTTCCATTCGCGGCTATTCCGACGACCCGGAGAAACATATTGCCTTGCCTTATGAAATGGTATGCGCCGCCGACGTGGACGAACTCAATTTTCTTGCGGCGCGGCTCGAACAGCTTGACCCCGCCGAGGTTGGCAAGCTGAACGCAGCTTTGCAGCAGAAAAACGGGCTTGCAAATATTGGACAGGTAATTGACTTCACCTACAACGTGGATTTTTACGTCCATATCCCCGAAGTACATAACTACCACGATTTGGGCGACTATTACTTAAATCAATCCGGCATGGTACAAATGCCCGAAGAATGGAAAGGCGGCATTGACCTTTCTACTTTTGGCAGGAACGCTGCCGCGCAGGAAAAAGGCGCGTTTACCGAGTACGGCTATATCGTGGAAAGCGGCGACGAGTGGGAACGGCAGTTTGAGGGGCGCGAAGTGCCGGAAGAATACCGCATTATGAGTTACCCGCAGCCGGAGCGCGGCGAACAGGACAAAGCCTATATGGACGCAGCCGAAACGCAGCAAGCAGACGCACAGGCCGCAGAGCCGCAGCAGCCCCGCCCCGTCGTCCCCATTATCCTTACTTCCGAAAAGCCCGCCGAAAAGGTAAAGGAGATCACCGCGCGTTTGGAACAGGGCGTACAGGCGATTTTTGACAGCGACCGCTACAAAGAGTTTCTAACCGCTATGTCAAAGTTCCATGATTATAGTTTGAATAACACTATCCTAATTGCTATGCAGGGCGGCAATTTGGTAATGGGCTTCCGTCAATGGGAAAAGGAGTTTGACCGCCATGTAAAGAAAGGCGAGAAAGGCATTAAAATCTTTGCCCCCGCGCCCTACAAGGTGAAAAAGCTGGTTGATAAAATCGACCCCGAAACGAGAAAGCCCATGCTTGACCGCGAGGGAAAAGTGGTAAAGGAAGAAAAGGAAATCACCGTCCCCGCCTTTAAGGTTATAACCGTCTTTGATATTTCGCAGACCGAGGGCAAGGAGTTTCCCGACCTTTCCGTTAAACCGCTGCTTGCCGATGTGGAGCAGTACGAGGATTTTTTCGCCGCCCTTGAAAAAGCGTCCCCCGTCCCGATTGCATTTGAGCAGATCACAAACGGCGCAAATGGGTATTTCAGTTTGACCGACAAGCGTATTGCAATCAAAGAGGGCGTGAGTGAATTACAGGCGGTAAAGACCGCCATTCACGAAATCGCCCATGCGAAGCTGCACGACGTAGACTTAAACGCCCCGCCGGAGCAGCAAAACCGCGTTGACCGCCATACCTGCGAGGTAGAAGCGGAAAGCGTCGCTTATACGGTTTGCCAGCATTTCGGCCTTGATACTTCCGATTACTCTTTCGGCTATGTGGCTGGTTGGAGCAGCGGCAAGGAAATGACCGAGTTAAAAGCGTCCCTTGAAACAATACAGACCACCGCAAAGGAACTCATTACCGAGATTGAGGGGCATTTTACCGAGTTGCAGCAGCAGCGGCAAGCCGAGCAGGAGCAGGGCGATACCTTTTCCATTTATCAGTTAAAGCGCGGGGACGAAACAAGGGACTTGCGCTTTGAGCCTTATGACCGTCTGCAAGCGGCTGGACTTACCATTGACCGGGTAAATTATGAACTCGTCTATACTGCACCGCTTACAAAGGATATGACGCTGGGCGACATTTGGGAAAGGTTTAATATCGACCACCCCGCCGACTTTAAGGGGCATAGCCTTTCCGTTTCCGACATTGTTGTGCTTCATCAGAACGACGAGGACACCGCCCACTATGTAGACAGTATCGGTTTTCAGCAAGTGCCGGAGTTTTTGCAGGAGCAGCAGACCCCCGTATTTGACAAGCTGCCGCCCGAACAGCAGCAAGCCTTGTCCGACACCGTACAAGACACTTTGCAAATGCTGGTTGACGCAGACAAGCGGATTTATGGCGACGTTACGGGCAAGACCCTTGAAGCAATCGCGGCGCAAGGATATTCCTACAAGGACGGGCAGCTTGAAAAGCAGCAGCCGGAAGCGACCCCCGACAGCCTTTTGACGGGTGAAACCGTTAGAACGCCGAGGGGCAATTTTCATATTACCGATATGAGCCGTGAACAGATCGAAGCGGCGGGATTTGGTTTTCACCATGCGTCGGAGGACGGGAAGTATCTCATTATGGGGAATGGCACACAGGCTTATGCCATAGCCGCCGAGCAGCCGCAGCGGGATAATCCCTTAAAGCACGTCGAGGACACCATAGAGCAGAACGACAACAATTTTGACGGGCTTATCAACAATACGCCGCAAACGCCCACCGTTGCAGATTTTGAGCAGCGGGCAAAGGCGGGGGAAGCGATTTCCGTTACCGACCTTGCAAAAGCGGTAAAAGCCGAGAAACGGGAACAGCCGCAGAAAAAACCGTCCATTTTGAAGAAGCTGGACGAATACAAGAAACAGGCGGCGCAGCAGCCGAAAGATAAACAGAAAGAGCATAAAAAGGATTTGGAGGTTTGATAGCATGAATACCCGCTTTACCATTGAGGAAGAAAACATTGTTGCGATCTACGCCGAGGACAGCCGGGAAACAACGCTTGAAAATATCCTTGCCGCCATGCCCTACATGGACGAGGATATGCGCCAGCTTGCCGCCGCAGCGGTGAACAAGCTGCAAGCCATGACGGACAGCGAGTTTTCCGAAAGGGAGTTTATCTTGACCGACGAGGAATAGCCCATAGAGAACAGGGGCGCGGTTGCCGATTTCCGGCACCGCGCCCCTGTTCTTTTTTTGTCCTTGCGTGGACAATTAGAAAGCCGTTTTTGCGGGTTTGAATATACTTTATCGTCTATGTCGTTTTCATGCGCTGGAAGCCGCAGAAACACAGGCGTTTTCAGCCCTTAACATTCCACTTGCCACCCCATGTTTTGCGCCTTATCGCTCCTGCTCCCGCGCCCTGCTTTGGGACGGGTAAAGAATACTATCGACGTTCTTTTTGACAACGCCGTATTCCTGCATTTGCTTCTTGGCTTGCCGATAATCTTCATACAATTTGGTTTTCCTGTCGTTTAAGCTTCTATACTCCTTGCGCAGCGCGGCGAGATCGGGCAGCTTCTTTATCTGCATTTCCTTTAATGCCCTTGCCGCAGCTTCAAACAGGATAATTTCGCTTTCATGCCCCCGCAGATACTTTTCCTTGTCCGGCGATTTTCGGTATTCATCGTAAATCGGTTTTAACTGTCGGTATGTGGTGGTGTGCTTGATAAGCAGCGACAAATCAGACATACGCTGTTCCACTTCCTTAACCGCCTTTGCCGCCGCGTCATGAGCGGTCATAATATCGGCTATCTTGCTTTCAAGTTCGCTATAATACTCAATCTTGTTTTCGGTTAGGAAGTTCATGCTTTTAGCAGCCTGTTTCAGATTATGGATTTTTGCCCACCGTTCATAGCCCGCCGACTGTTGGGCTTTGATACTGTTTTCAAGATCGACGACAAGCCGGATTTTCTTATCTTCCCGCAGCGTTTTTGTTTTGGCAACATACACGCCCTTGATACGCTCCTTTATCGCTTCTTCCGTATAGGCCGCGCCGAGCGTCTTTGTGCGGGTAAACCGTTCCTGTCCGGCAGCGCGAAAGGAAATGTATTTGCCCTGTTTGATTTCATACCCCATTTCCTGCAAGCGGCGCAGCAGTTCGTCAAAATCTTTCACTTGGGGAATGAGAGTATCTATCGCCGTTTTCAGCTTTGCTTTGTAGCTTGTCCCTTGCTTTTCGGCGGTGTATTCTGCATAGCTTTTTCCCTTGTCCTGTCCCGGTACGACGACGGATAGCCCATGCTCTTTACATATCCTGTCGCTGGTGCGCCGGATAAAGTGATAGCTTTGCTTGTTGGAATGGTACTTTTTGTAGTCAACGAAGCTAACCGCGTTGAAAATCAAGTGATTATGCAGATGGTCTTTATCGACGTGAGTTGTCAAAACAAACTCATACTTGCCGCCTAATACCGCCCCGGCAAGTTCCATGCCGATTTTGTGCGCTTCTTCCGGTGTGGTTTCTCCCACCGCAAAGGATTGTATCAAGTGCCGCCCTAAATGTGTGCCGCGATCTCCGGCAGCTTCCCGCGTCCATGCAAACTCAATATCGGCGGTTTCCAGCCCGCAGCCGAAAGAGGACGCAAGCAGCTTCCCGTCTGTCTTTTCGGGATTTAAGATATAGTCTATCGCAGCCTTTAAGGTTGATTTAATAGGGTGCGTCTTTGTAACCGCCATATCTCGTCCACCGCCTTTTTAATGTCCTCTATATCCTGCCTGTAAACCGTCCCCGTCGCATTGGCGCGTTTTGCAATTTGGTTGATGTTCCGGCTCACCGCTTGCAGTTCCCGGATATATGCTTTTGTGTCGCTTCGGTCAACGACAAGAATATACCCGTCTATCGCCATTTTACGGAAGTATGCCCCATACTGCTTTATGGGAAGCTGCTTCATCTTCTCGTCGATCAGCCGCTTTTCTTCTTCCGTAACGTAAAACTTCATCTGTATATTTCTCTTTCGGTTTTCCATTTCCGCACCGCCTTTCGGTATAAGGGTTTGGGATTATCCCAACAAGCATTTTCCGCAAACGGGTACTCGTTTGCTGTGCTTGCTATCTACTCCATACCCCCACCGAAAGGCGGTATTTGTTGCGCGTTCCTTTGATTTTGGACGCAAAAAAAGATTGCAGCCGCCATGCGCTGCAATCTCCCGATTTCTCATATTGTGAGGTTAATCCTCTGCTTTTTCGACTTCCGTTATCTCCCTTGCTGTTGCGGTTACAATCCGTATGCCTTTATCGCTCATACCGTCCAGCAGCGCGTCAAGCTGCCGCCGCCCGGTGGATTTCTCCGCATTGCTGTTCGGGAAGAAAAATTGATCTACCGAAATATGATACCGGGTTACAAGGTCATAGAATACCTGTAAACTCGGCTGTTGTCCCTTGTTCTCGATATTCGCAAGGTAGCGCGGGGAAATATATAACTCGTCGCTTACCTTTTTGCGGCTCTCGCCGTATTCATTTCTCGCGGCTTTTATAGCTGCCCCGAAAGCCTTAAAGTCGTACAATGGTACGGGTCTTTTTGCCATTTTCATTCACCCTGTTACATTTTACAGTTCACCTTTCTTTTTGGATATGTCCACACAATTCATATCATTAGGTTAAATACTTCCTGTTGTGTATTGACAGTAGACTGATTTTCTGATAAAATAAAATTTATGTAAAAGGAGGCGGCGTTTATGTTGCATAGCATGCGTATTAGATAAGCATTGAAAAAAAGGATTTTCCCATTTTCAACATGGGCTTTTTTGTCATGCTTATTTTGCGGATGCTATACAAAAAACTAACGACGTATAGATATAGTATAGACATAGTGCAAGCTATGCCTTAGTTTTGTTGTACTGCTCTGTGCATTATAAATGCAGGTCAATGCTCATGTTGAGGATTGACCTGCATTTTTTTGTGTAAAAAGGACGAGTGAAATATAATGCTTAAAAAATATTGGATAAAATGTCCGATTTGTAACGGAAAGACGAGAGTTCAAGTATTTCATAATACTGTATTAAAAGATTTTCCTCTTTTCTGCCCTAAATGCAAATTGACGCATATCATTGATGTAGAAAAATTAGAGATTGTAATCAAAAATACAGAAAAACAAACTTTTATTATTTAGAAGAAAGGATATAAAAATGAAACGTTTACCTAAATATACGCCTGCGGAAGTACGGAATGATCCATACGGATTTACTTACAAAGAAATGTCGGAAGTTATTGGCGAGAATGAAGCAAAAGCCTTATATGAAGAATTATATAAGCAATTACCACGCAAAAAAAATCTATCAATGTTGGTAAAAAATATTTGCAAAAGCAGTGATACTGAAAAGTATGTTTACGAACTGAAAGACAACAAATACATTGAAACGGTTTTTATCAAGCGGCGAGATGGTGGAACTGTTTGCGTGAGCACACAAGTCGGTTGTCCTGTTGGTTGTATTTTTTGTGAGTCCGGGCGAAATGGCTTTGTTCGTAATCTAACATCGTCAGAAATCGTACAACAGATTATATTGTTGCGTCGAAAAGTAAACCGTATCGTTTTTATGGGTATGGGAGAGCCTTTATTCAATTATGACAACTTGATAAAAGCAATCCATATTCTCCGAGATAGATATGGGCTCAACTTTCCAACCGACGGCATTACCATATCAACAGTTGGTCCGGTCGATCAATTAAAAAAATTGCGCGAGGAACATCTTAAAATTCAGTTGACAATATCTTTACACGCAGCAACACAATCTGCAAGAAATCGTATTATTCCTCACATGCGCATATATGCTATTGAAGATGTTGTTAAGCAAGCCTTATCCTATTCTGAAAGGCATAATCGCAAAATTGTCTTTGCGTATTTGCTTTTACCGGGTATAAATGACCGGCCCTCAGATGTAAGACAACTTGCAAAATGGTTTCGGGGCAAAAAAGTTATGATTAACGTGTTACAATACAACCCAACAAGCAATTCAAGAATTAAAGCACCACAGAAACGGGAAATAGTTGCATTCAAACATCAATTAGAGCAAGCAGGACTTGAAGTTACTATGAGAGTTTCTCATGGCAGAGAGATTAACGCGGCTTGTGGACAGTTAGCTAACACATATAATAAATTCAAAAAAAATGATTAAAAGTGCCAGACGCATAGACGCAGAGCCGATAACGCATTAGGTCAAAAAACCTATGTGTTATCGGCTTTTTTATTTAATATTGCGCAAAAGCCGCTGTTCCCTATTATAGAATGGATTGCGGGTAGTGTATTAAAGTCGCCCTTTTTTAAGGATACGGCGGTATCGGGGAGGTATCGCCGTGTCCATTTTTATTTACTGTAACCCGCCTAATGCTTTGCGGTCAAAAAAAGCTATGCTCCGCAAGCGGGATATTCCGGCTATGAATGTGAACTGTCAATACATTTAGCTACTGCTTACATTTCCTTTGCGCCCGTCCGCGTCTTGCGGACGGGCGCATTTTGCTTTTTTCAACTTTTTTCTGAAAAGCGCACTCAAGAGCCATCTCCCGAACGGGTACGGAGCGAAAGGGGCAGAGAGGACAAGCCCTTAACTCCCGTCCTCTACTCCACGCGGGAAGGAGGTGAACTCTATGGAGCTATCTTCTTCCGACAAGGAAAGAATACAACATCAGTACGACGCATTAGCAAAGAAAACTTTGGTCGGCGAAGCGAAAAGCCACCGCCGCACTCTTGCGAAACGCGCAGCACGCGAAGTTACTTTTTCGGATTTGAGCGAAAGCGAACTCGCGCAGCTTTTCACAACGGACGAATACGAAAGCGATTATTTCCGTTTTCAAGTGTCCGGCTTTGATGTACTCGTCAAAAATGAACTGCTTGCCGAAGCCCTTAACGCTTTGCCCGAAAGGAAACGCGACATTATCCTTTTGTCCTACTTCTTGGATATGAGCGACGCGGAAATTGGCGAACTGCTGAATGTTGTACGCACGACGGTTTTCCGGCACAGGAAATCCGCGCTTGCGAAAATCAAACAGTATTTGGAGGGAAAAGCAGATGATGAATACCGTTAGGAAGTCTGAAAATCTGTTGCCGTTCCCTGTCATTTCCGCAGCGGCAAACGGCGACACAACCGCCATGTGCGCGATCTTGAAGCACTACGAGGGTTACATAGCGAAACTTTGTACCCGCACGCTGAAAGACGACGCGGGCAATACCTATTCCTATGTGGACGAGGAAATGCGTAACAGGCTGCAAGTGCGCCTTATTACCCGCACCCTTGCTTTTCATGTAGGATAATCTTTTAGCCCATGCGGGGAGCGTGTCCCCTTTCCACGCTTCCCGTTATGGGCTATTTGTCGTTCCGCAAAAGCATATCCGCTGTTGATGTGCTTTTGCAGGCCGACAAAGCCTATTGTTCTTTGACAAAGAAAGCGGCCTTTGGTGCGCAGCATAACAGGCAAACGGGTACATTCCGTCTGTACCGAGCCAGTCGGCGGGTACGCCATGACAGCTTTTCCCCATAGGGGAAAAGCCGAGCGAGAACTACCGCGCCGTAAAACAGGTTTAGCAGCTTGTGGGCGACGACATACAAGGCGGCACAATGATACTCCCGCGTTGAACACCCTCAAAGTATTGCGCGGCGCACCCATAAGCATGGGCCGGGGTGAAACTCCCGTGAGGTTGCAGCTAACAACCGCCCGTTTTTGCCTTTTGACGAATATAGTTTATCCATACAGGAAAAGGAGGTTTTTCTAATGGATAAAAAACAGACAATTACAACCGAACGCAAAATAGGGAAAATCACCTATCTTGTTCAAGCGTTGCCGAGTGAAAAGGCAACCGATACAATCCATAAAAAGATTGAGAAACTCATTGTAAAGGATTTGCAGAAAAAGCCCGGAAATCCGGGATTTTTAGCGTCCGAGTAGTGCATTAGGCGGCGGGATATGGTATAATGATAGCAACACATTATACCTGTTTATTCGGCTGTCGGAAAGGAGGACTAATGTTACAGTCGAATAAAATCACCGCCCTTTACTGCCGTTTAAGTCAAGAGGATATGCAAGCCGGAGAAAGCGGAAGCATACAGCACCAAAAAATGATACTTCAACGCTATGCGGACGAACACCATTTTTTGAACACAAAGTTTTTTGTGGACGACGGATTTTCCGGCGTGAGTTTTGAGCGCGAGGGGCTGCAAGCGATGTTGCAGGAAGTGGAAGCCGGACGAGTGGCGACGGTCATTACCAAAGACCTTTCCCGTCTTGGCAGAAACTATCTGAAAACGGGCGAACTCATAGAGATTGTATTTCCCGAAAACGGAGTACGCTATATCGCGATCAACGACGGAGTTGACACAGCGCGGGAGGATAACGAGTTTACCCCCTTGCGGAACTGGTTTAACGAGTTTTACGCCCGCGACACAAGCAAGAAAATCCGCGCAGTTAAACAGGCACAGGCGCAAAAAGGCGAGCGCGTCAACGGGGAATATCCATACGGCTATATCCCAGACCCGAACAACCGCCACCACCTTATACCCGACCCGGAAACCGCGCCGATTGTCAAACAGGTTTTCGCTATGTTTGTTAGCGGCGTGCGTATGTGCGAAATCCAAAAATGGCTTGCGGAAAACAAAGTCTTGACGATTGGAGCGTTGCGCTATCAGCGTACAGGACAGGCGCGGTATCAGCGGGCAATGATCGCCCCCTATACTTGGCCGGACAAAACGCTCTATGACATATTAGCAAGGCAGGAATATTTAGGGCATACCATAACCGCGAAAACTCACAAGGTATCCTACAAGTCGAAAAAGACCCGGAAGAACGAAGAAGAACAACGCTATTTCTTCCCAAACACCCATGAGCCGCTTGTTGACGAGGAAACCTTTGAACTTGCGCAAAAGCGGATTGCTACCCGCCACCGCCCGACAAAAGCAGCGGAGATTGATATTTTTTCCGGCTTGCTGTTTTGCGCTGGTTGCAGACATAAGATGTATTACCAACAGGGCGTAAATATCGAGCCGCGCAAGTTTTCCTATTCTTGCGGCGCATGGCGCAACAGGGCAAGGACAGGCAGCGAGTGTACCTCTCATTATATCCGCAAAAACGTACTTCTTGATTTAGTGCTGGAAGATATGCGGCGGGTTTTGCGGTATGTTAAGGAACACGAACAGGACTTTATCTGTAAAGCTACCGAGTACGGCGACATGGAAGCGAGAAAGGCATTAGCGCAGCAGCAAAAGGAACTTTTCAAAGCACAGGCGCGTATGACCGAACTTGACACGCTTTTCCGCAAGCTGTATGAGGACAACGCATTAGGCAGACTGACAGATGAACGGTTTGTGTTTCTAACTTCCGGCTATGAGGACGAAAAGAAATCCCTTGCCGCAAGGATAGACGAGTTACAACAGCAGATCGCAACCGTTACCGAGCGAAAAAGGGATATATCAAGGTTTATTCAGATTGTCGGGAAATACAGCGACATACAGGAATTGACCTATGAAAACGTCCATGAGTTTATCGACCGTATTTTGATACATGAATTAGACCGGGAAACCAACACCCGGAAAATCGAAATCCATTATAGCTTTGTCGGACAGGTTGATACCGAGCAGGAGCCGACGCAAGTTGTCAACCATGACCGCCGCAACATGGTAGATGTAAAAAGTATCGCTATCTAACCCCAGCAAAAGTTACGCCGGAAACGCCGTCGTCAATGAAAATGTCGGATTGGGGAAACCGTTATCGGCTGCGTACTTCAAAAGGATTTTCTTCTGGAAAGCAATTTGTCAAGGGTGTTTTTTACCAAAACCACGTGTGAGACAACGAGGCGAGTAACACGAATGTTTCGTCTACAATCTGCAATATACCGAGGACAGAAACGTAGTTCCTTTCGCCTCGAACCGGGCATCCCCCTGGTGGGCTTTTGCCACGGCCCGGATGGAGCTGAGGCCCACGCCGGGCGCGCCCGCCCGCTTGCTGGAGAGGAACTTCCCGTCCTCCTGCCGCGCCTGCCCGTCAAAGCTGTTGTCCATGGTGACGGTCAGGACGCCGTACTCCAGGGAGCTGTTCAGCCGGATAAATTTCTCGTCCCCGGCCATGCGCCCACAGGCTTCCACCCCGTTTTCCAGCAAATTGGCGAACACGACGCACAGGGCGCGGTCATCCAGATTTTCGTTTTGTGCAGGAACCGTCAGCCGGGCGGTAAAGGCGATGCCCTCCTGCCGGCAGCGGGCGGCATAGTGGGACACCACCGCATTGACGGTGGGATTTTCGCAGTAGTCCTGAACGGCGGCGGGGATGTCCCGGATCAGCGTGGCGATATAGTCCCGCAGCTTGGAATTTTCATCCCCGGCCATGGCCTGGATTGCCGTCAGATGGTGGCGCAGGTCGTGGCGCATCTGCCGGGTCTGCTCTACGGTTTCCATCAGGAGCTGGCTGCGCTTTTCCTCATCCTCCATTTGCATCTCCAGCAGGCGGGATTCAAAAACCAGCCGCTGACGCAGGGCGGCCTGCTGTTCCAGACCCTCCAGGGATTGCAGCAGCACATAGTAGATGGCAAAGACGCAGACCAGCAGACCAATCCGGCAGAAGAGGAAAAAACCGCTGTCCACGCTGCTCTCCAGATAGGAATCGGTAAAGATCAGCGCCAGAATGGTCACAAACGCCGGTACCAGCCAGATGATCCGCCACAGCCGGGGCGCGTCGGTCCGGTAGACCAGATTGGCCACCTGCCGGAAAAACCGCAGCAGCAGCGGCAGGGTGACACCGTAGAGCAGGATGCAGACAAAGCTGCTGCCCCACCCCTGGATGGGGATGCCAAACACCTGCACAGCAAGCACCGACACGATCCCCCGGATAATCAGCAGATAGTCCACAATCAGCAGATAGGTGAACAGCATTTTGAAGGGGCTCAGGCGCAGGAAACAGCAGTAGATCAAAAACCCCACCACCGCAAACGCCAGCTCCAGATTGCGGAAATACAGTCCGTTGGCCAGGAAGTAGGCGGCGGCCGCCATTTTGCACAGCACATTGACAGTCACCAGCGCCAGAGCCGCTGTGCGGGACCGCCAATGGAAGTTCCAGAACAGGACAAAGGGGATGATGTGGCTGGGCAGCGTGGTGCAGAAAATATAAAATAACTGCTCCATCATCCATCCCCCCTTGTCCGTGCAAACAGAAAGTCCTCATAGGCTCGTTTGGCCTTGGAACGGTTGGAGCGGCTGATGGGGACGTTTTTTCCATCCGCCATCTCATAGCACTGATATTCCTCGTTGATTCCCCGGACAAAGGCCAGGTTCACACAATAGCTTTTGTGGGGGCAGAAAAAGGGCTGCCCCTCCAGCTGGGGCAACAGGTCGGACAGCTTGCCGTAGAGCTGGAGCGTGCCGCCGTCCCTGCGATACAGAAACACATGATGGGCCTTCTGCTCCAGATAGAAAAGCTCGGAAAGGGGGATTTTTTGCGTCTCGCCGCCTTGCCGGATGGTCAGCCGGGGAGCGCTGTCCCTTTGCAGCTTCACCAGATGCAGCAGGTCGTTGATGTCTTTTTGCCGTACAGGCTTTTCCAAGTATTTCAGCACCGAAAGGCGGTAGCTCTCCAGGGTATGCTCGGTGCTGGTGGTGGTAAAGGCGATGGGGATTGTTTCGTCCATCTCCCTTATTTTCCGTACCGCCTCCACGCCGGTCATGCCGTCCATATAAATATCCATCAGCAGCAGATCGAACCCGCCGGGGCGGAACGCTTCCAGCAGTTCCTCACTGCTGGCGAACTGGGCGCAAACGGTGGCGATGGGGGCCTGTTCCAGCAGGGCGAGCAGGGCTTCCCGTTCCTCCGGCAGATCGTCGCAAATGGCAAGTCGTAGTGGTTCCATGGTTTTTCTTCCTCCTGATTTCCTATTTTACACCCGATGCACAAAAATGTCAATTTGTCAAGTACCAGTTTTGCCGCGGGTTGCGGCATCTCTCGTACTGGAAAGAGGCACAAAAATCCCATAAAATATTTCTAATAGCGCAACGAGAGCGCCGCCGAAGAAAGGAGAAATCATGGTCAAAGCATACTTTACCGCCTGCGAGCAGGCGTTTCCAGCCAAACGCACCCAACTGCGGCGGCTCTCCCTGGCCCTGCGGCGGGGCAGAGTGGAGCACATGGAGCAGCTTTGCGCCATACAGCGGGCAGGACCGGAAAAGTTGTTGGAAATCCGATCAATCGGGGCAAAGAGCCTGCCGCTGATTGCGGCGGTCTGCGCCCGATATGAAGAAAATAAGACACCATCACAAGGGGGCGCCCCCTTGCGTGAGACAGGTTCCTGTCTGACGCAGGAATGCCCTACTGCTTTAAGGAGGAAGGAAGATTGAAACAAAAATGGAAGCGGCCACTGGCGCTGCTCTTGTCAGTGGCCATGATGTTTTCCATGTCCGGTACACCTGTGTACGCTGCGGATATGGAAACAGGGGCTTCCGCTGTATGCCCCCATCATGTGCACGATGAGACCTGCGGTTATTCCGAGGGTACGCCTTGCACCCACGAACACACCGACGATTGTTACACCCTCGTGACCCAGTGTGTCCATGAGCATACGGCGGAGTGTTACAGCGACGGGATACTCCCTGCCGAAGGCGAGGAAAAAGCAGCCGACGCCTGTACCCATGTGTGCAGCGAGGAAAGCGGCTGCATCACAAAGGAACTGAACTGTCCGCACGTCCACGATGAGACCTGCGGCTATTCCGAGGGAAGTCCCTGCACCTTTGACCCGTCGGACTGCGAACTCTGCAACCCGACGGACAGCGGCGAACCGGAAGCGCCGGTGGAATGTGCCTGTGAGACCCTTTGCACGGCGGACAGTGTCAATCCTGACTGCCCGGTGTGCGGCGCGGAGGGCGCGGACCTGACCGCCTGTGCCGGAACCGTGGAGGAAGGAGACGCTGCGGAGGAAACGGATCCCGCCCAGAACCCGGCGGAACAGACCATCCTCTCCTGGGAGTGGATCGGGGCGGACAACCTCAACGAGGGCGTGCTGCCCCTGCCCGGCGTCAGCGCAGAAAACCCCGTGGATCTTGACGCGGTGGTTTCTATGCTGCCCACCGGCATCACCGCCACGGTGGGCGGCAGCGAGGAGCCGGTGGAGTTGACCATCACCTGGGCCTGTGAGGACTTCGTCAGCCCGGCCACCGGCGGTACATACACCTTTGCGGCTGCTCTGCCCCAGAGCTACACCCTGAGCGAGGAAACAGCGGCCCTCACCGTGCCGGTCATCCTGGGCGGAGACTTGCTGCCGGTGGATACGCTGGCGACCGCATCGTGGTACGGACTTTCAGTTGCAGGTACCAGTATCTCTGGCGGGGGCTATTGGCTGAATGATTCCAGCACTGGCGGAATTACAAACAATGGCGCCAGTGCGAGCAACTACAACGTCCACTTTGACGCCAATACAAATACCCTGACCTTGAATAATGCAAACCTGACAAAGGCATCAATGCAAGGTGCGATCCTATTTGTCCATGCTGCGAACACAACAGACGTTACCATCAACCTGATTGGGGACAATGTTTTGGAGAGCAGTAATATCTACGGCATCTATACAAAAAACACCAATATGACCATCACCGGCAGCGGCAGCCTTACGGTCAGCGGCAGCCAATATGGTATCGCTGAATCTGACGAGCAACCATCGAATAGTACTTTTACTTTTACCATAGCCGGCGGAACCGTCACAGCGACCGGAGGCATAGCCGGTACAAGGCTTTCGAGTATTGGATCCATCCAAAATACCCTTTTGTTGACCGGCGGCAGCCTGACCGCTGAGGGCGGCAAGTACGGCATCCATATGCGCGGAAGACATCCGGGGGATGAGAAAACGATCACCGTTAGCAGCGGAGGCTCTCTGGTGGCCTCCGGCGATACCTACGGTATATATTTTGACGCTGAAACTAGTGGGAATCCAGCGTGGCGTATCAATGTAAATTCCGGCGGCAGTTTGGTAACGAACAGCACATCGGTCACACCGACAGGCTCCGGGGGATGGCTGCTGTACGGCGGCAACACGCCGACCGTAAATGGAACCGTAGCGCTGCCGATGGACCTCACCATCTCAAAGGGCACTGCCCTTTCCATTGCCAAAGGCAGCAACTTTATCATCCCTGATGGAGTGGTTTTGACCAACTACGGCATAATCGGTAATCAGGGTACCATCAGCGGTAATGGACAGATTATCAATTACGGCGGCATAAACAGCTTCAACGGCGGTACCAACAACGTTGCTAATACCGTGAACCGCAGTGTGATGACTGTCACGTCCAAGCCTAACACTAGGAATATCCCATATGGAATTTCCGTGACCTTTACCGCTGCGCTCTCCAGAACCGATGCCGGCGGCATGGTTCGATTCAAGCTGGACGGAGAGATTGTGACAGAAGCCGTGGTGAGCAATGGCAAGGCCAGTATTACGCTTGAAGGCCTGGAAAAAGGCAGTCATACGGTCACTGCGGAATACACAGGAGACGGAACCTATGCGTCGGAAACGGGCAGCTATCAATTTCAAATCGTTGATGGCTATACCATTACGATGAAGACCAATGGCGTCGGCTCCATCAAACCAAATAACAATACAATCCAACCAGTGGCTGAAAACAAATATGCCTATGCAGCGGGAGAAAGAGTCGACCTGAGGACAACTGCACCTATGGGCTACGAGATTAGCTACGTTACCGTCGAGACGGAAGATGGCCGGGTGATAACCCCCAATATTGTGTTAAGTCAGGTTTTCTTCACAATGCCGGCGGAAAATGTGACTGTCTACGCCAGTTTTGCAGCAGAAGCGGATGTCTTTGCGGTGAATCGTGCCCATAGCAGTATAGAATTTTTTGTAATGAAGGACCTCAAAATTTCGCAGGAAGGCCTTGCAACACAGGATGAAGAAGCCATTGAGGCCTGGCTCGAAGCGCGGATGAACTCAACTGTGAACGACGATACCGTGACGTGTACCGCTGAGGTGACCTCGTTCACGCCCGCTGTAGCCGGTACGCCGAACAATCCGGCAGGTACCAACGGCAGTTTTTCCGTTGACTGGTCGGTGCGCAAGGGTGACGCGATGAAATCAAGCACCAGCGAGGGAACGATCACCCCTGCAGTCTTCCAGGCAGAAATAAGTGGAATCGAGATCAAGACCCAGCCTACTAAAATGGACTATTCCTTCGGCGAAACATTGGATCTTTCCGGGCTGGTCATCACGGTGCATTATGAAGGCACCGATGATACAAAGGAGGTCGCCTGGAGCGCGGACAGCGGCATCACCGCTGACCCGGCAAACGGCACAGCACTGTACGCCTCCCAGCACAACGGCAAGCCCGTTACCATCACCTATGAGGGCAAGACCGCCACGACCAGCGCACTCACCGTCGGCAAGGCTGACCAGACCGGCTTTGCCTTTACAGGTGAACCGTACAGGGCCGTCGCCTGCGGGGACGAGCCGTTTGCCGTCGAAGCCACCGGCGGACAGGGCAACGGCACCGTGACCTATGCCGTCACTGAGGGCCAGGACGTTGTCAGCGTCAGCGTCAGTACCGTGACCATCCTCAAGTCTGGCACGGCCACCATCACCGCCACCAAGGCGGCGGACGAGGACTATAACGAGGCCACCGCTACGCTTGTTGTGTATGTAACGCCCAAGCAGGTCGACGGCGTCTATCAAATTGGAACGGCCAATGACCTGTTCTGGTTCGCGGGCCTGGTCAACGGCACCCTGGAGAACGTGGAACAGGACACCGCCGCCAGCGCGGTGCTGACTGCGGACATCGACCTGAGCGGCGAGACCTGGACCCCCATCGGCAATTATGATCAAAGCAGCAGACCCAATAACAAATACGCCGGCACCTTTGACGGCGCGGGCCACACCATCGAGGGCCTGAAAATCGAATCGAGCGCCGATTGGCAGGGATTTGTGGGCTACCTGGGCGAAGGTGGCGTCATCGAAAACCTGACCCTGGGCGAGACCTGCTCCGTCACCGGCGGTGACTACTATGTGGGCGGCATCTGCGGCTACAACAACGGCGGTATCATCGAAAGCTGCACCAATGCGGGCACGGTCACCGGCAGCAACAATGTGGGCGGCGTCTGCGGCACCAACACCGGCGGCACCATCACCGACTGCACCAGCGAAGGCACGGTCACCGGCAGTGGCAGATGGGTGGGCGGCGTCTGCGGTCTCAGCCGCGGCACCGTCACCGGCTGCACCAACGAGGGCACGGTTATCGGCAGCAACAATGTGGGCGG
>NZ_JACHFW010000015.1 GCF_014202115.1 Catenibacillus scindens
TATTATACAGCAAGAGAAGCATTTCGGCTTGTATTTACTACAAAATATATGAACTTTTCAAGGTGCTATAGACAGGCTTTTGACCCCAATATCATTATATGTCAATAGGATGTTTACATTTGTGCTTCCCAGAAGGCAATCGCTTCATTCAGCCATCCTTCCGCCACCGTGCCGGTTCCCAGCCCAAACCCGTGGGGCAGTCCGGGATAGTGGTGAAACTCGGTGGGGATACCCAGGGCGCTCATGGCGTCCAGGCGGCGCTGCATGGTGCGCCAGTTTGCGATGCCATCGCTTTCTCCCACACAGGCGAAGGTGGGCGGGTCGTTTTCCGTATAGTCACTGTGGCCGGTGTACTGCATGATAACAGCTCCAGGCTGCGGCAGGTCATTCCCGCCAAAGGCCGCCGGGCCATAGGACCCCAGCCAAGCCGCCATACGGCCTCCGGCTGAACCGCCCCAAAGAGAATAACAGTCGGTGTCCACCTGCAATTCCTCCGCGTGCTCAAAAATAAAGCTGATTGCCCGCGCCAAGTCCTCACAGGCAGTTTGAGCACCAGGACGGTAAATCAAAGCGAAGGCGTTGTAGCCTTGTTTGGAGAGTTCCAACGCATGGGGAAAGCTATCCTGCATGGCTCCCACATAGGCAAACCCTCCGCCCGCGTTGCACACGGCAAATCTGGCTTCAGGGGCACCGCGGAAAAAGAATAATCCGGTATCCTCTTTTGCAGGGTCTTCAGCCTTTTCTTCCTCCGTATAGATGTCGTAGAATACCGTTTCCCCCGCGTTGGCCCTCTGCCACAGGGTATTGACGATCTCCACGGTTTCCTCCGGATCGATGTTGTTGTACCAGGTCAGCTGCAAATTGCCCAAAGTGTCGCCGCTCATATACCAATCATCTACCGGAAAGAGCAATCGTCCATATCCTGCGAAAACCGAATTGTTGATCACATCCTGGATAGAAGTAGATGTTGTAAATGGTCCTGCCATTTGATTTGTGGACGCAAAGCTGTTCAGCTCCTGCTGGGAATCCGACTCATCCAAAAGGTCGGCACCCCCGGCAGGAGGCGATTCCCCGGAAGAGGTTGTCTGTGTCTGTCCATGGGCTGCACATCCCATCAGGCAAAGCAGAATGCAAACTGCAATGGCCAGAATTCCCTGCGCCTTCATCGTGTCACCTTCCTCTCTTTCTTTTCTGATTTCATTATAAAAAAAACGAGACCTCATCAGAAGTCTCGATTCGTTATGCACTATTTACCTTTGGGTTATCACTTGCCGTGCTCCGTCGCCTTTTGCACCGCCCGTAGGAACTGCTTCACCACAGGGGATGGTGATGGGGAATGGAGTAGGCCATAGGGGATGGTATAGTTCCAATCCACCGGGAGGATCTTCAAAAGTGGGTGGACATATTGCCACTTGGGCACTGCCATCAGCACACAGTTGTTGTTTTCGCATTGGTTAAATGCGTTTACATCGTAGAAGTCAAAATCCACAATCTGGATTTGCGGATGGTTCTTCCACAAATCGTCCCGCAGAAGATCTACATAGTGGCTCCAATCCCGGCGCATCAGCATGAATTTCTCCCCGTAGAGGTCCTGTACCGTCAGACGGTCTTTGGTCGCCAGGCGGTGATGGATGGACACCGCCGCACAGATAGGTTCTCTGGAAATTTCCAGCCCGTCGCACTGGCGTAGGTTCAGCATTGTCTCATCAAAAATACCCGCCACCACATCGATGTTCTGTCCCAGGTTGCATAAGATTTCTCTGGCGTTCTCGGGTGTGTTGTCAAAGGGCACAAGCTGGAACTTGGTACCAGGGCAATCCTCCTGCAACTTGGGCCACAGATCCACCAGCACCTGGGCCGGTGTCATAGGGGAAGTGCCGATGCGGATGATGTCCTCGCTCTGTTTCATGGCGTTTTTCGCCCGTGTTACCGAGTCCTTGCAATACTGGATAATGTATTTTGCGTCCTGTGCCAAAGATTTCCCCGCTTCTGTGATTTGTAATCCGCGGTGTGTACGGATAAATAACTGTAAGTCCAGGCTTTCTTCCAGGAGATTGATCTGCTTAATTACCGCCGGAGGGGAAATATATAGCTTTTCCGCAGCTTTATTGAAGCTGCCGCATTCCACGACGCACAGGAAAGTTTCTAATTGGGGGTTATACATGAGGGTTCTCGCTCCTTTCCTTGCGTTTTTTTCTCAAATCGGAAGGCTTTTCTGCGCTTTTGGGAATCATCCAGGAATGTCCAAAACGCATAACACCGTTTATCCTGCTACTTTCACATAATTTTTGAACGCGCCTTTCCGATATATTCCATTTTGAAGCTGCATCCTTTACTGAGATGTATTCAAACATACAAAACCTCTTAGTTTTAGCTATATAGGTTATTATATACGTAAAAACGAACAAAAGCAAGATGGCAAGCGATGCCTGTGGCTATCCAAATAGCCCCACGCGCTTGTTGTGGGAAGTCCCCCAAGCCCCCTTTGGAACACAGATTTTCAATCTGTGGCTGCGCGTTCATCTCCGGCCTAAGAGCCGCCTTCGGCGGTTGGCCTCCGAAACGCTCTCTGCGGAGAGTGTGCGAACGCTTTTGACCGCGACCGGCTCACCGCTGGCCGTGGTCTTTTTCTTTCTGTTGTGGTTCGGTCTGCTCCATCGTCAGGACCCGATCCACATTGTTCTTGACCGTCAGCAGCTCCCGCATGGCGGTGCGGGCCTGCCGGTACTCGCCGTAAGCCGTTTTCTTGTCTGCCAGCAGCTGGGCATACTCGGCCTGAAGCTCCTTGACGGTGGGCAGTTTCTTCACGTTCAGTTCGTTAAAGGCTTCCTTGGCGGTCTGGTGCAGCAGGATTTCTTCCTCGTGTTCCTGCCGGAATTTCTTTGAATACCCGGCCTTGCGGTAAGCCACATAGGTCTCGCGGGTCTTGGCATAGTTGACGATGTGGGTGCGCAGAACGGCGATCTCGGCCATACGCTTCTCGGCGGCCTTGATCTGGTCGGACAGCGCGTTGTAACGAACCGTCGCCTCTGCTGTTTTGGCTTCCAGATCGGCATAATCCAGCAGTCCGTGTTCGGACAGGTAGTTGAGGGTCTGCGCCATCTGTTTGAGGTTGAACACCTTGGCCCAGCGGGCATACCCGGCACCTTTCCCGGCCTGGAGTTTTGCCTGGATGTCCACCAGCAGGTTGACCCTGGGCGTGGCGGCCTGCACAGCGGTTTTCTTACGGGGCGTATGCTCTTTTTGGCCGGAGAGAAATGCCAGTAGATCGTCCAGCGTGTAGCCGTCCCCCAGCCGGTCAAAGCGGACGTTATTGCCCCAGCCCTCCGCGCTGATGGAGATGGTCTTGCCGCGCCGGTGAACGGTAAAACCGTCCTGTTCCAGCAGGCGCAGCAGTTCCTCCAGGTTGCCCGGTTTCTGTGCCAGTGCCCGGTCGATGGCCTGGCGCAGCTGCTCCTTGTGAGAGAGCTTTGCCGCATCGCCCAGCCACTTGTTGTAGCTCTGGCCGCGCCGCTTGGGGGCCTCCACAATGGAGTAGCCGTTCTCGATGCAGATGGTGTCGCTCAGGCGGTGGACGGCACGGGTGCTGCCCCAAAAGTTGCGGAACTTCCGGTCACAGTCCAGGTTGACCGAACTCCAAATGATATGATTATGGACATGGGCCTTGTCAATGTGGGTACAAACGATAAAGGCGTGTTTGCCCTTGGTGAACCGCTTGGCAAATTCTACACCGAGCCGGTTGGCTTCCTCCGGGATGATCTCCCCAGGGCAGAAAGATTGGCGGACATGGTAGGCGATTACATCATCTGCGCCCCGGACCCGTCCGGTGGCGGCGATATACTGGCGCTTGGTCAGCATGAACTCAGCATCGGCCACGCGACTGTCGCACTCATAGCCGGTAATAAGCCTGCCGTGGTCAGTTTTTTGCGGATTGGCCACATAGTCGATGATTTCGCTGATGGCACGGCTCTCTGTCCGGCCCTTGCCGACGTGCAGCGGCATGATGCGGGTGGTAGCCATGATTTTCCCTCCTTCCAAAAAGTGGGCAGCCTCAGCTGCCCACCCGATCACAATATGAAATGATTTTTTTCTTTTTCCGGCTGGCATACCGCAGCGTTGTGGCAGCGCCGCCCCAGTCATGGAGAACATAGGCCACCACCACATCGGCGGACTCTACCATCCAGCGGTTTCTGTGGGAAATCGCAAAACGGCGCGGCACAGTTTCCAGAGGCGGATACACGGTGCTATCATAGCCGGAAGTGTCCTTTGTGGTCTCAAGATAAGCCAAAACAAGGATCATCTCGATTTGCGGATACCGTTTTTTCTGCGCTCTCAAAACAGACGCCGCCAAATTGTCAAAGGCTCCATAGCCGCCAAGATAAAATGTGGTCGCACCTTGCTCGATAAGCACCTGTGTTATTGTGTAGAGCCATTCTGTCACTTGTTCGATCTGCACGACTTGCGCATGACCGCAAAAGGTTACGTTCATAAAAACACCCCTGTACCCATCATACTGCAAATACGCCGGTTGGTACAGGTACAGGGACTAATTTTCGCGCACCTGCCCCTATAATACTTTTAGTACAGGGACAGGGACGGTGAGCGAAATTGAAGCTAAATCAAGCGGTCAGCAGACGCCTTTCAGAATTGCTGGATGAGCGGAAGATGACGCAGTATCAGCTGTATATGAAAAGCGGCGTCCCCAAGTCCACCATCGGTAACATCATCAACTGCTCTTACGATTCCGTAAAGCTACGGATCATCCATGAAATGTGCCAGGGGCTTGGCATTGGTTTAGATGCCTTTTTTGATTCGCCCCTGTTTCAAGAAGAAAGCCTTGATCCCTAAAACCTTCGGCATTTTTGGCCGAAGGTTTTCTTTTTGCCTTTATAGAAGCCCCCTCCCCGGTTCAAATTCCAGGAAGGGGGCTTATGGCAGTGTCGGTTTTAACTGAAACGGGCAAACAGCTGTCGCACCGCAGCCATGATCGTATCCCAGCCAAGGTCAGACGCATAGGAAAATTTCTTTTGGTAGGCCGCCCACAAATCCTGCATGACCGGGCTGTTCTCCACTTCATCAAAAACCTCGGCGGCCTCGGCCAGATGGCGCTCGGTGCCGCGCTTGTGGGATGTCGCCAGCAGCGCGTCATGGAGAATGTGCGGGTCCAAGGTGTTGCCGTAGAGTTGTTGCAGAATGGCGATGTCGTAAAAATCTCTCATACGGGTGTTGGTCGTAGTCCGGGTGATGATAGTCTCCAGTTTTTCAGCCAGCACGGTCTCCAGGGTATAGGCCCAAACGTCGATGGAGCGGTCCTCCAGCATGAGCTTGAAGCTGTACCGCACCTCTTTGGGGGTTATGGCGTCGCCGGTGGAAATGTCGATTTTCAGCGGGGTACGCACCCCGTCAAAGAGCGTTGTCATCGTCACCCGGATGCCGGGATATTCCGCTTCATCCATGATTTCGGAAATGCTTTTCACCTGGAAGGTAACGCCGTCATCGATGGGAACAGCGATGATCTCGGCCATCATGTTCTCCACATCCTCCACGCTGACGTTGGCCCCCTTGACCGTTGCGTCCAGGTCCATCGTAGAGCGGGCGTCCAGACCGACCATCGCGGCCACCAGCATCCCGCCTTTGAGGATAAATTTGTCCCGGTAGGACGAGAGGGAAATGCGTTCCAGAAAACGCTCCATCATGTAGTTGCGCATCAAAATCTGCGCATCCGCAGCATTTTTCTTTGAAAGGTTGCGGATCAAGTCTTTCAGCTGTCTGGCTGTCTTTATCATAGCAGTACCTCCAAATACTGGCGTAAAATCCTCTCGACCCGGAACAGCTTGGCGTAGCGCGTCAGTGTCCGCAGGTCCTTGTCTTTCCGGCGGACATACGCTTTCAGCGCGTCCTGGAATGTCTGCATCTCGATGTGGCTCCGGCTGCGCAGCACGTCACAGATCGTCCTCTCCTTGTCATAGACAGGCACATCGTGACCGAAGGGGGTCTGCGCGGTTGTCAAGCCGACCTCGTGCAGCTCCGCCTTGATGGTAAAGACCTGGACGCCTTCACTTTTAAGCCGGGTCGGGTTGTAGCCCGTCTTGACCGTGATGGAATAGGCCAGCGGCTCCCGGTCAGTCAGATTGTGGAAAAAAAGCGCCGTTTCATGGGAAAAAACCGCCTGCGGACAGCGAAGATGCAGCAGATACATGGCGTCCACCCAGGCGTCCTTGGAAAGATAAATTCCATGCGCCGCCTGTTCCAGTCCACGAGACTGCACGAATTGATAAAAAACAGGCTTTGAAATCCCGGCCGCGAGAACCTGCCCGGTGCGCAGCATCCCGTCCTGGCGTTCCATCAGCTGGTCCAGCTGTTGAAATTGGCTCATGTTCTTCACCTTCCTTTCATGCTAATATTATACGCGAAATCAGCACAAAAGTAAAGTCAAAAAATTGCCGGGCATTCTCTCCCGGCAATTTGCTTTTTTGATTCAGCCATACACCGCATCCTGGATCGCAAAGCGAAGGTCCTGCACCTTGCCCACCAGCCAAGCGGCGGCCATCGGAAGGCCCAGCGGGTTGACCAGGAAGGCGATTACAAGCAGGATCACGCCGTTTTGTACGGAATATGTAACCAAGACTGCCAGCCCCAGCAATCCCACAATGGTACTGACGATCCCCAGCACGAGACTGGACAGGTACAGAACTCCCATGCAGAGCCATACGAACAAGGTCAGCGCCAGCACAACAGGTGCGGCCAACAGTTTCAATAAAAATCTCATTTCAACGCCTCCTTCTGTTTCAGGTATTCCTGACGCACCTGTTCTACCTTTTGCCTGCCTTTATCATCCAGATCATCCATTTCAGCTTTTCTTAAAATCAGATATTCCTGATAGCCGGTAGCTGCGTCCAGAAGTTTATCAAACAATTTCTCCGGCGTAGGACAACACGTTACCTCGGACCAATCCTGCCCCGCATGATCCCAAAGCATGACCGCATAGCCGTGACGGGTTGGTACAGCTTCTATCGCCTGATCTTTTGCCAAATAGTCAGCAAAAATTTTCAGCACCATTTCGTTTGTCAACATACAACTCAGCTCCTTGTGTGTATCTCCTTATCTCTGTATCTATTCTACCCGCTTTTCAGCAGAGTCTGCAACGATACGGGCAAAGAAAAAAGAGGGAGGCCCGGCGCAGCTGCACGCACACGCCGGACCTCCCTCACAGCTGGGACGTATGCCCCTGTCAGGACAGTTTTGCCAGCTGGGTCAATACCTGATGCACCCCATCCCACAAAGCCTCCTGCCGCCGGGTTATATCCTCCAGGTCGGCGTCGTAAATGCGCCCGGTTTCATGCGCACGGCGGGCCAGCTGGTTTAAGTTGTTGCTGGAATAGCGCATCAGGGAGACCAGCTCCTTCAGCTCCGGCAGTTCCAGGCGCACCACATAACCGTCCAGGGCCATCTTGCGCAGATAGGCTTCCCGGTTCTTTGTCCCCAGCTGGGCCATCTTCTGTTCGATCAGCGCCAGTTCTTCCGGCGAGACCCGGAAGTTCAGCTGCACCTCCCGCTTGCGCTTGGGGGCGCTCACCGTTCCGGCTCCTTTTTCTTATGGATGGGGGATTTTTTCTCCGGCTTTTCAGCAGGGCGCGGCTCCTGTTTCAGCTGGCGGCGGACCGAGGGGCGTCGCTGGCGCAGCTCCTTGGAGCGGTCCTCGCTGGCCAGGATGGTGACATAGGTGCCGGGCAGGTCCTTCATGCCGGTGATCGCCAAACTGCGAAACGGCAGCAGCGCCATCAGCTGGTCGTGGGCCTGGGTGCCTGCGCGGGCCAGAAAGTCCGGCGAAACGCGGGCCATGTAGTGGGTGCCGTGGGGGCTGTTGGGCGTATCCGGCGCACGAAGCTCCTGCAAGAGCCGGGCGGCCTCGGCGTGGATTTCCTCCGGCGTCAGCGGCTGGAGCCGCAGATAGTCCTGCCGCGCCTGGCTTAAGAACAAATCGACCAGGCCGGAGTGGCTGTCCACCACAAAGTCCAGGTTGCGTTCGCCGCCAAAGCCGTCCGGGTTGGATGGGATGTCCACCGTCTTGGCCCACGTCTTGTTGGCCGGGCTGAAACGCTCATCCCACTCTTTCTGCTGCACGGTGTTTGCCAGCACATAGAGAGTGCGGGTGTAGCCGAACTGCTCGATCACCTGGGGTACCGCGTCCTTGTCCAGCCGGTTGTCCCGGTAATGTTCCGAAATGGACGCCTCGATGGCCTCCTTGCAGGCGATGTTGGCGCGGCGGGACGCCCGGTACAAATCCAGGTCGCCCTGTTCGCGGGCATAGGCGGCGTCGTGCCGGTAGAGCGGCAGTTCCCGCTGGGTGTCCAGCGCCGCCTCGGCCCGCTGCTCGATGCTGTCCCGCACCACATCCATGTAGGAAGTCTCCCGGTCAGAAAACTCCTGGTAGACGTCGGCCAGCGGGGACGGCGACGCCAGCAGCGCGGCGGCCCGGCTTTGGGGCAGGTCCAGCTCCTCCATCGCCATCAAAATATCCTCCCGGACCGTGTACTCATAGGTATGCTTTAGAATTTCCTCCGGGGGCTGGCTTTTCAGCCAGTCCCGGAACTTGTCCTGTTCGGCGGCCATCTTCTCATAGAGGGCCGTATTTTTATCGGTATTCATATCATCTCGCCTCCTGTTCGTGGTGTTTGGGTTTCTTTTCGGGGCTGCGCGGCGGCACCGGGCGTTTCAGCCCTTCCAGCACCGAGGGGCGGCTGCTCTTGGCAAGAACCGCTTCCGGCGCAGGGCGGCCCCGGCCGTCCATGTTCAGCAGTACATCCAGCTCGGCCAGCCGGGCGGATTTGTCCCGCAGCTCCTGTTCCTGGGGGAAGGGTTTGCCCACTTCGGCCTTGGCGGCGGCCTGTTGCTGGTAGAGATTGTCCAACTGGTTCTTCACCGCCTCCAGCCGCTGGGGCATCTGACCGAGTGCATTGTCGATGCGGGTGAGGTTTCCGCGAGGGTCGGTGCCGAGGGTCGCCCGGTGGGTCATCTGGCCTTTCAGCAGGAGCATATACTCCTGCCGGAAAGCGTCAAACGACACCGACATGGCGAAGCCCCGGTAACTGCCCACTGGCACCGGGTCGGTCCCTTTGACCTCCTTGCAGGCGTCCAGCAGCGCGGCCCCAGCGTTTTCCTTGTCGGTGAGGGTGTCGCCACGGACTTCCATCCCGGCAAAGCCGTCCTCCGGGTGGGGATGGGCGGCCAAGGTCGCCATATCGGCTTCCAGTCCGGCGATAAACCCCTTGTTTTTCTCGATCTCCTCCGGGAAGGTTTTCAGTAGCTGGTCCTCCAGGCGGTACTGTTTGCTCTGGTGGTCGGCCTTCATCAGCTTTAACCGCGCCACGTCCACATCCAGGTCCATGCGTTCCTTGATGCGCGGGTCCCCGGCGCACAGCGCCTTGATCTCGGCAAAGGACAGCGCCGTTTCGTCCACATCGTCGCAGCTTCGCACCGGCGATTTGGAGGTCATGATCTGGCTGATGAATTTCTGTTTGTTTTCCACCGTACTTGGTACATCCGTTGTTTGTTTTTGGGTCTTTGATTTCTCTATATTTAATTCTGCGGGCTTTTCCGTATCTGGGCCATCCAGATACGGGTTTTCCGTATCTGGTGAAGCCGTATCCGGCAGGGGCGTATCCGGCGCTTTGGGCTGGGGCTGCTCGTAGATGACATACTCGGTGTCGCTGATGCGGCCCTGCCGGTCCCGCATCTGGTGCCGGACGATGTACCCGGCAGCTTCCAGCTCCCGCAGCGCCCCGCCGATGGCGTCCACACCCTCCTTGCAGATTTTCGCAAGTCCTCTGGTGGTGTAGTTCCAATCCTCCGGCAGGGACAGCATCATGGACAAAAGTCCCTTGGATTTCAGTGACAGCGCCTTGTCGCGCAGGTGATGGTTGCTCATCACGGTATAATCACGGGTCCGTTCAATGCGAAAAACGGCCATTTGCTTCACTCCTTCCAGTGTTCATGGCATGAAAAAAGCCGCAATCTTCAAAAAGACTGCGGCGGTCAGGTACGGTATTTCCGGCTTCGCCAGGAATACGGCGGCTTCGGCACAGGGGGCCGGGTAAAGGTGTCCTGCGCGGTGCCAAAGGGCAGGCGCTGCATCACCCGGTCGATCTCGGTGCTTTCCATGTCATGCTGGGATTGGCAGTGTTCGCGGATGGCTTCTTCAATGTCTCTAACGGTACACATAGTTCATTCCTTTCTTGGCAAGTGGTTGGTTTACGGGTGGCGGCGCTTTTTCTTCGGCTTGAAGTCGATGATGTGCCCCTCGACAACGTGGGCATGGCGCTTAATTTTGATCTGCTGGCTGCGCTGGGCATCCAGGGCCTGCCGGTAGCCGTCTTCGGTGAGAAACAGGCGAACCTCGTCGCCGGGGCTGCCGTAGGGAGTACGGGGCTTGCGGACCGCAAACTCCACCATCCAGCGGGTGCTGTCCTGAAACCGCTCCACAGCCAAAATGTTATGTCCTTTCAGCTCTCTGGCTGAAATATCCCTCATAGGCGGCTCCTTTCTCAGCGTTCGTGCTGTTGCTGGCGCTTGCGCTGCCACTGTTCCAGCAGCTTGATGATGGTCTCCTGCATCCGGGCGGGGGTGTAGCTCTTTGGAAAATACTTGCGCAGGGTGTCGCTGGTGAAGGTGATCTTGTCCAAGTCGCTTTTCTTTTCCTCCCCCATGATGACCCGCATCATGTCGAGGGTCAGGTGGCCCTCCTGGCTGTACTTTTTCAGCCGCTGGGCCTGGGAGAGCGACGGCGTGGCCTGTTCGCTGTCCATCGCATCCAACAAATCCACCTGTTCCTCTTTTTTGAGGAAGGACAGCTCATAGGCCGGATTGAAGGCGATTTTCTTCTCATCCACCATGTCCAGCAGTTCGGGAATCAACTCGGTGAGGCGGATGTAACGGGAAATCTGGTTGCGGCTTTGCCCAACCTGTTCGGCCAGAATTTCTCTAGACTCCTTACCGGCCAACTTCCGCCCAACTTGGGCGGAAGTTAAATCCATACGTTCACCCTGATGGCGCATGGCCTCCAGCTTCATCTTATAAGCAAAAGCCCTCTCGCTGGGGAGCAGGCTTTCCCGCTGCAAATTGCTGTCAACCATGATGATGGTGGCCTGGTCGTCGTCCAGGTCTCGAACAATGACCGGCATGGTATCCTTGCCAGCCAGTTCGCTGGCCCGGTGTCGCCGGTGCCCGGCCACCAGCTCATAGCCGCCGTTCGGGTCTGGTCGGGCGATGGCCGGGACCAACACGCCATACTGCCGAATACTGTCGGCGGTCTCCATCATGGCCTCGTCATCCTTGACCTTGAAGGGGTGATCCTTGAACGGGTGCAGCTCGGACAAGGGAATTTCCAGAATCTTCTCCCGCTTGGCGTCGGCGCGGCTTTCCTCGGTGGAAAACAGGTCATCGACCGATGCCAGCTCTACTTTTTTCGCGCTGCTTTTCAAGTTTTATCACCTCCCGCGTCAGATTTTTGTAGGCTTCCGCCACCTTGCCGCCTGGGTCGTGGGCGAAGATGCTCTTGCCCTCGGCGCTGATCTCCTTGGCCCGAACGGAGTGGGGTATCTCAGTGCCGAACACCTTGATCTTGCTGCCGTAGGTCTCCCGCAGCAGGGCGGCGATCTCTTTGGCAAAGTTGGTGCGGTTGTCCACCATCGTCAGCAGGATGCCGTCGATCTGGAGCTTGGGGTTCAACTGCCGCTTGACCTTGTTGATGGTGGACAGCAGCTGCTCCAGGCCCTTGGCTGGCAGATACTCCGCCTGGACAGGGACTATGATCCTGTTGGCGGCGGCCAGCGCGTTGACCGTGAGCATCCCAAGGGAAGGCTGACAGTCAATCAGGATATGGGAATACTGTCCCTTCACGGTGTCCAGATACTGCCGCAGGATGGTCTCGCGGCTCATGGCGTTCACCAGCGATACCTCCATGCCGGAGAGCTGAATGTCGGCGGGCATCAGGTCCACGCCCTCCGGGTGGTGCAGGATGCCCTCGCCGGGACGCAGCGGCTCGTCCATGAGGATGCGGCCCATCGCATCCGATAGGGTGAAAGGCAACTTGTCCGGCTGGGGGTTGCCCAGGCTGATGGTGAGGCTGGCCTGCGGGTCAGCATCCATCAACAGCACCTTCTTTCCGGCCTGGGCCAGCCCTATCCCTAAGTTGGCGCAGGTGGTCGTTTTGCCAACGCCGCCCTTCTGGTTGGCAACGGCGATGATTTGTGGGTTCATCGTATTTCACCTCGTTTCTGTTTGTTGTGTTTGGTTCTGGAAATAGAAAAAGCCGCCACTACTTTCTTGAAAAAAGAGTGACGGCTTTTTCTGATCCCGGAACGTAAGTCCCCGGAAATGCAAAAAGCGCCCAGCAGGTACACTGAGCGCTTTCGCAATAAAATCATATTCATTTGTTCAGATTTGGTCAAACTCTGCCAAACCCATCAGATAAAAAACAGGCTTTGAAGGCGCGGAAAGGGCACATCTCCAAAGGCCCAAAATCGGCCTTCGGTTATCCTATTTGGTAACCACTTGGCCCTCTTTTTGGCCTGATTTTTGCCGGTTATCCACTTGGTAACCACTATAAATTGGATGAAAATGGGTCAAGTTTCATCAAACCGTATCAAACCATATCAAAGGAAAAAGCCCGGAAAACCGCGATTTTCCGAGCTTTTTGACCGAGTTTGATAAAGTTTAGCGCTTGCTGAACTGCGGAGCACGACGAGCGGCTTTGAGGCCGTATTTCTTTCTCTCTTTCATACGCGGATCACGTGTTAAGTATCCGGCTTTCTTTAATGTCGGTCTGTAGTCAGCGTCTGCTTTTAACAAAGCTCTGGAAATACCATGACGGATAGCTCCGGCCTGGCCTGTAAAACCGCCGCCGTGAACATTAACTAATACGTCAAATTTGTCAGTTGTGCTTGTAGCCTCAAGAGGCTGACGAACGATAACTTTCAGTGTCTCAAGACCGAAATAGTTATCAATATCTCTTTTATTAATGGTAATGTTACCTGTACCTGGTGTCAGGTATACTCTGGCAATACTTTTCTTTCTTCTTCCGGTTCCGTAATATTTTACTGCTGCCACGGTTATTCTCTCCTTCTAATTAAAACTTTTCTGGCCTTCACGTTCTCTCTGGCCCTTTAAGTGTTGTAACAGGGTGATATGTCCAAACTTTCAAAAGTTCTGTTTCACCGCTGCTCTTAATTAATAGTTGATTTCAAGGACTTCCGGTTTCTGAGCCTCATGTCCGTGTTCTGCTCCGGCGTATACATGAAGCTTTGTGAACATCTGACGGCCTAAAGGTCCTTTTGGAAGCATTCCTTTAACGGCAAGATAAATAACGTCTTCCGGTTTTTTAGCCATTTTCTCTCTTAAGGTCATTTCTTTCATACCGCCAACATAATCGGAATGTCTGTAATAAACCTTCTGATCCAGCTTTTTACCTGTAACTTTGATCTTCTCAGCATTTATAACGATCACATAATCACCGGTGTCCATGCTCGGTGTATATGTTGGTTTGTTTTTTCCTCTTAATACTTTAGCAACTTCAGAAGCTAAACGTCCTAATGTATGTCCGGTAGCGTCTACTACATACCATTTTCTCTCAATTGAAGATGCGGTTGCCACATAACTTTTCATGATTGAACCTCCTCGTGGTAAATCCATTCTCTGACATAAACTTTGTGTTAATTGTATCTTATATGATTGAAATACTGCCTCCGGGGCTTTGGTACGCAGTACCCATAAACATATCGTCACAATTAATTATTATATGGTATTGTCCCGTGTGTGTCAAGAAAAATTTATCAAATTTTTACATTTTAGTTTACTATTCACAGTCGATTTGAAGCAGGAACCTCCACCAGATGAGCAATCATAATCTGGGGCAGCAGCGTTAAAGCCTGCAAAGCAGGCAGGATTGAGAATACAGCGTGGAGGGGACTGTAAATAGTAACATTTCAGTTCGACCATCAGGGATTCCCTGCTCTAAAAACCCCGGCCCCGTCAAAATCCGGGATAAAACTTTCTGTGGCAGTCTCCCCCTCCTGGATAAAAGCATTGGTCACCCCAAGATCAAGAGCAAAGCGGATCAGCTTATCATAAGACTTCTTCCGGACTTTACGGCCAAGCTCCGGGTAACGGCTGTCCAGTGTGGGCAGCGGGGTATACTGGTTCATGAGACTGATATAAATCTGATCTTTCCACGTCTCATATAAATACCGGACAACTCTGCGGGAATCCAGCAGGCAGCCCGGAAGGAGCAAATGCCGGACAATGACCCCCTTTACCATACGCTCCCCGTCAAAAACAGCTTCCGGTACCTGGCGCACCATCTCCGCCAAAGCATCCTTCGCCCTCTTAAAATAGTCCGGTGCTTTGGAGTATCTGGCCGACAGAGATTCGTCCACATATTTAAAATCCGGCAGGTAAATATCCACATAGCCTTCCAGCATTTTTAGCGTCTCCACTGTCTCATAGCCGCTGGTGTTGTAAACAACCGGAAGATTTAACCCCTGATCTTTAGCTATGTCCAGAGCTTCAAGGATCTGAGGGACAAAATGTGTTGGTGTCACAAGATTAATATTCCACGCTCCCTGAGCCTGGAGATCAAGAAAAATCTCCGCCAACCGCTCTACAGATACCTGCCAGCCCTTTTTCTCAGTAGAAATATGATAATTCTGGCAGAAAACACACCGCAGCGTACATCCGGAAAAAAACACGGCCCCGGAGCCATTCTTGCCGCTAAGGCAGGGTTCCTCCCACATATGGAGTGCCGCCCTGGCGATCACCGGCTGGTCAGGCATCTGACAAAATCCCAATCCATTTTTTCGGTCTGCCTGACAGCCCCTTGGACACAGGACACAGCCATCAGACCCAGTTATTTTACTCATGGCTTTTTTAAACCTTCTTTGTAACATATCTCTACAAGAGTCAGTCCGTGAGCCGGAGCTGTAGGTCCGGGGATCAGGCGCTGGCTGCTCTCAAGAACTTCCCGGATATATTCTGGTGATTTTTGCCTGAATCCCACTTTAAGGAGGGCTCCCGCAATGATCCGCACCATATTGTAGAGAAATCCATCCCCTCTGATCGTCAGAGTGATCATATCCCCCTCTTTTTCAAGCTTGAGATCATACACTGTGCGCACTGTATCCTTCACACTTGTTTTTGTGGAGGCAAAGTTTTTAAAATCGTGAGTGCCGCAAATATAAGCGGCTCCCTGCCTCATTGCCTCAAGGTCCAGTCGCTGGGGAACAAAATAACTGTAAAGCCGCTGACAGGGCAGAGGAATCCTCCGATTGAGTATTTTGTATTCATAGGTTTTGGACACCTTCTGATATCTGGGATGAAAATTCAGCGCCACCTCCACCGATTTCTGAATAACAATATCTTTTGGCAGCCGCTGATTCAAAGCCATGGCAAAACGATCTTCCGGAATGGACATATGGGTATCAAAGACGGCCACCTGCCCCAGAGCGTGGACTCCGGAATCTGTACGGCTGGCCCCAGTGAGCATGACCGGCTCTCCCACAAGGTCTTCAATGGCCCTCTGCAGGACGGACTGGATACTGACGCCGTTGGGCTGAACCTGCCATCCGCAGTAGTTGCTCCCGTCATAGGCAATGACCAGCAAAATGCGCCGTAGAACCGGCGCATCTGTTGGTTGTCTGTTCTTCATAAAATTTTCTTCTTCCTTTCATTTTCAGGCTCAGATCACTATCTCTGGCCCAAACCACTTACAGATACGAACCTCTGATAAGCCCGCCTATAACTGGCCGGACATCTTGCCGAAACGTTTAAAGCCCCAGGCGGGCAAAGATCATGGTCTGAATCGGATCAAAAAAGATATTCAGCAAAATTATGGCAATAATGTAAATCAGTATCACTATATAAGCCACATAATCCCGGCTGTAATATTTTAAAGGCTTCATCTTTGTCCGCCCCTCACCGCCGTGATAACACCTGGCTTCCATGGCCATAGCCAGATCGTTGGCCCGGCGGAACGATGATATAAACAGGGGAACAAGGACAGGCACAAGACTTTTGGCGCGTTGAAAAATATTTCCGCTTTCAAAGTCAGCACAGCGGGCCTGCTGAGCTTTCATAATCTTATCAGTCTCTTCCATTAATATAGGAATAAACCTGAGCGCAATGGACATGATCATGGCGATTTCATGGACAGGCACATGAATTTTCTTTAAAGGCCCCAGACCTTTTTCCATGCCGTCTGTGAGATGGTTGGGCGTAGTGGTCAGCGTCATAATGGATGAACCGAGGATAAGATAGGTCAGACGTATGGCCATTTTCAGGGCCATAACAATACCTTCCTGGGTAATACGGATAAACTGCCACTGGAATACCGCTGTTCCAGGCGTCAAAAACAGATTCAGCACTGCTGTAAATATTAAAATAAAAAAGATGGCTTTCAGACCTTTGAGCATAAACTTTATGGGAACTTTAGATAAACGAATCAGCCCGGCCAGGCACAGAGTTGCCAGCACATAGCCGGCCAGATTGCCGATACAAAAAATCATAATGATAAAAACCACAGTCCCTACCAGTTTCACTCTCGGATCCAGGCGGTGGATTACCGACGGCGCCGGGTAATACTGGCCAATAGTTATATCACGCATCATGGCTGTATCACCTCGCTTCCCTCATTTTTCTTTCCCAGAGCTGAAAGTATCTCCGACACAGCCTCCCTGATCGTTGTAGCGTCCGGATCTACTTTATAACCCTCCTGAGCCAGACGGTGCATCACATAAGTCACCTGAGGCGCCGCCAGCCCAATCCGCTCCAGCTCCACATAATGTTTAAACACCTGGGCCGGCGTCCCTTCCATAAAAACACTTCCCCGGTTCATAACAACCAGGCGGTCCACATATTGGGCCACATCTTCCATACTGTGGGATACTAAGATCACCGTCATATGTTCTTCCCTGTGAAGTTTGGAAATCTGCTCCAAAATATCATTGCGCCCCTTAGGGTCTAACCCTGCCGTCGGTTCATCGAGGATCAGCACTTCCGGCTTCATAGCCAGCACTCCGGCGATGGCAACCCGGCGTTTCTGTCCACCGGAAAGTTCAAATGGTGACTTCTGCCAGTGCTTTTTCTTCAGCCCCACAAGCCTGAGGGCCTCCCTGGCTCTGGCCTCGCACTCATCTTTGGAAAGGCCCAGATTATTAGGGCCGAAACATACATCTTTAAACACAGTCACTTCAAAAAGCTGATGTTCCGGATACTGAAAGACAAGTCCCACTAATGCTCTCAGTCCCCGGAGATTAAACTGAGATTCATAAATATCCTGCTCATTATAATAAATACGTCCACTTGTTGCCCGGATCAGACCGTTAAGATGCTGGATAAGTGTGGACTTTCCCGAACCGGTATGGCCGATCAGACCGATAAATTCCCCATCTTTAATTTCCAGATTTATATCCTTTAAAGCCTGCTTGCAAAAAGCACTGTCAGGGCTGTATACATAATTCACATTTTCAAGACGGATCGACATGGGCATCCCCTTCTTTCTTCTGTGCGTTGCTGATCTCAGGTCTTTTGACATTCTCCAGAGCCTGAACAAATTCGTCAATGGTCAGTATGCCGTCCGGCAATGGCACACCGGCCTTTTTTAGTTCATAGGCCAGCTCTGTCACCTGGGGAACGTCCAGCCTGAGGGACTTTAACATCTCCACCTGGGAAAAAATCTCCCTCGGCATTCCATCCATGACAATCTTCCCATCGTCCATAACAAAAACTTTATCCGCCAGGATCACTTCATCCATATAGTGGGTGATCAGTATCACCGTAACTCCCGACTCTTTGTTCAGCTTCCGCACCGTTTTTAAAACTTCTTTGCGCCCGTTAGGGTCCAACATAGCAGTAGGCTCGTCCAGAACAATACATTCCGGCCGCATGGCCATCACTCCGGCAATGGCCACGCGCTGCTTCTGCCCACCGGACAGCTTATTGGGGGAATGCTGACGGTACTCCGTCATCCCTACAGCCTCCAGGCTTTCATTGACCCGCTGCCAGATCTCATCGGTAGGCACGCCGATATTTTCCGGACCGAACCCCACGTCCTCTTCCACAATACTTCCGATGATCTGATTGTCCGGATTCTGAAAGACCATACCGGCGGTCTGGCGGATATCCCAGACCTGGGACTCATCCCTGGTATCCATATTTTTGATCCACACTGCTCCCCCTGTAGGCAGCAGAAGGGCGTTCATATGCTTTGCCAGAGTCGACTTCCCGGAGCCGTTGTGGCCTAAAATGGCGATGAAATCACCGGCGGAAATATCCAGATCCACGTCGTCGATGGCTCTGCTGACAGTCTCCTCGCCGGTCTCATCATCCTGAGTAATATAATCATAGATTAAATGAGCGGCTTTTACTATATTCACAAAATATCAGTCCTTCTATCATAGTTCATTGCACAATTATACACTATCCCAACTTTTCAGGCAACGGGCAGTTCCATTTTTTTGTTCCTGGCCAGGGTAAATCATTGCTGTTCACTCTGTGAATAGAGGTTGGAAATCACCGTTACTGTTCGCTCCGTAAACAGTAACAAGCACCGCGCAGACTGTTACTATTCACAGTCCCCTCCACGCTGCATTCGCAATCCCGCCTGCTTTGCAGGCTTTACTTGACAGCCGTCAGATCTGGGGCTTAAAATTAAGAAAAAACCTTTGGGAGGCTTAATTTCATGGAACAAATGTCTATTTTTGATTATGATAACCACCCATCCATAGCCCCTCTGGCAGACCGGCTGCGCCCGAAAACTCTGGACGATTTCGTGGGGCAGACTCATCTAGTGGGACCCGGATGTATTTTGCGCCGTCTTATTGAGCGGGATGAAATTTCCTCCATGATTTTCTGGGGGCCGCCAGGGGTTGGAAAAACAACTCTGGCACGGATCATCGCTCACCAGACCCAGGCGGATTTTGTTGATTTCAGCGCCGTGACCAGCGGAATTAAAGAGATACGCGAAGTGATGCAAAGGGCGCAAAACAGCCGCTATATGGGCCAGCGAACCCTTCTTTTTGTGGATGAGATCCACCGCTTTAATAAGGCCCAACAGGACGCCTTTCTTCCATATGTGGAAAAAGGAAGCATTATTCTTGTGGGCGCAACCACAGAAAATCCCTCTTTTGAAATTAACGCTGCTCTGCTCTCCCGGTGCAAAGTCTTTGTGTTAAAAGCTCTGGAAGAAAAGGATCTGATGAAGCTCCTGGAACACGCCATAAAAAGTCCGGAGGGCTTTGCCAGCCAGAATGTTGAGATTACTCAGGATCAGATGGCGGTCATCGCCCGCTTTGCCAACGGGGATGCCAGAACAGCCTTAAATACGCTGGAGATGGCGGTTTTAAACGGTGAACTTTCCCCGGAAAAAATCACAGTCACCGATGAAGTCCTGGCCCAGTGTACCAGCCGCCGTTCCCTTCTCTACGATAAAACAGGCGAAGAACATTATAATATGATCTCCGCCCTCCACAAGTCCATGCGCAACAGTGACCCGGACGCTGCCGTATACTGGATGTGCCGCATGCTTGACGGCGGGGAAGATCCCCTTTACATTGCCCGGCGTCTGATTCGTTTTGCCAGTGAGGACGTGGGGATGGCAGATCCCCAGGCCCTGTCTGTGGCCGTGGCCGCCTATCAGGCATGCCATTTCAACGGTATGCCTGAGTGTGACATCAACCTGACCCAGGCCGTGGTCTACCTATCCATGGCCCCAAAATCCAATGCCCTTTACGTCGCCTGTGAGGAGGCCAAAAAAGATATAAAGAAAATGCCGGCGGAGCCGGTTCCCCTTCACATTCACAACGCTCCCACAAAGCTGATGAAAAATCTCCATTACGGCGAAGGTTACCAATACGCCCATGACACCAAAGAAAAGCTGACAAAAATGACCTGCCTTCCAGACAGGCTCGCCCACAGGCAGTATTACCGTCCCACCCATGAAGGCCAGGAGGACAATACGGCCAAAAAGCTGGAACAGATCCGGGCCTTTAAAAATAATTAAAGACCGTGAGGGAAACAGAGAAAAACTGTTTCTCTCACGGCCTTATATCATACCCTTATTTCTGGATTTAATTCCAATAGGTTCCCTGGATCAACTGACTGTTGATCTTATCCAATTCATCGTCAATAATGGGATCAACTCCCTCAAAAATCGCACCCGGACCACCGTAGGTGAGGCATGGAATAAAATGTCCGCCGGGAAGGTATTCCCTGCAGGCCCGGTCCACTTCCTTCCGGATCACCTTTTCATCGGGATCTTTATGGTCTACTACAGAGGCGTCAATGCCGCCCATGAGAATCATGTTTCCTCGAATCTCCTTCTGGATCTTGGGAATATTATTCTGCGGCAGCGCCCCCTGCCAGATATCAATGTGGATGTCCTCCAGGTCAGAGGCAACCTTTTCCAGATGACTGTCCGCATGATGCATCACAAATACCCCCTGATCATGGAGGTAACCGTAGAGTTTTTCATAGGCCGGCTTAATAAATTCCCGCCAGATTTCCGGACTCATAAACAGATTATTTTTTGCTCCCCAGTCGTCGTGGAAAAGCATCATATCCGGACGGACATTTTCCACAAGCATTTTAAAATGCCTCAGCCTGAAATCAGTCAGGTAGTCGATAAGATCATGCATCTCTTCCGGCTCCAGCAGAAAGTCCATGAGAGCATTCTCAAAGCCCAGAAGATTATGGAGCAGTTCAAAAATACCGATGGGCGAAAATCCCAGCGCGATTTTACCCTGGGCATGGATCTCCTCTTTCTGTTTCAGCACCCCTGTATAATCAAAAGCCTGTCCCTCAATATCCGGCGCGATAACTTTTTCCCGCCACTGGGTAATATCCGGGCACACTAAATATTCCTCCCCCTCAAGGGGCATAATTCCCGGCTGATCTTCTTTCCAGGACAATGTTACGCCCCAGGCGTCTTTCACTGTGGCTCCCTGGCGCGCCGGGGTAATAAAAGCGCTGATGGGATCCCAGAGCATAGCAAAAGGCTCCCATGCCCGTACCAGACCCTCCACAGGCTCACCGGCCAGCATGGCCAGAACTTTCTCTTTTTCTGTCATGACATATACCTCCTCTGTACCCCTGAGATATTGAAAGATCTTCAGGGGATCTTAAAACTATTATAATGGAAATAGCTTTCCACGTAAACACTCTTTTAAAATAGAATTCATTTTGCAGATTTCTCCAACGCTGGATGGTCTTTCTTTTCCACCCCATGCAGTGATTGCTAAAGATGATCGTTTTTTATATTGCCGGAAATATGTTTTCCTGTGATAATCGAATAGGAGAAAATTCCTCTGTTTCTGTCCGTCAGGTCAGAGGTTTGCCTACAGCTTCCTCCAGATTCCACCTCACGATGGACACCCTTGCTGTTCAGCTATGTGCTTCGTCGTTGCCTACGCGCACTCGGGACTTTCACCCGTTAGAGCCCGCCCATGGCGGGCGAACTAAAAAAGAACCACAGCCTTTACAGCCATGGTTCTTTTATTATAACCGATAATTATACTAACTCAATGAGTACTTCCATTGCAGCGTCGCCTTTACGCTGGCCAATCTTCACGATACGTGTATATCCGCCTTTACGGTCTGCGTACTTAGGAGCGATCTCATCAAAGAGTTTCTTTGTAAGGTCAACAGATTTTGTGTTGGCTTTCTTCTGGGCAGCTTCCTTTGGAACATCTGTCACAGGGTAGAGAACTTTCAGCATCTGTCTTCTTGCATGAAGTCTGGAAGCGTTGTCCTTCTGGATCTGCTTCTCAACAGTATCGAATACTGTCACTTTCTTGCCGTCAACAACCTCTTTTACTCTCTTGCCGTCTTTATCTTTACGAGCAACCTTTGCCTGTACTGTTACTGTTTCGTAGTTATCTTTTTCTTTCACAGCAAGGGCAATAAGGCCTTCAGTAATTCTTCTGATCTCTTTGGCTTTAGCCTCAGTTGTACGAATCTTTCCATGATATAAAAGATTTGTCACCTGATTTCTAAGCAAAGCTTTTCTCTGATTGGAAGTTCTTCCAAGTTTTCTATAGCCTGCCATGGTGTATCCTCCTTCTTCACCTTTATTCGTCGCTTGGATTTAACTGAAGTCCCAGTTCTTTCAGTTTTGCCAGGACTTCCTCTAATGACTTACGTCCAAGATTTCTGACTTTCATCATATCTTCAGCAGTTCTGTTGGTCAATTCTTCAACTGTATTGATACCTGCTCTCTTGAGACAATTGTAAGAACGAACAGACAATTCCAGTTCATCAATATTCATTTCCAGAACTTTCTCTTTTTCATTGTCCTCTTTTTCTACCATGACTTCCGCGGTCTTGGCATTTTCGGAAAGATCAATGAACAGATTCAAATGCTCGCTTAACACCTTCGCTGCCAGACTGACAGCTTCATCCGGCGCTAAAGTACCATTTGTGTAAACGTCTAATGTCAGCTTATCAAAATCAGTGATTTGACCCACACGAGTATTTTGCACTGTAAGATTTACTCTTTCTACTGGTGTATAGATGGAATCTACCGGAATCACACCGATCGGCAAATCTTCTTTTTTATTTTTATCAGAACTTACATAGCCTCTGCCCTTTGTGATGGTCAGTTCCATGTAAAGTCTGCTGTCGGCTCCGCTTAATGTAGCGATCACCTGATCCGGGTTGAGGATCTCAATATCCGGGTCTGTCTGGATATCAGCCGCAGTAACCACACCTTCGCCTTCAAACTCAATGTAGGCAACTTTCGGCTCAGACGTCTCGCTTGTATTCTTAATTGCCAGGCTCTTAATGTTCATGATAATCTCTGTCACATCTTCCTTGACACCGGGAATAGAACTGAACTCATGAACAACCCCGTCAATTTTGACATGGCTGACTGCCGCACCCGGCAAAGAAGAAAGCATGATCCTTCTTAAAGAATTACCAAGTGTTATTCCATAACCTCTCTCCAGAGGCTCAACGACAAAACGGCCGTATCTATTATCATCTGAAATCTGTGCAATCTCGATTTTCGGTTTTTCAAAGTCAAACACTCTAGGGCCCTCCTTCTTTGGGTTAATTGTTGATTGAGGGTAATATAAACTTTGGCATGACAACTTTCTCATGAGGCCGCGCCCCACCAAAAAGCTCAGTGTCACTATGCCGCCATCGGGCCGTACAGTGACAGATTCTGCCCTGCACGTCTGCACATAAGCTGCCTTATAGGAAAGAATCCCAACAGCATCTTATGTACATCCCTGCACTGCTCATGCCCTATGCGCATATTATTTAGAATATAACTCGACGATAAGCATTTCGTTTACTGGAACGTCGATCTGCTCTCTTGTAGGCAGTTCTTTAACGGTACCGGAAAGCGCTTCCTGATTAGCTTCAAGCCATTCCGGAACAAGTCTTGCGCCTGCTACTTCAAGAATGTCTTTATACCGCTGAGATGTTTTGTATTTTTCACGGATCTCAATAACATCTCCGGCCTTAACTAAGTAAGAAGGAATGTTTACAGTTTTTCCATTCACACTGATATGTTTATGACCAACGATCTGTCTGGCCTCTTTACGTGTTCTCGCGAAGCCAAGTCTGAAAACAACGTTGTCCAGTCTGCTCTCAAGCATGATCATAAGGTTCTCACCAGACTGGCCTTTCATACGGCTGGCTTTCTCATAATAGTTTCTGAAAGGTTTCTCTAATACGCCGTAGATGAATTTAGCTTTCTGTTTTTCCTGAAGCTGCTGACCATACTCGCTTTTTTTACGAGTTCCGCGGATCAACTGTCTATTGGATTTTTTATCTACACCCAGATAAATCGGATCAAGTCCAAGACTTCTGCATCTTTTTAATACTGGGACCATATCTCTTGCCATATCTAACTAACCTCCTATTAGACTCTTCTGCGTTTCGGTGGGCGGCATCCGTTATGTGGAACCGGAGTCACGTCTCTGATACTTGTAACTTCAATACCGCAGGCCTGAAGAGCCCGGATCGCGGCTTCACGTCCTGAACCAGGACCTTTAACCATAACCTCGACGGATTTTAAACCATGTGGTAACGCTGCTTTTGCCGCTGTCTCTGCAGCCATCTGTGCAGCATAAGGAGTGGACTTTCTGGAACCACGGAAACCAAGTCCACCGGCACTTGCCCATGAAATAGCATTGCCTTCTGAATCTGTAAGTGTAACAATTGTATTGTTAAAAGATGACTGAATATGTGCCTGACCGCGTTCAATGTTCTTTTTAACACGTCTCTTAGTCACTTTTTTTGTCACTTTCTTAGCCATTGACGAAAACCTCCTGTTAGGATATTATATTACTTCTTCTTATTTGCAACTGTTCTCTTAGGACCTTTTCTTGTTCTGGCATTAGTCTTTGTCTTCTGACCACGCACAGGAAGTCCTTTTCTGTGTCTGATTCCTCTATAACATCCGATTTCCTGAAGTCTCTTAATATTCATTGCGATTTCACGACGTAAATCACCTTCAACTACCTGAGACGCATCAATAATATCACGGATTCTGGCCACTTCTTCGTCAGTTAAGTCTCTGACACGTGTGTCGGGATTAACACCTGCTTCTTTAAGGATACGATTTGAGCTTACTCTACCGATACCATAAACGTAAGTAAGTCCGATTTCAACACGCTTTTCTCTTGGTAAATCTACACCACTGATACGAGCCATGTAATTACACCTCCACTGGTTATTCCGTATGAGTCTGTTCCATATAACATGTACATAGAATGCACACGGTGAAATGCTTATATGACGCCAACCCATACTCTGTTCATTTCGTTTCTTATTAATAAAGTGCTATAACTGGTATGTAACCTGGATATAGCTTCGACATAAATGCTAACTCTTTATGTCAGGTCTGTCCATGTCCGCAGACAGGCAGACAAATTCCGCAAATCTGACGGAATTTGCGGAACACTCGCGACGCACGCCAATGCAGCGCATAAGGCGCGCCATTCACGTATATAAAAAAGTGATACAACACCCCCTGGTGTTTCTCACTGCAGCCGCATAAATGACCTTAATGACAAATGTCAAAAAGGGGATAACAACACAAAAGCCAAGCCTGAATATCAGCCTTGTCTCTGTTTGTGTTTTGGATTTTCGCAGATAACGCGAATACTGCCTTTTCTTTTGATGATTTTGCACTTCTCGCAGATAGGCTTTACGGATGATCTTACCTTCACTTCAATCTCTCCTTTCAAAACGTCCATTTCATATTATAACACCATAATTTGGCACATGTCAAGCAATAAATTATTTATCTCTCCAAATAATTCTGCCTTTTGTCAGATCGTAGGGAGACAATTCGATGGTCACTTTATCTCCCGGCAAAATCTTGATAAAATTCATTCTCAATTTACCGCTGATATGAGCGAGAACTCTGTGACCGTTCTCCAATTCTACCTGAAACATGGCATTGGGCAGTTTTTCTACAACAACACCTTCGACTTCAATAACATCCGCCTTCGACATTCTTATTCCTCCTGATCTTTCATCATCAATTTATAAGTTTTTATGGCCTTTTTAATATCCCCGTCTGTGAGACTGCCCATCTGGACGTTTTCTAACAGTCTCTCAAGGGATATGGGAATTTTCTGAACATGTTTAAAACTTTTTAGTTTGGGCCGCTCCAATGTGCGGCGCATGCCATCCGCCACATATAACCGTTCGCCCTCACTTTGCAAAACAACGTAAACTCTTCCTTTATCATGGCCCATTAGCGACAGGGCCAATTGTCCGGGAACCCACTCTTTATTATAATGATCATTTTTCGGCATCCGACACTCCTGTTTTCTGTTCTTCAGGGAGCAGCGTTAAAATCTCGCAGCCGTCTTTTGTTATGAGGATCGTATTTTCATAGTGGGCAGAGAGAGAGCCGTCTTCTGTAACAACTGTCCAGTCATCATCAAGCCATTCCACGTCATAACTTCCGGCATTGACCATAGGTTCTACAGCCAGCGTCATTCCAGCCTGAAGTTTTAGGCCCCTGCCTTTCTGTCTGAAGTTGGGGATCTGAGGGTCTTCATGAAGGTGAGTGCCAATTCCGTGTCCCACAAGGTCACGGACAACGCTGTAGCCAAAAGACTCAACATAATCCTGGATTGCAGCGGAAATCTCAAATAAATGATTGCCTTCTTTTGCCAGTTTTATACCTTCAAAAAAACTTTGCCTCGTTACTTCCATCAGGCGGGCCGCTTCCAGGGAAACTTCGCCTACCCCCCCATGTGCGGGCCGCGTCTGAATGCATGCCGTTATAGATCAGGCCCCCATCCAGACTGACAATATCCCCCTCCTGAATAATATGCTCCTTAGAGGGAATCCCGTGAACAACTTCATCATTGACGGAAACACAGATTGATGCAGGGTATCCGTTATAATTTTTAAAATTGGGAATACAGCCAAAATCTCGGATGATCGTCTCTCCAAGCCGGTCAATATCCCATGTGGACATGCCCGGCTTCAGTGCTTTGTGCAGTTCCTTATGCACGATGGCCAGCAGACGGCCGGCCTCGCGCATATTTTCAATCTGCCTGGGTGATTTTATACTTACAGACATATCAGTGAACTCCTATCACTTTGCAGATGTCCGCAAATACTTCATCCATATTCTTAGTCCCATCCACTTCCACAAGAATACCTTCATTCTTATAGTAGTCGATGAGAGGCTGTGTCTGCTCATGATACACGTTTAAGCGGTTTTTAACAGTTTCCGGTTTATCATCATCCCGGAGAATCAGGGCTTCACCGCACACATCGCAGACACCTTCAACCTTGGTCGGGTTATAAACCACATGGTATGTTGCTCCGCATCCAACACATGCACGGCGGCCGGACATTCTCCGAATAATATTTTCGTCAGGGACTTCAATATTAATCGCATATTCCATCTTCTGGCCGATGGCATTAAGGGCATTTGTCAGGGCCTGAGCCTGAGGAATGGTCCTCGGAAAACCGTCCAAAATATACCCTTGCTCACAGTCGGATTGTTGAATTCTATCAACGACGAGATCACAGACCAGTTCATCCGGAACGAGCAGACCTTTGTCCATATACTCTTTGGCCTTAGCCCCAAGCTCTGTACCGTTCTTGATATTTGCTCTGAAAATATCTCCGGTTGATATATGAGGAACATTGCATACTTCTGCAATTTTCTTGGCCTGTGTACCTTTGCCGGCACCAGGCGCACCCAGCATAATTATCTTCATAATTATCCTCCATTCATATGTCCAACAATTTCCCGCCCCATTTAGGGCAAACTGCCTGCATACCGCAGGAACTTACAGTAACTGCCAGGTCAGTACAGCACAGACAGCAGGGTCAGAGCGTTGCCACCTGCAGGTTATACAACCCTTTCTGCCTCAAACTCCTGACAAGGCGCTGCTTTTAGTATAATACAAAAATTGATTTAAAACAATACCTAAATATTTTATTCTTTGCAAAAAAAGCGCCGCGTCCATCTATACAGATGGCAAAACGGCGCCCTTTCCCCAATCCTGAAAGGTTGGCAGAAAATTGCAATAATTCAGCCCGACGTTTCTCATTGCTGATCTGTTGCTGAAAATTCACCAGAGTAGATAACATTGCCCTGGCTGTCCACATATTCCACAACAACTACAGGGTTTTCCACATCAACGGCCAGCTTTAATGTTGAGGCGATGCTCTCGAAAGTTGATGCCTGGGCTTCCATACCTTCCTCAAGGGATTCCGGAGTAACGCTGGCTGCCACTGTATCATCCAGAGTAAATGTGTATACAAGGCGATCCCCGTCCGCTGTAATGTCCACACTCATTCCGGAACCTGCCAGACTCTCCTGCTGAGTGGCAATCTGATCCTGCATCTCGCTGGAATTTACAAACTCATCAAGAGAACTGTAAAGGGCGAATGATGTTGTGTCAGCAGAACCCTGGGTATCACTAACCTGGGAGGTGTCCGCCTCAGCTACACTCGCTTCTGTCTGAGCTTCTGTCTGAGCTTCTGTCTGAACATCAGTCTGAGCCACAGTCTCAGTTTCCACAACAGATTCGGCAGCCGGTTGGGTATCTGCGGCTGCTGTGGAGCTGTTATTTGAACCGCCGCAGGCAGTCAGCGCAAAAGTCAGCGCAAAGGAACATACTAAAGCCATCGTTCTTCTCATCATTGTTTTCATAACGATTCTCCTCTCTCGTGCGGAATGCTTGTCCGCAACACCACTATATAATATCCTAAAACAACTAAATACGCAACATTTATTTTAAATAACAGCTCAGCCCGATCTATCGTACATCCACTCCTGTGGGTGCTGGGCAGGCGCATCCGCAAAACTCACCGCCCACGGGAATAAAAAAGCCATCTGTTTCAAAAACTCTTTGAAACAAAATGGCTTTCATTTAATCTTAATCTTCATTGAGGAAGCCTTTATAATGCCGTACAAGCATCATGGACTCTACCTGCTTCATTGTTTCCAGTACAACGCCTACTATAATGATCAAAGATGTACCGCCGAAGGATACATTAGCTCCGAATACACCATTAAAGAAAATTGGAATGAAGGCGACGATCACAAGACCGCAGGCACCGATAAAGATAATATTATTAAGAATTTTTGTCAGGTAATCTACTGTAGGCTTTCCGGGACGTATACCGGGAATAAAGCCACCCTGCTTCTTCATATTGTCAGCGATTTCCATGGGATTGAAGGTAATCGCTGTGTAGAAATAAGCGAAAAAGATTACCAGTACAATATAAATGATCAGGCCAATACTATACCATGGAGTTGCAGGCACACACCAGTTATTACTGTTTAATCCATTGATAATATGTCCCCAGATACCACTGGGTGTCACTCCAATAAAATTCACGATAATCGCAGGGAGAGACATAATGGATGAAGCAAAGATAATAGGGATAACGCCGGCTGTGTTTACCTTCAATGGAATATTGGTAGACTGTCCGCCGACCATTCTGCGCCCAACAACTTTTTTGGAATACTGGACAGGGATTCTGCGCTCACCGCCCTGAAGATAAACAACAAGAACAACTGTAAGCACGACAACAGCAATAATGATCAGCGCCGCAAGGCCGCCAGTCACAATATTGCTGGAGTTAAAAACAAACTGTTCAAAAAGTGTCCGGAAATCTTCAGGGATTCTTGATACAATGTTGATCAAAAGAATAACGGAAATACCGTTGCCCACACCTTTTTCCGTGATCTGCTCGCCCAGCCACATAACAAGGGAGGATCCTGCTGTCAGAGAAAGAACAACAACAAGGATACCAAAAATATTGTTCTGTGTGAGATAGCCGGCTCTGGAGAAAGAGATTCCCATAGCAAGACCTTCGATCAATGCCAGCGCAATGGTCACATAACGTGTGATCTCCCGGATCTTCTTTCTGCCGTCTTCACCGTCACGCTGCATTTCTTCCAGCTTAGGAATAGCTATAGTCAAAAGCTGCATGATAATGGAAGATGTAATGTACGGCGTAATATTCAGAGCCAAAATAGACATCTGAGTAAAAGAGCCGCCAGTCATGGCATTAAAGAAATCCAGTGCGCCGCCTGTGTTTGCAGTCTGATTTGCAAACCAGGCGGAAAAAACCTCACTGTTGACTCCGGGTGTCGGGATAGCGGCGCCCAGTCTGACAATGATAAGCATTACAAAAGTAAATAAGATACGGGAACGTACATCTTTAATTTTGAATGCATTTTTAAGTGTTGTCAGCATTAGATCACCTCTACTGTTCCACCAAGAGCCTGAATTTTTTCTACAGCGCCTGCGCTGAAAGCATTGGCTTTAACCGTTAATTTCTTAGTCAACTCGCCGTTGCCAAGAATCTTTACGCCGTCTTTAGGATTTGTGATCGCGCCGGACTCAAGAAGAGTTTCGATATTAACTTCAGCGCCATCTTCAAAACGATTTAATACGTCAACATTGATCGCTACGATATCTTTCGTGTTGATATTGTGGAAGCCTCTTTTAGGAATACGTCTGTATAAAGGCATCTGTCCACCTTCAAAACCTGGTCTTGGTGCGCCGGAACGCGCTTTCTGACCTTTATGGCCTTTACCTGCTGTTTTACCGTTTCCTGAACCATGTCCACGGCCTCTTCTGAAATTATCGTTATGTTTTGAACCAACGGCTGGTTTTAATTCTGATAAATTCATCTTTGCACCTCCTTACATTTTTACAGGGAAATCAGATTTCTTCAACTTTTACAAGATGTTTAACCTGGTTTACCATGCCTTTTACTGCTGCGTTGTTTGGCAATTCTACTGTGTGATGAAGCTTTCTCAGACCCAGAGCTTCTACAGTTTTCTTATGCTTAGGAACTGCACCAATTGTAGATTTAACTAAAGTAATCTTTAATTTATCTGCCATTTTTTATGCCTCCTTAATTACCCGCGGATCTCTTCAACAGATTTGCCGCGCTTTTTGGCAACTTCTTCAATGGTTGTCAGATTTGAAAGACCATCGAGAGTCGCAAGTACAACATTCTGTTTGTTACTGGAACCAAGAGATTTTGTACGGATATTTTTATAGCCGGCAAGTTCGAGAACCGCACGGGCCGGGCCGCCGGCGATGATACCGGTACCCAGAGGAGACTGTTTAAGTAAAACAGTTGCACTTCCGAATTTACCTAAATTGTCATGTGTTACACTGCCATTTTCATCAACTGGCACTTCGATAAGCTTTTTGATAGCGTCTTCTTTGCCTTTGCGGATAGCTTCAGGAATTTCAGTAGCTTTTCCCAAGCCTGCGCCGACATGTCCGTTGCCATCACCAACGACAACTAATGCTGCGAACCGGAAGTTACGACCACCTTTTACAACCTTAGTTACACGTTTGATTGATACTACTTTTTCGGTTAATTCTAATTGACTAGCATCAATGATTGTACGTTTCATGTGTTTTCCTCCTTGCTAGAATTGTAATCCAGCTTCTCTAGCTGCATCAGCTAATGCCTGAACTTTACCCTGATAGATAAATCCGCCTCTGTCAAATACAACCTGTGTAATACCCTTTTCAAGAGCTTTTTTAGCAATTGCTGTGCCCACAGCGGCTGCGGCTTCAACGTTGTTTGTCTTTTCAACGCTTGCTTTGATCTCTTTTTCCATTGTGGAAGCAGCTACCAGTGTATTACCAACAGTGTCATCAATGATCTGAGCGTAAATATGATTATTACTTCTGAATACAGCTAAACGAGGACGCTGCGGTGTACCAGCAAGATGATGGCGCAGACGTCTGTGTTTCTTTTCGCGAACTTTGCTTCTTGACTCTTTGCTAATCATTAATATTCACTCCTTTACTTATTTCTTACCAGTCTTACCAACTTTACGCCGGATAACTTCGTCAGCGTACTTGATACCTTTACCCTTGTAAGGTTCAGGTCTTCTCTTGTCTCTGATCTCAGCCGCATACTGGCCTACTTTTTCCTTGTCAATACCAGAAACTGTGATTTTGGTCTGACCATCAAGAGTGGTAGTCACACCTTCCGGATCTACCATCTCAACCGGATGTGAATATCCTAATGATAAGATTAATTTGTTGCCCTGCTTCTGGGCTCTGTAACCAACACCGTTGATTTCCAGATCTTTTTTGTAGCCATCGGTAACACCGACAACCATATTATTGATAAGTGTTCTTGTAAGACCGTGTAAAGATTTCATTCTCTTTAAGTCGTTCGGTCTTGTAACCACTACGTGTCCGTCTTCAATTTTAATGTCCATTTCAGCGGGAAGCACTCTCTCAAGTGTTCCTTTAGGACCCTTTACAGTCACTTTATTATTTTCTGCTACATCTACAGTTACGCCTGCAGGAATAGCGATTGGCATTCTTCCTATACGTGACATGCCCGTACCTCCATAATGTATATGATAAATTTAATAGATTCAAATAAGGATGTTCTGTTCGCGTGGCTCACAGAACGGCTTTCGGACTAAGTTCATCCTTCGCTTACGCTCGGATTCACTAAGGCCTCAATGCCAATGCTCGCGAACGACCTCGCACTAACCTCGGCTACGCCTTTCAGGCTTGCCTCGCTAAGTGCTTTCGGTCACCATACAAATGCTAATACTTCGCCGCCAACATTAAGGGCTCTTGCTTCTTTGTCTGTGATCACACCTTTGTTTGTGGAAACAATGGCTACGCCAAGACCGCCAAGTACCTTCGGCATATTTTCAGCATTTGCATAAACACGAAGACCTGGTTTGGAAATTCTCTTAATTCCGGAGATTGTCTTCTGGTTTTTGTCCTGACCATATTTTAATGTCACTTTGATGGTGCGGTTTACACCTTCGCCAGTGATCTCATAGCTTTTAATATATCCTTCGTCAAAAAGAATCTTTGCAATGGATTCTTTCATTTTAGATGCAGGGATATCTACTGTATCATGTTTTGCAGTATTCGCATTACGAATTCTTGTAAGCATATCTGCAATAGGATCGCTCATCATGGAATTTGTTCCTCCTTTTCAACATCTGAAACGCCTTCTTTGGTGCAGGCGTTAGTCACTTCATCTGAAGTTCTTCGCGCTCTGCCCGAAGAACGACTCCACACCGGTAATGGAAAACTCTACCGGGCGTTTCGTGATTACCAGCTTGCTTTTGTTACACCAGGGATCTGGCCTTTGTAAGCTAACTCACGGAAGCAGATTCTGCAGATACCGTATTTTCTCAAGTAAGCGTGCGGACGACCACAGATTCTGCAGCGATTGTATTCTCTTGTGGAGAATTTAGCAGGACGCTGCTGTTTAACTTTCATTGCTGTCTTAGCCATGAAATTTCCCTCCTTATTACTTTCTGAATGGCATGCCAAACAATCTTAACAGTTCACGGGCTTCTTCATCTGTATGAGCGGTAGTAACAAAAATAACGTCCATACCTCTTACTTTGTCTACTTTATCGTACTCGATCTCAGGGAAGATCAACTGCTCTTTAATACCTAAAGCATAGTTTCCTCTGCCATCGAAAGAATCTGCGCTGACACCTCTGAAGTCACGTACTCGTGGGAGTGCCAGATTGATCAGGCGATCCGCAAATTCATACATTTTTTCGCCTCTTAATGTAACTTTGCAGCCGATAGCCATACCTTCACGGATTTTGAAGTTAGCCACAGATTTCTTTGCTCTTGTGACAACAGCTTTCTGTCCGGCGATGGTCTCAAGATCCTTAACAGCCGCATCTAATGTCTTTGCATTGTCTTTAGCCTCACCAACACCGATATTGATAACGATCTTGGCCAGCTTAGGAACCTGCATAACGTTTTTATATCCGAATTTTGCAGTCATTGCTGCAACAATCTCATTATTGTAAGTTTCTTTTAATCTACTCACGTTTTGCTTCCTCCTTCCTGCGATTAGTCGATGATCACTGCCTGAGCGTCTTTAACTTTGGCAGCGCGGACTTTCTTTCCGTCCTTGATCTGGTACTGGATTCTTGCAGGTTGTCCCTTGTAAAGATACATTACATTGGAAACATGAAGCGGGCCCTCCTGATGGATGATACCGCCCTGCTGATTCGCAGCGGAAGGTTTTGTGTGCTTTGTAATCATATTTACGCCCTCAACCAGAACTGTATTATTCTTGTGGTTGACTGCGATCACTTTACCATCTTTACCTTTATCTTTACCGGCGATTACTCTGACAAGGTCGCCTTTTTTAATCTTAATACTGGACACAGCCGATACCTCCTTACAGTACTTCCGGCGCCAGGGAAACAATCTTCATGAACTGTTTCTCTCTTAATTCCCGGGCTACCGGCCCAAAAATACGTGTTCCTCTCGGATTTAAGTCATCTTTGATGATAACTGCAGCATTTTCGTCAAACCGGATATATGAACCGTCTTTACGGCGCGCACCTTTTACAGTACGAACAACAACGGCCTTAACAACGTCGCCCTTTTTAACAACTCCGCCTGGTGTTGCATCTTTGACCGAAGCAACGATGATGTCACCAATATTCGCATATCTTCTTGTGGAACCGCCTAAAACACGAATGCAAAGGAGTTCTTTAGCACCGGTATTGTCGGCCACACGAAGTCTGGTCTCCTGTTGAATCATGACTTTACCTCCTAATCATGCCAAGCACAAATTATTTCGCTTTTTCGATAATTTCCACAAGTCTCCATCTTTTATCTTTAGATAAAGGTCTTGTTTCCATAACTCTTACTCTGTCGCCAATGTTACAATCATTATTTTCATCGTGTGCTTTTAACTTATAAGTTCTATCGACGATTTTTTTGTAAAGTGGATGTCTTACACGGTCCTGTACGGCAACAACGATTGTTTTTTCCATCTTATTGCTGACAACGATACCGGTTCTTACTTTTCTAAGATTTCTTTCCACAACAATGCTCCTTTCTCATGCGCCATCAAAAAGGATGATGGCCTGTGCGTCTCGCGCACTGCCGTTTTCAGCCATTTCCCAGGCTTTCAATTATTCAGCAACGTTTGCCTTTTCAGTGATGACGGTCTGGATTCTCGCAATATTTTTGCGAACTTCCTTGATTCTGCTTGTGTTGTCTAACTGGTTTGTTGCATTCTGGAATCTTAAATTAAAAAGTTCCTTTTTTGCGCTTGCTAACTCTGCATTTAACTCTGCAACAGTTTTTGCTTTTAATTCTTTAACATAAGTATTAGTTTTCACTGTTATCACCGCCTTCTAAGTCTGCGCGAGAAACAACTTTGCATTTCACCGGAAGCTTATGTGTTGCAAGACGAAGAGCCTCTCTGGCAACTTCTTCAGAAACGCCGGAAATTTCAAACATTACACGGCCTGGCTTAACAACAGCTACCCAGTATTCCAATGTTCCTTTACCGGAACCCATACGTGTTTCAGCTGGTTTTGTAGTTACTGGTTTATCAGGGAAAATTTTGATCCAAACTTTACCGCCACGTTTGATGTAACGTGTCATAGCGATACGGGCAGCCTCGATCTGATTGGATTTGATCCATGCCGGCTCAAGTGCCACAATACCATATTCACCGTAAGTGATTTTATTACCACGCTGTGCAGTTCCTCTCATGCTGCCGCGGAACTGTTTACGACGTTTTACTCTTTTTGGCATTAACATTATTTATCGCTCCCTTCCTTGTTGCCCTTCACTGGAAGTACTTCGCCATGGTAGATCCATGTCTTAACACCGATCTTTCCATATGTTGTGTCGGCTTCAGCAAATCCATAGTCAATGTCAGCTCTAAGTGTCTGAAGTGGAATAGTACCTTCGCTGTAAAATTCTGTACGGGCCATATCTGCTCCGCCGAGACGACCAGAAACAGAAGTCTTAATACCTTTGCAGCCGGCGCGCATACTTCTCTGCATTGCAGATTTCATAGCACGTCTGAAGGATACACGGTTTTCAAGCTGTGTCGCGATATTTTCAGCAACAAGCTGAGCGTCTTTATCCGGTCTCTTAACTTCCTTGATGTCGATGAGAAGTTTTTTATTTGTAAGTTTGGAAACTTCACCTTTAACTTTCTCGATCTCGGAACCGCCCTTACCGATAACAACACCAGGTTTTGCTGTATGAACAATCACTTTTAAGCGATCAGATGCTCTTTCGATCTCGATTCTGGCAATGCCAGCGTTATATAATCTCTTTTTAAGGTATTTACGGATGTTATAGTCTTCAACAAGATTATCTGCGAAGTCAGCTTCCGCATACCATTTGGAGTCCCAATCTTTAATAATTCCGACTCTCAATCCGTGAGGATTAACTTTCTGTCCCATGATTCTCCTCCTTATCTTTCATTGAGCACAACTGTGATATGGCTCGTTCTCTTCTCAATTCTGTACGCTCTGCCCTGGGCTCTCGGATGAACACGTTTCATCGTCGGTCCTTTGTTTGCGTAGCACTCTTCAATATAAAGATTGTCTCTGTTCATACCGTTATTGTTCTCTGCGTTTGCGATGGCAGATTCCAATAACTTTTTGATAATGCTGGATGCATATCTTGGATTGTATGCTAAAATAGCTAATGCGGTCTGTACGTCTTTGCCTCTGATCGCGTCAAGAACAAAGCACGCCTTCTGTACAGATACTCTCGCGTATGATAATTTTGCGCTTGGTCTTGTATCTTTATTGGCATTTCTCTCTCTCTTAATCTGGGATCTATGTCCTTTTGCCATGGGATACAGCCTCCTTTCAAACTAACCTATCCTTAACGTCTTGCTTTCTTTTCGTCTTTGCCATGACCTCTGTAGGTTCTGGTAGCAACGAACTCGCCTAATTTATGTCCAACCATATCTTCTGTAATATATACAGGCACATGTTTTCTTCCGTCATGTACCGCGATTGTATGTCCAACCATTTGTGGGAAGATAGTGGAACGGCGGGACCAGGTTTTGATTACGCTCTTGTCCCCGGCTGCGTTCATGGCATCTACTTTTTTAAGTAAATGAGCATCTGCAAATGGTCCTTTTTTAAGTGATCTGGCCATTGAATAAACCTCCTTAGATTAATTATTTAATAATACTTCCGTCACGTCTTCTTACGATCATTTTGTTAGACTTTTTGTTTTTCTTACGAGTCTTGAGACCCAGTGCCGGTTTGCCCCATGGAGTCATCGGGCCGGAACGTCCGATCGGCGCTCTACCTTCACCACCACCGTGTGGATGGTCGTTAGGGTTCATAACAGAACCGCGAACTGTAGGACGGATACCCATGTGACGTTTACGTCCAGCCTTACCGATATTGATCAGCTCATGGTCGCCATTGCCAACAACACCGATGGTTGCTCTGCCTGCGATAGGCACCATTCTCATCTCGCCGGAAGGTAATCTAAGGGTTGCATATTTGCCTTCTTTAGCCATTAACTGAGCGGAGTTACCAGCGGAACGAACAAGCTGTCCGCCTTTGCCAGGATGAAGCTCAATGTTGTGAAGTTCTGTACCAACAGGAATCTCAGAAAGAGGTAAGCAGTTGCCCACTCTGATTTCAGCCTCAGGTCCATTCATAACCTTCATGCCTACTTTTAATCCGTTAGGTGCAAGGATATATGCTTTCTCGCCGTCTGCATAGCAGATCAGAGCGATGTTTGCTGTTCTGTTAGGATCGTACTCGATGGATTTAACTGTAGCCGGAATACCATCCTTGTGATTTCTCTTGAAATCAATGATTCTATATTTTTTCTTGGCGCCGCCGCCGTGATGTCTTACTGTGATTTTTCCCTGACTATTACGTCCGGCATGCTTTTTAAGGGCTACTACAAGTGATTTCTCCGGAGTGGATTTTGTAATTTCGGAAAAATCGGAGCCGGTCATATGTCTTCTGGAAGGTGTATATGGGTTATATGTTTTGATACCCATTATATTCACTCCTTTCAAATGTCAATTTAATATCACGCTTTTATTGCGTTTAGGCGAAACGCTTCCGGGCGTTTCTTTATATGGTTACTGTCTATGGATAAGACGGGTATGTTCCAACCAGCTTCGTCCATCGCTACCGCCTGGACTTAGCAAGTTGTCACAGTTACAGACCTTGGAAGATTTCGATATCTTTGCTCTCGTCTGTCAGTTTAACGATCGCTTTCTTTGTCTTGGCTGTGCGTCCGAAGGTCATGCCTCTTCTCTTTACTTTACCGTCGTTGTTCATTGTATTTACAGAAGCAACTTTTGTTCCCTCGAACATTTTTTCAACAGCTTCTTTGATCTGAGCTTTTGTCGCGTCCGGATGAACGAAGAATGTGTACTTCTTCTCAGCCATGGCGTTCATGCTTTTTTCTGTAATAACCGGTCTAAGGATTACATCATAATATTTTAAATCTGCCATTATGCGTACACCTCCTGGATCGTATCAACAGCATCTTTTGTAACGACTACTGTGTCGTATTTTAAGATGTCATATACATTGATTGTGTTTGTCAGAGCTGTCTTTACAGTAGGAATATTTCTCGCGGATAAAAATACATTGTCGTTCTTTTCGTTAAGGACTACTAATGCTTTTGTCACCTTCAGGTTATTCATAACAGCCTGGAATTTCTTTGTCTTGATCTCGTCCATGTTAAAGGAATCAAGAACGATGAATTTATTTTCATTCACTTTAGAAGTAAGAACAGACTTGAGAGCCAGTCTTCTTTCTTTCTTGTTGATCTTAAACTCGTAATTTCTTGGCTTTGGAGCGAATACTACGCCGCCGCCTGTCCACTGAGGCGCTCTTGTTGAACCCTGTCTTGCGTGGCCTGTTCCTTTCTGTCTCCAAGGTTTCTTTCCACCGCCGGAAACTTCGGAACGATTTCTGGCACTCTGTGTGCCCTGACGTTTAGCAGCAAGATGATTGACTACTGCCATGTGAACTAAATGCTCGTTAACTTCCACACCGAAGATCGCATCATTCAGTTCCATTTCGCCAACCTGATTGCCTTCAATATTGTAAACAGATACTTTTGCCATCTGTATGTCCTCCTTCCTTAAAAGCAATTACGCTTTTACTGATTCTTTAAGCATTACCAGAGATTTCTTTGGTCCTGGAACGGAACCCTTTACAAGGATCAGGTTCTGATCAGCGTCAACTCTGACAACTTCCAGATTCTGAACAGTTACTTTCACAGCGCCCATATGTCCCGGCATGTGTTTGCCTTTGAATACGCGGCCTGGAGTTGTTGCAGAACCGTTGGAACCTGCATGTCTGTGGTACTTGGAACCGTGAGCCATAGGTCCTCTGGACTGTCCGTGTCTCTTGATAGCGCCCTGGAATCCTTTACCTTTGGATTTTGCAGTGGCATCGATTTTATCACCAACAGCGAAAATATCCGCTTTGATTTCCTGGCCTAATGTGTAGCTTTCTGCGTCTTCAAGTTTAAACTCTTTGACAAATCTCTTCGCAGATACGCCAGCTTTTGCAAAGTGGCCTTTTTTCGGTTTGTTTACCAGTTTTTCTCTGATGTCGCCAAATCCAACCTGGATTGCGCTGTAACCGTCATTCTCAACAGTCTTAACCTGTGTTACCACGCATGGCCCTGCCTGAAGGACAGTTACCGGAGTTAAAACTCCATCTTCATTAAAAATCTGAGTCATTCCAACTTTTGTTGTTAAAATTGCTTTCTTCATTCTAAGAATGCACCTCCTGTTTTAATCTACAGCGGAGCGCTCTCGCGCTCATCCTAGACGGTCTACTATGAGTATTCGGTGTATCCCGATTCATCTATATAAACCCTAAGGATCGTCAACTTAAATCAATTATTTTGTCTTCATCTTGATGTCGATGTAAACGCCTGCCGGCATCTCCAGTCTGGATAATGCGTCAACAGTCTTCTGAGTCGGTGTAATGATATCAATGAGTCTCTTGTGAGTTCTCTGTTCAAACTGTTCTCTGGAATCTTTATATTTGTGAACAGCTCTCAGAATTGTAACAACTTCCTTCTTTGTAGGTAATGGCACCGGTCCGCTCACCTTAGATCCAGTCTTTTTAACAGTTTCAATAATTTTTCCAGCACTCTGATCAATGAGTTTGTGATCATATGCCTTGAGAGTGATTCTCATTACTTGACTTGCCATAAAAAAAGCCGCCTCCTTTTCGCACTTCATTGCAGTACGACAAGCGGTGACTGTACACTCGCCCGTGTGTATCCTTAACACTCTCACACGCGCTTCTGCTCTCAGGCAGATTGTTTACTTGGTACAGTGACTTGTCGCCAGTTTTCTTAACTTGACATTCGCTCCACGGAACACCTGCAAAATCCTGCAGCAACCTCACGCTTCATCGCTATCAATGTCACAACATCAGATATTATACACGAAAGCTTCTCTCATTTCAAGGATTTTTTTACATTTTCATGGAAATATTTTTCAACAAAATTTACCGTATTATCTTTTCGTTTTTATCTAATAGTACCAGTTTTTCCCGCACTGTCCCTTTATACGCCTATCTATGTGCTGCCTTATCATTCTGTGCTTTCATCGCAAAATCTTTACACAAGTTTAATATGTAGTTGATAACACTTTGCTATAAATCTGATATAATAGCTTCAGATGATATCCTCATATGACAAAAAAGGAGGAACATTTTATGCCATCCACATACGCCCATTTTTGTTTTGGCAGGGAAATCTACAAACGTCTCCCCGCTGCCATCAAAAATATAGTGGGGGAGCAGCCACAGCTTTTTAATATTGGTCTCCACGGCCCGGACATCTTTTTTTATTATAAACCTCTGACTAACAATCCTGTCAATACCCTTGGTTTTCGTATGCACAACCAGCCGGCTTCAGATTTTTTTCTCTATGCGGCCGACGTGCTGGAAGACTTTAAAAAAGGATCCCCGGAATATAAAGCCTCCCTATCTTACTTGATGGGCTTTATCTGTCATTTTGTTCTGGACAGCACATGCCATGGCTATATTGAAAATAAGATCCGTGTATCCGGCCTTTCCCACACTACGATCGAAACAGAGTTTGACCGGCATCTTATGATAAAAGACCATTTAAACCCATTGAGCCATCATCTTACCGATCACATTCATCCAACTCCAGAAAATGTTTTGATCATCCACCATTTTTTTGACGAATTGACGGTCCGCCAGATTTATAAAAGTTTAAAATCTATGATCTGGTACAACGATCTTTTGGTAGCCCCCGGAAAGATCAAGCGCAGTCTCATCTTGGCCCTTTTAAAACTTACCGGGAATTACAGGGAAATGCATGGACTCATTGTCAGCCGGCAACCTGTTGAAACATGCAGCGATAGCTGCCTGCGCCTCGAAAAACTTTTTACAAAGGCCATTGAACTTGGACTGACTCTTCTAAAAAACTACTGGGATTATATTATAAATAATGAACCGATAGACAAATATTTTATCCGGACCTTCGGTCCTGAGATGAACTGGCAGTCTATTCCGGTATATTCATATCAGGAGGAACTCACCTATGAAATTTAAGTTAAAACGTTTAGAGTTAAAATGGGTACTCTACGACGTAGGAAACTCGGCATTTACTCTGCTCATATCAACGATCATGCCTATTTATTTCAACTATCTGGCAGGAAACGCCGGGATCTCTGATGTGGACTACCTGGCTTACTGGGGATACGCCACATCCATCTCCACAGTCATCGTGGCCATTTTAGGGCCCACCCTTGGAACTGTATCCGACCTTAAAGGCTTTAAGAAAAAGATTTTCATGGCAGCGCTGCTCGTCGGTGCCATTGGATGCATCTTCCTGGGATTTATGTCCTCCTGGCTGTGGTTTCTTCTGATCTTTGTCATCGCAAAATCCGCTTACTCTCTAAGTCTGGTTGTCTATGACTCTATGCTGACCGACGTGACCACCAAAGATCGTATGGACGAGGTGTCCGCTCACGGCTACGCCTGGGGGTATATCGGAAGCTGTATCCCTTTTATTTTAAGTCTGCTCCTTGTCTTATTTTACGAAAATATAGGACTGACCATGTCCGCTGCCATGAGTATCGCTTTCCTTCTCATCGCTTTGTGGTGGCTGTTTCTTGCCGTTCCTTTACTTCGTTCTTACGAGCAGAAATACTATGTGTCAGCTCAGAGTCATCCGGTGCGCTCATCCTTCTCCCGTCTGGGACATATCTTTCGTGAACTGGGCAATAATAAAAAAATACTGTTTTTCCTTATTGCCTTTTTCTTCTATATTGATGGTGTCTACACCATCATTGATATGGCCACAGCCTACGGAACTGCCCTGGGCCTGGATACCACCGGACTTTTGCTGGCTCTTTTGCTGACCCAGATCGTGGCATTTCCGGCGGCCCTGATCTTCGGACGCCTTTCAAGAAAAATGGCCATTGGCCGGATCATTATGATCTGTATCGCCGCCTACTTTATCATCGCCCTTTACGGTATGGGCCTTAATGAGCAGTACCAGTTCTGGATTTTGGCCGTATGCGTGGGCATTTTCCAGGGAGCTATCCAGTCCATGTCCCGCTCTTACTTTGCCAAGATCATCCCGGCAAATCAGTCAGGAGAGTATTTCGGCGTCTACGACATCTGCGGAAAAGGCGCCTCCTTCGCCGGCACGACCCTTGTGTCTTTCGTAAGCCAGGCCACTGGCAATGTCAATCTGGGGGTGGGCGCCCTGTCAGTGATGTTCGCCATCGGCTTTGTTTTCTTTATCCTGGCTGACAACAAAGCAAAAGAAGTTTCTATATAATAATCGAAAATGCATGAGGTGAATCGTTATGAAAATGAGACATTTGAAACTGTTGAAAAAAATCTTTATCGGCGGCTCCATTCTGCTTCCAGTATTTGCCGCACTCCTTGTGGTGCCTGTCACTGCAGCTTCCAGGATCATGGCTTCTGAAGACACCCAGATGATCTGAAAAAGTATTCGTTCACGAAGAAGGGGCGCCACATTCGCGGCGCCCCTTCTTCGCGGTAAAAAGGAGAAAAACTTATTGCTGCTGAGCAAGCCAGTCATTTAACTGATTCTGATATTCTTCAATAATTTTTGGAAGACCGGATTCATCCAGTTTCTTCAAGAATGCGTCATAATGATCCTGCTCAGCCACACCGGAGTCAATAGCCGGAAGATACTCGGCGATAACATTGGCAACGGCTGAAATTTCATTGGAAATAGCATTTGTATCACAGATAAAACCTAAGTAAGCGCTTGTCTGTGCATTTTCCATTTCTTCCAGGGCAATGTCACGGAAGTCTGCGGACTGTCCGTCCCAAGGAAGTACAAGGAACTGATTGCCGTAAATAAAATCACAGGTGTGGTAAGCGCAGTTGTTGGCATCCTGTCCGTCCATGAAATATGCCACGCCGTCTTTGACCTGATAATGCACGCCCTCAACACCCCATGCGAGAAGGTTGCAAATACGTGCATCGGTGTACATCATGTTCAGGAACTTAATAGCTGCTTCCGGTTCCTGAGAAGTCGTCGGAACGGTCCACACGAATTTAGATGTTGTTGATGTTGAAATCGGCATCGTTACCATCTTTACACAGGTCATCGGCATACCGCATGTAGCGGATTTGCTCACTTCAACACCAATTTCGCTCTGGGAAAAATAGGAAAATGCAGCGTTGGATTTTACCATTTCCTCAGCTTTGTCTGTCTGAGTTGTAACATCGCCGTAAACATATCCTTTTTCATACCAGTCATGCATAACTTCATACATCTTATGGTATTCTTCTGTAGCAAAGTTATTAACAATTGTCGGATCGCTTCCGTCAGGATTAATAGCAATAAACTTGTTTGTATCGCCAAGCTGATCATAGCATGTATCATCGGCAAAATTATTTTCTCCTACATAGGTTCCGCCCAGGGGCAAACATGTGCCGACAAGGTCAGAGGCAACAATACCGGCCAGATAATTCCACTTGTCGCTTTCTTTTACCGCCTGGAGAATCTCTTCATACTCTTCCAGAGTTGTCATGTTCTGAGCTTTTTCAAGAAGTCCAAGGTCTTCAAGAACATCTGTCCGCATAACGATATAATTGCTTGTCACAAGAGAACGGTACGTCGTTACGCCGTAAATCTTCCCATTAATCGTTGTCGCCTGAAGCAGTTCTTCACCGAGAGTATCAATAATTCCCTGGCCATACTCCTGGAGCAGTTCACTGATATCCATAAACTGATTCTGGGATACCATTGTAGTAAATCCTGCGGTTCCGGAAGGCATCGTTACCATTAAGTCAAAAGGCTCTGATGAGGACATTTTCAAATTAATCTGCTGAGCATAGTTGCCGGGCTCAAGCATTTCCAGTGTAACATGTGTGTTAATCTCCGGTTCCGTGATCTCATTGACCGCGTCTTCAACATCCTGAAGCCCCTGCGGAATCGGCCCCATAGACAAAATTGTCACCTTAATCTCGGCCATATCCTCCAGTGGCTCATCGGCCTCCCCGTTATCTGCGGCAGCGGCCTCACTTCCGCTCTCGCTCACAGCCCCGCTGTCAGATGCCGCGGTTGTCTCATTTCCCCCATTACCTGCGCCGGAAGCGGATTCATTGTTTCCACAGGCTGCCATGGACATTGCCAGACAGGCTGCCATTAATAATGCTGTTACTCTTCCTTTCATCACAAATAACCTCCCGTTATTCCTGTTTGTTTTAAGCAGCGGCCGCAGCTTTGTTATGTATTTATCATACCATCTGCGCCGCTGACCGTAAAATAGGAATACTCAATAAAGGTATCGGAAAAAACTATAAGATAACTTCTTTAACTTAGCACGGGGGTGTCTGTAAAATCATATTTTCCAATGGGTCTTATTCAAAAAAACAAACGCAAATTTCGCCATGCTTTACCGGCGATCCCGAAAATCTACAATAATCTTTCCATCAACTTCCCCGATCGTCTGATATTTATGATCCAGCCGATGATCCTGCTCTGGATAATCCTGGCGCTTAAACAGCCCCCGGCTCTCTCTGCGATTGATCGAAGTGATAAACACAATCCGGGCCGTTTCCATCATTTCAAGCACTTCCAGCACGCGGCAAAGTTCATGGGCATTAGAAGCGCCAAGCTCTGACAGAGAACAGTCTCTTAAAAGTCCCAGATAGTGAAGTCCGGCCCTGAGAATGCGGTCCGAACGCACATCATAGCCCGCATAGTCATGCATAATGCTCTGAAGCGTGCCGTTAGCCTCCCGCCATCCGGCTCCGCCGCTGCCCCTTTTTAAAATACCGTCAACCAACTCCAGACGCTGACATATACATGCATTACTCGCATCATCCCCGGACGTAAACTGTTCTCCGCCTGACATCTTTTTAATGTAGTCCGCAGCACTGCGGGCGGCAACCATGCCAAAAACAGCCGCCGCCGTAGAACTTCCACGGGTATTGCCTACCGCGTTTCCAGTGGCAAACAACCCTGGGATATTCGTTGACGCATCTGTGGATATTTCAATGCCGCGGGCATTAAGATCATTATTATAAGAATAAAATTCAATCATTTGTCTTTTCAGATCAACATTATATTGATCAATATAATCAACCACCGAAGCCAGTCCTTCGGAAGGAAATGAATCCAGCATATATTCCAGATCTTCATCGTCTGTGCGTGTGCAGTTCATATACACCGGCCCTGAACCGTCCTGATATTTATCCCTAAAAATTTCCGGCCACACATCCACAAGAATATCGCCATACTCCCTGGACGGTTTATCCATATATGGGCCAATGGGGCTGCCATTAATATCTGAAACCAGTCCGATCCAGCTTCCACGGCCGCCCCGCTGAAAATACTTTGGTCCCACATAAGGCGCTGGGATTTCCATATTAATCAGCCGGGCCCCGGCGCGGAAAGCCATGGCATGGCCACCGCCGGTAGCGGCAGGACAGCAAGAGGTATTAAAAAGGAATCCCGGATTCACCCCTGGATACATACGCGAAATAAGCCCTGTAGCAATAAGCACCGTGGGCGCGTCAAAAACGACAGCCTCCGGCACATCCTTTGAAATATCCAGTCCAAGGGCTCCACAGACTTGTCCGTTGGCGTTTTTTAGTATATCCGTCACTGTCATTTTATTCATAATTTCCACGCCACAGTTTAACGCCTTTTTTGTCAAAGCCGACTTAATATTATCACCTTTAATTTTTAAATAATATTTTTTCTGTCCGGGATATGTGTGGCCTTCAAAGCACCATGTACCGCTGGGACGCATATTGATCCCCCACTCTTCCCATTTCTGCACGATCTCAAAACTTCGGCCCATCCATACTCTCAACAGAGAAATATCCTGCCATTGGTCGCTTTCCAGGGTTCCAGCAATCTCCCGAAGTACAAATTCAAAATTTGTCCCGTGATATTCGGGAATATAACAGGCAAAATGGTCATTGCCGCTTCCGGCACAGCCTGAACGCCGTGTATCCGCCTTCTCTGCGACAACAACTCTCAGTCCCAGAGCCGCCGCCTCAATGGCTGCCTGCATACCGCCAACACCGCCGCCAATTACAAGAAAATCTGTCTGAATCCGTCTTTTTACCTGCATAGCGCCGCTCCCTTCCTCTTTTATTATTGCTGGAAGTCCGCCCCGCAGGGCGCTGCCAGCCTGACACCCTGCTGCCTGCAGCGGGGTATTGCCAAATCAGTAACCGTTCATCCCGCTGAACTGTTACTCCAAACAATAACTATTATAATATATCTCTTGAAACATTGAAAGTAAAATGATAAGATATCCTGAGATAGTTTATCCAAAGAACTGTGAATTTACTTATACTGCGGCAGCAAGGATAGAGGGGGAGAAGAATTTATGACTATCCGTCATTTAAAAATTTTTATTGAAGTCGCGGACAGCGGAAAGATGAGTATTGCGGCGTCTAAATTCTATATTTCTCAGCCTACGGTCAGTCAGATTATCCGTGAACTGGAGGAGCATTATCACACTCGTCTGTTTGAACGTATTTCACAAAAACTGTATATCACCCCCAACGGACAGACGCTTTTAAATAATGCCCGGAAAATCGTGGCAGACTTTGATGCTCTTGAAAAAAACATGTCCCGCTTAAACCAAAAAGCTCTTTTTCGTATTGGAATAAGTCATGTTATTGATGTAGAGCTTTTTTCTGAAGTCATGGACAGTCTGCATTTTCGCAGTCCGGACAGCGATTTTTCTGTCCGTTTTATCAGTGACACGGAAATCGAAGATCTCCTGCTGTCCTTTGATCTTGACGCTGGAATCATGGCCGGACCTACCAAAAGCAATGATCTGATCAATATTCCTCTCATTAACGATTACCTTGCTATTGTATGTCCATCGGGGCATCCGCTCTTTGAAAAACAATGTCTTGTTCCTGAAGATTTAAACGGACAGCGTTTTGCTCTGACCCAAAAGGGAGATTTTTCAAGGCACGCTCTTGACACGCTGACACATAACAGCCATATTGAGTACAAAAGTTTCTGGGAATCATCCAATATGGATTTTATCAAGGCCGCCGTTCTGAACCACAACTGTCTGTCACTTACATCAGTGCGGTCTTTTTCCCAGGAGGCTGCCCAGGGAATCGTTCATATTTATATGAGTATCGACAGTGGTTGGAATATGCCTATTAACCTTGTCTATCCCAAAAAGAAAGCGATTTCCGAGCCGTTAAAGCTCTTGCAGTATATTTTTTCCCATCTTCAGATTCCGGAAATTTCAGAGACGGATAATATCCGTACAATTAATCTTTAACAGAAACGAGGTATATTTATGTGGATCGCCGATCAATGGAAAGACTATGAAGTGATTGACACATCGGAGAAAGAAAAATTGGAGCGTTGGGGCACATACCTCCTTGTCCGCCCGGACCCTCAGGTTATTTGGAATACACAAAAAAAACATCCCGGATGGACACACATGAACGGCCACTATCACCGCAGCAGCCGCGGCGGAGGCCAGTGGGAATTTCACAAACTGCCCCAACAGTGGTCCATCCAGTATGAAAATCTGGGCCTGACTTTTCATTTAAAGCCTTTCAGCTTTAAACATACCGGTCTTTTCCCGGAGCAGGCCGCCAACTGGGAGTGGTTTTATAAAAAGATCAAAAACGCAGCCCGCCCGGTCAAAGTTTTAAATCTCTTTGCCTATACCGGCGGAGCTTCCTGCGCCGCCGCTGCTGCCGGCGCCTTTGTCACCCACGTGGATGCCTCAAAAGGCATGGTCTCCTGGGCCAAAGAAAACGCCCGCTCATCCAACATTCCCGATACATCCATCCGTTGGATCGTGGACGATTGTATGAAGTTTGTGGAACGTGAAATACGAAGGGGCAATACATACGACGGTATTATTATGGACCCGCCCTCTTACGGCCGGGGGCCCAAAGGGGAAATCTGGAAAATTGAAGATTCCATTTATCCATTTATCCAGCAATGCAGTCATCTTTTATGTCCAAACCCCCTGTTTTTCCTTGTAAACTCCTACACTACCGGGCTTCAGCCGGCAGTGCTGACCTACATGCTCTCATCTGTCCTTCTCCCCCAATATAAAGGCCGGGTTATTTCCGACGAAGTCGGACTTCCCGTAACTGAGAGCGGGCTGATCCTTCCATGTGGGGCCAGCGGCCGCTGGGAGCGATAACTCTGCGGCGATAACTGAATGTTATTTCCCACCTGGTCTTAAAGTTTACGCATAAAATATATTTTCATGGAAATCCTTCTTAGTGAAAAAATCTAACAGTTCAGCACGCCTATCCCTGATGGCTGAACTGTTACGAAAAATCATTAAGGAGGATTTCCCTTTGAAAGAGCAGAAACATTGTCCGGGAAAGGAGCCGTGGCCCCGCCCGGAATTTAACCTTGAAGACGAACCCGAAGAACTGATCAAAGAAAACTCCAGCTATGTTTCCGGCGGTAAATGCGCTCCCAACAACAACCCTTTCTGGGAAGACGGCGCCAACCCTCTGAGCAGTAAAGGAAATTAAAAGACGAAAGCACCCTGGGAAAATTTTCCCAGGGCACTTTTGTGTAAAACAGGAGGATATTTTAAAATCTCTTTCTGAAGTCTAAAGTCACCTGATCGCCGTGCTTTTCAATGGTCTGGAACTTGTCATTAAGAAGCATATTTGTGTAAGTATAATCCGCCCTTTTATGTGGAGGACGTGTTTCTTTCCGGTTCAGGGCCATGAGGAACATCGGCTCTCCAACATCCATGAGATCCAAAACCTCAAGGACACGCATAAATTCATGGGAATTTTCAGCGTAAAGCTGGTCATAGGCAGACTTTTTAAGTTGTCGCAGATAAGTCAGACCGGCGGTAAGCATCGCCTCCGAACGGATATTCAGTCCGCAGTAATCATTCATAATATTTTGAAGTGTGGAAGCCGCCTCTTTCCAGTAAGCGCCCTCGTTTCTGTCCATAATAGCGGAATACAATTCCTGCCGTTCTCTGATCAGAGGATGATCGCTCACGTCTTCATCTGCCACAGTTTTTACATACTCCGCAGCGCTCTCGGCGGCAACCATACCCATAACGGCTGCTCCGGCCAGATTGCCCTTCACATTGCCAACAACATTTCCTGCGGCGTACAGCCCAGGGACAGAGGACATAGCGTGGACATCAATATCAATACCCTGGGTTGAAAGGCCAATATTATAGGAACCAAACTCGATCATAGATTTGCGCAGATCAATATTATTCTGTTCCAAATTATCCGTAATAGAGTCAATACCTTCGCTGACAAAACCATCGTGAAGCATATAATCAAGATCCGCATCGCTTGTCCGTGTACAGTTCATATATGTAGGGCCTGTACCGGCCTGCATGCGGTCACGGTAAGATCCCGGCCATATATCCGACGCGATATCGCCGTTTTCTCTGGAAGGTTTATCCTGATAAGGAGTGATGCACTGGCCGTTAATATCGCTGGTCAGCCCAATCCATGTGCCTTTGCCGCCTCTGGCAAAATATCTTGGCCCCGCGTGGCCTCCTGCCATCTCAAGGTTTGCCAGACGTGCGCCGGCCCGGTAAGCCATGGCGTGTCCGTCACCGGTATTGGCCGGACATCCGGAATCATTAAACATATAGGCAGGTGTAATTCCCGGATAAAGGCGGGTGGCCGATCCGGCAGCGATAAGGACAGCCTTTGCCTGGAAGATCACCATTTCCGGTTCATCCTCAGAAATATCTACGCCGATGGCTCCAATCACCCTCCCCTCACTATTGACAAGAACATCTGTGAGAAGAGTTTTATTCATAATGACAGCACCGTTCTTCTTTGCGGCCGCCGTCAGGGCAGGCTTTTGATTATGCCCGTCAAATTTCAAATGATATTTCTGATTGCCCGGCATGGAATGTCCCTCAAAATTCCATTTACCGGTGGGACGCATATTAATGCCTAAAGATTCCCAGAGCTGAACAACCTCATAAGTCCTTGACAGCCACAGACGCAGCATGGTGGGATCCTGCCATGGACCGCCGTCAATGGTCTGATTCATCTGGCGGACAACAAGTTCAAAATCATCCCCGTGACATTCGGGAATGTAGCAGGCAAAATGGTCGTTTCCGTTGGCCCCGCAGCCAGAACGTCGGGTATCCGCCTTTTCAGCCACAACTACTTTTATTCCTTTTTGCGCAGCCGTATACGCTGCCTGCAGGCCGCTGATGCCTCCACCTGCAATTAAAAAATCGGTTTTTACAATACCCTCTCTGATTCTTACCGGCATCTTTTACCCCTCCTTTTGTACATCCATATGAAGCATTAAATGTGACAGCGGATAGCGCATCCGGATCGCATGCTGCCTGCAGTCTTTTTCACAGGCACGGCAATGCCAGCATTCATCAGGATATTTTACAATAACAGCTTTTTTATCATCGTTCTTGATCACTTTGATCACGTCCAGGGGACAGATCTGAGCGCAGTAGCCACACTGATTGCATTTCTGTTTATCAATAATCGGCGGCATACTTTCACCTCCCACATAATTTACTTAATTGTTGTTTATAGTATATCATTAATCATATTTATTTTAAAATAAAAAATAACCGATAGGGTTATCAGAAAATCCTATCGGTGTTACTGTTTATTTCGTGAACAGTAATATGCGCTTAAACCATGCAAAATTCGCTGCGCGAATGGTTTAAGCGCACCCCTGAATCACATTCTTACGCCGGAAACAGCAAGTGTTTCCGACTACCGTGAATAATATATATTTTTTTACCACTGTTTATTTTCAAAATGATCCGGGTCTGTGCCAAAACGCATATCTTTATTCAGTCCGTCCATCTGAGCCATGTCGGCAGAATCCAGTTCAAAATCGAATATGCTGCTGTTTTCTATGATCCGCTCCCTGTGGACAGATTTAGGAATCACGATCCAGTTTTCCTGAAGCTCCCAGCGAAGGATGATCTGAGCCGGCGTCTTATTGTATTTTTGAGCAAGCTGCCCGATGACCGGATCATTCAGCACCCGGCCGCGCCCCAAAGGAGACCATGCCTCCATGGCAATACTTAAATTATTACAGAAAGTCCGCAGCGGCTTCTGGCTTAAATAGGGATGGCACTCTACCTGATTGACTGCCGGCACCACAGTTGCCGCCGCCATGACCCGCATAAGGTGAGACATATGGCAGTTGCTCACGCCGATAGCCCGAACCCGCCCCTCTTTATAAATTTGTTCAAGAATCTTCCAGGACTGCTCCAGAGCCTGGGACACCGGCCAGTGGAGGAGGTATAAATCCACATAATCTGTCCCCAGATTTTTCAAGCTGCGCTCAAAGGCTTCCATCTGGGTCCCGTTTTTCATATCGTCGTTCCACAATTTCGTTGTAATAAAAATCTCCTCTCTGGGAATACCGCTTTCCCGGATAGCTTCTCCTACCTGGGCTTCATTTTTATACAAAGCTGCGGTGTCAATATGCCGGTACCCGGCTTCCAGGGCGTCCAGAACCGCCTGTTTGGTATCCTCGCCGGATTTATAGACCCCAAGGCCCAAAATTGGCATTTTCACTCCATTGTTAAGGGTTTTATACATGTCCATTATTTTTCCTCCTTTTCGCAGGTTCATACTTCTGCGCCGGTCTCCAGGCAGTTCCACGACAGGGCCGCCCCGTAATCTTTCAACCATTGCCGGCACTGCCGGTACTGGGGGCACAGAGTTTCCACCAGGTTCCAAAACCTTGGTGAATGGTTCATTTCTTTAAGATGGCACAGCTCATGGACAACGACATAATCCAAAATTCCCGGCGGAGCCATAATCAATTTCCAGTTAAGCCTCAGCTCGCCCTTGCTGTTGCAGCTCCCCCATCGGCTTTTCTGCTCCCGGACTATAACCTTTGATGGCAGCGCCCCAAAAATCTGTCCGTAATACTGTACCCGCTGTTCCATAAGTTTTAGAGCGTTCTCCCTGTACCATTTAAGCACCGCCATTTCCAGGACTGCCCCGTGGATTGCAGGAGTCTCAATGACAAACTCATCTTCTGTAAGATCAACACAAACATTTTTCATGGCAGGATCATAGCGGATATACAAAGGGTAAGTCCGTCCCAGATATAGAAATGGTTCTCCCTGGGCAAATCGGTGGGTAATCTTTAAAGCGTCTCCTCTGCGGGCCAGATCTGCCTTTTCCCGGATCCATGGGGATTTTCCCAGCACAGCCTCCCGAATCTGACTTCTTGAAACCCAGGCCGGAGCTTTGACCAGAACCTGTCCGCCTTCGCCGATATGTATGCCAAGAGTTTTCCGAGATGAACGAACAATATCAAAATCAATCCTCCCTTTGTCATCTGTAACAAAATCCGATACTCTGCGGCTGGATACGCCTCCTTTTTCCATCACAGGATCTCAACCTGGCACATGGCCATGGCTTTGAGGGCAGTCTCATGGCTCTGGGGCGTGACCCCCGCGCAGCAGCTTCCGTCAACAAGAATCTTTGTATCCGGAAGGACAGACTTGAGTAAAAGGGCGTTGGATATGACACAGATATCTGTACACAGGCCCACCAGTTCAATAGCGTCAATGGGTGCCACTTTCTGTATACCGTTTAAAAATCCGGCCAGTGCCATGGATCCAAATGTGGGCTTATCAAAGATCATACTGTGATTTTCCTGGACAAGAGCCTGGATATCTCTGTGAAGTTCCCAACCTTTTGTGCCTGCAATACAGTGTTTTACAGGGAGTTTTTTCCCTTCCAGCGTCTCCAGATAGTTTTCCTGATGGGTGTCTCTTGTGTAAAACACCTGACCTTTAAATTTTTTAATTTTTTCCAACACTTTAGGGACAATAGCCGCAGCCTCCTTAGTCCCCAGCGCCCCGTCAATAAAATCGTTCTGCATATCTACGACCACAAGCATTTTACTCATAATGATCCCTCCTGTTTAAGACTCCTGGGAGTCTTCCAATATCTGATAAATATTTACAGAAACATTTCAACAATGTATACAGCAGCAATGGCCGCCACAGCTACAACCACAAGACTTTTCCTGAAATATCCCAGGCATATGGCCACAATGGCTCCCACTGCCGCCGATACCGTATGACCAGTGGAATAAAAAATATCGGGGAAAGTCAAGGCTCCCAGCACCGCGTAGGGGGTATAATCAAGGAATGACCGCCAAAAGCGGGACTTAATTTTTTTCCTGAACACTGTAACAGGAAGCACTCTTGGAATATAAGTAACCAGCGCCATCACGGCGATACAAATCATGATCCTCTCAGTACTCATAGTCCGCCTCCTCCTTTGGGAACAGCCACGCGCCTATCGCCGCAGCAGTCACAGTGGCGATGATTATGCGAAATCCCGATGAAATAAAGGAAAGCAGCGGCACATATTTAAACATACATGTAATGGTCACCGCCATGACAATGATCAGAAGTATTTTAAAAGAATCCCTGGCCGCCGGCACGATCAGGGCAATAAACATGGCATAAAGGGCGATGCCCATGGCATTTTGCAAAGCCTCCGGCAAAAGGTTTGAAATACAGCATCCACATATTGTTCCCAGATTCCATCCCACAATGGGGAGAAGGATCAATCCAAACATATAGCCGGCTTTTATGGGGCCTTTTTTCATGGAAGCTATGACAAAGGTCTCATCGGTAATACCAAAAGCAAAAATAAGGCGCTTCCACAATGGAATGGCCTTCTCGATCTTTTGAGACAATGCCAGAGACATAAGCATATATCTTAAATTAATGACAAAAGTGGTCAAGGCAATCTCTCCATAACCTGCCCCGGCAATCATCAGATTCATTCCCGCAAACTGACCGGCACTAGTGAGATTGGTCAGGGATATAAAAATCCCCACCCACACGTCAAGCCCGCCGGCCACTGCCAAAAATCCGAAAGTAAACGACACGGGAAAATAACCGATACCGATAGGCAGGCCGCCCTTTAAGCCCTCTTTAAACGCGCTCTGCATTTTTTCTCTCTCCTGCTTGCTTATATATGAAAATCCGTTTCACAGCAGAGGCGGAAAAGACTGCTTTTAGTCCTTTCCGCCTGCCCCGATCCGTCTCACAGCGACAGCCCGTAATCTTTGAAACGCACTGCCATATGGGCTTTTATAGCGGCCACACAGCCGTCAAAGCCCAGCTTGCTGCTGTCTAAGCACAGATCATAATTTCTCGCGTCATACCAGTTATGACCTGTGTGATATTTATAATAATCCCCTCGGTATTTATCTGTCTTTTCGATAAATTTCTCCATCTCCCTGAGGGTCATGCTGTTGCGCTCCATGGCTCTCGCCAGACAAAACTCTTTGGAACCATGGACAAAAATGCTCAGGCAATTGTCGTAGTCTTTAAGCACAAAATCCGCGCATCGTCCGATGATGACACAGTTTTCCTGCTCCGCCAGCTCTTTAATAATCTTAGCCTGGTAATTAAAAAGATTATCGTCTGAGACAAAATCATCGCTCTCCGGCGTCAGAAGGCCGCCATCATAAATATTTCTCACGTTGGCCAGCTTCTGCAAAAAAGTCCGGCGCACACTCTCATCCACCTGGCCGAAAAGCTTCTCGTTAATTCCGCTGTCCTCAGAGGCCATTCGGATCAGTTCATAGCCATAACAGTTAAAGCCAAGATCCTTTGCCAGCATACGTCCCACCGTCTTTCCGCCGCTTCCGTACTGGCGGGCAATGGTGATCACTATATTACGTTTTTCCATGACAGATCCCCCTTGTTACTCTCCAAGATAAGCTTTTTTCACAGATTCATCGTTCATAAGTTCTTTGGCGTCACCACTTAAAGTGATCTTCCCTGTTTCCAGGACATAGGCACGGTCCGCAATGGAGAGTGCTTTTTTCGCGTTCTGCTCTACTAAAAGCACCGTGGTTCCTCCTTTGCTGACCTCCTGGATAATATCAAAAATCTCATTGACAAAAATCGGCGAGAGCCCCATAGACGGCTCGTCCATGAGAATAATCCTTGGACGGCTCATAAGAGCCCGCCCCATGGCAAGCATCTGCTGCTCGCCGCCGCTTAAAGTACCGGCAAGCTGGCCTCTGCGCTCTTTCAGTCTGGGAAAGCGCTTGTAGATCATCTCCAGGGATTCCTCGATTTCCTTTTTATCTTTGCGGGTGTAGGCACCAAGTTTCAGGTTCTCAAGCACCGTCAGATCAGCAAATACCCGGCGGCCTTCCGGTACATGGGCGATCCCTTTGGACACGATCTTGTGTCCGGGAAGTTTTGTGATCTCCTGTCCCTCAAAAAATACATGTCCGCTTTTGGCCTGGATCAGGCCGGTGATGGTGTGGAGAATGGTCGTCTTTCCGGCGCCGTTGGCTCCGATAAGGGCAATAACCTCCCCCTCGCCTACTTCAAAGGAAACGCCTTTAATGGCCTGAATGACCCCGTAAAACACTTCCAGATCTTTGATTTCAAGCATTGCCATACGTTTTCCCTCCTATTCGCCAAGATAAGCTTTGACCACTCTAGGGTCATTTAAAACATCCCCGGTCTTTCCCTGGGCAAGTACTGTGCCGAAATTTAATACCGTCACTTCCTCACAGATCCCTGACACAAGCTTCATATCATGTTCGATGAGAAGAATAGTCATTTTAAACTTTTCCCGAACAAACTGGATGGTCTTCATCAGTTCCTCCGTCTCGTTGGGATTCATGCCCGCTGCGGGCTCATCCAAAAGCAAAAGTTTCGGTTCTGTGGCCAGGGCTCTGGCGATTTCCAGTTTTCTCTGCTTTCCATAGGGCAGATTGGCAGCCATGTTCCCGGCTTCTTTATCCAGGTCAAACACCTTTAAAAGCTCCATAGCCCGCTCATCCATGGATTTTTCCACCTTCCGGTATCCGGGCAGGCGCAGTATTCCGGTAAAAAGATTATATTTAAAATGATTATGAAGGCCAATCTTTACATTATCCATAACAGACATATTTTTAAAGAGACGGATGTTCTGAAAGGTACGGGCGATGCCCGCCTTATTGATCTCCACCGTCTTTTTTCCCACAAGATTCTGGCCATCCAGGGTAATAATCCCCTCTGTTGGACGGTACACCCCGGTGAGAAGATTGAACACCGTAGTTTTTCCGGCACCATTTGGGCCGATGAGGCCATAAAGCTGGCCCTGGTCAATAGTCATATCCAGGCTGTCCACAGCCCTGAGGCCGCCAAAGGAAATGCCCAGATTACGAACTTCCAACAATGCCATAATTTAAGCCTCCTTTGAAACTTTGGCCGCCTGACGCCGGGCCATCAGTTTTTCTTTAAATTTTGAATTGTTAAACAGCATCATAACGATCAGCACAATAGAGTATACAAGCATACGGTAATCCGCCACGCCTCTGAGCAACTCCGGCAGAAGTGTCAGAATCACCGCAGCGATAATGGAACCGCGGATGCTTCCCATGCCGCCGAGGACAACCATAACAAGGATCTCAATGGATGTGTTATAATCAAAATTGCCCGGCTTTAAAATACTGATATTATGAGCGTAGACCACACCGGCCACGCCGGCGAAAAAGGCTGAAATGACAAAAGCCATAACCTTATATTTGCTCACCTTGATCCCCGCAGCCTCGGCAGCAATGTAATTATCCCGGATAGCACAGATTGCCCGGCCCTGTCTGGACTTCACCAGATTGGAAACCACCACAACGACAATAAGCGTCAGGATAAACACAAGGGTGAAATTCCGGTAAGAAGTCATCAGCGGAATACCTGAAAGGCCGCTGGCTCCTCCCGTGATCCCCAGAGTATTAAAAACAGACTTGATGATCTCACCGAAACCAAGGGTCACAATGGCCAGATAGTCACCGCGAAGGCGCAATACCGGCACACCAATGATCACGCCGGCGAGAGCCGCCACAACGCCGCCCACAACAAGGCCGACAGCCAGGGAAAGCCACCCCGGCAGGGGAAGGTTCATAGATACCAGAGCCCCTGAGTAGGCCCCCACAGACATAAATGCCGCATGGCCCAGGGTCAGCTCACCTAAAAACCCGACAATAAGGCACAGGGAAACCGCCATCATCACATTGGTGCATACAGGAACGATCATGGACAATAGCTGACGCCCTACCCATCCAAACTGGATGGCCAGCATCACCAGAACGTAGATAACAACAGCGATCCCGATATTGATCAATAATTTCTGATATTTCTTCACCGCGATCACCTACACTTTCTCGATCCGGATCTTACCCAGCAGACCGGACGGCTTTACAAGAAGAACAACAACCAGCACGCCGAATACAATAGCGTCTGAGAGCTGTGTTGAAATGTACGCTTTGGAAAGACTTTCAATGATGCCAAGGACAATACCGCCAAGCATCGCTCCCGGAACGCTTCCGATACCGCCAAGCACCGCCGCCACAAACGCCTTAATACCGGGAAGAGCCCCCAGGGTGGGCTGAAGAGACTCGTACTGGCAGATAAACAGAAGTCCGGCTACTGCCGCCAGGGCAGAACCGATGGCAAATGTCAGGGAAATGGTCCCGTTGACGCTGATGCCCATAAGCTCCGCAGCGCCTTTATCTTCAGACACGGCCCGCATGGCACGGCCTGCCTTTGTCTTATTAATAAATAACGTTAATAAGATCATGGAAATGGTTGTCACCACTAAAGTAACAATAGTGATCCCCGAAATGTGGATTCCGGCAATCTGTACCGACGGCACCCGAATAATAGAGCCAAAAGGTATAGGTGTTGCCTTAAAGATCAGCAGCGCCAGGTTTTGCAAAAGGAAGCTGACGCCAATGGCTGTGATCAGCACAGCTAAAGGCTGCGCGTTGCGCAAAGGTTTGTATGCCACTTTTTCGATAACCACACCAAGTACCGCACACACGATAATGGACAAAATAACCGCTACCGCCGCAGGCAGACCAAGGATACCGTAAAAGACATACAAAGAATACGCGCCGACCATAATAATATCCCCGTGGGCAAAATTGATCATCTTGGCAATACCATACACCATCGTATAGCCAAGGGCGATCAGCGCGTAAATACTTCCGGTACGAAGACCGTTGATCAATTGTTCGACAATGTTAATAACTAAATCCATCGCCCTCCGCCTTTCTTTGTATTCTACAGACTGTTAGTTTTAGAAGCGCCCGCGCGCCGGCGCGGGCCTTTGTTCAGCTTTTGCTGACATTTCAAGACTCTCTCGCAAGTCTTGGCGCGGGATTTTGGACCGCGATCGCAGACATCTCACGTCTGATATTGATATTATCGGATAAATACCATAAAAAAGCAACTATTTTTGTTATATTACTTCGGCCGTCTTTACTATTCATGGAGTGTTATTTAAGCATTAAGAAGCCCTGTTTTCTCTGTAACAAAAAGGCGGCGCCAAGCGGCGCCGCCCTCTGGACTTGTGTATATCAAAAGTTATTCCGCAGTTGTCTCTTCCCCGCCGTTTTCACCGTAAATAGTGTAAGCGCCGTCCGAAATCTGGATAAACTTGGCATCTTTATTAGGTTCACCGTTCTCATCGAAGGAAAGCCCTGCACCTGTCAGTCCGTCGATCTGTACCTGGTGCATTGCCGAAATCAGAGCGTCGCTGTCAATACTTCCGGCCTGCTCCATGGCAGCTTTAATCACATAAACAGCGTCGTAGGCGTCCGCAGCAAACTGATCCGGAGTGGAGCCGTAATTTTCTTCATAAGTGCTGACAAAACCGGATGTCATTTCATCGGTGGCCGCTGAGAAGAAAGAGCTTAAAAATACTGCGCCCTCCACAGTCGCCGGATCGGTCACTGTTTCAAGTACGCCGTCCCAGCCATCGCTTCCAAGAAAAGGAATCTCCAGTCCCATATCCGCAGCCTGCTTTGTAATATATGTGGCAGCCTGATAGTAACCGCACACAACGATCACATCGGCGTTTGTGCCCTTAATCTTTGTAAGCTGTGTATTAAAATCCACATCAGCATCGGCAAAAGCCTCATTAGCTACAATCGTTGCCCCAAGTTCTTCAGCTTTAGACACAAGACCATCCCGGATACCTGTACCATAATCGCTGGAATTGCTGTATAAAACGGCAATGTTCTGAGCGCCCATCTCATTAACAGCGAAATCTGCCAGTGTCTCGCCCTGAAGTGTATCTGTAAAGCAGATACGGAATGCATTGGGGTTCTTTACGCAGTCTACACCGGAGCCGGATGGTGTGACTACGAGAAGGTTATCCTGGTTGGAAATATCGGCGATAGCCATGCAGCACCCTGTTGTTGTGGCACCCACCAACGCGTTAATATTCTGATCCATAAGGCTGTTGTAAGCACTCACCGCTTTGTCCTCAGTAGCTTCGTCATCGGCAAAAACCATTTTCAGAGAATACGTTGTATCTCCGGCGGTCACACCGCCTGCGGCGTTGATCTCGTTCACTGCCACTTCAATGCCCTGGCGCACAGAAATACCATAAGACGCTGCAGACCCGGTCAGGGGCCCCATACCACCTACAATAAACTCTGCTGTAGCGCCTGCTGCCCCAGCCTGGCTTTCACTTCCGGAAGCCGCAGCCTGACTGTCTGAACCCGCACTTTCCCCGCATGCTGCTAAAGACAACACCATCGCCGCAGTAAGGCCGGCACATAAAAACTTTCTTTTCATCCTCAAATTCCTCCTTTAGCCGGAAATATCGGCTGACTTTTTTCATTTATTTTGAATTATGTCTGTCCTCCGCTGTCAAATGTCTGTCTCATATCATACTGCCTTTTATGATTTTTGTCAACGCCACAGCCAGAGATTTATGTTAATTTTGTAATAGTTCATCACTTAAACGCAGCGCAGTGTCTGGTGCGGATTCCTCTGTTCTCATCGTTCATGGCCATCCTACCATTTAATATACAAACATTATCCGTCTATTGCCAGCCCTCTTTTTATCTGATATACTGTAATTACTGCAAACAGTTTACTTTTCACAGAATAAACAGTAACCTGAGTATGCCGTCTACGGTCGGCATTCAATTAACGAAAAGGAGAATCTATTATGGAAAATTATCTCATCAGCGGTCTTGCCCACATCGGCGTATTCACAACAGACGCCAAAAAGTGCGCCCAGTTTTATGAAAAACATCTGGGCTTCCGCCCCTACTACAGCTATGAGGCCAATGGTCTTCACCTGGAATTTGTGGAATGCGGTCGCTGTATTATCGAATTTGTGGAGAACGAAGGCTGCGGCCATACCGGCACCGTAGACCACATCGCCCTTGAGGTTCAGGGAATCGAAGCCCTTGTTGAAAAGCTGAAATCCGAGGGAATCACCTTTGAGACCGAAGAGATCACTAAGATGCCGGACTTTTATCCCAACGGCGTAAAGAACATTTTCTTCAGAGGGCCAGCCGGCGAGCGCATTGAGCTTTTTGACTATTCCCGCTAAAGAGAAAAAGGGATATGATGAAATATTATTTTATCCTTAATCCCAATGCCCGGACGGGCAAAGGCCAAAAGATCTGGAAAGATAAGCTTTTGCCCGCTCTTCGTGCTTCCCGCCGCCCATGGAAAGTCTTTTACACCCATTTCCCCGGACACTGTACTCAGATCGTGGAGCAGCTTACTCGTCCGGGCGGCTCTCCCGTGACTATTGTCATTCTGGGCGGCGACGGCACCCTCAATGAAGCGGTCAATGGCATCAAGGACTTTAGCCGGGTGTCTTTAGGCTATATTCCTCTGGGTTCCAGTAACGACTTTTCCAGGGGCATGGAACAAAAAGGGGCCGATCCGGCACAGACCCTTCACAATATTTTACGTAAAAAGCATGAGGTTTGGCTGGATTACGGCGTTGTCAAGGCGCCAGGAACAAAGGAACAGCGCTTCATTGTCAGCAGCGGTATCGGTTTTGACGCCTACGTTACCGATGATGCTCTCCACTCTCCCATAAAAAATGTTCTCAACGCTTTCCATCTTGGGAAACTGACCTATGCGGTCATCTCTTTAAAGCAGTTATTCCGCATCCGTCTTCAAAAAGCTTCCATAACCGTGGACGGGAAAACCATGGATTTTAAGCGTTTCTACTTTGCTTCTTCCCACAATCTTCCCTATGAAGGCGGCGGCTTTAAATTCACCCCAAAAGCTTCCCCCTGTGATGGAAAGCTGGATATATGTGTGATCTATAATTTCTTCAAAGGGATTATCCCTGTACTTCTCCCCACAGCTTTTTTGGGAATACATCCCATATTCCACGGCGTAAAAATACTTAGGGGCAAAGATATACATGTATCCCTGGAAAGGCCCTACCCTGTACATACAGACGGGGAGACTTACCGCCCTCAGACGGATATCCACATCTGGTGCGAGGCCGGCAAGATCCATTTTATATATTAAAAAAACCGGCAAAGCCGGATTCTTTAAAAATTATAGGAAACGTCATAATAATTTTTATTATGACGTTTCCTGCGCCAAGACCCGCAAGCGGGTCTTAAATTATTCATCTTCATTTCTGGCAATATCCCCTGTCATAGCCTGGGCAGCCCCCAAAAGATCTTCCGGGGCCATAAGCAGAGTGGAACCGATGCGGCCTCCGCTGACAGCCACCTCTCTAAAATTTAAAATCCGGCTGTCCATCACTGTTTTATAGTGCTTCTTCATGCCTAAAGGGCTGCAGCCGCCCCTAACATAACCGGTCACCGCCAGAAGATCCCGGACATGAAGCATCTCCACGGACTTCTCACCCACAGCCTTCGCGGCGGCTTTCAAATCCAGCTCCATAGCTACCGGAATGACAAAAACATAGTATTCGCCCTTCCGACCATGGGTGACCAGTGTTTTAAAGGACCGCTCTATCTCTATTCCTGTTTTATCCGCCACCGCCATGCCGTCTGTAAACTCATCGCATTCATACTGGACAACTTTATAGGGGATCTTCTTTTTATCCAGAAAACGCATGGCATTGGTCTTGACCTCTTTTTCCCTGGACATATTTTAAGACACCTTCACTGTTTTAGCCCACTCCAAGAAGTCGCTCTGAAGCTGGTCATAGTTTTTCGTTTCACAGAAAAACTGAATCAGCCAGAAGGCGTCGCTGCCCTCAAAAACTGTGGCGTAATAGGTAAAATCCTGACTGTCCACACTGTTTTCATATACAAAATACTTGATCCCGTCAGCCTCCTGAAGCTGGACACTCAGGCTGTTGGCGTCAATAACGGTCTGTCCGTACTCATCCAAAGTCATATCTGCGGAAAGTCCCGCATTCTCAAGTGTTGAAAAATCTTCCTTTAATGCGACAACGCCGGCAGTGTTGGACAGATAATAAGCTGTAGCTCCGTTGGCCTGAGATGCGTCCTGTTCTTTGAAACTTCCGGGCAGTGTCATTGTCATGCCCACCCCGGTGTCAAACTCCTTGGCAGACGCCGAGCATCCGCTTACAATGCCTATCACACACAGGCAGGCGCACAGCAGCGCTAACAATCTTTTCATTTTGAGTCCCTCCTGATTCTTTTAATGATGTTAATTCAACTATACCCCGGTCCCTTCCCCCTGTCAACCCTAAAGAAGCGGGGAAACACAGGGAAAATACCGCTGTCCATCCTCCCCTTCGATAAAATAAAAGGGCACTGGAATTTTGTTATAAAATCCTTTAAACTTAAATGGAGATCATTTAGTCAATTTCCCCGCTGGAAGCAACGAAGCCGCTTGGCTCAATGCCCGCGGGAATAACAGCTCAAAAAGTATTTCTACGCTTATAATTCAGGGAAAGGATTGTAATTATGAAAATTGCAGCAATCATTGAAGAATTTAATGGTTTTGGAACAAAACATCAGAATTTTATACGTCAGGTCCGTGAAATAAGCCAGGCCGACTATGTAATCGCCATTATGAGCGGAGATTTTATACAGCAGGGCATCCCTGCCCTGGAAAATAAATATGACCGGGCAAAAAGGGCGGTTTTGTCCGGTGTGGATTTGGTCATTGAGCTTCCGGTCTTTGGCGTCCTCTCCAGCCCGGACACCTACGCCTACGCCGCAGTCTCCATGCTGGACAGCCTTCGGTGCGTGGATGAAGTTTACATACCCTGCGACACATCCTACACAGATCTATTATTTGACGCAGCCCGTTTTCTTTTTATGGAAAATCGGGACTATCAGCTCCGGCTCCGGAACTTTAGAATAGCGGGCATGTCTTTTTATGACGCCCAAGCCAGGGCCGTAGGTATGTCCATCCAAGGCGGCGGGGAAATTTTACAAAATCCGGTAAACATTTTTGCCGCCGAATATCTCAGAGCCCTCAAACGCCTTTACAGCCAGATCGTCCCGCGGCTGATCCAGGCCCCGGATCTCTCCCCAAAAAGCAGAGAAAATATCTGGCACAAACCTTCGGCTTATCTCTCCTCCCTGCTTAAATATGCACTTTTTTACGGTCCCAAAAACATGGATGAAATTTACGGTGGAACTTCCATGCTGACCCAAAGCATTCTTCAGGCCAGAGAAAGCTATGATTCCTTTGACACGTTCTGCGCCCGCTTAAAAACCCCAACCCGATCCCAGGCCAATATCCGCCGCTATATGCTGAATATGATCTTAAATATGCGAAAATCAGATATCGCCATCTGCCGCCTCTACGGCTTTTCCCTTTATTTCCGGGGACTGTGCGCCCGGCCGGGAGGGGATGATCTGGCCGACTATATACGCAGCCACACATGGACGCCTCTGTTTTTTACCACTCCCCAAAGCTGGGATCATGTCCCAAAAGAGGCTGACCCGGCCATACAGAGGATTGCCTCTCTGGATGTCCGGGCCCACAAACTTTACATTCTCTCCAGGAAAAATTGACCGCAGCAGTTCAGGCATCAGGCATAGCCAGGACAAAGCTGCCTCAGTTAAATGGTTATCCTTCCCGTTCGATCTTGTCTACAATATTGCGCATCATGGCGTGGTGGCGGCGCACCTGCTCCACACCCCGGACTTCCTCAATATCCTGGATGTGTCTTCCGCCCTCATACTCGGAATTAATATAGCCGTCATAGCCTTCCTCAATGAGAATCCGCATAGGATTTTCATAATCCGCGCTGGCCTCCTCCAGTTCATCGGTCATCTCCCAGAACTTTCCGTGGATTCCGAGAATGTGAGGCATGGCCTGGCGGAGAAGCTGTGGATCGTCCTGAGTTAAGCAAAAGGCCCGGCGGACTACATCCCGCTCAATGGGTGTTGCGTTTTTATCGTCCAGCCACTGCTGCATCTGCCCCCATGTCCATCCGGCACGGCGCTTCTCGTCGGCAAACTCGGCAGATTCCCTGGGCGCCCCGTCACGAATACACTGCTCAATGATCACAGGCACGCCCCGTTTCTCCCAGATACCGAAATCCGGGATGATGCCCATATGCTTTGTACCGATTTTTTCTTTAATATTGAGAAAATTCTGGGTGCGCTCAGTCATAATGCCATGGGGCGCGTGAACCTCCAGGCCGATATACACATCCTTCTCCTCAGCATAGGGCACAAGCTCCCGCAAAACCTTTTCATCTGTCTCCATGCCGCGGATATATTTGCAGCCCAGTTTGTAGCATACGTCAATATAACTTTTGTGGAGAGCCACCACCTCATCAAAGGGCATCTCCTTTCCCATGTGCTTATAGATGGTCCGCTCATCGTTAAAAGCGTCAATAGCCACCGGCTTTGTGCCATATTTATCCATCCACCCAAACCATTTGTCCAAAAACTCATCGCTTAAATTTGGGAAATCCCGGATCATCTCCTCCGGAATGATCTCAATGCCGTCGGCGCCCATATCCGCCACCGCCTGGATACACTCTTCCAGGGTCATTGTCCGGCGGAAAAACTCATCCTGATAACTATATAAAGAAACTCCAAACTTAATTTTACTCTTCATGGTCCATACCTCCCGATTTAAACAATGGTCATTTTCCGTTCCTGATAAAAACCTGTGGCAAAAGGCAGGTAAGGCACGTTAATGTGCTGAGTTACTTTTACATTATGTAAACCTCTCTTCAATCCTCCCGGCTTTTTAATATGGAGATATGCCTTATCCCCGTATTCCCACCGAAGCTTCGTCTGGCAGCCCAGTTCTTCCATGGTGTAAAACTTTTCTCCGTCCAGGGAGAAGGAAATATCTTTGTTGGTAAACTCCTCTCCGTCCACAACAACCTCATATCCCTCCAGCAGACTCACCGGTATTCCCCGGTAATAGCTGATGCGGATACGCACCTGAAAACCTACAGGCTCGCCATTTTCAAAGACATTTTTAAAGCCCTGGTCACACACAATACTTGTCCCAAACTCTGGCATAAAATCCTCTCCTTTTTGATTATTATAATAACTATCCAACATTGAGCTGGTTTAGTAAAAAGGCAACGCCTTACAATTAATAGTATAATAAGGTCGGATGAAAAATGGCACATCAAAAATTGAAAAATAGTTTGCAAAAGATGAAAGCCCGCGGTTTCGCAGGCTTTACTAAAAAATGTTGTATATTTTCATTCCCGGACGGAATCATCCTGGGGAATATCCCCGTCTAAAGCCTCATACTCCTCCTTCACCTTCTGGCGCTCGGCCTTATCCTGAGGCCGGATGATCTGTATAGCCTGGCGGAGATTGGAAATCTCCACTTCTTTAAAATTGCCTCCCGACTCTCCATCCAAAGTCCAGGAAAGATTTTCCTCACAGTAAAAACGGACATGACTGACTCTGGCAAAAAACATATATCTTTCATCCACTTTCTGCATGAGAAGGGCGCTTAGAATAGACTGAAGTTCAAAAATATTTTTTGGCATACGGACAAGAAGCATCTCAAAAAGACCGTCATCCAGCTCCATCTCTTTAATACCGATACTTTTAAATCCACCCACAGACACTGAATTAGTCACCATGCCGTAGGCAAAACTGTCGGTAATCACCTCATCGTCAAACGCCACCGTCATGCGGTGAGGGATGATGGTTGTGGGAAGACTTTTAAGTCCCTCGATTAAATAGGCCAGATGGCCCAGAGTGTTTTTAAGCTGCTGGGGTGTCTGCCAGGACACATCGGTAAAGGCGCCAAAGGCGGCGATATAGGCGAAATGCCGCTCATTAAATACTCCTACATCCACGGCAAAAGGTTCTCCCTTTAAAACATTGGCCGCCGCCGCTGTCATATTGGATGAAATTCCCAGACTTTTAGCAAAATCATTGGTCGTCCCCGCAGGGATATAGCCCACTGGAGGCCTTGATTCCAGGGTGAGAAGCCCGGATACAACCTCATCCAGAGTGCCATCGCCGCCGCTGCATACCACAAGGTCATAATCACCGCCACGGCTGGCCGCCACCTGGCTGGCATCTTTTGCTGCCTGGGTCGTATGTACGGTCACTTCATATCCGGCCGACACAAACATGTCAATAATCGCCGCGAAATGAGGGCGGATCTGATTTTTCCCGGCTCTCAAATTGGAAATGAATAACATTTTTTTCATTTATGCTTCTCCCTTCCCCGCCGCAAAAGGGCAATATTTTCAATCTCCGCCGTCACTGGGAACATGTCTACCGGCTGGAGAGCGTCGATACGGTAACCGTATCTCTTTAAAAAATCCACATCTCTTTTCTGTGTTGCCGGATTACATGAAATATAGATTATACGATCTGGCTTCATTTTCCCCAGAGCATTTAAAAATACAGGGTTGCTCCCACTCCTGGGCGGGTCCATAATAACCACGGAGTAACGGCTGGAGACTGCCTGTGCCTGCTCCATATAGCGGGCAGCATCGGCACAGACAAAAGTGACGTGATCCATATGATTTTTCCCGGCATTAATCCTGGCATCCTCTACCGCGCTGCGGTTTAACTCCACGCCTGTCACTTCCCCGGCATATTTCGCAGCAATTAGGGTGATAGTCCCTGTGCCGCAGTACGTGTCCAAAACCCGGTCCTGTTTTGTAAGCTTCGCCATTTCCATCGCTTTTGTATACAAAACTTCCGCCTGTTTTGGATTCACCTGGTAAAAAGACTTGGGAGAGATCTGAAAAGTCATGCCACACAGTTCATCCTCGATATACCCCGGACCAAAAATAGTCTCCTGATCTTTACCCAGAACCATACTTGTCTTTTTATTATTTTGATTGTATACAATAGTTCTGATGTCTGGAAATTTCTTCCGAAGATTTTTCCCAAGGACCGCCCCTTTGGGAAAATTCAGAGTGGCCACCACAAAAACAACCATGATCTGTCCTGTCTTATAGCCGCTGCGGATCAGCACATGACGCAGCATCCCCCGCCCGGTATCTTCATCGTAGGGCTGGATCTTGTATTCTTCCATTTCCCGGCAAATTTCCTCAATAATAGCGTTGGCCCTGGGATCTTGTATCCTGCAATCAGTGACCGGTAAAATGCGGTGAGAATGTTCCTCATAAATTCCCGCGATGATCCGCCCCTTTCCGTCCCGCCCAAAGCTTGCGTGGACTTTATGGCGGTACCCCGCAAAATCATCCATTCCAAGAACGGACCCTACATTTTTCACCGTATTAAAAAGGCGGGCCACCTGCTCCTGCTTAAACTTTAACTGAGCCTCGTAATTCAAAGACCAAAGCTGACAGCCTCCGCACTTTTGAGACCAGGAACAGACGGCCTCCGCCCGCTCCCCGGACTTTTCAACAATAGACAGGATACGCCCCAGGGTTTCATCCCCTTTTCTGTACAAAACGATCTGGGCCAGTTCCCCGGGCAGCAAACCGGGAACAGGTATCATGGAATGATTAAAACTAACAACGCCCCGTCCCTGGCTGTCCAGAGATTTGGCGCGAACCCGATAAACTTTTTTATTTTTCATGGCATCTCCCATCTGTTCAAGACCCGCTCGCGGGTCTTGGCGCGGGATTCGGGTCAGCTTCAGCTGACATCTTCCTTACTGAATCCCTGCGCATCCCCGCGGAGCGTTTATCAGATGGGGGATTGACTCCCGCCGCTGATACAAGTTTGTTATACTCGCCGCCTGCAGAGGCGGGAGTCTTCCCACATCTGATAAACAACATGACCGGCGCAAAAAACTTCCGTTTTTCGCACACGGTCACTGGTATGTCTTAGTTAAATTTAAACATTTTCTGAGTAATATGATATCCTTTAATAACAATAGGCTCCGCCCACCGTCCCGGAGGATTGCTGGCCAAACCACGGGCTCCAATGCGGATGCGCCAGTACATCTTCGGATCTCTTGCCTTAAAATCCCGCCAGAACTTCTTTAACTTTCTCCGGTTTTCCTCTGTGCCGGAAATAATCAGCATGACCGACGTAACAAGGCTGCTCATGGCCAGATACTTGAGCATATATCTGGACAGCCGGCGGTTATTTACATCCTTGGGAAGGCTGTAGGCGTTAATCATAAGATTATTTACATAAATCTGCTGGTCAATACGGCTGATCATCACCTGCTCGTTAACCGACTGGTCCGCCCGCCCGATATAATAGCGGTAAAGATCCACATCCATATAATACATGGTCTTCACATAGGGCAGCGGAACATAGACAAAAAGATTGTCCACGTAAAAGGTATGTTTAGGAAGCACCAGACCGCTCCTGCGCAGTACCTTTGTCCGGTAGATTACTGAATGCATGAGAAGATTCTGATCCACCCGAAAACGTCCCACTCTGCTCCAGCCAAACACCTGATCTGTCGGAAGCACATTGCCATACTTCACAGTGTGGGATGTCCCGTCCTCCACATGCTCATAGACATAATTGCAGATCATCATATCCACCCGGCGGCGCTCCCGGCGAAAGCTTTTCAGCTTGTCAATGACCTTGATCAGGCTGTCCTTATCCAACCAGTCATCGGAATCCACCACTTTGTAATACATGCCTGTGGCATTGCGAAGTCCTGTATTCACCCCCTCGCCGTGGCCGCCGTTCTCCTGATGAATGGCCCGGCAGATTCCTGGATATTTCTGTTCATATTCATCGGCGATCTGAGGTGTATTGTCCTTGGTAGAGCCGTCATCCACAATGAGGATTTCCGCGTCGTCCCCGGCCACCAGAAGGGAATCAATACATTTCCGCATATAGCTTTCCGAATTATAGCACGGAACAGCAAAAGTAATGATTTTCATTGTCTTTGTTTCCTTTCAAAGTTCTCTATTTCTTATCATATCCCAAAACTTTGGGAAATACAAGGAAAAAGGAACTGTCTTTAATGTTTTTTAAGATTTGCGGCCCACCGGATAACAGACACAGCTACAAGGATTACAATGTTGACAATGACAATGCTTGCCCCAGTAGGAAGGTTGATTTTAAAGGACAGTAAAATCCCCATAATGAAACATGCCATAGATAAAATGACGGACAGGATCACCACCGCTTTAAAACTTTTTACCAGTTTTCCCGCCGTCACCGCCGGGAAAATGATCAGACTGGAGATGAGGAGGCTTCCCATCATCCGCATGCCGAGAACCACTGTAAGGGCGGTCAAAAGAGCAATGACAAACTGATAAAATCCCACGCGGACGCCGCTGGCCCGGGCAAAAGTCTCATCGCAGGTGACAAGAAAGAGACGATTATAGCAGACCGCAAACAGGACAATGATCACCGCTGACAAAATCAGGGACAAGATCACATCCCCATCGCTTATGGCAAGAATGCTTCCGAACATATAATCGCTGACATCCACATTAAAACCGCCGGACACGGCCGTAATGACTACGCCTGCAGCCAAAGAACCTGTGGCAACCATGCCGATGGCCACATCCCCACTGCTCTTCACCCTCTGACTGTAAAACATAATAGCGCAGGCCGCCACTACCACCACGGGAGCCGAGACGGCCAGCACCGGCAGTCCAAGAGCCACAGCCAAAGCGGTGGACGCAAAGCCCACATCCCCCAGCCCATGGCCGATGAGTGAGTAGCGCTTCTGCACAAGGATCACACCGAGAAGGGCAGCGCACAGGGAGATAAGCAGCCCTACAATAAGAGCCCTCTGGATAAAACTGTAAGAAAACATATTCAACAGATCAGACATGAACGCCGCCCCCTTCACTGATTTTTTCCCGCCACTGCTGGATTGTCCCGTCAAACTCCACGGTCTGATCCATGACAATGACCCGTCCGGCGTAATTTTCCACCTGCTCCATATCATGGCTGGCCATTAAAATGGCAATCTTCTCATCTTTATTCAACCGGTATAAAATTTCATAAAATTCTTTTGTAATCACCGGATCCAGTCCGGCGCAGGGCTCGTCCAGCAAAAGAAGCTTTGGCCGGCGGCAAAACGCCCGGGCAAGCAAAGCTCTCTGCTGCTGTCCTCCGGAAAGATTTCCGATCCGGCGATTTTTAAATTCGGTCACGCCAAACAGTTCCATAGCCTGACGGGCTGTCTTTTTGTCCTCCCTTGTATAGAAGGGCCGCCATTTATCCCGGCGCTGGGTTCCGGACAGCACCACCTCATAGACTGTAGCCGGAAAATTTTGCCCGATGCCATGGTTTTGGGACAGATAGGCAACCTCATCCGGCTTCACATGGCGTTCAATATTGCCCCGTGTCACATGGACAAGACCGGTAATGCCTTTGAGCAGCGTACTTTTCCCGGAGCCATTGCTTCCGATCAGACAGATATACTCTCCCCCGGATACGGAAAAACTTACGTTCTCCACGGCAAAATTTCTCTCATTTTCATATGCGATTGATACATGATCAATGGTCAGTAATTCCATTTTCCACTCCGTTTCCGCACAATATTACATATCAGTTCAGCCTTTCCATCCCTGATGGTTGAACTATTGCAATATTACTGTGCCAGCACATGTTTCAATAGTTCAAGATTATCGTTCATCAAATCAATAAAAGTAATGCCACGGTCAAACTCATCTTTCGTCACATTATGGCCGGTAGTAAATACAGCCGTATCAATATTGGCATCCCGTGCGATAGTTTTGGCCACATTTCCACTGGACAGTTCCTCATAAAAAATACAGGAATTATCATGCTGGTCAATATAGTCAATGACACGGATCATATCCGTCACCCCCGGATCTGACTCCGCAGAACAGGTGTGATAGACCGTCTCATATTCCAGACCGTAACGGTTGATAAAATAACTGTAGGCAAAACGCCCGCCAAAGACAATGTCCTTTCTCGGACTGTTATGGACCGTATCCATAAACGCCTGGTCCAGATCCAGCAACCGTCCCACATACTCGCCGGTCCGCTCTGCGTATTCCCGGCTGTGGCCTTCATCCAGATTCGACAGCACATCCCCAATAGCCTGGGCCATGGCGGCGGCGTTGGTCATATCCAGCCAGTAATGAGGGTCATAGGCACCGTGGTGATGATGCTCCTCCTCATGGTCATGACCGTCCTCTTCCTCTTCCCTCAATGTAACATATTGGGACAAATCAAGGACATACACGCTGTCATCCAGACTGTCCACGATCTGAGCAGCCCAGCCCTCCATAGCGTCTCCTGTATAAATAAACACATCACAATCAGATATGGCCTCCATATCCGCCGGCGTGGGATCATACATATGGGCCTCCTGTCCGGGGGATAAAAGCAGAGTCACGTCCGCCTGACCTTTGCCGATATACCTGGCAAAATCATACTGGGGAAACAGAGTACAGATTACTGAAAGCTTTCCGTCATCTGCCGCCGCGCCATCATCCTCAGCCTCAATGCCATCTCCGGCGCCATTGCCCGCCGTCCCATGGCATCCCGCTATAAAAATAACAAAACACAGGCCCACAATGGCAAACATCAGGGAAATACCGCGCCGTCCTCCAAGACTGCCTGTTCTTTTTTTCACAGATGGGACTCCTTTCTATACTCATATGCCGCGCTGGGCGCGGAAACAAAAAAAGCGTCATATTCTTATTGAAACCAAGTTTCATTAAGAATATAACGCAGCCCGACACAAAAGTCAACTTATTTTTGCCCCCTGAATCACTTTCTCACACCCTGACCATTTACTTCGCAGACCCGGCTGAACTGTACATAGAGTCAATCTTTTCTCTCAAATCCTGCGCGGCCTTTTTCGGGTTCCCGGCAGAAAACAAAGCCGATACTGCAGCCACGCCGTCCATGAGACGGCCGGAAAGTTGGCTGATATTTTCAAAGCTGATACCGCCGATAGCCACAACCGGTATAGACACATGACGGCAGATATCATCCAGCGTATCCAGTTCCATCTTTTTTGTATCCAGCTTTGTGGCTGAGCCAAAGACAGCGCCGCATCCGAGATAATCGGCGCCGGCCGCCTGGGCCGCCAGCGCCTGTTCCACCGTCTTTGCCGTGACACCGATAATTTTTTCCGGCCCAAGGAGGCGCCGGACCTGTCCGGCTTCCATATCCGACTGGCCCACATGAACACCGGCGGCACTCACCGCCTGGCAAACCTGGATATTATCATTAATGATCAGCGGCACTCCCCATCGGTCCGTCACTTTTTTTACCGCCAACGCTTCCCGGATGAAATCTTCCAAAAGCATATCTTTCTCCCTAAGCTGAACAATAGTCACGCCCCCGGCAAGGATCTCATCCACCACATCGGGAAGACTCCGTCCGTTTAAATGCCCCCGGTCAGTGACAGCATAAAGTCTCAGTAATTGAGGATCTATTTTCATTATTCTCATCCCTTTAATCTATAGCATTTAAAAGTTTCTTTAACTCCTTCAGCACACTGTCTGTCTCATAGGCAGCCGCCCGCTTCGCCGACGGAAAGGCATTGGACACCGCGCAGCTATACCGGGCCATTTTCAGCATGGACACATCATTTTCATTATCGCCAAAAACCATCGTCTCCTCAGGAGAAATGCCAAGGCGCTCCTGAAGCATCTTTACCGCCGCACCTTTTCCCACGCCCTTTGGGGTGATGTCAATCCAGTGATCACCTGAGGCGGTAATCTCCATATGATCCCCCCAGAGTTTTTGAAAATAGAGGGACTGGGCCTGAACGTCCTCGGACACATATACGGCGATTTTGCACACCGGCTTGTCCAGCAGGGCAATATCATCAATCTGGGCCACCTGGAAAAAATATTGATTCTTTAGCGCCTCAATAAATTCCTCATGACCCTCTTCGGTATAGTAGGCGTCCGGCGCGGCCATGGCAAAAAGGGCACCGGGAAGATGCTCTCTTACGCCCTCCACGATTTTTTTATATTCTTCCCCAGAAAAACTGTAAAAGGCCAGATCTTCTCCCCGATACCAGACTTTCCCACCATTTTCGCAGATCACATATAAAGGCTTTTTACTCTCTCCAAACAAAGCCTGAACACTGTTGATCTGACGGCCGCTGGCCACAGCAAAAACGATTCCCTTATCCATGAGGGCATCCACAGTCTCAAGAAAACCATCCTCCAGATACTGCATGCCATTCTTCAGGAGAGTGCCGTCCACATCGCTGACCACCAGCCGGACTTTAGGGTCCGCCGGCATACCGTTATTTTTCATATCCACAAGTTCGGGAATCTGGGACGGCGCTGATAATATATGATGAGCCCGGTTCTCCTCCAGCTCCTTTTGGGTCCGAAATCCCCACAGCACACCTACAGTATACATGCCCGCCCGGTTTCCTGTCTGCATATCCACATTGGTGTCACCAAAATACATACACTCCTGGGGCGTCACTCCCAGAATTTTCGCCGTCATTAAAGCCCCTGCCGGATCCGGCTTTTTAGGGATGGAATCCTGCTGTCCCTGGACATGGTCAAAAATTTCCTGGCCAAACAGCTTACCAATCACATCCAGCACCCTCTCGTGGGGTTTATTGGACAAAACCGCTGTCTTTATCCCTCTTTTTTTAAGGGCCTCCAGCATGAAAAAAATGCCGTCATAGACTTTCACTTTATAGGTGCAGTCTACTTTAAATTTGTCCGAATAGCTCTGATAAACCGGCGCAAATTTTTCAAGATTTACGTCTCCCGCGTCTTTCAGGGCCCTCTCCACAAGAGTTTTCGCGCCGTCCCCGGCATAGTATTTATAATTATCCACAGGCAGAGCCTTAAAGCCCGCCTGAATCAAAGCTTCATTGCAGGCGACCGCCATAGACTCCAGAGTATCCGCCAAAGTGCCGTCAAGATCAAAAATACACGCTTTTATCATCATATGTTCTCCTTGTATAATAAGTTTAAGAGGTACTTATTTTAAATGTTCATAGGCTTCAATATGAACGTCCTCAAATTCCGGAATTTTATTATAAGCCTCCAGGGCCGTATCAAACAGGTGAAAGGCCATAACCGCTCCGGTTCCCTCCCCCAGATACATGCCGGCGTAAATATAAGGTTCCATCCCCAAAGCCTCCAGCACCATTTTTCCCGCCGGTTCAGCGGAACAGTGGGAGGGAAATATATAAGGCCGGCACGTCGGAGCCAGACGAACCGCAGCCAGAGCGGCCACAGAAGAAATAAAACCATCGATCACTATAGGAACACGCCACCGGGCCGCTCCGATAAAACAGCCGGCAAGGCCGGCAATATCCAGACCGCCCACTTTTCCCAAAACGTCAACAATGTCTTTCGGATCCGGCTTTCGGTCATGTATGGCATTTTTTATAGTGCGGATTTTTTTAGACAATCCCTCAGAAGAAAGGCCTGCTCCCCGCCCGGTGACTGTCTCAGGAGGACAGTCCAGCAAAACCGAGGCCACCGCGCTGCTGGTGGTCGTATTTCCAATCCCCATTTCCCCGGTAGCAAAAAAACAAAAACCTTTTTCTTTAAGCTCCGCCACTATCTCGATCCCTGTGCATATAGCAGCCAGGGTCTCCTCCCGTGTCATGGCCGGTTCTTTAGCCATATTGGCGGTGCCGTGGCGGATCTTTCGATCAATGATCCCCGGACAGGTTACATCCTCATACATACCGATATCCACAGGGAAAACCTGAGCGCCGTTCATATGAGCCAAAATACTGACCGTGGCGTCCTGGCATGTCATATTACATGTGACCTGGGTCGTCACATGGTAATCTGACTGGGCCACGCCCTCGGCCACAACACCGTTATCCGCAGCCATGACAATCACGCCCTTTTTCCCAGTGGAGGGATGGACAGTCCCGTATATTCCTCCCAGAGCTGCCACTATGTCTTCCAGCCGTCCAAGGCTTCCCAGAGGCTTCGCCTTTTTATCCCACTGCCGGTAAATTTCATCCATAATCTCTTTGTCCGGCGAAGGGATCTGGCGGATCACTTCCGCCAAAGCATTTTGTGTATATTCCATTTTTAACACACCTCTTTACTGTTTATCTTTTCCAGGGTAAAATTTCCCCATTGATACCGGACAAGGGAATATGCGTCCTGGGCAAAATTAAAATGCCAGGTGCCCTCCGGTCCGAGACCGCACATATGAGCCAAAATCACCCGCAGCGTCCCATTGTGGCCGCAAATTAAAATATTGCGGGCACAGCATTTCTCCAGTTTCTCCAACAGACGGTCAAAACATTCCCTGACCCGGACAAAGAAATCTATAAAACGCTCTCCGCCTGTGGGCGGAACATAGATCCAGTCCCGGCACCACGCCTGGTAATCTTTTAGAAACGCCTTTTCCACCTGAACATAGTTAAGTCCCTCCCAATGGCCAAAATTCATCTCCCCAAGATCCGGAAGGGAACACAAAGTCTTGTCCTTCGGAAAATCATTACTTTTTAAAATTTCCCAGGCCGTCTGTCTTGTCCTTTTCTTATCACTTATGTAAATCTTATCAAAGGATATATGTCTCAAATACCGGCCAACTTCCCCGGCCTGAACCACACCTTTAGGCGTCAGTTCCACATCCATAGCGCCGTAGTAAGCCCCGGCTGCGTTCAGGGAAGTCTCCCCGTGGCGCACTAAATAAATATCCATATAAATCCGCCTCTTTGGACTTTTTTATTAAATTCCGAAGCGCTGGCCAATGATTAGACACAGAAGAAAAACTACCTCTGTAATTTCATTTCCCGCGCCCATCGTATCTCCGGTCATACCGCCAATCTTTTTTTCCACATAAAAACGGTAGGCTAAAGCCAAAACTGTAAACACAACAGGGCACATCATGAGCCAGCTATGCCCTTCCAGAAAAAGGCCAAACTCTATAATAACTACGCCGCAAAAAAGGCATCCTGCCATCACCGGCCATCCGATCTTCCCGATATAGGAAGCGCCAAGGCCGCTTTTTCTCGGATAGACCGCTTTATACATCAGCACTCCCTGAACACACTTTCCTGCCACCGGCGTCAGCAAAAAAGCCATCACCGGATGAGCAAGGCGGCTTAGAATCATCACTTTCAATCCGATATCAAAAATGGCGGCGATAACGCCGTTGGTACCCACCCGGCTGTCTTTCATAATTTCCAGCATACGCTCCCTGCTCCGTGCAGAAAACAGGGCATCCGCCGTATCGCACAGTCCGTCCAGGTGGAACCCGCCGGTGACTAAAAGCTGGCACAAAATCCCGCCGGCCACAGCCACGCTTTTAGGAAGAAAAAAGGACAGGATGACAAAGACAGCACAGTCAATAATCCCTGTGATCACTCCAACTAAAGGCCAATACACAACCCCTCTGACCAACCGCTGGTCCGTCACCTCAATCTCTTTATTCACCGGCAGCCGGGTCATAAGCTGGAGAGCTAGTATAAATGTATTCATCTCTTATCCTCCCCGGTTCCCCCTTTGATCTGAACCGGTATGCCGCTGATGACAAAATATACGCTGCCGCACACGCCGGCCAGATATTGATTCACAGTTCCGAGAATATCCCTGAAATTGCGCCCAAGAGAAGTTTCAGGCACAACACCAAGGCCGATCTCATCGGTCACAAACACTAGGGGCGCTCCTTCCCCCCGGCGGCAAAGCGCTCTAAATTCATCAAGGATCTTATCCTGAGCCGCCCTGTAATCCACCGTTTCAAAGGAAAAACTTTCCCAGTCCACATCCCCTATAAAATCAAAAAGAAGGTTGGTCACCATGGCCGTCACACTGTCCACAAGGATTCCTCTGTATTTTCTCCCGTCTTTTTCAGAAAGACTTTGGGCCAGGCCGCTGTAACCCTCAAAGGTTTCCCAATCTTTTCCCCGGCGCTGGCGGTGTTTTTCAACCCGCAGGGCCATCTCCTCATCGGTAATCCGGGACGTGGCCACATAAAGCCAGGGGCCATGGCCATCTCCTGTGACCAGCTTTTCGGCAAAGGCACTTTTCCCGCTGCGGCACCCACCGGTGACTAAAATCATATTGCTCCCTCACCTTCATTGTATTATAATTATGATCGTGTCAATACACTAGGCATCAAAAAAGAATTTGTGCGTAACTAATCAGCCATGCGGCCGGATATGTATGACGGCCGGAACAAACAGTTACGAATTTGACCCTATTGATAAACATATCAGATTTTTCACAATAATGCTACCCAATTTTTGTAAAGGAGAATGGCTATGAACGAAAATATTCCACAAGACCCTTTTTTATTGTTGAGTTATGTCAATCTAAAACTTAGAGATTACTATCCCTCACTGGATGAAATGTGCGCCGCCCTTAATCTGGACAAAGCCGCCGTGACAAAAAAGCTGTCCGGCATCGACTATGCATACGATCCGGACAGCAATCAATTTGTCTAACGGTTCACATTCAGGTGTTTTTACTTTTCAGCGCTCTGATCCCCCGGCGCCCTAAATTATAAATAAGCGCCCCAACGCCTCCGCCGAGAGTGTTATAGCACAGATCAGAAAACTGAAACGTTCCAAGGCGGAAAAACAATTGAATACATTCAATGGCAAGTGAAAAACAGAATGCGATCTTTATCCCGGCCCACACCATAGAAAGGCATCTGTCTCTCTTTCCATAGACATATGAGCCCTTAGCCCAGAAAAGCAGCAAAATAAATGGAAGCAGGAGGAGAAAATTTTCAATCGCCTCCGTAGTAAATACTCCATTCTCCGTGTACAGCCCCCATCCGCCAAAAATATCCGACAGCGGATTTAACCACAGTTCACGGTTAAGCAGCGTCCGGAACAATACTAAAATCATGTAAAGCGCCAACAGAAAGACTCTTCTGAAGGCAGACCGTCTCCGAAAACTTCCCAGCCAGACCTTAAAGGATTCCTTCCATCCGTGTTCCCCTGCAAATAAATATAAAAACATAAACAGAACCGCCGCCAAAAGGGCAAACCATATATACTGATAAATTGTCGTGACAATATTCGTAAAAATCTTAGTAAGTATAGTGATCATATAAAACTCCCTGTGTTATTCTGTCAAACTTCCGTCAAATCAACATCAGGAGCCGCGCCAGGTCAGGCGCAGCTCCCGTTCATTGGTACATTGTATATCCTTTGATCTTTTGTAAACAGGATTCCTCTGTTTACAAGCTATACAACATATACACTATTTAATCCCAAATTCTTCCAGCAGTCCTTCCATGAACGCTTCATCCTCCAGGCAGCGCTTCAGATCCTCATATCTGCCCTGGCTTACCAACGCATTGGCTAACTCCAGAGACTGATTTTTGCCTTCCAGGCGTCCGATTTTAAGCCCTTCATTCCTGCCGGCCTCCCGCTCGTCTTTGAGCATTTCCTCCAACATCATATACTGCGCCTCCATTTCCCGGTCACGCTTAATCCTCTGAACCTGACGCTCTACTGACGCTTCATAGCTGTCCTTCTTTCTTCCTCAGCAAGAACATCCAGGCGTATGCCATGATACTGGGGATGGTAGACCATGGTCTTTTCCGTGACCACATGAAGATCCACAATATCCATGCCCAACACCATTTCTAAGAATAGGCGGCACTGATCCGGGTCCACCATCACGGCGGCAAACATAAATGCATCTTTGATCGTCAGGTCTTTAAAGGATTTGCTCATTACTCTTTTATCCCTCCTGCATTCCAAAGTTTTCTAACGAAAACTTTATCCAGAAGAGGAATCCTGTATATTTATTATAGAACAAGGGGAGGGGAATGTACAGGGGGAATGCTGGATTAAAGAAAACGCAAGTAACAATTCAGCCCGCGCCATTCGCAGCCACCTGCATTTAACCTTTGCGGATCTCTGCCGGAAGTTTTTCTGACCATGGCAGAAGATCTTCCAAAAATGAACGATCCTTATCCTCCATATGTTTGGGGATTTCTTCCAGAAGATACTGCACATAAGCAAATGGTTTCAGATGATTTGCTTTTGCGGTTTCTACAATGCTATATATGATCGCGGAAGTCTTGGCTCCATTGATCGTATCGATCATCTGCCAATTCTTCTTCCCGATACAAAAACCACGGATGTCCCTTTCGGATGCGTTATTATCTATGGGGACTTCTCCATCCCTGAGAAATACCCGGAGATATCAATGGCCCCAACATCCGGCGATCGTCATTGGTTGTCAGGATCAGGCTCTTGCTCTCATAACTGTCAGATATGACACGGAACAGCAGCTGGGAACCATCCTTATCCACAGGTATATATCCCCATTCATCCAGTATGAGCAGGTCAAGGCTGCGAAGATCCCACAGAAGGCGCTCCAGTGTCCCGTTTTTCCGAGTTTCTGCAAGCTTCAGCACAAGTTCTGTTACGGTATAAAACTTCGTCTTGTAACCCAGATTGCAGGCTTTTACACCAGCCGCGATTGCCATGCGGGGGGGAGAGAGAAACTTTACGCAGTGATAACTGTATCCCTCAAAGGTCTTATAGGTCGGGAATCCGGCCCGCTTGATCAGACGCTTCCGGCGGTTTTCATCCCGGAGAGTCCGTTCCACCTGCAGCAGTTCCAGAAGAAACTCCAGCTGTTTCTGCGTCCCTTTTTCCTGGCAGATCTCTGAGATCCTGCCCGAAAGGAAGAGCTGCCGGCTTGCTTCAAGGATCTGTGTGCAGAAATCCTCTTTCATCTTTGGTGTCATCATGAAACAGTGCCTCCTTCCTTCAGGAACATATCATCATATACTGCAAGGGATGGACCGGTCTCCGGCGGTGTATAAATTCCATATCCGGTGATCCTTGCGGCAAGCACGGAAGCGTCACAGATGTTAATGCTGTCTAATGCTCTCCAGAGTTTTTCATTAGGACAGCCAGCGTGATACTGTAATCGCTGATATCCGTGCGGTTATCTCCGTAAGCGCGCCGGTGAGTCGTGACAATCTGTTCGCCTTCCGTAAGAATGTCAACGGTATGGGCACGAATTCCCACCAGCACCTGTTTGTTTGCGTTTTCCGGCCTGGTAGAATAGAAATGCTTTCCATTCATACAGACTTTTCCGTAACCATCCGCTTTCAGCCATTCATACCGGCAGACATCGAACCGTTTTGGCGGCAGCATCAGGAGGGCTTTCCTGTCTTCTTCAAACAATTCCCGGATAGGGATCTGTTTCTTATAATGGAGTTCGGAAGCTTTCTTTTCATGGCGGGCAAGCAGCTTCTGGTTATACTTCTCTATCTCATTGAAATGCGGGACCGGAACAAACAGGTTCGCACGGTTATAATCAACCTTGCGCTCCACATTCCCTTTTTCCTAGCCGGAATAGGGGTTGCAGAAGCGCCCCCGGAAGTGATAATGGGCTCGGAAACAGAAGAAAAGTTCGGATTCATGGATCGCATCGCCAATCCGCCGCCCAACACCAGCTGCATTGCTGTAAGGGAACGACACAGTCAGATATTTCTTGCGGCAGAGCTTCCCGGTCTCATAAAAGTCAGCTTCCCCAAAATCAACTTGTACAGGTCCGGGATCCCAGATCAGTTCCAGGTTTGCTTTCTCAGTCTGGATGGCTTCTCCTGGATAACGGATGGTTGCGGTGAGAAGTCATCCTGTGCAAGATACTTGCGTATCGTTTTGGGATCAGCACCTGTTTTTTTAGAAATTTCACTGATCCGGTATCCACAATTACTCAAGTCTTTGATATGATTGATTTGGGACATAGTGAGCATCTTCCTTTCCTCCTCTATCTTTGGTGGTTCTTAGATAAAGGATAAATATAATGTAAAGGGGATTCAATATGTCCCGCTTTATTTAGGGAATTTCCCTTGCTTTTTCAGGGAATTCTGACGCTTTTTTCGGTAAATTTAGTGTATCATAAACACATAATCCATCAACGCCATTAACGGTATCAGACATCCTTTTAAAGAATGGGACTGCCCTTCTGGGGGACTTCTACCCGCTTACCAAAGTGAAAACTGCGTCTGACAAAAAGAAGCTTTTATCCCAGGGTTATAACCCCGGCTATACGGTTTCGGAATGGCCGTACCCGCTTCCTGCCGACAAAATTTACTACAGCAGGCATCTGATCCCATCCACATATTATTATGACCCGGACAACAGGGTCATCCCAATCGCCCTTTAACTGAATATTTATGGCACAAAACGACTTCCTATCATCAAAGATCCAAATCAATTCTGCAAATACATTCTGGACTTTGCTGCAAGTCTGCAAAACCCTGATAAGGATAAAATATTCTCATATTTGTTTAATCAGGATGATGGCATACGCTCAGAACTTCTGGCTGAGTACATACGGAGGAGCGCCCCAAGCCCGGATCTTTATGACCTGTTTCTGAGACTGTACACGATTACCGATTACAGCGCCGGTGTATATGGTGCAGATCTGCTTCAAAAGCTGGCTTCCGGGAGATCCGATGAGCAGATTGACAGAATGAACTCCGCTCTGGCTGACTATCCGGAAGAACTCCCCATTTACCGTGGGGAAGCGGAAGGAAGTACGGATTACCGGCAGGCTTTCAGCTGGTCTCTGGATATCAACACAGCCTTCTTCTTTGCCTGCAGGCATGGAGACCAGAACCACGCCAGGATTATCCGGGCCAGAATCCTTAAAAAGGATGTCATTGCATTTAATCTTGAATGCAAGGAAAAAGAAATCCTCGCAGTTCCGGGTATCCCCTTTGAAGTGACTGTCGAGCGTCTGATCGGTCCCGATTCTCCTTTGGTCATGCCGCCCCGATATTTAGATGAGTATGTAAAAGGAATAGAGCAGATCCGGCGTTTATATAAACGCCACCGAAAAGACATAACCGATCACGGCCAACTCCACAGCGCGCGGGTTTTATTTCTTGCCCTTGCGATCATCCAGGCTGGAAAGATAAAGCTGAATCTGACGGAACGAACACAGCTCTTAATCGCCATTGTTTTCCATGACATTGGGCGAAGGAATGACGGTGTGGACGACAGCCATGTGAAAGCCAGCCGGGAAGTCTATGAAAATAACGCAAACAGCTCCGCAGCCCCTGCCGTCTGCTTCCTCATTGAATATCATTGTCTCGATGATAAATTGGCAGAGGAATATCTAAAATCAACCGATACAATCCGGGCCAGGAAACGCACCTGGCTTCTGTATCAGATCCTAAAGGACGCGGATGCCCTTGATCGTGTGAGGTTCGGGATCTATGATCTGGACGTCAACCAGCTCCGGCTCTCCATCACACACAAACTTGTCCCACTGGCGGTTACCGCTGTAACCGGGATTAAAATATGAAGGATGAATAAATCATTTGTATATTAGAAATAAAACACCCTCTGCAGAAACTACTACACAGCTTCCGCAGAGGGCGTTCATCTTATTTGACCAGGCTCATGTTTCCGGACAGCCATTCCTGCACCAGCTTCACACTGACTTTTACGATGTCAGCAATATCGGATGCCGACATACCTTTTTCCGCAAGCGTCAGGGCTGTTTCTTTTTTAGCTTTCATCTCTCCCGCAGCAAGTCCTTCTGCAATTCCCTGGATCCTGCCACGCTCTTCACCAAGTTTCGCGCCTTCATTATAAATTTCATCCATTTCACGGCACATATGATCAACTCCTTCCTGAGTCTCTTTCAATTCGTACACACGTCTCGCCAAAACCTCACTGTGGATATCTTTCGCGTTCTTACAATGAAAATCCTTCATCAGCCGGCCCAGTTCCGTGTCATCCTGACGGCTGGAATTCACATAAATGATGTATGCTTCGTCTTTAAAGTCTGTTCCGACTTCCTCAATCTTTCTCCCTATGTGATAAATGGGAAGACCATATCCCAGCACATCATCCCTGGTGATAAAGATCACATGGGTTTCCGGCAATTCGTCAAAATCCTGCCCTGCAGATTTTTATAGTCTTTCTGTAGTACCTGATCCAGAACTTTCAAGTCTTTCTTCCCCATAATCACCTGCAGGACGTATTCCGTGCATCTGCGCTCTTTAAACACGTTCCGCATAAACACATCGCTCATTATGGTCAGGTTCTTTAAAATTCCCTTGTATTTCTCATAGCGGGCTTCCAATTCATGATCCATTATCTCTTGATTCATGCCGGCCATCGCCTCCATCCTGTTTTCGTATTGTTCAGGGGCCAATTCCGACAGGCCTCAATGAACCTTCTTCATCTTACGGTCAGAAAGAGTATTTCCTGCAATATATCCCCATTTCATCTTACCATTAAAGCCATGGATTTTCAAGGCAGCCGAAAAGCTGTTCACAAATTATTTGCACTTCGTTCGTTATCCGTAGGCCCCAGTCATCCAGTAAAAATTCCTGATTATTCCTCCATCAGCTCCATCATCAACCTGGCGCCAACCTTAATCCCTTCGATATACCCCTGCCGCTCATAGGTCGTACACAGGCCGAAAACAATGTTCATATACTCATCCGCTTCTTCATCTGTTTCCACCAGGCTTCGCAGCGTCTCATCCAGAGGATCCACCTGTTTCCTGAATTCCGGTGTCTCGTCCGAATTGTATTCCGTAAATGCCTGGTAGAGCAGCTCCAGCAATGTGTCCACCTGCCCCTGATAATTTGCTGGGTACTCCTTCAGATATTGAACCACGTTCTCTACAATTTCTCTTGAATGTCCACTTCTCGCTCCCCAGATACGTTCCATATGTGCCATAGTCACCACTGTCCTTCCTATATTTATTACCTTTCTCTTGTAGGCTATGGCGATAGTACCTCTGTATTTTGCACATAGCAAGTGGAATACGCATTTTGGCAGCAGCGGATAACACGGCGCAACGGATAACAATGAAAGAGGAACAGCGATACTGAAGATCAAAGAATCAGCAGCAAAATAAGTATTCCAATCACAATTCCTAACACATTTAGACCCACATCAAGCCAGGAGAAATGGCGGCCTTGCACCAGCGGCTTTGTTGCTTCATCGGCCCAGGCCCAGACGATGGTACCTGCTGTCAGACATGGGGAATAGCCGCCCAGTTTCAATGTAATAGCAAGCAGAACAGTCAACACTGCATACACCACCACATGGGCCATACGGCGTAGCCTGCCGTTCAGGATATTAATGTCGGAATCAAGGAAATCCAAAGCCGACAGCTTCTCCGCCAGTTCCCGGCTGGTCCTTCCAGTGTGTTCCCCGTCCTGGTGGGACAGATACGTCATAAACAGGAACCAAAGAATTGTAAAACCAAGAAATATATAAAACGCCAACGGCTGATACCTCCTAAAATTGTATGCATGAAACATCTTATCACACTATCTGGCACATAGCCACAGATAATCTTTTTGAGATTGTATGATTCTTCCGGATAGATGACTTCGCCTACTTCCGGTTCCCTTTCAACTTTTTCTCTACTTCCTCCGGCACTGAGATCATCCCAAAACGCCATAACAGGCTAAAAGTGTAGCTCACGCCCCGTACATCGGCCAACTCTTTGGGGCGGGTAAATATAGCGCCTTGCTGGTCCATAGCTTTCTCAAACGCCATCCGCACAGAACTCCATGCCAGAAATTTGCTGTTTTCCCGGCGGTCAATAAACAGCTCCTTTGTGTATTCCCCATTCCTCCCCTTCTTCAGTGTATAAGAAAAAGGCAAGCCGGAAACGGTATGGAACGGATAATTCTGAAAGGCAACAATGCAGTCCCATAGATGTCCATCTGTAGGTGCTGCCATTAATGTATCCACAGCTGATTTCCGGGCCTTATATGCCTTAACCCGTTCTGCATTCTGGCTGATCTCAGACATCTTATAGATCACCTTACTATACGGCAGATATATGTGAAGGGCAGAGTAGCTGAGACCCATAATATGTTGGATCTCCACCATGGTTTTTCCCTGCCGCAAGAGGTCCTGAATCTGCTTCGTTTCTGGATAGGACAAAACGTTGCCGGTGATCAAGAGCTTTTTGACCTTACCCGGCGGAAGGTCAAGCTCCAGGGCTGTGGCTTTGATTTCTCTCTTCTCCTGATAAATCTCTGCCGCTGTGTCGATCAATTCCCGCATCAGGGCTTCCGGATCATAATCTTTCTTTGGAGGTCGTCCTCGTTTTAGCGACGTGTTAGAATTGTTATTTTTCATATCTATCTATTTTATTCCTATATTTTCCATGTCAATCTATTTTATGAGCGATAAAATTAGGCGAAACCTACTCATCATTTCAATTCCGCCTATTTATCAGCCAGACTGCACACTGTTCATTACAACCTTAACTTCCTGAGTTTTTTAACCCTCAACGCTAATTGCAGTCATCACTTGTCCCCATCTGGATCATCATAATACCCGAGTTCTATGCGAACGTTTTCCATCATATATCCCAGATCATCTGATACGCCATACCCCAGAGGATCGGCAGTAGATATGAGGTTTTCGAATTCTGTTTCGTGGAGGCTGAAGAAATCCGGATGCAGTTTCGCATAATTCAAAAATTTTTCAGCTGAGGATTCAAGGCTGTTGTAAAATCTTCCCCCATAGTCACCGTATACTGCACTAAGTTCTGCGGCTTCGGCAGCGAAAGCAAGGTGCATCAGAGCCTTCGTTCCTTCATCTACAGTTCTGCTTAGGTAGTCGTTCAGCACACCTTTGCATTCACTCAAAGAAAACTGTTCCTTCCAGAAAACCTTTTCTAATCGTTTCTGCAGACTGGCTATCAATTCATCATTGGATTCCACGCTCCACCAACTGCTTTCGATATCCTTGAAAACTTTAGAAGATTTGAACATTTCAAATAAATGCGCTTCTAATTCATCTCTGGTTAAAGATTTAATTACTTTTTTATACTGCGTTAGTGTCATCATGCTTTTTCTTCCCCTGTCCAATTGTTATGTAACACTCAATCTTCTGACGGCCTATTCCCTTGCAGGAATTCAATGACTTCTGCAAGGGTTTTCTCGCTTTTTGAGAATGCTTCCAGGAGCTGCTTGTTATCCCGCTCCTTCCGTTTCGTCAGAAGCTTTTCCAATTCATCAACTGCCTTATCGTATTTCACTTTTGTTTCGGCCACATTGATCTGAGCTTTCTCTATCTTTTCTTCTAATGTCACAACCCGTCTCGCCATCTTCCTGCCCTCCCATATCACAGTGTTTTCATTTGTTCGTTTGCTGCTTTTTCAAACTCCTCAACCTCAATCCTTTCCAGATCTGAACTGATTGCAGCCGCTTGTTTCTGTACATTAGATGCTGTAAGGCCGAAAGCTTTCAGGATCTCTTTTTGTCTGGCAGTAACTGCATAATCCAAACGGTATTCATTATCAGCACCTTTTAGCATCTCTATCTTTTCCAGTTCCTTTATGGCTGCAGGCACTGTCATGAAATTTCTCCTGTGTTCCTGTCGGTCCATTTCGTCTTTCAGACAGGTATATATCTTACTTCGGATAATCGTGGCTACAAACTCTATAAATATCTTTGTATCCATTGACTCATTAGAGTAAACCCGCTCACTCCGCGCCCCGAGATACGATTTATCTCCCAGGAAAAGTTTCTCCGATCCATCCCTGCTCTTATACAGCGTCAGCGCTTCCTCTGCTGTCATCTTATCCGAAGTCACAATCACAAAATAACCACAAAGCTGTATCTCCCGGTTGATTATTTCTGTCTTTTCGATTCCGGACATGAACTTCTCATCTTCCAGGCCTTCATGCCAGTACACCAGATCGAAATATTTAATAAAATCTCCTCTCAGACGAACTGGCAGCCCCATACAGTCTTTTAGTTTCTTTCCCATCTGGTCAATTTTATCTTCAAATTTTTCCCGCTCAGACTGCCTTTTGCTGTCACTATAATAAATATGGAAATACCTCTCTTTTTCATCATCTGCATATAGTTTCCGCCGAACAGTTGTGCCACTGACTTTGTAGGCGCGGATACTGTTTTTCCGATCATCCTCGAAACTTCCTCTTCGCTCCAGTATGATATCGCTGACCAGTTTTTTCATCCCCTTGGCCATGATAACGAAATCATATCCATTATCATCCATGAACCGGATATTTTCCTTGCTAAAATATCCCCGGTCCAGAATAAACCCAACCCGTCTGTACCCATATCCCTTCGCTTTGCCAAGCGTATACTGAAGCTGGGATATGTCTACAATGCTTCCGGGATAAGACTCGTAGAACAAAGGCTCTCTATTATTCCGGTCATAGGCAATGGAATAATTAAAGATTTCTTTCCCTTGGTCATCTTTTGGATGGCCAAACTCTACCAGATCGATGTCGCCGGCCTGGCTGTTTTTGTTTGTGGAATCGTAAGAAATATAGATCCTTTCCCTATGATCTCTCTTCTCGTTCCATTCATTCAAAAACAGAATCCGTTGGTCTGTCGTAGTCCGGCTAAGAAAATCGGACACTTTCGAATCACTGTATATACGCATATCCTCTGTCATCAATGGATGGTTGAAAGCATAATCCGGATAATACTGGGCGGCATTTCCTTCGGTAATGATTGTATAGGCAGCCAGATCCAGAAACAGCCCCGCATCCTTTCCAACGATTCTTGCAAGCATCAGATCCAATCTGTAGTCAGATATGACCTTCCGAATCACAATATAAGCCCCAATACGAAGGCAGCCACTTCGGTATCCCTGTTTCTCTTCCGGCAGGATTTCCTGTGGAAATATCTTTAAGAACTTGTCATTCGGCAACATGAGTGCAGGCTGGCCCGGAATCTGCTTGCCGATACATATCCGTCTCGGTGTGTTATACTTCTTATCTTTCAGATAAATCCGCGCGTATTCATAATAGATATACGTCGTTCCCTTGATTGTCTTCTTCGTGATTTTCCCGTTTGAATCAGGTATCTTTATCGTACAGTCCAGGTACATATGGCACTCCATCCGTTTAATATTTGAGGGTTAATTGCTTCTCTTGTATTATGCCATATTTTTCCAAAAAATACAAGTGAAAAATGGGATTTTCCTTGATTTTACGGGCTTTTTTCAGCTTCCCCAATGAGTGCCAATTTATTGAGTGTCAACTTTTTTGGAAGTTCAGAAAAATAAGGCTTTGCGTGACTTTTTATATTCAAAACAGAACTTTAGTGTAACTCGCATGCAAAGTTAGCAATATCTGTAACTAATAAACTTTGTATGCCTGCAACGGCTCCTCTCCGGCACCTAAAAGAGTGCCGGAGGGGGAAATGCAATACTGGGGAAATTCCCCATGCAACTTTGAGGAAGTCAATCTGCATTTTTGAGGAAAAAGTGCTTGCAAAAAACACGCATTGATCACAGCAAACGGTTCATGAATCAGATTCTTCGCCGCGAGTACAGCTTGTCCCGTTCCCCAGGGTTTGGTACGGCCATTTGGGACAGTGTAACCGGTCGGTATGGAAGAAAGATCCTGAAATGCATAGGCAATCTCCACGTTAAGAGACGCACAGATGGCTTCCACACGGTTACCAATGCGCTCCCTAAAATCTGCTTCTATGTCCTTACGGATTACGAAAATAATTTTGTTAAATCCGGCTGAGATTGCATCATGGATAGAATAATCCATGATGATTTCATTGTGGAGCCCTACGGGCTCCAGTTGCTTGATGCCAGTTCCAAAGCGGCTGCCGATACCGGCGGCCATGATAAGTAATGTTGTAGATTTCGTAGTTTTCATCTCTTTGTCCTCTTTTACTCATATGCTATTTTACTGTGTGATTTTATTATTTTCAGTTTCCTTTCCGGTGTTTCATTTTGTATCCAATGTAGTAAATCAAACCTCCAAAAAGTCCTCCCAATGTATTATAGAAGATATCTGATAACTGGAAGGTGCCAAGTCTCAGGAACAACTGGAGGAATTCAATACTTACTGAGAAAAGAAATGAAAACTTTGCACCTACCCACACTATGCTACTTAAGCTCACCTTGTCCTGCAACCTATCTTGTTAATGCTCTCCTGGGCTGTCATGATCTCGCTCTGTCATGCTGACATGAGATTACCAGGATATCTGTCATGGAATGTTTCCTTTGATGGGGCG
>NZ_JACHFW010000016.1 GCF_014202115.1 Catenibacillus scindens
TTATGCGGTATTAGCAGTCATTTCTAACTGTTATCCCCCTGTATGAGGCAGATTACCCACGCGTTACTCACCCGTCCGCCACTCAGTCAATCTCAATTCCACCCGAAGGCTTCTTCAAAACTGCTTCGTTCGACTTGCATGTGTTAAGCACGCCGCCAGCGTTCATCCTGAGCCAGGATCAAACTCTCATGTTTGAGTTTCGACTTAACGAGGTCTTTTCGAGTTTAGTCGAACCAACATCTTTTCCCTTAGCGAGCTGCTTTGCAGCGAGTTTAGTTAAAAGATGTTTCCCCGTTAATCCTGAACCAGAACAACAACTCGCTGTCATTATTCCCGTTCTTTACTTTGGTTTTTGTTCTTTGAAATTCGCTCCCCGGCGCTCTTCACAATCTTTTGTTCAGAGTTTCGGGCATTTCGACGATCGTTTAAAACGCTCATCGAAATCTTTGTGAATTTTCGGGATTGTTTTATTGTTTAATTATCAATGTTCTGTTGGTTTTTCACAACTGCTCTCTCAAGCAGCTTCAATAGATTATCATACTTTCCAATGTTTGTCAAGCACTTTTTTCTATTTTTTTCATCTTCTTTTTCAGAAGATCCTTTTCTCTGTTCTGCTCTCGCAGACAGCTTCTATATATTACCACTTCATTCTACTCCTGTCAACAGTTTTTTCAATTTTTTCAACATTTTTAGTAACAGTTCAGCCATCAGAGTTGGGCGGACAGGTTTATGTTTGCATAAGAATCTGGATGTGCCAACTCTGATGAGCTGAGCGCCCGATTGTGAGCAAAGGAGCGGCATAAGCCGTGGATCAGCGTGTTTATCTTTTGTAAACACAGGACTTCCTTTTTTATCATCATTACAGTTTCCTGTGATATTTGTCACTTTCTCTTCTGCCTCATTAAACACTCATATAAACTTACTCTTTTACCTTTTGTATGAGAAAGATAGTTGTCTTTCCCTCTCCCAATCTGTCCTCTCCCAAAAGGGGGATATTTCAATGGCCGAAACCCCAAATTTTTATGTGTTTTATAATAGCCGTTACTGGTTTGCCATTGAGAGCCTATAGCGGGGAAATATTCCTCATGAGGCAATTCTTTGATTTTTTTATCTATGAGGTTATCTGACGGCAGCAGCGACATTTAATGTTCTGTTCCAAAAATCTCCTTATTTACCCGTTCCAGATCCTGGGCTCTGCGGCCAAAAATACGCACCGCCAGATCGCCGCCAAAGAGCATGGTCACTGAGCCTTCCACATCGGCTTTTCTGTCAAGTATTTCCTGGATTTTCCTTTTATACGCTTCCGGGTCTTTGGGCCTGGAAATAAATATATTGGACAGATGTGTAAAATTCTCATACATCCCTAACCCCTCCATGTCAAACATCGAGGGAATATAGCGGGTGTTATCTCTATATATAAGAGCTTCTCCCCGGTGTATTTCCACCAGGTTATAGTAATGCCGGTAAGCAAAACGCTCCTCCCTGGCATAACGGCCGCAGGAAAGGATCTCGCTCATGGAAAACACAGACGTCTCGTCATCCAGATGGATTTCCATACGGCTCTCAAACGCGGAATCTTTAAAAGGGATCGTCGGCTGAGGGTGAAAGCAGAAGGCGGCCCCGGAATGTACCCTGATTTTCGTTGTTCTTCTGGCACATCCCTCTTTCATTTCATGGATCTTGTCATAAGACTGGGAGACAAATTCCAGATCAGCGCCTGTGCCAATATCAAACTCCAGCTCCTGGCAGTCTCCCTCCATAATTCCGGCTGAGGCGGCCATCTGCATGACACGAATTCCTCCGTTTTCCCTTGGAAAAGGCCGCATAATTTTAAAAGGCGCGGTAAAATATACATCTTCTAAAAATGTTTTTCCATCTTCCGCTTTTGCCCGCAGAAGGATTTTAGACAGTTTCCCAAACTGATTTGCGCTCATAAGTATTACATGCCCTCCAGAAGTACGTTTTTCCTGATCCAGTCAATAACCTGGTCCACATTCTCGCCGCTGCGGATGTTAGTAAAGATAAACGGACGGTCCCCGCGCATTTTTTTAGAATCCCGCTCCATCACTTCCAGGCTGGCTCCAACATAAGGCGCCAAGTCGATCTTGTTAATAATCATCAGATCCGACCGGGTGATCCCTGGCCCGCCTTTTCTCGGAATCTTATCCCCTTCAGACACATCAATGACAAAAATCGTCGCGTCCACCAGTTCCGGGGAGAAGGTTGCTGAGAGATTGTCGCCGCCGCTCTCAATAAATAACAGTTCAATATCCGGGAAACGCTCCATCATCTCGTCCACCGCTTCCAGATTCATAGACGCGTCCTCACGGATGGCCGTGTGAGGGCAGCCGCCGGTTTCAACGCCGATGATCCGCTCAATGGGAAGCACGCTGTTTTTTGCCAGAAATTCCGCGTCCTCTTTTGTATAAATATCATTGGTAATGACACCAATGCTGTACTCTTTGGCCATCTGGCGGGTCAGCGCTTCAATTAAAGCCGTTTTTCCTGAACCTACCGGTCCGGCTACGCCAATTTTTACATAAGACATATTTTTTCCTTCTTTCTGCTGCTTTTATATTTCTTCTATATTCAGATTCCCGCCTTATCTGGAAAATTCCGAAAATCCATATCAGGACATATACAGCCGGGAATAGAGATATTCATGCTCAATACTGCGAAGATCAAAGCCGGGAGCGGACAGACATAACATGTCATCGCCGGCCTCCATTGTCTTTTTGATCACATCCTCAAAAATGGGATACAGGGACGCTAAAAGCCGCTGTCCGTCAGACTGGCTCAGGGGTATGGTTTTTACGCAGTTGGTTACCACGGCAGACGTCTGTCCGTACAAAAAAGCGGACAGCACATCCATCAGATTCATTTTGGCCGCGGCGCACAAAACTCCATATGCACAGGGATGACATGTAGGCTTTTTATGCCGGCGGCGGACATAGACGTCAAAACAGGAACCGGGCAGATCAAGATCCATATAGCTGACTGTCTTTATAAAACGGCTTCCCAGCTTTTTAGAGCCTTCCCGCACTTCCTGGGGTACTCTTGAGGCGTCCATGACATTTTCCAGCCAGTCCAGCCGGTCATAATCCCCTTTAACCGCGGCCTCAAAACTTAGGCGGACCGCCAGAAGATCTGTCCACGCAAAGCTTAATTCAAGGCGGCGGCATATATATTTCCGGGCCGTTGCCAGATCATGGACGATCCCTTTCTGGATATAGGTTTCCAGACCGTAAGAATGGGCGTAGCCGCCTATAGGAAATAAAGCGTCGTTAATCTGGAGCAAAAGAAAATGTCTCTTTAAATCGTCTCCTCCCATGGCAGCCTCCTGTCAGTGATGATGATTGTGGATGGCTGCGGAAATTCTCCGGTCAAAATCCAAGGTCATTGTTTTGCGCTCCACACATATCCCATGCATTTTGGACAGCATCGCTATCATCGGCTCATTATATGGGGTAATAAATGTATTTTCCTCCTCGCCGTAAAAAAGAGGGGCGTGCCGGTTGCCGATCTCATAACAAACTTTAGCTGTCATAAAAAGATGATCCGGACGGACGGCAATGTATATCACATCGCAGGGCGGCGTATGGACCGCTACAATTTTTTCATTGTCAGCGTACAGCACGTCCCCTTCATATAATCCTCTGGTCAAAACAGAATCGTCCAGGCGTATGCCTACCTCTGTCCCCTGGTCAGTGACTTTTTTATGGATTTTTTTAAAAGCCTCATGCCATTCGATTTCAACATATTCAATGGACTTTCCCTCTGTGGAAAAGTCTGACAGACGTCCAAGAATTTTTTCACAAAGCATTGATTTCTTTACTCCTTTACACAGGCAGCGGCATCTTTTCGATGCCGCCGCTTTCTCTTTTTTTACCACATGCCGATGATCATTAACAGACCGGGAATCCATGCGGTGATGATACCCTCAATAACCTGCAAAACAGGCACAAATTTTCCAAGTTTTTTGTGGCAGATATCTTCCACAAAAGAAGTTCCCCAGAGGATCGCCCACAAATACCAGATGGCTGCCCAGCGCCAGTCCGGTATGATTCCAAGGGCCGTGCTTCCGGTAATCCCTTCGATCGTTCCGAAAACAATGGCGTTGACCGCCACAAAAGTGGAAAACCAGGCAAAGGGAATGGGACTTAATTTCCACAGCTTCATAAAAGCTACAAAGATATATGTAAAGCCAAACAAAAGGCCGGTGCCCGCGGCATAATAGTTGCCCATGACAAGATTTACCGCGTTAATAAATATGGAAAGCCCGCCAGTCAAAAGATTCATGACCGCCGTCGCCTTTCCGTCCAGTTTATAGAGGGTACACATACCGTTATTGATCAGTACAATACCCACAAACAGCAAACATACGCCTAACATATAGATTCCTCCTGATTATAGATTTAGAACACGCATTTTTTATCAGAACAACTGATACATCTGAGTCAGAGGAAGCTTCTTTGCCGGCTGGGATGTGATGGTCTCCCCGTCCACGCGCACCTCGTAAGTTTCAGGATTAACAGAGATCTCTGGCGTTTTATCATTAAATTTCATATCTTTTTTGCCGATGCTGCGGCATCCGGATACAGAAACAACGGTCTTTTCAAGATGATATTTTTCCTTTACATTTTCTTCCATAGCCGCTTTAGATACGAAGGTCAGGCAGGCCGCATATTTTGCCTTGCCGTGAGCGGCAAACATCGGGCGGTACATCACAGGCTCACAGGTGGGGATAGAAGCGTTGGCGTCGCCCATTTTTGACGCGATGATCATGCCGCCTTTAATGATCATATCCGGTTTTGCTCCGAAAAATGCCGGATTCCATAAAACAAGATCGGCAATTTTTCCTTTTTCCACAGAACCTACATATCCGGCAACGCCGTGGGTGATGGCCGGATTAATGGTATATTTGGAAATATAGCGTTTTACACGGAAGTTATCATTTCCGTGGCCCTCATCTTCCGGAAGGGGGCCTCTCTCATCTTTCATCTTGCTGGCGGTCTGCCATGTGCGGGTGATCACCTCGCCCACCCGGCCCATGGCCTGGGAGTCAGAACTCATCATGCTGAACACGCCCATGTCGTGGAGAACATCTTCCGCCGCGATAGTTTCCGGGCGGATACGGGAATCGGCAAAAGCCACATCTTCAGGGATGCGTTTGTCCAAATGGTGGCATACCATAAGCATATCCAGATGCTCGTCAATGGTATTCACCGTGTAAGGCATGGTGGGGTTTGTTGATGATGGAAGGACATTTGGAGCTGAGGCCGCCTTAATAATATCCGGGGCATGTCCGCCGCCGGCGCCCTCGGTGTGATATGTGTGGATGGTGCGCCCGGCAATAGCCGCCAGAGTATCTTCCACACAGCCGCCCTCATTTAATGTATCGGTGTGGATAGCCACCTGCACATCATAATCGTCGGCCACATTAAGACAGTGATCAATAGCTGCCGGGGTGCTTCCCCAGTCCTCATGAAGTTTTAAGCCCATAGCTCCGGCTTTGATCTGTTCCACAAGAGCTTTCTCATCGGAACAGTTGCCTTTTCCCAGAAGGCCGATATTCATAGGATACTCTTCCACAGCTTTTAACATCATTTCCATGTTCCATGGCCCCGGAGTACATGTGGTGGCGTTGGTGCCGTCCGCCGGGCCTGTGCCGCCGCCGATCATTGTGGTCACGCCGCTGTACAGGGCGCAGTCCACCTGCTGGGGCGATATAAAATGGATGTGGGTGTCCAGTCCGCCTGCTGTGAGGATCAGACCTTCAGCGGCAAGGGCCTCTGTGGAGGCGCCTACAGTCATTCCCGGCGTTACGCCATCCATAACCGCCGGATTTCCAGCCTTGCCGATCCCCGCGATCTTTCCGTCCTTAATACCTACATCCGCTTTGTAAATTCCTGTATAATCGACGATCAGGGCATTGGTGATCACCAGATCAAGGTCACCGTCAGCGCTTGTTGTGGTCACCGACTGGCCCATGCCGTCTCTCAATGTCTTTCCGCCTCCAAATTTACACTCATCACCGTAAACAGTGTAATCTTTCTCAACTTCAATAACAAGGCTTGTATCTGCCAGACGTACTTTGCCCCCTGTTGTGGGGCCGTACATCATTGCGTATTTTTCTCCGGATATTTTTATACTCATGATTCATTCCTCCATTATTCTGAAAGGAAACCTTTCTGTCTTGCGTTTTCCATAGCTGCCCCTTTTGTCATCTCAGACACCTGAGCCCGTGTCAGGTCATTCAGGCCAAAAATCCGCTTTGTCCCGCCAAATCCTGTCAACTGAACTTCCTTTTCCTCGCCGGGCTCAAACCGGACGGAAGTTCCGGAAGGAATATCCAGGTGAAAGCCGTAAGCTTTTTCACGGTCAAATTTCAGACAGCGGTTGACTTCAAAAAAGTGATAATGGCTGCCTACCTGTACAGGACGATCTCCTTTGTTTGCCACAGTCAGCACAACAGTAGGTTTATTTTCATTGAGAACGATCTCTCTGTCTGCCGGCATGATTTCTCCGATTTTCATAATGAGGACTCCTTTCTAAACAATAGGATTGTGGACAGTAACCATTTTTGTGCCATCTGGAAATGTAGCTTCAACCTGGACTTCGGCAACCATATCCGCTACGCCGTCCATAACGTCATCTTTTGTCAAAATTTTTGTTCCCAGATACATAAGCTCAGTGACCTCCCGGCCGTCTCTGGCCATCTCCATAAGTTCTGAGCTGATATAGGCCACAGCCTCCACATAATTCAGTTTCAATCCCCGCTCTTTCCGCTCTTTCGCCAGCATTCCGGCCATATGGAGCAGAAGCTTTTCCTGTTCTTTTGGTGTTAGTCGCATGGTAAGACCTCCTGTTTAAAATTTATAGTAACTGTTCAGCCATGCGGCTGGTTTAATAAAAATACAGTGCAAGTTTACTTGCAGAGGATTTTTTGTTAAACCAGACATATGGCGCCAAGCCAAATCGAAGATTCAGCCGCGCAAGCGGCGGTAAAGCAGCGTTAGCTGCAGGAATCTTAAAAGGTATGGCTGAATAGTTACCATTTATGCACAAAAAAAGACAGACAAAAAACGCTTTGTAGACGTCTTTGTCTGTCTTTCATGATGGATAATTTAGCACATCCGGCTTTATTTGTCAAGTTATCCTTTGATATATTTTAAAACATCCTGAACAGAGCTGATACCGATGACAGTGATCCCGGAAATGCCCGAAACGTTTTTAAGGTTGACCTGGGGTACTAAACACATGGAAAATCCCAGCTTTTTTGCCTCCGCCACCCGCTGCTCCACCATATTTACCGCCCGTACCTCCCCGGTAAGGCCCACTTCGCCAAACATGATAGTTTTGGGGCTAACCGCGAAATTTTTATAGCTGGAAATAATGGCGCAGACAATGGCCAGGTCAATAGCAGGCTCATTGAGCCGCATACCTCCCGCAATATTGACGTAACAGTCGCAGTTATCCAGAGGCAGTCCAAGGCGTTTTTCAAGGACAGCCATTAAAAGATTGACCCGGTTATAATCCGTACCTGCAGCGGTCCGTCTGGGCATATTAAAATTGGTCCGGCACACCAAAGCCTGTACCTCAATGAGTATAGGACGGGTACCTTCCATTGCGCAGGACACTACAGAGCCCGATGCTTCCTGGGGCCGGCCGTTGAGCATATATTCTGACGGGTTTGTGACCTGGGTCAGACCGCCCCCACCCATTTCAAACACACCGATCTCGTTAGTGGAGCCGAAACGGTTTTTCACAGCCCGCAAAAGGCGGTAGGACGCGTGGCGGTCCCCCTCAAAATAAAGGACCGTGTCCACCATGTGTTCCAGGACACGGGGGCCGGCCACTACCCCTTCTTTCGTCACATGTCCCACAATAAAAATAGTAATATCAAGACCTTTGGCAAGCTGCATTAAAACCCCTGTGCTTTCCCGGACCTGGCTTACGCTTCCAGGAGCGGAAGCGATTTCCTGCCGGTACATGGTCTGTATGGAATCAATGATAACGATCTCCGGTTTGTATTTGCGCACCACACCTTCCACAATATCCAGATCCGTCTCACACAGCATCATCATATCCTTTTCAAAGTTTCCAAGGCGCTGAGCCCGCATCTTGATCTGCTGCAAAGATTCCTCCCCGGAAATATACAAAAGAGGTACAGACTTTTGGGCCAGTAACCGGCACATCTGAAGCAGCAGTGTTGATTTTCCGATTCCCGGATCGCCTCCGACGAGAACGAGGGAGCCTTTGACAATGCCACCGCCTAAAACCCGGTCCAGCTCACCGATACCGGTCAGCGTCCTTGGCTGACTTTGCAGGCTCACCTGGGAAAGCCTGGTGGGGACAGCTGAGGCGATCTCTTTGGGCGAAGCTTTTGCGCCCCGGCTGTTCTTTGGAACTGTGGGTTCTTCCACAAAAGTGTTCCACGCTTTACATGCCGGACATTGGCCCATCCACTTAGCGCTCTCGAAACCGCACTCCTGGCAGAAAAACACAATTTTAGATTTTGCCATATTCATTCCCCTTTTTCTGTGATATTGTAACTATTCAAGACAACGTATCTTCTTGTCAGGCTAAATCCTGACAAGAAACCGCTTCCACACCGCGCAAAATGGCACGATTTTGGTAAGGAAATATCTGAGTTTCACGCATCAAAAATCGACGCGGCAAATGTCATAACAAACAATTATGACATTTGCCATAAAAAGGGCTGCCGCATCCTCGCAGCAGCCCCTGGCTTTTTATATTGTAACTGTTCAGGACAGCGCATCTTCTTGGTCGGCCTGAACCGTTACTTTATAATAATTTCTCCGGATATCTTTACACCACATGGATCTGTTTCGGTTCATCCCCCAGCTCCACACTAAAGACAAGCTTTCCGCCAAGATTTGTCCTGGCGCTTCCCACATCCACGCCGTCAACATAGACACGGTATTCCTTCTCCGCCTCAAGTCCCAGAGCAATCTGGGTATCCTCAAAACCTTCCACAGTAAAGTCGACTTCGTCGCCTTTCTGAGAAAAGTTAAGGACAACTGTGCCGGGAACAGATTCATATACAAACAGATCATTGCGCTCCAGCTTTGTGATCTCCTTATAGGTCTTTACTTTATAACTGTCACCGAAATGTTCAAAATCCGATACCTTAGACTTTGCGTCCAATTCATAGTTGCCAAAACTTAAACTGCCGTCACCCTCGGTACGGATGAGCCCCTCGATTACTGTCATCTTCATATCCTCCTGATCGTAAATTTTTTGTAACCGTTCAACCATTAAAGATAGATGGTCTGAACGGTCACAACATTTTCTTAGGTCTGTTTTCCTTATTGTAATGTAACTATCAGCCTTGCCTCTTTAGATTCCCGCAGCTAACACTACATTACCGTCCCTTACGCGGCTGAATCCTCGATTTGGCTTGGCACCATATGTCTGGTTTAATAGTTATCATTTATTATAACTTATTTTTTATGACATTTCCAGTCATTCGCCCCGGTAAAAATCAATTTTTCCCTTTTTCATTGCCAGGTGAACCGTATCCCCGGACTGCACTTTGTGGTCGAGGATAGACTCTGCCAGAGCGTCCTCCACTTCATTTTGGATAGCCCTGCGCAAAGGTCTTGCGCCGAAATTAGGATCAAAGCCATTTTCCGCCAGATGATCCAGAACCGCCCGACTGGGCTCCAAAGTAATTCCAAGCTGCTCTTTTGTCCGTGAAGAAATTTCATTAATCATAATATTGACGATCTGACGGATATCTTCTTTGCTCAGCGGATGGAATACAATAATATCATCAATACGGTTTAAAAATTCCGGCTTAAAAATCTGTTTCACTTCGTCCATAACGCCGTCCTTCATCCGCCGATAATCTTCCTGGGCATTGTCCGCCGCCATAAAGCCAAGCTTTTTTGGAGAGATAATGTTGGATGCCCCGGCGTTGGAGGTCATAATGATCACTGTATTTTTAAAATCAATCTTGCGGCCCTGGGCATCGGTAATATGTCCGTCATCCAGCACCTGGAGCAGAATATTAAATATATCGGGATGAGCCTTTTCCACCTCGTCAAAAAGGAGGACAGAGTAGGGATTTCGGCGGATTTTCTCACTGAGTTGTCCGCCTTCCTCGTAGCCCACATATCCCGGAGGTGAACCGATTAATTTAGAAACACTGTGCTTTTCCATATATTCGGACATATCTACACGGATCAGCGCGTCCTCCTTGCCAAACATAGCCTCGGCCAGGGCCTTAGACAGCTCTGTCTTTCCGACACCTGTAGGACCAAGGAATAAAAATGAACCTATAGGACGTTTTGGATCTTTTAATCCGATACGGCCCCGGCGGATTGCCTTAGCCACAGCCGCCACAGCCTCGTCCTGCCCGATAACCCGCTGATGGAGAAGCTTTTCAAGGTTTTTAAGCCGTTCCGACTCCCCTTCAGTCAGTTGTTTAACTGGAATCTTGGTCCAGACAGAGACGATATCGGCAATTTCATTCTCTCCCACAACAAGCTCCATATCTTTTTTGGCACTCTCCCACTGATGATTCAGGGTGATGAGCTGCTGTCGCAGTTCATTTTGCTCTTTTTTAATAGCTCCGGCCCTCTCATAAGCCTCTTCCCGGATAGCAGTCTCTTTATCTTCCTCCAACTGATCAATCTTTTTCTCCACCTCTTTGATCTCCGGGGTGGCAGTGTAGGAGGACAGCCGAACTTTTGAAGCAGCTTCATCAATCAGGTCAATGGCCTTATCCGGAAGGAAACGGTCGTTAATGTATCTGGCGGACATTTTTACCGCCGCACTCAAAGCCTCGTCAGTTATGCGCACATGGTGATGCTCCTCATAGGCAGGACGCAGACCTTTTAAAATTTCCACCGTCTCTGGTTCTGACGGTTCATCAACAACCACCGGCTGGAACCGCCGCTCAAGAGCTGCGTCCTTCTCAATATATTTGCGATACTCCTCAATAGTTGTGGCGCCGATGATCTGTATCTCGCCCCGGGCCAATGAAGGCTTTAATATATTAGAGGCGTCAATGGCTCCCTCCGCGCCGCCGGCACCGATAATCGTATGGATCTCGTCAATAAACAGCAACACGTTTCCGTCCTCCCGGACTTCACTGATGATCTTCTTGATCCTCTCCTCAAACTCGCCCCTGTACTTAGATCCGGCCACGATCCCTGAAAGATCCAGGGTGACAAGACGTTTATCCCGAATCGTATCGGGAATATTGCCTTCCACGATGCGTCTGGCCAATCCTTCGGCGATGGCTGTCTTACCCACGCCCGGTTCGCCGATGAGACATGGATTATTTTTTGTTCTCCGGCTAAGGATCTGAACCACGCGGGTAATCTCGTCATTGCGGCCCACCACCGGATCAAGCCGGCCTTCCCTCGCCAGGGCAGTGAGATCCCGGCTGTACTGATCCAATGTCTGCGTCTTGCTCTTGCCTTTATGTCTGCCGCTTTTTGCGCCAAACTCAGTTTTTGCCGAGGATGTATCATAGCCCATGGCGCTTAAAATATCTGCGTACAATTTCTGTATATTTACCCCCAGAGTCGTCAGAAGACGTACGGCCACACAATCGTTTTCTCTGAGCATGGCAATGAGCAAATGCTCTGTGCCGATGGCCTGGGCGTTAAAGCGCAGGGCCTCCCGCCCGGCAAGCTCAAGGATTCTGCGGCTTCGGGGCGTATAGTCAATAACGTCGGCCACTTCCACATTACCGCTGGTGATAAGCTGCTCCACAAGGCGCATAACTTTATCTTCGGTAATATCGTTTTCCGCCAGTACCTGGCTGGCGAGGCCGTCCTCCTCACGGAGAAGGCCGATAAGCAGATGTTCCGTCCCTATATAATTGTGGGAAAGTTCTGAGGCAACATCTGCCGCGTACTGCATGGCATTGGCCGCCATCTGTGTAAACCTGTATTGCATAAACTAGCCTCCTTACTGTTGGATACTGGGCAAATGGCTGTGGATATACCGTGCCCGGCAGGCATGGCGCTCCCTGCTTCCGAGATTTTTTCCCTCGGAATGCATAAGTGTGGCAGGAAGTACCCCCAGCATGACTGAATAAATATCTCCGGCAGAATCTTCCGGCTTTAAAATGCCCTCATCAAAGCCAAAACGGATATTGGACAGATGATTCAGGGCCTCACCAGCGCCAAACATTTTGCCATATTTTAATATGCCGTAACTGCGGTATACAATATCCTCAATTTCAGAACGGTTCTTTTTAAGCTGCCGCTCTCTGGAGCCCCGCTCGTGGTCTGTCACCTGTACCATCATATTATTCAGGGACGACAGAATATCTTCCTCGGAAATTCCCAGTGTATGCTGATTGGACAGCATATAAATACTTCCCAGGGCTCCAGTGGCATCCCCGTACATATTTCGGAGCATAAAGCCCAGACGGTTTAACTCATCGGACAAAGGCTTAATAAGTTTTTCCCGTTCCAAAAAAGGTAAATGCATAATATATCCGGCCCGCAGCCCGGTACCCAGACTTGTGGGACAAGATGTGATATATCCATATTTATGGTTGTAAGCGTACTCCAGCCGTTCGCTGAGTACATCGTCCAGGCTGTCCGCTCTTTTATATACCTCTTCCAGAGAAATACCTCTGGACACAGTCTGTATCCTGAGATGATCTTCCTCGTTGATCATCACACACTCTGATTCATCCTGAGAGGTAATTAGCCCTGCCGGCTGCTTTTTATCTCTCAGCAGAGGGGTGATCGTACACCGCTCCGCCAGGGAATTTTTTGCCTGAAGATCCATATGGTTCATGTCAAAATATCCATAATAATCATTTCCCAGAGTCTGCTGTCCAAAAAACTTGCCCCGGACTTCCTTTACAAGATTTTCAGCCTGTGTATCATCTATTTTTATAGAAAAGGGATACTTTACAAGATTTCTTGCCAACCGCACTCTTGAGGCCACAAGGATGTGATTGTCGGACCGGTCTGTCTCATACCATTTTTTCATCCTTACACACCTCCTCTGAATGAAGTCGGCGGATCTCATCTCTAAGACGGGCAGCCTCCTCATATTCTTCATCTTTTATGGCCTTGGCCAATCTTCCTTTCAACTCCACAATCTCATGGGAATCCCCTTCCTGGATCCGGGCAGCCGGCAATGGCAGCGGCGCGTGTTCCCCCTTTTCCTCTTTTCCGGACAGTTCCGTGACAAAAGAAATATCCGGGATGGCCACAGTCTCCTTGCCTTCATATTTCTTGCCGCAATGTTCGCAGCTCCCCTGGATCTTTTTAAGATAATCGTCCAGCAAAAAGCCGAAAGTGTGGACGCATTCCGGACATCCGAACTTGCCATATTTTAAAAACTCATTGTAAGTCATGCCGCACTTGTGGCACACAAGGTTTGTCTTTTTAGCGTCGTCCTCCTTGGCAATACCGGTCTGCCCCAACACGCTGGTCAAAAGACTGGCCAGGAGGTTGCCCGGAGTCAGTCCGGATCCGTCCCCGTCAAAAGCCGTATACTTGGCCGCACATTCCGGGCACAGATATTGTTCTTTTTTTATACCATTTATAATCTCTGTGTAACAGATCACAGCTTCATTCTTATGACAGATACTACATAACATGACAGATCATCCTCCTTTACTTATCCATTTGGGCCTGATCCTTTTTTTCATAGTAATCAAAAATCTTATCGACAATCTGGTGAACCTCTGACCTGTTTATATTTTTACAGATGGCCTCTGCCAGTATGACCTGTAAAGTATCAAACAGCTCCTGCTGGGCAAGGCATTTATCATAGTCCACCGCGACGTAAGCTCCCTTTCTCCGGTCCAGCTTCACAAAACCGTCCTGCTTTAATACAGAATATGCCTTATTTACGGTATGCATATTAATGCCGATGTGGTCCGCCAACTGGCGCACTGAAGGCAGTGACTCGCCATCCTCAATCTGGGACGTGGCAATCCCGATAATGATTTGATTTCTCAATTGTATGTAAATTGCCTCGTCACTGTTAAAATCAATTTTAAGAACCATATGCCTCACCTGATCCTCCTTGTTGTTATAGTCATGATATAACAGATAACTCATTTTGTCAACCCTAAGTTTTAAGCAACAGTTCAGCCATCAGAGCTAGGCGGACAGGTTTATGCTTGCATAAGGATCTGGACGCTCCATTCCTGATTAATTTCTTATGATTTTCTAAAATGTTTATAAATATCCTTAAAAACATTGCCCTTCCGCCCTCGGCAATGATATCATGATGATACCAGGGTCAAGCAGACATATTTCTACAAAAAAGCATGTCTACTTGACCCGAAAAACATCGAAAAGGAGCCATTTTTTGCAGAAAAATGTGCGTATTTGAGATGTTTTAGGGCACTAGGCATCGGTGGTGCCTGCCCAGCGCCGGCCGTAACGGAGCAGAGACACAAATACACGAAAGCGGAGCAATCCGTGTCTCATGCCCATTTGTCGGGCAACTCATTATCATTGAAGATCACAGTTTAGCCATCAGCGGTAGGCAAAAGCAAATGGACGCGCAAGCGCGTCTGCTTGGCTCACTGTCCGCAAAAATAAATATCTGTGATCAAAGTGCTTTTTTTAAGAAAAAAACATAGAATTTACAAAAGAACACCAGGAGGCATGTACCATGAGCTACGATTTCGCCATGCTCTTTTTTCTGTACTCTTTTTTCGGCTGGGTTACAGAAACTGTCGTCAAATCTCTTTCAAAAAAACATTTTATCAACCGCGGATTTTTTACCGGGCCCTTTTGTTATATTTACGGTTTTTCCGGAGTGCTTATGAGCATTGTATTCCGCGACCTCGCAGATCAACCAGTATTTTTGTTTCTCGGATGTGCGGTTCTGGCCACCGCCATTGAATGGTATACAGGAAAATTTCTGGAACGGATAAACTATCATAAATGGTGGGATTACTCAAAAAAGAAATGGAACTTTGACGGTTATATATGTCTCCAGTACTCCATCCTGTGGGGAATCCTGGGTCTGCTGGCTGTAAAATATGTCAATCACTTCTTTATACATATTTTTCAATGGCTCCCTGAAATCCTCAGGGTAATCGCCGTGTGGGTGCTGGCTGGCATCGCCCTTTTAGACGGCATCGCCTCCTTTGCCGCCGCTTTCCATATTAAAAAAGGGATGTATGCCATTTACCGGTGGAACAGTCATCTTGACCGGTGGACTTATCGTCTGGGCAAATGGATCGTATCCCACGTGGAACGGCGAATGGTAAAAGCCTATCCGTCCATTGACCATAAAGAAAAAGCCACTGCCAAAAAAAGTACAAAGTTCGCTGAAGGGTGCGGCTTCTACAAACTGTTCTGGCTATTTTTCCTGGGTGCTTTCCTGGGGGATATTATTGAGACAGTATTCTGCCGCTTCAGCATGGGCTGGTGGATGAGCCGCAGCAGTTTCGTCTGGGGACCCTTCAGTGTTGTGTGGGGTATGGCCATTGTTCTTGCCACTGTTCTTTTATATAAAGACAGAGAACGGCCGGACCGCCATATATTTTTAATTGGTACCTTCCTGGGCGGTGTCTATGAATATGTGTGCAGCGTCTTAACAGAAATCGTCTTTGGAAAGGTCTTCTGGGATTACAGCAAAATCCCCTTTAACCTCGGCGGAAGGATCAACCTTCTCTTCTGCCTGTTCTGGGGTATCGCTGCGGTGATCTGGATCAAACTACTCTTTCCCCGGATCTCATGGCTCATTGAAAAGATTCCAAAAACTCCAGGGAAAATCATTACATGGATCGCCCTAATCTTTATGGTTGTCAACGCGGCCGTATCCATGATGGCCCTGATCCGGTATGATGCCCGTGCCAACAATGAACCGGCGGACAGCGCCTGGGAGCAGCTTATGGACGAATATTTTGATGACACCCGGATGGAAGTCATTTATCCCAGTGCAAAACCCAGATAACATCGGATAGGGAAGATTACATCTTCCTATCCGCTCTCCCGCGATACCTCGCTCATCTCGCAGCTCACGCTGCTCGATGGTCTATACTCCGCCTCGGTCGGGTCTAAGTGAACGTGCGCCGCCAGGCACACCACCAAAAAAGCAGGACTGTGGAAAATACCATAGTCCTGCTCTTTTTATAATTAAATCCCGTCTCAAAGAAAGACAGGCCGGCTGCCCGATGACGATTACGCCTCGTCAATGGCTTTGCCGATATCGTGGCGCATATATTTGCCCTTAAAATCAATCCACTCCACCGCTTTGTAGGCGTTGGCACGGGCTGTTTTCAAATCATCTCCTGTGGCCGTAATGCCAAGGACACGGCCGCCGTTGGTGACGATTCTGCCATCTTTAAAGGCAGTTCCGGCATGGAAACAATAATAACCGTCTTTGCCATCAAAGTTTTCAAAACCGGTGATCTCAAAACCTTTTTCATAGTGAACCGGATACCCGTCGGAAGCAAGGACTACACAGACAGCGGCGTTGTCTTCAAAGACAAGATCATACTGTGGGAGTCTTCCGTCAATACACGCCTCAAAAGCTTCCACAAGATCGGATTTCATCCGCGGAAGGACAACCTGAGCCTCCGGATCGCCAAAACGGGCATTGTACTCAAGAACTTTCGGCCCGTCGGCAGTGAGCATAAGCCCCACAAACAAAATACCGGTAAATGGACGACCCTCTGCTTTCATGGCATCCATTGTCGGCTGATAAATATGAGTCATGCAGAAATCGGCAACTTCCTGGGTATAGAAAGGGCTTGGGGAAAATGTTCCCATACCGCCGGTATTTAGCCCCTGATCCCCGTCTTTTGCCCGCTTGTGATCCTGGGCGCTTGTCATAGGCTTAATATGGGTTCCGTCGCAGAAACACAGGACAGAAACTTCCCGGCCAGTCATAAACTCTTCGATAACCAGATGATCTCCAGCGCTGCCAAATTGCTTGTCTTCCATAATAGTCTTTACACCGGCTTTAGCTTCCTCCAGGGTGGTGCAGATCAGCACGCCTTTTCCAAGAGCAAGACCATCGGCCTTTAAAACGATAGGCATTTTCGCAGTCTCAAGATAGGCCAAAGCAGCCTTCGGGTCATCAAAAGTCTCATAGGCCGCTGTAGGAATATGGTACTTTTTCATTAAATCTTTGGAGAAAGCCTTTGACCCTTCGATAATGGCCGCATTCTTTCTCGGACCGAAAACTCTCAGCCCTTTTCCCTCAAAGACATCTACAATGCCGCCAACTAACGGATCGTCCATGCCAACCACAGTGAGGTCTATTTTATTTTCCACGGCAAAATCTGCCAGACGGTCAAACTCCATAGCGCCGATGGAAACACACTCTGCCACAGAGGCAATGCCCGCGTTTCCCGGAGCGCAGTAAATCTGTTCCACTTTTGGACTTTTGGCTATACTGCAGGCAATGGCATGTTCGCGCCCGCCGCTTCCTACGATTAAAACCTTCATTCTTCTTTTCCTCCAAACAGTTTGTCCCGCGGCCCTCCCCTTGGGAGGCCGCCAAAAGTGGCGCTCCTGCGCCCCTTTTGCCTTGCAGCCCGCGAGATCAATCTACAGTCACAATGCCATCATGGATATGTACCCGGCCATTAGCAATGGCGTCAATGGCCGCGGGAAGCAGAACCCACTCTGCCTCCTCCATAATCCGCCGCTGCAAAACTTCCGGGGTGTCTCCGGATTTTACGCAGACTGCTTTCTGCATGATGATCGGGCCGGTATCCGTACCTTCATCCACAAAATGTACAGTAGCGCCGCTAACCTTCACGCCCCGGCGCAGCGCCGCTTCATGGACTTTCAGACCGTAATAGCCGGTACCGCAGAAAGACGGAATCAATGACGGATGAATATTAATGATCCGGTTTCGGAACTTCTCTATAATAATCTCTGGGACAACAACAAGATAGCCGGCCAAAACAATCAGGTCGATGCCGGCCTGCTCAAGATAATCCAGCATAGCCTGGTTAAAGGCATCCCGCGATTCATATTCTTTCGGAGAAATGCATACCGCCTCTATGCCATGCTTTCTCGCCCGCTCAAGGGCATAGGCGTTTTTGTTGTTGCTGATCACCACACCCACAGAGGCGTTAGTGACTTTACCACTCTCAATACTGTCAATGATCGCCTGGAGGTTTGTTCCGCCTCCAGACACAAGTACCGCTAATTTTAACATAATGTTACGCCTGCTTCCCCGGCCTTTGTCTCGCCGATGACATACGCTGTCTCTCCAGCTTCCTCAAGAAGTTTAATGGCTTTCCCGGCATCCTCAGGGGATACGCCAATGACCATACCAATACCCATGTTGTAGGTATTGTACATAACTTTTTCCTCCACCTGTCCCTTTTGTGCCAAAAGGTCAAAAATAGGCGGCACTTTGTAACTTTCCTTGCGGATCACCGCGTGGACACCTTCCGGAAGCATTCTGGGAACATTTTCATAGAAACCTCCGCCGGTAATATGGCTGCAGGCGTGGATCTTAACGCCGCCGTCCTTTAAGGCTTTGAGAGCCTTAACATAGATCCGCGTAGGCTCTAAAAGAGCCTCCCCTAAAGTTGTTCCAAGCTCATCATAGTATGTGTTTAAAGATTCTCTTGTCATATCAAAAACTTTGCGCACCAGGGAAAAACCGTTGCTGTGAACGCCGGAAGAAGCAATACCGATCAATGTATCTCCCGGCTTTAAGTCTTTGCCTGTGATCATGTCTTTTTTGTCCACGATACCTACGGCAAATCCCGCAAGGTCATACTCATCCTCAGCCATGAGACCAGGATGTTCTGCGGTCTCTCCCCCGATGAGGGCAGCCCCTGCCTGACGGCAGCCTTCAGCTACACCGCTGACAATAGTCGCGATCTTTTCCGGATAATTTTTACCGCAGGCAATATAGTCGAGGAAAAATAATGGCTCGCCGCCGGCGCAGGCGATATCGTTGACGCACATAGCCACCGCGTCGATACCGATAGTGTCGTGTTTATCCAACACCATGGCCAGCTTTACCTTTGTTCCGCATCCATCAGTTCCGGACACAAGCGTAGGTTCTTCCATATTCTTAAATGCACTCATAGAGAAAGCGCCGGAAAAACCGCCGATATCCGTAACCACTTCCGGGCGCATTGTACTCTGCACAAACTTCTTCATTAACTTAACAGACTCATATCCAGCTTCAATATCTACACCAGAATTTTTATAATCCATTTTCTTTTAGCTCCCTTCAGCCTTTCGTATAATTTTTATAGCCAACCTCATCCAGTTTTTTAGCTTTTTCCACAACCTGATCTTTCATCTTCTCGGAATATGCTTTCAGCCGTCCCAGCAGAGCCTCGTCGCTGGTGGCAAGAATCTTGGCCGCGAGGATTCCAGCATTGGCACCGCCGTTAATGGCAACAGTCGCCACAGGAATGCCGGAAGGCATCTGCACGATCGAATAAAGAGAATCTCTGCCTCCAAGGCTGGTGGTATGCATTGGTACGCCGATCACTGGCATTGGGAAAATTGCCGCGCACATTCCCGGAAGATGTGCAGCCATGCCTGCTCCGGCAATGATCACTTTCCATCCTTTGCTCTCCGCGCTTTTAGCGTACTCAAAAAAAACATCCGGCTCTCTGTGCGCTGAGATGATCGTCATCTCAAATTCCACCCCAAGTTCCTCTAAAACATCGGCGGCTTTACTCATTACTGCCAGATCTGAATCACTACCCATTACAATACCAACTTTTGCACTCATGGCCAGTCCTCCTTTATATTAATTAAATTTATTAGTGCAGCTTATAAATAACCTCTAACACTATTTCGACACTTTTATTGTAACTGTCCTTTGTTTTTTCGTCAATAGAAAATGTCCCATTCCTGTCCAAGTTTTATAAGTAATCCTAATCAAAAACAGGATTTAATGAAACGCCTCGTTTAAAACTTCCGTCCCAGGCAGGACAAAACGGCCGTTTTCAATAATTTTTATAGTTTCTCCACCGGGAAGAACAGCGTCAATACTTCCAATCTCATCATAAGGGATCGTAATATCTGTATGGCAATTAAAATACGCTTTCTTTGGCTCTGTCATTCTCAGAGCTGACACTTCGTTCTCCCTGGCAATAATCTCCTTGCCGTTAAGATTGTAAACTTTATGGTCTTCGCTGCGGCTGTAACATGTGTCCCCAAGAGCAAAGTGGGGTCCCATTTTTTCCACGATCAAAATGGGAAGCTTTTCAACAATATTGTATTTTCTCGCCATAACATAGGCTGTTGTGTTGGTTCCTATAGCAAACTCGCCCAGGGGAAGGCTGTCATAAGTTTTAAGTATTGTTTCTTTAATGTAACGCTTATTTTCATCGGGATTTTCAAAGTTGTCACAATCATAGCCCGTCACCATGCCATCTTTTAATGTCACTGTAAGGTTTGAAAAATGATAACCGCCAAGATAAACGCCGGACACATGGATCACCCCGTCGCTTCCAGCAAGAACCGGGCTCGTAAAAACTTCCCCTGCGGGAATATTCACGTCTGCCACACAGTTTTCAAACTTTGTCTGTGTCTTGGGATCGGAAAGATCCTTTAAACGAACCCTAATATCTGTGTGATTGGTCCCTTGCGCCCCGGTAACATGGACATAATCCGCCTGGTCCAGGACATCAATGATGCTCTGCTGAATGCGGGTGTAGAGACTGTTATCCAGGGTATTTATCCGGACTGTATCCCGGAATATGGCCTCAAAATCCTCTCCGATGCCCGGCATAGGGTAAGCGATAATGGTAAAACTCATATTATTTTCATCCATATACTGACTGGAAATCTGAGCGCTCTGGCTGGAATAGGCGATGGACAGTTCCTGCTGCTTTGCCGACAGTCTTGGGGCGTATTTGCTGATCTTTGGCGAAAAAGGCTCTTCCCCGAAAACATCCATACATGCCGGACCGGCATAGCCCGCCAAAACGTCTTTATACTTTTCATAAATCACCCGCATAGCGGAAAGTTTCCGCTCATTGAGGGCCTTATCTAGATAAAGGGCACTATCCTGACGGTGATCATAATCGTACTGAGGATTAGGGCTTGTCCCTATAAAACCGAAGCGGGAAGTTCTTTTATTCACCGCCGACACAGGGTTGCGGAAGAGATGGACTTTCAGCCCGGCAGCTTCAAACTTTTTGATGCTCTCCCGTATCACCCGCTCAAATCCCATATGGGCCCGGATGCATAGAGAATTTTTTACAGACAGATCCATCCCCATGACTTTAAATCCACGGATGAAGCCATCCACAAAAGTGTCAGCCATGGCAAGAATCTCCTCCTCTGGGAGACGGTTTAAGAAGCGAGCCATTAAAAGTTCCTCGTCGCTGACATACTCTCCATATAAATAGAGATACCTCTCATCTGTCAGGTCCGCTTTGCAGATAATATCTTTAATAAACGACATCCTGTCGTCCATCTGTTCGCGGAGAAATGACTCCATAGCTACATCGCTGTAGTCACTGACATACCAGTAAATAATCTTTTCCAGAGTTTTTTCCGAAGGGAGTTCCTGGGATTCAAAACAACTGTAAAGCTCCATGAACAGCTCAGCGGCGGCAGTCATCTCCTCCCGCCGTCCCTCATAGGCCCAGGAGATCATCCCCCGGATCTGGTCGTAGGCAAAAGACAAAAGGGGGCCGTAGTCCTTTCCAAGTTTTTTTGCGGCGTAATCTGGATTGCCGTAGCTTTCCCCGTAATGTTGTGGAAGAATATCTCCGTAAAGACTCTCGTTAAGCGCCTTCAGCTCATCCAAATTCCATGTATATACCCAGTTTTTCCCCTCTTTCATCTGATCAAAAAAAGCATACCTCTCCTTCATTATCACAATAAACCGGGCGGTCTTTATAAAATAATCCCGAAAAGGCTCTTTTACGGCCGTTTCCCCGCCTAAAGCTGAAATGCGGTCCATAACCAGGTTATAGCGCTCCTCCACGGCCTCGTTTTCTTCTCTAAATAAGTTTCTGTAATCCATTGACAGTCCCCTTACTCTTGAATGATATTTCCATTTTCAATATTTTTATCAATAATACCTTTAACGTAACGCCACACTTTCTCGGACCCTTCATGAGTGCGGGTGTTCCGCCCGTAAATCTGTTCCCGGCGAACGTTATGTTCCCGCCAGGAGCGGCCTCCTGAGGCGTCGTTGAGAAGTACCGGCTGACAATGATCCAGCGTTCTGGCAAATTTTGCCTCCGCGGTCTGCCCGCTCTCAAACTCCTCCCACAGATCCCAGATTAGCTTTTCCTGATCTTTTGGCAAAATAGAAAAAAGCCGGCGGGCTCCAGCCACTTCCCGCTCCTTCTTTGTCTCATTGCCGCAAGAATCGTAGGCATAGGTATCTCCGGCGTCAATCTCCACAAGATCATGGATCAGCACCATCTTCATTACTTTAAGTACATCTATAGGTTCATTGGCGTACTCCGCCAGAAGGAAAGCCATGATCGCCAGATGCCAGGAATGCTCCGCGTCATTTTCTTTGCGGCTGCCATCGCTGATATATGTCTGGCGGAAAACATTCTTAGACTTATCAATTTCCAGGATAAAATCCATCTGCTTTTTCTGACGGAAAAAAGCATCCAAATCCTGAGAATTTTCCACAGCTTCTTTTTCTATATGCTCCTTTTCCATATGCTCCACTCCCTACATAATGCAACAGTTTTGCCCGCCTCATCCCTGATAGCAGAACTGTCGCTACATGACAATTGCCAGTATTCCCACAATGACAATAAAAAAATGTAATCCCAGTGAAACTCCGCACAAAGCTTTTCCTGTATTGAGACATCTTCCAAAAACATCGTCATCTTTAATACTTTCTCTGGCTATTATAAGACCCACAAGAGCGGCAATCAGGGTAATTACCCCAACCCCGGCCATCCACAGGGGAACATTACCGCCCATAACCACGGCGGCCACAACCAGGCCAATGAGAGCCAGGATTGTGACCGCGCCAATGACAGTTGTGATAACCCCCGAATTTGTCTTTTTCTTCTCGATTTTTGTAAAGCTATAAATTTGTTTTGCCAAATGTATGCCTCCTGATGGTATTGGCTACAAGGTACACAAGAAAACCTGCCATACCTCCAATGGTATTTAGTATAAGATCATCCACATCAAAAGATCCCACCTTTGTCACCAACTGTACGGTTTCTATACAAAGGCTTAAAAAGAATGTCGCCGCCACTGTACACCAGAATTTGTGCAGCCCTTTAACGATCACCGGGACCATAAAGCCCCATGGCATAAATGCCACAATGTTGCCAAACAGATTGATTACAAACCCTCGAAAACCTATAATTTCTCTATAAGTATAAAAACGCGAGATTTCTCGGAAAGGCATCAGATTATAATGATAGGTGTCACTGACTGTACGCCCGTAGCGCTCGCTGAAAAAGCATACATAGGCCAGAACCGCAATATAACACACCAGCAGGATCACCGTTGCCTTCCGTATCTTTCTTTTTAGATGTATACTCAAATCTGTTATGTTACCTCCGATTTTTCCGGTGCAAAACGCCGGTTCTATGATGATAAAAGGCGCGGCATGGGTTGCCGCGCCCCGTCCGTCACTTTCGGACTAAAATAAAATATTGGATTTACTTTTAAGAAGTCTGGCACCGTTGACAATAGAGATTACCCCGATGGTAACTCCTGCCACAATACTGACAATGCCAAATACCAGATTGCCAACACCCACATTTTTCATTACGCCATAAATTTTTTCATGGATCTTTTCGTGCATTTCGCAGCCTCCTTTCGGTTAAAGCCCTATACAAACAGACAGCCTACTGTACCCCATACTGTTTATAATATGCGTCAATTGCGGCTTTTAATGTGTCGTCAATGATCACTTTGCCTTTATAGGGACGATTATATAAATGTTCAACGACTTCTGCCATCGTTACAATGGCCGTTGTTTTAATACCATATTTTTCTTCAATCTCACTTAAAGCGCTCTTCTGTCCCTGCCCCCGTTCCATACGGTCCACAGAAACTACAAGACCGAGGACATTAACATCGCCCTGGGCTTTAATAATAGGCAGAGTCTCCCCGATAGAGGTTCCCGCAGTAGTCACATCTTCGATGATAACGACTTTGTCTCCATCAGCAATAGGACTTCCGAGAAGGATTCCCTTATCGCCGTGATCTTTTACCTCTTTGCGATTGGAGCAATATTTAATATCCTTCCCATACAGGCTGTGGATGGCCATCGTTGCAGCCACACTTAAAGGGATTCCTTTATAAGCGGGACCAAACAGCACGTCAAAATCAAAACCGTAAGCGCTGCTAATGGCTTTGGCATAATACTCTCCCAGACGGCATAGCTGTCCGCCGGTGCGGTAAAAACCTGTATTTACAAAAAAGGGCGTTTTTCTCCCACTTTTAGTAACAAAATCTCCAAACTTTAAAACGTTGCAATCGACCATAAACTCAATAAATTCCTGTTTATACTGTTCCATATCGACCAAACCTCCTGCATTGGCAGGCTTTTTCGCCCGCGCTATTTCTTTTCAATTCTAACATAACTCCATTAGTTTTTCAACGAGGGAATACCACTTACATAAATGCTTCGCAGAAAAATCACAAACTCTACAGCGGAATAGTCATAACAAACTTTGTTAGCACGGGGACAAGAAAAGAACATAGTACCCCGTTAAACACTGCCAAAAGAGCCATATCCGCGGAAGTGTATTTCAGGATCACCGGCAAGGTGGTATCCTCGCTTGTAGCCGCCGCCGGGGCAATGGCCGAATAATAGTTGAGATGTTTTGCGATCCACGGGATGGAAACAAAAGACAGTATTTCTCTGAGCAGATTGCTTAAAAAGGCGATGGTCCCTAGCCGGGCGTTGACCATACTCGTCACCAGGACACCTGAGAGACTGTACCACCCCAGACCGCTGACCACCGCCAGACTTTCCCCTAGCTTCTCCCTAAGAAGAAGGCAGCACACCGCGCCGCCACCAAGGGTGCCGGCAATGATCCCTACAGGGATAAGGAAAATCCGGATATGATACTGGCGGATCTTTTTAAAAACTGACCGATTCATCCCCACGCTGATCCCAACAAGAAACATAAGCAAATATAAAATCATATCTGAGTACTGGGTGAAAATTCCGGCAATATTTCCTGAGAATACAAACCGTCCGCACAGTATCCCTCCCACCAAAGATCCAATTGCGATAAATACCATGACCCTACGCCTCTTTTCCATTTTTCATAAATTTTTTAGTCAGCACAAATACAGCGATCACAGAAAAAATTCCGGGAATCACAGCAAAAATCAAGCTTTCCAGACCCAATTGGGAGAGATCCGAGAAGAAATCATCCCGACTTCCCAAAGACACTCCCATGGAAAAAATAAGAAGCGCCGTACAGATCAACTGAAGCTTTCCGATGATTTTGGAAAGTTTTTTGGGCTGCCAAAAATAACCCAATATTACACCAGCAAACATAATCACCTCTACAAGCATACATCCTTACTCCCTTCTATATTTATAGGAACACACCAACAGACAAATTCGGGCTGCTCCCTTTGACTGTTGCCTCTGGCAATCAGACTGTATCTCATAATACCATAATACGACATTTTTTGTAAATGTTGTGTTTGACCCTGTCTGAACTTTAGTATATAATAAATAGAAAGGTGTTAAAAAGTATTTTAATGCCCATGAAAGGTGATCAAGATGAATGAAAATAATACTCAGCCCAGGAGTGCGGACTTAGAGGACGATAAAAAGCTGTCAAAAACTATTGATCAGCTTCTCTCTCAATTTAAAGAAAACAAGAAAAATATGGAATATATCCGTCCCCAGATGCTCCCTGGCATTGATCTTTATATGGATCAGGTGACAACCTTTATGGAACAGCATCTCGGAGGTACCAAGAGATATCCCCAGGATAAGATCTTAACGAAAACCATGATCAACAATTATGCGAAAAATGATCTTCTCCCTCCTCCGGTAAAGAAAAAATATTCCAAAGACCATCTTCTTTTTCTGACAATGATTTACTACTTAAAAAACTTGCTGTCCATGAGCGATATAAAAACACTCATGACACCTGTCCGTGAGATTTCAGAAGACAACAGCAGCGCTTGCAGTCTGGAAGATGTATACTCTAAAGTTTTTGAAAAGGCGGAAGGGATGCAGAGGGATCTCCTGGATGAGATTGACAGGGACTACCGGCAAAGCCGGGGTACCTTTGAAGACAAAGAAGACCTGGATGATTTTACTTTCGTATGTATGTTGTGCTATGATATTTTTATCAAAAAACAGCTTGTAGAACAGATCATCGACGTTATGTCCTTCCGGGAAGGGGTTCCCGTGGACGATAAAAAGCATAAATAGGCGCCCTATAACAGGCAGAAATCCCGGAAAACAAGGGTCAAAGACCATGCTTTCCGGGATTTTTTTAATTTTCTTTCATCCGGTTAATCACCATATCATAACCGTCGTTGCCATAGTTTAAAGAACGATTCACCCGGCTGATCGTCGCCGTGGATGCCCCTGTCTTTTCCGCAATCTCAAGATATGTTCTCTGCTCTCTCAGCATGCGGGCAACCTCAAAGCGCTGAGACAGGGAAAGTAGTTCATTAATTGTGCAGATATCCTCGAAGAAATCAAAGCACTCATCCATGTTTTCCAGGCACAGGATGGCTTCAAAAAGCTTTTCCACTGCCGGTGTTTTAATCTTTTTATTCATTCCAACTTACCCCTTCAATAGTAACAGTTCAACCTGCCCATATCTGATGGCTGAACTGTTATTTAATATTCATCATTTTACCGACATTGATATTTTAACATTTTAAACAGATAAAGTCCAGAGCTTTTGTCATCGGATGTGGAAAGATTCCTTTCCCGTCCGATGACCGCGATTCCCCGCGCATCTCGCGGCTTTGCCCCGCGATAGTTTCCGATTTTACTTTACTTGGCACGCAGCGCCCATCCGGGCAAATCACACAAAAAGGAAGGGCCCCGCATAACACGGAGCCCCATTTTGTTACCCAAAAAAGGATCGGATCATTCTTTTACACCACCGATGGCAATACCTTTTACAAAGTATTTCTGGAAGAATGGGTAGAGGACCATAATAGGTACAACACCCACAACTGCCATTGCCATACGGATACCGGTACTTGGCATTTCCTGAGTAACTGTTACAGAAGAACTCATGGAAGCCAGTGCCTTAATGTTAGACAGAATATTGTTCAGCAACTGCTGTAAGCTGTATAAATGGTTATCTGTAATGTAGTACAAACCATTCATCCAGTCGTTCCAGTAGCCGATACCGATCATCAGACCGATGGTTGCCATAATTGGCAGAGACAGGGGAAGAACAATCTTACGGTAGATCAGAAGTTCTCCAGCGCCGTCAATCTTTGCGGCCTCAATGAGAGCCGGATGGATATTACTCTTGAAGTTAGAACGGAGAATCATAATATAGAAACCGTTCATTAACAGTGTCGGGAAAAGTAAAGCAAAAATTGTGTTCTTTACATGGAAGATCTGGGTCCACATGATGTAGGAAGGTACCAGACCACCGTTAAACAGCATGGTAAAGAATACATAGAATGTCATTACTTTTCTTCTTGGATAATCGCTTCTGGAAAGTGGGTACGCAAGCATAGGAGCCACAATCAGAGCGATGATTGTACCAACGATTGTTACAAGGAAAGTAATACCATAAGCGCGGAAAATGTTTTCCGCATTGGATACAAACAGATATTCATATGCATAGCCGCTGAATACTCTCGGGAAGAAGGAATAACCATCTACAAGAAGTACGCTCTCGTCAGTTACAGAGGACATAACCAGCAGAAGGAACGGTAATACCGCTGCTAACATAAGAATAAACAATACAACGTTACAGATAATCTGGAAAATAATCTCGCCTTTTCCTTTAACACTTGATTCCATATTCTATATGCCCTCCTTTCCTAGAACATTGCGTTTTCGTTGTCGATCTTACGCACGATGCCGTTGGCAACTAATACGACTACAAAACCGACAACAGACTGGTACGCGCTGGCTGCGGATGCCATTGCGATGTTGTTTAACTGTAACAGGCTTCGGTATACATATGTATCAATGGTCTGCGTTACCGAGTATAGGGCACCGGAATCCATAGGCACCTGATAGAACAGACCGAAATCGGAGTAGAAAATACGTCCGATACTCATTGTTACCAATGTAATGATTGATGGTTTCAGTAATGGCACGGTAATACGTGTGATCTGCTGCCAGCGGTTCGCGCCGTCCACATAGGCGGCCTCGTAAAGGCTCTTGTCAATGCTGACAATGGCAGACAGATAAATAATGGAGTTATAACCAAGACCCTTCCACAGGTTTACAAAGGTTAATATGAACGGCCAGTATATCTTCGTATTATAGAAGTTTATCTCATTGCCTTCTCCAAGGATACCTTTGTTAATAAGACCAGCCTCGTTGCTCAGGAACGCGAATACGATGTAAGCAACGATGATGATGGAAATCAACTGCGGCAACAGGATTGTTGTCTGGTACAGCTTCTGGAGCTTTTTGGAAAATACTTCGCTTAAAAAGATACCAACAATAATACCAAGCAGGTTACCAAGGATGATGAACGCCACATTGTAAAGAATGGTGTTACGTGTCATAACCCAGGCATCTGATGATGAGAACAGGTATGTGAAGTTGCTAAATCCTACCCATTCACTGTTCATAATACCCACGCTGTAATCTACTCTCTTGAAAGCGATGAAGATACCAACCAGCGGGAAGTAGTTGTTGATCAGGAAGTAAATACATCCCGGCATAATCATGAAGTCCAGAGGACTGAGAACTTTATTCTTATAAAGAATATGGAAGCCTCTGGCGATGGTGATCACTGCGATCAGTGCCAACAGCCATGCTGCGTAGGATGTTCCAGCGTTTCTGGCATCTGCCATAATGTACTGAACCTGCATGGTAAACAGTACGGAGAAAAGCAGCTCCAGGATACCACCTAAGATAATAAGGAAACCAGCCAGACGGATCTTTTTGATCTTCGGGAAGACAAGTGCGAACACAATGGAGAGTACCGCAGCAGCGATAAACGCTATCAGCAGCCACTGGGACGCAATGACAACCTCGCCGTCCTGGACGGAGGTTCCTGTGATGAACTGCAGACCGCTCACTGTCCACTGTACACGGTGGTAAGTATAGTGGGCGAACGGAAGCAGGAAGCACAGAACAGAAAGAATGGAAAGTATGATAACATCCCATAGGATCTTGCCCTGTACCGGAAGCAAAGTTTTTTTCGTTTTCGTTTCCAAAACCTTATCCCCTTTCTTAGATAACAATGATTTTGTTATAGTTTATCTATTTTTTAGATTTATTACATCTTTTCTCGTAACTTATTTATGCAATTTGTCCTCCTTATTTTTTGCATTTTCCCACTCTGCCTCGAAAAAGCGGCAAAATATCATTAATATTTTTATAAATATTTTAATATTGCTCTTTTTTATTTCTTTATGAGAAACAAAAAACATTTTTTCACAGGGGATTTCGGAGGAAAACTTTAATAATTTTCGCCAATTTTTCCCACCTTTTATTGACTTTTAGTTCAAACCAGCCTAAAGAGGTTCATAATTGATATATATACTTTTCCCTTTTTTTCAAAAATGTATAAAAACGGCAACTTATTTATGAATATTTCTTTTTCCTTTGTAAAATTTGCGCAAGCATTCCATATTACGGCTCCTGATTGGCAAAATGCCCATAAAATCGCAAAAAGGGTATGGCAAAATGCCATACCCTTTTATATAAGACCCTATCTGATCCTGTTTTTGATTATTCAGCAGCAGATTCTGTCTCAGCTACAGCCTCTGTATCTGCCACAGCTTCTGTGTCAGCAGCAGCGTCAGTATCTGCCACAGCTTCTGTATCAGCGGCAGCCTCTGTATCTGTGGAACCGGCAGATGCTGTGCCGCCATTGCCCTCAGCAAGCCACTCGTCTAACTGAGTCTGATACAGATCAATAACATCCTGGATGCCTGCGGAGTCAAGAGCAGCAAGGAACTGATCATAAACTTCCGGATCGGAGATACCGCTGTCGATACCTGCCTGATACTGTCCGAGAACATTGGAGATTGCGGAAAGCTGAGTGGAAACTTCAGTTGTGTCAGCAGCGAAACCGAAGTATGCGCTGTAACCGATATTATCCATCTGCTCTTTCGCTTCTTCACGGATGCTCGGATCCTGTCCTTCCCATGGACGAACAAGGAACTGGTTGCCGTAAAGGAAGTCTACTGTATGGTAAGCAGCGTTATTGGAATCTTCGCCTTCTACAAAGTGTGCAAGTCCATCATCGCCAACAGTATAGTTTACATCCTCAATACCCCATGCAAGGAGGTTGCAGATACGCTCATCTGTGTACATCATGTTCATAAATTCGATCGCTGCTTCCGGCTCTGTTGCAGAAGAAGGAACAGTCCATACGAATTTTGTACAGTTAGATGTAGACATCATAGGTTCTTTTACTAAAACACAAGTCATCGGCATACCACAGGAGTCTGACTTGGAAGTTTCTACACCGATCTCACTCATGGAGAAGTAGGAGAAAGCAACGTTGGATTTTACAAGCTGCTCTGCCTGCTCCTGGTTTGTTGTGGAGTCTTTGTATACATAACCTTTTTCATACCAGTCATGCATCTTCTCGTACATTGCCCGATACTGGTCGGAGGCGAAGTTGTTCTGCACTGTAGGATCGCTTCCGTCAGGGTTGATGGCGATAATCTTATTCAGGTCGCCTAACTGGTCATACGTCTGGGCATCAGCAAATGTATCTGTAGCCAGATAGTATCCGCCGAGAGCCATTGTGTTTCCGGCTGCGTCGGAAGGAACGATGCAGGACAGCTGTTTCCACTTGTCGCTGCTATGTACAGCCTCAAGGATAGCTTCATAGTCGTCCATGCTCTTCATGTTCTGAGCCTGCTCAAGAAGTCCCAGATCCTCAAGGACATCCGTACGCATAACAATATAAACGCTTGTTACAAGAGAACGGTAAGTGGTTACACCGTATACTTTGCCGCCTAAGGTTGTACCTTTGATCAGATCACCTACAGTGTCAAGAACACCCTGGCCATATTCCGGAAGAAGATCCGTAATATCCATCAGCTGTCCCTGGGCAGCCATGTTCTGGAAAGAAGCGGAGCCGGATGGCATGGTTACCATCAGGTCTACTTTTTCACTGGATGAAGTCTTTAAGTTCACCTGCTGTTCGTAGTTACCAGTCTCGATCATCTCGATGTTCACATGAACATTGATCTCATTTTCAGTAATCTCGTTAATAGCATCCTCCACAGCCTGAAGGCCTGTAGGGATCGGTCCCATGGACAGATATAACATGTTCACCTCACGAATATCTTCCAGTTCGCCGTCATCGGCTGCTGCTGCGTCGCCGCCGTTTGCCGCATCTTCGCCGGAGCCTGTAGTATCCGCTGCTCCGCTGTTGCCGCCGCCGCTCTCGCTGTTACCGCAGGCAGCTGCTGTGGAAAGCACAAGGCAAAGTGCTGCAAAAAAAGCAATAAGTCTTTTTTTCATTGTAAACGTCCTCCTTTTCTAAATTGTTTACGAATTTATTTTATACAGCTTATCCACTAAAAACATCTAAAAATACCTACATTTTGTTCAGGTTGTCCATGTGTTTTTTTAATTCCGCCTTTTTTCGACGTTCTTCTCCCGGGTTTTTGTTAAGATTTAGTAAAAAATATTAAGATTTTTATCATTGCTTTTTGCACAGGTATCCACTAAAATAATAAGTAAATATTTGATGGAGGTATTTTCTTTATGAAAAATATACATACAACGGCTCCCATAGAGAAAATTTATACCGGAATTATCACATCACAGGCAAAATTGTACAATAACACATACAGTTTTCTGTCTTTACTTGACGGAGAAATGACGCTGACAAGGGACGGACAGGCTCTCAGAGGCAGCGGGGGAACCGTATTTTTTCTGCCTCCGGGCAGTGAGGCCGAACTGACAACGGAAGATTCCGCCATTTTTTTCATTGTATCCTTTGATTACCTCTTTACCGAAAACCTTCTTGGATATCACGCCTATGAAAAAATCGCCCTGGATGGCATTCCCCGGCGCCCGGGGGGAGATTCCTCCCTGATTCAGTACCTGGCCGCGGTAGCCTCCATCTACTTAGACGAATCCAACAAAAGCCCTCTGGCCCTGGGCGCGTGCGCCCTGTCCTTTTTTCACTACCTGGGTCTTTACTATATAGAAGAAGCCCAATCTCAGCGTTCCCGGCAACTGTCCCCGCGGCAGTATGCCCACCTGACGAAGATGAAAGAATATATCCACACCCACTATACTCAACCGATCACACTCTCGGATCTGGCCACCCAATTTGATATGACGCCCCAGTACACCGCTACTTTCTTTAAAAACACCGCTGGCGAGACTGTTTTGGAGTATCTGGCCAAAATCCGCCTTAACAAGGCGGCGGACTATATTCTTTATTCTGATGAGACACCCTTTTACATTGCCGCAGCCACCGGTTTTCCCAATTTAAACGCCTTCATCAAAGCCTTTTCCGGACGCTTTCAAATGACACCGGACCAGTGGCGCCAGATCCACCCAAAGCCGGAATTTAAAGTGACCCTTGGCAATATATTGTGGTTTCAGCCGGACAATCTGGCTAAAGACTATATTGATAATTATGTTCCCCTGCGCCCTGTAAGCCCTATCGTTTCCAATGAGCGGGGAGAAGCTAAAACCTACAAAATTACTGTTACTCAGGGAGAGTTTTTCTCTCCGCCATGGACGTACCTTATAAACCTTGGCTATGTCCAGAGTTTTTCCCACGGAGATTACCGCAGACAACTGTCTTCCATTCAAAACACCATCCACTTTACCTATGGACGTATCCTGCGCCCATTTGATATTGTGACCCCCATCACTGTAGATGGACAGCAGCTTTACGATTTCAGCAAAATTTTCCGGGTACTGGACTTTCTCAAAGAAATACAGCTCCTGCCTTTTATCGAACTTGGAAACAAGCGGGGCAAAATCAATATCAATTCCTGGGAGCGTATTGATTTTAAAGTCCGTGAAGACTCTGCTGACTACTATGAGGATTTATTTAAAATTTTGCCGGCTTTTCTCTGTCAATGTATTAACCGGTATGGCATGGAGGCTGTGGGACAGTGGTGTTTTGAACTTTGGACGGAACACAGCGATATGGACAGTGACCTTGTATCCCCTTCCGTCTATGCCCAATATTTTTCCAGGGTGTACACCATTATTAAGCAGATTATCCCCCAATGCAGGGTAGGCGGCCCGGGATATAACACATACGCGCCCCTGTCCCACTTTGAGCAGATTATGTCAGAGGTTTCAGCCTCAGGCGCTCTCCCGGACTTTATTTCCGCATACATATACCCGTATGTTTTAAAAGACAGTGAGGAGATCACTACCGTCGGCGCTGAAACTCCTATCCTCTCCCCCGATCCGGAAATTTATAAGCGGCGGCTTTTAAAAGTTCACGATTTCTGCCAGACTTACTATCCGCAGATTCCCGACCTGATTATTACAGAGTATGGCTGTGAGGTATCTTCCCGGAATTTTATTAACGACTCCATTTATCAAGCCACATTTATCGCCAAATTTAATCTGGACGGTTTCTCTCTGGCCCACGGATTTGGTTATTGGCTCCTCTCTGATATTTCACTGGAATATCGGGACTCTAACCAGATACTTTTCGGAGGAAACGGACTTGTAAATCGCAATGGAATTTATAAACCTGGTTTCCATACTTTTCGTTTTCTCACAGGACTTGGCAACAGAATGATCGCTTCAGGACCGGAGTATATTATGACAAGGCTTGGCAACGGCCAGCTTTCCCTGCTTGTATACAATTACGCTCACCTCCGCGAGGATTTTTGTCAAAACAACACAAGCTACGCTTCCCTGAAAAATCCTACGGCGGTCTTTTTCCCAATGGAGCCCAGGGATATTATTTTTACCCTTGAAAAACTCCCTCCGGGGAACTGGCGTATCCGCCATTATACGATCAACAATGATCACGGGAATCTCCTTAATGAATGGATACGGCTGGGCGCCCCGGAAAACCTGTCCCGGAGTGACATTGATTATCTCCAGGCCGTATCCTGGCCACATCAGGAAATGTACTACAAGGAAACAGAAGGCACTCTGGAAATTTCATGCCACCTCGCCCCCCAGGAAGTCGGCCTCTACATTATTGAGCATATTATTTAAGGAGTCTTTATTATATGAATGAAAAAACAATGATCACGCCTGTCCACAATATATCACTGTATAATATTTCAAAAGAATATACCCTAAATTTATCTGAATATGAAATTTTTATGGTTCTTCACGGGAGTATCCACATCCGAAGTGAAACCTATGAAGATAATTATGAGGCGCGGGATCTTCTGATATTGAATCCCGGAAAGAGTTATATTATCAGTCCTCTGGAGGAAAATCTTGTTCTTTCTCTGGCTTTTGAGAAGCACTTTATCCATGAAGTCATCGGAAATAATCATCAGATCTTCTGCGACTCCAGGGAAGCTTTCCAGAAGGACTATGAGCCCATGCGTAATCTTGTGGCTTCCATTGTCTCCGCTTATTTTGACAACGCGGAGGGGAATAAGCTGACGATCTATTCCATGATCTTTTCTCTTCTGGCAATGATCCAGAAAAATTTCACCGCCAGCACTATTAATCTCTCAGATACTTCTGAGAACAGCAAACATTTATCCCGTATTCAGGAGATCATCAGCTATGTGGATGAGAATTACCCGTCGGTCATTACTCTCGCCTCCCTCGCCGAACATTTATATTTGTCTCCCCAATATCTGTCAAAATTTATAAAACAGCATTTTCATAAAACCTTTTACGAATATTTGAATCAGGTGCGCATTGAACATGCACTGTCAGAAATCCAGTATACGGACACATCCATCACTAAGATTGCCTTTAACTGCGGTTTTCCCAATCTGACGGCATTTAATAAAATATTTAAAGAATTTTATCACACAACGCCGAGCAGCTACCGCAAAGAATTTCGCCAGTCTGCAGGTAAACAGCAGCTTCAGCATGAGGGGCCGATGGACGAGGATATCTCCACCCAAAATATTGAAAATGTCAGAGCCTATCTCTCAGATTTGTCCCTGAAGGGGAGCCAGAATGACAACAAAAGTCCTGGGGCTGATACAAACCACTATGTGATCTCCGCCAACATGACGGAATCTGTGCCGCAAAACAACCCATTTACCCGGATTATTAATGCCGGATACGCTGTGAATATGCTATCCTTCAGTTTTCTTGAACAATTGGAAAGCACTTTTAAATCTGTTGATTTTACATACATCCGTTTTATCGGAATTTTGGATGACGATATTCTCCCAGAGGTGGAAGGGGACAAGACTTCTGGATATAATTTCCATCTAGTTGACATGATTTTAGACTTTTTATTTGAACGGGGAAAAATCCCTTTTCTTGAGCTGAGCAGCAAGCCCCGTAAAACAACCATCGCCACAACCCGCACAGGATTCCTCACTAATTCCGGCAATTTTAAAGAAAAAATTTTTCCGCCATCCCATTTTCAGAAGCTGGATATGCTTATCCGGCATTGTATTAACCGCTACGGCCTAAGCTTTGTATCCTCATGGTATTTTGAGGTGTGGGCCGCCCATTCGGACTATCTGGAATACGACGAGAGCGGCGTGGAATACGCCCAGCGCTTTAAAAAGATCCACACCATCCTATCCGCCCACCTCCCGGTACTCCACTTAGGCGGCCCGGGGTTTAACACAAGCGCCCCCTTACCCGTCCTTCACAATTTTATCCAGGAAGTCAACCGTGAAAAACTGTCTTTTTCTTTTTTGTCCCTTTACCTTTATCCATACAAGGTCACTGCCTCCAATCTTCTGAAACAGAAAGATGATTATGTGATCCTGTCAGCAGACAAAGACATATTTTCAAAAAAACTGAGTTTCATTAAAAGCAGCCTGTCCAGCTTTTACCGCCAGCTCCCGCCTGTTATTGTGACGGAATTCAATTCGGATCTTGCGGGGCAAAATCATATTAATGACTCCTGCTTCCAGTCCGCTTTTATATGCCGGAATTTTTTAAAGCTGAAAAACGACGTGGATATGATGGCTTACTGGCTTCTCAGTGATCTCACGGAAGAATATATGGATTTTTCTTCCACCAAAAAAGGAGGTATCGGTCTTTTCAATGAACAGGGACAAAAAAAACCCGCCTTTTTCGCCTACGAGTTTTTAAACCAGCTTGGAAATGCTGTGATCTGCGAGGGCGATAATTATATTGTGACAATGTCCTCCACAAACCACTATCAGATCCTTGCATTCAATTACGCCCATGTGAGCAAGTATTACTGTCTCAGCCATTCAGATAAAGTCAATGTCCAAGATACTTACTCAATTTTTGACCCTGTCTCCCCGGTCAACATGACCTTTCAGCTTTACAATCTTGAGGCCGGACAGTACAAAATCAAACGCCATGTTCTGGACAGAGATCACGGAAGCCTCCTGGACACAATGGCCCATATGTGGTTCCAAGGAAATCTCAGTTTTGAGCGTCTCAGCTACAATATAAGCAATCTATCCCCGGAAGAGCAGGAATACTTTTCCATGGCGTGTATTCCTTCCCAGAGTATCTTTTATAAAAACTCCGACGGCTCCCTCACGTTAAACTGTAAAGTCAGTGCCCATGAGGTGATCTTTTATGACATCTCACTCCAGCTTCAGTGATTTTGCCATAAAGAAGCCCCTCACTCACCGTGAGGGGCTTTGCATCAAAGAAGTTCTTTATGCTGTTTTACTGGTGCTGCCCCAAGGCCGCGCTTTTTATCAGCGGAATCTTCCCACACGGGTCAGACGTTTTGGAAGTTTCGGTTTTACGCTGCCAACAACAACAATGGCGTCCTCCTCGCACACTTCCATACATTTACCGCATTTTTCACACATATCGTTATCAATCATATGAATATAACCGGCTTTGCCTTCAATAGCGTCCTCCGGGCACACATCGGCACATTCCTCGCATCCGGTACACTTATCCGGAAGGATGGCCAGTGTCATGAAGCTCTTGCATACGCCGGCCTCACATTTCTTACGTTTAATATGGCCCTCGATCTCATCGCCCATCACTTCGAAGGCAGATTTGACAATGTTGACCATATGCTGTCCAAACTGACAGAAAGCTCCCCAGCCGATCGTGTCGGCCAGATCTTTGAGCAAAGCCACATCAGTAACTTTGGCTTTTCCCACTGTAATCTCATTGAAGATGGTGTGGAACTGATATGTACCTTCACGGCAAAGAGGACATTTACCGCAGGAATCCTCCCTCGCGCTTTCCATGAGCGTCTTTGTAAAGTCCGCCCCACAGTAAGTCTGGTCAAGGACTTCCACGCCGCCGGTGAAAATATCGCTTCCTTTTTCCATAATTGTGGTGTCCAGAGCGTCCGGAGCGATAAAACGTCCAAGCTCGCCGCCCACAAGGACAGCCTTCACTGTGGAACCTTCTTTAACGCCGCCGGCCATGGCGATAATATCTGACAGGCTGGCGCCGTAGGGCGCCTCCACAAAGGCCGGCGCAGCAACAGCGCCGCTGACGTAGAGAAGCTTCTTATCTTCTGTTCCCTGGGCTTTTCTCAAAACATCTTCAGCGTTCTCAATGATCTTTGCCACATTCTCGTAACCGCGGAAAGTTTCCTGGTCTTCTTCAAAATAGGGACGGATGATCTTTCCGTTAAATACGCTGATGAGAGCCGTCTTATCCCGGCATACCGGGCTGTCGTCTCCGGTGACAACTTCCACCCCGGCGTCCTTTGCCAGAGGTTTTACCTGTTCCACTGCTGCTTCATAAGCGGCAGGTATATACATATAAATCTTATCAGCGTCGGCCGCGGTCCCCGCTTCCTTCACCGCATCCACGAGAGCCTGGGCATTTTTCTCCACAAGCTCGCGGTTGATCTGGGCACGGCGGTCATCACCGGCTGCTGAACATATGAAAATCGTCTGTTTTGCTTTATCCATTCCAGTTTCCATCCTTTCCCGAATCAGTTGATTGGATAATCACTCCAGAATTTCTGCGGAGCAAGCTGCAGGCGCAGGTCGCACTGGAGACAACGTGTTGCTTCACAATGGGCGGTTTCTTCATTTAAGCCAAGGTCATTTAAGGCGAATCCCGGACAACGCTTGTCATCGTCAATGAAATCGTCTTTCTGGCGCTCAATGTAAGCAAAGTCTTTAATCGTTCCAATCCACGGATTTGCGTCCTGATCCGGAGCAAGTTTCTCTTCAATATTGCCGTCGCCGCCAAGATATTTATCCATAGCACTGACAGCTTTCCGTGTCTCAGCGATAGCCCCGATCACAGAGGCAGTACCGGTAACAACGTCGCCGGCGGCAAATACGCCCTCGCTGCTTGTCATATAGTTCTCATCCACAACAATGCGGTTGCCTCTGCCAAGTTCTACACCGAAGGAACCGTCAAGGGCAGGACTCTGGCCTGTGGCAAAAATAACTGTATCGCAATTGATCACATGCTCGGAATTTTCTTCTTTCTCAATGATAGCACGGCGGTTTTCATCAAATGTAAAGGACTTCACATTGGAAAATTCCACGCCGGACACTTTGCCATTTTCAGAGAGAATGCGGTTGAATGTCTGTGCCGGATGTACATGCACACCGTCTTTTTCAACCTCAGCCAGCTCGTCTTTAGCCGCAGGCATAGTCTCACGGCTCTCAAGGCAGGCCATATGTACCTCTTCCGCACCAAGCCGTCTTGCCACGCCGGCGCAGTCGCAGGCCACGTTGCCGCCGCCAAGAACTACTACGCGGCGTCCCAGCTTGATCTCCTCATGGAGTGAAGCTTTCTCAAGAAATTCTACATTCACAAGAACATCTTCAAGATCGTTGCCCTCGATCGGAAGACGTGTGCCTTTATGTGTTCCCACGCCCACAAATACTGCATCAAAGCCCTGGGCTTTCAGGGAATCCACAGAATCCACTTTATGATTTAACTCAATGTTTACGCCAATCTCACGGATATTATTGACTTCTTCTTCAATAACATCACGGGGCAGACGGTACTCAGGAATACCAAAGCGGGGGGTTCCGCCGGCAAATTTTTTCTCCTCGAATACAGTAACGTCATGGCCCAGCTTTTTAAGATAATACGCGGCTGTAAGTCCGGCAGGGCCCGCGCCTACAACAGCGACTTTCTTGCCGGTGGCAGGCTTCATAAAGCCTTTCTTCTTCCACTCGTCATCGGCATGTTCGCAGGCATAGCGCTTAATATTACGGATGGAAACGGATTCATTTAAGAAACGGCGTTTACATTCAAGCTCACAAAAATGGCTGCAGATATAGCCAAGGATCTTTGGAAGAGGCGCTTTCTCGCGGACAACTTCCGCTGCGGCGGAGTAATTTCCTTCTTTGAGGAAACGGATATATTTGGGAACGTTAATATGCGCAGGACAGCCCACCTGACATGGAATGAGGGATTCCTGGCGGGGCAGATCTGTATTAAACACACCGATCTGATCCCGGATGGAACCTGTAGGACATACCTCTACACATGCGCCGCAGAAACGGCAGTCGGAATTTTCCATAGAATCGCCGTTGATCACAACGCGAAGCTGGCCGTTGACTTTCTTAAATACAAGGGCGCCCACACCGCGAACTTCCTCGCAGACACGGACACAGCGTCCGCACAGAACGCAGCGGTACATCTCATGGAGCATAAGCTTATTCCGGTTATCAGCAGCAACATTGTTTGCGCGGTGACGCACGCCGCTGCCGGAAATACCTACATACTGAGAAAGTGCCTGAAGCTGACATTTAAGATATTTAGGACAGCCTACGCATTCCTCCGGATGGGGTGTAAACATAAGCTCAAGAGACAGCTTACGCACCTTATCCGCTTTTTCTCCGTGAATCGTAACCTTCATGCCCTCCTCAGCTTTTGTGGTACATGAAGCGATAACGCCTTCACGGCCTTCAATCTCAACGGCGCACAGGCGGCAGGAGCCTGACGGGTGAAGATTATCGTGGCTGCAGATGTGAGGAATATAGATCCCGGCATCCAGCGCAGCTTCAAGAATGGTCTGACCAGGCTTGGCATATACTTCGTGCTGGTCAATGGTAAATTTGATTTTGTCCAATGTATTCACTCCTTCGTACTAATAAGGGCTTTCCACCAACGAAACATTCGTGAAAAGCCCATTATTAAATAAGCTGTATTTATTATACCCGATTATTTTCCCGGGTGCAACTCCACAATGAAAAACAAAACATAAACCCAGATTTTGTACAACAGTTCAGCCATCAGGTATGGACGGGATGATTTATGCTTGCATAAAAATCAGCCCGCCCCATTCCTGATGAGCCGAGCGCCGGATCATGAGCAAAGGAGCGGCGTAAGCCGCGGGTCAGCGCGTTAGCGCGGCTTTGCGAATGGCGCGGGCTGAACTGTTACGATTTTGTACAATATGATGAGACAAGGGTTCAAAAGGTCAGGTATATTTTTCCTCTGGCCTACTCCATATCCTGGACATACTCCGCCGCACTCATGGCCGCGATACGTCCGGTATTAATGGCAAAACCCATAGTATTTCCCGGAAGAAGGAACATATAGCTGTCATCGTAAATGTTGCAGGCATCTGTTCCTGCCACATAAACGCCGGGGATCTTGTGCCAGTCTTTGTCAAGGACTTCACAGTTCTCATTCATCTTAACGCCGCCTAATGTGCCGTATGCGCCCGGACGGATGCGTCCTACATAGAAAGGAGCTTTCACAATAGGTTTCATAAATTCGCGGGGTTTGAAAAATTCAGTGTCCGCTGTATCACACATATCATTGTATTCATCCACAGTATCCAGGAATGTATCCACATCCTCCATTCCGCACCACTGGGCGATCTCTTCCAGGGTATCCGCGTAGAAAACGTCTGTGTTGTTGTTAGCCACAGCGTGTTCCACAACCTCATCAAAATGATCCAGATTATCCGGATTATGTACAAAGCTGATCACATCCGGGCCGTTTTTCTTATAGCCTTTTAATGTGGCAGAGTCAAAAATAACAAAGCCCATCATATCTTTCTGTTTGGAGATGGCATTGCCTGTAAAGGTGGTGTTTTGCATCTCTTCCTCGTTCATGAAACGCTTGCCAAGACGGTTCACCATAAGGTTTGGCTGGTTAAAAATACATGGCACCGATGGATCCAGTTCATTGGCCTGAGGCATAAAGCTGATCATCTCCATGCGCATCTGTGTGGGAGCGCCGCCAACCTCGCGGAGCATACGGATACCGTCACCTTTAAGTCCGGGGATGGCGAAGTTAAACATATTCACACCGTATTCAAAGCCGGTCTCCGCCTTGATCACCTGTGGGTTGTCCCCGGCGCCGCCTGTAGCTACAATGACTGCTTTACAGTTAATACGGATCTCCTCACCGCCTTTATCTTTGGCCATAACTGCCGCCAGCTTTCCGTCCTCCATGACAAGCCCTGTGCCCGGTGTCTCAAGAAGTACTTCCACTCCAAGCTCAGAGGCACGGTTCATGAGAGCTTTCACCATATAGGAAGCGGCGCCCCGGCCAATGCCGTGGTCTGTCATGCAGATATGCCATGTCTGCTCGGATTTTGGAAAATAGCGGAACGCGCCGGCGAAGCGCACACCCATGTCTTCCAGCCACTCTATAGTCTCGCCGGACATTTCAAAATAGCGGCGCACCAGGCGGGCGTCCGCCTGATAATGGGTGTACTCCATAAACATATGGAACGCCTTCTCAACGCTGATATCTACCATCTGATTTTTCTGATACTTTGTGCCGATGCCTAAAGGCCCCATACCCATATTGGCGGCGCCTCCGGGAACAGGGGATTTCTCAAGAACGATAACTTTCGCCCCATCTTCCGCAGCCTGGACAGCCGCGCTCAGGCCCGCGGGACCGGCAGCGACAACAACAATCTCTGTTTCCATTGTCTTCATGTGTCATACCTCCACTTTGTCATTTTCACATCACACTTTGTTTATATTACATCCATCGACTGTGACAATTTATCTATAGGAAACGTCATAATAAATTTTATTATGATGTTTCCAGCGCCGATTTTTGCTGCGAAAAGCGCAGATCTTTCCCCTCAAAAATCGTGCGCATTCCCCGGAGGGTTTATAGTAAATGACAAATATATTTGTCGTTTACTATAATAAATAACGGTCTAAATCCATTATACTTGTTTATAATGCATAAGGCAAATAGATTTTTTTCATAACTGTAATTCTCAATTGTAATCAATCTCCTGGATAATCGCCCTAAGTCCGGGGGAAGAATTTTTGCGCCGCCACACCGCGATAAGATCCGAATCATGGGTGCGGTCCGGAATGGGATAAAACCTGAGGCGGTCGTCATTTTCAAAAAGATCTTTATCGCTGTGGATGGCAATGCCGTTGCCGTTGGCGATGGAGAAGGCCAAAGAACTGATATTAGGCACGTATTTTTTCACATTAGGCTGAAAACCGTAGGTTCGGCACAAATCGACAATGCGGTTGACGCCGCTTGGGGAGTCTGTTGGGGAGATCAGTATAAAAGGCTCATTTTTCACGTCAGCCAGAGTCAGATCATCTCTCTGGGCGAGAGGATTGGATCTTGGCACAACAAGGCACAGACGCATCTCCTCCACACATTTCCAGTCAATATCGTCATTAAGCTGAAAATCAAAGTCAAAATAAAAGGTAAAAATAATATCCAGTTCCCCATTCAGAAGCTTCTCTCTTAATTCTTTAAAGCTGTAACTTTCAAAAGAAAGCATGGTCTGAGGGTATTTTTCAGAGAAACGGGCAAACACCGGCTCAATATACTTTTGTACCGCCATCGTATTGATCATTCCCACTTTGATCTCTCCCTCATAGGAGGCGTTGGCTTTCACGGCCTCTTCTACAGAAATTTCCAGCTCGGTGATCCACTTGCGCCAGCGCCGGTTCAGTACCTCCCCCGCAGGCGTCAGACGGACCATGCGTTTATTCCTGATAAAAAGCTGAAATCCAAGCTCCTCCTCCAGAAGACTGATCTGCTTGCTTAAAGATGGCTGGGAAATATAAAGGGACCGGGCGGCTTCTGTAAAGTTCAGCTTTTCCGCCACTGCCAGAAAGTATTCAATCTGCTGCAGATTGATTTTGTACAACGTCCTTCACCCCGCTTTCACTATAATCTATGGTAACATGTTTGGGAAAACCTGGCAACTTTTAATTGGTCAAAAAGGCAGGGCCGCTACCCTGCCTTTTATAGTAAACGACAAATTATCTGCCTTTAAACTCTCTCATATACCGCTCCCGCGTCATTCCGGGACACTGGCGGCGCCGGGCCGGCTGCCGGGATAGTTGAGGGGATGTGGAAGGGGCAGCCGACGCCTGCTCTAAAGGCGCCGCCGCATTTACACTACTTTCCTGCATCCCGTTTTGGAGATATTTTTTTACAGCCATACACAGCTCATGGCTGATATTTTCCAGCAATTCCAAGGAGCGCATAAGCACCGGCCGGCACACCTTTGACAGATCGTTGGCCATGGCCTCAGCCATCCGGTCCTGTTCCTCTTTTCCTAAAGACATATACCGGGCTGTAGCCTGGGAAAAATCATCGGTCTTTTCAATAGGGCTGCGAACCGCGTATCCTGTATAGCACGGCCCGTGTCCCATAAGCGGCACGGCCTCCCGTGGACAATTGTTATCCAGAGAGTTGGGTTTATAATTGACATCCCCTGTTGGGACAAAACAGTTCATTGACCCGTCGCTCATGTTGTTGTTCACCGGCACGATGGGACGGTTCACCGGGAGCTGGGCATAGTTGGTCCCCACCCGGTACCTCTGGGTATCCCGGTAGGAGAAGATACGTCCCTGGAGCATTTTATCTGCGGAGAACTCAATACCCGGCACAATGTTGGCCGGGGCAAAGGCCGCCTGCTCGATCTGTGCGAAAAAGTTTTCCGGATTTTTATTGAGGATGAGCATCCCCACCTTTATAAGCGGGAACCGGTCTTCGGGCCATGTCTTTGTATCATCTAAAGGATCAAAGTCAAGGGCGGCCGCCTCATCCGGATCCATGATCTGCACACAGAACTCATATTTTACAGGGCGTCCCTCCTCTATGTCTTTCCACAGTGTCCTGGCGGCAATATCCGGATCCTCCCCGGCCAGCCGGGACGCCTCAAACCGGTCCACCACCTCTTTCTCATCCTGACATAGAAAGTGATATTTAACAAAATGCCGTTTTCCTTCTTTATTGCGCCACACAAAAGTGTTGACACCAAATCCGTCCATCTTTCTGAAATTTTTAACAATTCCCCGGTCACTGTACAGCCATGTGAGCTGATGAGCGCATTCAGGCATGAGGGAGTAAAAATCCCACACCCGCTGCGGGTCGGGGAGGTTTGACTTTGGCGAAGGTTTTTGGGAATGGATAAAATCGGGAAAACTCATGGCGTCCCGAATAAAAAATACAGGGAAACTCAGGCCCACAACATCATAGTTGCCTTCACAGGTATAAAAACGGACTGCAAAGCCTCTAGGATCCCGGACCGTGTCCGCTGACCCCCGGTTGCCGATTACCGTTGAAAAACGGATGAGTATTTTTGTCCTCTGAGCCGGATTTTTGAGAAAATCCGCGCATGTATATGCCTCCATAGACTGATACAGGTGAAAGACACCGAAAGCGCCGCAGCCCTTGGCGTGAACCACCCGCTCCGGAATCCTCTCCCGGTCAAAATGGGCCATTTTTTCCACAAAATCCACATCTTCAAAAAGCATGGGGCCGTTTGGACCGACAGTAAGTGAGTTGGCCGTATTATAGACCGGCGCCCCAAAACCTGTAGTCAGTTTTTCACATTTTCCCACAAAAAAACTCCTTTTATACATAAAGATCCTGGGATACTATATGCGCAAAAAGAGTTTTTTGTTCTAAAGAGTAACAGTTACAGTTTGTCAGACATATTCAAAATGTTTTAAAAATCCCATACCTAACGGGTGTGGACCGGTATGGACGCCGATGGTGGCGCCGATCTGGTAGATCTCCATATCTGTAATGCAGCAGTAGGACTGCATGGAGGCCACAAGCTGATTTTTAAAGGACACACACTCGTCGTAATCGTAGCCATAGCCGGAGGCAAACTGATATTCATCAGCCCGCTCTCCGGAATCTCTGAAAAAGTTCCGGGCCAGATCAATGATCCGGTCAAAGGCTTTTTTCCGACTGCGGGTCAGGCCTTCCGGGTAAATCCCCCATTCTTTATTTCTCCCTGCTTTAATTAAAATAGACAAGTTCTTCTTCCGGCTTTGGCGCGGACACCGCGTGCTTTAAATACAGTACCGGTCCCTCTCCGTGATATGCCGGAAAGTATTCATAGCGCACTTTGGCCGTCACATCCACCCAGTGATTATTTTTCAGAGCCGCCTCATGGGTTGTCCGGCACACAAAACCGATAAAACGGATATCATCAGCGCAACAGGTCATGGCATGGCGCCCCGGAACGAAATATCCATCAGGCAGATCCTGGCTCTTATAGATCTTTCCCTTAAACTCCACAACTTTGCCGTCATATTTCTCTTTATGATCGAGAGCGTCAATATACCACAGGCCATAATCCTCGTCATCAATCCTGATCACATCTGCGTTGACGTCAAAGGGCATCTCATCCACAGTCAGGGGGATCATCTCCCCATTTTCATTTTCAAAGATCACCTGGGCCCGCCGGTTTACCGCCTTAATGCTGCGGCGGTAACTGTTTAATGGCATACTGGGGTCGCACCGGTTAAAGATTACCAGCTCGGATCTTGAAAAAATGTCCATCATCAGCGAACGCATATTGTTGATATACATATCAAATGTGGAACCGTCCACGCAGGTGACTACCTGATTAAAGAACCACCCCTGGGGCAGCTCCATGTTAAACAGGTCATCGGCTTTCCACATACCGTTATATTCAATAAAAATACACTCCGGCGCATACTTGCGGGCACATTCTTTAAGAAAATCCGAAGTAAATTCTTCCTGGGAATCTACAGAAACAACATCAATGTTCATCTCGGCTAGAGCCCGCTCATCATACTCGGCCTCGCCTTCCTCACACATGATAATCAATGTTTTATCTTCCTCGGAAAATCCTTCTTCCTCAAGGATCTGGGAGAGGAAGGTTGTTTTCCCCGCATCAAGAAACCCGGTGACAACAAAAACAGGCATTTTCATATTGCTACACATCCTTTATCTTACTTTTATCGCCACTCATCTCATCAGACATGGAACAGTTCTTTTAAAGCTTCCTCCCGTATCTTTGACCCGATGACGCAGATCTGTCCCGTATATTCCGGCGCTCCGTCTCTGATCTCATATTCCCCTGGAACAAGATCAAAATAAATCCAGGAATTGCCTTCCCCGTAAACCATGCCTTTGGCCCGGAGTACGGTTCCGTAATTTTCTGACTCAGACAGTTCTCTGAGAATACTCTCCATCTCATCTTTTGTATAGCGGTGAGGCGTCTGTACCCCCCAGCTTGTGAACACCTCATCGGCGTGGTGATGGCCTTCATGACCGTGGTGGTGATGATCATGGTCGTGATGATCATGGTCGTGATGTTCGTGATCATGGTGGTCGTGGTGGTCGTGGTCATGGTCGTGATGTTTGTGATCATGGTGGTCGTGGTCATGGTCGTGATGATCATGATCGCAATGTTCTCCATGTTCATGGACATGACCGCAGTCCGGGCACACTCTTGCAGCTTCTAAAAGTTCTTCCTCCAGGGAATGCTTCTGCTCCATAGCGTCTAAGATCTGCTTCCCGTCAAGGTCATCCCAGGGTGTGGTGATCAGGGCAGCCTTATCGTTGTGCTGGCGGATGAGATCCACACACTCTTCCAGTTTTTCCTGGGTCACATTCTGTGTGCGGCTTAAAATAATCGTCTTTGCGTACTCGATCTGGTTTACGAAAAATTCTCCGAAGTTTTTCATAAATACCCGGCATTTTTTCGCGTCCACCACAGCGGTAAAACTGTTCATCTCAAGACCTGCCTCATCGGCCACATTCTGAACCGCCTTGATTACATCGGACAGTTTTCCCACACCGGAGGGTTCAATGAGAATACGGTCAGGATGATATTTGTCCACAACCTCTCTTAAAGCTGTCCCAAAATCTCCCACAAGGGAACAGCAGATACATCCGGAGTTCATCTCTGTGATCTGTATGCCCGCTTCCTTTAAAAATCCGCCGTCAATGCCGATCTCACCAAACTCATTTTCAATGAGAACCACCTGTTCCCCCGGCAAAGCCTCTTTGAGGAGCTTCTTAATAAGTGTTGTCTTTCCGGCTCCAAGGAAACCGGATATAATATCAATCTTTGCCATTTTTATCTTCCTTCCTTCGATTTATGACCTTTTAACTCTGGTGCCATAACATATTATTATAATCTATTTGCACTGATAAATCAATGCATTGCAAATGGCCGCCGCGATATTGCTTCCCCCTTTTCGTCCCCTGGCCACAATACAGGGTACGCCGCAGGAGCAGATCAGCTCTTTGGATTCTACTACATTTACAAAACCTACGGGAACGCCAATAATCAGATCCGGGCGGACATCTCCCTCTTTGATCAGTTCGTAAAGACGGATCAGGGCTGTGGGGGCATTACCGACAGCAAAAATCTTTCTTCCGGGAATCCTGGCCCCCTGTTCCATACACACCGCTGACCGGGTAATCTGCCTCTCCCTGGCTATCTCTGCCACTTTAGGATCATCCATAAAAGAACACACCTGGCCGCCAAAGGCGCCAAGCCGCTTTTTGTTAATTCCTGCCGCCGCCATTTTCGTGTCAGTGATCACTGAGGCACCGCCTTTAATGGCCTCCAGGGCGATCCTGACCGCATCTTCTGAAAAATAAAGATTTTTGGCGTAATCAAAATCTGCGGAGGTATGGATACATCTTCGGACAACAAGAAATTCCTCCTCTGTCCAGGAATCATCCATAAGTCCCATATTTTCAAGCTCTCCGGTAATAATGGACATGCTTCTGGCCTCGATTTCATCGGGCTTTACATATTTAATCTCTTCCAGCATAAATAAACTCCCTTTTAAAACTCAATCCCCCTGCGGGCCGGCAGTTTGCTGTCAAAAGGATGCTTCTCTTTGGTAATCTTTGACACATAATCGGCCATTTCAAGGAGCCTGGGCGAAGGATCATACCCGGTCATAATAACTTCCACCCCGTCCGGACGGCGTTCAAGAAAGTCTGTGACCAGCTTTTCCTCAATAAGCTCAAGGCGGATCATATGGAGAAGTTCGTCTAAAAACACCATCTGATAGCCGCCTTCACAGGTCATTTTCACAATCTTCTTAAAAGCCTGTGTATAATAAATTCTGGCCTGATCCAGTTCCTCCGGTGTCATATTAAAAGTAAATTTCACTTTCTCCATACCTTCCAGCAGAGTGACTTGAGGAAGCTGCTTTAATATCTTCCGCTCACTGGACGTGCTGTCTTTTAAAAACTGATAAACAAGCACTTTCCATCCGGCCCCTGCGGCGCGGACGCACAATCCCACGCCGCATGTAGTTTTACCTTTGCCATTGCCATAATAAATGTGTACGCATCCTTTATTCATCGCCAACGCCCTTTTCAAGAATCTCATAAACTTTTTCCATATCCAGTGACTTGCGAAGAAGATCCGCCAGCCGGTCATACTGCTGGTTTTTATATGTCTCTTCATCCACAAGCACTCCGGCGGCGATCCCTTTGGCCTCCATCAGGCGCCGGGTAAGTGCCCCTGCAATCGCTGGATCATCAAACAGACCATGGAGATAGGAACCAAAGACGGAAAAATCCTCCCGGGCCAGTCCGTCGGTGCGGCCGTCTTCCAGAAAAATCATGGGCTGACAGCCGCCAAGGTTTTTAGTGATCCCCATATGAATCTCATAACCTTCCACAGCAAGGCCCGACAGTTCCGAAAAAATCCCTTCTGACCGGACGATACGCCCCTTAATCCTTGTCCGGGTCTTTACCTTTTCAAACACTGTTTTTGTGTTTAAAAGGCCCATGCCCCGCATACAGCCGCCGTTTTCCACGCCAAAAGGATCGCTCAGCTCCTGCCCAAGCATCTGAAAACCGCCGCAGATCCCCACCACAGGGGTACCCGCCTCGTGACAGCGCAAAATAGCTCCCTCCAGGCCGCTCTGTCTCAGCCATGCCAGATCCCCCATAGTGTTTTTTGTACCGGGGATAAAAATAAGATCGGGAGTTTTAAGCTGACTCTGATAAGTCACATAGCGCAAAGACACGCCCTTCATCCGCTCAAACACGGAAAAATCTGTAAAGTTTGAAATGTGGGGAAGGCGGATCACCGCCACATCCAGCCCCTGGCCGATACCGGTCTGTTCTAAACGCTCTGAAAGACTGTCCTCATCGTCAATATCAATATGCTCCATAGGCACCACGCCGATCACCGGCTTGTGTACCTTATCCTCGATTTGTTTTAATCCGGGCCGCAAAATATCCACATCGCCCCGGAATTTATTAATGATCATCCCTTTAATAAGGTCACGCTCATCTTCATCTAAAAGCATGACTGTCCCATAGAGGGCAGCAAAAACGCCGCCCCGGTCAATATCTCCCACTAAAAGTACCGGGGCTTTGGCCATTTTTGCCATACCCATGTTGACAATATCGTCATCTTTGAGATTAATCTCCGCCGGGCTTCCCGCCCCCTCTATGACAATAATATCATAGTCCGCAAAAAGCCGGCGATAGGAGGCCATCACTTCGGGGATCAGCGCCTTTTTGTTTGCGTAATAATCCGTTGCTTTCATATTCCCCATCACTTCCCCGTGGACGATAACCTGGGAGCCGGTCTGGCTTGTAGGCTTTAACAAAATGGGATTCATGTCGCTGACCGGTTCAATGCCGCATGCCTGGGCCTGCATAGCCTGTGCCCGGCCAATTTCCAGTCCCTCCTTTGTAATGTAGGAGTTGAGGGCCATATTCTGGGATTTAAAAGGGGCCACTTTATACCCATCCTGGGCAAAAATCCGGCAAAGTCCGGCGGTAATAAAACTTTTGCCTGAATTGGACATAGTCCCCTGAATCATGATCGCTTTAGCCACACTCTCCCCTCCTTTACAGGTCGATCCCCAGCTCTACAGGGCAGTGGTCTGAGCCATAAATATAGCTTAAAATTTCGCTGTTTAAAAGCCTCGGTCTGAGACTTTCAGACACAAGGAAATAGTCGATGCGCCATCCCGCGTTATTTTTCCGGGCGTTAAAACGGTAAGACCACCAGGAATAAGCCCCTGTTTTGTCCGGATGGAAAAAGCGGAAAGTATCAATGAATCCATCATCTAAAAGATCTCTGATTTTTCCCCTCTCCTGATCGGAAAAGCCTGCGTTGCCCCGGTTGGTTTTTGGATTCTTCAGGTCGATTTCTTCCTTTGCCACATTCAGGTCTCCACAAAGAATCACAGGCTTGTTTTCTTCCAGCTTTTTAAGGTAAGCGTGAAAATCATCTTCCCACTGCATCCGGTAATCAATGCGTGCAAGCTGATCCTGAGCGTTTGGAGTATAAACATTGACAAGAATAAAATTTTCAAATTCCAAAGTGATCAGCCTTCCTTCCTGGTCGTGGGCGTCAATCCCCATGCCGTAGCTGACCTTTAACGGGCGGCGGCGGGTAAACACCGCCGTGCCGGAATAGCCTTTGCGGACAGCGTAATTCCAGTACTGCTCATATCCCGGAAAATCAATCTCGATCTGACCAGCCACTAATTTTGTCTCCTGTATACAGAAAATATCCGCGTCCAGCTCTTTAAATATTTCAGAAAATCCTTTTCCAACAATGGCTCTAAAGCCGTTAACATTCCATGATATTAATTTCATTCGGTAACACCTCTCATTTTGGTCACATTATCCAATGCATGGACAAACTTTTCATTATCTTCATGGCGGTTCACTGCCGCCCGGTAAAAGCTGTGGTCCAGCCCCCGGTAATTAAAACACCTGCGGATCACGATACCCTCTTTAAGAAAACGGTCATAGAGATCTTTGGGCTCTTTCACTTGAAAAAGAATATAGTTGGCCGCGCTGTCCCAGAAAGTGATCTTTCTTTCTTTCAGGGCGCCGCACAGATATTGGCGCTCTTTCTGAACATACTCTCTCACCTTTCCTGGATGATCCCTCAGCTTTAAAGCCGCGATTCCCGCTGCGGCGGCCAGTGTGTTCACCGGCCAGGCAGGTCCTGCTTTCCCTGCCCGGCCTATAAGGCCCTCATCGCCGCCAAGGCCATAGCCTAAACGCAGCCCGGCCATACCATACATTTTCGTAAATGATTTTAATACAAGGATGTGTTGATTTTGTGACAACAGGGGGATAAGGCTGAAATCTTTTTCACCGGGACAAAAATCAAGAAAACATTCGTCGGCCGCCAAAATCGTCCCTGTCTCCCTGGTCTTTTTAACAATCTTTCCTATAACCCCCGGATCTGTAAGAAGGCCGGTGGGATTATTGGGATTACAAAGAAACATCATATCCAGCCCGGAATGGATGTGGCCGAGAATATCCTCCCTGACAGACAGAGTATGATCACATCTGTAAAATTCCAACTGGCAGCCCACTGGTCTTAGCGCCTCCTCATACTCCCCGAAAGTTGGACAGCAGACCAGGGCACGGCGGGGTTTTATGGCGGCCACAAGACGAAAGATCACATCCGCGGCCCCGTTGCCGCAAAGGATCATCCCCGGCCCCACATTGACGCCGTAATATTCCCGGATATATCCGGCGATGGCCACCTTTAACTGACGGCACTCCGGATCCGGATAACAGATGGCCTGATCCACACTGGCGATTACCGCCTGGCGCACCCCCTCCGGCATACCCAGGGGACTTATATTAGCGCTGAAATCTGTCAGTCTGCCTTTCATTTCCGGATATTTTTCAAAAATAGCGTAAAGATCTCCTCCGTGGGTCATTTTCCCTGCTCCTTAGTTCATAATAATAAATTTTCCGAAATTCAGTATAAATACCGCTAAAAAAGAGGTACACATCATCAGCAGGCAGGCGTCCTGGATGTGGGCCGGTTCAGGCTCCCGCTCCCCATCGCCGATGGTGGGCTTAACTACCGGTTTGCCAAAATAATCGTGGGTTCCCCCAAGACACAGGCCAAGAGCCCCGGCGCAGGCGCTCTCCGTCTGGGCGCTGTTTGGGCTTAAATGGCGGTTCCGGTCTCTGAAAAAGATGCGGGCCGCCCCCCGCCCGCTGTATCCGCACAGTGCCGCGGCAACGATCATCAGCACGCCGGCAATGCGGGCCGGGATGAAATTGGCCGCGTCGTCCAGCCGCGCGGGGATTCTCCCGAAAAAGAAATACTGTTTATTTTTATAGCCGGTCATAGAATCCATAGTGTTGATAGCTTTGTAGGCAAAGCCTAACGGGGCGCCGCCGATGGCGATAAAAATAAGAGGAGCGATAACCCCGTCGGTAGTATTTTCCGCCACTGTTTCCACAGTGGCCTTAATGATCTCCCCCTCATCCAGTTGTTTCGTATCCCGCCCCACCAGGTAGGACAAAAGCTTTCTGGACTTTTTTATATCCCCTTTTTTCAGGGCGGCCATCACTTTCCTTGCCTCTGTCTGAAGACATCTCCCCGCCAGAATCTCATAAATCCAGAAAGTCTCCACGACAAAAGCCAGTCCGGTATGGACTTTTTCACACAGCCATAATATTCCCCAGGGGATAAAAAAGCTCAGAAGAACCACTCCGGCGGCCATAACGCCCCCGGCAGCCACCTGCCCGCCCCCGGTTTTTGGAAAAAGGCGGCGGGTCATTTTTTCTCCTGCGGCGATCATTTTCCCGATAAGGCGTATGGGATGATAGAGCCAGGCGGGATCGCCGAAAATCAAATCCAGTATATAGCCTATAGTCAATTTAAAAAATATCATGTATTTCCCTCATTTTTCTTACAAAATTTTGGATTCCGTCCACATTGGAATAAAAATACAGATGAGGATATCCGGCATACATCCCTGGGGATGAAAATCCCTCCTGCCACGTCCGCGTCTTTGTCTTTGAAACGTCCCAGTCACTTCCGGGATTTTCCGAGCGGGAATAGTGAAACTCGTGGCCCAAAAAAGCCGTACCATCAGGGCCGAAAACCCCCGCCTTCCGGGAGGACAGGGTCACATAACCAAAGGGGCCCAGTTTTTTTGTCATCTCGCAGCTTCCGGGAATGATCCCGGCCATGGGCCATCCGTCCATCCGCTCATGAAGGTACATAAAGCCGCCGCACTCCGCCAGAATACACAGCCCCTTCTCCCATTTCTCCCGGATCTGGGAAAGAAGGGACACATTTTGGGACAGCTCTTTTTCAAAAAGCTCCGGGTAGCCGCCGCCGATGTAAAGGCCGGAAATGTTTTCAGGCAGCGACTTGTCCTTTAACGGTGAGAAGGGCACAAGGGTTACGCCAAGGGCCTCTAAAAGTTCCAGATTTGTATTATAGTAAAAAGAAAATGCCTGATCCATGGCAATCCCCATACGGATCTTTCTTCCGCCATTTTCCTTCCTGAAATGCCAAATTTTTTTTACAAAATCCGGCTGCTTATCAGGAAGAGGGGCGGCCTGGGAGGCAATTTCCTTAATCAGACTTAAATCAATGGATGACTGGGCGGTCACGGCCAGCGCCTTCATCCGCTCATCTAAGTCTTTGATCTCCCCGGCAGTCACAAGGCCCAGGTGCCGGCTTTGAAACGTGCCCTCCGCCTGGGTCTGAAAACTCCCCACCACCTTAACGCCGGTTTGCGCCTCAATCTCAGGGGTCAGGGCGGCGCACAAGGCGGGACTTGCCTGATTGAGGATCACCCCGCGGACCAGGGATTTCTCTGTGTATTTCCGTGCAAAATCCACATACCCCCGGATCATGGCCACTAATGACAGGGACATACCCCTGGCGTTGACAACCAGGATGATAGGGGTGTTGGTCCAGAGGGCCACAAGAAAACTACTCCCGGTTAAAGTCATTCCTTTTCCGTCAAAAAGACCCATAACCCCTTCTACAATCCCTATTTTTTTTCCATTTCCCCGGAACGCCTCATGTATATCCGTCGGGGACAACGTTTCAGGCGTTTCAGTTTTTTCGGACATTCCAAGCTTTTGTGACATAAGCCAGCACAGCTCGTCTTCCCCCATAAAAAAGCTGTCCAGATTTGTACAGGAGCGGCCTGTAATATGGCTGTGAAACATCGGGTCAATATAGTCGGGCCCGCATTTAAAGGGAAGCACTTCGGTCCCTGAAAGGCAAAGCGCCTTCATAATGGCGCAGGTCACCGTCGTTTTCCCGCACCCGCTCCCGGTTCCCGCAAACATAACACGGTTCTGGCTCATCAGTCATCCTCCTTGTAAAATGTCATCCACATAAAATGTGATCCACCCAGGCGGTCACCTCGTCCATGGACGCCGCCTGATCCTGATTTTCCTCCCCTGGACGGCGGATCATTACCACTTTCGCCCCGGCGATCCCGGCCGCCTTCAGCTTTTCTTCCACGCCTCCGGTCTTTCCGCTGTCCTTGGTCACAAGGATTTTAATGTGATACCGGCGGATTAACGCCGTGTTATCCTCCACAGAAAAGGGGGGATTGGCACAGATCACACGGGACGGGTCAATTCCCGCCGCCAGACATGCCTGGGCCGAAGAAGGGGTATCCAGTACCCGGATATAGGCCCGCTGGTTAAAATCTGCCAGGACCCGGACATAAACCGGCGCCGTGTTGGCTCCCGTTGTCAAAAGGATATTTCCCTCCATGCGGGAAAGCATATCTGCCGCCTCACCGGCGTCCGCCGCCGTTAAAATCTGAACTTTGCCGCCATCCTCCCACGCCTCTTCCCTCCGCACATAGCGAAGGCAGGGTATTTTAAGGTCCCGGCACACTTTAAGAACGGTGCGGCTGACCTGGCCGGCAAAAGGATGGCTGGCGTCCACGACAAACCTGGGGCGAAGCTTGCGAAATAACATGGCAAAGCCCTCTTCATCCCTCCGGCCGGTATAAATTTTCGTCTTTTCAATGGCAAAAGCCCCGGAAAGAGCCTGAGCGCCTGTCTCGGTAGCCACCGTGGCCGCCATAGAAAGAGACTTTCGGTTTAGCAGTTCAAGAACCTGGCGCCCCTCTGTTGTTCCGGCAATCACAACACCGTCCACAGCTTCAGATTTTACAGTTTCACTCTTCTCAGATACAGTCTTCACAATCCATCCCCCACAGTTACACTTCTGCCCCTGGGAGAGTCGAAAATGCCCGATCAATGGCCCGGACTGTCCGGTTTAGGGCTTCCTGACTGTGGGCATCGCTAAGAAACATAGCTTCAAACTGGGAGGGAGCAATATAAATATCGTCCTCCAACATGGAAGCAAAATATTTTTTAAACATGGTCAGATCCGATTTTTCTACGTCTCCGTAAGTCTCCACCGGCCCTTCTGTGAAAAATACAGACATTAAAGATCCCACCCGGTTGATACAGGCCGGAATCTTATACCGGTCAATGGCGTCTGTAAAAGCTTTCTCCAGCACACGGCCTTTTTCCTCCAGACGGTCATAAAGTCCCACATCTTCCCGAATCTTCTTTAATGTAGCCAGCCCGGCAGCCACAGCCACAGGGTTGCCTGACAATGTGCCGGCCTGATATACCGGCCCTGAGGGGGATACTGTGGACATAATATCTCCTCTTCCGCAGTAGGCGGCCATAGGCATGCCTCCACCCACAATCTTTCCAAGGGTGGCCATATCCGGCGTCACGCCGTAATATTCCTGGGCCCCTCCGGGAGCCAGACGAAAACCGGTGATCACCTCGTCAAAAATAAGCACTGTGCCATATTCTGCAGTGATCTTGCGCAAAAACTGTAAAAATCCCGGTTTTGGCGCCACAACGCCCATGTTGGCCGCCACAGGCTCTACAATAAGGGCGGCAATATTTGGGCCGTACTCTTTAAAAATCTTTTCCACACTCTCCCGGTCATTGTAATCGGCGGTGAGGGTGGCCGCGGCGAATGCTTTGGGAACGCCGGCGGATGTGGGGACATTTTCCGTCAAAAGACCGGAGCCGGCTTTAACTAAAAGGCCGTCGCTGTGTCCGTGATAGCAGCCCTCAAACTTGACGATCAGATCCCGTCCGGTAAAACCTCTGGCCGCCCGCACAGCGCTCATCACCGCCTCTGTCCCGGAATTGACCAGGCGGACCATCTCGGCGCAGGGCACCATGTCAATGATCATCTGAGCTAAAAGATTTTCCCCCTCAGTGGGGGCTCCAAAGCTTGTTCCCCGCCGGGCGGCCCCGCAGATGGCCTCCACCACCTCAGGGACAGCGTGGCCGAAAATCATCGGCCCCCAGGACCCTACATAATCAATATAGGCGTTGCCGTCCACATCGTAAATTTCACATCCCTTTGCCCGGTCAATAAACCGGGGCGTCATCCCCACAGCCCTGTATGCCCGCACCGGGCTGTTGACGCCGCCGGGCATGAGATTTCCGGCCACAGAAAACATTTCTGTGCTTTTTTCCGTATTCATCTTTTAAGCCTCCTCTATAAGCCACCGGGCAATATCCAGGGCGTAGTAGGTGATGATCATCTTTGCCCCGGCCCGCTTCATGGCCGTCATACTTTCCATGACCACGGATTTTTCATTGATCCAGCCATTTAAGGCAGCCGCCTTCATCATGGAATATTCCCCGCTGACACTGTAAGTACACAGGGGCAGGTCAAAGCGGTCGCTGATGGTCTTAACCATGTCCAGATAGGCCAGAGCCGGCTTGACCATAAGAATATCCGCCCCTTCCTCCACATCCAGGGCTGCCTCCACAATGGCTTCTTTTTTATTGCGCCAGTCCATCTGGTAGGAGCGGCGGTCGCCAAAGGCGGGGGCGCTGTCTGCGGCTTCCCGGAAAGGTCCGTAAAAAGCCGAAGCGTATTTAATGCTGTAGGCCATAATCAGGGTATTTTCAAAGCCCGCCCCATCCAGGGTGCGGCGCATATGGCCGATACGCCCGTCCATCATGTCAGAAGGAGCCACAATATCTGCACCGGCTCTGGCGCAGCTTAATGCCGCCTTTGATAAAAGCTCCAGAGTAGGGTCGTTAAGGACGCAGCCGTCTTTGACAAGGCCGCAGTGTCCGTGGCTTGTGTATTCACACAGACAGATATCTGCTATGCAGATCAGCTCCGGATATAAAGATTTTGTCAGGCGAAGGGCTCTCTGTACAATTCCCTCATCGTCGTAGGCGCCGCTTCCTACCTCGTCTTTGTGGTCAGGCACGCCGAAAAAGATCACAGACTTTACCCCTGAGACGGCGATTTCTTTTAAATGCTCCTGAAAAGTGTCTAAAGAATAATGAAAAATTCCCGGCATGGAAGGGATTTCCTCTTTAATATGCTCCCCCTCCACAACAAATACCGGATAAATCAGATCCGACACATGAAGATCCGTCTCATGTACAAGATCACGTATAGCCTTTGTGGCCCGCAGCCGTCTTGGCCTGCGCAAAATTTCCATAGTATCATCTCCGTTTACAAACTGTTACTTTTACTTTTGCAAATCTTTAAGAATGGCCCGGATCATCCCCTGCGTATCATAAGTCTGGGCCGTCAGATCCACAGCAAGACCTTCCTCTATAGCCTGACGGCAGGTGACGGGGCCGATGCACACTACTCTGGCAGGGCAATCATTAACCCTTTTCGCCCCCGCCATCTGGCACAGAGCCCTGGCCGCCGAGGCGCTGCACAGTGTAATGTAATCCGTCTCATCCAGCAGCCGGTTCAGTTCTCCTGCCTTGCGCCAGTCCGGACAGATCTCGTATAATGCCGCAGCCTTATAGGAAATCCCCGCCGCCTCAAGGGCATCTTCCAAAACTTTGGACGCCTGGCGGGCCCGCAAAAGGAGTACCCGATCGCCGGGACACAGCAATGGCACCCAGTCTTTGGACATGGCCTCGCTTGTAAAGACCTGGGGTACATAATCACACACAATTCCATACTCCAGCAAAGCTCTGGCCGTCCCCTGCCCAATAGCGGCAAATTTAAGGCCGGCCAGGCGGCGGACATCCACCTGCCGCTCCTTCATCCCTTCAAAGAAAGTTTCAACACCATTGCGGCTTGTAAATACAGCCCATGTCCACCTTTCCAGGGTCTCATAGACTGAGTCAATCTCCACGCCCTCTGACGGGACGGTGCGTATCAGGGAAAATGGTATAGGCTGGGCCCCTTCATTCTCAAAAGCCTTCGCCATAAGGCGGGTCATAGATCTTGATCCTGTCAGCAAAACATTCTTTCCCCACATCGGCCCCTTTCCATACCAGGACAGGGTCTTTTCAAGGTCCGCCACCGGCCCCACAACAGTAATGGCCGGCGTCTTTATCCCCTGTTTTTGCGCTTCCTCCCAGATGGAGGCCAGAGGCGCCAGCGCCACTTTCTGACGGGAGGTTGTTCCGGACTGAATCACTGCCGCCGGGGTGGCCGGGTCTTTTCCGCCCTCAACAAGCCGCCGGGCAATGTCCTCAAGATTTTTAAGACCCATTAAAAAAACAAGGGTTCCCTCTTCTTTTGCCAGAATATTATAATCCAGAGAAAGGCGGCATTTCGTCTCATCTTCATGGCCAGTGATCACATGAAAAGCGGAGGCCAGCCCCCGGTGGGTCACCGGAATCCCCGCATAGGCCGGTACCGCGTAAGCCGAGGAAATGCCGGGGATCACCTCAAATTCAATGCCGGCCTCACAGAGGGCCTCACCCTCCTCAGATCCCCGCCCGAAAACAAAGACGTCGCCCCCTTTCAGACGGGCCACTGTCTTGCCTTCCCTGGCATAGCGCACCAGCAGACAGCTGATTTCATCCTGCTTTAAATAGTGACTGCCCGCCACTTTCCCGGCATAGACGAGGCGGGCGTCATCTCTAGCCTCATTGAGAAATCCCGGAGATGCCAGATGATCGTACACAATAACATCCGCCTCCCCAAGACGGGCCAGTCCTTTAACACTCATCAGCCCCTCATCCCCCGGTCCGGCGCCGATGAGAAAAACCCGTCCGGGAGAGGGGATATCTTTGCGGACCAGACGGCGGGCCATATCCTGTCCCAATTCCTTTGCCTGATCCACAGGGGCGCTGCCCCAGATTTTTTCCATATTCTGTCCGTTGGCAGCATACATGGCATCCATAAAAATCTGCCCCTGCCACACTTTTGTGAAGGCCGCCGCCGGGGCGTTGCATCCGCCGCCGATGGCCTGCAAAAAACCGCGCTCCGCCTCAAGGGAAAGGGCGCTCTCGGTATCATTAACGGCGGAGAGGATCTCTAAAATTTCTTCATCGCCGCAGCGGCACTCCACCGCCAAAAGGCCCTGCCCAGCCGCAGGCAGCATGTCCCGGATATCTATAGGAATAAATGAGAAGGGGCTGTAGTCAAAATCATCGGCAATACCGGCCCCATCCACTTTGGCCTGATTGTCCAAAAGCCGGCGGATACCGGCCTGGGCCAGGATAATGCCGTCATAGGCCCCGGATTTAAGTTTCATAAGCCGTGTCTGGACATTGCCCCGGATGGGAGCGGGCCTTATTCCCGGATTTAGCTTTGACAGGGCTAAAGACCGCCGAAGGCTCCCTGTCCCTGCCACAAATCCTTCCGGCAGGGAAGGGATATCCCCCTGAGAAAGATGGGGAAAACGGTCCCGGCACACTGCCAGCACATCCCCAAAACACTCCCGCTTTCCCACGGCGCCGATCATAAGCCCGTGGGGAAGGTGTGTGGGCATATCTTTGGCGCTGTGGACGGCAATATCAATGGAGCCGTCTAAAAGTTGCTCATCCAACTCTTTAGTGAACACGCCCTTGCCTCCGAAGCTGTCCAGGGTTCGGTTTAAATGCTCATCCCCTTTTGTGGAAATAGGGACAATGTCCACGGAAATTTCCGGAAACTTTTTCCTGATCTTATCTATAATGATCTGTGTCTGCACAAGAGCCAGAAGGCTTTTGCGTGTTCCTGCCTTAATGATCTTCATTTTGCTCTTCCTCTTCAATGAAATTATAAAATACCGTCATGGGGATATGTCCCTGATGTTCCAGCCCGTAATCGGTCAGCCGCTCCATGATCCGTCTCCGGCATTCCCCCGAAGCCACCATAGGGCGCAGCAATACGCGAAGCTTTCCCAGTTCTTCCCCCAAAGGCCCGTACCACTCCGGAAGAAAGCTTTCAATTTCCCGGCGGATATGGGCGGACAGGGAGGGCGCCGGCGGATCCACACAAATCCCCACAGCCACAGGGCCGGACATGACCACTGAGGGAAAGATAAAGGTGGACAGTTTTTCGGAGGTGGCACAATTGACAGGAATACGCCGACTCTGGCACAAGCGGGCAATCCTCTCATTAAAATTTTGGTCACTGGCGGCGCATACCACCAAAAAAGCTTTTGAGAGACATTCCTCCAGCGCGTCCGCCCCTTCAAAAAAGACTTTCCCCTCCGCCGCCATCTCTGTGAGGGGCGGCGCATATTCTCTGGAACAGACATGGACTTCCCCTCCGGCCAGAAGGAGAGTGCGGATCTTTCTCAGAGCCACACAGCCTCCGCCAAGGACCAGGCAGTACCTGCCCCGGATATTAACAAACATGGGAAATAATGCCATGGGCCATGCTCCTTTCTCAGGACTGTTCCAATTTATAGCCTCTCGGAGTGATCATTCTCCCATCCTGAACATAGGTGGAAGAATTTCCGATAATGACCAGTGAAAACATATCTATGTCAGCCTCTTTAAGCTGTCCCACCGATGTGATGGTATAACTTTCTCCCGGACGCCCCGCATTGCGGACAATACCCGCAGGGACATCCTCCCCATGAATCTTCCCGATAATATCCGCCGTCATGGCCACATACTCAGTGCGTTTCCGGCTTTTAGGGTTGTAGAGGCAAATAACAAAATCGCTCAGGGCGGCGTACTCCACCCGCTTCATGATCTTTTCCAGAGGCGTCATCAAATCGCTTAAACTGATCACTGCGAAATCATGCATCAAAGGCGCACCTAAAATTGCGGCGGCAGCGCTGGCCGCCGTCACTCCGGGGACGATCTCCACATCCACATGGTAATCCTGTGCCATCTGTAGGATCACTCCGGCCATGCCGTAAACGCCGCTGTCGCCGCTGCTGACCATGGCCACAGTTTTCCCCTTGTCGGCTTCTTCAAGGGCCATGCGGCACCGGTCCAGTTCCTTAGTCATTGGGGTACTGAAAAAATTTTTATTTTTAAAGTAGGGTTCCAGCATTTCAATATAAGTGGTGTAGCCCATCACCACGTCTGCCGCCTCAATGGCGGACACCGCCCGGTGGGTCATATCTTCATACCCTCCGGGTCCAAAACCTACCACATATAATTTTGCCATAATATTCTCCTATATGAAAACCTGTCTCAAAGAGAGACAGAGGGTGCTTTCATTGTGATACTGCCGCCTAACGGCGGCATATTAGCTGCTGTGACACTGGGATTTCAGGCATTCCATAAAGACTTCAAGCTGATCCGGCGAAGCGCTCTCCCGCACCCGGTAAAAAAAGTGGCTGAGGGCCTTTTCCATGCCTTTTTGATCCCCTTCTTTTAAAATTTCGCCCTTGGTGTATTCCATTATTTTTAACGACTGCTGAAAGATCATCCACTTTTTAAAAGCCGTCTCATACTCTTCAAGAATCTGTCGGGCGCTATCGGCCTCTTTCAGGCGGACGGCATTGTTTGTCCGGGCTGTTTTACCAAAATCATCAATATTACTGCACATCACCCCCGGCAGGGAGCCGATACGGCTCTCGATATCCAGTGGAACCGCCAGATCCATAAAGGCTCTGGGCTTGACATGTTCTTTATCCTGGCCGAACACCAGGCACTTTTCCACAGAATCATAAGTCAGAGTATAGTGAGGGCTTGACGTGGCGCTAATAACCACATCCATATCTGCCAGATATTCATAGCGCTTTTCGTAGGGGATATAAGTATAATAAACCGTATCCCTGCCGTGATTAAAGACACCCTGGGAATTTTCCAGATTTCCGTCCCTTGTAGTCACAAAAACTCTGGCTTTATAATCCGACAGCAGATTCTTTTTGACAATGGAGCCGATCTTTCCGCTGGCACCGATAATCATAATATTTTTATCGTCCAGAGTACCGAGATAACTTTGGGCGGCCCGGATACAGATAATGGCTGTAGATATAGGCGTTTTAGAGAGGGCGGTGTCCGTTTTTACTTTTTTCGCCGCAGTAACGCTGTATCTGAAAAACGTATTCATGTAAGTTCCGCAAGTTTTAATCTTTGCGGCGAACTGATGGGCCTCTTTTACCTGTCCTAAAATCTGGTCCTCCCCGATGACCATGGAATCCAGCCCGCTGGCCACTAAAAACAAATGGTGGATGGCCTTATCCCCACTGTAAAAGCGGAAAATATGTCCGACATCCGCCATATTTTCAAGACCTGCGCTCCTTAAAAGAACCCCCTGGGTATATTCAAATATCTCCCGCTCCTTTTCTTTATTTTCGCTCCACAAATACACTTCCGTACGGTTGCATGTACTAATAATAACACATTCGCTGATAAAAACCCAACTGTAAAGCTCCTCAAGGATGGACGCCTGCTGCTGGGGCGTAAACGCGAACTTTTCCCTCACATTAAGAGGAGCTGTCTTATGGCTGATACTGATCAATTGTATACTCACGATGTTTCATGCCTTTCTGTGACGCCGCTGGGCCAGGGCAAAGGTTATGCCCGGATACCTGGTCTTTTGGCAGACCAGACGGCTCTCAAATACATCTTTATCTTTTTTTATAAGATCTTTGCCGGCGGCCCCTGACAGGGCGCATCCTTCGCTGACTGAAGCGACGCCTGTGACCGACCGTACAAATTCGCTGACACCTACCTTTCCCTGGCTCTCCAGGGCGTTGATCGGCTCACTGTCTATAAAAATCTTCCTGATAGAAAATGTCTGACACAGTTTTGTAATGGCCGGCTCCTCCTTTTTTAAGGGAATGGTGGCAACAGCCGCCACCTGCCCGACAGTCACACCATTTTTATTGAGGAAATCTAAAAATGCCTTTTCCATTTCTTCCGGATCCACATTCTTTTTACATCCCACGCCCACAAACAGGTCGCAGGGCCTTAAAAAGACCGTCCGCTCCCGATCAAGCTCCAGCCCTTCCTCATCCCAGGTCTGACCGATAAACACACCGGGGGTATGGTCTTTTTCCTCTGTATCCCAGTCAAGGTCTTTTATATGAAGATGTACATTTTCTGGAAAATCCCACTCCTGCCTCCAGGGACACCATACATGAACGGGCTCTTTTGCGATCATCGCCCCGCTGACATATTTCATAGCTTCAAGATTTTCGATCTCCATATGGTTTTCCCTGGCAAACAGGTCAAAAGCCAGCGTCTGTTCCACATCGGTCCCTGTAGTGATCACCGGCTGTCCCCCGGTGATCCCGGCCATATTCCGTGCCAGATCGTTGGCGCCGCCCAGATGTCCGGACAAAAGACTGACAGCAAAATTTCCCCGGCTATCCATGACAACTACAGCCGGATCCTGATCTTTGGATGTGATCAGCGGGGCGATGGTCCTGACAACGATCCCGGCAGCCATGACAAAAATAAAACCGTCCAGAGCCGGCCACAGTTCCCTCACTTTGTTGGAAAAGGACAGCCCCTGATCCTTTAAGGATTGGCGGGTCACTACCTCCCCCGGAAGAACTTGGGCAAGCTGATAACAAAGAGCGTCGCCCCCCGGCGTCAGGGAAAAATAGGCCAGCTTCATTTTTCTCCCACCGCCCTGTCTTTTTCCTGCTCATCCGGGCCTATGCCCCGTCGAAATTCTGTGGAAAAGGTCTTATCATATAATTTGGACAACTGATAGGAATCTCCAAGGAACTCCCCCACAAGGATCAGAGCGGTCTTTGTAATCCCTGCCTGCTCCACCTTTTGGGCAATATCTTTAAGGGTTCCCCGGACAATCTTTTCGTCAGGCCAGGTGGCTTTGTAGACCACAGCTACAGGGGTATTCACTGGGTAGTGAGCGGCAAGAGTTTCGCAAAGTGTCCGGATCATACTCACGCTTAGAAAAATGATCATAGTGGACTGATGGGCGGCGAGCCTTGCGATCTGCTCTTTATCCGGCACCGGAGTGCGTCCTTCCATGCGGGTCAGGATCACTGTCTGGCTGACTCCAGGAAGCGTATATTCTTTTTTCAGGCTTGCCGCCGCTCCTAAAAACGAACTGACACCGGGAATGACCTCATAGGCGATCCCCTCCTGATCCAGGGCGTCCATCTGCTCCCGTATGGCCCCGAAAACCGAAGGATCCCCGGTGTGGACCCTTGCAACCTCAAGCCCTTCCTTCCAACTTTTTATCATAATATCCAGGACTTCCTCCAGATGCATATAGGCGCTGTTGTACACCTTGGCCTGAGGTTTTCGCCCTTCAAGGACCTGAGCGTTGACTAAAGATCCGGCATAAATGATCACATCCGCCCGGTCAATAATCTTTTTCCCTTTAATTGTTAAAAGCTCCGGGTCTCCGGGACCGGCACCGATAAAATAAATCATAACTCCCGACTTCCTTTCTTCACAATAAGAGTAGTAAAATAGCCGTATTCCCGACTTCCATCCACAGGCCCGATATACATATCTTCCATACCGGCGTTGCAAATGACCGTGGCATTTTTCAAAAGTCCTTTTTCTTCAAGGATCTTTTCAATGTTCTCCATCTGCCTCCCGGCTTTCATAAGCACCACATTATCAAAATCATCAAGAATTTTCTCAATCTCAGAAGACTCCCCCAGGGAGGACAGCACCGCCAGCTTTTCATCCCCCTCCGCCAAAGACAGTCCGGCCAGAGCGGCACCGCTGCAAAAAGAGGGAATTCCCGGAATGATCCGGATGGGATATCCCATCTGGCGGATCTTGTCTAAAACATAGGTACATGTGCTGTAGACGGACACGTCCCCTAAAGTGATCAGCATTACATCTTCCCCCTGATCCAGCCAGGCGCTGATTTTTCGCGCCGCCATTTTGTGGCTCTCCTCAAGGACAGACTTTTGGCGGGCCATAGGAAATTCCAGCTCCACAATGGTTTTTCCCGCCACATCCACCGTCTCCCGGATAATATTTAAAGCCCTGCTGCTCTCGCCATATTTTTTCACGGGGACGGCGATCACTTTTGCTCCGGTAAGCAGCCGGTAAGCTCTGATCGTCAGCAATTGTCCGTCCCCCGGACCAACGCCGATACCGTACAAAATACCTGACATAATTTCTCCCTTCTGCAATATTTTATGTAAAAGTTCAGCCATCAAAAATCCCTAGTTTTGGCGTGATTCCGCTGCACAGAGTCACCGGATAGCCACTCTCCATCACATGGTAACTGCCAAGTGCCTTACTCCTGGAAACTAAAACCTGAACCACATCCACCGATTGAAAATTCAGCGTCTCAAAGGAGTCCAAGGTCATGGTCAGCGTCTCTAAAGTGACGCAGGAGACAAGGACACGTATATCCGGTCCGATGGCGCGGATATGTTCAAGGATTTCCTTTAAGGTTCTCCCCGAACCGCCGATAAAAACATGGGTGGGCGCAGGCAATGATGACATACAGTCCAATGCCTCCCCATGGCAGATTTCAACATTGTTTAAACCAAATTTATTTTTATTTTCTAAAATCAGATCACAACCCTGGAAACTTCGCTCCACACAATAAACCTGTCCCCCGCCCACGGCTTTCAAAAGTCTGGCACACTCCGCGCCAACGGAGCCGGTACCCGCTCCGATATCCCAGACAATACTTCCGGGGCGAAGTTCCAGCTTTCCCGCGACGATCCAGCGAAGCTCCTCTTTGGTCATAGGTACCTTTCCCCGGATAAAAGAACTGTCTTTAAGGAGGGCTGTAGCTTTTGCCCCTTCCCCGGCCCTTTTATCCTCTCCTTTTTCCGGAAAAACTGCCGCCACACTTAAAGGCCCAAAAGTCTGGCGGGATATTTCCAGGGCAGTCCCATGAACAATAGTCTCGCTGTCATAGCTCAGATCTGTCCCGGCAGCCATGGCAAGATCGCCGCGGCCCCGGTCGCAAAGCCGGCCGGCCAGCCAGTCCGGCCCATGTTCCCCGTCACAGAGCATATACACGTCCCGCCCCCCATCCAGGACATCCAAGATCTCATCCATAGACAGCGCTCTCCCGTGGGCGCTGAAAAAAGCCCCTTTTTCTGTATTTTTTTTACATTTAGCCGCAAAATAATCCAGAGATCCAAGTCCCGGAATGATCTGGATCTGCTCCTTAGAAAAATGGGAGAGGAGGATTTTAGTCAGGCTGTAAAAAAGAGGATTTCCAGAAACCACAACCCCAACTGTTCCTGTTTCCAGCCGCCGCTCAATAGCCTCTACCACCCCGGATATGGTTCCGAAGGGCTCCCTCCGGCTGTGATGGACAAGATGAAGATAACGCCTGTCGGCAAAGATAAAATCCGCCTCCTCGATGGCCTGGGCGGCCTGGGGCAGCACATATTTTTCATTTCCCGGACCTCCTCCGATGATCCAAAGCTGATTCATAAAATATCCTCCACATTCTGACTTTTTCCAAGAATCTGTCCCGATCCATCCAGAAGAACCACAGCCACGGGAATCTGATTCTGAAGGCGCATCATACATTTTTTCGCCCCGGTCCGGGCGATATCCTGCCATATATGGCTGTATCCCGCCTCTTTGATTACGTCCATAGCCCCCTGGACGGTAAGACTGTCGTAAATTTTTTTAATGAGCGCTGTGGGAGCCCCAGTCAAAGCGGCAAATGTACACAAAGTCTCTCTCCGCCCGTCAGCCACATGGCTGTGAGTATTCATAATATCCGCCGCCAGCTTGACCAGTTTTCCCGCAAAACCGGCCACGACAATTCCCTCCACGCCAAGATTCAAAGCTTCATCCAACATAAAACCGATATAGTTGCTCACGAGGACGCAGCACAGATCCCGGCCCCAGAGAGCCTTTGCCGCCTTTTCGCCCCCAGCTCCGGGCACAAAGACAAGGCGCCGGTTCCCCTGACTGACTTTCACCTTCATCTCCAGGGCGAGAGAATCTTTCATAGCCTCCTCGCTCATAGGGCGGACAATGCCGGTGGTTCCAAGGACAGACAGACCGCCCTCTACCCCCACCCGGCTGTTAAAGGTCTTTTTTGCCAGTTCTTCCCCTCCGGGAATACTTACGGTGACACAGGCGTCCCGGCCATTAAGGTAGGGCCTTATGGCGCCGGCAATCATCTGCCGCGGCACCGGGTTAATGGCCGGCTCCCCCGGCGGAAGTTTAAGCCCCGGCAAAGTCACAGTACCCACTCCCTCCCCTGCCTTAAAAGAAATACTGGACTCATGATCTTGCTCCAGCACCTCTGTGCCCGGTGTTATCTCAACTTTAGCCGCCACCACGCACCCGTCTGTCACATCCGGGTCATCGCCGCTATCCTTGACAACACCGCACCATCCATCTTTCAGTAGATCAATTTTTAGTTCCAGTTCCCTGCCTGAGGGCGTAGTGATCTTCACCGCTTTGGGACAGCTTCCCTTTGTCTGCCAGAGTACGCTGGCGAGAGCAGCTCCTGCGGCGCAGCTCCCTGTAGTAATACCTTCCCTGAGTTTTTTCTCCATAACCAACCTGCCGTTTCCAAAATGAATCCCTTTTTAACTGACGCTATTATATCTTATATTTTATTGTTACACAAGCTTCCGTCCTACAATCCCAATAAAATTTGCAAAAGTTCTGGTATATTGACCGATTTTGTATTATTATAATTTAGAGAGTTCTGCCGCCGGAAGCGGCGTGAAAGATTAGGAGGATTATATATGACAGGAACTTTATCCAACGGGATCATCAGCCTGATCCTGTTCGGCGTATCTTACAGCCTAATCGTACCCCTGCTGTTATGCGCTATTTTCAAAAAACGTTTTAAAGCACACATTAAACCTTTTCTGGTCGGTCTGATCACCTACGGGGCCCTTTCTTTCTGTGTCGTAAATATTATCAACGGCCTGCTCCTGCGCTTTGTGGATTCCACAGGTTTTTCTGTGCCGATGGTCTTTATCTACTCCCTGTTTACCCAGATTATTGGCGTACTTATCGGACAGGCGGGCAAGTATTATACGCTCCGTGTCCTGAAAAATGATCCCAATCCGGACAAATATGCTCTCAGGGGCGATGCCCTTGAATTTGGTGCCGGATATGCCGGCCTTGAGCTTTTTATGACTGTAGGTATTACTATGGCGTCCTATTTTTCCTATGCCGCTATCTTAAACAACGGTCAGGCTCAGCAGTTTATTGACAGTATGACCGGCATTGACCGCCAGAATGTGGAAGCGATCTTTACCTCACTTTTATCCAGTTCCTTCAGTGATTTCCTGTGTGTTATCCTCCAGGGCCTTGGTATGTTTATTTTCCAGATCGGCGCGTCACTCCTTGTTTTCCGCTCAGTTTTCGGGACAAAAGAAAGCGACAAGGTTTACCTGCGTCTGGCCATTATTTTCCATGTGATCATGATCGTTCCCGGCTGTATTGTCAGCGCCGGGCTCATTACAACACCATGGTTTGAGACAATCATCATGGTTATTTTCGGCGCCGCCGTTCTTTATTACGGTTTTGACAAGATCAAAGAGTATGAAAAGAACCGGGTGGACGATATGATTAAAGCAAGCAAAAGTAAAAAGAAAAATAAGAAGGGGAGGTAATGTTTATGAGACACCTAATCAGTCCTATGGATTTCTCTGTAGAGGAAACCAACCATCTTCTGCAGCTTGCGGAAGATATAGAAAAAGACCCGGCAAAGTACAGCCACGTATGCGCCGGAAAAAAGCTGGCGACGCTTTTTTATGAGCCAAGCACCCGCACCCGTTTAAGTTTTGAGGCAGCCATGCTCAATCTCGGTGGCAGCGTCCTTGGCTTCTCCAGCGCCGATTCCAGTTCCGCCGCCAAAGGCGAGAGCGTGGCTGATACCATCCGTGTGATTTCTTCCTACGCAGATATTGCAGCTATGCGTCATCCAAAAGAGGGCGCACCCTATGTGGCCTCTCTCCATTCCGGGATTCCGGTAATTAATGCCGGAGACGGCGGCCACCAGCACCCCACTCAGACACTCACTGACCTTTTGACCATCCATTCCCTCAAAGGCCGTCTCCATGACCTTACCATCGGCCTCTGTGGTGATTTAAAGTTCGGTCGCACTGTCCACTCCCTCATAAACGCTCTGGTGCGCTACCCCAACATCCGTTTTGTCATGATCTCACCAGAGGAACTGCGCATCCCCACATACATCCGCAAAGAAGTGCTGGACGATCACAACATTGTCTATAAGGAAGTGGAAGTTCTTGAGGATGTTATGCCTGAGCTGGACATTTTGTATATGACCCGGGTACAGCGGGAGAGATTCTTCAATGAAGAGGATTATATCCGCCTGAAAGACCGGTATATCCTGGACACGGCGAAGATGAAATATGCCCGGCCGGATATGCTTGTTCTCCATCCTCTGCCCCGTGTCAATGAGATTTCTGTGGAAGTGGACAAAGATCCCAGAGCCGCCTATTTCAAGCAGGCACAGCTTGGTGTCTATGCCCGTATGGCTCTCATTATGATTTTACTGGAGGTGGAACCATGTTAAGCATCAGCGGAATCGACGAAGGATATGTCATCGACCATATTCAGGCCGGGAGAAGTATGGATATTTACAAATATCTGAAACTGGAAAAACTGGACTGCCAGGTTGCTATTATAAAAAACGCAACCAGCAATAAGATGGGAAAAAAAGATATTATTAAGATCCAGGGGCCTATGGAGCTGGATCTTGACATTCTCGGCTTTATTGACAACCACATTACGGTCAATGTAATCCACGGCGGAAAGATCGTTGAAAAGAAAAATCTTACCCTGCCGGAGACTGTGACCAATGTGATCCGGTGCAAAAATCCAAGGTGTATCACATCTATTGAACAGGAAATCCCTCATATTTTCAAGCTGACGGACGCCGCGACGCGGACATACCGGTGCATTTACTGCGAAGAAAAATTTAAGTAAAAAGTAAAAATCAAATACTCCCCCAGGCTGCGGGATATGAAAGTAACAGTTTAGCCATCAGGGATGGGCGGGATGATTTATGCTTGCATAAGGATCAGCCCGCCCCATTCCTGATGAGCCCGGCGCCGGATCATGAGCAAAGGAGCGGCGTAAGCCGCGGGTCAGCGCGCAAGCGCGCCTTTGCGAATGGCGCGGGCTGAACTGTTACATATGAAATACCTGCCGCTTTTGAGGGAGTATCTTTTTATTTAAAAGAAGACTGGCTTCGCCGTACCGTCACTGCTCCATAGTTTCAACAGTGCTTCGGATATAAAGTTCTACATCTTTATAGGGCATATCCAGAGCGGCCGCAAGCTCTCCATAGAGAAGCTCCTTGGCCCGCTTCATATAGCGCTCATCCACCTGAGCCGGCTTCTTGCCGTTGGCAAGTGCCTGTTTGCTGCGCATATATACGGTGCGGATCAGTTGGACAAGATCCTCGCATCTATGGGTGCTGATGGACGCCTGATACTGCTCAGAAAGCAGCCGTTGATTCTGACATTCCAAAGGTCTTGCCTTAATCTTCGGAATCTTCTCGATTAACGCTCTCGCTTCATCCGGCGATATGACCATACGCATATAGACCTTGGTATCCACAGGAGTATATATGGTTCCTTTCTGGTCATATACCGGCTCCAAAGTATAGTACATCCGATCTTCTGAAGCCTCCGAAATCCCTTTGAGAGGGCCAATGGCTTTGACGCGGCATACTCCGGTATTTCCATAAACAATCAGATCATTTTCATGAAACATCTTTTCAACCTCCAACGGATTATAAAACGATTCTTCAGGTGACATAGAATGTAGTGATTTTCATACAGCGACATCCCCCGATCTCAATACGGGGATAGAACTCCGGTATAGAAATGACTGCGCCCCAAAAGCTACGGCGTAAAGACTGCCGTTACCTGGGGCATAAGAAATACTTATAGATATATTTTAACACAAAAAATTTTTATTTGTAAGAGAAAAATGAAAATTTTGCAAGAAATATAAGAGTTTAGCCGCCATCCCTGATGGATGAACTGTTACAAAAAAGCTCCGGGGACCAGCGCAGCCGCGCCTCGCCCCGGAGTGTGAAAAGCTTTATTCTACTGAAATCTCTCTGTTGTGACTGTCTGGAAGGGCCTGCTCCTCCTGCTTAGCGAGTTTTTCCCTCTGACATGTCTCCAGTATATCCATAAATTCCTGACCGGTGATGGTCTCTCGCTCCAGGAGATAGGTTGCCGCCCGGTCAAGCTCCATCTGATTGTTTTTAAGGATTTCTATCGCCTGACTGTAAGCATTCTCAATAGTCTGACGAACGATCTCGTCAGCCCGGCTCATCGTTTCATCGGAACATGTCTTTACGGGACGGCCGTCCATATACTGGCTTCCCGGAAGTTCCAGGCCCATCATGCCAAACTCTGAGGACATGCCGTACATGGTCACCATTTTCCGGGCCAGGTCAGTGGCCTTTTCAATATCGTTGGAGGCACCTGTAGTGATCGTGCCAAACTTGACTTCCTCTGCCGCGCGGCCACCGACTAAAGTGACGATCTCCTGAAGGATCTCCGGCTTCTTCATAAGGAAGCGCTCCTCCTCCGGCATCTGCATCGTATAGCCTAAGGCTCCGGAAGTACGGGGGATAATGGTAATCTTCTGGATCGGCTGAGTGTTGGTCTGCCGGGCAGCCACAAGGGCATGCCCCACCTCGTGGTAAGCCACGATCTGGCGCTCCTCCTTGCTCATAATATGGTTCTTGCGCTGCTGTCCCGCAATGATCACTTCCACAGACTCAAAAAGATCTTCCTGGGAAATATTGCGCCGTCCAAAACGCACAGCCCTCAGCGCCGCCTCGTTGACAATATTTGCCAGATCCGCACCGGACGCTCCGGAAGTGGCCAGAGCAATCTCGTCCAGATTAACCGTATCATCCAGGCGCACATTTTTTGTGTGTACTTTAAGGATATCCACACGTCCCTGCTTATCCGGCTGGGTCACATTGATGGTCCGGTCAAAACGACCAGGACGGCGCAGTGCCTTGTCCAGGACTTCCGGCCGGTTAGTGGCGCCAAGAACGACAATGGCCTTGCTCTCGTCAAATCCATCCATCTGTGTCAGGAGCTGGTTTAACGTCTGCTCCCGCTCATCGTTGCCGCCAAGCTGGTTGTCGCGGCTCTTGCCAATGGCGTCGATCTCGTCAATAAACACAATACATGGAGCTTTATCCGACGCCTGCTTAAACAGATCCCGGACACGGGAAGCTCCCATTCCTACAAACATCTCCACAAAGTCTGAACCGGAGATGGAGAAAAAGGGGACTCCGGCCTCACCGGCAACAGCTTTCGCCAGAAGGGTCTTACCTGTTCCCGGAGGTCCTACAAGGAGAGCGCCCTTTGGAAGTTTCGCGCCGATCTCCATATATTTCTGAGGATTATGGAGATAGTCGACAATCTCCATAAGGGACTCCTTGGCCTCATCCTGGCCGGCCACATCTTTAAAAGTGACGCCTGTGCCGTTCTGCATATAGATCTTGGCATTGCTTTTATTAATTCCCCCAAGTCCGCCGCCCATCTTGCCCATAAGCTTCCGGCTCATAAAGGACATGAGCCACCACACGATGAGCAAAGGCAATACCCAGGAGACCAGCATAGAAATAATGGGTGATACTTCCTCAGGTATGGCAATGCTTGTATCCACGTCATAGTCTTCCAGTGTCTGGATCAGATCGGGATCCTGGCCGTTATAGCCCACAATATAATATATCACACCTCTCGGCGTATCATCACTGTCATCGGGTAAGGCTACAAGCCGGCCCTCACTGTCCTGAATATTTACACCGGCAATGGCGCCGTCCCTGACTTTGTCCATAAATTCTGTATAACTGATCTCCATGCTGGAGCCGGAACTGAGCATCCGGGTAGCCAGACTGTTCAGGAGCATTGTAAGAACCAGCCCGATCACAATAAAGATGATAATACGGTCAAACCTTGGTGTATTTGGTGTGGAATCCGGCCCACTATTGCCGGAACCCATGCCGCCGGAAGGACCCTGGTATCCACCGGAATTTTTCATATTAAGATTATTCTGATCATGATCTTTATCCATAAACATTCCTCCTGTCGTGAGTGTTTATCAGCACTCATCCGTATAGAGTGCTAATTTATATTTATCATAACACACCTACAAAGATTTGCAATAGTCCCGGCAAAGATTTAATACTTTTTTTATTTTTCTCCGGGAATTCATCCCTTAATCAGCAGCGCTTTCAACTCATCAACGGTAAAGTGATAGTGTTTATTACAGAAATGGCAGTTAACCTCAATAGGTTCCCCATCGCTGATCATATCCTGTATTTCCTTTTCGCCCAGACTTAAAATAACTTTTTCTACTTTTTCCTTTGAGCAGTCGCAGTAGAACCGTGTAGGTACAGTGTCCAGTATTTCCCAGTCCATTCCGGCGCACAGCTTTTCAAGCATCGACTCCGGTGTCTCCCCGTTTTCAAGCATGGTAGTCACTGAAGGAATATCTTTCAGATTTTCCTCAAGTTTTTCGATGACGCTCTCCTGGGTATAAGGCATAAGCTGGATAATAAATCCGCCGGCCTGCTTCACTGTATTATTTTTTTCCATGAGAACCCCCAGGGCGACGCTGGAATTAACCTGCTCACTGGCGGCAAAATAATAGGTTAAGTCCTCGGCAATCTCCCCGGATACCAGGTCGATCTGGCCTGTGTAAGGTTCTTTAAGGCCCATATCTTTAATGACTCTCAAAATTCCCGGAGCCACGGCGCCGCCTACATCCAGCTTGCCATAGGCATTTGGCGGGAGCATTACCTGAGGTTCTGCCACATAGCCCTTCACATTCGCCCGGCCGTCGGCAGTTACAGTGATTCCTTTAATAGGGCCGCCGCTGATAATCTGAAGGGTCAGCTTGTCATCCTCCCCTTTCATCATACTCCCCATCATGGCGGCGCCGGTCATCAGGCGTCCAAGAGCTGCTGTGGCCACAGGACTTGTATTGTGGGCCGCTCTGGCCGTCTCCACCATCTCTTTAGTTGTCGCCGCGAAAATACGCACCTGGTGCCCTGCGGCAGTCGCTCTTACAATATAATCTGTCATACTTGATCTCCTTTTACTTTCCTTTTTCTCTGGCAATAATATACATCCGCTCACTGTCTTCACGAACCGGTTCACTGGAAAACGCGTCGTAGGCTGCAACAAACTCCATGCCGCTCTCCGCCAAAAGGTCACTTACTTCCTTCAGGTCATAGGCCCGCTGAAAATGGTTTTCCTCATAGCGCTCAAAAAGTTCTCCGCCACCGGGGCCTTCCCCTTCCTGGAGCCGGATAAAAATACTCAGTTGGTATTCATTGATCTTTTCTTCCTCATCATAAAAATTGTCCCAAATAAAGCTACAGTCCTCCCTGTTTTCCGCGATGGTCCGGCTCCCCATAATATCCCTGTACTTATAAGGAGTATTCATGTCAAAAATAAAAATACCGCCGGGATCCAGATAATTATTAACCAGTTTAAAAACCTGCTTTAAATCCTCCGGTTCTGTGATGTAGTTCATACTGTCACAGATACTCACCACCGCCCGGACCGTCCCGTAAAGTTCAAAAGAGCGCATATCCTGGAGAAGATATAAAATTTCCTCTGCCTCCCCAGCCCCTTTATTTCTGGCAGTCATAAGCATCTCAGCGGAATTGTCCACAGCAATCATATCGTAGCCGTCCCCTGCAAGCCTGCGGGTCATATTCCCTGTGCCGCAGCCAAGCTCTAACACAAGTCCCCCATCCACACCGTATTCTTTTAATAATGAAACAAGGTATTTTTCCCACTCATCATATGGAATATTATCCATAAATGTATCATAAACCTCGGCAAAACTGGTATATGCATCCATGTCAGAAATTCTCCTTTTCGGTGTTTTTCGCGCCACAAAGTCATAAATTTTCATGCAAGCATGAAAATTATGACCTTTTGTCGCTAATCTCATTCATATTTATTCTATCATCCCCTCAACCAAAGGGCAAGCAAAGGTTTTGTCTATGGTATTTTGAGAAAAAATCTGCTACAATATGTACGAGACAAGCGACAAAAGGTCATGCTCATTTGTCGGGCAACTCATATGTATGGCATTATACAGAAAACAGATAGGAGACGAATATTATGACAAAAGAAACAACAGGTACCGGGACAAAAACGCTGATACCGACAAAAAAGCTGGTGCTTTCCGCTCTTTTTATCGCCTTTGGCGTAGCTACGTCCACCCTTCTCGTATTTCCCATAGGCGCCTCAAAGTGCGCTCCGGTCCAGCATTTTATCAACGTGTGCGGCGCTGTCATCCTGGGACCGGGATACGCAGTGATCAACGCCTTTTTAATTTCACTGATCCGTTTTATCCTTGGCACAGGAAGCCTCCTTGCCTTCCCCGGCAGTATGATTGGTGCCGCCCTGGCCGGAATCCTCTATATGCTATTTAAAAAAGATATCGCCGCCTTTGTGGGCGAAGTTTTCGGCACAAGCGTTCTCGGCGGGATTTGCGCCTATTTTGTGGCCAAACTCTTTTTAAGCAGCGATTCCGCCGCAGTTTTCGGCTATGTTCTGCCCTTCTTTGTCAGCACCATTGTAGGCAGCATTATCGCCTACCTGGTCATCAAACAGCTTAGACTGATGAAAGTATTAAAAGGAGTAATGAGTGATGATCCCCGATAAGCCCCTGATTTTACCGGAAATTACAGAATATGAGGAAAAAATCAGAGTGTACCGGGCGGCAATTTTTAAGGAAAAGCCGGTAATCCACCATATTACCAATTTTGTCACCATCTACCAGTGTGCCAGGATCACCGCGTTCCTTGGCGCGGCGCCTATTATGGCTTTTGCCCCGGAGGAAACCACCCAGATCACCGCAAAGGCCGATGCCCTGGTAGTCAATACCGGAACGTTAAACAATACAGTGATGGCCTCTATCCCAAAGTCACTTGAGTACGCCGGCAGCCATCACATCCCGGTGGTTCTTGACCCGGTGGGTGCCAGCCTCTCATCCTACCGCTCTGATTTTATCCGCTTCCTTCTTAACACCTTTCATTTTGACGTGATCCGGTGCAACGGAGCGGAACTTCTCAATCTCCACGGCCAAGCCGCTTTAAGCAGAGGTATCGACGGTGCGTCTTCTTCCGTGGAAATTCCAAAGGTAGCCAGAGACCTGGCACAAAAATATGACTGTGTCATGGCCTGCACAGGTGCCCGTGACTATATCTGTTCTAAAGACGAGAGTATTGTCCTTGACCGGGGTTCTGAGCTGCTCCCCACTCTTGTGGGCACCGGCTGTATGGTCAATTCTCTCATCGGGGCTTATCTTGCAGTGGCAAAAAGTCCTATGGCCGCGGCTGCCTGCGGTATCCTCACCATGTGCCTGGCCTCAGAGCGAGCCGCCCAAAGCCTTGAAAAACTTACGCAGGGGGAAAAAGAGTCGAAAAGCCCAATTTCTCCCGGCCAAAAGCGGCGGTGCCTGGGCTCTTTTGAGACAGCCCTCATGGATGCGGTCAGTGAAATATATACATCCTGAGACAAGTCTAATTCCCCGCTTAAAACAACAAAGCTCCACCAGGCGGCATCACCTTTGATAGAGCTTTAGTATTTGCTCCAGGCGTATTGCACAAAAAAAGGCGACCAGCCTTCAAGATAAAGAGGGATAAGGAACAATTCAACGGCTGACAGACAGGTTGTAGTAACTGAAAGCGGGTATATCGTGAAATGCGGTATATCCGCTTTGTTACGCGATAGAACGCTGTTTTTGAGGGATTGAATATAAAACCCTTATCTCTCCATTTTCGCGCCCGCAAAGCCGCATAAATCAAGGCTTTTTTAACCCCTAAATGACCACAAGACACCCATGATAGATAGAGGGTGCAAGCGGTCTTTCCGTTTGCGCCCTCTTGTCTGCCTGTGAGCAAAGACGGGAAAAGCCGTCAATGGCGCGAAGCGTTTTCATCTTGACCCTTGACGGCTTTTCTTGGCTTTGCTATTTCCCCACAAGGTCAAGAAAAGTTTGTCGACATAGCGGCATTTATATTTATCCTAGAAAAAATAAAAGAGCCGATAACCGCATTTTGATCTGCGTGTTATCGGCTCTGCGTCTGTGCGTCTGGCTCTTTGATAACTGTGGTATTCAGATGTTTTACATTGATTAAAGTCTCTTGTCTACACTTAGGACAGAACAGCGGAAAATATTTTAGTTCTGTGTCCCCACGAATTTTCAGCCTTGTCTTATTTCCGCAAACAGGGCAGCGCAACCATTCTGAAATCACATTTTCTATATCAGCTATCCTTCCTGTCGTAATACTGATTTTTAGGGAGTGTCTTTGTGAGAATAAAAAAATAAGTAATAGTAATTGCAAACAGTACCAACTGGAAGATGGAGCAGCTATCCCAGCGGCTCAGCAAAGAGGACTATGCTCTGGTGGAGGAACTCCGGGCGCAGAACGCTATCGCCCAGTGCGAGGAAAGTGAGAACCGGTGGCGTGGGCTTTCTGTGTATATGGTTATTCTGCCAGATCATCCGAAGTTTCCGCAACCAGTCTGTCAAAGTCGCTCTGATAGGTCCGATCCTGCAATACCCGGAACTTTTCAAACTCTTTCTCAGCAAAGGCTTTGGCAATGGCGGCAGTCACCTTGCCTTTATCATGCAGAATATCTTCCTCGTTGAACTGTAAAAATGCGTCAAGCCGCTTGACCCAATCGGCCATATACATGACATTTCCCCGGCGGGCCTGCCGTTCCGCATAGTCCAGGTACATGGTGACAATCTCGTTCAGGTTACGCATTTCCGTTTCGTTCAGATAGTTTTTAGCGACGGTGACATCCGATTTGCGGATGCGGCCTTTGGGGGCGTTTTTCCATGTGGTCAACCCCATGTTGGGCTTGGTTCTGTCGGCACGGCCATATACGATCTCGGCGGCGGTATGATGGGTGACCGCATAGTGGAGCTTGTTTTGCACCGTGGCGAAAAACTCCTTTGTGATGGGGCTTTCCACATCGTAGTCGGCGCTGCACTGGGAATAGATGTCCGTGATTTTCTGGTAGAACCTTCTCTCGCTGGCCCGGATGTCCCGGATACGCTCCAGCTGTTCCTCAAAATAATCCTTGCCGAAAAAGTTCTCCGGCTCCCGCAGCCGTGCGTCATCCATCACATAACCTTTGATGATGAACTCTTTCAACACCCGGTTCGCCCAAATGCGGAACATGGTCGCCTTTTTGGAGTTTACACGATACCCCACAGCGATAATGGCGTCCAGATTATAATAGTTGGTCTGATACCGTTTTCCGTCCGCCGCAGTTGTTTCCATTTTGGAAACAACTGAATCCTCGTTCAGTTCGCCGGATTCAAAAATGTTTTTCAGATGCTTGGAAATGGCTGCTTTCTGCACCTCGAACAGCTCTGCCATTTTTGCCTGTGTCAGCCAGAGGTTTTCCTGAAAGAGCAGGCACAGTTGGACCAATTTCACGAGGATACCGACCGTGCCAGCCACTTTCTGGCGCTGGCACAGAAATATACGGATTTCACCGAGCTGACCGCCCCCATGATCCATGAATTTGTGGAGAAGATTCTGGTCCATGCCCCGGACAGAAGTACCGGGGAACGGGTGCAGGAAATCGAGATTTACCTGAACTTTATCGGGAAATTTGAAGTGCCCATGCCCGAACCCACCGAGGAAGAACTGGCTGCGGAGGAAAAGCGTCGCCGGAAGCGCATCCGTGACCATGAAAAATATCTGCGCCAGAAGGAGCGCAAACAGAAGATTGCCGAGGGGCTCATCGTTCCGGGTGAACCGTACCAGCTGGTATGCCAGTGCTGCGGAGAGCCGTTCCAGTCTGTCCGCCCCAACGCTAAATTCTGCAAACCCGCCTGCCGGGAGAAGTTCTACCGGCAGGAAAAGCGGAAAGCCAAAGAAACGGAAACATCACAAACTGCATAAAGACTGCGGCCTGCCCCAACGAACCGGGCAGGCCGCTTTTTTTATGCCCTGAAACGGAGGGATTTTCATGACACTCTTTGAACTGGTAAAACAGAATATTTGTGTGCCGGATGCGGCGGAACACTATGGGCTGCAAGTCAACCGAAACGGGATGTGCAGCTGTCCGTTCCATGAGGACCGACACCCCAGCGTGAAGCTGAATGAACGATATTTTTACTGCTTCGGCTGCGGGGCCACCGGCGATGTGATCGACCTTGTGGCAAGGCTGTTTGACCTGAGCAGTTATGAGGCAGCGCAGAAACTGGCACAGGATTTCGGGATTGACCCTGACAAGCCCCCGGCGGCAATCGCCTTACCAAAACCGGAGCGTCCTCTGCTGAAAGCATACCGGCAGGAGGAAGTGCACTGCCTGCGGGTGCTGTGCGATTATCTGCATCTTCTGGAAGGTTGGAAACAGAACTATGCCCCATCCCATCCAGATGAAACTGGGGTCCCCAACGGAACCCAGCAAAGCGGTTCCGTTGGGGAGAGGACGAGCAGCGGAATGAGCGAGCTCTCGCCGCAAGGCGGGAGCGAGGGATATGCAGCTTGTGAGGACGAGGATGACCGGTTTGTGGAAGCCTGCCAGATGCTGGACTATGTGGAGTATCTGGCGGATTTGCTCATTGCCGCCGAACTGGAACATCGGGTGAAAATCGTGGAAATGCTGAACAAGGATGGCCTGATTGCCGGTTTGGAGGAACGGCTGGACAGGCTGAAAAAGGAGGACAACGCCCATGAAAAACAAAACGCAGCTTGATGGGATGCCCGTCTGGTTCGATGGCAAAAGCATCAACGAAGCCCTGTTTTGTGAGGAGTTCTTGCAGACGCACAAGATCATCTTCACAAACGGGGCTTTTTTCACGCCCGAAGGCCGTGTGACCGATGAACTGCCCCTGCGGGGAGAAATTTTTGAGGAGCTGAAAAAGCTGGCGATGGCAGTCAAGAACACCATCCCCGCGCTCGCCGAGGCCATGGAAAATCTGCGAAAAAATCTGCTGCTGTTCTGCTATCAGCTGGGGTATCTCCGCAAGGGCAAGGAACGCCTGAACGCTTCGCTGAATACGCTGCGCCCTGCCCTCACGCAGTACAATCAGCTGGCAAAGGACATACGGGATAAGACGAAAGAGCGCCGCAGTCTGCTTTCCGAGAAAAAGGCGCTCTCTGCTGTCCATGTGTTCCGGCACCGGGAGCTGGCGGCTAAGATAGCGACACTGACAGAGGATTTGGAGGAACTGCGTTCGGAAAAGAATCTGCTTCTGGCATCGCTGGCATATTCCGGGGAAGATGCTGCCGATAAATTTCCCAAGGACATTGCAGCCATGGAGCAAAGCCTGAAGCAGTTGGAAGAACAGGAACAGAAGTATTCTGCCGAGCTGGACGCTGCCCTGAATGAGTATGCCGTGCTTCGGGAGCAGACTAAGGGCTTCGACCCGGTGCATCTCTATGAAGCGAGGCAGGCCATCCGCCCCGGCAAGGAGCAGGAAGCGGAGAACCGGGCACAGCAAGTTTACGGCGAGAAGTACAGCCCGCTTCTGATGTTTGACAGCAAAAAGGCGGTTTCCCGTATGCTGCATGAAGATATGGAGCGGCAGGCAGTACGGAGAATGGTGTGGCAGGCACAGAAGGAGCAGCAGACTTTTCAAAAGAAAAAGAGCAAAGAGAGGGAACGGTAAATCGTATACCGTTCCCTCTCTATAATATAATGGCAGCTCTTAAGTGGCTCTCTACGCATTCCCGAGCTGTTTTCAACGATAGTCCTTGCGGATTAATTCTCATTTTGTTTTT
>NZ_JACHFW010000017.1 GCF_014202115.1 Catenibacillus scindens
GCCCATTCCATCATCCGATTTTCATCGCCATCAAACTGACGAAGAAGATCATTGAACTTCCCCAGTTTTTTATATATGCGAGAGGAAGATTTTCCATTTTCTTTGCGAAATGATTGGTAAATATAAACATCTTTATTATTTTTACTACCGGTAGTTGCGATATACATGATCAAAAAACCTCTTTTCTTTATATTATACCATACTATCACAAACTAGTACATATAAAAATAAAAAATTTGACAAAAAAAGCGCCTATTAATAGGCACGGTAGAGGTTTTTCCTTGATTCAACTGTCAAACGCCCGAACTGTTACCATTTGCAAAACTTGGAATTGCAAAACAGAAAGGTTTGTATTATAATCAACGTAGCCGTAAATACTGTTAGTGTGTGTTAACAGGTCGCAATCGGTGTATCACTGGGCGGCAAAATATTTTTTTGACGCCTTCATCATAATATAAAGGAGGAAATAACATGGCACAGGTGACAAAAGACACGATGATCGGTGATCTTCTTAAAATTGATGCCGGTGTAGCGCCGATCCTTATGGGAATTGGTATGCATTGCCTTGGCTGCCCGTCTTCACAGATGGAGACAATCGAAGAAGCAGCAATGGTTCATGGCATTGATGCTGAGAGTTTAGTTCAGGAGATCAATAACTTTCTCGCAAAGAATAATTAATCTGGTAACAGTTCAGCCATCAGAGCTGGGCGTCTGAAAATGAGCAAAGGAGCGGCGTAAGCCGCGGGTCAGCGCGCCTTTGCGAATGGCGCGGGGTGAACTGTTGCTTAATCAGACAGTTTAGGGTCTGTATAGTAAATAAGCTGTGTCATTTTACAATGGCACAGCTTATTTTAATCTGGTATACCCAGGGTATGGCGGTCATCGCACTGGGGAAGAAATCATCCCTGATCCGATGACATAAAACGTATTAAAGTTCAGAAAGAATCTTAACTGCATTATCTCGGATGAGAACCTCATAATGTTCACTATAGTAAGCCAGCGTGGCGGCGGCAGCTTTTTCGCGTTTCCCGAATTCAGAAACGGTGTTAGCTACTTTTGTAAAATTTTCAGAGTCGCTGCACAGAACAAGAAAATATCTGCGTCCATGGCTGTTTTTGTACAGAGTGCTTTGTCCATCAAAGGATGGATAGATCACATGTGCTGCCAGAGCCGCTTCGTCTAATGTGGCAAAAGAGAAGATCTTGGGAGACACTGATTTTTGGGCTTTAGCCTTCTGAGCCCTCTCCAGAGCCTTCTTAGCCCGTTCAGAAATAGGCACGATATGTTCCTGAAGCTCTTCATTGTCTCCGGATATGCCGTCACTGATCTTCTTGATCAGGTTGAGGATATCTTCCGCACTGTGGTATTCGTCCTCACTGGAAGAATAGGAAATATCTTCGTTGTCGGAGACGTCCTCGTCGCTGTCGTCCTCGGTCATGGGGGAGAACTTGGCAAAGCGGGTATCTAACTCCTCCGGGTCTTCCACCTTTGTGACGATGAGAACAATACAGTCGCCGGAGATGGGGATTGCTTCAATAACCAGGGGAATGTCATCAGCCTCAAAGCCAAATTCATCAAAAGCCTGGTTCATCATGTCGCGGAACAGGCCCTTGGCCTTTTCGGAGCCATAGGCGAGTTCACTGATTTTCAGCTCTCTATCAATTAAATCGCGTTTGTTAAGCGTGCAGCGTATCTGGTTGTCATTGAGTTTTTCAATTTTCATGAAATCACTCCTTTTCTAGTGTCTGACAGTGTCAAATCATTATAAATATGAGACAAGCGACAAAAGGTCATGCGGGCTGCGCTTGCGCAGGTAAGCATGGCTTTGTGGCGCGCAAAACACCGAAAAGCAGCCATTTTTCGCAGAAAAATGAGCGGATTTGAGGTGTTTTTAGGATTGCGGGAGTACGAAGTGCGGAGCAATCCGTGTCTCATGCCCATTTGTCGGGCAACTCATAAATATAGTATATACATTATCACTTCAACTGTAAAGTCAAATTGTTGAAATCTCCGGGTTTTCTTCGGGATTTCACCCGCTCTGTACATATTATATGTGCTATATGGGATTCTTAATGACGTATTTCTTTCCAAAAGGATTTATTGTTTGCGGAATTTGTCATATTGTAGTATAATCGACGATGAGTAATTATTGTTGAGATCGCGGCCGCAGGCATAATCCCGGATTAAACGAGGAATACTAAGAACTGGTGCTTTGATCCGGCGCCGGATGTTGTTTTGCGGTCAACTCATTACTGTTCACTGGTGAACAGTAATACAGAAAACATCATACGAAAGAAAGACAGGTGGATTATGAAAAACAGAGTTGTACCGGTACTCATTACTCTTGTGCTGATCATTGTTGTGGGTATTTTTACAGCAATCAGCCTTATTAATAATTATCGGAAGGGCTCCACAGAATTTGTTGATTTTGAAGAGACTTATGAACTTGATGAAAATCAGTATGTGGTTGTGCTAAATGATGCCATACAGGATTACCGGGGAATTGAGGACGGCGGGAGCGTTTATATCAGCGCCCAGGCTGTTGCCGACAGTATTAACGACCGATTTTACTGGGACAGCAACGAACACATTTTTATTTATACAACAGCAACTCAGGTGATCAAAGCATATCCTGATGAGCAGGCTTACCATGTGGGGGATGAAACGGTTTCCCTTGACTATGTGCCTGTAAAGACTATTGATGGAACCGTATATGTGTCGGTGAATTACATTCAGGAATATACCCAGTGTGAAGTTGAAAGTTTTTCTGATCCTAACCGTCTGGTGCTGACCACCCAGTGGGGAGATAAGACGGCGGTGACGGCCAGTGAGGATACGGTACTGCGTCTTGCCGGGGATCTTCAGAGCGATATTCTTAAAGATGTGACTGCCGGGGAGACGGTGACTGTAGTTGCTTCCGAGGAAGACTGGAGTTGGACCAATGTGGTCACAGATGACGGCTATGTTGGCTGGATTGAGAACCGGTATCTTGGTGATACCCAGACAGTGACTACACAAGCTCCTCCTTTCCAGGAAGAAGAGTTTACTTATATAAAAGAAGAGGGAACGATCTGCTACGCATGGCATCAGATGACCACGGAGGAACTGTCTGGCGTTAATTATCTGATCCAGGCGCTGAATAATACATCATCTATTAACATTATCGGGCCTACATGGTTTTCCTTTGACGGTACTGACGGCCATGTGCGCAGTATTGGAAATGCGGATTATGTCAATTATGCTCATCAGGTTGGAGTTAAAGTGTGGGCGGTTTTCCAGAATCAGGCCACTCCCGGAGGTGAGATGAACGGCATAAATACAGATAATATTCTGGCTTACACATTTAAGCGGGAGACTCTGGTCAGCGAAGTGATCAGTTATGCCCTGGAATACGGCATTGACGGGATTAACCTGGATTTTGAGATGATCCTTGAGGAGGGCGCGGACAATTATATCCAGTTTATCCGTGAACTTTCTGTGGCCTGCCGCAATAACGGACTGTGCTTCTCCATCGACAATTATGTGCCTTTGTATACCCAGCATTATGACCGGGCGGAGCAGGCTCTTTTTGCCGACTATCTGGTCATCATGGGTTATGATGAGTATGGTGCTTTCTCCTCCGAACCTGGACCGGGCGCGTCTCTTCCATATGTTCAGCAGGGCATTGAGGATACGCTGGCTCTCATTGGCGGGGACAGCTCAAAGGTGATCAACGCCATTCCTTTCTATACTAATGTGTGGGAGGACGATGGTGTGAATCCTGCAGGGCTGAACACAACAGCAACAATGCCGGAGGCCCGGAGCTATCTTCAGAGATACCCCGAATCCACAGTGATCACATGGAACTCTGAGCTGGGGTATAATTATTGTTATTATACATCGCCGCTCAATGGAAGCCAGATCAGTATGTGGCTGGAGGACGCAGATTCCATCGCGGCCAAGCTGGAACTGATGGATCAGTATGATTTGGCGGGTGTGGCCATTTGGAAGCTCCAGCAGGAATCTGCCGACGTATGGACGCCGATCGCTGCCTATGTCAACGGTGAGACGATCCCTACCCATGAGAGACAGCAGGAAGCCCAAGCGCAGAGTCAGTAATGGCGCTGGAAACATGGAGTGGTACGGATGAATAAGATCAATTATCAGAAGGAACTGGAAAAAATTATTGAAGGGTGGGCCTGCCAGGAGCGGGTCCCCACCCTTTTTCTGCATAGCTGCTGCGCGCCATGCAGCAGCTATACTTTAGAGTACTTGTCACAGTATTTTAAAATTACGGTCTTTTATTATAATCCCAATATTTATCCTGAAGACGAGTACGTTAAGCGGGTGGAGGAACAGAAGCGTTTTATTGAGACTCTTCCGGCGAAAAATCCCATCTCATTTATGGAGGGGCCTTATGATACCCGGCGTTTTTATGATATAGTCCGGGGGTTGGAACATGTCCCCGAAGGTGGAGAGCGGTGTTTTAAGTGTTATGAGCTGCGCCTTGAGGAGGCTGCCAAAACGGCCAGGGCCAGGGGCTTTGATTACTTTACCACCACACTTTCCATCAGCCCCTTAAAAAACGCTCAAAAAATCAATGAGATCGGCGAGGCTTTAGGCCGCCGCTATGGCGTTAAACATCTGCCTTCGGATTTTAAAAAGAAAAACGGATATAAGCGTTCTGTAGAGCTGTCCGCCCAATACGGCCTCTATCGCCAGAACTACTGCGGCTGTATATACAGCTTCCGGGAGATGGAACATCGCTGTGAAAGTTCTGAGATGGAAAATCCGGGCATAGAATAGATCAAAATAGAGTATCCTTAAAGTACACAGAGACCAGACCTTTACGGGCGGTCTCTTTTGTCTCTTTAGGGGAGAGACTGTCGGGGAGGATCTATGAAAATCTGGTCATCTCTTTTATGTTTTTTTCTCATTTTTGCTTGCGCCGGTATCCTGTTAAGCCGCCTTGAGACTTTGTCGGAAGATGGGGCGGCGGCAGTTGGCAGTCCAGTCTTTGAGAACGGTGATTCCTCTTCGTGGATTGTGGCTGTGGACGCCGGACACGGGGGGAATGATCCGGGAAAAGTTGGTGAAGACGGCGTCATGGAAAAGGACATTAACCTGGCCATTGCCATGGATCTGAAGGAGGCGCTTGAAGAATCGGGGATCAAGGTGATCATGACAAGGGAGAAGGATACGGGACTTTACTCGGCGGGTGCCAGCAATAAAAAAGCAGAAGATATGAAGAACCGCATCGCTGTCATTGAGGAGAGCGGGGCGGATATTCTTATCAGCATCCATCAAAACAGCTTTACTCAGCCTCAGTATCATGGGGCCCAGGTGTTTTTCTATACAGGTTCAGATTCCGGAGAAAAACTGGCCGATGCAGTTCAGGAGAACCTTATAAAAGGGGCTGATCCTGACAATACCCGGCAGGCAAAAGCAAACAGCGACTATTATCTTTTGAAAAATTCCTCTATACCGGCAGTGATCTGTGAGTGCGGCTTTCTGTCCAATCCGGAGGAGTGTGCCCGACTGGCATCGGAGGAATATCAGAAGACTATTGCCGGCTGTATAGCCCAGGGAATTATGGAGTATCTATCCGCCTATTCCTGATGGATGAACTGAAAAGTAAGCAACAGTTCATCCCGCCCTATTCCTGATGGATGAACTGTTGCTTAAAAAGGCTACCCACAGGGCATTGGATGTGATATACTTATTGAGAAAAGAGAAAGTGGGATCGTATATGAAGACAACAATTTTAAAAATAGATAAAGATCATATAGATATGGAGATGATCAAGTCTGCCGGTAAAGTTATATCTTCCGGCGGGCTTGTGGCATTTCCAACGGAAACCGTCTACGGCCTTGGCGGGGACGCTATGGACGCCGGAGCATCAGAGAAGATTTATGGGGCAAAGGGACGTCCTTCGGATAACCCCTTGATTGTCCATATCGCCTCTGCGGAAGCACTGCCGGATATTGCCAGGGATATTCCCCAGGAGGCTTATATACTGGCTGAGGCTTTCTGGCCGGGACCGCTGACTATTATATTAAATAAAAATGAACGGGTGCCTTTAAGCACCACGGGCGGGCTGGAGACTGTGGCAGTGCGCATGCCGTCCCATCCCATTGCCAAAGCTCTCATTGAAGCGTCGGGAACCTATATCGCTGCCCCAAGCGCCAATACATCAGGGCGTCCCAGTCCCACTATGGCTTCCCATGTCATCGAAGATCTGGACGGGAAGATTGATATGATTATCGACGGCGGGAAAGTGGGGATCGGCATTGAGTCAACGATTGTAGATCTGACCGGCAGCGAACCGATGATTTTGCGCCCTGGGTATATTACCCGGCAGATGCTTGAAAAGGTTTTGGGAAGTGTGGCGGTAGACCAGGCCATTTTGTCGGAAAATGCCGATAAAAATTTCCATCCTAAAGCTCCGGGGATGAAATATAAGCATTACGCTCCCAAAGGGGATCTGGCTATTGTGGAGGGAACCCAGGAGCAGGTGGTGGAGACGATCAATACCTTGACTCTTCAGGCGGAGGAAGAAGGCAGGACAGCCGCAGTGATCGCTGCCGATGAGAGTGCCGGGCTGTATACCTGCGCCCACGTTTATTCTATAGGCTCCCGACAGGACGAGGAGACGATCGCATCCAATCTTTTTGCTGTACTCAGAGAGATGGACGAGCTTCACGCGGATGTTATTTATTCAGAGAGCTACTATGATTCCGGTCTTGGACAGGCGGTGATGAACCGGCTATTGAAAGCGGCGGGACACCATGTGATCCGCGCCGGACAGACGAAATAGGTACAATTTTATAAAAAACAGGAGGATAAGCAATGATAGCATTAGGCTGTGACCACGGCGGTTATGAATTAAAACAGGAGATCATTAAATATTTAAAGGATCATGAGCTGGACTATAAAGATTTCGGAACCTATTCCACAGAGTCCTGTGATTACCCTGATTATGCCCAGGCGGTAGCAAAGGCCATACTGTCGGGGGAATGCCAGCGGGGAATTTTGATCTGCGGCACAGGTATCGGCATTTCCATTGCGGCTAACCGCTATCCGGGTATCCGGGCGGCTAACTGTACAGACTGCTTTATGGCGGAAGCTACCAGGGAACACAATGACGCCAATATTCTGGCTTTGGGGGCGAGAGTTGTGGGCGTGGGAACAGCGATGAAAATTGTGGATACCTTTTTGAATACAGAATTTTCCGGGGATCCCCGCCATATGCGCCGCATCGAAAAAATTGAGGCAGCCACTATGGCATCTGAGAAAAAATAAAGACTGGGGTGGTCAATATGAGTGGAAAAAGGGACGATTATATCAGTTGGGACGAATATTTTATGGGGGTGGCCAAACTGGCGGCGCTGCGTTCCAAAGATCCCAACAGTCAGGTAGGCTCCTGCATTGTCAGCCAGGATAACAAAATATTGTCTATCGGCTATAACGGCCTTCCTATCGGCTGCTCGGACGACGAATTTCCATGGCAGCGGGAAGGAGAGGAGCTGGATACCAAATATGTGTATGTGACACACAGCGAGCTAAACGCTATTTTAAACTACAGGGGTGGCAGCCTTGACGGGGCTAAACTGTATGTGTCCATGTTTCCATGTAATGAGTGTGCCAAAGCTATTATACAGAGCGGTATACGGGAAATCATTTACGCTGTGGACAAGTACCCGGACACGGCCTCTGTGATCGCTTCCAAGCGGATGTTAAATGCCGCTGGGGTAAGGTATCGCAGATATGTGCCTACCGGGCGGGAAATCCGTTTTCAGGTATAAAAAATTGGAGGGGATACAATGAAAGAATTTTATCTGGAAAATGACTGTTTAAAGGTGACTATTTTTTCTAAGGGTGCGGAACTGGCATCCATCTATGACAAAGAAAAAGAACGGGAACTTCTCTGGAACGGGGATGAAAAATACTGGCCCCGCCGGGCGCCGGTGCTGTTTCCATTTGTGGGAATAGTCAACCATAAGCAGTACAAATATGAGGGGACAAGCTACCCTATGACCCAGCACGGTTTCGCAAGGGATATGGAATTTGAGTGTCTCCCTGACAGCCGGGAAGGGCAGCTCTGGTTTCGGCTGCATTCTGATGAGACAACTCTGGAGAAATATCCATTTCCTTTTATTCTTGATATTGGCTATGAACTGACAGAGAGAGAATTGAAAGTTTTATGGAAAGTGTCAAATCCCGGCGAAGATATTATGTATTTTTCCATTGGAGCCCATCCAGGCTTTATGTGTCCGGTAAAATCGGATGAAAAGCAGACGGATTATTTTATTGATCTGCATATGGATGGGAATCTTTCCTATAATCTGATCAGTCACGACGGTCTTGTGGGAATTTACAATGAAACGCTTTCTCTGGATAAGGGGCTTCTTCCCATTGACGCCCATCTTTTTGATCGGGACGCCCTCATTGTGGAAGGCGGACAGACTCATGAGGTCAGCCTGCTCAATGGCAAAAAGGAGCCTTACATCACAGTGGCCTTTGACGCTCCATTATTTGGCTTGTGGTCGCCGGCGGGAAAGAACGCCCCCTTTGTGTGCATTGAGCCCTGGTACGGCCGGTGTGACGCCGAGGATTTTGAGGGAACGCTGGAGGAGAGAGCTTATGAGCAGAAGCTTGACCCGAAAGAAACTTTCGAGAAGAGTTATATGATTAAGATCCATTAAAAAATAAGGTGTGATCAACATGCAGTCCGGTCCTAACCGTGAAAAGCAGGAGCGCACGAAAAAGAAGCTCCGTGACGCGTTTATGACATTATATAAAAAGAATCCTATTGAAAAAATTACAGTACGTCAGGTATCTGAGCTGGCCGGAGTGACCCGCAGTACGTTTTATGCTTATTACGACAGTGTTTATGCGGTTCTTGAAGCTATTGAGGATGAACTTCAGGAGGGGCTCGGCACATATTTTGAACAGTATTCCGGGGGCATTCTTGAGAGAGCGGCCTTAAAGCCTTATGACAGCAGCGTTAAGTGGTTTGAATACTGCCATGAACACCGGGAATATCTTCTGATTCTTCTTGGGCCTTCCGGAGACCCTTCCTTTGAGTATAAGCTGAGAAAACGGCTGAAAGTGGATATTAACCGGATGATGGATGAAGACGGGATGCTCAACGATAATCTGCGCAAATATGTGGTGGAATATGTGGTAGGCGCCACACTGTCGCTGATGTATTTCTGGCTGGAAAATGATGACAGCCTGTCTGCCGAAGAGATTGCTGTCGTTGCCAATCTGATTCGCAACACAAAGATCGTCCTTCAGAAAATGCGGAAAAAATAGAAGGTTCAATCCCCTGTTCCAGGGGCGTTGACGGTGTGATGCCCCGTTGCTTGCAGCGGGGTATTTGACTATATTAACAGAACTTTCCGTAGGACAGACAAAGCAGATTGTCTTGGGGATAAAAACATTCCCGGTTCAATCTGCCCTGTCTGGCGTATGTACTGGCTGTGTTTAATACCATAAACGCTGTGCGCTGGACGCGCTGCGCAATATTCATTCAAGTGCATTAGGAAAAACAATATTACACGGCCGTTCATGCATAAAGTTGAAAAGCCGCTGTACATGGAATTATTTGAATGATATTGTGCCTTTATCATAAATCCAAAGAAAGGCGACGTCAATAAGAAGGTATTGACAGATTCCGACGGGAAAAACGGAGATTTTTGTAAAAGGTTTTAGGGCAGCGCGTTATGAAAGCGGTTTTTATATTATGATGCGCGCTTTCATAAAAAGCAGTCATTAACCTGATGAATATGTGATAAAATAAACCTAAAATGCCAGGGCTGTAAAAATAGAAGAAAACTGTAAAATTTTCACTCTGGCAGGATTCAGGAGGAATCGTATTTGAGGAGAAAAGGAATATGTCTTACGAACATTTATTAAGCCCGCTGACTATCCGCGGGAAAGTGTACCGCAACCGCATGATCGCGGCCCCAACCCTGTTTGCCCACTCTGTTTATTTTATCCCAAAAATTCGGGAAAATGTTTACCGGATGGTGGAAAAGCGGGCGGCCGGAGGATTTGCCGCCGTGTCCACCGGAGAACTTCCGGTAAACTTTGAGGAAGGCATTGCGGCTTTTGTAGAGCGGCCTATTGATTATACGAAGTATGAGGGTGAGGATTTTGAGCTGACAAAAGAGTACGCGGACCGGATCAAAAGGCACGGCGCCCTGGCATACCTGGAATTTTGCCATGAGGGCTCTATGGCTGAGGCGAAAGATCCCTATGTGCCCTGGGGACCGGTGGATTACGTCCGGGAGGACGGCGTGCAGGTTCACGCCCTCAATGAAGAGATGATGGCCAAGATCTGCAAAGATTTTTACAATATTTCGGTGTATGCGAAAAAATGTGGATTTGACGGCGTTCTCCTCCACGGAGGCCACGGCTTTTTGCCCCAGCAGTTTATCTCGCCGCTGACCAACACCCGCACCGATGCGTACGGCGGTTCCATTGAAAACCGTTCCCGTTTCCCCAGACGGCTTATTGAGGCTGTGCGCCAGGGCATTGGCGAGGACATGATCCTTGAGTTCCGTTTCAGCGCCGAGGATGGCGTGCCGGGAGGCATGACCATTGACGATACGGTAGGCTTTATGAAGGAGATCGACGGGCTGGTGGATATTATCCATGTGTCCAACGGCCTGAAATGGCGGGGAAACCACACAAAGACATTTTCCAGCTTTTTGGATATCCACGGCATTAATGTGGAGTATGCGAAGAAGATTAAAGACGCTGTGAAGCTGTCCAAAGTGGCGGTTATCGGCGGGTTAAATGATCCGGATATGTGCGAGGAGATCATTGCCAGCGGCGCCGCGGATTTTGTGGAATTTGGACGTCAGGGTTTTGCCGACCCTCAGTTCCCCAATAAGGTGCGGGATGGAAAAGCGGACGAGATCCGCCGCTGTGTCCGCTGTTTCCAGTGCTATCCCGGATCTTTCGAGCATCCCACAGATAAACCGCTGACCGAGAGGGGTTACACCCAGGAAGAATTTTTAAAGATCTTTAATCCTGCGGCTATGGGGCGCTGCGCCATTAATCCGGAGTCCGGCCTGGAATTTTATCCGGAAACTATTCCCCCGGTATTTGAGAAAGAAAAGATACTGATTGCCGGCGGCGGCGTGGGCGGTATGCAGGCGGCCATCACAGCCTGTCAGCGGGGCCATGAGGTTGTCCTGGCGGAAGGGTCGGACGTCCTTGGCGGAACGATTAACTTTACAGATACTGATGATGATAAAACAGACCTGAGAAACTTTAAGAATCTTCTGATCCGTGAAGTTAAGAAATCCGGCGCTAAGATTCTTATGAATACTAAAGTGACAAAGGAACTGATTGAAGATGTGGCGCCGGACCGGATCATCGCCGCTGTTGGCGCGAAGATAGTCTGCCCTCCGATCCCCGGAATAGAAGGGGCCAAAAACGCCCTGGAAGTTTACGCTGACCCGGACGCTGTAGGAAAACGTGTCGTTTTAGTGGGCGGCGGTCTGGTGGGGTGTGAAGTGGGTATTTTCCTGGCTCACAGGGGCCATGAAGTGACGGTTGTGGAGATGCAGGATATGATGGCGCCGGAAACCTTTGCCTACTACCGCAACGCCCTCCTGGAAAACATGGATAAATGCGGCATTTACCAGTATCTCAACGCCCGCTGCGAAAAATTTGAGGCGGACGGGGTGACTGTAAATCAGGAAGGCAAGTCCGTTAAAATCCCGGCGGATACATGTATTTACTCTATGGGTATGCGAGCCGACGACAATGAGAAGGCGGCAATTCTTGAGATGGCCGGGGATATCCCGGTGGTATGGATCGGTGACTGCAAGAAAGCCGGAAAGCTGGGCGACGCCGTGCGGGACGGTTATATGGCGGCTATGGAGGCGGGCACCCGGTAGATGATTTTAGGAGGCGTTTACAGATGTTCCAAAAAGATTGGGAAAATCCTCATGTCACTGAGAAAAACCGGGTTCCTATGCATTTTCCGGCGGGAGCCTATGAAAGTGTGGCCCAGGCATTAACCTGTGACCGTAACTGCTCAAAGTATGTGGAAAGTTTAAACGGCACATGGAAGTTTTTTATGTACAAATCTCCGGAAGATGTGGATCCGGCCTTTACCGTCGGGGATTTTGACGATACCTCATGGGATGATATTCCCGTGCCCTCCAACTGGGAGCTGATGGGATACGATAAGCCGGTGTATACTAATGTGATCTATCCTTTTGGGCCTTCCGGGGAGAAGGATAAGTTTGAGGTGGAGATGACGCCGGGGCAGAAAGTGCCAAAGGCCCCTTATGTGCCGGGGGACAACAGGGCCGGCTGTTACCGGAGACATTTCCATATCCCTGAAGACTATATGGGGCGGGATATTTTTGTGGATTTCGGAGGTGTTGAAGCGGCTTTCTATCTGTGGATCAACGGCAGCTTGGTGGGATATTCCCAGGACAGCAAATTAAACGCTGAATTTGATATTACAGCCTGGGTCCGTCCCGACGACAATGTGATCGCTGTGGAAGTGCTGAAATACTGTGACGGAAGCTGGCTGGAAGATCAGGATTACTGGCACCTTCACGGCATTTACAGAGATGTGCGCCTCATTGCCCGGCCGAAAATGAGGATCAGCGATTTTAAGGTGGAGACTTTGTTTGACGGGGATGATTTTTCAAAAAGCCGCCTGTCAGTGACGATCTGGCCCCGAATGGATGTGGACGGGTTTGGCCGGTACTATGTAAGACTGACCTTATATGACGGCGAAAAAAATCCGGCGGCCTCCTGGCAGAGCCGTCCATTTGCCGACTACGGCGCCTATCTGTGGCCGCCCAGATATGTGGCCCGCACGGAGACTGTCATTGACAGTCCTCATCTTTGGAGCGGGGAGACGCCTTACCTGTACACCCTTGTCCTGGAAATGATGGATCAGGATGGAAATGTGACTGATATTGAGAGCTGCTCTGTAGGGTTCAGGCAGATAAAGATTACAGATGAGGGAATCATTACCCTCAACGGACGCAGGCTGGTACTGCGCGGGGTTGACCGACATGAATTTTGCCCGGAAGGCGGACGGCGGGTGACCAGGGAGTACATGGCCGGAGAGATCGCCCTGATGAAGCGGCTAAACTTTAACGCAGTGCGGACAAGCCATTATCCAGACAGCGTGGACTGGTACGACCTGTGTGATCAGGCCGGGATTTACCTTGTAGATGAGACTAATGTGGAAACCCACGGTTACGGGGGAAATCTCAGCGGTTCGCCGGAGTGGACAGCCGCTTATGTAGAACGGGCCTCCCGGATGGTACTGCGGGATAAAAATCATCCGTCGGTGATCCTGTGGTCCCTGGGAAATGAATCGGGAGCCGGGGCAAACCAGGCGGCTATGTACGGCTGGATCAAAGAGTACGATAAGACCCGGTATGTCCAGTATGAGTCCGGCGATCCGGGAAAAAATATTTCAGATATTATATGTCCGATGTATCCCAAAATGGAGTGGATGCTGGACGCCATGGCAAATAGCAGCGATCTCCGTCCATTTATTATGTGCGAATACGCTTATTCCAAGAGCAACAGCAACGGCAATTTTAAAGAGTTTTGGGACTATATTCATAAATTACCCAGATTCCAGGGCGGCTTTATCTGGGACTGGGCGGACAAGGCTCTGTACGTGGATATCGGGCCTGACGGACATGTGCGGCCCGACGGCTCTCATAAAAAATATGTCTATGGCGGCGCTTTTGGGGAAAAGGTGACAGATCCCACGCCGGATATGTGTATGAACGGCGTAGTGTTTCCCGATCTCTCTTTAAAACCCGGCGCTTACGAGGTGCGAAACGGCCAGTCACCGGTCAGGGTCATCCAGTTAAGGGATCCATACCTTGGCACTTCCCGGTGGTATATTGTGAACGATTACCATACCCTTGATCTCTCCCATGTGAAGATTTTGTGGGAAATTGTCTGCGACGGGGAAGTGACAGAGGGGGGACAGCTTCGCGATTATCATACTCCGGCCGGGGCCAGGGAAATCCTGGACATGCCGGCAGATCTGGCAAAAGCCTATGGCGAAAGTTATGTAAACTATTATGTGGTGTACAAAAACGATACGGATTTTGCCAAAGCCGGGGATGAGATCTACCGGTGTCAGATTCCGGTAGGCCGGGAACTTTTCTGCCCGGAAAAGGGCGAAAAAATGTGGGATAAAGACGGGGAAAAACTCCGCCTGGAAGAGACAGAAGACAGTTTTGTGATCACCGGGGACGGCCTGGAAGTGATCTACGGGAAACAGTCGGGAGCTTTTGAGCGGGCTGCAAAAAATGGAAAATTATATTTTTGTGGCGGACAGGAAGTTTTTTACCGGGCGGTGACCGGTATTGACGAGGGCACCCATGACCCGGAGCCTCTGCGCAATTACAAGGCCTACTGGTCTGAGGCCGGCGTCGACCGGCTGAAAAAGAAGGTGACTCACATTCGCGCCTGCATAACCCAGGACGGTGTGATCCTTGAGGAAATGGCGGGATTCGCGCCGGAAGACGGGGAAAAAGAGGCAAAGCCTCTGATCCGGACAAAAACACGGTACTATATCCACAGCGGGGCTATTGAAATCCAGTGCATCGTGATTAACGAGAGCGGTCTGTGTACATTGCCACGCATTGGAAGAACTTTCAGGCTGGATAAATCTTTTTCCAAAGTCACATGGTACGGCCGCGGGCCCTGGGAAAATTACTGCGACCGCAAAGACAGTGCCCTCATAGGAAAATACACGGACACTGTGGATGGGATGCATGTTCCATTTATCGTTCCCTGCGAGTGCGGCGGCCATGAGGACGTGCGTTTTGTAGAACTTAGCGACGGTCAGGACACCTTAAAGGTCAGCGGCGGGGAGGATTTTCATTTCAGCGCTCTGCCATACAGCATGGAGCAGTATCTTGGGGCATCCTATGAGGATGAACTTGGGGCGTCCCAGGCCACGTGGCTGACGGTAGACGCCAGACATACAGGGCTCGGCGGGGATACGGGCTGGACAAGAACTATCCATCCTGAATATTTTATAGGCCCCGGAAAATATAGTTATATGTGGAAAGTAGAATTTTGACAGATGGCCTTAAAATATTGGCGTCTGCCAATGGTTAAGACCATGGTGTACATATAGAAAAGGCAGATACTGTGAGATAGAATGAGTTACTCAGAGTATCTGCCTTTTTACTGGTGTTTTTTATCAATGACTGGATTTGCTCAAGATTGACAGAGATTTCCGGATCGCTTCCTGGATCTTAGGATTGCTGTCATGTTCCATGAGATAGCGCAGATGAGTCTCCGCGTGATCGTTGTTGACAATAGCCAGAGCCTTGACCGCAGCAATTTTTATCTCCTCATCTTCGGATTCCAGGAGGGCGATGAGGGCGTTGAAGCCGTCATCCCCGCCAACTTCTCCCAGTCCGCTGACAGCGGCCATGCGAATCTCTTCTTCTTTATCCTGTGTCAGTTTTACCAATTCGTGAACTTTTCCTTTATGGACAACTTTCTGTACTTTATCAAGTTTACTCATAGATACCTCTCCTTTGCCTTGCTTTTTTTGAATTAATCGCATAAAATGATGCCAGGATTACTTTGTTTTGGCAGCTAATATTGCAATTAGTAAATAAAATATGATTGTAAACTTTATGCTACTATTACTGTACTACTAAATGATATCATTGTCAAGATGTTCCGGGGGCAGGAACATATATGGAGGTAACAGTTCAGCCATCAGGAAGGGGCGGGATGAACTGTTACATATGGAGGGAGATTGTGTTTAATGAAATCAACAAAAACTCAGGAACTGCTGTTAAATCTTATGCCTATGTGGAATTATCAGATTGCCAAGCCATTTAAACAGCTTCTTGATGAGGGTGTGAGCCTGGAAATGTATTATTGTATCCAAATGCTGCGGTGGCAGGGCGGCGCCATGACTATGTCCCAGTTGGCCCGTCAGACAAAGATGCCAAAGCAGCAGATGACAAAACTTGTCAACCGTCTTGTGGAGCAGCGTCTGGTGTCCAGGACGGATGATCTGCTGGACCGCCGTGTCATTAATATCCAGCTTACAAAAGAGGGGCTGGAGTATATGGATCATTTCCTTGAAAATGAGGGGAGTTTCAGCGGATTTTTGGATAAACTGGACGAGGAGCAGAAAGAGAAATTCCGAAAAGCTCTGGAAATAATGTTTGAGGTGTTTTTGCAGACGTCCGGAGATATTGATCCGCCGCTTGTCAGCCCGGAGGCTGCTAAGCGCTGAGAAACGGGGCATATCTTGCTCTTTTTGGGGAAATGCTATATAATCTATTCATCAAAAACTTGTAGCAGAATGCCGGACATCTTTTGGGGAGGAATTGCAGGTGAAAAAAGGAGAAAATGATAAAAAGAAGGGGCTGCCGGTGTGGGCGCTGGTGATCCTATGTGTGGCGGCGGCGCTTCTGGTAACCATTGCGGCAGGGTACGGCTATATTCAAAGTAAGCTGGGGAAGATTAACAGAACACAGGATCAGACCGCCCTGTCGCCGGAGGAGGAATATTTTGAGACGGGGGAGACGCTGGAAGAGTCACTGGACACTATTTCTCAGGAGGACGTGGAGTGGGACAGTGATGCCTACACTTTCAGCAGGGAAGATGTGACGAATATCCTGCTGATCGGACAGGACAGCTCTGATGAGGAGGAGCGCACCAGATCCGATTCTATGATCATTGTGTCTGTCAATAAAAAGAAAGGGAAAGTAGCCCTGACATCATTAATGAGGGATATGTATGTACAGATTCCGGGATACAGCGATAACCGTCTCAATGCTGCCTATGCATTTGGCGGGATGGAGCTTTTGGACGAGACAATTGAAAAAAATTTTGCTATTGATATTGACGGCAATATCGAAGTGAATTTTGATGGCTTTGAGGCGGTTATTGACGCGGTGGGAGGCGTGGATATTGAGTTAAACAGCGCTGAGGTCAGCCACTTAAATAAAAAGCATTCCACATGGCATCTTAAAGTGGGCATGAATCATCTGGACGGAGAAAAAGCCCTGGAATACGCCCGCATACGGAAGGTGGGTGACGGGGATTTTGAGCGCACAGACCGCCAGAGACGGGTTCTCACAGCGGTATTTGATGAGATGAAGAACATCAGTATTACCCGGCTGATCGCCCTGGCCGATGAACTTTTTCCGCTGCTGACCACGGATATGGACAACGGCGAGATTATTCGCCTGGGGATCAATGTGCTTTCCATGGATCTTGATACTCTGGAAACCTACCGGATACCCTGCGATGACGCCTATGATGAGGTTCGGGTATTTGCCAGGGACGGTACGGCGATGGACGTTCTTATTCCGGATCTGGATCTGAACCGCAGTTATTTTTATCAAAATATTTACATTAATCCTTAAAAAACAAAGTGAAGGTGATGATAATGATCATAAAGGAATGGGTCAAAATCCCGTCTCTGACAGGGGAGCGGCAGCGGCGGATCTACTATTGTCTTCCAAAGGATTATGACAGTTCACAGGCGTCCTATCCGGTACTCTATATGTACGATGGCCATAATGTTTTCTATGACTCCGACGCCACCTACGGGAAGAGCTGGGGAATGAAAGAATATGTGGAGAGGGAAAATCCTGCGCTCATTATCGTGGCTGTGGAGTGTAACCACGAAGGCAACGGCCGTCTGGAAGAATATACCCCATGGCCCTTTAACGCCAGGGGACTTGGTCATATCCGGGCCAGGGGTGATATCTATATGGAGTGGATGATCGATGTACTGAAACCGATGGTTGACCGGCGTTTCCGCACCCGCTCCCAGCGGGAATACACCTATATCTGCGGAAGCTCTATGGGCGGGCTTATGGCTCTTTACGGCGTCTGCCGTTTTAATCATGTATTTTCCAGGGCGGCCGCCCTTTCTCCAAGCCTGTGGGTGGCGCCGGGAAAGGCGGTCAATATGATTCGGGAGGCAGGATTTGCCCCGGAGACTATAGTTTATATGGATTATGGCAGTGAGGAGATGAAAAATCATCCCCTTATCGAAGACGAATTGAAAAAGACTGCCGGGGCGTTGCTTGACCGGCAGGTGTATCTTTGCCTGCGCATTGTTCCCGGCGGACAGCACTGTGAGGCGAGCTGGGAGCGTCAGATTCCTGTGTTTATGCGCTGTTTACAGCTTGAAAGGCGGCAGACAGATGAATATTGAATATCACAAAAGATTCAGCCCTCAGCTTGGCCGGGATATGGAATTTAAAGTTTATGGCCACAGCGGGCGGCCGTGTCTCTATTTTCCCTGTCAGGACGGCCGGTTTTTTGATTTTGAAAATTTTCATATGGTGGACGTGTGTGCCGCGCCCATTGAGGAGGGGCGGCTTCAGGTGTTTACTGTGGATACTGTTGACCGGGAGACATGGTCGGCCAAAGGCGGGAATCCCCATGACCGGATCGTCCGCCATGAACAGTGGTACCATTATGTGACAGATGAACTTGTCCCGGAAATTTTCTGGAAAAATGCTCAGAGCAACGGAGGAAAACGGGCCAGGGGAATCCTCACCTTTGGATGCAGCATGGGCGCTATGCATTCGGCTAACTTTTTCCTGCGAAGGCCGGATCTGTTTGATGCCAATCTGTCTTTAAGCGGCCTGTACAGCGCCAGAGACTCTTTTGGCGATTATATGGAACCCCTGATTTACGATAATTCGCCCATAGATTATCTGAGCAATATGCCCTGGGATCATCCATATATAAGGATGTATAATGAACGCAGGATGATTTTTTGCGTGGGACAGGGAGCCTGGGAGGATGAACTTAAAGCCAGTACCCGTCAGTTGGAACAGGTTGTGCGCTCAAAGGGGATTAACGCCTGGTTCGACTACTGGGGGTATGATGTGAGCCATGACTGGGAATGGTGGTATAAGCAGGCGGCATATTTTCTCCCCTGGCTGATATAAAGAGAGGGTAATGTTAAGAGCGTTTAAGGAGGCTGTTATGAACTTTATATTTATTTCTCCAAATTTTCCTGTAAATTATTGGCAATTTTGCAAAGAACTGAAAAATAATGGCGTGAATGTATTAGGTATTGGGGACTGTCCCTACGATGAGCTTGATCTCAATGTAAAGGAAAATCTCAATGAGTATTACAAGGTGGATAGCCTGGAAAATTATGATGACGTGTACCGGGCAGTAGCGTTTTTTACGTTCAAGTATGGAAGGATCGACTGGCTTGAGAGCAATAATGAATACTGGCTGGAAAAGGATGCCATGCTCCGCACGGATTTTAATATTAATACCGGATTTAAAACAGAAGATATGGGCCGGATCAAATATAAATCCGGAATGAAAAAGTATTATGAACAGGCGGGCATTCCTACCGCCCGTTACCATATGGTGGATGATATGGAATCAGCCAAGGCTTTTGTCAAAGAGGTGGGGTATCCGGTGATCGTTAAACCGGACAATGGCGTGGGGGCCAGCAACACCTTTAAACTACACAGTGATGAAGATCTTCAGAAGTTTTTTGAGGAGCTTGGTCCGGTTCAGTATATTATGGAAGAATTTGTGGACGGCCGTATCTGCTCCTACGACGCGATCATTAACAGTAAGGGAGAGCCTTTGTTTGAGTCAGGCAATGTGACTTTGGTCTCCATTATGGATACCGTCAATAACGAGGCGGACAGCTATTATTATATTGATAAAAAACTCAGAGATGACATCCGCGACGCAGGGCGTCGGTGCGTGAAAAGTTTTGGTGTAAAAAGCCGTTTTATCCACCTGGAATTTTTCCGCCTCCTCAAAGACCAGGATGGGCTTGGAAAGAAGGGGGACATTGTGGCCCTTGAAGTGAATATGCGTCCCAGCGGCGGTTTCACCACCGATATGCTCAACTATGCCAACAGCGTGGATGTGTACAAAATCTGGGCAGATATGATCGTTTATGACCGTGTCACAGAAAATTATAAAGGTGAGCATTTTTATTGTCCCTTTGTGGGACGCCGGGATGACCGGCGCTATGCTCACAGTGACTGGGAAATCATTGAAAAGTATAAAGTCTCTTTGTGTATGCATGTGCGCATGCCGGAAGTTTTAGCAGCGGCTATGGGAAACCAGATTTATATTGGAAAGTTTAAGACAAAAGAAGCAATGGATGGATTTTTAAAATTCCTTCTTGAGCCGGAAACGGCTGAAAATACCTGACAGATAGGTGATTAAACATTGGAGGTATGAATGATGGGAAAAATCTTAAAACAGGCGGGACTGATGTTTATGGTTCTGGCCTTTATGGCATTTTTAGGGGCCTGTTCGGGAAATGACGCCCAGAGCGGGGCACCGGATCAGTCCGTTCAATCTCAGGACATTCAGGCCCAGAGCGGCCTACAAGATGCCGGTAACGGAACTAACGCTTCGGACGGCGGGGAAATGGTTGTGGAGTTTAACGCCCAGGACTATGCGGCAACACTGTGCAGCGGGGATCTGTCAAGTCTTATGGAATTATACAGCTATACCGATGAAATGACCGCCCAACTGGAATCCACAGGCGGGCTGGAAGCTTACCAGACCCGGTTGCAGGCCAATGGAGAGTTTCAGGGAGCCGGGGAACCCCAGGTGTCTCAGTCAGATGGCGGCACATCCTATAGCGTACCCTGTCGGTTTTCCGGTCAGGAGGTTAATGTCATCGTTAGTGTGGACAGCGACGGGAAGATTGCGGATATCAGCATTGCCGGGGATGGCGGAGAAAACAACGGATAATTGGAAAAGGGAGATATCTGCGCCAGGAGACTGCTACATCTAAATTTTACCCTGGTTTTACAGAAATTTATCAATGGATGAAATAAAGTACAGTAAAATAATGATACTAAGGAGGAAAGTCCTATGAAAAAAGGATGGCTTTGGATCATTATTTTCACTGTGCTTTTTTTATTTTCTTCATGCGGGCCGGACGCTGCCGGCGAGACGGCAGATGGAAACAGCCAGGTGTTTGACCATGGAGGAAATGTGACGCTGCGTATCCTGTCCGGATCGGAAAACCGGGAGCTTTCACAGATTCTGGATGATTTTGCCCGGACACAGGATATTAATATTGTTATGGATTATAAAGGCTCCCTGGACATTATGAGGGAACTGGAAAACGGAGCCGCAGGGTACGACGCCGTATGGCCGGCCAGCAGTTTATGGATTAGCGTGGGAGATACCCAACATCTGGTCAAACATGCTCAGTCCGTTTCTATAACACCTGTAGTTTTCGGTATCCGTGAAAGTCTGGCTAAGGATCTGGGATTTACAGAGAGGGAAGTGTCTGTGTCGGATATTCTGGAGGCCGTGTCCGGGGGGAAACTGGAATTTTGTATGACGTCAGCGACTCAGTCCAATTCCGGGTGCTGCGCCTATATCGGCTTTTTGTATGCTCTTCTTGGCAATCCTGATGTGATCACCTCCGAAGCGCTTGCCGATCCAGGCCTGGCACAATCCATGACCAGCCTTCTCTCAGGGGTAGACCGGTCTTCCGGAAGTTCAGACTGGCTGAAGGATATGTTCCTTGAGGGGGATTATGACGCAATGGTCAACTATGAATGCCTGATCATCAGCGCTAACCAGGAACTTGAAGCCAGGGGAGAGGAGCCTTTATATGTGGTCTATCCCTACGACGGCCTTTCCATCGCTGATTCTCCATTAGGCTATATTGATAACGGAGACAGCCGCAAGGAGGAAGCATTTTTAAGTCTTCAGGATTATCTGTTGTCTGATGACGTTCAGAATCAGATACAAAAGACCGGGCGGCGCACCGGATACGAGGGTGTATCTCAGGAAAACGCCGATGTGTTTCGCTCTGACTGGGGCATTCAGCCGGACCGGCTGCTGTCGCCCATACGAATGCCGTCATCAGAGGTTCTGTTTGAATGTCTGAACCTGTATCAGACCCAGTTTAGAAAACCTTCCCTCACTGTTTATTGCCTGGATTATTCCGGAAGTATGAGCGGCGAGGGGGAAAATCAGCTTGAGGAGGCCATGGCACAGATCCTTATTCAGGATAACGCGGCCCAGAACTTTCTCCAGGCGTCCTCCGGTGAGATCAATATCCTTATTCCGTTTGACAGTAATGTGCGGGAGACTTATATGGCTTCAGGAAACGGACAGGAGATCGAACTGCTTTATGATGATGTTGTCAATGAGGAAACCGGAGGCGGAACAAATATGTACAAAGCTGCTGAAACAGCCCTGGAAGTGCTGTCCCAGTATGATTTATCCCAGTATACGCCGGCGGTTATTCTCCTCACCGACGGTATGTCTAACGGAAGTTTTGATGATTTTCGCCGGGCCTATGAGGAGGCCGGCATGGATGTGCCGGTATTTTCCATTATGTTTGGGGACGCGGACCCGGATCAGCTTGACGACCTGGCCGATTTTACCAATGCCAGGGTGTTTGACGGCAGAGAGGATCTGATCGGGGCTTTCCGTTCCGTAAAAGGATATAACTAAACTCTGGGAATGGAGGAAATGAAGGTGAAATTTTATGATATCCTTGCTGCGGTTCTGTCAGGAATTTTATTTCTCGTTCTGTTCCTTGGACTGGGGTGGAATCTCTTTGTCGCCATTTTGCTGGCGGTGGGAATTTATTTTGCTCTGTCCCTGCTTTTGAGACCGAGGAAAAAGATCGGCGGCGTGGATGTGGAACTGCTGTCCGGCGGCGAGGCTATCAGCGCTCAGCTTGAGGATGCCAGAAAGGATCTTAGGGATATCCGGCGGTCGGCGGAGACTGCGGTGAGCCCGGAAATCCGCCAGGGAGCCTTTAAACTGGCACAGACAGGGGAAAATATCATTGCCTGCCTGGAAAAAGATGTGGATAAAATATCCGTGGCCCGGAGGTTTCTTAATTATTATCTGGATACGGCGGTGGATATTTTAAACAAATACTGTGAACTTCAGCAGAGCCGGGCGCCGAGAAAAGAGATGGAGGCGCTGACACAAAAGTCCATTCAGGCCCTGAATATGCTAAATGAAGCTTTTGAGCGGCAGCACAGCCGGCTGATCCAGGGGGATCTGATGGATATCGAGAGCGATATTGAGCTTCTTAAAAAAACTTTAAAGATGGAGGAGCTGTAAAAATTTGAAATCAAAAATAACAGGACTGGTGATCCTGGCGGCCATCATTGCCGCTGCGTGTATCTATTATTTCGGTTTTGCTTCACGGCCCCAGACGGTGACTATCAACGGCTATCTTGGCGGAGAAAAAACCGGACTTTTGGAGGATGAACAGGTTCAGGAAATCCTTGAGGACAAATATCATATACATATAGATTATTTCCGGGCAGGGTCCCTGGAAATGGTGGAGGCAGATCTTACGGGGCGGGATTATCTGTTCCCGTCAAGCCCTGTGGCCCTGGAACTTTACAGGGAGACGGTGGGCGAGCCGGTGCGGACAGAGGTAATCTTTAATACGCCCATTGTTTTATATACATACACTCCGGTGGCCCAGGCCATGGAGCAGGCCGGTTATATATCAGATTTGGGAGGCGGGGCCAGGGGGGTGGATCTTAAACTCCTGGCGGAAGATATACTTGCGGGGAAGCAGTGGTCAGACATTGGCCTGGATAGCCTGTACGGCGCCATGACCATATCGACAACCGATCCGGTGAAGTCAAATTCGGGAAATATGTTTGCAGGGCTTCTGGCCAATGTTCTTTCCCCGGGCGGCGTGGCGGATGTGGAAAATATTGACCAGATCCTGCCAAAACTTGTGGATATTTTTGAAAAATCCGGATATATGGAGTCCTCATCTTCAGATCTGTTTAACCAGTTTTTAAGGACCGGCATGGGCGCCCGGCCCATTATGGCCGGATACGAAAGCCAGATCCTGGAATTTGCTTCCCAGAACCCGGATGACTGGGAAATATTAAAAGATGAGATTGTTGTTCTTTATCCTGTGCCTACGGTATGGGCCGCCCATCCTTATATTGCCCTGGACGAGGCGGGAGCCTTGGGAATCGACGCACTGATGGACGAGGAAGTTCAGGCTATTGCCTGGGAATGCCACGGGTTCCGTACAGGAATCCTGTCAGCATCGGCGGATATTTCCAGGTTTGATGTTGACGGACTGCAGAGCAGTGTGACCCAGGCGGTGTCCATGCCGGATTATGATGTTATGGCGCGGATTATTGAGGCACTTTCTTAGAGGTGATATATATGGCTGATGTGACATTGGCGGATCTGATGAAAAAAAGAGAGGAAAATCTGGATTCCCGGAAGGAAGAGCGCATTGAAAAGATCCGGGAGAAAATTGATCTGACAGACAAGTCCGCTATCTCTTTGTATGGCAGCGGCGTAGAAATGGAAATCGCGGACCTGTCCAATATGGTTTTAAAGTATACTAAAGAAAATTCCGTGGATGATTCCAGGGAACTTATGGAAAAGCTGCTTGAGATCATAGGTTCGGCGGAGGGAATAGACAGAGGTTCCTTTGAGAAGCTCAGGACTCAGGTGGAAAGTATGGAAGCAGGACTGGAAAAAAGCAGTATGGCTTTGTTGAAGTATTTGGACATTCTGGAAAGACTGTACGAGAAAAATAAGGAATACGATCAATATCTGGAATTATATATTTTGGCGGGGGAGCAGGAGGAAAAACATATTGAAGAAAAACTGCTTCCGGCGCTGAAAGCGGAGGCGCGGACACTGGGCAGCGGACAGGCGGCCCTGGCTGTCCGGGATTATGAGAGCGCTCTCGGACAATTTGAAGGGCGCATAAATGATCTTAAAATCAGCAAAGCTATGGCTGCTCAGACAGGAGCCCAGATATCTCTTCTTCAAGAAGGCGTGCGCCTTCTGTGGGAAAAGATCCGGGAACTTCTTGATCAGACATTGCCTCTGTGGAAAAAACAGATGGCGTTAAACAGATGAAAGAGGTGGATAAATGATGAGTGAACAGGAGAAAATACTTCATGGAAAATCAGAAAAATTAAGGCTGGGACAGTGGCTTTTGCTGCTTTACGTGGCGGTGGCTTTTGTTTTAGTTCTTGCCGCCCTGGCTGTACATACACTGACCCAGAGCGGCGGTATTGTCCAGGTATATTTGTTTTTACCGGCAGCCGCAGGGCTGTCCGCGGTACTTATCGGAGGAGGTATCCTCTTTTTGGGCGAGGGCGTGAAAGCTGTCCGCTCTCCTGGATTGGCTCATATCCGTCACCTTCCCAGGGGCTTTTCTGTGGTATGTTACCTGGCCTGTGGGGCGGCTGCTCTGGCCTTTGGCGTTTTTTTGCTGATCACAACAGTGGCGGCGCCTCTGGGGGATATTGCCTATTTAAACCGCCCGGAAATTGTGGAATTATCCCAGGTGGAGCTGGAACTGGACAACTGGAGCGATGCCACCAACGTGTCTATGAAGGGCATAGCAGATGATGGCCGGGATTACGAATTTAATGTGGGAGACAAAGTTTATGAGCAGTGGACAGCCCTGGAAAGCAGCGGCGGTGCAGAGACAAAAAATGGGGCGAGGATTTCTTATCTTCCCTACACCCGGACAGTGGTGGGCGTAGAATTGTGGGAAGAATGATCATTTTTAAAAGTATAAATTCCTTCATCTGACAAATAATACATCTATGAGAACCTGAAAAAAGTCTAATGGAGGAATTTGAATATGAAAGCAACTGGAATTGTGAGACGTATTGACGATCTCGGCCGGGTGGTCGTGCCTAAAGAAATCCGCCGAACATTAAGAATCCGTGAAGGCGACCCCCTGGAAATTTTTACCGACAGGGAGGGCGAGATCATTTTAAAAAAATATTCGCCTATCGGAGAGCTTGGCGCTTTTGCCAAACAGTATGCTGACGCCCTGGCCCAGAGCTGCGGCCATATTGTCAGCATTACAGACAGGGATCACCATATCGCAGTGTCCGGTGCGGCGAGAAAAGAGCTTTTGGGCCAGCCGGTGGGGCCTGCCCTGGAAAATCTCATTAATCAGAGGGAGACCCGGTGCTGTGTGGCGGGAGATCGTGATTTTATTCCCATCAGCACACAGGAAAAGGAGAGTTTTACCGCTCAGATGGTGTGTCCTATTATTACCGAAGGGGACGCGGTTGGCGCGGTGATTATTACCAGCCGGACGGAAAATGTGAAGATGGGCGAGGTGGAGCAGAAACTGGCTCTGGCTGCTGCCGGTTTTCTTGGACGTCAACTGGAACAGTAATGGGCTGCTGCAGCAGCCAATGTTTTTGCCTTTTTCCGCGCTATACAATTTTCAGGGTTTGATGTATATCCCTTTTTCGACAGTTTATAGAAGAAAAAATCGCTGTATTCCTTGTATTTACTGGGTTACAGCGATTTTTTTCGTTGTTGCGGACTATAGTAATTTATCCCTTTCTCTCCCTTTTCTTCTGGATTGTTCTCATTTAATTTTTCATTATAATTTTACGAAAAAAATTGTTGATATAATCGAAACTTAATGGCTAAAGTACTTTTTTATATTGCTCTTTTAAAGTAATGAATTATACTTTAAGAAGAAGATTTATTAAAAGTGGGAGTTGTTTATGAAAATAGTAATCTGTGACGATAATGCGGTGTTTGGAAAAGATTTGGTACTTCAGTTAAAAGCGGCCTTTATGAGAAAGGGCTATTCTATCGAAATAAAAAGTTATAATGATCCAAAAGATCTTATAGAAGCGGAAGATGTGAATGTAAACGCCTACTTTCTTGATATTGAAATGCCGGGAATGGATGGCATTGAGTTGGCGGATTTTTTAAAGCAACAAAAAGACAGTGAGTTCATTTTTGTAAGTGTACATGATGATATGCTGAGACAGACAATGAAGGTCAAACCGGTTGCATTTGTCCGCAAAGCGTTTTTGGAAGAAGATATTAATGAGGCTGTAGACAATTTCCTTAAAGAATATGCGCGGAAAAAGAAAACCATTGCTTTACAAGACGGAAAGCAATTACTGACATTTTGTATTAATGATATTATTTATTTTTATAGTGAGCGGGATTATGTAGTACTGTGTTTAGAGAGTGGAAAGACAGAACAGTCCGTCCGTCAGAAATTAGACGCTGTTGAAAAACAGATGAGTGGCTTTGATTTTCTTCGGATACATAATCGCTATTTAATCAATATGAGAAAAATAGTAAGACTACATCATTTTAAAGGGCAGAAAGCCCATGAAATTGAAATGTCCAATGGAAAAATATTACCAGTGAGCAAACGGTATGTTGATTCCGTTAAAATGAGAATATTTGATTGGTTTCGCAGAGTGGATACTTAGGAGGTGATTTTTATTATTCAAAATATTATGAGTATTATAGAATCATTTATTATAGTCATTTTTATGTTTTTATTCAATGAAGGCAGACGAAAAACATTTATAAACTTTATAGGTATATTATTGGCATGGGGACTGCTTACCATTAATGTTGCATTAACAACCTATAACAAAATTTTCAGTGAATATACGTTTTTGATTGATATTATCATTTTGCTTCTATATGCCGGAATCTTTCTTAAATTTCGATGGTATTTATTTTTAATCAGTATTGTATTTTGGAATGTTCTTTTAATTGCCGCGAATATGATTGGACTGGAGATTGCTCATCTTTGTTTTAAGGAAGACTATTCCACACTTATTGGAACTAACAATATTCATACCTGTCTGACATTGATTTTTTGTAAAATTCTATGGATCGCTTTATTGTTTATCTCATGGCCATTAAAAAAAGTCCTGAAAAAGAATAAACTCTCTTATATTGAAATAATATCTTTAATTGGTATGGGAACTATAACAGTTATATTTGTAGCTTTTTTACTCCTGTTAATACAAAACCAGCAGTTTTCTTTATTTGACAGCATCTTTAAGATAGTTTTCTTTGTTTTTATTCTGGATGGTATTATCTTTGGACTTTTGGCCCTGCTTATTCAGCAAAAGAATAAAATACGGGAAGCTAACTATTTAAACCAGTATGTTGAACATCAAAAGGATCTTTACCGGGAATTATTAAAAAATGTAGATTATTTAAAGAAGCAAAAGCATAATGTAATTAATGCATTGCTCGCATTAAATACATTAATTGAGCAAAAAGAATATGATTCTTTAAAAAGTGCCATCGACCAAACGATAACTATGCTTTCTGGTACTAAAGAACTTTCATCATCGAATGAAAATAATATGTGGATGGCTCTGATTGATTATAAACGACAATACGCACGGGAACATAATATTATGTTTAATGATAACATAGAATACGGCAATTATACGACAATAAGAGGCATTGATCTATGTGTTATTTTAGGGAATTTGATTGATAATGCCATTGAAGCGGAAGAAAAGGAGAAAGTGCTACCTTGAAAGTGTGTAGAGAGTCGTTTTCGTATATATTCGAAATTATTGTCAGTAGTTCAGTCATCAGTGACGGCGAAATGGTTTATGTCTGTATGAAGATCACTCTGTTCCGTCTCTGATGAAGTGCGCGCCTGGCAATGAACATAGGAGCAGCATAAGCTGCGGGTAAAGTGTATGCGAGACTTTGCGAATGGCATAGGCTGAACGGTGACAATTATAGGGGTGATGCCAATGGGTTATTGATTAAAATTATTTTATAGTGAAAATGTTTTAATCTGTCGCAGAAAGTATGTAATTTAAAAATGGAGGGATATAATGAATAAAATCTCATGAAGATTTGTACTTTTGTTATAAACGATCTATATGTGAAGTTATCATGAGACACCACATTTGTTATTTTTACTCGCCTCGATAATGTAAAAGTTTTAACAAAATATTCATGAATGTTTATGAATAGAAGTTATATAAACGCTGTGATAAAATTAAGGATAACAAAAGTAAAAAGACACTAAAAGAATTTTGGGAGGAATTCCAATGTGGAGGCAAATTTTATTATAAAAATCACAGAACGGGTTAAATGTAATATTTGGTAAACATAGTTTATCACATTATCTACTAGGAGGATTGAATATGAAAGTATTAAAGCGAATAGTTACACCGTGCTTATCTTCCATTTTGGTATTAATGATATTCTTTAATTTTAATCTGGAATGCTTTGCATATGATTTTGATGGTACAACAGATACATATGAAGAAATCTCAAGTGAGGAAATTTCAGATAACCTACTTGTATATTTAGATTCTTTAAATATTGATACACAAGCCATAGAAAAAATTCAACTCAGCACTCCGGTTCAAACTCGCCAACTCGGCAGCTCAGAAAATAAACTTTTTATTACAACTGGAAATGATCAAGAAAAGCATATTTATGTTCTTCAGAATCTTCAAGAAAAAAATGGTATTATCGAGCCATGTGAAGTTATAAAAAAAGTTAGTACAAGAGCATCAGGGAGTGACCAGTGGACGCCTTCAGGGACAGGTGTAACCTTAGTTAATATGGCATCTTATAATATATACCAAAATGGTAAGGATGTTGTTAATGTCTACTATAATCCGTATTCTTTGATAACTTATTATAGAATTAATAGTGGTTCTTATGTTGTGAAATCTTTTACAACTGAGTTTACTTCAATCGGAGAAGTAACAACATATCCTGGATTTGTAGGATTAGGATATAATAGTGCCCATGTAATAAGTTTGAGCCAAAGCGCTCCCATTGAATATAATATGTATTCACGAATATCTTATTTCTCCAGTGGCCCAACACAATTATTAAGAATAGTTGCGCCTAGTACATCACATACAATGAGCATAGACTCCAATATAGTTATTAATAATACACTGTATATGGATTCATATTATATACCTGGTTTTTAGAGGAGCTAAGAATATGAAATATATTGTAGCTTTGCTGACGGTGATAGTTTTATGTATGTCATCCTGTAATAACCATCCTTCAGAAATTACGTTAGATCATATTTTTGATTCCTGTTGGAATGGAAGCCCCGAGGATGTATTTGAATTGATTGGCATTACCGAGCAGGATTTTTCCTGTACAGACATGGGAAGTGACTCCCTCGGGAATACTGTTATCCATTATGAATCAAAAGAACCCTGCGTTACTGTCAGAAACCAACCGGCCACGTTGATTCTTGAATTTTCAGATGAACAGATGGTTTTATGTGGCGCTCAGATATTCTATTCACTGGAGGAAGATAAAAAAGCATACGAACTTATTTATAATTGCACAGCGCAGTATGATAAACTTTATGAAAAAGATTCCACAAGTCCTTTAGTGGAAAGTTTCCGAGGAGAACAGGATTATGAAAAATTTTCGGAAGACAGTCGTTTAAATCCCAATATGCAACAGGAATGGTTGTGCGGTAATGATTCCCGTTTATATGTGTCTTATGGAAAAAATGCATCCGCTGTACGTGTCTTGATTTTCTATATGCCCATCTGATCAAATAAAATCAATAATAAACTTATTAACCAAGTAGTCTTATTGACTACATCATTATGATACCAGGTAGTGTAAAGCGAATTATGAAAAAATCGACCCCTTTCCTTGGTGCTGACCGATTCTATTTTACTTATGGAAACCCTGACAAGGCTGAATTTAACGGGCTTTCAGCCCAGCCTTGACTAGATTCCCGACATAAAATTTTGGCCTCCCAAGCCAAAGAAAGGGAATGTAAAAGGCTCATAGACCCAGCCTTCCGGGCATGGATATGGGACTGCCGGTATGGGCGTATTTTATTCTTGTTTTCGGCGGTGAGATGGGAGTGACGGCGGCAGTGGGAGGTGCTGTTTTTTGGCTGACCGGGGGAATCTGTTCACACCCTATACAATTGTCTGGGGCTGATGTATAATCTATAGGAAATGTCATAATAATTTTGATTATGACGTTTCCTGCTCAGGTATTGAAAGGATGTGAAACAATGGACAATCATGAAAACAAATATACCTATGAGGATCTTCTTAACGTGATAGCCCGCCTGCGGGGGCCGGACGGATGCCCGTGGGATAAACAGCAGACCCACGAAAGTTTAAGGAAATGTATGATCGAGGAAGCTTACGAAACGGTTGAGGCTATTAATCTTAAAGACGATGATAATCTTAAAGAAGAGCTGGGGGACGTGCTGCTCCAGGTGGTCATGCATGCCCGGATCGCCGGCGAGGCAGGCAGGTTTGATATGACCGATGTTGTGGACGGCGTCACAAGGAAGATGATTCGCCGTCATCCCCATATTTTTGGAAATGGGAATGTACAGACGCCGGAGGCGGTGGCCGGCGGCTGGGAAGCTATTAAGCGGCAGGAGAAAAATGAAACCTCCCCGGTTGAGGGAATCCGCAGAGTGCCCCGGGCGCTTCCGGCCAATCTCAGAGCTGAGAAAGTGTTGAAGAAAGCTGCCGCGGCAGGGTACAATTTTCCCTCACAAAAAGATGTGGAAGATCGGGTGGATCGTGATTTTAAAAGGCTTGGGGAAGTGCTGGCAGGCCATGAAGATCTCCGGCCGGAGGACGTTTTGGGGTGTTTGCTATTTGACCTGATCAATTTATCCCGTTTTTTAGATGTAAATATGGAAAATAGCTTGACAAATGTTATAGAAAAGTTTATAAATAGACTTGAAAGTGTTGAAAGCCTTGAAAACAGGGAGGATTCAGCAACTTTTAATGTGAACCCGCAGCTCATGAAGGCTTTGTGGGATCTGTAAAAAGGACGATCGCGCAGCGTATGCGGATACCAATAAGTTTAGGAGGATTTTATACTATGAACAAAGCAGAATTAATCGCAGCTATGGCTGAGAAAGCAGAGTTATCCAAAAAAGATTCCGAGAAAGCGTTAAAAGCATTCATCGACGTGGTAACAGAAGAATTAGTAAAAGGTGAAAAGATTCAGTTAGTTGGATTCGGTACATTTGAAGTTTCTGAAAGACCGGCAAGAGAGGGCAGAAATCCTCAGACAGGCGAGACTATGGAGATCAAAGCTTCCAAGGCTCCAAAATTCAAAGCGGGCAAAGCATTAAAAGACGTTATCAACGCATAAGAAACATTGATGATCAGATTATAACAGATACCGGGTGCTGGCGACGAAACCAGCACCCGATTTTGTTATGGGCTGTTTTACGGGCATGGGAAACCGGTAAGATTCCCGGCCAGATGTTTGTGAAAGGGGAAAAGGAAAGTGAGACTGGATAAATTTTTAAAAGTATCCCGGCTGATCAAGCGGCGGACTATTGCTAATGAAGCTTGTGACGCAGGGCGGGTCATGGTCAACGGCAAAGTGGCTAAGGCGTCAGCTAATGTAAAACCGGGGGATGTTATTGAGATCGGTTTTGGGACCCGCAGCGTCAGGGCGGAAGTTTTGTCGGTGGCGGAGACTTCCAAAAAGGAGGAGGCAAAAGAGTTATTCCGCTATCTGTAAAGGCAGCAAGGTAGCATTTTTCCTGAGAAACTGGCATATAATTAAATAAACCGGTGTGCTTTAGGAGAGTGTTATTATGGAAGAACGTCCTGGGACGCAAAGCCATACTCTTGTGCTGAAGAACAGAAAAAAAATCCAGCTTACAGGCGTCAGTGATGTTATATCTTTTGACAGCGCCCAGATCCTTTTGGAGACATCTTCAGGGATGCTTATGGTCAAAGGCGATCAGCTTCATATGAGCCGTCTGACCGTAGAGAACGGCGAAGTCAACGTCGAAGGAAAAGTGGACAGCCTGATTTATTCCGATACCCACAAAGCGTCAAAACAGGCGGGAAAGATCATAGGAAGGCTTTTTAAATAGATGTTTCTGGGCGATTCCTATGTGAGCATGGCTGTACATACACAGCTTGGACTGTTTTTGACGGCAATCGTGTGGGGAGCCGGCGTGGCGCTGGCCTACGATGGACTTAGGACTCTGCGTAGAGTCATGCCCACCCCGGCGTGGCTATATGCCGCGGAGGATCTTCTGTTCTGGATCGTGGAAGCACTGATGATTTTCCGTTTAATGTTCAAATATGATGACGGGGCCATACGCAGTTATACGATGTTTGGTATGATTCTGGGTATGGCCCTTTATTTATGGATTTTTGGAAGCTGGCTGTCCAGGATCGCGGGGAAAATTCTGGGATTCTTCCTGGATAAAGTAAAAAAATGCCTGATATTTGCCGGACGATTATTGAAAATACTGTCAAGACCTTTAAAAAGGCTGGGGAAAATGTTAAAAAAGAAGGAATTAATAGCCAAATCAGTTGAAAAAGAGGTAAAAAAGGGGTAGAATAGGAATAGTCAAATATCCGATGAATAAATAGGTGATCTAATGGCAAAAACATCAAACCATAAAAAGATAGAAAAAAAGGCGCCGCGCAGAAAGGCGCGAGGCGGCATGATCATGATCACAGGAGTTGTCCTTGTCCTGTGTTTTATTATCACTTACAGCAGCTTCGGCCTGAGATCCCAGCTCCGCGAGAATGCCGCTGTGGAGGCAGATCTGGAAGCTCAGATCAGTGAGCAGGAAGAAGTTTCCCAGGATCTTGAAAGAGAGAGCGAGTATATTCGCTCCGATGATTATATTGAAGAACTTGCGCGGGAACGTCTCGGACTTGTCCATGACAATGAGATCGTGTTCCAGAAACAGGACGAAACCAGCGCGCAGTGATAAAGATAGCTGAACGGAAAGCAAGCAACAGTTCAGGCCGTCCCATTACTGATGGCTGGTTACTGTTCACTGGCAAGCCAGTAAACAGCAACATTCGCAGGCTTATTTAAAGTTTTGCTTCGCAAAAGAAGCCTGCGAACGCCTGAATCACGTTCTTACGCAGCCAGACAGCAAGTGTCTGGCTGCTGTGTGAACAGTAACGATGGCTGAACTGAAAAAAATAAAAATTACCTGTTGACATTTATAAGATCATCAGGTATAATAACTTTCGTTGGTGTGGCGGAATAGCTCAGTTGGCTAGAGCACACGGTTCATACCCGTGGTGTCGCTGGTTCAAATCCAGTTTCCGCTACTGCAAAAAAGACGCAGCATTTGGTTGCGTCTTTTTGCGTTAGTTATGGCCAAAAAATTTCAGGCATATTGTTTTTTCAGACGACATATGCTATAATGCCAGTAGGCTAAGAGATATAAGAATATCCATTGCAAACACAAACGAAAACCCCAGTGTTGCAGCACTGGGGTTTTCTATTCCATTTTTTGGCGGCTTAGACCATAGGCTGGTTGCCTACTTTTTATTGTTGTCCAACCATTTGCAGATGAGATGGCTAATCACACCTGCCGCGACAGCAATAATAAAAGATATAAGAGCTTCCATTTGCAAACACCCCCTTTCTGTTACCAGATTCGGGGAGGCAACATAGGCATTATAGCATTCTTATTTATCAATTTCCAGTATTTCAAAATTTTCATTATGCCATAGCGAATTTCCGGCATATTGTTTTTTCAGACGGCATATGCTATGATGCCGGGATGAAGGATGAATCTTCACATATCTAAATTCAACAGCGCAGAATCATTCTATATCTGTAAATCTTTTGTAAAAGCTAATAGAGCCACATCTTCCATGATTGTCCGCAAACTTGGAACTTTAGAATGGCTGTTTGTTGAGCTTGGCCCGGTCTGATCTTTATGCAGGCATAAATCATCCCGCCCTGCGACGGATGGCTGAAGGGAAAAGTAAGCAACAGTTCAGCCCGCGCCATTCGCAAAGCCGCGCTGCCGCGCTGACCCGCGGCTAACGCCGCTCCTTTGCTCATAATCAGGCGCTCAACACATCCGTCATAGGGCGGTCTGATCTTTATGCAGGCATAAATCATCCCGCCCTATGACGGATGGCTGAACTGTTGCTATAAAATATTAAGCGCTTCTTAAACAGGTTTAATTTCTTAAAAAACCGAAAAAATCCCCTTGAATAAGACATTATGCCGAAAGGTTTTTATTTTTTTATGCCAGAATATGACAGACAAATCCAATGAGGAACGCTATAATGGGTGGCACCAACAAGGGAAAGTCAGGAGGCTCGTCAATGAGAAAATTGGATTTCAGAAACGTGGTCATTGCTGTTGTTGGAGCGGTGATCAATCGTTCGGTCCTACTGATGATGAATCCTTTCGGTATTGCTTATTTTGCCTGCGCGTATATGTACAAGCCAGGCCGGCTTCTTGTGGCGGCTGCTTCGGCGGTGGGTATGGCCACAGCAATGCCGCCGGGGATTTTATTGAAATACATTGGTGTGATCCTTGGGATTGCCGCTGCGGTAAAAGTGCTTGAAATGAGGAAGAAGGCGCTGACGCCGCTGAAAATGGCTTTAATATGCGGAATATTCATAACCATTGCCGGTTTTGCCTATTCCGTCGGGCTTAACGGGCTGGAACGGGCGAATGTGGGGCAGCTCGCCCTTATCTCCTCATTAGAGGGAGTTGTCTCCTTTGCCATGGTTTTTGTGTTTGACCGGGCTATAAGGATCTTTTTGTTTCACAAAAATGACCGACTGCTGTCCAATGAAGATCAGATCGGTCTTGGGATAACCATCGCCCTGTGTGTGTTCGCTTTCCGTAATTTCCTCATGAACACCCACTCTGTTTTTGAAACACTCATATTGTTTGTGATTTTGTATATCGGTTACTGTTATGGCGCCGGAGGTGGTGCTATTGCCGGGGCATGTATTGGTAGCGTTATGGCGTACCAGCAAAGCGATGTGAGTCTGCCGGGATTTATGGCTATGATCGGGATTCTGGCAGGAGCTTTCAGGGAAAAGGGAAGGCTGGCCAGCGGACTTACATTTATGGCCGGTGTAATTCTCACAGGATATCTTGGTGTCCCCTGGCTTCTGGATACTGCCAGTATCCAGGGAGTGATTGCCGCAGTGCTTGTTTTCCTGCTCCTTCCGGAGGGGCTGATCGCGAGAAGAAAAAACGCCCTTCCCTCTGTGGAAAGTCCGGATGCTCCATCTGGCCAGGAGTTGACAAAAAGCCGTTTGAAAGGTTTTTCAGAGTCCTTTAAAAAACTGGCGGATACGTTTAACGCGGGCGTATCTCCCAGAAGCTGTCTGTCCCAGGAAGAAATGGACGCCGCCTTTGATGAGCTGACACGGAATGTGTGCGGCAAGTGCAGCCGGTGTGATTATTGCTGGGAAAAAGAATATTATGAGACATATAATGCCGCTTCAAATATATTGGACTATTATTCTAAAAATGGGGACATGGCCAGAAGTGAGCTGCCTTTGTCCTTTAAAAAAAGATGTATCAATATTGATAGGTTTTTAAATGAAACCTCCCGGGTGATGGAGGTGGCCAAATTAAATTTAAACTGGCGCAACCGTATGATGGAAAGCCGGCTGGCAATTGCGGGACAACTGGGCGAGGTGGCCGAAATTATTGAGGATTTTTCTCAGGAGCTGGATGCGGATGTTGTGGTGGACCGTCCGGAGATCGCCGCGCTGCGTCAGAGGCTGGCTTTAAGCAAAGTCAATGTAAAAAGCCTGACGGTAGCCAGAAAGCCCAATAACAGGCAAAGTATCTATATGGTGGCAAAAATGCGCCGGGGACGGTGTATGACCGCTAAAGAGATATGCGGTCTGATCAGGGAAGTATTTGGTAAAGAGTTTATTCTGGCAAAGGGGTGTCGTATGGTGATTTCTAAAGAATTTAACACATATGAATTTGTTGAGGGTATCCATTTAAAGACAATTGAAGGTGTGGCCTGTGCGGTGAAAAATCAGGAAGAAGTTTCCGGAGACAGCTATATGTTTATGCCTTTGTCCGGAGGGCAGATGATCATGTCTTTATCTGACGGTATGGGTTCGGGAAAGCTGGCAAGCGAAGACAGTGAATATATTATTGATCTTCTGGAACAGCTCCTGGATACAGGCTTTGGAAAACAATCCGCTGTGCGTTTGATTAATTCTCTGATGTTTCTCAGATCAGATCAAAAAGCATTCTCTACTATAGATATCAGTATATTGGATCTCTATTCCGGAATCTGCGAATTTGTCAAGGCGGGGGCTTCGACCACCTATATAAAACATAAGACAGGAGTTGAAGCCATACGGTCAGAAACGCTCCCGGTGGGAGCGTTTACCCAGGCGGATTATGAGGGAACATCCAGGCATATGGAGGATGGGGATATGATTATAATGATCACCGATGGGATCATTAATCAGATCGAGGGGGAGGACAAGGAGGAAACGCTAGGGGAATATATCCGCCAGTTGGATGGCGTCAGCCCCCAGGAGACGGCCAACGCCATTTTAAAATATGCCATGGCAGAGAGCAAGTATGCCATCAATGACGATATGACAGTGCTGACCTGCGGCGTGTATAAATCTTAACGTGGTGTAACAGTTCAGGCATCAGGGATGGCGCGGGCTGAGTAGAGGATCTTCCATGCCTGCTTGTAAAATCCGGCGCTGGTATGCTATAATGTGAATATTTCCAGATGTGGGATGTTATCATTAGAGTATACCGGCGCGAAGGAGGGTGGCACATGGACGGAATTTTAAAAAAGGCGGAAGCGTTTATACAAAAAAATCACATGATCTCCCGGAACGATGGAATTGTTGCCGGGATTTCCGGAGGCGCAGATTCCATGTGCCTTCTTTTTGTGCTTATGAATCTGAAAGAAAAGCTGAATCTGAACCTGTGCGCCGTCCATGTCCACCATGGCATCCGCGGGGCGGAAGCGGATAGGGATGAGACTTTTGTCCGGGACTTTTGCCGTGATCGGGGGATATTGTACCGGTGTGTCCGGGGAGATGTGCCGGCGATGGCAAAGTCGGAGGGGATGTCTGAGGAAGAAGCGGGGCGTGCCTTCCGGTACCGGTGTTTTCATCAGATTTTGGAGGAACTTGGATGGGAAAATGGCAGGATTGCCGTAGCCCACAATAAAAATGATGTGGCGGAGACCTTTCTTTTTAATGTTTTTCGAGGGAGCGGCCTGACTGGCATGGCGTCCATCCCGCCGGTTCGGGATAATATTATCCGCCCGCTTCTTTGCCTTGAGCGCCGGGAGATCGAAGAGGTGTTAAAGTGTCAGGGGATTGGTTTTTGCACAGACAGCACAAATCTGAAAAATGATTATACCCGAAACCGGCTGCGCAATGAACTGATGCCTTATGTTCTGGAACATATTAATCCTGGTGCTGTGGAACATATTTTTAATCTGGCCTGGGAGGCGGGAGCGGTGGAAAAGCGCGTTGACCGGGAGGCGGATCAGGCTTTGGAAGAAGCCGGCACGCCCGACGGAGGACTGATGCTCCATGCCCTTGGGGCTATGGATGACATTATTTTGCAGGCGGTTCTCCGAAAAAAAATCTACAGAGAGACCGGTTCCCTCAAGGATATCACACGGGGACATATTCTTCAGACAGCGCAGCTTTTAGACAAGCCCGTGGGGAAGATGACATACCTGCCCTACGGCCTGACGGTGATCCGGGAATATGACCGTCTCAGATTTCTCCGACGGACGGAGCCGGAGGAGAATGAGAATAGTGCCGGGCCGCAATGGGCCAGACCGACTGATCTGGCTGTTTTTGAGAAGGACATTGAGGTGCCCTTCCATATTGGGGAGACATGGACCATTTCTCTGGAGGAGCCGGCCATAACCCTTGAATTTACTGTAAAAAAATGTGAGAAAAATCAAAGAATTGAGGAAAAGCAGTATACGAAATGGCTGGATTATGATAAAATTAAAGATAGCCTGCAATTACGGCACCGTAAAAGCGGTGATTATCTCATAGCCGGCCCTTCGGGGAGCAGAAAACTTCTGCGCAGGCTTTTTATTGATGATAAGATACCAAGGCAGGATCGGGATAAAGTACTTCTCATCGCCCAGGGCAGCCACGTATTGTGGGTCATTGGCGGGCGTATCAGCGAGGCTTATAAAATTACGGAAAATACTGAAAGGATTTTAGAGATAAAAGTCAAAGGAGAAAAATAAAATGGAAGATAAGATCAGAGTCCTTTTAACAGAAGAAGAGGTTGACGCTAAAATCAGAGCGCTGGGAGAGCAGATTTCAAAAGATTACGAGGGGAAGAGCGTCCACCTTGTGTGTGTCCTTAAAGGCGGTGTGTTCTTTATGTGTGAACTGGCGAAGCGTATTTCGGTGCCTGTTTCTATGGATTTTATGTCCGTATCCAGTTACGGCAACGGCACCACAAGTTCCGGCGCCGTGCGCATTGTAAAGGATCTGGATGAACCTCTGGAGGGAAAGAACGTATTAATCGTGGAAGATATTATTGATTCCGGCAATACTCTGCACTATCTCGTGGAGATCCTCTATAAGAGAAAGCCGGAGAGTATTAAGATCTGCACCCTTCTGGATAAGCCCCAGCGGCGCGTGGCTGACGTTCATGTGGACTACGTAGGCTTTGAGATCCCCGATGAATTTGTAGTGGGATATGGTCTGGATTATGCCCAGAAATACAGAAATCTTCCGTATATCGGAGTTGTGGAGCAGTAAGGAGGACAGAAAGTGAATAGCAGGAGAAGATTCAGTATATGGCCTTTTGCTGTCATTATCATACTGCTGTTGTATGTAGTGTGGTCTGAGATGAACGCCAGCGATGTGGGAAATTATTCCTATCCTCAGTTTAAATCAGATCTGGCAGAAGAAGGAACTATCAGTCAGGTAGTGATTTCCCAGAATGAGGAAGTACCTACCGGCGTTGTGTATGTCATGACGGACACTGGCGAGCAGAGGAGCTTTTATACGCCGGATGTGACCGAAGTTCAGAACTGGATGGATGAGCAGGGCTTTACGGCCTACTCCTTCCGGGATGTGCAGCGGCCCACATGGCTGGAAGAGAACATTGTCCTGATCGTTTTAGGCGTTGTAGCTATCGTCATCTTTTTTACGTTTATATCGGCCCAGCAGAGTGCTGGAGGTTCCAACAATAAGATGATGAATTTCGGCAAGAGCCGGGCGAAGATGACCAGAGAAGGGGTCAACCATATTAATTTTAAAAATGTCGCCGGCCTGGAGGAAGAGAAGGAAGATCTGGCGGAGATCGTAGATTTCCTTAAAAATCCTCAGAAGTATACCCAGGTAGGCGCTCGGATTCCCAAGGGCGTGATTCTTGTGGGCCCTCCGGGAACTGGTAAGACATTAATGGCAAAAGCGGTGGCCGGGGAGGCGGGCGTTCCTTTTTTCAGCATTTCCGGTTCAGACTTTGTAGAAATGTTTGTAGGCGTGGGCGCTTCCCGTGTCCGGGATTTATTTGCTGACGCGAAGAAGAACGCCCCATGTATTGTTTTTATTGACGAGATTGACGCTGTTGCCCGCCGGAGAGGTACCGGTATGGGCGGCGGCCATGATGAGCGGGAGCAGACATTAAACCAGCTTCTTGTGGAGATGGACGGTTTTGGAGTCAATGAGGGCATCATTGTTATGGCGGCCACTAACCGTGTAGATATCCTTGACCCGGCGATCCTGCGTCCGGGCCGCTTTGACCGTAAGATCGCTGTGGGACGGCCAGATATCCGCGGGCGCAGGGAGATCCTGGATGTACACACAAAGGGCAAACCCCTTGGCGATGATGTAGATCTGGATCAGATCGCCCAGACAACTGCCGGTTTTACTGGGGCTGACCTTGAGAATCTGATGAATGAATCTGCGATTACCGCCGCTAAGGCGGGGCGGGCCTATATTGTCCAGGATGATATCCGTAAGTCCTTTGTGAAAGTGGGCATCGGAACAGAGAAACACAGCCGTGTTATTTCCGAGAAAGAAAAGCGTATCACAGCTTACCACGAATCCGGCCATGCTATTTTATTCCATGTGCTGCCGGATGTGGGGCCGGTATACAGCGTATCCATCATTCCCACAGGCATGGGAGCCGCCGGTTATACGATGCCTCTCCCTGAAAAGGATGAGATCTTTAACACAAAAGGTAAGATGCTTCAGGATATTACTGTAGCCCTGGGCGGACGTGTGGCTGAGGAGATTATTTTTGATGATATCACCACAGGGGCGTCTCAGGATATTAAGCAGGCTACAGCCACAGCCAGAGCTATGGTTACCAAGTTTGGTATGTCTGATGAAGTTGGGCTGATCTGCTACGGCAACGATGAAGATGAAGTTTTCATTGGCCGTGATTTGGCCCATACAAGGGGCTACGGTGAAAATGTAGCGACAGTGATTGATCATGAGATTAAACGGATCGTCGATGACTGTCACAAAGAGGCCCGTCGGATTATTGATGAAAATCTTGATGTGCTTCACCGGTGTGCCGCCCTTCTTATGGAGAAGGAAAAGATCACGCGGGAAGAATTTGAAGCTCTGTTTGATCAGTGATTTATGTGATTATGAAACAAAAGTCCGGAGGAATATCATCCCCCGGACTTTTTACGCTGACCGAAGGGAACGTAGATCATCGAGCGGCAAAGCCGCGAGATGAGCGGGGTATCGCGATAATCGGATAGGAAAGGAAGTGTTTCCGGCTACCCGTGAAGAGTAGCAAGGAAGCTTCACTATCCGATTGGGGCGAAAAAAAGGTGGTAAAAAAATATGTCTTACGGTATAATAATAAGTAGTCTTTAGGCCAGAGAAGAACCTTAGACTAAAGGAGCATGATCGTATGAACTTGAATATAAATTTAGGCGATATACCTTATGGACAGCAGGTTCAGTTTTATATAAATCATATGCATCCGCTGATCAACAAGGATGCTTTATTTGCGGACGGAACAGAAAATTACCGGAGTTTTATTCAGACATCCAAAGGATATTCGGTAATTTTGCGCTTCCGTACCGGAAAAAGTAATGTGGAAGCTGTCCAGGTGATCATGGACGGCATGAGCATTGATATGGAGAAATGTTCATCGGATGAGCTGTTTGATTATTATGAAGCGGTTATTCCCTGCGGAAACGGGGGACAGGAGTATTATTTCAAGGTGACTTCGGGAAATATGACCGTTTACTTTAATAAGCGGGGCGCCATGGATGAGGTTCAGTCTTATTATAGTTTTCATCTTGTCCCGGATTTTCATACGCCGGACTGGGCCAAAGGCGCGGTCTTTTATCAGATTTTTGTGGATCGTTTTTGTAACGGAGATCCATCCAACGATGTGGTGAACGATGAATATATTTATGTCAAGCAGAAGGTTTGTCAGGTTCGGGATTGGAATAGTCTGCCCATGCCAATGGATGTAGGGCGTTTCTATGGCGGCGATCTTCAGGGCGTTATGGATAAGCTGGATTATCTCCAAGATCTGGGGGTTGATGTCATTTATCTCAATCCTGTTTTTGTATCGCCATCTAATCATAAGTATGATATTCAGGATTATGACTATATTGATCCCCATTTTGGAAAGCTGGTGGAGGATGAAGGCCGTGTCCTGGAGGACTGGGAGACGGAAAATACCGGCGCGGCGCGGTATATCTGCCGGGTGACCAACAAGAAGAATCTTGAGGCCAGCAACGCCTTTTTTGCCTGTCTTGTAGAGGAAATCCATCGCCGGGGGATGAAAGTGATCCTGGACGGGGTGTTTAACCACTGTGGTTCATTTAATAAATGGATGGATCGGGAACGTATTTATGAAAATCAGGAGGGCTATGAGAAAGGGGCGTTTATTTCCCAGGACAGTCCCTATCACACATTTTTCAAATTTAGCGAGAACAGTCAGTGGCCTTATAATACACAGTATGACGGCTGGTGGGGACATGATACTCTGCCAAAGCTGAATTATGAGGAGTCCCAGCAGCTTGAGGAGTATATTTTTAGGATTGCCAGAAAATGGGTATCGCCGCCCTATAATGTGGACGGCTGGCGTCTGGACGTGGCGGCGGACCTTGGGCATTCTTCCCAGTATAATCATCAGTTTTGGAGCCGGTTCCGGAAAGCGGTGAAAGAGGCCAATCCCCAGGCGATTATCCTGGCGGAGCATTATGGCGATCCTGCAGCGTGGCTTCAGGGCGACCAGTGGGATACAGTGATGAACTACGACGCTTTTATGGAGCCGGTCACATGGTTTCTGGCGGGTGTGGAAAAGCACAGTGATGAGTATTGCGGCGACCTCCTGGGAAACTTTGAATCCTTTTACGGCGCTATGAGCCACCACATGTCCCGTTTTCACTATGAGTCTCTTTTTGTGGCCATGAATGAACTGTCCAACCATGACCATTCCCGTTTCCTGACCCGGACCAACCACAAAGTGGGCCGTATCGGCACTGTGGGGGCCCAGATGGCCTCGGAGGATATTGATACAGCTTTAATGCGCCTTGCCGTTCTGATTCAGATGACCTGGCCCGGAGCGCCGACGATTTATTATGGAGACGAGGCCGGCGTGTGCGGCTGGACTGATCCGGACAGCCGCAGAACCTATCCGTGGGGACATGAAGATCAGGAGATGATCCGGTTCCACAAAGATATTATAAAGATCCATAAGTCGTGGGACGCTCTGAAATACGGCTCGATCAAGTTCTTGGGCGGCCAGTGGAATGTGCTGGCCTACGGACGTTTTGACAGCAAGTCCCAGGTTCTGGTGGCTTTGAATAATCACCCTACCGACGCAAAAATTATTGATATTCCCGTGTGGCAGCTTGGCGTAGGCGACGGCGCCTCCATGGACTGCCTTCTGGAGACAACGGCGGGAGGTTACGGATTAAATACGGGAAGCAGCCAGGTGTGCGGCGGTATGCTCCACATGGAACTGCCGGCTGAGAGCGGATTTATCCTGGTTCACCGTTCCTGAGAGCGGTGATTGTCCCTATGTTGCTCATTATGGGGCGTTCACTTCATCAGAAATGGGGCGGGCTGATACTTATGTAAGCATAAATCAGCCCGCGAAAGTTGCTGTTCGCTGGCTTGCCAGTGAACAGTAACCTGTTACGAAAAATATTGTAAAAAATTTGAAAAATAGAGTTGACAAGGATGTAAAATTATAGTAGAATAAACTTCGTCGTCAGGACAACAACAAAATATCTTGTTAATATGCGCGAGTGGCTCAGTGGTGGAGTGTCGCCTTGCCAAGGCGAAGGTCGCGGGTTCGAATCCCGTCTCGCGCTTCTGTTTTTTCCAGTAAAACAGCGGGTTTCTTAAAGATTCCGGCTGTTTTTTTGTTTCTAAAAATGGCCTGAAATGGCACTGAAATTTTGAAAAATTTTGAAATTAAAATTGTAGGAAAAAGCAGGGAACACTTAGCGCATTACCAGCGGCGGAATCGTAGCGGGGTGGCCGGGCAAGCGGCTATTTTGAAGTGACCTATATTATTGTTTGTTGTGTCAAAAATTCATTAAATGCTCTACATCACAGTCCAGGAGTTTTTCTTCTCTATTAGCGGTTATATTTTGCTCCTGCATAAATCAGCAACGCCAATCCCACAACAAATCCCAATGCAAAAGCAATAAAACTTAATGCTGAATCTGTTATACAGATGATTATAGCAGTCACCAAAAGACCAATTCCAATAAAGATAACACCCCAACCTGATATTTTACCAAAAATCTTTTTATCACTTGGAGACACTTTGTCATAATGATAACTATGAAGCAAAGTGATTTTTTCCTTTTTCCATATCAAACAACCAAGATATATAAAAACAAGCGCACATGCACCTATTCCAATCGTAGCCACCATCGTTTCCGTCATAACAATTCCCCCAAATTTGGATTTGTTAGCTGCCTAACTTGCTGTACTGGGCAGGACGATTGCTTTTCAGATAAGACTGGTATAATCGTCCTCAATAGCCATAGATTTGAATTTCGATTTAAGTCATGAAAATTTTTTAATCAGAATTGAAGAAAAAAACTCTCTATGGTAAGATATACGAAAGGGAAATAACCGTGTTGCAGGGTGGCTGACCTCTATTCTTACATAGAATGGGGGTGGTGCTGATGAACGACAAAAAGTCTTTTGATTTTAAAGACCTGATGGCCTTTGCTATGTTCATTCTCGCATTGCTGACATTCGTTTTTACGTTTATCAAGTAGTGCTTTAAGCATAGAAAAACCACCCCAAAACTTTGACCGAGTACAAGGGTGGAATTTCTATCAATTTCCTTTTGTGAGGTCAACCACTTTGTGGGCGGTTATTTTCCCTTTTTCTATTATCATTATAACGCATCCAGTGATGAGATTCAAGAAATTTTATGTGCGTTTTTTGTATATTCGTTACTATTCAACCATGCATCTAGGATTCCCGCAGCTAACGCTGCTTTACCGCCGCTTACGCGGCGGAATCCTCGATTATAGCTAAACGCCATATGTCTGGTTTAATAAAAAATCCTCTGCAAGTAAACTTGCGCCGTATTTTTATTAAACCAGCCGCATGGCTGAATAGTTACATATATTCATTTTTTTGTATATCAGGGCGTATATTTTGAAATAATTCGTCATAGGAACAGTGAAAGATAGAACGCAATGCAACAATGGTTTCAACAGGAATATTTAATTCTCCTGTTTCATATCGTGAATAGTATGATCTGCTTATATCAATATTTAACAAATTTAACTGGGCTACAACTTGGTCTTGGGTAAGTTGACATTTTTTTCTGATTGTCCAAGGAAGGAGTTGTACACCAATTCCTTAGTGGGCAGCTCCTTGCTATTACTTTAATAACGCAAGTAAAAAATTATAATAAAGCAGAGATTTAAGTATAGAAAACCACCCGAAATCAAACGGACAATTCCTTTGATATCGGGTGGTAATTTTACAGCTATTTTACGACAGACAGAATGTCTTTATTATTTTTGCAGGATTTCAACAACTTCCTTCAAAGAACTTTGAAATTCTTTGTCGTTGGAATTGTAAAAAAGGATCAGATCCTTTTTCTCGGCAGGATCGCCGATGCCCTGGGGGATGGAGAAGTCGCACTTGCTGATGTATTCGTCCCAGTGTTCCAGCTTCCATGTATCTCTGTCGCTGTTTCTGGCGATCATCCGCTGATGGCAGACTTCGGGGTCGGTGACAACCCAGATAATGCAAAGCTGCACATGTCTTTTGGCCAGCGCTCCCCGGAGGGAACGGATATATTCCGGATTGCGCACTTCCCTTGTAAATGGGGCGTTGATCAGCACAATATCATCGTATTCCAGAGCCTCCAGAGCCAGATTCAGGATGGCTTCATATTCATAGTCCCGGATATTTTTTTCAAAAAAGTCGGAACTGCGGTTATAGGGCTGGTTGGCCACTTTAAAGATCTGTTTGCTTAAAACGATCAAAGTGTCTTTATCCAGATAAACAACATGATTTAATGCTTTTGCGATCTGCTTGGCCACGTAGGTTTTTCCACAGGCCGGAGGGGAAGTAACAAGAATTAATTTTTTCATGATAATGCCTTCTTTTCTGTAGATTTATATACAAACAAAACGAATAATTATAATGATTGCCTTCAAAAACGCCAGTTTTTCCATAGCTGCGCTTTACATATTATACCATGGAACAGGTATTTTATACATGGACAAATTTAACAATTCTTCCGGGGACCATAGGGAAAGGGTCTGTTTAAATATACAGTTGATTTTTCATTATTGAGAAAAAATTAACAATTTCACGGCCGACTAAAGCCTGTTTTTTCATGCGTAGGAAACTCGGTTTCCTATGCATGAAAAAACACTCCATGTAGGAGTGCGCTAGGGAAAAGGCAAATACCCTGATGCCAACATCAGGGTATTTGGCCTTCACTTCATTTTACCAAGCGAGAACCTCACAGCCATCTTCGGTGACAAGCACAGTAACTTCCCATTGGGCGGAGAGAGTTCCATCTTCTGTGTAGATGGTCCAGCCGTTGCCCTCATCGCAGAAAATTTCCTCGCCTCCCATATTAACCATAGGCTCGATGGTAAAGATCATGCCGGGAACCATGAGCATTTCCGTGCCAGGCTGGGAGACATAGCTGACCCAGGGTTCTTCGTGGAACTGGATGCCAACGCCATGGCCGCCGATCTCCCGCACAACACTGTAGCCATTTTTAAGGGCGTGGGCGTGAACAGCGGCGCCCATGTCGCCAAGAAATGTCCAGGGGCGGACCATGGAGATTCCTGTCTCAACACATTCCCTGGTAACATCCACAAGGCGCCGGGCTTCCTCCGATACCTGACCGACGCAGAACATCCGGGATGCGTCTGAAAAATATCCTTTATAAATCGTAGATACATCTACGTTAATAATATCCCCCTCCTGAAGAACATCTTCCACGGAGGGGATTCCGTGGCATACCTGGTCATTGACAGAAGTACACACACTTTTTGGAAACCCTTCAAAATTCAGCGGGGCGGGAATGCCTCCAAGCTGGGTTGTCTTTTCATAGACCATACGGTCAATATCTTCTGTAGTGATGCCGGGACGGATGTTGGCGGCGACATAGTCCAGTACCGCGTTATTGACTTTACAGCTCTCCTTGATGCCGGCAATCTGTGCCGGATTTTTGATCATAGAATGATCCGGCACAAGATGTCCCTGTTCAGCAAATTCCTGGATACGTTCATCAAATGCCATATGGCATTTTTTGTATTTCTGTCCGCTTCCACACCAACATGGATCGTTTCTCTCTAGTTTTTTGCTCATGATTTACCCGTCTCTTTTCCTTTTAAATGTTTTTTTATGGCCTCAAAGCTTTCCGGGCTGATAACATGTTCAATACGGCATGCATCGGCGACAGCCGTCTCCTCGTCAACGCCAAGGCTCATGAGTGCTTTTGATATCAGTGTATGGCGTTCGTAAATTGTTGAAGCAATCTGATATCCGGATTCTGTCAAGGTGATGAATCCATTTTCATCCATTTTAATATGGCCGCTATTGCGAAGATTTTTCATGGCAACACTGACACTGGGTTTTGAAAAGTTCAGCTCATTGGCAATGTCAATGGAGCGGACTTCGGACTTTTGCTGACTTAACATTAGTATGGTTTCAAGATAATTTTCAGCAGATTCATGGATTGCCAATAATAATACCCCCTGTCTTTTCATAGTTCATGTTCCAAGCATATCATAAATCGGAGGAAAATTCAAATATGACGCGGACAGAGCTGGCGGTATTAGCGGTGGACGGATTCATTTTTTATATTGACAACAAAAAAGAAAAGTGGTAAACTAAAAATAGTTAGATAAAACTAACCAATAGCGAAAAGGGGTGATGATAATGACTCCTGCAACAGCAATTATTTTGCTTATTTTGATCGTGGTCGTATTACTGGTGATCCGTTATATGATCAAGAGCAGGAAGAACGGTGGCGCCTGCGGCGGATGTTCCGGAAGCTGCGGTTCCTGCGGCGGATGCGCGCCCTCTCATAAACGATGAGTCAAATCCCCCGCTGCAAGTAACGTGGCATCAAGCGGGCAGTGCCCCAAGGGGCGGGGAATTTGACCCTTGCGGCGGTCTACACTCCGTTTCGGTCGGTGCTAAACGTGTGCCACTGGCACACAGCACCGCCAAATGGTCGCGCGAGCGCGTCCGCTTGGCTCACTGCCCGCAGGGATAAACTATAAAACCGAACCCTCATAAAGATTTCAGATTTTCTGATCGTCTTTATGGGGGTTCTTTGCCGTTGAAATTCCCCGGAGAATCCGATATACTATTGAACATAATGAGTTGCCGACAAATGGACAAAATCATGGACTGCATTTATAGAAAAGAGGTATTCTGTGAGACGGATTTATATTAATGACGGGTGGATTTTCTTCCCTCTATGGACACCGGAATGTATTCGCACACTCTGCGGCTTTGCGGGGCGTAAAGTCCGTATCCCCCATGTTGATGAGGAATGGGCCGGTCAGGGGAGAGAAAATGGCTGCGGTTATATTTATATGCTGACAGTGCCGGAATCTTTTTCCGGAAGGCAGTTATGGCTGACTTTTGAGGGAGTAGGGCCCAAGGCGTGGGTTTTCGTCAACGGAAGCCTGGCCGGACACCACTGTGGCTGGGACAGGGCATTTTCCTTAGATATTTCACCATATATTCATTTTGGCAGTGAAAACCGAATCGCCATTAAGCTGGAGAGCGGCGGAGAGGATCGGGTTTTGGAAAAGATGGCTCCGGGAATTTACAGGAGTGTATATATCGAAGTCAGGAATCCAGTACATATTGAAGATATATTAATACGGACAAAAATCCCGGAAAAATCCTGGGAAATGGGTCGGGGCGGGAGAGCCAGGCTGTCAGTATCCTATATGCTCCCTCCAGTGGCAATCAAAGCTTTTTCGGGAAAATACAGGGATCATCTCGGATATGATTACAGCGGAGGATATTTGGAAACATATGTTTTTGATAGAGAGGATAATTGCCTGGGGACGGCGCTCTGTGATTTGTCAAAATTTTCACCGGCGGAAGGAAAAAATTGGACAGTTACAGTGCGGATGGCTTTTGAACATGTATATTACTGGGATCTGGACCAGCCGGAACTTTATTACATGGAATCCCTTTTGTGGGATGACTCCGGGCATATTCTGGACAGCCGAAGATCTTGTTTTGGTTTTCGGAATGTAAGCTTTCGGCAGGATGGATTTTATCTCAACGGCAGAAAAGTAAAAATTTTCGGGTTAAACCGCCATCAAAGATATCCCTATATCGGTTATGGATTACCCCCGGCACTGGAACAGGCGGACGCGGATATTTTAAAAAATGAACTGGCTGTAAATGCTGTGCGCACTCCCGACGGTGTGCCATCAGAGGCGTTTGTGAACCGGTGTGATGAGATTGGGCTTATGGTTGTGATTCCAAAGGCGGAGTTGACCCAGGTGATCCAAAGGTACCGGAATCATCCGTCAGTTATTTTGTGGGAAACAGACAGCGACGGCGTGGATGATGTGAGAAGGGCCGGACAACTGATCCGACGCATGGACCCAACACGTCAGATGAGTTCTGCCACAGGGTATTCAGATGTCTGCGGGAGAGCCGACTATACTTTTGAGGGGTATGGACCGGGGCTGCGCGCCCCTAAAAAGATTCCGGAGGCGGCTGGTCATCCCTATGTGGTCACAGAGCATAGTGGACATATGTATCCGGTCCAGACCAGGGATTGTGAGCCTGTGCGTCTTGAGCAGGCGCTGTATCACGGACATGTTTTGGAAGGGGCTTTTTCAAAGGATGAGATCTGCGGAAGTTTTGGATGGTGTATGTGTGATGAGATAGGAGACGGCGGTTTGCGAGGAGAGGATACTGTCTGCGGCAGCGGTGTCATGGACCCTTTCAGAAATCCCAAACTTTCGGCGTGGCTTTATGCCAGCCAGGGGGAATATCATGTAGCTCAGATTGCTTCCGGAATGTCCCTGAGAGATTACCCAGGCGGCCTTCCGTCAAAAATATGGCTGTTTACCAACTGTGATTTTGTGGAGGTTTATAAAAATGGCGCAGATCTGGGCGCTTTTTATCCGGACAGGGAACGGTTTAGACATCTTCCCCATCCGCCGGTGGCCGTTGATGCCAGACAGATTTACAATGATATGGGAGATATCCGGAAAGCAGATCAGACGCTGCGTTTTGATTTTATAAAGAACGGGCAGCCGGTGGACAGCCTGGTGGAAAAAAATGGGAAAAAAGCCCGGCTTAGGATACAATGTTCACATCGGACTCTGACAGAAAGACATGGCTATACTATGGCGCTTCTGCGCATTTGGGCTGTTGATGACCAGGAAATACACATGCCCTGGGTAAATCTGCCTTTGCGGATTAAAGTCCGGGGACCGGCCCGGCTTGTGGGCCCGGAAATGGTTTTAATGAGCGGCGGTTTTGCCGGGGCGTTGATTCGCTCTTTGGGCGGTGAAGGACTTGTAAAAGTTACCGTCTTTTCGGAAAATATGGAGCCGGCACAGATATATTTGAGAACACGGAAGGACGATCATCTGTAAAAAAATTTTTACTGTTTTTTGCACAATTTTGAAAATTCTTTACTGAAATCCGATGGATAAGGATAAAAATAATCGTTATACTAACTTTGCTTTCAACGAAGCAGAATCCAAAGATTTCAGGAGGAGTATATGAAAACGAGAACAAAAGCACTTTTACTTACATCCGCTGTGTCATTAAGTATGCTTGGAAGCGCATGTTCAGCGCCGGCCAGTACCGCCGCTTCTACAGACGCTCAGACACAGGCCCAGACACAGGAAACAGTTCAGGACGCTTCCGCCCAGGTCAGCGCTAATGAGACTGAGGTTGTTGCAGAGGGACAGCAGACGCCGAAATATGTGTTTTTATTTATCGGTGACGGTATGAGTTATCCGCAGATCCAGTTGACCAACTATTTTGTCAGCGCCAACAATCAGGACGGCGCTCAGACCGTGAATGTGGACGGTGAGGATCAGACGGTACTCAGCAGTCAGAATAATCTGACAATGATGCAGTTCCCGGTAGCAGGTTCCGCTCAGACATACGACAGCACTTCTTTCGCTCCGGACTCCGCGTCAACAGCCACATCTATCGCTACAGGTTACAAAACATGGAGCGGAAGTATTAATGTAAGCACAGACTTTTCTCAGGAATATGAAACCATCGCGGAAAAGCTGAAAGCACAGAAAGACTACAAGATCGGCGTAGTGACAAGTGTTAATCTCAACCACGCCACACCGGCAGCCTTTTACGCTCATCAGGCATCCAGAAACAGCTACTATGAAATCGGCCTTGAGCTGATCGAGAGCAATTTTGATTATTTTGCCGGCGGCGGTCTTTTAAGCCCGACAGGCAGCGAGGAAGATCAGACAGATCTTTATCAGTTAGCTGAGGAAGCCGGATATACTGTTGTGAGAACACAGGCAGAGGCAGAGGCTCTGACAGCAGATACAGGCAAGACTATCGTTATCGAAGAACATCTCGCGGACAGCGATTCCATGCCTTACGCTATGGATCTTGAGGAAGGCCAGTGGGGACTTGCCGATTATGTGGAAAAAGGCATTGAAATGTTAGACAACGACAATGGTTTCTTCATGATGGTTGAAGGCGGAAAGATTGACTGGGCATGCCATGCCAATGACGCGGCCGCAACGATCTCTGACACCATCGCCTTTGACAACGCTGTGGCAAAGGCTGTGGAGTTTTATGAGGAACATCCTGATGAGACACTGATTCTTGTAACCGGCGACCATGAGACCGGCGGTCTGACTATTGGTTACGCGGGAACAGACTATGACACATTCCTGACAAACTTCAATAATCAGAAACTGTCCTTTGCGAAGTTTGATTCCGACTATGTTTCCGGATATAAAGAAAATAAGACAGATTTTGAAACAGTTATGCAGGATGTGACAGAGCTGTTTGGCCTTGCGGCTCCGGCTGAGGAGGGCGCTTCCACAACTCAGCAGAAAGACAGCGCGGATATGCATCCTGAGTCCAACAACGACGGAACTCTGGAAATGACTCAGTATGAGTATGATCTGTTAAGAGAAGCTTATGACACAACTATGAGCCGTACCGGCGAGGAAGAAGAGTTTGCCCAGGATGAGTATATCAAATACGGCAGCTATGAACCTCTGACAGTGACCATCACACATATCCTCAATAATAAGAGCGGTATCAACTTTGGTTCCTACGCCCATACAGGTCTCCCTGTAGAAGTATTTGCTCAAGGTGTTGGCCAGGATAATTTCAGTGGTTACTATGATAACACAGATATTTACAACAAACTGGCAGCCTTAACCGGAGTGGAATAATTTCCCTTTCACAGATCAAAAGAAATTTCAGGAGTGTTTAAAAATGAAAAGCATGTCTTTCTTAAAAAAGAAATCCATGCTCCTGATTATCGCCATCGGTTTGATTTTAACCGCCATCCTCATAGCCATCCCTACCGGCTATGAGGATGCTTTGATTTATCAGGGCATGGAAAGAGCTGTTGGGGAGGTTGTAGCGGTTGATAATTCAGCCATCAAAAGTTCGGGGGTGATCCAGTCCGGAGAACAGTCCTGTACCCTCCTTATTCAGGATGGGACATTTAAAGGGCAGGAAATTGAGGGTGTCAATTTTTTAAGCGGTTCCCTGGAAAAAGACAAGATTTTTAAGGAGGGGGACAAAGCATTTGTGGCGATCAGCCATGACAACGGTGAGATTGCATCGGTGATCATATCCGACCATTACCGTCTGGATAAAGAAGCGATCCTTTTAGTTGTTTTTGCTGTTCTCCTTATTCTTGTAGCGGGGAAAAACGGCTTCCTTGCCATTTTCTCTTTTGCCATTACCATACTGACCATATGGAAAATCCTTGTGCCGGCCTATTTAAACGGTTATTCCCCGGTTTGGATCGGTATTGGTATTACTGTCTTTTTAACGGCAGTGATCACCTTTTTTGTGTTCGGTTTTGACCGCCGGACTGTCACTGCGTCTCTTGGGGCATTGCTGGGAATTTTTACAACATGTATCCTGGGTATGATCTTTACGGATCTGTTTAAGATTAACGGGGCTGTGATGCAGGATTCTGAATCCTTATTGTACAGCGGCTTCCAGCACCTGAATCTTACAGCCATCTTTATGAGCAGTATTTTTATCGGTGCCTCCGGCGCAATGATGGATCTCTCTGTGGATATCACGTCGGCGATCCACGAGGTTGTTGAGAAAAAGCCGGAGATCGGATGGAAGGAAGCCGCCAGATCCGGTATGAACGTGGGCCGGGCTGCCATGGGGACTATGACCGCAACTCTTCTTCTGGCCTATTCCGGCGGCTACATCAGTCTGCTTATGGTATTTATGGCCCAGGGAACTCCCATTGACCATATCCTTAATTACAAGTATGTTTCAGCAGAAATTCTGGACACCATTGTAGGAAGTATCGGACTTGTAACCGTCGCCCCCTTTACCGCTCTGGTGGCAGGAATTTTGCTGACCCGGAAAAATTACGTGAAACGGCGTATCCTGTCGAAAGTCCAGGAGGCTGACGATACAGAAACAGAAGTGTCTACAGGCGTGGCGACAACGGAAGTTTAGAATGATTTATCGACTTATTCCCCTTTCTGTGCTATGATTATAGGGCAGAAAGGGGTATTTTTATGGGAAATACGTCCGAAAATCATACAAATAAAAAACAGAAAGAAAAAATGTCGAAGTATTTAACCGTTGGCCTGCTGGCCCATGTGGACGCGGGAAAGACAACTCTGGCTGAAAGTCTTTTATATCTTACGGGAAGTATACGCAAGGCGGGGCGTGTGGACCACGGGGACGCCTTTTTGGATACACTGGCTCTGGAAAAAGAGCGGGGAATCACTATCTTTTCCAAGCAGGCCAGAATGAATGTGGAGGACAAGGCGGTGACGTTGCTGGATACGCCGGGACACGAGGACTTTGGAGCGGAGATGGAGCGCACTCTTATGGTACTGGATTATGCCATACTGGTCATCAGCGGCGCTGACGGCATCCGGGGACATGATGAAACTCTTTGGAATCTTTTGAAACGGTATCATATCCCTACTTTTTTATTTATTAATAAAATGGATCAGAGAGGTACTGACCGGGACATTCTTTTCAGGCAGGTCAGTGAAAAGTTTGGAAGCCATTGTGTAGACTTTTCCGACGCTGACTTCTCCAGCGCGGATTTTCTGGAAGTGCTGGCTTTATGTGATGAGGATATGTTGGACAGCTATCTGGAGACAGGTCAGGTACAGATGGAGGATGTGATTCGCCTCATAAAGCAGAGACATCTTTTTCCATGTTATTTTGGATCTGCCCTGAAACAGGAAGGCGTCAGGGAATTGATTACGGGACTTGGCGCATGGACCCAGTGTCCCGCTTATCCGGAGGAATTTGGCGCCAGAATCTACAAGATCTCCAGAGATGATAAAGGTACCCGGCTGACCCATTTAAAAGTCACCGGGGGAACGCTAAAGGTGAAGATGTCCATGGATACCGGGGGCGAGGAGCCTGAAAAAGCCGATCAACTGAGGGTATATTCCGGTGCGTCCTTTAAAATGGAAAATCAGATCTGCGCCGGGGATATATGTGCTGTGGCGGGTCCGGTTCACACCAGAGCCGGACAGGGACTGGGTATCGAGGCTGAGAACGCCCATCCCCTCATGGAGCCGGCTCTCACCTATCATATCCGTATTCCGGAAAATGTTCCCGTGCCGGAAATGCTTGGCCGTCTCAGGGAGCTGGAGGAAGAGATCCCTGAGCTTCACATTGTGTGGAATGAGTCTGCCCGTGAGATCCACGCCCAGGCCATGGGACAGGTTCAGCTTGAGATTTTAAAAAGTCTGATCCGCCAGCGGTATAACGTGGAGGTGGATTTTGATTCAGGAAGTATTGTATATAAAGAAACAATTGCCTCGCCGGCGGAGGGCGTGGGCCATTTTGAGCCTCTGCGCCATTACGCGGAAGTCCATCTGCTCCTGGAACCTATGCCGGAGGGGAGCGGTCTTGTCTTTGACACAGCCTGCTCAGAGGATACTCTGGATAAAAACTGGCAGCGCCTGATACTGACTCACTTGGAAGAAAAACGCCATGTGGGAGTGCTGACAGGTGCAGAAATCACGGATATGAAGATCACGCTCATGTCCGGGCGGGCTCATTTAAAGCACACCGAGGGCGGTGATTTTCGTCAGGCTACTTACCGGGCAGTCCGCCAGGGATTAAAAAGTGCCCAGAGCGTCCTTTTAGAGCCGGTGTACGCCTTTACCCTGGAGGTACCCGGAGAAAATACCGGCCGTGCGCTGGCGGATATACAGAAAATGGAGGGGAGTTTCGATCCGCCTGAGACTTTGGGAGAAATGACCCGTATTACAGGGACGGCGCCGGTAGCCCTTATGCGGGAGTATCATTCTCAGGTATCGGTGTATACAAAAGGGAGAGGCCGTCTTGCCTGCCGGGTGAAAGGCTATGAATCCTGCCATAACACCCAGGAAGTTATAGAAGCTTCAGGTTATGACAGCGAGGCGGATACAGATAATCCTACAGGGTCGATTTTTTGTTCTCACGGCTCCGGATTTTATGTGCCCTGGGATCAGGTGACCGGATATATGCATTTGCCAAGCTGCCTTGGAAAAAGGCGAAAAGAAGCAGAGAGGGAAGCGCAGCCTGTCCCTAAAAATGTGCCGGATATTTCCTGGGAGGATGAAAAAGAACTGGAGGAAATTTTTGTCCGTACCTACGGGCCGATTCGCCGGACTTCACGGGGGATGTCCAACAGTGGCGGGAAAACCAGAACCTTTGGTGATAAGAGCGGCTCACCGAAAAAGAAAAATGAAAAAGTCATGTCTGACAAGCCAAAGGAATATCTTCTGGTGGATGGGTATAATATAATTTTTTCATGGGATGACCTTAATGATCTGTCCAAGGGTAATATGGACAGCGCCAGGACAAAGCTTGCGGATATTTTATGTGATTATCAGGGATGCCGGAAAAATACAGTCATTCTTGTGTTTGACGCTTACCGGGTGGAAGGCCATCCCGGAGAGATCCTTCAATATAAAAATATCTATATTGTTTATACAAAAGAGGCGGAAACCGCCGATCAGTATATTGAGAAAACTGTACATGAAATCGGGAAAAAGCACCATGTGACTGTGGCCACCTCTGACGGAACAGAGCAGGTTATTATTCTCGGACAGGGCGCCAGACGGCTGTCTGCCCGGGGACTTTTAGAGGAGATCCTGGAAGCAAAGAGAGAAATCCGGGAGATTTACATGGAGAAGAGAGGAATGAGCGGACAGAATCTTTTTGAAAACCTTCCGGAACATATGGCAAGGATGATGGAAGATGTCCGTCTGGGCTATAGCCGTTTGTCGGATTCGCAGGAAAGGAGCGATAAGCAATGAGAACCTTTGATTTTTATGGGGAAAATATTGTTGTCAGCGACGGACAGGAGAATTATATCCGTTTGCGCCTTGAGATGGAGAAAATTGCGTCGGAGCTTAAAGACCAGTTTGTCAGCCAATATAAAAATAAATACCGCAGTATGGATCAGGTTGTGGCCGACGTGTTTAATATGGGTGAAGGGTATATACTTCAGGCGGCCACATGGTGTATAGATCTTATGGGAAAAAATCATATTTACAATTATGATACCCAGCGTTTTATTAAAAAATGGGGGATTTTATCCATGGAAATATGGATTAATGCCTGTGACCGTATTGCCAACTCCTATACGTCTATTATTGTCAACGGACAGTTATGCGCTTCTGTGAAACAATGGCAGCAAAACTATCGGAGTAAATGGCTGGATACCGCGTTTTCTGCCCTCCCTGTGGTTGGGAGAATGCCTGTGGACTGGTCCACGGGCAGGGAGTATGTTTCCACAGGGGACAGTATCGCTCCCGACATGTACCCCAACCTGAACGCCATGTTTAACAGTGAAAAGCCTCTGAATGTCCTGGCGGACGCCATATATACCGCTGTGGCGGGAATGCATCAGAGCCTTGTCCGTGTTCTCATGGAAGAGTCCGATCAGCCTTTGGAAGGTCTGGATGACGATCTGCTGAGAGATTACCCTGTTATTTTTAGTAACATTATCCAGGGGATCGTCAGCCCGGAGGACATAGTGCCACAGGCCGCCTTGCTTGTGAAAACCTATCCCTTTGATAAAGAGCTGTATATCTATATGTTTGACCATTATGGGGACAAGGAAGGGTCACTCTCCCAGATGACCGTTTATTTTGGCCTGGGAGATTTTATGGAAGCATATAAGATACAGGCGGTGGAGGAACGGCTTGACAAAATTGATTTCACAGATCTTGAAGGACTCAGAGCGGCGAAAAAAGAGACTGGAGAATTTTGCGAAAACAGTCATATTCCGGCAAAGGATTATATCAGTGCTATAGATCAGATTATTGAAAAGCTTGAGGAATGCCAAAGAGTGGTGGACGGTGTGGCCTATGAAGACAATGATTTGGCTCAAAAGGCAAGACAGGATTTGACAGCGCTGTTTGACAGGCTTCAGGGAATGGGCGTCAATGGCCATATGGAAGAAATCCGAAAGGTGATGGAGGATTTTAAAGACTGTTCCTGCCAGACATGGGAAAAATATAGGGCTTATCTGGAAGAATGCTTAAAACGCGGGGATATTCGTTTTAGAACTGTGCAGAACATTGTTTTTGACACTAAAGAGATTGCAGAAAAGACGCGGCAGGAATGTATGGATTTTGAAAAACTCATGGAGAAAACCTGCGGATCTTTGCAGGATATTCATGTGTTGGAAAATGCTGCCAGGGCGATGAATCCTCAGATCAGTCCATTGTACATCCAACTGGTTGGAGCAATGAGCGATGTGTGGAACCGCCAGGAGATTATGTATTCTTCCAAAGCTTTATACCGTCCGGAAAACCGGGCAAAATATACGGAGATCTGGTTTGAGGCCCTGGAACTTGAGCAGTCCGGAAGGCTCCTGGGGCTTGCCAATGAGGCATACAGCCGCTGGTTTGAGACTATGAGCCGGGATTTTCTGAACGTCAAAGGGAATGTTTATGAAAATGTCTTCCAGGCCAATGCTGCTTATTATAAAGTGCTGGATCATGCTATCACCTATTTCAAATACATAAATGAGAAAAATGGAGCAAAAAAGGGATTTTTTGCTTCCCTGAAAAATAATATGACCGGATTGGTTGCTGAAAAATATCAGGAAGATTTCGCCTGGATCACCCAGGGCGGCGCCCGGTGTATGCCCGCAGATACTCCTGAGGAGGGAAGCGGGCTTGAAAGCCGCTACGGCGCTATGGAGCAGACGTTTAACAGCCGTTTGGCACAGATTGGCGCTCTGACTAAAATGGTCCACAACGCCCATCTGACCCAGGATGAAACGCTGGATTTAAAAGCGCTTATGTGCCCGGACCGTCAGATCAGCCGGGAGGACATTGTGTCTGCCATGAATCCGGTGGTGAAATATAAACCCCTTACCCTGAAAAATTGCAAAGGGTTATCGGAGAATAATGATAGAAATGTGTGCCAAAATTGCGGCGCCGTTCTACCGGAAGACGCAGTGTTCTGTGTGCGCTGCGGAGCCAGGAGGGCGGACCGGTAATCCGCCCTGGTGCCATCTATGGCACCATAGAGCGTTGATTTACTGTGACATAAAAGAAATGCCAGGTTGACATAATATCAGTCTGGCGTTTCTTTTCCGGAACGTGATTACCCCTGAAGTTTTTTCGTAAAATCTGCCATAGCCTCAGAAATTTTGATTTGCTGAGGACAGACAGCTTCACAGCTTCTGCAGCCGATACAGGCTGATGGCTGTCGGTCCTTGGGAACTGCCATGAGAGCCATGGGAGCGATGAAACCGCCGCCGGTAAAAACATGCTCATTGTAAAGTTCAAGAAGCCGTGGAATGTCGAGATGCTGCGGACAATGACTGGTACAGTAGTGGCAGGCTGTACATGGGAGTATTTTTTTCCCCAGCATACCGTTGGCGATGCCCAGAAGGGTTTCCATTTCCGTATCATTTAATGGAAGATCTTTTTCAAAGGTATGTAAATTGTCTTCCATCTGTTCCATATTGGACATACCGGACAGGATCACCGTTACTTCAGGAATGGTCTGGAGGAAGCGGAATGCCCAGGCCGGGATGCCTTCATCGGGCCGGAGAGCCTTCAGCTTTTCCTCGTCCTCAGGACTGAGAGTGGCCAGACGGCCGCCGCGCAGAGGTTCCATAACCCATACTGGCAGATTATATTTTTTCAGAAGTTCAACCTTTGCTTTTGCATCCTGGAAGGACCAGTCCAGATAGTTTAACTGGATCTGACAAAATTCCATGTGATCTCCGTAGGCGTCAAGAAAACGCTGCATAATACCGGTATCACCATGGGCGGAAAATCCCAGATGGCGGATACGTCCGTTTTCTTTTTGTTTCATGAGATAGTCGAAAATTCCGTGGGAAGGATCCAGGTAATCATCAATGTTCATATCACATACATTGTGGAATAGATAGAAATCAAAATATTCCACGCCGCACTTCCTGAGCTGGGCCTCGAAAATCTCCTCAACCTTGTCCATATTACTCAGATCATAACCGGGAAACTTATCGGCAAGATAAAAAGATTCCCTGGGATATTTTGAAAGGGATTTACCCAGCGCTATCTCGGAAGTTCCATTATGATATCCCCAGGCAGTGTCAAAATAGTTGACGCCCTTGTCTATAGCCAGGGCCACCATTTTGTCAACGGTCTCCTGATCAACATTGCCGTCATCATTGTTAAAAACAGGGAGACGCATGGCGCCCATGCCGAGGGCGGAAAGTTTAAGATCCTGAAAGTCTCTGTAAATCATAAAAATCCTCCTTTGCTAAAGTTTTTCGGCTATACGGCCGGAATTTATATAACAGTTCAGCCATCAGGGACGGGGCGGACTGATTTATGCTTGCATAAGGATCAGCCCGCCCCATCTCTGATGAACTGAGCGCCGCATTATGAGCAAAGGAGCGGCGTAAGCCGCGGGTCAGCGCGTCAGCGCGGCGCAGGCGCGGGCTGAACTGTTATGAATTTACTTTTATTATAATCAATTTTGCGGGGCATGACAAATACTTAATTTCTATAAAGAAATATACATGCAGATTATATCTTGCAATCTGTAATAGCATATGGTAAAAATAATGTAAGGCCATTTTACACGAATTTTACGCAGAATAAAATTAAGTTGACAAATGATACTAATGATGTTATTTTGTAACTATTATCATCGGATTCTTAGATAAATGCATAAAAGCGTGTCAGGAAAGTTCTTATTTGATCTGCCATGAGCCGGCAGGTTTTCCGGCACGCTTATGGTTTGGCATTTATGCGGAGTGGAGAAAATGGCAAGGCAAGGGAAGAATTATCCTGTGCAGTGGGCACAGTTTGTGTTTATTAGCGTGCTGTTGTGGATGTTGCTGCTGGCCGGTACGGGGGCAGCCCATTCTCAGCAGGAGGAACATCAGTGTGTCCTTAGCGGATCAATGTATGGATATTGGATCAAGCCGGCGGATACACCGCTGGTGCAGTGTGAGGATGAGGCGCGTCCGGTAAAAAATATGGCAGAGACCATGCGCAGACTGCCGGAAAAGCTGCTGAGGAATACCCCCATCGTCTTGCTGTGCGTGTGGGATTTACATACGCTCTTCTGGCTTTTTTTGAGAAAAAAGGCTTTCATCGCATATTACCTGGCCAGTGCATATTACCCGGCACGTTTTCTGCGTGAATTGTTCTCCCAAAAAGAAAAGGATGGAAAAAAGAAATACCTGACACTCAACCGTAAAATCTTTGCAGCAGCATAGCACGGCCATGCTGTGAGGGGTTATGAGATTTTATGCATCATATAAATTTTGAGGCAGTCTTTTCAGACTGAAAAAACGTGATCGTTCAGCCGGGTGCTTTTGGGCTGAACAACTACAAAAATATGGTGAAGAAAAATGAAAAAGACAAAGATAAATATTTGGAAAACGCCGGGTATGTTTATTACTGCAGGTTTTGCCGGCGTTATTTTGGCGGGGACTTTATTGCTGCTCATGCCATTTTCTGTGCGGGACGGCGTTCATGTTTCGGTGATCGACGCACTGTTTACATCCACCAGTGCTGTCTGCGTTACCGGTCTGATCGCCATTGATGTGGCCGATCATTTTACAGCTTTCGGCCAAGGGGTTGTCGCTGTGCTGATTCAGATCGGCGGCCTTGGCGTGACCAGTGTGGGTGTGGGCCTTATTATCGCGGCCGGACGAAGAGTTAGTATACGAGGCCGCGGTCTTGTAAAGGAAGCCTGGAATATTGATACTTACGGCGGTATCGTGCGCCTTGTAAAGTCAGTGCTTTTCTTGACTTTAGGCTTTGAGTTTGTGGGAGCTGTTTTAAGCTTTACAGTGTTTGTACAGGACTGGGAACCGCTCCACGCAGTAGGCATCAGTATTTTCCATTCCATTGCCGCCTTTAATAACTCAGGATTTGATATTCTGGGAGGTCTGAGGAATCTTATTCCATATCAGGACAATGTTGTGCTGAATCTGACCACATGCTTCCTGATTATATTTGGCGGTCTTGGTTTTCTTGTGATCCTTGATATTTTTAAGCACAGACGTTTCAGAAAGTGGACTCTTCACTCTAAAGTTGTGGTGATTACAACAATAGGTCTGCTCCTTGCGGGTACGCTTTTGCTGAAAGCTACGGAAGACATTTCCTGGATGGGCGCTTTTTTCCACAGTGTGTCCGCCAGAACCGCAGGTTTTTCCACATACTCTATCGGTGATTTTACCAACGCTGGCCTATTTGTTTTGTGCCTGTTAATGTTTGTGGGTGCCTCACCGGGATCTACCGGCGGCGGTATTAAGACAAGTACGTTTTTTGTGCTGATCCAGTCCGTAAAAAGTGTCTTTACAAAGCGAAAACCCAGTGCTTTTCACCGTGGAATTTCGGATTCTAATATTTCAAAGGCCAGCCTGATCACGATCCTTTCGGGTGCGGTCGTGTGCATCGCTACCTTTTTAGTATGTGTGCTGGAGCCTAAACTGGACTTCATCCAGATTTTCTTTGAGGTTGTGTCCGCTTTCGGTACAGTCGGCCTGTCCACCGGCATCACCCCGGATCTTTCTTGGGCGGCAAAACTGGTCATTATTTTTGTAATGTTTGTGGGAAGACTGGGGGCAATGACCCTGGTGTCTATGTGGATCAGTCATTCTGAGTCTAATGTGCAGTATACAGAGGAACCTATATCCATCGGATAGTCAAATCCCCGCAGCAAGCTGACGGGGCATGAAAATAGTTAGCGCAGCGTAAGCTGCGAGGTATTTGTCCTTCGCAGCGTTTGTCAAATGGACGCGCTCGCGCGTCCCCTTGGCTCGCTGCCCGCGGAAATTAAGGAGAGAGTGTAAATATGAAAAAGAAAAATCAGGCGGCAGCTTCTTTTGGTATTATTGGACTTGGGCGCTTCGGAATGGCCCTGGCAGTAACCCTGGCCAATGCCGGCAAAGAGGTTATTGTTATTGATAAAGATGAAGCCAAAGTAAAGGAGATGCGTCAATATACAGACTATGCCTTTGTCTCAGATAATCTGAGCATGGAAACATTAAAGGAGATTGGCGTTCAGAACTGCGACGTTGTTGTTGTGTGTATCGGAGAAAAGATCGACGTGAGCATTCTCACAACAATGTGTGTCATTGAACTGGGCGTGCCTCGTGTCATTTCCAAAGCACTGAGCAATGAGCAGGGAGCGGTGCTGCGCAAGCTGGGGGCAGAAGTGGTCTACCCTGAGAAAGATATGGCGCTGCGTCTTGGAAAGAAATTGGTGTCCAATAATTTCCTGGAGTATATTTCCCTGGATAACAGTGTAGAGATCCGACAGATCAAAATCCCTGATAAGTTCGCGGGACAGAGTATTGAAGAGATTGGCATACGCAAAAAATATGGTCTTAACATCATTGCCATTGAAAATGGAAATAATACAACCATTGAGGTCACTCCGGACTACCGGCTCAAATATGAGGACATTATCGTTGTCATAGGTAAGGTCCATAACATAGATAATTTTGAAAAATTAATTTAGGAAGGACGAAAGAAAACTTATGGATGTATCATTTTTATCCTTCTGGAACGCAATGACTACGAGCCCGATTCTGGCAATCGCCATAATACTTACACTGGGCGTGATTTTTGTCAACGGGTGGACCGATGCGCCAAACGCTATCGCCACCTGTGTCACGACCCGGTGTCTCGGCGTGCGCACCGCTATCTGGATGAGCGCCCTATTTAATTTCCTTGGGGTATTTATTATGACTCAGATCAACAGTGCGGTAGCATCGACCATCAGTAATATGGTAGATTTTGGAAGCAACACCCATGAGGCGACCATCGCCCTGTGCGCGGCGCTGCTGTCCATTGTGATTTACAGTGTGGGGGCCTCATTTTTGGGGATTCCAACCAGTGAGAGTCACAGCCTTATTGCCGGGCTTTCAGGGGCGGCCATTGCAATCCAGGGGGCATTGGCGGAATTAATGGATCAGAGTGGGTTAAGGTGCTGTATGGATTAGTTCTCAGTCTTGCAATGGGATTTACTTTTGGCTGGGGCATCTGTAAGTTAATTACAATTGTCTGCCAGAACCTGGAACGGCGTCTGGCAAACCGCTTTTTCGCCGGCGCTCAGATTGCCGGAGCCGCAGCTATGAGCTTTATGCATGGCGCCCAGGACGGCCAGAAGTTTATCGGCGTTCTGTTCCTTGGCCTTGCCTTTTCCAACGGAATGAATTCCGTGGAGGGTATGGAGATTCCGGTCTGGCTTATGCTCTTGTGCAGTCTGGTGATGGGGCTGGGAACCAGTGTGGGCGGCGAGAAGATCATTAAATCCGTAGGTATGGATATGGTGAAACTGGAGCGATATCAGGGATTTTCCGCAGACCTTGCCGGAGCTGCCTGTCTTTTGATTTCCAGTCTGTTTGGTATTCCTGTATCCACGACCCATACAAAAACCAGCGCGATTATGGGCGCAGGTGCAGTGAAGAGGATTTCTGCCATTAATTTCAGTGTAGTCAAAGAAATGATGCTGACATGGGTTTTCACTTTCCCAGGATGCGGTATTATCAGCTTTGTCATGGCAAAAATATTTATGTTACTTTTTTAGGCACGCCAGTGCGGCTTTGCGAATGACGCGGGCTGAACTGTTACTTTATGAGACCTTATGGATAAATAACGGAGGGATATACTTATGTCAAAGAAGCAGGATGCCTTTTATTTTGATAATTTTACCGCGTGTGCTGAGGATGCCTGCCGGGCGGCCCATATGTTAAGGAACGTGCTGTCGGGATACCGCCTGGAAGATGTGTCTCAGTGGCTGGATAAGATCCACCAGATCGAACATGAGGCGGATGATAAGAAACACCAGCTTACAGACCGGGTGTCCAAAGCCTTTATCACACCAATTGACCGTGAAGATATTGTGGCGCTGAGTCACAGCATCGACGAAGTGACCGATAAGATTGAGGAAGTCTTTATCCGGATCTATATTAACAATGTGCCGTCTATCCGGTCGGAGGCCATTGCCCTGCTGGATATTGTGATTCAGTGCTGTGAGGAGGTTTGCAAGCTCCTTCAGGAATTTTCTGATTTTAAACATTCCAGGAATCTCAAGGAGAGCATTATCCGTATTAACACACTGGAGGAAGAGGCGGATAAAATGTTTATTTCCAGTATGCGGGCGCTCCATTCAGAGGAGAAGGATACGCTTCATATTATCGCCTGGAGAGAAATCTACGATTATCTTGAAAAATGCGCGGACGCCTGCGAGCATGTGGCGGATGGCGTTGAGACGGTTATTATGAAAAATTCATGATTTCTGCCTGAAAAAACGGATATTTTTTTCTATAACGGAGAAAATGGCAATTTTGTTGCAAAAACCATGGACATATCGCCTGTAAACATGTAAAGTATTGTTATAATATTAACAAGCACAATGTTGAAAGGAGAATTCATATGCTTAACCCAAGAAAAGTTGCCATTGTCGGCTGTGGATTTGTCGGATCGTCCATCGCCTTTAGTTTAATGCAAAAGGGAATTTATTCCGAGCTTGTACTTATTGACGCAAATGCTGAGAAAGCTGAGGGCGAAGCTCTGGATTTAAGTCACGGCCTCCCTTACACAGCGGCCATGGATATATATGCTGGAGACTATAAGGATGCGGCGGACGCGTCTCTGATTATTATCACGGCAGGCGCCAACCAGAAGCCAGGGGAGACCCGTCTGGATCTCATCGGAAAAAATGTAGCCATTTTAAAAAGTATTATTCCCCAGATCACAGCCACGGATTTTGAGGGAATACTTATGATTGTCTCCAATCCGGTGGATGTACTCACTTACGCCGCATGGCGTATTTCCGGATATCCGGCCCAGAGAGTCATCGGTTCTGGAACTGTTCTTGATACGGCACGTCTGAAATATCATCTGGGACGGCATCTGGATGTGGACAGCCGCAGTGTTCACGCGGTTATTATCGGTGAACACGGGGACAGCGAGTTAGCGGTCTGGAGCGGCGCTAATGTATCTGGTATTGAATTGAACCATTTCTGTGAGATCCGGGGGCATTTCCAGCACGAGGAATCTATGCGGCGGATTTACGAGAGTGTGCGTGACAGCGCCTATGAGATTATACGGCGCAAGGGCGCTACATATTATGGCATTGCTATGGCGGTGGCCCGCATTGCCGAATGTATTGTGAAAGACGAACACGCGGTTCTTCCGGTATCCGTTATCCTGGATGGGGAGTACGGTCTGTCCGGGCTGGCGCTGAGTATCCCGTCGGTTGTAGGCAAAAATGGCGTGGAAACCGTTCTGGAGATCCCACTGAGCGAGAAAGAAGATCAGGAGCTTCACAGTTCTGCCGAACAGTTGAAAAATGTTATTCAGCAGGTGGAATTTTAGTAATCGTTCAGTTTCCAGGCTGAGTTGTTAGGAATTTTAAGAAAACAGGGAAGACTGGGACTTATAAAAGCCACAGCCTTCCCTGAACTTTTATAACTGTTCAGCTATGCGGCTGGTTACTTCGTGCAACAGTAAGTTGATTTCGCCGGTGCTATTGACAAATACCGCATTTTCTTGCATTCTGTGCCGGACAATGTTAGAATGGAGTAGAGTTAAACCGCTGTTGGCTTAAATTATTTCGGCTTAAATCATTATGAGGCAAGCGGCAAAAGGTCATGCGGGCTGCGCTTGCACAGGCAAGCATGACTTTGTGGCGCGCAAAACACCGAAAAGCAGCCATTTTTCGCAGAAAAATGAGCGGAGTTTCGGTGCTTTTTAGGGCGCTAGGCGCCAGTGGCGCCTGTCCAGCGCCGACCGCAGCGGAGCAAAGACGCGGGAGTGCGATAGCAAGTCGCGATCCGTGGTATCATGAGGTTAAATTTTAATTTGACTTCAACATCATCAGTATTGCCTTCCGGATATTTTTCAAAAGATGGGGAGGCATAAAAGGCGGAGAAATCTGCGGGCGTAAAGTGTGGGGATATCCACAGTGAAAAGTGCGGGATATTCTCGGCATTATCGGGCAAATATTTTCGCCCACAATATCTTACGAGACATTTATGAAAAATGGAGGAGACTTCTGTGAAAAATGAAATGATCATTGTTTTGGATTTTGGCGGGCAATATAACCAGCTCATTGCCAGACGTGTCAGAGAATGTAATGTTTACTGTGAAGTAAAGCCCTATACGATGTCACTGGAAGAAATTAAAGCACTGAATCCTAAAGGAATTATTTTTACCGGCGGGCCTAACAGTGTCTATGATGAAACATCCCCCCATTATCAAAAAGAGATTTTTGAACTTGGGGTTCCCATTCTTGGAATCTGCTATGGTTCCCAGCTTATGGCCTATACATTGGGCGGCATTGTGGAAACTGCTCCAGTGAGCGAGTATGGCCACACTGAGGTGACAGTGGATCCCTTAGACATTCTTTTTCAGGGCGTATCTGAAAATACGGTCTGCTGGATGAGTCATACAGATTACATTGCCAAGGTTCCGGAAGGCTTCAAGATCACCGCTCATACAGCCGTATGCCCGGTGGCGGCAATGGCCTGCCCTGAGAAAAAACTTTACGCTACCCAGTTCCATCCGGAAGTTATGCATACAAAAGAGGGCATGAAGATGCTTTCCAACTTTGTCTACAATGTCTGTGGCTGTGCCGGTGACTGGAAGATGGATTCCTTTGTAGAGACAACCATTCAGTCTCTTAGGGAAAAGATCGGCAACGGCAAGGTGCTGTGCGCCCTCTCCGGCGGTGTTGATTCTTCTGTGGCTGCGGTCCTTTTATCCAAAGCCGTGGGGAAACAGTTGACCTGCGTGTTTGTTGACCACGGACTTCTCCGAAAAAATGAAGGGGATGAGGTAGAAGCAGTGTTTGGCCCTGAAGGTCCATATGAACTGAACTTCATCCGGGTTAATGCCCAGCAGCGTTATTACAGTAAGCTTAAAGGCGTTACCGACCCTGAAGCAAAGCGTAAGATTATCGGAGAAGAATTTATCCGTGTCTTTGAGGAAGAGGCCAAAAAGATCGGTTCTGTCGATTTTCTTGTTCAGGGAACTATATACCCGGATGTGATCGAGAGCGGCCTTGGAAAGTCCGCTGTGATCAAGTCCCACCACAATGTGGGCGGCCTGCCCGACGTTGTAGATTTTAAAGAGATTGTTGAACCTCTGCGTATGCTTTTCAAGGACGAAGTCCGCAAAGCTGGCCTTGAGCTTGGCATGCCGGAATATCTTGTATTCAGACAGCCTTTCCCCGGTCCCGGCCTTGGCGTCCGCATTGTAGGTGAAGTTACTGAGGAAAAAGTCCGCATTGTCCAGGACGCAGACTACATCTACAGAGAGGAGCTTCACAAAGCCGGCGTAGACAAAGATCTGGGCCAGTATTTTGCTGCTCTTACTAATATGCGCTCTGTGGGAGTTATGGGTGACTTCAGAACTTACGACTACGCCATTGCCCTTCGGGCAGTGCTGACTTCGGATTTCATGACCGCTGAGTCCGCTCAGATCCCATGGGAGGTTTTGGCAAAGGTGACTAACAGGATTGTTAATGAGGTCAAAGGGGTAAACCGGGTGCTGTATGACTGTACCGGGAAGCCGCCGGCGACGATTGAGTTTGAGTAACGGACATGTTCTGGTGTAACCTTGATTATCCTGTTTGAGGCAAAAATCTTTATCCTCTTTAAGAAGCAAAAACCGAGTCGGAAATCCGGTGGAAAGCCGGGGATCCGGTTCGGATTCCGTTCCCCCCATCCGGTCCGGAAAGCCGCATAAATGCGGGGTTTGAAGCAGTTTTCGCTCCAAATTCCGTTACGGAAAGCGGCAAGAGGGGTGGGGTGGTATGAGGAGGGGAAGGGAGAGGTATGGAGGATAGAGATTTTTACCCATTGGAGGATAAACAGGGTTGCATCGGGACATAGTGGTTTTTGAAAATGGTGTTTTTGGGAAACGGTGCAGATGGCTGTAACCCGCATAAAATCAAGGTTTTTCGGGGATGGGTACAGAAATCCCCAAAAGTAATTCATAAGAAATCCTGTTTTTGGGAAAAATCAAGCGTTTTTGGGAAGCTTTTTGGGAAGCTCCCGGAAGCGCTTTTCTTTTTGGGGAAATTGCGGGGGAGCGGTGGGAACAGGTTCCCTTTTCGGGAACGTTTCTGGGAAATGGTGACGTATCTCCTTTTCGGGAGCGTTTTGGGAAACGTTGGAACCTCATTCCCTTTTCGGGGACATTTATGGGAAATGCTGGAGCTTTATTCCCTTTTTGGGGACGCTTTTGGGAAGGCCAGATGGCCGGGGGCAGAAGGAGGAGGTGTTGGATATGCGAAACAAGAACTACAAGGGACGCTGTGAAAAACGTACCAGTGAAAAGAGCCGGGAGATCTGCCGCATCTATGACGATATCCAGAAAACATACCTGTCTGTCCTGGAAGGACGCGGGGATATCGCAGAGATCCGATGTAATGTCTGGCTGGAAGGGCTGGAAATGGGAGACTACACGTCCGATTTTGTCTGTATCAAAGCGGATGGGGAGCTGCTTGTCCGGGAATGCGTATTCCGGAAGTATCTGACAAAACCGAAAACCGTAAAGCTTCTGGACGTATCCAGGACGTACTGGCAGAGGCGTGGCGTACAAGATTGGGGGCTGGTGATTGATGAAGAAAAATAGCTTGTGGAAAAGGGATGAAACGATCCTGCGTGTACTGGAAATCCAGGATGGTCGGATGCTGGTGATTGACTGTACCCGGTGTACGATGCCGGTATGGAAGGATGGCGGGGAATTACAGGGGTATGAACCATGTACAGAGGAGATGCTGAGAGAACAGACCGGCATTGTCCTCTGTAAGATGGAAGAGCTGGACGCAGACCGGAAGAAGACCGCCTATGAGCGGTTTACCTGGATTGCGGGATCCTGCCGTTTCTTGCGGAGGAGGGGAAACGCAGCAGGATGATCGCAGCGCTGGCGGCACAGCATCAGGTCAGCAGGCAGACGATCCGCAGCTATCTCTGCCAGTACCTGGCGTACCAGGATCCTTGCGTCCTGGCCCCCTGCCAGAAGAAGAAGGGGAGGCCGCTGACACCGGACGAGAAAAACATGCGGTGGGCGCTGAACCGGTTCTACTACACGAAGAACCAAAACAGTCTTTCCACTGCGTACACGCAGATGTTAAAGGAACGGTACTGCGATGCCGCCGGAAAGCTGCTTCCGGAGTATCCGTCCATCCATCAGTTCCGCTACTTTTACCGGAAACACAAGGACCTGCGGGGGCAGTATATTTCCAGAGACGGAAAGTCCGCTTACCAGAGGAACCACCGCCCCTTGCTGGGGGATGGGGTACAGGCGTTTGCCCCGGCGGTGGGGGTCGGCATGCTGGACGCTACGGTCTGCGATATCTACCTGGTCAACGAGGCCGGAGGGCTTGTGGGGCGTCCCATCCTGACCGCCTGCGTGGACGCTTACAGCAGTCTCTGCTGTGGCTACATGCTGTCCTGGGAAGGAGGGACGTACAGCCTCCGTGGCCTGATGCTGAACGTGCTGGCGGATAAACAGGAACACTGCCGGAAACATGGGATCGAGATAGAAAGGAACGCATGGGACTGCGGCCAGCTCCCGGCCACCCTGGTCACCGATATGGGAAGCGAATACGTTTCCGAGACCTTCGGGCAGATCGCGGACCTGGGCGTGACCCTGGTGCATCTTCCGGCGTACCGGCCGGAACTGAAAGGGCCGGTGGAAAAGTTCTTTGATCTTATCCAGGAGTCCTACAAGCCGTATCTCAAAGGGAGAGGGGTGATTGAACCGGACTTTCAGGAACGGGGAGCCCATGACTACCGGAAGGATGCCTGCCTGACCATGGAGGATTTCGAGAAAGTCATCCTGCGGTGTATCCTGTATTACAATACCCGGCGTGTCCTGGAAAACTTCCCATATACGGAAAAGATCCTGGCTGCCGGGATCCGCCCCCATGCTTCCGATGTGTGGAATTACGGAAAGACGCAGCCGGGGGCCAGCCTGATCCCGGTTACCCGGGAAAGCCTGATCCTCACCCTTTTCCCCAGAGTGACCGGGAGGTTTACCAAGTACGGCCTGAAGGTGAACCGGATGCGGTATAAGAATGAACACTTTGCGGACCGTTTCCTGCGGGGCGGCACGGTGACGGTCGCTTATAATCCGGAGGATGTGAGCATGGTCTGGCTGATCGAGGACGGTAGGTATCTCCCGTTTGACCTGATCGAAGGCCGGTACGCAGGAAAGAGCCTGGAAGAGGTACAGGGGATGCAGGAAGCGAAAAAGCAGCTGGTCAGAGCGGCGGCGGAGGAAACCATCCAGGCCAAGATTGATCTGGCGGACCATATCGGAGCCATAGCGTCGGCGGCCGCAAGGGGAGGAAAGACGAAGATCCGGGATATCCGGGAAAACCGGAGAAAGGAACAGAACCGCACCCACAGGGACTATTGGAAAGGGGGAAAACAAGATGCCTGATACGACCCAGATGCTGCGTGCGCTGCCGCCCATGCTTTCCGGTGAGCAGCTGAAACAGGAGCTGGCAGACCTGCCGGCGTACACAGGAGAAATCCGGGAAAAAGATCCGGCGGCCCGTCTGCTGGGGCTGTCCGACCTGTACCGGGTCTATGTACCCTCCCGGATGTCGGCGGAGATCTACAGCAAGCTGTACCTGGCCATGATCCGTTCCTTGCAGAAGAAGGGGACGAAGCTGGCCGTGGAGCAGCGGAATGAAAACGCGAAAGGTGCCCATGGACAGGAATACCGGGGGATCCTGGGAGGCTCCGACAGCTTTACCGTCATCGGGACCTCCGGAATCGGGAAATCCAGCGCCATCAGCCGCGCGATTTCCCTGATCGCCGGGAACCGGATCCTTGAGGTACAGGAACCGTATACCAGGGTGGTCCCGTGCATCACGGCGCAGTGCCCCTTTGACAGTTCGGTGAAAGGGATGCTGCTGGAAATCTTACGGAAGATCGACGAAGCGCTGGACAGCCGTTACTATGAGACCGCGCTGCGCTCCCGTGCCACCACCGATATGCTGATCGGGTCGGTCAGCCAGGCGGCATTGAACCACATCGGGCTGCTGGTGGTGGATGAGATCCAGAACGTAGTGAACAGCCGCAGCGGGAAAAGCCTGATCGGGGCATTGACTCAGCTGATTAACAACTCCGGCATCAGCATCTGTATGGTGGGAACCCCGGAATGTATGCCGTTTTTTGAGTCCGCCATGCAGCTGGCAAGACGGTCTTTGGGGTTACAGTACGGCCCCATGGGGTACGATGAGGGGTTCCGGGAACTGTGTGAGACCCTGTTCCGTTATCAGTATGTAAAAGAGAAAGCGGAGATCACGCCCGCCATTTTGGAGTGGCTGTATGAACACAGCGGGGGGATCCTGTCGGTGGTGGTGTCGCTGCTCCATGATGCCCAGGAGATCGCCATTCTGACCGGGCGGGAAGTGCTGGATCTGGAAACTTTGCGTCAGGCATACCAGCAGCGTATGGGGCTGATGCACGATTACATCCGCCCGGCACAGGGCAGACAGACTTCCAGAAAGAAGAAGGAAGAGAATACGCTGGAAATGGCAGGTGCGGCAGAAAAACCGGGAGAAGAAGTACCGGCACACAGCCTGGAACAGATGGCGGACCGGGCAAGGAGGGAAGGGCTGGACGTGGTCCGCCTGTTTCGGGAACAGATCCCCATTGAGGAGGTGGCTGTATGATTGTGCAATTTCCATCCTTTTATCCGGACGAACTGGTGTACAGCCTGCTGGCCCGGTATTCGGCCAGATCCGGTTATCTGAGATATACGTTTGCGGCGGAGGAACTCCTGGAACGGCCCGGCGCCCGGCCGGACCCGGAGTTTGTCAACCGGTATACGGCACAGGCCGTGGAGGCAATGACCCGGGACCTTTGCTGGGGGGAGATGATCGAGCGGCATACGATGTTCCCGTATTACGGAAGATTTCTCCCATGGGAACGCAGGCAACAAGCGTTTGACGCGCTGGTTCACATGCGGGGGAACCACAGGAACCTGCTGGCGATGCCGAAACAGAAGCCGAACCGCTGCCTGCGATACTGTCCGGAATGCGCCAGGGCAGACCGGGAACAATACGGGGAAACCTATTGGCACAGGCTCCACCAGATCCCGGAGCTTTCCGTCTGCGTGTTCCATCACTGCCGGTTGGAAGCAAGCGGGGTCCCGGTGGTAGGAAGGAACCGGCCAGATCTGGTTTGCGCGGAAACGGAGATCGGGGAGGCGCAGCCGGGGATCCCATGGGGGAATGCGACAGAATACCGTGTGGCGGAATATGTCGCGCAGGTTTTCCTGGCAGATCTGGACAGGGAATCCAGAGTGGAGGCCGGGGAGTTCCTACATGCCCGGATGGGCGGGACCCCCTACCGCTCTGTCCGGGGAGAACAGCGGAATATGGCACGCTTCCGGGAAGACTTTTTGGAGTTTTACAGGGAGCTGGAAGGGAACCGGTTTACGGAAGAATGGAAGATGCAGAAGATCCTGAACGGATACCGGTATCATCCCTATGAGATCTGTTTAATGGGGATGTTTTTGGGGGTTACGGTCCCCCAGCTGGTGAACCGGACACTGCCGGAGCGAACACAGGAACAGGATTTTGACGAAACAGTCCGCCGGTTACGGGAACAGGGGTTACAATACCCGGAGATCGCAAAACGGCTGAACGCTCCCTATGATACGGTAAAGAGCATCGGAGAAGGACGTTATAAGAAGCGTCAGAAGAACACCCGGGAAAAAAAGAAGGGCGGGATCCCGGGATACGATTGGGAAACGATCGACCGGGAGACGCTGCCCGCAGTGAAGGAGGCAATCCGGAAGCTGTGGGGCAATGGGGAAACACGTCCGAAAAAGATAACGGTACATGCGGTAGAAACACTTTTGGGGCTTCCCAGCAAACGGATTTCCGTGTACCTTCCATTATGCAGGAAGGAGATTGAACGGTATCAGGAAACACAGGAGGAATACTGGGCCAGGGAAGCCAGCTGGGCGGTGGACCGGCTACAAAAAGAGGGAAAGACGGTGAACTGGACGAATATCCGGAAACTGACGAACATGCGAAGGAGGGATTTTCTTGCGTGTCAAGATCTGACAGATATGAAGTTACTTGCATGAAGAATAAAACCGCAGGATCCTGTCTTGTTTTTACAAATATGGCAGGGAGAAAAATATGCAGTTTTCCGAATACCCTTAACAATAGAAATAAGTCTCTGGTTAGAGCGGAAGATAACATTCTTTTGCTTGTATCAAGGACTTATTTTTTTTCTATGTACAGGGTGAGAAGGCTGGATTGATAGATACGTCAGAAGGATATGTTTTTTTAGTCTTGCGGGGATTTCATGGATCACTGGTAATTACATTTCTTCAGAAGAAACCATTGTTCTTGCTAAAAAAGAAACCAATGTTCACAATATCACTGTTTACAGTTAATTTAATACATAATAGAAAGATAAAATGATATTGGGGTCAAAAGCCTGTCTATAGCACCTTGAAAAGTTCATATATTTTGTAGTAAATACAAGCCGAAATGCTTCTCTTGCTGTATAAT
>NZ_JACHFW010000018.1 GCF_014202115.1 Catenibacillus scindens
TATTATACAGCAAGAGAAGCATTTCGGCTTGTATTTACTACAAAATATATGAACTTTTCAAGGTGCTATAGACAGGCTTTTGACCCCAATATCATAACGATAAATTTATAATACTTTTTGCCCCTATAGAAATTTGCACACTCTCACATGTTTTGTCTGATTTTTAAAAAAACATGTGAGAGTGTGCATTGTTTTTGTGCATTTTTTTGCGTTTTGTACAATTTTGAGAAGGCCAAAAACTTGACTTTGAGTTTTTTTGGGCATAAAATGTCAAATTCCACAATAAAATCTGTTCTTGATATCATTTCTTAAAGCAAAAATTCCATTTAATTAACAGATTATCAAAAAATAATTATTAAAAGTGTTGCAAAAAGTATTGACAAAAGTCGATGACGAAGGTATTATGTTACTAACAATCAATGTGAGTGGAGGAACTGATGAAAAAGTTCTGCCGCTTAGTTAGGATTCCAAAACATGGGTAAAGGAGAAAGGTATGAAAAGAAGAAAATTAACAAGATTTTTATCAGGTGTTATGGCAGTCGCCATGATTGGAAGCTTGGCTGCCTGCGGCGGCGGTGATTCAGGTACAACAACTGATACCGGCGCGGCAGCAGAAAGCACCGGAGATTCCACTGCTGATAACGGTGCTTCCACAGCTCCCGTCAGCGCGTTAAGCGAGATTCCTATTAACGAGCCGGGAACAGACGCTACAGGCCATGAAGGCGAGCAGGCTCCGGAAGGTATCCAGGAAGGCACAACCTTCACATACTGGACCAACTACGAAATTCCTCTTTATGCGCCATGGATGGACAACAGAGCTGCTGTTTTGTCCTACCAGATTTATGCTAACCTTTTAGTTAAGTATAAAGGCAACGGCGAAGATATCCGCTGCGATATCGCAGAGGATTATGAAGTATCTGAGGATGGTCTTACATGGACTTTCCACATCCGTGACGACGCTAAGTTCTCCGACGGATGTGCTGTAGAGGCTTCCGACTTTGTTGCAACATGGGATGTTATGCAGACATATCAGCCCCGTCCGTTCTCTTCTGTTGAAAGTTATGAAGCAGTAGACGAACATACACTGGTTGTACACTTATCTGCACCGAACCCAACATTCATCTATGAGCTGCCAACCCAGAGAATTTATGGTGTTGTATGCCAGGATGAACTTGCTAAATATGGTCCTGAAGACAACCGTTCCGCTGTTGGCTGCGGCCCATACACTGTAGAAGAGTATGTCAGCGGTGAAAGATATGTCCTTAAAGCTGTTCCGGATTACTGGAATGCAGATCACCAGGCACACATTGAGACTGTAGAGCTTGAAATCATCTCCGATGAAAATACAGCACTCATGGGTCTGATGGATGGATCTATCGACTGTATGAACACCGTAGATATTGAGATTATGAATAATGCCGTTGATAACGGTATGACACTGGCTCTTATTGAAGACCGTATCAACCCATACTGGCTCAATGCTCAGCAGGTTGAAGTTTTAAGAGATCCTGTTGTTCGTGAGGCTCTCTGCCATATGATCAACTGGGAAGAAGTTTCAGCTCTTGTATATGATGGCCTGTATCCGGTTGGAAACAGCTACTTCACAGGACCTGAGGCACCTGAGTTCTCTGACAAACATACATATGATCCGGATCTTGGTATCCAGATGTTAGAGGATGCGGGCTACGCGCTTGAAGATATTCAGTTTGTAATTCTTGGTGACCCTGACTTTACAAACATGAACGTAGCAATCACATCTCAGTTAAATAATCTTGGTCTGACAGGTATTACAACAGAAACCTACGATGGCGCTACCTGCTATGGTATGCTTAAATCCGGTACATATGACTGCTTCCCAGTTCATAACGGATATGATCCAGAGTCTCCTCTGACTCCGTTTACCATGGGTCTGATCGAAGGCGGCACACAGCCATGTATGTTCCTTAAAGCCTGCGATGAAGAAGCATATAATGAAGCTGTAGAGATCTACAACGCAGCGGTAGCATCTGCTACCCTGGAAGAGTTCCAGGCAAATATGACTGAACTTGAAAACATTGTTCAGGAACAGTGCCTTGCTCTTGGCGGACTTCAGGTAATCCGTGGATATATCTTCGCAGATAATATTCGTGGCGCTTATATCTCCAAGACATCCGCTGAGATTCAGATGTCCTTCTTATACGTTGCAGAATAATTCATAGCGAATAAATGAATCCTGACCTATTGATTGATTTGGGGAACTGACTGACCCCTTGCAGTCGGTTCCCCTTTCATATTTAACATTCAGAGCTTATGCCAACTTTCAGGAGGGTGTAATATGTTAAAATTCGTCATTAAAAGAATCATAATGGTTCCGTTTTTACTTTTAGCCATTGCCGCTCTGATCTTTTTCCTGCTGAACCTTTCAGAAGCCGATCCGGTTTTGATGATGATGCCGGCGGAGTATACACAGGAAGATTATGACGCGATGGCCGAACGTTTCGGTTTGGATAAGCCATTGCCGGAACAGTTTGTCAACTGGGTTGTTGACGCGGTTCAGTTAGACTTTGGTACTTCTTACAAATCAAAAGCGCCGGTAGCTGACGAAATTCTTTTCCGAGTGCCTATCAGTTTGCAGCTAGCCGTTGTCACGACAGTGATTATGATCGTTGTAGGTGTCCCCCTGGGCGTTATGTGCGCCGTGAAGCAATATTCAGTCTTTGACCAGATTGTCAATGTCCTATCGAAATTCCTAGCCGCGATCCCCGGTTTCTGGCTGGGGCTTATGCTGATTCTGGTATTTTCTGTAAAGCTCCGATGGCTGCCGTCCCATGGTATGGAAACATGGAAGAGCTGGGTTCTTCCTGTATTTACATTCCTTCTGCCTTATCTTGGAAACTATGTCCGTCAGGTACGAAGCGCTATGCTTGACTGTATCCGTCAGGATTATGTAAGAACTTCAAGAGCAAAAGGAAAGAAAGAGTGGAAGGTTGTTTTCATTGACACATTGAAAAACGCCCTTCTTCCAATTATTACTTTGACCGGCGGTACATTTGCTACTATGATCGGCGGCGCGGTTATGATTGAACAGGTATTCGCATTCCCAGGCATCGGTCTGAAGGTACTGGAAGGTATCAACAACCGCGACATGCCTGTTATCCTGGCCTGCTCAATTATACTTGCCATATTCACCATCGGCGCTCAGTTGATCATTGATATTTTATATGGATTTATTGATCCCAGAGTTCGCAGTACCTTTGTTAGTGGGAAGAAGAAAAATAAGGTTGCCAAGCCTGCGGCTGAAGGAGGAGTACAATAATGAGCAAAGAGAAAAGTATAAAAAAACAATACAAAAAACGTGGCCAGATGGCAGAAACTTGGTCCCGTCTGAAACAGCAGCCATTAGCCGTTGTTTCACTGATTGTTGTGGCATTTGTATTATTTTTGGCAATTTTTGCCGACCTGCTCGTACCTTACAGCGCAGCAATTACGCAGAATGGTATGGAGAAGCTGCTGCCTCCTTTTTCACCGGGACATCTTTTAGGAACAGATAACTTTGGCCGTGATATTTTAGCCAGAATTATCCATGGCGCCCGTACTGCTATGGAGATCGGTCTTATTTCTGCCGGCTTATCCATCGTTGTTTCTACGATTCTGGCCTGTCTGTGTGCCACAGTAGGCGGATGGCTGGATAACATTATCATGCGTATTGTCGATGTTATCAGTTGTATTCCTCAGCTTGTATTAGCACTTGCTATTTGCTCCGCTTTGGGAAATGGTATTCCTCAGCTTGTATTCGCTCTGTTCTTTACAGGTATTCCGATGCATACAAAGATGGTACGAAGCGTTTCCCTTACCGTAGCCAACATGGACTATGTTGAATCTGCCAGAGCCCTTGGCGGAAAGAAAGGATATATTATTTACAGACATATTGTTCCAAACCTTGCGTCTGTTATTATCATTAACGGTACAGCTCAGGTGTCCATGAACATTATGATGGGTGCTACTTTAGGTTTCGTTGGTCTGGGTGTTAAAGCGCCTACACCGGAATGGGGAACTATGCTTTCCGAAGGTATGAACTATATGCTGCGTAACCAGCATATGGTAATTATCCCAGGTCTTGTACTGGCAATTGTAGCTCTGTTTATCAACTCTCTTGGAGACTGTCTGCGTGACGCGATGGATCCACAGTTAAAAGGAAGAGCATAGGAGGTACGATTCACTATGGGAGAAAATTTACTTGAAATTAAAGATTACTGTGTAACCTATACTGTTGATAAGATCAACTCTTACGCCGTAAACCATATTAATCTCTCTCTTGGTAAGGGCGAGACACTGGGGCTTGTTGGCGAAACCGGCGCCGGGAAAACAACAACAGCTCTTTCCATTATGGGCCTTTTGCCGAAATATGGCGTGAAAACTTCCGGTGAAATCTGGTTTGACGGACAGCAGCTTACGGGTATGAAAGAAAAGGATTATCGTAAGATTCGTGGTAAACGTATCTCTATGATTTTCCAGGATCCGATGACCGCTCTTAATCCGGTATTCCGCGTTGGAGATCAGATCGCTGACGTTATTAAGATTCACAATCCGAAGCTGAGTCATGGCGAAGTCGGAGAAAAAGTGGATGAAATCATGAAGATGGTAGGTATTCCCCCTGAAAGAAAGGTAGAATACCCTCATCAGTTCTCCGGTGGTATGCGCCAGCGTATCGTTATCGCTATCGCTATCGCATGTAACCCGGATCTTCTGTTGGCTGATGAGCCTACAACCGCTCTGGACGTAACGATCCAGGCGCAGGTTATTAAGATGATGAAAAATCTTCAAAAAGAATTAAACTCATCAGTTATCCTGATTACTCATGATTTGGGAATTGTCGCTAATTTTTGTGATAAAGTTGCAATTATGTATGGCGGTGAAATTGTTGAAAGTGGTACTTTAGAGGATATTTTTGACAAGAGTCTGCCGCATCATCCGTATACGATAGGATTGTTTGATTCTCTTCCAAATATTACGGAAAAGACAGACCGTCTGAAACCGATTAAAGGTCTTACGCCTCATCCATCAGAACTTCCTGACGGATGTAAGTTCCATCCGCGCTGCCCGCAGTGTATGGATAAATGTAAATCTGGTGACAATCCTGAATTATACATTGATGGTACCCACTGTATTCAGTGTCATTTGTATAGTAAGGGGGATAAATAATCATGGCAGAAGAAAAAGTATTGCTTGAAGTCAAAAATTTGATGAAGTATTTCGATACGCCAAGAGGAATGCTCCACGCTGTGGATGATGTTACTTTCAAACTGGAGCGGGGAAAAACCCTTGGTGTCGTTGGAGAATCCGGTTGTGGTAAGTCAACCTTGGGAAGAACTATTTTAAGACTGATTAATTCTACAGGCGGCCAGATTTTCTTTGACGGGGAAGATATTACCCATGTTTCTGACGCCAAGCTTTTGGAGCTTCGCAAACAGATGCAGATCATCTTCCAGGACCCCTTCTCATCTCTTGACCCTAAAATGACTGTTTCTCAGATTATTGAGGAGCCGTTAAAAATACATAAAATATATAAAGACAAAAAGGAAAGAGACAAAAGAGTTATTGAACTCATGAAAATTGTAGGTCTTGATGAAAGATATGTAAACACCTATCCCCACGAGCTGGACGGCGGCCGCCGTCAGCGTATCGGTATTGCCCGCGCCATTGCTTTAAGTCCAAAGTTTATCGTGTGCGACGAGCCGGTATCTGCCCTGGACGTATCTATCCAGGCACAGATCCTGAACCTGATGATGGATCTTAAAGACCAGCATGGATTTACCTATATGTTTATTACCCATGACCTTTCCGTTGTAAAGCATATCAGTGATGAGATCCTTGTACTTTACCTTGGAAAGATGGTTGAAAAGACAACCTCCGACCGTTTGTTTGAAAATCCGATCCATCCTTACACAAAGGCTCTCTTATCGGCGATTCCTATTCCGGATATTTCATACAAAGGAAAGGAAGCCCAGGTTATGAAGGGCGAGGTAACTTCTCCGATCGACCCGCCGGACTGCTGCCGTTTTGCGGCAAGATGCCCGCTGGCTACAGATAAATGCCGGAAAGAATGCCCGGACTTTATCGAAGTTGAGCCGAATCACTTTGTAGCTTGCCATTACTGGGATCAGCAGCCCAAGGAGGAGAAAGCATGAGTAAAGATATCTACAACATTTTGCTTGTCACAGGAATCGTTACTTCAGAGCATGATCCTAAAGTCAATGGAATGTTGAGAAGAACTTTGGAATCTACCGGTCGCTTTAAAGTAAAGATTACCGAAGAGTTTAAAGGCGCCACGGCGGAAACTCTGGAGGGCTATGACGCAGTTCTGTTCAATTATGACGGAAAAGCGGATATTCATGCGCCGTATGTTCCCCTGGGGGATACTGCCATAAAGACTTTGTGTGACTTTGTGGCGAACGGCGGCGGTATAATTATTTATCATTCCGCAGCCATTGCAGGGGAGCCGGGCTATCCCGAAGAGTTTGTTAAAATGATGGGCGGAGCCTTTAACTTTAGTAACGGCGGACGAAAAAATCCTAAACTGTCCTTCCGTGTGGATACAGTGAAAGGCGATCCGATCTGCGAGGATGTACCGGATTTCTGGTATACAGCCCAGGATGATCTGTTTGTAAACATTAAATGGCTGGAAGGAAATAACGTCCAGGTATTGTCAACCGTTTACGATGGTGTTGAAGACTATGACTTCCGCAGGATGCAGAAGCACATTGCCAGGGACTACGAGAATCTGGACATATCCTCTTTAGAAAATATTAATAAAGACCATCCGGTGATGTGGAAAAACACTTACGGCAAAGGCAGAGTCTTTGTGCCCTTTATCGGCCATGGAACAGATACTATACGCCGCCCACAGTTTGACTGTCTGTTAGTCCGGGGCTGCGAGTGGGCCTGCAGCGGCGAAGTGACCATCCCTTATCCGGATATTCAGGAAGAAAAACGATTCGCGGCCTGGCCTTATTATGACAATATTTCAATAACGAAGTTAGCCCAGTTAACTGAAGGGATGTAATCCGGTATATTTACCGGTGAACATTATATAACAAAGCTTTACCCTAAAATCCTAAGATAACAGCGGAAACTCCCATAGCCAATATGGATATGGGAGTTTCTGCTGTTTAGATATCTGAATCAAAAAAGCGGTTGATGGATACAAGAGCCGCGCCGACGGCGGAGCCATACTCGCCCAGGGAAGACACGGAGAGAATCTTGTCGGGGATCTCCTCGAAAGCATAATACTCGTGGACTTTTTCTTCAAGAAAAGCCAGATCGTCGCCAATATAAGGGCTGACAGAGCCGCCCAGGACTATGGGCCAGCCGAAAAGACAGAAGATGTCGTGGGCGAACAGGGTGAGCTGCTCCAGGTATGTGTGCCAGATAGGGGTACACACAGGGTCCTTCTCTTTTACTTTTGTGAAAAATTCAGGCAGATTTTTGCAGCCGGCTTTTTTACACAGGATTTTCCTTGAGAAAATTGAGTCCACACGCACGCTGTCACTGGGATTTAAGGTAAGCATACACCCAAGCTCACCGTTGATCCCGGAAAAATCAACAACCTTGCCGTCATAGATAATAGCGCCGCTAATTTTGGCTCCCAGGTAGATATAGATAAAGTTTTTCGCGGACTCATTACGCCTGCACTGGGCCACAGCGGCCATTTTCGTGCCATGGCGGAAGTGAACCGGCATACCGATGGACTCCCTGGCCAGATCCATGTCAAAAACATATTCCTGAACTTTCTCTTTTCTGGCTGCGACACGGTCATCCTGCATAGTTACGCCCACAGTAACGCCGATGTCCAGCAATTTATTTTTGGGAATCTTATTTTTTTTCGCAAATTCGCTGATCAGTTCGCCAAGTTTTCTCCAATAGTCCGCTGTGTTTTCCTGGGCCAGAGGATAAGATTCTCTGGCAATAATATGGGCGCCCAGATCCAGTCCCACGATCCGCACCACATCTGAGGCCGCCTCCGCGCCGATGGAATACCTGGCGTGATTTACCGGTTTGATGCAGACCGGTTTTCTCCCGCCGGTTGATCCAAGCTGTGTACCTGTGGTAAGAAGTTCGTTTTCCATAAGCTCTTTGACAAGATAGTTGACAGTGGACAGGCTCATGTTTAATTTAAGGGAGATATCCTGCTTGGACATTTCGCCGCTGGTAAAAAGAAGCCTGAGCAGCCTGCGCCGGTTATTCATCCGGACTTCGCTGTTTGTTGCCGCTTTCATAAAGTTCCTCCATTTCCGTAAATTTGCAGTAACTATTTAGCCATATATCTGAATAGTTACAATTTTTTTATTAATATCGTTCATTATGTCATATTGTTCTAATAGGTGGGGATCCGGGTATTTTGAACCCCAAAATCTGCACATTTTTCAGTAAAATGTTTATATTTTAATAGTGTATCATGGATCTTAATATTTTACAACAAATAAAAAGTATCAAAAGAAGTACGGGGGGTAATTTCCAGTGGCAGTTCAGCCATAGGGATTAGGCAGGGGAAATGGTTGTATCAGATGGGAGATGCCCCCGCCTCTATAGGCGGTGGGTAACAAAACTTCTCTGGGCGTATTACGCCAAAAACCGGGCAGCAAGGACACCGCCCGGTTTTTTAAAAAGAAAAGGAGATATACGGCAAACAAAAGGCCGTTTGGGTTATTGATAAATTTTTGCGAGAACTTCTTTGACATAGTAGCTGGACAGTGCCATGGAAGCCAGGAGATCCGGCGTTCCGTCATCCTCAATGGATACCCAGCCTTTGAAACCATATTTTTTAACAAGCTGCCACAGACCTTCAAGATCCAGAACACCCTCGCCGGGTTCCCAGAACCAGCGCCATCCATCATCGCGGATCTCCACATCCTGATCATAGCGGATGCTGTCAGGAACAGCGATGGAGGCGGTGTCTTTCAGATGGAAAGTGCAGATGCGGTCATGGTAGGTTTCATAGAATTTCAGAAGATCGTCTCCCATAATAGCAATCTGAGCGGTGTCCAGGCAGTAGAACACATACCGTGGATCAGTCATCTCGATGAACTTATGGTGGTTCTCTTTGTTGACTGCACAGAAGAATTCATTATGTAAACCAATCTGAATGCCTTTGGAAACGGCGTACTCACCGATGTCGGAGATTACCCGTGCTGCGTTTTTCAGCGCTTCATCGTCCAGAGGGCCAACACCATAGTAGTTGTTGCAGGGACATGTATTTAAATGTTTGCCGCCAAGTTCGGCGCAAAGGTCAACCGCCGCTTTTCCGGCAGCCAGGACCTCATCGTATTTGTCCGCTCTGTAGGAATCATCGGCGCCGTGGAACATACCGCTGATCTCAAGGCCGTGATCTTTGACAAAATCTGTAAAGTCTTTTGGAGTTCCAAATAACTTCAAAATGTCGGCCACATCCCAGGGAGCGATTTCGATACCGTCATAACCTGTAGCTTTGTGATAGCGCAGGATACGGTCCCAGTCAGAGTAGTAGGCAATGTTACTTTTATCTTCATAATAGAAATCACGGAAATTGTCGATCTGCTTGTAAGGAATGGTTTTCCAGTGATTCATATGGGAAAGCTTAATATTGGACATCTTGTTCACCTCCGTCAATTATTGTGCATCGGACATGGAAATGCCCAGGCAGTGTTTCATATAGTATCCGGCTCTTAAAAGTCCACGTGAGAAGTCTCTGGTCTGTTTAGCGTTGATGACAACAACTCCGTCATAACCGCATGCCTGTAATGCTTTGTAGATTTCCGGGAAGTCTACATCGCCCTGACCAAGATCCTTAAAGATCTGTGTGGCCTTATTTAAAGGAAATTCCGGGGATGGGGTAGCATAAATATCCCCGTCATCTACGAAGGCGGTATCTGAGAAATGCACAGCTCCTATAAGGGAAGCGTTGTCTTTAATAAACTGAGCGGGATTGACACCGGCAATCTGAAGATTGGCTGTATCAACATCAATGTAAACCGGAGCTTCGCTCTTCAGTGATTTTACATAATCCGCAATGGCGCTGCCGCGAAGAAGGCTCCAGAATTCATTTTTAAGACAGAGCTTAATGTTGCTGTCTGCAGCTTTTTTAGCCAGACGGGCGATGACTTCGCCGTTTTTCTCAAGGAATGCAGCGATAAAACTATCCATATCATCCCCCTGATAGAGAGCTTTAACAGTGGCCTGAGGCGGTGTTACTGTCAGACAGAATACTTTGGAACCGGCCTGGGCGCAGAAGTCAATGGCTTCGGAAGCAAAATGTTCCATTGCCCCGAAATACATCTCCATAACGCCGGAACAGAACATAGACGGATCAAGATGAACGCTGGAAATACCGTTGATGCCTGCCTCTTTAAGAACTTTCATATAATTTTCAACACTCTGGAACTTAATATTAATGGAACGCAGCGTTCTGGGGATACCGGAACGGCCGCCGAAATCCCACTTGGGTTCGTATGGAATCTCCATGTCTGTAAACCCTGCTCCGCAGATCAGTGTATAAGCTTCATCCCAGTAGAATTTACACTCTCTCTGATTACGGTTGGGAGCCTGATTATGTAAATCAATCATCTCAGTACTCACGCAGTAATGCATAAAAAAACCTCCTCATTCACTTTCGTTGCTTAATGATTATGTCTGGCTTTTGGACCGGACAACTTTTGTGTAGTTTAAGGATAAGACTTTTATCATCTAATGTCAATACTTTTTTGAAAACATTTTACAAAAGCTTTGTGAAAAAGATTGACATGAAAGAGATTATGGTGTATGGTTAAATTACCGAAAGGGGAACAGGCGCCGTTCCCCAATACATACAAAATGCATAAACAAAATGAAAGGTGAATGAAAATGGCAAAGAAAGACTATATTGGCATTGGAATTATTGGATGCGGAACCATCAGTGATGTTTATCTGACAAATATTACACAGCACTATCATAATGTTAAGGTGATTGCCTGCGCGGATATGTTTTTAGAGAAAGCTGAGGCTGCCAAAGAAAAATTTAATCTCCCAAAAGCCTGCACTGTAGATGAGCTTCTGGCGAATCCGGAAGTGGAGTTGGTTGTCAATCTGACCATCCCTGCCGCTCACTATGAGATTAATATGAAAGCATTAAATGCCGGAAAGAATGTTTATTGCGAAAAACCGCTGGCATTAAATCTTGAAGATGCTGAAGCTACTGTAAAACTTGCAAAAGAAAAGGGCCTGATTGCATGCAGCGCTCCGGACACATTCCTTGGCGCTGGCGTCCAGACTTGCCGCAAGATGATTGATGAAGGAAAGATCGGGCGTCCTGTTGGATTTACAGCAAACCTGGTTTGTCCGGGACATGAACTGTGGCATGACGCCCCTGAGTTCTATTATAAACAGGGCGGCGGCCCAATGTGGGATATGGGACCGTACTATATTACAGCGCTTGTTTCTTTACTCGGACCTGTGAAAAGAGTGTCCTGCATGGCTAAGATTTCCAGAGCGGAGAGAGATATCCACGGAACGCCGATGAAAGTGGAAGTGCCTACCCATTACGCTGGTCTTATGGAATTTGAAAACGGCGTTATCGGAAATGTCAACATGAGCTTTGATGTATGGGATTCACAGCTTCCATGTATGGAAATTTACGGTACAACCGGTATGCTTACTGTTCCCGACCCCAACCTTTTCGGCGGCACAGTGAACTATTTTGACGGAAACAAGCTGACTGATATTGTTAAAGCCGTAGAAGGCCCGGCATTTGCCAGATTAGTGACAATGGTTACAAAGACGCCGGAGTGCAGAGAGGAAGCGCCTCTGGCGTATCCTGCTGACGAAGATCCACGCTGCAATATGCGCGGCCTTGGCGTTTCCGATATCGCTCAGTCTCTTATTGAGGGCAGAGAGAGCCGTTTAAGCGGAGAGCTTTCCAGACATGTGGTAGAAATTCTCGCAGCCTTTGATAAAGCAGCCAAAGAAGGCGTGACAGTTGAAATGACAACGACTTGCCAGCGTCCGGCGCCGATGGCTGAAGGTCTTGCTTTGTGGCAGGTAGACTAAAAAAATTGCACCCTTGTGAAATTCCTTTAAATGATTTATAATAAAGCTTATTAAAAAGTGCTTAAAAGATTTTATGATGATTCAGCGGTGTCCCAATTGCTCTCGCGGCGTAGTCTGCGAAAGATTTGGCGGCATGGCTGAATCGTTATATACTATAAACCCTCCGGGGGATGCGCACGATTTGTGCAGGGAAAGATCTGCGTAAAATTTATTTAGAGGAGTAAAAAGTATGGTAACTGGAATGAGTAATATGGAGGTCCGCAACGCTAATCGAGATCACATTCTCCAGGTCATTCGGGAAAATGGCATGCTTACCAAAAAGGATATTTCGCTGAAACTCAATTTAAGTCTTGCAACGGTAACTTCTCTCATTAAAGAGTTGGTGGAGGAAGGCCTTGTCGAAGCTGGCAAAGCCTCAGACTCCACAGGAGGGAGAAAGCCCATTTTGTACCAGCCTGTGGCCGATGCCAGGATATCATTAGGCATTGCTCTTTCCAGACACCATATCCGTATGGTACTTGCCAACTGGAATCAGAAGATTTTTAAATCAGAAAGTTTCAAAATAGCCTATGAAAATACGGAAGCTTACTGGGCGGATCTGAGAAAGCTGGTTGATGAGTTTCTCGAAGTTGAATACGAGGAGGATGGCTGCTTTAAGGGCATTGGAATATGCATTCAGGGGATCATTCCTCCCGGAAATAACTGGGATGATATAATTCCGGTAGAACTTTTTGAGGGCATCCGTATGGACGAAATCAAAAAGCTTTTTCCATGTCCGGTATTCTTTTTTGAGAATATGAAAGCTGCGGCATACTCCCAGATCGGAGAGCCGGGACAGCGCCGTCGTACTGTTTATCTCCAGCTTGACCGTCTTGTGGGCGGCGCGGTGGTGGCGGATGGGACTTTCTGGGGGCTATCAGAACGCACCGGAGAGTTTGGACATATGATCATCCGGGATGACGGGGATGCGTGCTACTGCGGGCAGAGAGGCTGCCTTCAGACCTGCTGTTCCAGCGAGGTTTTGCGGGACAAGAGCGGTCTGGATCTGCCGGGATTTTTTGAAGCGCTGGAGCGGCAGGATCCGGTATGCCGCGAGTTGTGGGAGGACTATCTGAAATACCTTGTGAGAGCGATCCGCAATCTTAAAGTGATCTTTGATATTGATATCACTCTGGGCGGAGAGATGGTACCTTATTTGAAAAAATATGAGCGCCGGCTGACAAAAATGCTGGCGGAGATGGATCTGTATAAAGAACCTGTAATGTATCTCAAATTCAGTGAAGGCGGCGCCCTGGACGCAGCCATTGGCGCGGCTCACCTTATATTTGAGAGAGTTTGAAGGAGGTAATATACATATGGGCAGATTAGTAACATTAATGTCCTGCCAGTGGGCGGACATGGAGATGGAAGAACTTTTTAGCAAAGCGAAAGCCATGGGCTATGACGGTATCGAGCTGGCATGCTGGGGCAACCACCTGGATCCGAAACGTGCAGCGGAGGATGACGCTTATGTGGCGGAAGTCAAAGCGCTTCTGGCAAAATATGACCTTCAGTGCGTGGCGTTATGCTCTCACATTATCGGACAATGTGTGGGAGACTATAACGATCCGAGACTGAATAACTTCGCGCCGCCAAGCCTTGCCGACCAGCCGGACGCGATCCGGGCCTGGGCCATCGAGACGATGAAATACTGCGCCATCGCGGCAAAGAAGATGGGCTGCTATGTGGTGACAGGTTTTACCGGATCACCGATCTGGAAATACCTTTACAGCTTCCCCCAGACCACAGAAGAGATGATCGAGGCCGGTTACCAGGAGATCTATGACCTGTGGGCGCCGATCCTTGACGTGTTCAAAGAAAACGGCATCAAGTTCGCCCTGGAAGTCCATCCGGGAGAGATCGCCTTTGACTACTACTCCACGAAACGTCTCCTTGAGAAATTCAAAGACCGTCCGGAGTTTGGGTTAAACTTTGATCCGAGCCACCTGATCTGGCAGGGGATGAAACCGGAACTGTTCTTACAGGACTTCATCGACCGTGTATACCACGTCCATATGAAAGACGCGGCGGTGACCTTAGACGGCCGCAGCGGCCTGTTAGGCTCCCATATTGATTTCGGCGATCTGAGAAGGGGCTGGAACTTCCGTTCCCTTGGCCATGGGGATGTAAACTTCGAGGACATCATCCGTGTGCTGAACGCCTACGATTACCAGGGCCCGCTGTCTGTAGAGTGGGAAGATTCGGGAATGGAGAGAGAGTACGGGGCGAAAGAAGCCTGCGCGTTTGTGAAGAAAGTTGATTTTGCGCCATCGGATGTGAAGTTTGACAGCGCGATCTCCAACAGCGGGAATTAAAAAAAAGGGGGAAAAGAAAACCATGAGAAAGACATTAAGATACGGAATGGTCGGCGGAGACTTAAACGCGTTCATCGGCGGGGTACACCGGATTGCGGTGAACTTTGACGGAAGAGCCCAGTTAGTGGCGGGCTGCTTTAACCCGGATATGGCGGCCAACAAAGAGTGCGGCCAGTTCTACCGCCTGGATGAGGATCGGATCTACGCAGATTATAAAGAGATGGCCCAGAAGGAGAGCGAGAGAGAAGACGGTATCGACTTCGTGTCCATCGTAACGCCGAACTTCCTCCACTACCAGGTAGCGAAGGAGTTCTTAAACCACGGCATCAACGTACTTTGCGAAAAGCCGTTAAGCTTTGAGGTTGGGGAAGCTGAGGAGTTAAAGGCGCTGGCCGAGGAAAAAGGGCTGTACTTTGCGGTAAACTATTCGTATTCCGGCAACAACATGGTGAAAGAAGCCAGAGAGCTGGTAAAACAGGGCGTGATCGGGGACGTGATCAACGTGAACGCAGAATACCTTCAGGAATACCTTGTGGATGATATCGGCAAAGGGGACCAGAAGATGGTGAAGCTGTCCTCCTGGAGAAAAGACCCGAAGGTTGCGGGGATCTCCAACTGTGTGGGAGATATTGGAACCCATATCGAACATACAGTGTCCTACATTACCGGGCTGAAACTGAAGAAAGTGGCGGCGGTGCTGGACAACTACGGCCAGCCGCTGGATTTAAACGCCAACATCCTTGTAGAGTTTGACAATGGAGCCCATGGAGTATACTCGTCCTCCCAGGTGTGTGTAGGTCATATGAACGGCCTTGTAGTGCGGATCTTCGGAACCGAGGGAGCGATTGAGTGGGTACAGGAGAACCCCAACGTGCTGAGTGTGACATTAAAGGGACAGCCGACCCAGATCTATAACAGAGGCATGGGATATGTGAGCGAGCGTTCCAAAGAGATGAACCGCCTGCCATCGGGCCATCCGGAAGGGCTGTACGAAGCCTTTGCCAACATCTATAAGTGCTATATCAGCACGATCTTAAAGAAAGTGAACGGAGAGGAACCGGCAGAAGGGGATCTGGACTTCCCGACAGTGGACGATGGAATTGCGGGAGTGAAGTTTATCCATGCGTGTGTCGAGAGCAGCAAGAATAACGCCGTATGGGTTGAAATTTGAGGTGTTTTAGGATTGTGGAAGCACAAAGTGCGGAGCAATTTGTGTCTCATGCCCATTTGTCAGGAAACTTATAAAATATAAAAGTGGATTCGCAGCTTTTTAGATTTTGTCTAAATAGCTGCGAATTTTTTTCTTTTTGCTCTTTTATATGTGCAATAATGGTTTTGTGAAAATTAGACATTTGCATAAGTGCTGTTCAAAGTGGTGAAAAAAGATTGACAAACATGAGATTTATGTGTATGTTGTTGCCAACAATCCAATATCCCGTGGCAGGGGGGATAGCGTATGGAGATCGTTCATTCAGCAAAGCTGCGGGAGATATTTTTCTTGTGGTGCCTGTCAAAAGGATGTGATCAAGCGTCTGTCTGGCTCGCTGACACGGGAAAAACTTACATATGTAAAATGGAGGTAGGCAATGAGAACAAAACGAATTTTCGCAATTTTGATGGCATCGGCAATGGCTTTCGCGGCAGCCGCCTGCGGCGGAGGCAACAGCAGTTCTTCAACGTCCACAACTTCAACCACAGGGGCATCGGACAGCGCATCTGATACGGCGGGAGAAAGCGCGGAAGCGTCCGACACCGGCTCTGAGGATCTTGAAGATATTGCTCAGATTGAAGTAATGTTTTGGACGTTAAATACCATACCTACAGATGTAGATATGGTGGAAGAAGCTATTAATGAAATTACACGGGAAAAGATTAACACAGAAGTGAATTTGAACATTATTGAGATGGGCAGTTATGTTCAGCAGTTAAACCTGATGATCGCCGGCAATGAAAAGCTGGATCTGATGGTAACTCTGCCTGGTGATTCCGCTCACTTTAACTCGATGACCAGCCAGAATCAGTTAATGGATATTACTGATCTTTTACAAGAATACGCTTCCGATCTTCTGGAAGTCGTTCCTGAGAACTGGCTTGAGGGGACAATGGTTGACGGCAGAATCTTTTCGGTGACATCCTACGGAGATAAGGCGACTCCGCTGGCATTTGTCTGCCGCACAGACATCCTGGAGCAGACAGGAATTGATCCGGATACCTTAAAGACTGCTGATGATTTTGAGGAATTATTTGCCAAAGTTCTGGAAGTTGATTCCTCCATTACACCGGTATAACTTCTCGGAATCTTCAGCCCTGATTTTATAAGGCTTTCTGACCCCTATTTCAAAAAAATCACCCACTTTTTTGCAAAAATCGCTTGACAAATCGCTCAAAATTTGCGGCGAAGCCGATTGATTATATTTTATTTCAATCGACTGGAGGCGATTTCTTTGTTACCTACTAATCCTGGCGGTCATGCCGCCTATCAGGATACTTTCGTATCCGATTTCCTTAAGTTTTATCCGGATCCCTTTGTGCTTTCCAAAAGCACCTGGGACTATATCGTGCAGTTCTGGTATCTGGATCTTTCCCTGACAGATTCCATTATGCAGGAGTGCTACTTTGTTTTTGGTCCTGAACCCCGACTTCCTTTCTGCATGCTGCGCTCCTATCTGCTTGCTTTGAAGCTGAAGGTAACTTCCATCACGGTCTGGTGCCGCATGCTCAGGGAAACTCCTCTTTATGCCATCCTCAGCGGATTCCCTTTCGGGGATACTCCCGGTGTCGGGACTTTTTATGATTTCTTTTCCCGCATCTGGCAGGATGACTCTGACAATCTTTCCCCGAAAGATCGTTTCCCTAAAATGAAACCACCCAAGGGGAAAAAGAAGGGGGATAAAACGCCCTGTGATTCTTCCAGTATCGCTTCCAAACTTCTTCCTTTGCTGGAACGCTGGAAATTGAAACCGGAGAATCCCTTTTTTCTCATCTTTCGCCTTTATCATCAGCAGTTCCTGGATCGTTCTATTCAGAAAGGATTGATTGACCCCGAGCATCTGGCCCTTGCCGGTGACGGCACTCCTGTCCGCACCGCTGCACAGCAGCGAAAAAAACGGATCTGTGACTGCAAGGAAAATGGCGGTTCTTCCTGTCACTGCAAACGCCGTTATTCTCAGCCGGACTGCAACTGGGGATGGGATTCCCATCGGGATTGCTACTTTTTTGGTTACCACCTCTACATGTATGTGGCCTCCGATTCCTACAGCGATCTCCCTGTATTCCCGCTTTTGGAACGGGCTTCCCGGCATGACATGCTTTCTTTTCTACACTCTTTTTTCACCATGAAAGCATACCTTCCGCAGTTCCGTATTGAAAAACTTCTTCTGGATTCCGCCCACGATGCTTATGCTGTTTATGAATACTGCAGACGAGAAAATATCACGCCCTTTATCGACCTCAATCCCGGACATACCGGACATTTCACTTATAAGGACGATTTCACCATTGATGAGGATGGCGTCCCAATCTGTAAGATGGGCTTACGTATGCATAAAGATGGATATGAGGCTGCCAAGCATCGGGCCAAATACCGATGCCCAAAAGCAAACCGAAAACGTGGCTGCTTTTGTGAACATCCCTGTTCACCGGCGAAATATGGAAGGACCGTACATATCTTTACCGATGACAATCCAAGGTTATTTAACATACCGCCAAGGGACTCTAAAGCATGGGAAAAGGAATATGACGGAAGAACTTCCGTGGAACGCTCCAACAAGCGTGAGAAAGAGGACTATAAATTAGAAGACGGCAGGCACCGCTCTACGAAGATGTGGTACTGCCGCCTCTACGGCATCATGATGCTCCAACATCTTGATGCCTGGGAAATGCCATCTGTTGAGGCATTTCAAGAATCATTATTAGGATTAGCCGCCTAATAATGATATCTTAAGCGAATTCATAAGATTTTTCAAGACATAGTACCCGCTATGTCCAATGTTTATGTCCATTTCTCGTAAATTTCTTTTCCTGCACGATATTTAGTTGTCAAGTTTCGGTTGGAATCTCATTTATTGAGATTCCGAGAAGTTATATTATCTCGGTCATATCCGTCTGCTACAGCGCTTTTCGCAGTAATGTGATCATAAGCAGGATGCTGGAAGGCATGCAGGCCGGTGTTGGAGCGGTGATCGCGGCTGTTGTCTATGAGATGGCGGGAGAAATTATACATGGTAAGAACCGAATCGCTATCGTGATCATGGTTCTTTCGTTTGTGGCAGCATGTATTCTGGGCGTCAATGTGATTTACATTGTCCTTGTCTGCGGCGTGTTTGGCGGGGTGAGAACCCTTGTGAAGAAGCAAAAGGGGGGACGGAGATGATCTATCTGGAGTTATTCTGGAGTTTTCTTCAGATCGGACTGTTCAGTTTCGGAGGCGGGTATGCGGCAATGCCGCTGATCCAGGGGCAGGTTGTTACAGAACATGGCTGGCTCAGTATGAGAGAATTTACGGATCTGATCACAATATCTCAAATGACGCCGGGACCGATTGCTGTCAATTCCGCCACTTTTGTAGGAATCAAGATCGCCGGGCTCCCGGGAGCGGCAGTGGCCACAGCAGGCTGTATCCTGCCTTCCTGCATTATTGTTATGCTGATCGCCGGGCTGTATCTCAAATACCGGAAGATGGAACTGCTCCAGGGTGTCTTGAATTCCCTCAGGCCGGCAGTTGTAGCAATGATAGCATCAGCCGGGGTCTCTGTAATGATCACAGCTTTCTGGGGAAGCAATTCGGGAATTGTTCCGGCGAATACAAACTGGCTTATGGCTGTTATTTTTGCCGGCTGCATCGTATTGCTCAGAAAGTGCCATATGAATCCTATATGGGTTATGCTTCTGGCAGGAGCAGCCAATACACTGGTATCTTTGATCGGAGGTTGGGTCAAATGAGGTTCAATATAAAATACGAGATTAATAAGTATAAAATTTATGATGAAGCCAATAAACTGATCTGCATCGTCGGGAAAAAGCTGTCTTCAGAGAATAAATTGGCGGTTATCTGCCCGGATCAGGATGAGGAATATTGGGTTGTACATGGCGAAGGAGAGTTCCGGATTATTGGGAAAAAAATAAAAACAATTCACTGCATAGTCCGGTATTCGTCAGATGCCAAAGGAAAAAAGGAAGCCTATTGGCGACCGGCAATGGCAGAGGAAACAGAAGTCATAGCCGGCTGCAGGCGGCTTTCTGTCTGTCAGAAGCGGAATCGGACATTTGAGATTCTCTTAAATGGCAGAAAAGCAGGTGAGATTCGTCATATGATGTCTGCTTCAAAGGAGATGGCGTTGGAAAATGATATACCGGAATGGTATGCAGGGCTGATCTTTGCAATGGCCTTTTTTATGCTGCACGATGATGATATTGAGATTATATGATACCAGAAAAAACCATGAAGGGGCGACCCTGACGATTACAAATGGCCTATAAATATACAGAGAGTTTATTGACGTGACCTTGACAATCGTTTAGAATAAAAAAGAATTGTTTAAAAAATTGGGGGTATGGAGATAGGATGCTGAAAGTGGAGGGGGACGATGGAAATGAAGCGCAGAAAATCAATTAAGACACGGGTTTTTACTGTACTGTTGTTGACTCAGATTCCACTTATCATAATTATTATTGTCTATAATTTCTATTTTATAAACTATTTTAATCAAAGTATTTCTAAATCAAATAAGAATGCCTTGACTTCCTATTGTGATATTTTACAAGATGACCTGGAACGTATAAATAATGGATTGTTGAATTATGTAGCCTCTGATGTTTATTTTAAGATGCTTTCAACAGATACGCGTTATTTGGATGCTCACATTCATTCACTGGAAATTATCAACTATTTTCATTCGTTATTGGAAGATAATCGTATTTTATATGGATGTTATATTATTAATAACAGATATCAGATTTTCAGAGAATGTTATGCCTCACAGAAGTCTAATTATACAATGAATGAGAAACTCAGATCCTATTTTTCTTTTTATCTGAAGCAGAATGGTTCAATATTTGAAAATCTGTGGCAGCCGATTAGTCTGGGGGACGAGTCCTTTCTTTATATGATTAAGGGATTTAATGGTACCTATGGCGTATACTTGATTGATGTGACCTCAATACATGTGCCGCAGAGTGAAAGTGGGATGTCGGAAGAAAAAATTGTTTTTTTCAATGGCGATCAGATATTTAATAATGCACAGGATGTCCAGGATGACGGGATTAAGCTGCTTGGCAAGGATAACTATTATTTTACCGGAGATATGCGTAAATATCTGGTTATCGAACAAAATGTGGATTTTGCTCATATGCGCGCTGCATACATCATGCCCTATCACGGGATTATGGGGAATTTATCAATTGTTCAGAGAAGCATAATTATTTTCTCTATAGAGGTTGCCATTATTCTTATTCCTGTAAGTTTTTTCACTCTTCGAAGAGTTTTTTATAAGCCCATTGACCGTCTTGTAGAAACAATGGAGGAAATCCGTAATGGGAAAATGGAAACAAGGGCTGATGAAGATTATACGGAAGCAGAATTCCGGATAATGAATCAAACCTTTAATGCGATGATTACAGAAATTAAAGTCTTAAAAATAGAATCTTATGAAAAAGCACTGGATTTGCAGAGAACTCAGTTGGATTATTATCAAACTCAGATACGTCCGCATTTTTATGTTAACTGTTTAAAAAGTATTTATGGGCTGTTGGAGGAGGAAAGGTATGAAGATAGCAAAAATGCGGTGGTGTATTTGTCCAGACATTTAAGATATATGCTTAAAAGTCCTTCAATAGCTGTTACAATGGAAGAAGAACTTCAGTATGTGGATAATTATATACAGCTCCAGCAGATCAGCCTGGCTTATCCTCCAAGGCTGACAGTTGAGATCGATCCGGCTCTAAAGGGATATCTGATCCCGGCAATATCGATTTTATCTTTAGTGGAAAATTCTGTGAAATATGGCGGTAAATCCAATCATAATCTGGTTATTAGCATTTATATCAGTCGGATTGTTTCGGAAGAGGGTAGCTTTATGAATCTTACAGTTTCTGATAATGGTCCTGGATTTCCTGAAGATGTTCTGGAAAAACTGAACTTATGTGGAGTTGAAAATCCCAATTCTGATGAACATCATATAGGCATTTATAATGTTATACAGCGATTTATTCTGTACTATGGACGGGAGCGCGTATTGTTTGGTTTTTCCAATATTGATGGCGCCCATGCAGATATTTTTGTACGGGATAATAGTTAAGGAAGGGGATCAATATGAATATACTGATTGTAGATGATCTTATCAGCGTAGTCAACGGGATCATTAAAGGTGTAGATTGGGACAGTCTTGGTATTCTTGGTATTTATAAAGCCCATAATGTTTATGAGGCTAGAGTGCTGATTAATAATCTGAAAATTGATATTTTGCTGACAGATATTGAAATGCCCGGTGAAAGCGGCCTGGATTTGGTAGAGTGGATCCGGGAGAAGGAACTTGACATGGAATGTATTTTTATGTCATCACATGCGGATTTTGAATATGCGCAAAGGGCGCTGCATTTCGGAGGATTCAGATATGTACTGCTTCCCTGCCCGTACAGTGAAATACAGGAAGTGATCCGAGATGCAATGGAAAAACTTAAAAAAGATAGAAGTCGGAGAAAACTTTCAGAGTATGGAAAGATTATCAGTGAAGATGTCTGGATTGAGAAGATGCTTTTGGAGGAATGTCTGGATGCGCAGAAAAATGTCCGGGCAGTGGAAAAACTGGTAGAGCTGAAGCGCTTCTCACGGGACACCCAGGGATATCTCTGCTATCTGAAAATTCGGAATGAGGAAGATGTTGAGGAAAAGTGGGATTTACAATTAATGGAGTTTACTTTAAATAATGTCATTTCTGAACTTATGGCACCGTTGCAGCAGCGTTTGCTCCTGTTTCAGAAAAATATCAGAGAATACTGGTTTTTTTGTGATGGCATTGACAGTAATTACACGGCACCTGTGGAATTATTTGGAAGGCAGATTCAGATGGTTATTGAGACATTGCGTGGAATATGCCGACTGGATACTCGGATTATTTATCGATACTGTGATGATCTTATAAAAATAGCAGCGCTGAGCCGGGAGATTCTTGAAGATGTTCCGAATAATGAAGCAGATCTTCTGTTGTGTCCGGATGTTACTGAGAATCGATGGCTACAATATTATAATACGGAATGGGCGGGAAAACTGAAGGAAAATGTGGCTTTGTTCTTAGAGAAAAAAAACGGTGATGATCGGCGTAAGTTTCTCAGAATATGTATGCAGCTTCATACGGATCTGATCCAACTTCTGTATAAATACCTGAATCAGTATAATGATTCAATTTTCTCTGTATTTGAAACAAATGGGATGTTTGAACGCTATATTAATGCCTATAAAAATGTGGATGATCTTTTGTGGATGGCAGAGATGATCCAAAATTATATTATGCGCAGGAGTATTCCGCCGGGAACCAGCGAGGATCCTGTACAGGAGGTGACCCGGTATGTCCATGAGCATATCAGTCAGGACATAAAACGAAGTGATCTGGCAAATCATGTTCATCTGAACATTGACTATCTTTCAAGAATATTTAAAAGAGAGAAGGGTGTGACACTTAATGATTATATTATTCTTGAAAAGATGAATGTTGCCAGAAATCTTTTATCTACAACCCGGCTTCCGGTAAGCTTGATTGCTGTAAAGGTCGGCTACAGTAACTTTTCATATTTCTCTAAACTGTATAAAAAAATATATGGACATTCTCCGGTACAGGAGCGGAGATAACTCGTCCGGACAATAGATTTTTTGATGATGCGATCTTTGGAATATCCAATAGTAAGAAGATATTTCAGAGGTCGCTATTTTTTTAAGACGGGTCTCTATTTTAATATTAATTACATTAACAAGTCGTTTGTATTGCTCTTGGATGTCAGCCGATTTATAGAATTATTCTTTTTGGAACGTTAGAATAAAGTTCATAGAATAAAGATGAGGAGGAGTGGTTCATGAGATTAAAAAAATTTGGAAAAAGACACAGGCGATATATTCCTTTATATCTGATGATGCTTCCCGGACTGGTATATTTAATTATTAACAATTATATCCCTATGGCCGGATTGATTATCGCCTTTAAGCAGGTAAATTTCAGAAAGGGGATCCTTGCCAGCCCGTGGGCAGGACTCAGTAATTTTGAATATCTGTTTTCTTCAGATGAAGCGTTTATTATTACACGAAATACCATTTTATATAATCTTGCATTTATTGTTTTGGGAACGATCATGGCGGTATTTATTGCGATACTGCTTAACGAAATCAGAGGCAAACTCAGCAAGAAGATTTATCAGACTGTGATTCTTGTTCCATATTTGATCTCCATGGTTATTGTAAGTTATCTTGTAAATGCGTTGCTGGCAACGGAAACTGGATTTGTCAATCATACGATTGTGGGCGCTCTGGGTGGAGAGCCAATCAGCTGGTATTCGGAACCAAAGTACTGGCCTTTTATCCTGATTCTCGTTAATCTGTGGAAAAACTTCGGTTATCATTCTATTATTTTCTATGCAACAGTTGTGGGACTCGATTCTGGACTGTATGAAGCGGCAGCTATCGATGGTGCTAACAGATGGCAAAGGATATATCATGTTACACTTCCGGGCCTGCGGTCAACAATTATAACTTTGTCCCTGATGTCCATAGGAAAGATTTTTTATTCAGATTTTGGACTTTTCTATCAGGTACCGATGAACTCCGGACCATTATTTGATGTAACGAATACGATTGATACATATGTATATCGCGGTCTGATGCAAAGCAATAATATTGGGATGTCGGCAGCAGCCGGATTTTATCAGTCTGTCGTTGGCTGTCTTGTTGTACTTCTGGCTAATTTTACTGTACGGAAAATTAGTAAAGACGATGCATTATTTTAAAAGGAGACGCGCATTATGGTTGAAAAAAGTAGAAAAACTCAGATTATTTTCCATTTTATAATGATTATATTATGTATATTCTGTTTGTTCCCATTTCTCCTGTTGATCGTGTCTTCATTTACTGATGAGCATGTGCTTATTCAGGAAGGATATTCGATTATTCCACGGGCATTCAGCGTAGCAGCTTACGAATATATTTTCGCTAATTCCGCTACAATTTTCAGAGCATATGGAACAACAATTGGGGTCACTGTGGTTGGAACTGTTCTGAATATTGCACTGACTATATTATTTGCTTATCCGCTATCCAGACGTGACCTTCCGCACCGTAATATCTGGTCTTTTATTGTGTTTTTTACAATGCTCTTTAATGGAGGCCTGGTACCTTCTTATATTATGTGGACGCAATATTTTCATATACGTAATACCTACGCGGCACTGATTGTTCCATCGTTAATGATGGGCGCCTTTTATGTAATTATGATGAGAACTAATTTGGCACAGAATATCCCAGAAGAAGTTCTTGAAGCTGCACGTATTGATGGTGCCAGTGAATGGCAGATATTGTTTAAAGTTGTAATGCCAATGGCTTTACCGATAATTGCTACATTAATGCTTCTTGTAGGCATGGCGTACTGGAACGATTGGATGAATGGTCTATATTATCTCACACAAAAAAAGTATTATACCATTCAGGTATTACTGAACAATATGCTTCAGGATCTTCAGGTATTGCTGAGCAGTTCATTTTCCGCTAATGTAGATATGTCATCGATGCCTTCAACAAGTATAAAGATGGCGATTGCTGTTGTAGGTGCCTTGCCCGTATTATGTATTTATCCATTTTTTCAGAGATATTTTGTCAAAGGAATTACTATTGGCGCAGTTAAAGGATAAGAAATGTTTTATCTGTATAATAGGTAAGCCCAATAAAAAATAATAAATCCGATAACGATCGGAAGTAGAGGAGGATTACAATGAAGTTAAAAAAATGTATGGCGTTAGGAATGACAGTAGTGACTATATGTTCATTACTGGCGGGATGCACAGGAGATGGGGAGACAAAGACAGAAACAGAGTCTGTAGCAGCGTCTGGAAGTACGGAGGCGGCCGGTGAGTCGGGAGATCTTTCAGAATATTTTCATACGAAAGATCATTACACATTAAAAGTTATGGCTATGGGGGATGCAGATACTCAAATTCTTGAAGAAGTATCTGCAGCATTAAGTGAAATTACTGAAGAAAAATTAAATTGCGATGTGGAATTAACCAGAATCGGTTTTGCTTCCTATATGACGCAGCTTAATCTGATTTTATCATCCGGGGATGCGTTGGATTTGTTTATTCCAATGGCTGATCCATCGGAATATGTTCAGACAGGCCAGATTCAGCCAATTACTGATCTGGTGGAAAGGTTTGCGCCTAATCTCTGTTCTTCTCTGGAAGAAAGAGATTGGATGAGTATGATTTATGATGGAGATATTTATGGTATGCCTGTAAATGGAGAAAAAGGCCAGATTCTTGGGTTTGGTATGCGCAAAGATATTTGTGACGAACTGGGAATTGATTATGAGAATTTTCAGTCTATGGATGATCTTCATGATGCTCTGGTAAAAGTAAAAGAGGCCCATCCGGATATGTATCCCGTGGTATCCAATGCCGGAGATATGTTTGGCGGAAGTACTCCGTATATAGGGCAGGATAGCTGCGGTGATTCCAACAACCTTGCGGTACTGGAAGATCCTTTTGATGAAAATGGGAAGATTGTAAGCTTTTTTGAAACAGATCTGTTTAAAGAAACATGTGAACGTATGTATCAGTGGAGTCAGGAGGGTCTGATCATGCCGGATGCTTCAACAAACACGGATAGCTGTAATACACTTGTAGCAGCTGGTAAGGCATTTGGATATTTTCAGCATATGACTCCTGGCTGGGAGATTGAGGCAACCCAAAATAATGGCGGAATTGAAACAGTTGCATGGAAATATGGAGTACCTACGTATATTGGAGGTCGTTCAGGTTGGTTTGTACCTACAGCTTCCGGAGATCCTGAGAGAGCGGTTGCTTTTTTTGACTTGATGTACAGTGATCCAACCGTTGCAAATCTTGTAATTAACGGCATCGAAGGCAAAAACTATGTTTTTGTGGATAAAGAAAACGGGGTGATTACTTTCCCTGAAGGAAAGGATGCTACAACAAATGGATATAGTCGTCTGGAATGGGCATGGCCCAATGAACGTTTAAGTTATACCGTAGAAGGTCTTGAAACTAATTGGGAGGAAAGTGATCAATTTACAGAATCTACTCAGGTTCCGGTATGTTTTGGGTTCAAATTTGATTCTACTTCAGTCATGAATCAGATTACTGCGTGCCTGAATGTTTATGAGAAATATGTGCCGGCTCTTTTATGTGGTTCCTTAAATCCTGATGAAACAATTCCGATTTTAAACGAGGAAATGGAAAAAGCGGGAATTCAGGATATTGTTAAGGAAAAACAGGCACAATTTGATGCATGGAAAGCTGAAAGCTCGGAAAACTGAAAAATAGAGACGTGTAGTAAAAAAGAGAGCTTGAGCGGCGGATCGATTTCCGCCGCTCAAGCTCTCTTTTTTATAAAGAAGGGGTTGTCGGGAAATAGATAATCCTAAATAGGCGCCGTAGTGACTCAGATGGGTCACTACGGCGCCTGAAATTTTTTTCCTGAAAATAGAAAAAAGATGGCTAACGACAACCATCTTTTCTCCGTTCCATGTTATAATGGAACTATGCTTACCAAAGACTATTATAACGACTTTTTTGAAATTGGGCAACAGAAATTTAACTTCAGTTTCTTCGATTTGAGGTTACCCGATGACGATCCAGTCTATACCCTTAAAAAAGTGATGGAGGAATTGGACTTTTCAGGCCTGCTGGCCTGTTATTCGGACAAGGGAAGAACAGGGTTTAACCCGATCATGCTGTATTCTGTTGTTACCTATGCAAACATGCGCGGTGTCCGCTCTGTTGACCGGATTGTTGACCTGTGCCAGCGGGACCTTGCCTTTATCTGGCTTACCAAAGGCCAGAAGCCTCAGCGGGATGCTTTTTACGATTTTAAAGGGAAAAAACTGACGGGAGAAGTCCTTGATGACTTGAATTATCAGTTCATGCGGCGTTTGAAGAAGGAAGGTCTTATCACGCTGAAAGAACTTTACATTGATGGGATAAAAATCGAAGCGAACGCAAACCGATACACCTTCGTCTGGCGCGGCAGCCTCAACTATCACCTTGCAGGTCTGCTGGATACCATCGATGCCCTTTATGCGAAGTACAATGCCTTCCTGCATGAGAATGGGTATGGCCCTAAATATGATCTGGGAGATGCCCATATGTTCGTGATCGAAGGGATGGACAAAATCCGGAAGGTTATCAAAGAGAACAGGAAACGGAAACTGACAAAGCATAAAAAGATTTCCAATAACACGGTGATCGAGATTGATAACTGCTCCCCTCTTGAGATCCTGAAACTGCAGAAGAATCTGCTGCGGATTGCCGATGGGGAAGGGACTGGATTCGTTTTGGGAAAGGGGAAACATAAGCCGGAGATCCAGAAGCTCTATGAGGAACTGGAAGCATGCGGAAGGCGTCTGATGGAGTATAAGGAATGTTTTGCGGTTATGGGAAAAGACCGCAACAGCTATTCCAAGACAGACCTTGAAGCAACGTTTATGCGGATGAAAGAGGACCATATGCTGAACGGGCAGCTAAAGCCGGCTTATAACGTCCAGATCGCGGTAGAGAATTATTTCATTGTCCACAGCTATATCAGCAATGACCGGACGGATTACAATACGCTGATCCCTGTTTTGAAAAAACATCAGGAAGCATTTGAAGATACCTTGGAGGCAGTGACTGCGGACAGCGGCTACTGCAGTGAAAAGAACCTGCTGTACCTGAAAGAGAAAGGGATACAGAGCTATATCAAGCTCCAAGACCATGAGAAACGGAAAACGCGTGCATACAAGGAAGATATCGGGAAGTATTACAATATGACATACGCCGCCTTTGAGGATGAGCATTATTATATCTGCCATGACGGAAGGGAGCTGTATCCGGACAGAAAGCAAAGCGCAGGAGGGCTACATCCAGACGTTGGAGGTCTATGGCTGCGCAGACTGCAGCGGCTGTAAGCATAAAGCCAGATGTCTTTATAAATACAACGCCGAAAAGAATCCGGATCGGAATAAAGTGATGAAGATCAACGAGCGGTGGGAAGAATTAAAAGAAGAGTCCAATGCGAATATCCAGAGTGAAGAAGGCATTTTGAAGCGACAGACACGATCGATCCAGACAGAAGGACACTTTGGAGATATCAAAGAGAATGAAAGCTTCCGGCGTTTTAACTACCGCTCAAAGGAAAAAGTGTATAAAGAATTCATGCTGTATGCAATCGGCCGGAACATTTTGAAATATCACCGGTTCTTACACGGAGAGATCAAGAAATACGAAGGAAAAAAGGCGCAGGAAGCCGCTTAGCTGATGGAGCGCCCTGAAAATCCAAACAAGGGGTTATTGCGCCCTAAAATAGAGAGTTAAAAAAGGATGAGACGGTTCCGCAAGGAATTCGGGCCTAAAAAAGTCCGAATCCTGCGGGAACGTCTCATCCTTGTTTCTCAGGGATTAAAAATCGGTATTAACCGACAGCCCCTCAGTATTGCGGGAATCAGTATTGTTCGGTTTTGGAGAGTCTGCGAAGGTATTTCTGAGAATATTCATAATTTTTACTAATACCATCATCTTCATAAAGATCATAGGATGCTCCGTTATATCCAAAAAGAGTCAGGGTGGATGAATCTACATTCCCCACAGTTTCCGCAGGCATTGCTACGGGAATACAATGACCTTTGCGGATAAAAAGTACAACTTCGTTCAGGCCAATGTATATATAATGGTGTCCCGCAAAAAATTGTTGAGTGAAAATAGTGCTTTTTCCGGAAAATTTAACAAGGAGCATATCTTCAGGGAGATAGACAATGCGTCCGGGGACGTTTTGCGTGTATACAGGAGTGATCATGATTTCATTACCGATGATAAGCTGGTCTTCTGTACTTCTGGCAATATCATCATCCGGATAAAGAAAGCCCAATGGTTTAAAATAAAGATCATTATTTAATGCAGCCTTCATATATTCACTGTAGATATATGGAAGAAGTCGATAGCGGACAGAAATAATGTCTTTAAAATCTTCTGGATGCTCAAATGCGTAGCACTCCTGAGCGCGGGTTCCTCTTGTTGTATGATTCCTCATTAATGGTGTAAAAACACCGAATGCAAGCCAGCGCAGAAGAAGATCCCGGGTGGTATTTGCGCCAAAGCCGCCAAGATCGGCACCGATATAAAGAAAACCACACATATTTAATGAGGGCATCATTTTAATATTCAGCAAAAGGTGCGACCACCAGGATTTGTTATCTCCGGTCCATATTCCTCCATAGCGATGCATACCGATATAAGAAGATCGGGAGAACATCAGAATCCTCTGAGAGGGGACAATTCTTTCAAATGCTTCACTAGCAGCACGGGTCATATTGTAGCCATATAGATTATGGACTTTATCATGGCGGATACGTTGTCCGTCAACATTATGAAAAAAACGGGTGTAATCTTTTGGGTTATTCCGAAGGGTTCCGATATGTGCAAAAAGATGGTAGGTTGTAAACTGGTCTGTAGTATCGTCTAAATATTCCCGAAGAAATTGTTTGACTTCTCCAAGACCTTCGTCAGAGTGAAAGATTGCGGGTTCATTCATATCATTCCAAAATCCATCAATTCCTATATCCAGTAATTTTTTATACTGTTTTCCGAACCATTCTCTGGCATTTCGGTTGAGAAAGTCTGGAAAATGTGTTCGACCGGGCCATACAGTTGCGGCAAAAATGCTGTTGTCTTCGCGTTTACAGAAATAATCACCGGCAACGCCTTCCTCATAGACATCATATCCCTTTTCAATTTTTACGCCAGCGTCAATGATTGGTATGAGATGGATTTTTTGTTCTCTCATTTCATTAACAAAGGCTTCAAAATCCGGAAAACTCTCTGAATTAACAGTAAAATCCTTAAAGTTTTCCATATAATCAATATCCATAAAGATCATATCCAGAGGAATATGATTTTTGCGATATCCCTTTAAAACCTGGCGCAGTTCATCTTCTGTAGCATAGCCATTCCGGCTTTGGCCGAATCCAAACGCGAATTTGGGAGGAATATAGCTTTGTCCAATGATTTTCCGAAATTGTAAAACTACATCATAAGCGTTCTTACCATTGATAATATATACATTCAGGTCTGAGCTGTCACAGTGCACAGTCAGCAAATCCTGGCGGGAGTAGCCGATATCAAAAGAAATGACGGAAGGATAATCAAAAAAAAGACCCCAATGCTGTTCTCCTGATATAATAATAAAATTATGAGCAGTATATAAAGAACAGATATCCTCAGTGTGATTGGACTCATCGGTACAGTTACTGATATAAATATAGCCTCGTTTATTAATGCCCCGGTTGGCCTCACCAAGACCGTAAACAATGTCATTATCGGACATAGTGTACGTCCAGGTATAACCATTTTCAATGTCTGTTTTTCCGATCGGCGGATGTCCATTTTTGCAATCTGTGGGGACAACGACTGCGTCTGTTTCAAATGGAGTGCCGTAGACATATTTCTCTACCATATGTATAACCTCCTGATAATATTTGCCGACAAACTCTGGCCGGCTGATATATATTATAGGATACTTGTTTGCAAAATGCTTGCACTATCACGGCCTGATAATGAAAAAATACATACTAAAATTATTTATTGTCAGCGCCTTTGCGAATGGCGAGACAGACCGGATATGCTTGCTGAAATGCAGCGGATATTTACTTGACCGCCGGAAAATGTTATACTTTCTCTATGATGATTTCAGCGGGGAAAGGACTGTAGAGATGAATTTAAAGGAGAAGGATTTTGATCTGACATTTCAGATGGGGAAGGGAGAAAACATCACTACTGTTTTAAATGATATAAAACTGATCTATATTTTATCCGGATCTATGGATGTCAGTGTTGGGACTGAAAATTTTAACGCCGGTGCCGGAGATTTCTTTCTTTTAAATGTGGGACAGAGTTTTGGATGGAAAAGCAGGGAGGACTGCCTGTATGCCTGCCTGAAGATTCGGTATGGTCTGTTTACGGAAAATTTGGGTATGCCCTATCTCTATTTTATATGCAGTACAGTGCGGGGCGATATGAACGCGGATATCTACCAGAGAGTTTTTCAGGTATTGTCCCAGCTTGTACGGGAATACACAGCGGCTCCGGGGACGCCGGGATTCAGGCGGGAGACACTCTGGTACAGTCTTATGGATATTCTTGTAAGACACTGCCTGTTTCACCGGCCGGAATCTATAGAAAATATCGAAATCAGCCAGCGCATGATCCTTGTCATGCAGTATGTATGCGCCAATTATATGAAAAATCTGTCCCAGGATGAGGCGGCCAAAACAATGTATCTGTCTTCCTCTGCGTTTTCGAGATGGTTTAAAAAACAGTGCGGAGTGAATTACGGTGATTTTGTGACCCGGGTACGGCTGACCCACAGTGTGGAAGATCTGATCTTTACAAATAAAAGTATGACAGACATTGCTCTGGACAATGGGTTTTCCAACGCCTCGGTATTCACAAAGGTTTTCCGAAAACACTACGGGCAGACGCCCACGGATTACCGAAAGGGACATACATCGGTTCAGGAAGTGGGAAATGACCTTATTGCCCGGGTAAAATCCTCACCGGAGTTTTTAAAAATCCGGTCAAGGACGGCAGTTCAGAAAGTCCGGGTGGTTCAGGCGGATACGGATCAGGGGACGGTATGGGAGGACTGCTGGAATCAGGGGATTAACGCGGGAGATGCTGCGGATCTTTTATCGGCCAGGATTCAGAGTCAGATTCTTACACTGAAAGAAAATCTCGGACTGAAATATGTGAGGATCAGTAATATTTTTTCATCCCGTCTAAGGCTCCGAAAAGAACACAGTGTGGGTCCGATGAATTTTGACGGTATTGACGGGGTTATGGACTTTATTATTTCCAACGGAATGCATCCGTTTATTGATCTGTGTGACCGGGAACATGTTGTTTTTCTGGCGATGAATGAGTTTTTATATAAAGAGCAGGCAGAAGGCACATTTTTAACCGCGGATGAACTGTTTCAGGTTCTTACGGATATGTTCCGCCATTTTGTCGGCAGGTATGGCGTCAGGGAAGTGTCTTCCTGGCTCATTGAGTGCTGGTATGATGACCGGAGCCGCCGGGTTGTTGGGCTGGATGAAAATTATGGCGTGATTTTCAGAGAAATATGTTCCAGGCTGAAAGAAGCGGCGCCCGGAATCCGCGTTGGCGGCTGCGGACTGGAACTGGGGATCAGTGAGCAGCATTTTAGGGAGATTGCTGCGGATATGGTGGAAAGCGGTGGAATTCCGGATTTTATCACCATGTATATTTATCCCTACGCGGGGCTGCGCAGTCAGATTTCGGACTTTGATTATACGGTGGAAAAACTCAGGCTGTGCAGAAATATTCTGGCACAGTATCATCTGGAAGATCTGGATATTTACGTGACGGAGTGGAATCTCAGCGTTTCATCCAGAAATTATTACAATGACAGTTGTGCCAAGGCGTCCATGCTGCTGCGCCATGTATCGTCCTCTGCAGGTTGCGGCAGGATGTTTATGTACAGTGTGGTCAGTGACCTGTCATCGAATTACTATGATTCTTCGAAACTTTTATTTGGCGCCCCGGGATTAATGAGCAAAGACGGCCTCTATAAACCGGTTTATTATGCGTTGTGGTTTTTAAGGCAGCTTTCCGGAAAACTTCTCGCCTGCGGGCCGGAACACATGATTACGGTAAGCGCCTCCGGTGTTTATCAGATCCTCCTGTTTTGTCCAAAGGCGCTGAATTACAAATATTTTCTGAGAAAAGAGTATGATATTAAGCCGTCAGACCTGGAAGGCATGTTTGAAGATAATGCTCAGATTGTGCTGAATATGGAAATAAATCATGTTCCTGAAACCGATTACTATATGAAATGTTATATTCTGGATCAGACCCATGGAAGTCTTCTGGATCAGTGGATGTCCATGGGACTTCCGGAGGGGCTTAATGGAAAAGATATTGAATATTTAAAAGGTGTGACTCAGCCGGGGCTGATCTTTAGGAAAATATCGGCGGCTCAGGGAAGGCTTTTGCTGAAAGAAACCATGGAGCTCCATCAGATCAAGCTGATACAGATTTATCCTTCATAAATTTTCCTGGAGTGGGAAGAATGACATACTGTTTGGTCGTTTTTTCCACTCTTTTCTTTGGAATCTTTTATTTGCACACTATGACAAAGAATCGGTCTTTGGTGAAAAGATAAAAGGTTTTGTCTCTGCTATACTTGATTTATCAGAAAAGAAAATTTCAGGAGGAGATGTATCATATGTTAAAAAAAGGACGCAGATGGGCGGCTTTATTAATGGCTGCGGCAATGGTTTCCACAGCAGCTTTCGGATGCGGAAACAGTGAATCCGCCGGAGGGGCGGATACGGGGGGAAGCAGCGCCCAGAATAATGAAGCAAATACCGGAGCAGATACAGAAGCAGCCGGCGGCACTGAGGGGGCTGCAGCCGCATCTCAGGAAGATATTGCAACAATAGAGATGGCTTTCTACAATACGTTTATTCCCAATGATGAAAATCTGACACGCATTGAAGATGCGATCAATGCCATTACAGTTCCGGAGATTAATACGGAAGTAAATATTACAGTCATTAATATGGGCCAGTGGGATCAGCAGATCAATCTGATGATTTCTTCAGGAGAACAACTGGATCTGATGCCTACATTCTTTTCAGGAGCTACAGCATTTTCCACACTGGCATCGTCCAATCAGCTAACGCCGTTAAATGATCTTCTGGAGGACTATGGCCAGGGCATTCTGGAAACCATACCGGAAAATTATCTGAACACGACAACGATAGATGGCAATATTGTTGCTGTGCCGATCTATAAAGATAACGTCGGCAAATTATATTACGCAATGCGTACCGATATCCTTGAAGAACTGGGACTGACCGAACAGGCTCAGAATATCCGTTCCATGCAGGATGTAGAGGAAATTCTCCGTATTGTTAAGGAAAAGACAGATCTGATCCCTATTGGCGAAACAGCGGCCAATGGCGTCATTGCCTTCCAGGGCGTTATGGTTACAGGAGACTTTGAAGATGCCTTTTTCTATGACCGGCTGATCAATGACTATATTGTTTCCGCAAATGATGATCCGGAAACGGTCGTAAGCCTTTACGATCTGGAAGAGTATAAAGAGGCAACATCTTTATTTAATTCCTGGTTTAAGGACGGTCTTGTCAATCAGGACGCTACGACAGCAGAGCAGCATGCGGAATATCATATTGCCGAAGGAAATACATTCAGTACATTTTTTGCCGCTGAGACATCAACGAAAAATGCGTTTGTTACAAAAGCCCAGTATCCGGTGACTATTATTGAAGTGTGCGATACACCTTTATCAACAAGTACGATCAATACATTAACATGGACAATCCCGGTAACATCTAAAGAACCGGAAGCTGCCATGGAGTTCCTTAACCTGATGTATACCGATGAACGTATTGTCAATCTTTTAAACTACGGGCAGGAAGATGTGGATTACGTTGTTAAAGAGGATGGTACTTTTGCTTTCCCAGAAGGTGTTGATATAAGCAGTTCCGGATATCATTTTGAAACATCCTGGCTCTTTGGCAATCAGTTCCTTGCCGGTGTATGGGAAGGGGACGAACCGACATTGCGTGAGGAAGCCCTCACAATCAATGAAAATGCTACATACAGCCCGATTTTTGGCTTTGCCGCTTCCAGCGCGGGCATGGACACTCAGCTTGCGGGAATTTTAAGTGCCTTTAATGAATATGCCAACAGTCTTCAGTGCGGCGCCATGGATGTTGAAACCAATCTCCCGGCATTCCAGGAAAAACTTAAAGCCGCAGGTATTGACGATGTTGTGGCCAACGTTCAGGGACAGCTTGACGCATGGCTGGCAGAGAATGGAGGAGAAGGACAATGATTCAGTATACAAACCCGGTGATCCGGGGATTTAATCCGGACCCAAGTGTGTGCCGTCGGGGCGATGATTTTTACATGACGGTCAGTTCTTTTGAATATCTGCCCGGACTGCCCATATACCACAGTAAGGATATGATCCACTGGGAAATGATCGGCCATGCTCTTTCCCGGCCGGAACAGATGGATTTTGAAGGCTCGATGGATAACGGGGGCATTTTTGCTCCCACCATCCGTTATCATAATGGCTGGTTTTATATCAGTACGACGAATGTAAGCCGTCCTGGAGGCATGGCACCCGGCGGTACGGCGAACTTTATTATCCGGGCAAAAGACCCTGCCGGAGAATGGTCGGAGCCTGTTTGGATCATGCAGAACGGTATTGATCCGGATCTGTTTTTCGATGATGACGGCAGAGTTTATTTTACAAGTACTGCGGATATTTCTGAAAACGGTGTTAATAAATCCGCAACGCAGATGTGCGAAATTGACATTGAAACCGGCGAAAAAAAGACAGAGAGCCGGATCATCCATTATGGCTGCGGCGGCCGTTTCCCGGAAGCGCCTCATATTCTGAAAAAAGACGGGTGGTATTATATTATGCAGGCCGAGGGCGGAACGGAAAGCGGTCATATGGAAACTATTTCCCGGTCAAAAAATGTGTGGGGACCTTATGAAGGCTGCCCCCACAATCCGATCCTTACTGCCCGGGACGCCAACGTAGCTCCCCTTTTTGGCATTGGACACGGTGATCTTGTGGATGATAAAAATGGTCAGTGGTGGATCGCATTTCTATGCTGCCGGTTAAGCGCTCAGTATTATCATCATCTTGGCCGGGAGACGGCGGTGGCTCCTGTAGAATGGATAGATGGCTGGCCGGTTGTGAATAGGGGTAAAATGCCTGTGGATAAAATGGTCATTGACCGTGAACCGCTGTGGATAAATGATGAAAGTTTTTCTGACGTGGCCATTCCAAGTCCCCACACAGATTTTTCCCGTGGACTTCCCGGGGAGTGGGTCAGCATTCGCACTTATTTTAAAGATTATGAGATCAGTCCAAAAGGGCTGAAGCTGCGGGGCAATGCGTATGCCTTTAAAGATAAAAAAACTCCGGCGTTTTTGGGGCGGCGGCAGCAGGATTTTGAATGCCGCATGGAAGTATGTATGGATTTTGATCCTGCCGGTGAAAACGAGGAGGCGGGTATTGCCCTGATGCACCGCCACGACGGCCATATGGAGCTTGTAAAGACGGTGCGAAACGGCCGGAAGGTTCTTCTTCTCCGCCGCTGCTGCGGGGATATGACAACAGAAACTTTTGTCGGCCTTCCGGAAAATCTTTCCGGCAATCTTTGCCTGCGCATTGTGGCGGACCGTTATGACTATGAATTTTCCTACAAAGGGGAAGACGGTCAATATGCAAAGGTCAGTACGGCCCAGACGAAAATGCTGTCCTCAGAAGTTGTGGGCGGCTGTATGGGGACATGGGTTGGTATCTATGCCTCCGGGAATGGCCGGACCTGTAAATCCCCGGCCGTCTTTCAATGGTTTGAGTATGAAATCTTGCCGGAAAAACCTTTGCGTCCCCTTTATGGCGATTAATTATGGGAGGAATTAAAAATGGCAGTTTTAACAACACGTTTTTCTTCAACGGCGCTGATCGGAAAAGTAACCCTTACTGCAGTCATTCCGTTTGAAAATTATGGGGATTTCCCAAACTTTAATGAACATCCCTATGATCTGAAAAAACCTATGCGTACCCTCTATCTTCTTCATGGGATCGCATGTGATGAATATGAGTGGCTCTGGTACTCCCAGATTGCCAAGTTTGCCGAAGAACACAGGATTGCCGTAATTATGCCCTACGGTAAAAATAATTTTTATATTGATAATGATCCGGTGGAACGGTGGAGTAAATTTGTGGGACAGGAACTTGTAGAAATGACACGGGGGCTCTTTCCTTTATCCCACCGCCGGGAAGATACATACATCGGCGGCTTTTCCATGGGAGGCTATGGCGCTATCTGCAACGGCCTGAAATATAATGATACATTCAGTCGTATTATCGCTCTCTCCAGTTTCCTTGATCTGGATACGGTGATCAACTCTACGGATGACACGCCTATAGAAACATCAAAGAGGAGTCATTTTAACCGGCTTTTTAAAGGCGATGTGTCAAAAATTCCCGGAAGCGACATGGACCCGCGGCAGTTATATCTTGACTGTAAGCTTCCGGTAAAGATCTATATGGCCTGCGGCCTGCAGGACGGTCTCCTTCTGGGCAACCGGGATTACCGCAATTTCCTCCAGGAACATGACGCCGATCTTCACTATGTGGAATCTCCCGGCGCTCATGACTGGGATTTCTGGAATCCGGCCATAAAAGACGCCATAGAATGGCTGGATCAATAGACGATAATTTAATACAGGCGTCCTCCAAAAACCCCCTCTGCAAGCTGCGGCAGAGGGGGTTTTTCATTGATTCGTTCTGAAAACTTCGGCTTTGCGGCGGATGTATCCCAATTTGGAACAGAGACAGCGTTCAGCAGCAGTTGGATGAATGGAAAGCATCCAGATGAGAGATATAAAATTAGGGAAAAAGGGGTGGATGAAAAATGAAATGGATATCAACAACCCGGAAGGAGTATTGGAAGGAGAGAATAATTGGCCCGGAAAACGTACTGGATGAAAATAAAATGACGTTGACGGGAGAAAAGGGACAGACAATCAAGGGCTTTGGCGGGTGTTTTAATGAATTAGGAGCTATTGCTCTTGAAAAAACAGATGATAAAGGCAGGGAACAGATTTTCCAACAACTATTTTCAACAGAAGAGGACAGTTGTCATTTTAACTTCTGTCGAGTACCCATTGGCGCCAGTGATTATGGGGCAGAGTGGTATAGTCTGAACGAATATGATGAAGACTATGCAATGGAACATTTTTCTATAGATCGTGACAGAAGGTATCTTATACCTTATATTCATAAGGCTATGGAAAAACAGCCTGATCTGACTTTATTTGCTTCGCCGTGGAGTCCCCCCACATGGATGAAAGCACCAAAGGCTTATAATTTTGGACAGATAAGGATGGAGGACAGAGTTTTAAAAGCCTATGCTCTTTATTTTAAAAAATTTGTGGAAGCATATAAGCAGGAAGGGATCAATGTAGAACAAGTCTATGTCCAAAATGAAGTTTTTGCGGATATGAAGTACCCATCCTGTAAATGGACAGCTCAACAATTAAAAATTTTTATCAGAGATTATATAGGCCCATTATTTAAGCAGTCAAATATGAATACACAGATTTGGCTGGGAACGCTTAATGGCCCGGAAGATTCTCTGTATATACCGGGAGCGGGAATCCAGGTGGATAATTATAATCGCTATGTGGATGCTATTTTGTTTGATAAAGATACCCGGAAATATATTTCCGGTATAGGTTATCAGTGGTCCGGGCGCAATGTGATTTCCAGGACATATGAGAGCTGGCCTGAGATCCCTCTTGTACAGACGGAAAATGAGTGTGGTACCGGAGAAAATTCATGGGAATACGCGGAGTATGTTTTTGGATTAATGCACCGCTATTTTCACGAAGGAGTCATTGCCTATACTTATTGGAATATGGTACTGGAAACCGGCGGATCAAGTACATGGGGATGGCGGCAGAATAGTATGGTTACTATTGATCCGAAGAATGGACAGGTAATATTTAATCCTGAATTTTACGCAATGAAGCATTTCAGCGCATTTGTACAGCCGGGAGCTGTCTTGCTGAAGACCCGCGGTCATTGGAACAGTGTCACAACTGTATTTCAAAATCCAGATCATTCTTGTGTCGTTGTTGTACAGAATGCGCTGGATCAGGAAATGCCGTTTACTTTTTCGGGGTGTGACAAGAGTTTCACTGCTGTTCTTCCTCCAAATTCTATGAATACATTTGTCTTTTGATCTTGGTTTATAATGATGTTATTTTATAAGGAGCCGACATAGTCTTTTCAGATTATGCCGGCTCCTTCTTGACGGGAAATCTGCCTGTGTTTTAAAATAATTTTAATAAAAAATTTCAGGGTGGGGGCCAGTCAGATGATCGATATAAAGATACTCAGTCATTTTCCTTCGGATGAAAAAATTCATACGGACGTAGTACTGATTTTTGTGTTTCGGGGGGCCGTAGCCCTTACGACACCGGAACAATGCAGACTTTTGAAAAAGGGAGAAATCTATATTGTTAATTCCAATACGCCATATAGTATAGATATCAGAGATGAAGGCATTCTCTGTCTGCTATATATCCAGTATAAAAGGCTTTGCCGCATATTGGGAGTTTCGGATATATGTTTTGAGAACAAAATGTCAGGATGGTCGCGGATAGAGATCAAAGAATTTGATGATTTACTCAATGGGATCATCAGTATTTATGTCCACCATATTGGAAAAGAAAGATGCCTGTTTGAGGCGGCCAAGTGGAAGCTGCTGGATTTCCTTATTGAACACTGCGCAAAAGAACAGGAAGGAGATAGGGAGAAATCCACACAGTCTTTTTTAGTACAATATGTACAGAAAAATTATATGAACGAAGTGACGGTTCAACAGGCAGCGGAAGCTGTACATATGTCCGAGTCTGCTTTTTATCGATACTTTAAAAAAACTTTCGGCGTTTCCTTTATGCAGTATGTCAATCAGACGCGTATGGAAGCAGCCGCTGAAATGCTGGTGAAAACAGGAAAATCTGCCCTGGAGATTGCCCTGGACTGTGGTTTTGCAAATGCCTCTGTATTGGGACGGAATTTTAAAAATCATTTTGGCTGTACGCCAAAGGAGTATCGAAGAAAATATATGGAATCCGGGCAATATCCGGAGGAAGAGGAGATGTCCTGGAATTATGTGAAGGATTTCATGGAGAAGGAGGGCATTGACGGAAGAAAGGCGCTTGCAGTAAAAGCCCGGGCAGATGTGAGAGAAAAAAGAGTCTTTGTCAATGTATGGAACCAGGCTGTTAATATCGGTCCGGCAAGATATGTACTTCTTACAAAAGTTCAGGAACATATATTAATGCTTCACAAAGAATTGAAGTTTAAATATATTCGTCTGTGGAATATATTTTCGACCCGGATGTTTTTCAGAAAATCCCATCAGACCACACAGTTAAATTATCAATATGTGGATGACGTCCTGGATTTCTGCGTGAAAAATCATATTTATCCACTGATTGATCTGGGGAACCGTCCGGAGACAGTTCCCGGGTCAGAAAAGGATCTTTATAAAGATGTCCGGCAGGATATGGGAAGCAGTCATGTGATTTTTCAAAGTCTGGAGGAATGGTATGCTATTGTGGGAGGTTTTGTGGAGCATATTGTTACACGATACGGGAACAGTGAGGTTGCCCATTGGATTTTTGAACTGTGGCAGGATATGAGCGGAAATGATTTTTATGGAATACAGGGCTATTTTACAGTGTTGGATTCGGTCATTCGTCTCATCAAAGATAAAATTCCTGAAGCCAAAGTCGGCGGAGGCGGCTGGGGTGGAGAGAAACAGTTTGTGGAAGGCTGTCAGGGAATTTTAAAAATGAAAAACAGGCCGGATTTTATTTCTCTGTATCTTTATCTGATCCACCGGGACGATATGCAGGATACGAATGTCAGGCAATACTACGAAAAGGATTATATGAAAAATATTCTTGAAAATTGGACCGGGATTATGAAAAGTATGGGGCTTGAAAAGATTAAACTGTATGTGACAGAGTGGAATCTGAGTATTGAAAATCATAATTATTTTAATGACAGTTGTGGAAAAGCGGCGATGATGCTGAATGTGATGATCGAGTGTATGTTCAGCCTGGATATGGGCTGTTATTTTTCCGGGACAGACCGGACGCTGTCAGATTATGATTCGATTGGGATTCTGGATGGAAATCTGGGGCTTATAAGCAAAGCCGGATTGAAAAAGCCATCCTGGTATGCTCTGAAATTTATGGGAAAGATGGGGAATTTCCTTATTGACAGAAACAAAAATTACCTGATTACGGCAGACGAAGATGGAAATTACCAGATTCTGATTACAAATTTCAAAAATTTCAGTCTGGATTACAGCGCCGGATTCAGTGAAAATCTTTCAGTCCGGGAAATGGATTATATTTATGATAATGATGATGCTATGAATCTGGTATTGACACTTACCCATCTGCCGGAAAGTCAGTATATCCTGAAAAAATACAGCTTTGGAAAAGAAGCAAGGCAATGCCTCAGTACCTATGATATTCTAAAGAAAAAAACAATCCTGGATCAGGATGATATAGAACTTCTGAAATATATACTGACTCCCCAGGTATCTGTAGATATTCAAAAATGCTCAGAAGGAATACTTTCTCTCCATGAAACAATGGAGGCCAATAGTTTTTGTTTTGTGGAAATTGCTAAAATTTGAGATTAAAAAAAGATAAAAATATAGTTTTTAACTAAAAAGTCGTCTGAAACAGGCGGCTTTTTGTTATAGGTCTCAAAAGCAGCGTAAATCAGTAAATAAACTGACAGTACAGGATGAGACGATAAAAAGATAATTTTCTATAATGATAAAAAACGAAAGGGAGGGATTTTTTGGATCGAATATTAAAAGAACTGGATTCAGGCAGCGGAGAAAAATATTTGATGCCCTTTTTTGACTTTGCGGAGGGGACGGATAGGGCGACTGTTCGAAAAAGGCTGGAAATGCTGAAAAGTATGGGAATCGAGAGCATGCTTGGCAGTCCCCGAAGCGCAGAATACATGGGATGGGCCTTTTGGCAGGATATGGATATTATGGTTGAAGAATTACAGAGGCTGGATATGACTTTCTGGATTCAGGATGAGCAGACATATCCTACAGGACAGGCCAACGGCTGGATACTTCGCCGATATCCTCAGCACAGAAAATTGCTTGTTGACCGCAGGTATGTTGACGCGGTGGGGCCGTTGCCGGGAGCCTCTTTTCCGGTGGCATGCTGGATGAATCCCAATAATATTAAAGATCTTGTGACTTTAATCTGCAATGAACCGGATGATGGGGAATATGGAGGGGCAGCGGGGAACACGGTCCGTATGAAAAGTTTTATTCAGAATATTCCGGATAATGAGCTTCTTCATGTAGTTGCCTGGAGAAAAGACGGTTCCACAGGAGAATTGCTGGGAGACGGTGTTGATCTGACGGAGAATGTGAAAGACGGCTGGCTGTACTGGGATGTGCCGGAGGGAATATGGAGCATATTTATTATTTTCCGCACCTATCGCTGCCGCAGAAACCGGGATTATTTTAATATTATGGACAGGGATTCGGTAAAAGTTCTGATCGAAGCCTTGTATGAACCTATGTATGACAGATATCATGATATTTTCGGAACGACTTTCAGAGGATTTTTCAGTGATGAAACAGAATTTGGCAATATGCCTGGCTTTAATCTCCACAGAAATGAAAGCAGCGCTATTGGAAAAGTGAAGGATCCTCTGCCATGGTGCCGGGAACTGGAACAGCGGCTGGATCAGACTATGGATGGAGCATGGAAAAATCTCCTGCCCCTTTTATGGGAAAAAGGACCTGAAAAGCCGATGTCTCTCATTCGGTTTACCTATATGGATCTTGCGACTCAGCTTGTGCAGAAAAATTTTTCCCAGCAGATCGGAACATGGTGTCGGGAACATGGCTGTATGTATATCGGACATTTTGTAGAGGATGCGGGAAATCATGCCCGTCTGGGCGCCGGCGCCGGACATTTTTTCAGAGCTGAGTATGGAATGGACATGGCAGGAATCGATGTGGTAGAAAATCAGATCCTTCCCGGCCATGATTATCATGTATATAACTGGGGACATGGCGAATACAGCGGAACAGAGTTTACCTATGCCCTTGCCAAATTGGGAGCCTCAGCGTCTCATATTGATCCCAAAAAGAAGGGAAGAACCATGTGCGAGGCCTTTGCCGCCTATGACAGCGGACATGGGTTGAGAGATTTTAAATGTGTTGTGGATAATTTAATGAGTCGGGGTGTTAATTATATTATGCCTAATTTCGGACTGGCTCCCGATGCCTTTGGACCTTTGATGGAACATCGGATTTTTCCGCAAATGACAAAATATATGACCCGCATATGCCGTCTGCATCAGGAGGGCATACATATTGCCCCTGTAGCTGTTTTGTATCACGGTGAAGCGGAATGGGCCGGGAACTATATGCCCATGCACGAACCGCTGAAAGTGCTGGCTCAGTCCCAGATCGACTGTGATATTTTGCCTATGGATGTCTTTTGTTATCCTGAAAGATATGAAACACAGGTCAGAGGCCGTAAATTATATGTTAATAAAGAAGAGTATCACGCATTAGTGATTCCGACAGTTGAATTTATGACGTCAGCCTATGTCCGCACTCTGGCAGCACTGGATTTACCGATATATTTTATTGATAAACTTCCGGAGCATATCATTGATGCTGATGACAGTGAACTGGATACATTATCAGATTGTTCTGTTGTTTCTCTGGATGGCCTGGGATATGCCCTTGAGCAATGGGCGGATATTTCTTTATCCTCTCCGGTTCCTGGATTAAGATATTATCATTACCGCCGCCGGGAATTGGACAGCTATATGTTTTTTCAGGAAGATCCCTGGCATGAGGCAGAAACGGACATTTTCTTTAAAGATCACAGACCTTGCGTGCTTTATGATGCTTTAGAGGGAAAATATTACAGAGCAGAACCGTTAAAAACAGAAAGGGGGACACAGATTCATTTAAAATTAAGGCCTCTGCAGACGCTATTTGTGTTTTTTGGCGATGTGGATGATATAGAAACTGTGCCGCCGATTGAGATTGAAGCGACGGTGGAACCGGAGTTATTCTGGACGGTGGCTGTTGCCGAGGGAAGCCGGTACCCGGAATTTGGTCCCGCAAAACCTCTGGATACACTGAAAAATATGGGGGCAGCCGATGGACTTCAGGAATTTAACGGAACGCTGAGATACGAAACAGAATTTTTATGGGATGGAAAACCTGCGCTGATTGATCTGGGGCACGCGGATGAAATGGCAGAGATTTGGCTGAACGGACAGTTTATAGGCAGAAAGTTTCTGTCACCCTATATTTTTGATTTGTCAGATGCCCTGGTCAAAGGCAAGAATCATTTAATTGTGGATATTTCAGCGCCTCCCAGAAATCAGGACAGTCAGAATACTGTATATACGCCGTATGGATTAATGGGGCCGGTAAAATTTTTATATACAAGGGGGTAAATAATATGTTAAAACAGGGACGTAAATGGATTGCTGCGGCGTTGGCCGTTTCATTATTATCAGCAGCCGCATTGGGATGCGGGAGTGGCGAAGGCCAGAGTTCATCGTCCGCAGGTTCCGGACAGACTTCTGGAAATGAGGAAAATGGGACAGCAGCATCATCGGAAATGGATTCTGCGCCAGATGAGTCTGAGGAAAATGCCGCGGCGGAAGATACAGCGGAAGTAACTATGGCTTTTTTTACGGCTGTAGAACCCAGCCAGGATGAATTGCAGGCTGTTGAGGATGCAATCAACGCAATTTCTGAAAGCCAGATTAATGTTCATGTGGATATGCTCCCGATCGCTATTGGAAACTATGACCAGCAGATTAATCTGATGGTTGCCGGCGGTGAAAAACTGGATCTGATGGCGACCTTCTTTGCCGGTTCATCGTCTTTTACATCTATGCAGGCACAGAACCAGTGTATGCCTCTCAATGACCTTATGGATGAGTATGGTCAGGATATCGCTGCGCTCTTTGATGAGGATATTTTTGATGCCTGTTCTAAAGATGGGGAACTCCTTGGAGTACCTATGTATAAAGATAATGTGAGCAATGTTTATTTGTCCATGCGCACGGATATTCTTGAGGAACTGGGATTGACAGAAAAAGCTCAGGAGATCAAATCCATGGCGGATCTTGAGGAGATATACACGGCAGTTGTGGAAAATACCGATTTGATTCCCATAGCGTCATCGAGAGCAGCAGGACCGCTCCATGCCTTTAACGTGTTGTTTACAGGAAACTTTGAGGACGGCATTGTTTTTTCAAAGATGGCCAATGACTATATTGGAACATTATCTACCGATCCGGATAAGGTTGTGAATCTTTACAGTACACCGGAATATAAGGCTTCCGTAGAATTAGTAAAAGACTGGTATGATAAAGGTTTTGTATATAAAGATTCAGAGACAAGCACAGACAGCAACTATACACAGATTGCCAGCGGCAAGTTTTTCAGTACATTCTTTGCGGCAGAGAATGCCACAAAAATTTCAACCATCGCCAGCTGCGAGTATGATATGACGACTATAGAACTTTTTTCAAAACCCCTGGAATCGTCATCTTATAATACGAACACATGGGTTATTCCTGTGACAGCCCGGGAGCCGGAGGCGGCTATGGAGTTTTTAAATCTGATGTATACCAACAAAGAGATTGTAGATCTTTTAAACTACGGGATCGAAGGGACTGATTACGTGGTCAAAGAGGATGGCACCTATGGCTATCCGGAAGGTCTGGATTCAACAACGGTTAAGTATCATATAGACATGACATGGCTTTTCGGTAATCAATATCTGGCAGGCGTGTGGGAAGGGGATGCGCCGGATACCCGGGAGATCAGCAAAGAGATCAATGAAAAAGCGGTCCGTTCCGAGAATTTTGGCTTTGCTTCGGATGTGTCCCAGTTTGGCACAGAAATTGCCGGAATCACCAGCGCGGTTAATGAATTTGTAGGCGGACTTCAGAACGGAACAGCCGATGTGGACGCTTCACTGGAAGCATTAAATGAAAAGCTGACCGCTGCAGGTATGGATACTGTTGTGGAAAGCGTTCAGCAGCAATTTGACCAGTGGAAAGCAGGAAAATAAAAATTGTAAACAGGAAAATAAAAATCATAAAGAATAGAAATGGTCAGTCACATATAAAGGAGACTGACCACTTTCTATGTAACAAGCCCTTCTTAATTTTAGGAAAATTTACCGATAGCTGTTTTTAAGTACGCGAGTGTTGATAATCATTCCTTTAACGAATATAATAAAACAAAGGTATACTTGGAGGTGTAAGAAATGCGTTTAAGTGATTCTGTAAAGATTTTGCCTGTTTGGGGAAAGGTGATTCCCGGAAATACCGGAGATCCTAAAAAGAACGTGATGCCGGTAGATGAAAGTCTGATCATGGAGGATATATTTAAAAAGTATCCCGGTGTCTGGGATAAAAGTTGTGACGAACTGGGAGATATGAAGGGAAATGCCACCATGGTATGGCGTCAGGAAGTTTTAGACGGGTACGCCAAAGAAACGATGTCGGACGTGCCCTTTCTTGTACCCTATATTGTACCGGACAGTGATAAATGTGTTATTGCCTGCCCGGGAGGCGCATATTTGTTCAAATCCATGGATTCAGAAGGAGAAGATATTGCCGCGTTTTTGAACGAGGCAGGCATCAGCTGCTTTGTTTTGTGGTACAGGACTTATCCTTACCATGCGCCGTTGATGTATCTTGACTGCCAGAGGGCTGTGCGTTATGTACGCCATCATGCGGCCGAATATCATATTGACCCGGACAAGATTGCCACAGTGGGTTTTTCTGCGGGGGGAAATCTGTGCGGCGTCGAGGCTCTTTGTTTTGGCAATGATCCTGTAAAATATCCGGGATATGTGCCGGACGATATTGATCATGAGAAAGGGCTGCCCAACGCTGTCGCTATGTGTTATCCCGCTGTGTCCTTGGAGGACGATAAGGCCACGGCATGTATTGCCGGGGAAGATGTGTACCGGGATAAGTCACGCCGCCAGGCTTTTGCGGCCCGGTATGACATGCGTACCCATCTGTCACCGGATACGCCGCCTATGTTTTTATGTAATTGTATGGATGATGACGTCCTTCCCCCGATGCGTCTGGCAGAGCTGGCCGGAAAATGCCGGGAACAGGGAATCGATTGTGAACTGCACATTTTTCCTAAAGGCGGACATGGCTTTGGCGGCTGCGTGGAACGGCCAAATCCTTTTATGAATCCGGATTATTCGTCTGTGTCCCAGTGGAAAGAATTATTCATTCATTGGCTGAATCGGGTGTTGTAAATTTCCGGGAGCGCGAAGCGCGGAGCAATCCGTGTCTCATGCCCATTTGTCGGGCAACTCATAATATACAGGAGGGTTTTCAATATGAAAAAAGCAAAACTAACCGTGGACAGAGATTTTTCAAAAGCAAAACTTGATGAAAGAATTTACGGCTCTTTTATTGAACATCTGGGGCGGGCGGTGTATGGTGGGATTTATCAGCCGGGACATCCGTCTGCCGATGAAGAAGGTTTCCGGAAGGATGTCATAAATCTTGTCAAAGCCTTAAATGTTTCTGTGGTGCGTTATCCCGGAGGAAACTTTGTTTCATCTTATCGCTGGGAGGATGGGATCGGTCCGGTGAGCCAGCGTCCGAAGCGTCTGGATTTGGCCTGGAAAAGCCTTGAAACCAATGAGGTGGGCGTCCATGAATTTGCCCACTGGTGCAAAAAGGCGGGGACACAGGCCATGATGTCGCTGAATCTGGGAACCCGGGGGGTTGCTGAGGCATGTGACCTGCTGGAATACTGCAATCATCCTTCGGGTACATATTTGAGTGATTTGCGGATAAAAAATGGAGAAAAAGAACCCTTTGGCTTCAGATTATGGTGCCTTGGGAATGAAATGGACGGGCCATGGCAGATTGGCCACAAAACCATGGATGAGTATGGGCGTCTGGCCTCTGAAACCGGGAGGGCTATGAAAGTCATTGATCCGTCCATTGAGCTGGTTGCCTGCGGAAGTTCAAATCTCCTGATGCCCACATTTCCTCAGTGGGAAGCCACAGTTCTGGAACATGCCTATGACGAAGTGGATTATATTTCCCTTCATCAATACTATGGCAACAAAGACAATGACAGTGAAGACTTTCTCGCCCTTTCTGATGATATGGATCAGTTTATCCGCTCTGTCATCGCTGCCTGCGATTTTGTCAAGGCGAAGAAGCGGAGTCGGAAGTATATAAATCTAAGTTTTGATGAATGGAATGTATGGTTTCATTCCGGGGAGCAGGATAAGGATACGATAGAAAATCACCCATGGCAGCAGGCGCCAGCCCTTCTTGAGGACATTTACACCTTTGAAGACGCTCTTCTTGTAGGGCTTATGCTGATCACATTGATGAAACACGGTGATCGGGTAAAAATTGCCTGTATGGCCCAGTTGGTCAATGTTATTGCGCCGATCATGGCCGAAAAAGATGGAGGAGCATGGTGCCAGACAATTTTTTATCCTTTTATGCACGCCTCCGTTTTCGGCCGGGGGACTGTTCTTGAACCGGTACTTGTTTCAGACTGCCACGATACATCCCATCATGAAGATGTCACTGATGTGGAGGCTGTAGCTTTATATCATGAGGAAGCCGGGGAAATCACTGTTTTTGCCGTCAACAGAAATCTCAGTGATGATGTGGAATTTACCATGGATCTGAGGGGCTTTAGCCCGGTGATCTTTCTGGAGCATATTGTTATGGAGAATGAAAACCTGAAAGCTGTCAACGGGCCGGACAATCCTCAGGTGACGCCTGCAGTTCGCAGGGATGTAGATAATGACCATGGCAAAGCCGTATGCCTGCTTAAAAGGGCTTCCTGGAATGTATTCCGTTTTCAGGTGTAAAAAGGCCAATTTAAGCAGTGGCTGCATTCTTTTTGGAAAAATGTGATTTTTCGGCTGAATTTTTTAGGAAAAATGTGCGTAAATAGCTTCTGAAAACCCGGAAAAATGTGTTATACTTTTTAAGACAGAAAATGTGAACTTATTATATGAGGGGATGATCCAATGAAGCGAAATGCAATTTCAGATTTAGTTCAGTGGAAAAATAATCCGGAGCATAAACCTCTCGTGATCAGAGGTGCCCGTCAGGTGGGAAAAACATGGCTGATGAAGGAATTTGGCAAAAACTTCTATAAAAATTTTGTTTATTTCAATTTTGATGAGGAAGATGATCTGAAATCTGTTTTTGAGACAAATAAAAATCCTCAGCGGATTATAGAACTCCTTTCACTGATCGCCGGGGAGAAGATTTTTCCGGAGGAAACACTGATCGTTTTTGATGAAATTCAGGAATGTCCTCAAGCCTTGAATACGCTTAAATATTTTAAGGAAAAAGCCCATGAGTATCATGTCATGGCGGCGGGAAGCCTTTTAGGGACACTTCTGGCGCAGCCGAAATCCTATCCGGTGGGAATGGTTAATCTGCTGGATCTGTATCCTGTGTGCTTTGACGAGTTTCTTGAAGCTGTTGATCCCGGGCTTTTTGCTTATTATGAGAGTATACAAAAGGATCAGCAGATTGAAGAAATTTTCCATAACCGCTTAATGGAAAACTATAATAATTATCTGATTATTGGCGGTATGCCGGAATGTGTGGTCTCATGGGTCAATTATAAAGATCCGTCAAAAGTTTCCCAGATACAGCGGGAACTTATTGAAATTTATGAAAATGATTTTTCCAAGCACAATGGAAAAGTCAACAGCGGACGCATTTTGATGGTTTTTCGCAGTATTGTTTCCCAGCTTGCCAAAGCAAATGAGAAATTCATTTATGGTGCTGTCCGGCAAGGCGGCAGAGCAAGGGACTTTGAAGAAGCCATTGAATGGCTTGTGTCGGCGGGGATGCTTAATCGCGTCTATAATGTCTCCAGAATGGAACATCCATTGTCTGCCTTTGATAAGCTCGATCAGTTTAAGCTCTTTCTATTTGATACAGGATTACTTAAACATATGGCCGGCATTGACAACAGCGCGATCCTTTTGAAAAGTGATTATCAATTTAAAGGGCCCCTGACTGAAAATTATGTTTTGCAGCAGCTTCGCGGACAATTTGAAGTCGCTCCCCATTATTTTTCGGATAAACACGGGGAGATTGATTTTGTGCTGCAAAACGGCACGGAGATTATTCCTGTCGAAGTAAAGGGCGGTGAAGATAAGTCCGCGCCGACTTTTAAGCGATATATTGCTGAGAAGCATCCAAAACATGCCATTCGTTTTTCAAAGAGGGGATACCGCAGGGATGGAGAGATAACGAATATCCCCCTTTATCTTGCGGGAAAACTTAAAGAATTACTGTGAAAAAAGGAGTGGCCCGGGCAGGAAGATTTGATTCTTCCCGTCCGGGCCGTTCCAAAATATAAGGTAATTGAGAAAGATAAAGAAGTAAGCTTTTTTAGTTCTGCTGGGCCAGCCATTCATCTAACTGGCGCTGAGCCTGGTCAATAATCTTCTGAGCGCCGGATTCATCCAGCCTTTCAATAAATTTTGGGAGTTCAGTCCCGGGGTCTATTGTTCCATATTCTAATGCGAATTTATACTCTGCTATAACATTGGATACTGCGGTGATTTCATTTTGAACCGTTGTCGTATCCAGAGCGAAACCGAGATAAGGAGAAATTTCTGAATTGTTCATAGCTTCTAACTGACGTTCTCTCATATCCGGGGATGTTCCAACCCAGGGGTAAATCGCGAAATTGTCGCCATAGAGGAAGTCCACAGCATGGTACTGGCAGGATGTGGCGTCCTGGCCTTCAACATATGATGGTGGTTGCGTTGACCAGGTCGCCAAGTTTATCTTTAATGTCTGTTCCGTACTCGTCCAGAAGATCATCCAGTGGTAGTAACTGATTCTGGGAACTCATAGCGCTGAATGTTGCGGAACCGCCGGGAAAAGTGGCAACCACATCAAGCTGCTCATTGCTGGTGATCATAAGATTGAGCTGCTGCGCATAGCTTCCGATTTCAATAGGGTTTAATGAAACGTGGACGCCGATTTCCGGCTCGGTGATGGCATTGATGGCGTCCTCTACCCCCTGGGCGCCAGTCTGGGTTATCGTACCCATAATGGGATACATCATAATGATTTCTTCGATTTCCCCATCTGCTGCAGACGCTGATTCGGAACTGTTATCGGAAGCTGCTGTACTGCTGTCAGAGTTTGTGTCAGATGCCGTACTCGCGGAAGAACTGTTGCTTTCGTTATTCCCGCACCCCGTGACTGCTGCAGCAATCATGCTTAAAGATAATAAATAAGCTGCGATTCTTTTTACTTTTATTTGGTAAACCTCCCATAGAATAAATGGTTTGACCGGGCCTGGGAAAGCCATTTTCTAAGTCCCGGAGTTATATTATTGATCGCACACCGGTATATTTAACACCGACGGCATATCTTTTCCGCTGTAAATGGTCTGAACCGCTTTTTTCGTCTTGTCCTGGAGCGCCCAAACACCCGGATAATTACTGTGGGCACAGTACTGTGGAAAATCAGACGAGGAAATATCCAGACGGATGCGGGAACCTTTCTTCACTTCCCAGGCAATATCCCACGTCTCAATATTTACTTTGACGATTTCGTCCGGCGTGTAGGTCTGACGGTGGCCGGAGTGGCCGCGGTAGGCCAGGGTAGTAATGCCGGAGCGGATATTGTAGGCGTCCCCGTTCTCAAAAACCTCCATAACTTTCATGGAAAACGCTGTATCTTCCGCGTCGGAGCTGACATAAAGATCCGCGCTGATCTTACCAAGAATCAGAGTGTTTTCCTCAAAAGGCTCAGAGATAAAGGAAAGGACATCTTCCCGGTATCTGGGTTTTGGCTGCTTTAAGCTGCCAACAGCGTTATGGCTGGCAAAACAGGATTCTGCGCCGTGGGACGGCACCGGATTCTCAGGATCGTAAACAAAGGAAGACGTGTGAGTCTCCGGCGCGTTTTTGGAAAGAGCGTTGAGGGCCGTATCCAGGTAGAATTTTTCGCAGCGGTCTGCCTGGGGCCATTGATCGGCGTTAAGCCATTGATCTCTTCCCACGATATATAAGGATACACCGCCTTTGGGGTGTTTTTTCTCTTTTAGTAAGTTTTGGGCCCATTCAAGAACCGGGCGGATGATCTCACCCTTGTCATTGTGGCAGGTATGTCCCTCAAGAGCGCAGAACATACCGTGATTCCACGGGCCAATGCGCACCATGGTGTTGGCTTTAATATCCTCCGGCATATCAAAATAGCCGGAAAGGGCGCTGCCAAGGTGGTGATCATACCAGCCGTCCTCAATGACTACAGGAACTTTCACCTTTGTGGGATTTGTCCTAAGGATGCTCCAGAAGCCTTTCTGCCAGTAATCATCTGTAAAATCTGTGTGGGAGATCATATCTTGGTACCAGGGAAGAGATACTCCCCAAAGATCTTCATCCACATGGATTTGCGGGCGGTACTTACAGGATTCAATGAGATCCGCGTGGAGTTCTTTTCCCGTATTTCCCATGGACCAGGCGGTGAGGATGTCTTGGCGGAAAAGGCCGTCGTTATAGGCAGAGGCGAAGCGGTTAGTGCCATAGACGGACAGGTACATTCCCTTCACCTTTTCAGGGAGCTGGTCAATAATGGCCCAGCCGGTCAGGGCCAGGTAAGACGCCCCGAAAAATCCTATGCTTTCCACCCAGGGCTGCTCATTGAGCCAGTGGATGGCGTCAATGCCGTCGCTGCGTTCGTTGACGTTGGGCTCCCATACGCCTTCAGAACCGCCGGTGCCTCGTGAATACTGAACCACATAGCCATATCCCCGGCGGGCAAGTTCCCTGCCGTAATATTCATAAAATACCTGATCGCCAGGATAACAGCTTCGCTGGAAAAGTACAGGCAGCGGTTCCACACCGTGGGGTCTGTAAATACAGGTTTTCATCCTTACGCCGTCACGGACAGGAACCATGATCTCTTCATAGTCGATCTGAGATTCCTCAAACAGGGCCGGAATCTGGGAAAATTCATCTCTGTATTTTGCTAAACGGCTCTGTACATAATCTTCTGGTCCCACAGATTTATACCTCCATTTCTAAAAGGGCAAAGCCCAAAGCCTTTCCGTGCATATCAACCGCCAGAGAGCGGGTGACGCCGCCGCCGAGAGCGTCCTCCATGACAAAATTTAAAGCGTGGATGTTGGGAAGTTCATAGCGGGTCACTTTTCCATGGACAATCTCTTTAAAATAGTCTTTCACGGCCTGGGCGGTGACCTTTTCCTTAATCATGGGAAAATCTTCCGGCTTGTAGGCGATAACGGAGATGACGGATATGTTTCCCTTATCACCGGTTCTTGAGTGAGCGATTTCTCTCAGTTTCATATGATTTACACCTCCATAAAATCCACATGAACATGGATGTCGTCTCTTGGAACAAGGATTGACGCAATAGATATAATCTTTCGCACGGATTTTGTGGCGCCGCCGCCGCCGGCAGGTCCGTTGGTGTAGAGTGCTTCCACCTCATCTCCGATAATGTGGGCATTTTTTTCATCTTTAGTCCGGGCTGCTACTCTCAGCCGCACCTCTGCGGGAGGAGCCGCAGTGATGTGATTGCTGATCTGCTGACGGTATAAGGAATTGACGCCCATTTCATCAATACGGAGTTCCTCATATTGACAGGTATCTATTTCAAGACGCCGGCGTATGATCTCGCCGGCCAGGCGGGCCCGTATCAGAGCGGTGCTTCCGCCGTAACTTATCTGGCCTTCACCGATATAGCAGTCCTGATAGCCGATGCTGACTTTATACATGCCATTATGCTCTTTCCCGGTAACGCCGTGGATGCTGACCCGGTCCGGACCTTCCTGGCGGACGCTGACCTGAGAAAAATCGGCAGTGCAGTCGGGAGTGAAATAGTTGGCCGGGTCCTGAAGCTCATAGACGATCTGTTCTTTGCAGGTCATCTCGCTGACGATGCCGCCGGTGCCGTCCAACTTGGTAATGACCAGGCTGCCGTCCTGAGAAAATTCCGCGATTGGAAAGCCCAGATTCCACAGGTCAGGAACGTCTTTCACGCCGGGGTCACAGAAGTAACCGCCGGTGACCTGGCCGGCGCACTCCAGAAGATGGCCTGCGATAGTTGCCTTCCCCAACATATCATAGTTGTCGAAGGAGTACCCAAATTCATAGATCAGAGGGCCTACAACAAGGGCAGGATCAGCCACACGCCCGGTAATAATAATATCTGCTCCGCCTTCCAGAGCCTTGACAATTCCTTCGGCGCCGATATAGGCGTTGGCTGAAATTTTGGCACCGTCCAGATCTTTCAGGGGACGGCCAGTCTCAATAACTGTGCAGTTTTCGTATTGATCCAGCCGGTCAAAAATATCATCCCCGGTCACCGCAGCGAGCTTCAGTGAGCGAAGACCTTTCTGCCGGGCCATGTCCGCCGCTTTTTTCATGGCGGATAGTGGATTGGCTGCGCCCATGTTGGTAATGACTTTGACCGGATGATTTTTCAGGGCGTCTAAGACATGGTCCATGCGAAGTTCAAAAAGATCATTATATCCTTTATCCGGATCCTTCATCTTCCTGAGCTGGGCCAGAGCAATGGTTCGCTCCGCCAGACATTCAAAAATAATATAATCCAGATTCCCCCGCTCTATCAGATCAATAGCTGGTTCAATCCGGTCGCCGCCGTAGCCAGCGCCGGAACCGATACGGATGGTTTTCATAAGATTCCCCTTTTCTTATAATATAATGTAACTATTCAGCCATGCATCTTGGATTCCCGCAGCTAACGCTGCTTTACCGCCGCTTGTGCGGCTGAATCCTCGATGATGGCTAAACGCCATATGTCTGGTTTAATAAAAATCCTCTGCAAGTAAACTTGCGCCGTATTTTTATTAAACCAGCCGCATGGCTGAATAGTTACTAATAAATAATGATAACTGTGAGAGCGCGGCGGCACATATTACAGATGGCCGTGACGAACTCAGTCTCTTTTTCATGCTCTGTCAGCTTATTATTGGCACCTGATCAAGTAGAACGTTATACTTGATTTCTGAATAAAGTATAACGTTCTACTTAACAAAAGTCAATGATAATTAAAAAGATTTTCTTTTTTTGGAAATTTTGTATGATTAGGACTGGGAAAAATTGGTGAAGATGCCTATCAGGAAGTAATCGTTAGGATTCTTGAGGGTAAATTCCTGATGTCAGGTAAAAATCCTGGGTTTTGAAAAAAGAAAAATCGTCACCTGGCAATCAAGTGACGATTTCCGTTTGAGTTATAGCCCCAACTCTTCTTTATAATGTTCGTACATAGTATCCGCGTCGGAAGCGCCGTAAGAACCATAGACAATATAGCCCTCCTCATCGACGATGAGGGTGAGGGGAATGGAATATGTGGGATAGAGGCTGGAAGCGGCAAGGTCTTCATCAATAGCGATGTTAAATGTGTAGTCATTTTCTTCCGCAAAATCCCGGACGTCTGCTTCGCTGTCGCCGCAGTTTACGGCAAGAATGACAAAATCATCGGGATATTCTTCGTAAAGGCGCTGGAAGGCGGGCATCTCCTGAACGCAGGGACCGCACCAGGTGGCCCAGAAATTCAGAAGAACTTTCTTGCCCTGAAAATCTGATAATTTTACAGTTTCACCGCTGATCAGGGTGACTTCAAAGTCTGTAGCCAGGACTTTTTCTTCGCTTTCTTCTGTATCCCCGCCGCTGTCCACGCCGGAGGTGCTGTCTGAGGCTTCGGAATCTGAGAGGTTATCGGAAGGACTTGTATCCCCGGTACTCTCAGAAGTCTGGGTGGCGGTATCGCTCAAAGCCCGGTCATTGCCGCAGGCGGACAGGAGGAATGCTGTCAGGACGGCAAAAATAAACAAATACTTTAAACACTTATTTTTCATTGTATTTCCTTTCTTGTTTAAGATGTTGAGGTTTTCTTTCCCGGCGAATATGTTTCCAATGAATGGCATCAAAGCTGCAGACATTCCGACAGGAACCGCATTGGATACATTCTTTATCGCCGACGGTTTTTATATCCATGAGACAATGGCGGACGCATTGTCCGCAGTGGGTACATTTATTCTCATCGACGGTTATGCCGAAAATGGATATTTTGGCAAAAAGAGAATAAATGGCGCCCAGAGGGCAGAGAAAGCGGCAAAAACTGCGGTAAATAAAGCAGGCACTTCCTATAATAAAGATGAGGACCAGAACCTTCCATGAGAAAAGGAATCCGGCCGCAGATCTCAATGAAGGATTGGCGATGACCAGAGTTAATCCGCCTTCCAGTGTGCCTGCCGGGCATATGTATTTACAGAATGCAGGCAGGGGATAGCCGCTTGTAAAAGCAAAATACAGGGGAATATAGATGACAAATAGTACCCCAATAATATATTTTAAATAAGATAGAATATGCGTGATTTTATTCTTTTTTATCTTTGGCAGAGGAATTTTATGGAGCAATTCCTGAATCAATCCGAAGGGACACAAAAAACCGCAGATCAGACGTCCTAAAAACAGTCCGGCAAGGATCAGGAAACCAAGGATGTAAAAAGGAAAACGGCTGGGAGCGTTGTTCAATGCGTTTTGCAGCGTTCCGAGGGGACAGGCGGCAATAGCTCCTGGACAAGAATAGCAGTTTAATCCCGGAACACATAATCCCTTGGCTTTTCCCTGATAAATGGAGCCCTTGCCAAATCCTTTTAAATTAGCGTTATAAATGAGCGCGCTGGCAAGCTGGATCAGTTTTCGTTTTGTAGGAAAAGATAGCCTACCCAATACCGATACACTCCAGACAAATGCGGATCGCTTTCAGCCATGTGGTGTGCAGATCCCCCTGGATCACGCCAGCGCAAAGAAAAACCACAGCTATAAGGCTCAAAACAATCCTTCCTATATTTTTTTTCATCATAAGCCCTCCAAAATCGTTGTGAAGCAGTGACAGTTCAACACCATCCCCCGGATATCTGAACTGTTATCCATTATAATAATTCGGCGTTGTAAAGTCCAGAAGAATCGTGTAAAATGATACGTGTTTAGAAAAAAGAGGTGGATTTTAATTGCAATACATTGACTTGGAAACATGGCCGAGAAAAAGTCTGGTGGAAAAATATTCAACTTATGTTTTTCCTTATATAAATATAGGCGCTCAGATCGACGTGACAAAGCTTTATGATTACGCGAAACGGAATCATATTTCTTTTTACTGTGCCATGATTTACGGCGCTACCAAAATTGCCTTGGAAATAGAAAATTTTAAATACCGTCTTGTGGACGGCAAGCCGGTCATTTGTGATTCTCTGACGCCGGTATTCACATATCTTCCCAAAGGTGAAGAACAATTTTATGTAGTGGAGCAGCCTTTTGAAGAGGATATGCTCTCTTTCTGCGAAAAGGCGAAGACCACCGCTGAGGCTTTGACAGCCCAAAAAGAGCATTCTTTTATGTACGGCGCCGGGGAGACGGAGATCCTTTATATTTCATGTATTCCCTGGATCAATTATACTCATTTTGTCCGGACGATCGAGGATGCGTCAAAGGACAATGTTCCCCGGATCTCATGGGGCAAGTATGTCCGAGACAGAGACGGAAGGCTGATGATGTCCTTTTCTGTCCAGGTGCATCACGCGCTGATGGACGGATATCATGTGGGCATGTATTTTGAAAAACTGGAAGCATGGCTAAGCAGCATTCCAGAGCAGACTTCAGGAAAGGATGGTATTTCTGATGAGAGAAGTACAGTGCAGTGAAATTACAGACGTGATCCGGGACATGTGTATTGAAGCGACACATTTTCTCTCGGAGGATATGAAATGCGCTTTAGAGGATGGAGTTAGAAAGGAAAAGTCCTCTCTCGGAAAACAGGTTTTGGAATCCTTGGAGGAAAATCTTAAAATTGCCGGGGAAGATATGATCCCGATCTGCCAGGACACCGGAATGGCGGTAGTATTTATGGAAGTAGGACAGGATGTCCATATTGTAGGCGGATCACTGGAGGAGGCTATTAATGAAGGGGTTCGCCGGGGATATGTGGAAGGTTTTTTGAGAAAATCGGTTGTCAAAGATCCGCTTCACAGGGAAAATACAAAAGATAATACACCGGCCATTATTCATTATTCTATTGTTCCAGGAAGCCGCGTAAAGGTCACGTTGGCCCCGAAAGGTTTTGGCAGCGAAAATATGAGCCGTATTGTCATGCTTAAACCTGCCGATGGTATTGAAGGCGTTAAAAAGGTGATTCTGGATACCGTTGACGCGGCCGGGCCCAACGCCTGTCCGCCGATGGTGGTTGGCGTTGGCATCGGCGGAGATTTTGAAAAATGCGCGCTGATGGCAAAACACGCGCTGACCCGTCCGGTGGGACAGCATTCGCCGATTCCTTATGTGAGCCAGCTTGAGGAAGAGATGCTGGGGAAAATCAACCAATTAGGAATCGGTCCCGGCGGTCTTGGCGGGACAGTCACAGCCTTTGCCGTAAATATAGAAACTTATCCCACACATATTGCAGGACTTCCGGTGGCTGTAAATATATGCTGTCATGTCAATAGGCATTGTGTACGGGAAATTTAAAATGTAAATTTTTATTGCTGGGTTTGCAGCAAATAGCGCAGGCTCAGTTTAAGATTCAGCTACGGGTTCCGGGCATGTGCCGGATAGCCATAAATAAGAGGTGAGATCATGAATAGAATTATACACGCGCCGGTGATCCAGGAGGAGATTGAGCAGTTAAGATCCGGAGATTATGTGTATATCACTGGGAAAATATATACTGCCAGGGACGCTGCCCATCTCCGTATGTATACAGCCATGGAGCAGGGGGACGCTTTGCCCCTGTCCCTAAAAGATAACATTATTTATTATATGGGCCCCAGTCCGGCCAGGGAAGGGCGTCCCATCGGTTCTGCAGGGCCTACAACAAGCAGCCGTATGGATAAGTATGCGCCGCTGCTTCTGGACCGTGGTCTTAAAGGAATGATCGGAAAGGGACGCCGTTCACAGGCAGTTACAGATGCTATTGTGCGCAATAAAGGTGTATATTTTGCGGCTGTTGGCGGCGCGGGGGCTCTGCTGTCCAAAGCGATAAAAAAATCTACAGTTATTGCCTATGAAGATCTGGGAACGGAAGCGATCCGGGAGCTTGAAGTGGAAAACTTCCCGGCCATTGTGGTGATCGACAGCCAAGGGAATAATCTTTACGATGAGGTAGTGAAAGAATACCGCACCTATCCAGATTAGCGGTGACAGAGAGACTGTGGAAGAATATAACGGTTCCAGCCTTGCCTTTTCTAATGCAGCGGCGTGTATGCGCTAACCTGCGGTTGGCGTCCCCCCCTCTTTGTCTGTGAGCTGGCGTTCGAGCCGTCAGGAATGGGCGGGCAATCCTTATTTATGCATGTAAAAACTATCCTGCCTATGACTGACGGCTGGACTGTTAAAAAAGGGAAAAAAATTCGTAAAATACCATTGACAAAAACAAACACTTTAGTTATAATTGTCAATGCAGCTAAGCGCTGTGGCAATTTCATAAGTTTTATGAATTCGGAGAAATACTCAAGAGGCCGAAGAGGCGCCCCTGCTAAGGGTGTAGGTCGGGCAACCGGCGCGAGGGTTCAAATCCCTCTTTCTCCGCTTTGCAAATTTTACAATTTATAATATTTGAGACTGCGTCAGACGGAATGTCCGGCGCAAGTTTGCTGATAAGGGGAAATTGCTCCGCTGGGAAGTGATTGAGCGTAATTCACAAAATCAAGAAAAAATAAAAAAGTTGTTGACATTTGCAAATATATGTGCTATTATATCACAGCTGTCTGCGAAAAGCAGAACAGAAAAAACATCTTCTGAAAAAGAAGATGAAAAAAATAGAAAAAAGTACTTGACAAACACTGGAAAGTATGATAATCTATTAAAGCTGCTTGAGAGAGCAGTTGTGAAAAACCGACAGAACATTGATAATTAAACAATAAAACAATCCCGAAAATTCACAAAAATTTTGATGAACATCGCAGATGATTGTCGAAATGCCCGAAACTCTGAGCGAAAGATTGTGAAGAGTGCCGGGGAGCGAATTTCAAAGAACAAAAACCAAAGTAAAGAACGGGAATAATGACAGCTAGTTGTTGTTCTGGTTCAGGAGATTTAAACATGAGAGTTTGATCCTGGCTCAGGATGAACGCTGGCGGCGTGCTTAACACATGCAAGTCGAACGAAGCAGTTTCAAAGAAGCCTTCGGGCG
>NZ_JACHFW010000019.1 GCF_014202115.1 Catenibacillus scindens
ACAACTGCTCTCTCAAGCAGCTTCAATAGATTATCATACTTTCCAATGTTTGTCAAGCACTTTTTTCTATTTTTTTCATCTTCTTTTTCAGAAGACCTTTTTTCTGTTCTGCTCTCGCAGACAGCTTCCATATATTATCATCTAATTTCATATATGTCAATACCTTTTTACAATTTTTTTGTAACTATTCAGCCATGCGGCTGGTTTAATAAAAATACGGCACAAGTTTTCAACAGCAAAAGAACTTCTGCGCAGAAGAAAGGAGGTAACTTCTGTGCAAAAGTTCTCTGCTAAACAGTTTAGTTATTAATTTATCTGTACTTTAATTTTATCCGGGTTATATAAGATATTCCCGATTTTTCCATCAAGTCTTTTTCCAAACGCCCCTATTCTTTTCGCGCTGCATGCCTTTTGGCCAAAAATTATATCAGGTATATGCTCATCGGCGCCTGCTATAATTTCTTTACATATATCAATAATCACATCCAGAATTGATTTATCAATAAATGGCCCGCCATGGGAGAGCATCACTTTATCATACAGGCTTTCATAGTCCCTCTTATAAGTTTCCAGTGTGTGCATATATACTTCTACAGGAGATGATTCATCGCCAAAAAGGAATACTCCTGGGTTGCAGGCATCGCCAAAAATAACTGTCCGCGCTTCCTCCAGCAGTATAGTCTCCGACCCCTGAGTATGACCGGGCATAGGCAGCAGTCTTAATGTTATACCGCCCAGGTCAAAAATCTCTCTGCCATTTAATGGTACATATCCTGATGTTTTTACCCTCTGAAAATCGGACATCTCAAATGTCCATTTCTTTTGCGGATTTATTATTTCATAATTGGCTTTAGCGTAATCATACCGGCTCCTGGCATTGATCCCGCAGGCCAGAGTAAAGTCCAGCGGATTCAGGTATACCTGATCAAACTCTCCTGCTCCGCCCAGATGATCCAGATGCCCATGCGTACCTATGACTATCAGGGGCAGATCTGTAATTTCTTGTACACAGGATTTTAAACTTCCCAGACCAATCCCCGTATCAATCAGAGCCGCCTTTTTCTTTCCAAGAATCAAAAAACAGTTTGTACCTGCAATATCTGTAATGGAATATACATCCGGTAAAATTTTTTTATAATTGAAGTACATTTATAATCTCACCCCTTTTGGAAAAATAAAATCCCTTTCTAATGGAAGTCCTGTATATAAGGACGCTCTTTTGTATAAGCCTGCCACACTCCATCAGAGGATCCGTTCGGATTGCCGTATTTCATAAAATTAGTCCAATAATCCAGCATTTGCCCGCTCAGGGCAAAATCATGTTCCTCCATAGGCCGCCAACAGCGCCCTAATGTGCCGAAGGTGTACCACAACTCTGCAGAGTGAAAGGCTCCGTCATCACTTCCCGGAAGACGCCTCGTAAAGTAATAAAGATACGCCGGATAATTACTGTTTTTCTCCCGCTGTTCACACCATCGGATACAGCCGTCATAAAACATATTTTCACCGTTTTTAGAACCGGAAATTTCAACAAGGTCATCTGCGTTGGAACCTACTATATAAGGGATATCTTTGACCAGCCCATGCTTCATAAGTTCTTCGAGAGTATCTTTCAGCAGAATACCGTCAACAACCGGATGACACCATCCCATACGCTCCTGAGGTTTTTCCAGACAATAAGACCAGTAAATATCCAGCAGTTTTTCCCAGGGCATCGACCTTAATTCTCTCAGCGACCGGGCCCCGGCGCGCTCTGCAAACTCAATGCCAAATCTCATAACATCCTCCGGCTTTGAGCAGTCAATCCCTCCGGATGGAAATATACCGCTCTGAATGATCGCCTTTTTGATCTTATTGCCGGTCAAGGATGAGGAGACGAGGGTTCTCACACTGGCGCCTCCGGCGGATTGTCCAAAAACGGTTATATTTTCCGGATCACCGCCAAAATCTTCAATATTTTCATAAACCCAATCCAGCGCCGCAATCTGATCATAAATTCCATAATTTCCACAGGTACCATATTCATCTTCTTCACACAGCCATGGATGCACAAAAAATCCAAAAATGCCTAACCGATAATTGATGGTCACCAAAATCACATCTCTTTGGCAGTAAGCCGCGCCGTCAAATTCTTTTTCAAATCCAAAACCGCCGCCAAAGCCGCCGCCATGAATCCATACAGCCACCGGATATTTTTTCTTTTCACGGCAATCCGGCGTCCATATATTTAAGTGTAAAGAATTTTCACTGCGCACAGGGATAAAATCATAGTTATTATAAAATTCTTTGTTGTACAGGTCTTCCGGCGGAGCATACTCCTGGGGAAGGCGCTGCGGGCACCGCGTCTTAAACAGGGTAGCGTCGTAAATCCCCTCCCAGGGTTCCACAGGCTGCGGCCGCTTCCAACGCAGTTCGCCCACGGGAGCCCTGGCATAAGCAATACTTCTGAAAACCTGATAAATGCCGGTATCTTCTCCCAAAATTCTTCCCTTTTTTGTAACAACCTCGATCGTTTTAATAAAATCCGCCTCCATTTCTCTGCTTTATTTCCGCGGGCAGAAAGCCATGGGACATACCCGCGTATTTATCTGACTTCGACTATTATTTTAAACGATTCATCACCTCTGGACATCCATCTTTTTATCTTGAATATTGCTCATTCAAAGCCTGATTCCTATCCCTCGCCAAAAAAGCTAATATCTGACTATATTTATTGTCAGATATTAGCTCTTCTTTCTACCGATAAATGCGTATTAATTTTATTTCCTGTGCCCTCAGGGACTGCTGAAGAACCAGCTTTCCCTTTTGCGCTATAATATGGCTATATTTCACAGAAGGCAGACATACACGCTTTAAATAACAAATATCTTCCGGGGACAGGTCATCCGGCGATCCCATTTCCTGCCACGCCTCAAAAACACTGTTGCGCCACGGAGCCATTCGATATTCCTTAACGTTCCACTCTCCATCCAAAACATCCTCCAGGGTCAGATTTATTTCCAAAAGATCCTGATTTTCAAAAATATCCTCCTGCCTGGAGATTACATTCTCTTCCAATGTATAATATTTATAACTCAGATCCTTTGGGTTAAAACACAAAATGCGGTATTCATATTCTCCGACAGCAGTCACTATATCATATTTTTCTCTGTGGATCAGAACATTTCCCAAAAGCCCCATAAACTTTATCGCGTAATATGCCGGTTTTGGTACTCCGTCTGCCGTCAGCAGACCCATGCCGCCCGCTAAAAGCTTTCGTGTATCTGTGTAAATCCCCGTATAATCACTCAGCCAAAGATAGGCGGCAAAATCCACAGAGTCTCCAATATGCCCCATGAGCCGGGCCATCAGCGCCGCCTTTCCACAGGTATCATTGAAAAGATTCCTCTGCGACATGCTCATATTCCATTCTGAAATGTACAGGGGGACATTCTCCCATCCTACAGAGCTTAACATATTACGGCAGAGACGGATTTCACTCACAAAAAACTCATCGGCCGTATGTCTACGCTTCCCTTCCAGTTTTTTTGACACGTCAACTCTTGAATAGGGAAAAAGATTTATAGAAATAAAATCAGGCGTCATCTCCTGAAGCACCCATCTCTGCAAAAGCGAGAAAAACTTATCTTTGCTGATAGCGGGACTGAGACCGCAGCCTCCCACCAAAGCGCCGGGAATACGGCGTTTCACAGTTTTATAGATAGCCGAAAATATATCGGGGAAATCTCCGGGAATCCCCATAGTATTTTCACAAAACTCATCCCACCAGCAGTCAAACTGCCACTCCTGTACTTCCCCCATTCCATAACGGTGGACAATGTGTTCCAAAAAATCGTCAAGGATACCTACACATTCTGTTAAGCTTTTAAAAATCATCTCTGATTTTTTCTCATAGACAAAGGTATTAATTCCTTTCATCACCGACCGTGGTTTATTATCCAGACTGATGACCGGATGAATTTTCTGAGATACAAGAAAATCCAAAACATTGTCGATGTGAGCATAGTTGGAAATACCTGCGGCATGGTTTTCCCGATAATTCATTTTCTCATCAAAAAGCCCAAGGAGCCTGCCGCAGGTAAATTGAAGATCTTTTTTAGCCTCGGCAATCTGCTCCTGCATCCGGCCACTCTCAAGCTCACTGGCGACGCCAAGGCAGATACTTTTGTTCCATGGAATACGCCATAAACTTCCGTTTTTCACGGATACGCAGAAGGATACACACTGCGCTCTCCCGGATTTCCAGATACCGCTCTCATTGCGTCTGAGATACTTTTTTAAGAACTCCTGATCATTTTCATCGGCTTGCGTTAATTCTCCAATCTGACTTTTTTTCTTTCTGAAAGCCAGCGGAGGCATACCATAAAGAGCTTTAAACCTCCGGCAAAAAGCGGATGCGTTTGTAAAGCCGTGGGTGCTGGCAATCCAGACGACGGAATGATCCGTATATAAAACGTCCTCCATAGCAAAATGAAGCCTCACGTTATTTATATACTCTACAAAGAAGAGGCCCACACTTTTTTTAAAAAAGCGGGAAAAAGATGTGGGCGCCATATGTAAGAGAGCCGCAAGTTCTGACAGCGGGATGGGGCGATTATAATTGGCATTAATATATTGGATCATTTTCTCAATCCGGAAATCTTTTTCACTGTCGGAACCGGATACAGAATCCGACATAAAGTAACTGGTCAGATAATGGGTAAGGCGGTAAAGAATACTTTTTTTCTGAAAAGTCATCATATCTGTGTTGACAGCGCATTCACTGAGAAGGTCTTCCATGATCGAACGTATGCCGTCATAATAATCACTGTTCTCCACAGCACTGTTGCAGTAAAAAAATATAAGCTTTTTATCCATATTATCCAGCAGCATGGAATAATCAAAGTGGATCACACACAGATGGGAAGGCTCAAGCTCCGCCCAGGAATGACGGTGATTGCTGTTAATAACAATGGTGTCATCACTTTTAAGATCAAAGCATTTTCCCAGGACATATACGCGTATACACCCTTCCATTACATAGATCAGCTCTACATTCTGGTGCATATGCTCCCGCTCCGCCATGCCCTTTTTAAAACAAATTTCAAATTCCTGCTTATGATGTATATCCATAGACCCATCCCCCTTTATCATATGATATGATGTTATGATACCACACCATCAGAACCGCCCACAACAAGTTTCCGGAAACAGAAAAAGGCAACGCCCTCCGAAATACTCAAAGAGCATTGCCTTGTATGAACTTCCCTTAATTTTGGGACGCAAGCCACTCGTCTAACTGCCGCTGGGCCTCATCAATGTATGTCTGGAAACCATTGTCATAAAGCTTTTCAATAAATTCATCAATAGTTTTCTGATCCGCCATACCGCAGGAAATCTGGGCTTTATATTCATTAAATACATTGGAAAGGGCTGCCGCCTCCGGTTCTGTGGCGCTGACTGGAATACCCATAGTCATAATGGCCACTGAAAAAGTCGATACACAGCCCTCGCTGACCTTTACGGAAACAAGAGGCTCGCCGGCCAGTTCCTCAGAGCCGGTCGTCCTCGCCCGGTTTCCTCCAAGAAATCCGGAAACAACTGTAGCATCCGACAGCGGGTCATCCTCCCGGATCATAATATCTTTATCAATATATCCTTTTTCATACCAGTCTCTTAAAATAGCATAGCTCTCTTTGTAGGCATCGCTTTCATACAGGCTGACAACCTTTGTGGCATCCTCATCAACCATAACCGCCAGCAGATCAGTTCCCAGAGTGTCATAATCTGTACCGTTGATCAACGGCTGGCTGATAAGGGAATTGGACCCTGAGCTGACCATCTTCATATCAGGATGTAGAGCGTAGATAGCCTCAAAAGCTTCTGTAATATCCTCCACGCTCTGGATGTCCTCCGCCGTAAATCCAGCTTCTGTCAGATAAGCTTCACGACAGATCCAGTATCCGTCATTGGTATAATCTGTATACACCGGCACCGCATAAACAGTTCCATTGACGGTCGTTGCGTCCAAAATATTCCCGGATACAAGCTCATAAGTTTCCGGGGCATAATCCGCCAAAAGCTCATCCAAAGGCAAAAGCTGGCCCGAAGTCACCATATTGCTGAATGAACCGGAACCTGCCGGAAAAGTGGTGATCAGATCAATTTTATCTCCAGCTCCGATCTGCATAGGCATCTGGGACATATATGTGCCCATTTCCAGCATTTCCAGATTAACATGCACATTAATCTTTTCCAAAGTAATTTCATTAACCGCATCCTCAACAGCCTGAAGCCCTTCCTGAGAAAATGTGCCGCCGACATTCCACAGCATCCATGTCACTTCCGCAGGATCTTCATCCCAGTCCACAGGTACACCGCCTGCCGCCGCGCTTCCATCAACAGATGTTGTCCCTTCAGCCGATGAACTGTCCGCCGCGCTTCCGGTATTTTCCGCAGCACTTTCCGAACTTCCGGCCTGCGAGCCGCTGTCCTGGGCCGGATTGTTATTTTGCGCGGGCTCTGAATTGCCACAGGCCGTCAGGGTCAGACAGGAAACCAGCAAAATCCCCAAAGTTCTTTTCAATCTCATCCGATATCTCCTCCATTTAAAATTTATTGATGGTCTTATTATAAAAGGCTTTTTACTGATTTTCTGTCTTGTTTTTAGCAAAAAAATGCCTGTCTGATAGCAGCTTTTTATAAGCTCCCACATACAGGCAAAATCATGCAATATTTTTAGTTTTTTCTTGTCCTTACAGCCTTGCTTATTTAAAACAACACTTTCCCCATATTGGCCATAAGCTCTAAAAGATAATTATTATTATAGATGAAACTCAAAATCACACTGTCATTGATCTGCTGAAAAATATACTGTCCCCACTGGGTTGTGGAAAAGATCGTAACGATAATACAGGCCAGCCACAAATAAATCGCGCCATTGAACAACCCGAATATAAAGCCTCCGATTTTATTAAGGCCATTAATAACAGGGATACGGCTGAGCATATCCAGCATACATCCTATGATCCTCAAAATAATGTAGATCACCAAAAAACACACGATGAGAGAGATGGCATTGAGGATCAGACAGGTAATATAGTTGGAAATATACTCGGAAAACTGGTCGATTCCCAGGGCTTCATACACTTCCGCATTGTTGTTGGATTTTAGTATATCCTTCAGAAAATCCGGAAGGTTGTCCATCTGATCAATGGCTTCCATCTGCTCACCCGCGCCCTGGGCCGCTACCTGGAACTGATCCTCCAAAGACGCCTGGATACTGTCATTAATACTCGTATACAGGGGTGTCGTGCGCAGAAGTTTTGTTCCGTAGGGCATAACCTGTACAGCCAGGACAATAGCCACAATCAGAGCAAATGTCGAAAAAACAGATTTTACCAGCCCCCGGCCAAAGCCTGCCAGGGCCGAGGCGATTAATATAATGACAGCTACGATAAGTACAATATTCATAATCAGCTCCTTTTCTTCTGTGGACGATGACGAATTATCTCAACCGGATCTCCTGGATGGCGCTGCTGCTGATCAGGATATATTCATCCTCTGTATTTTTCGGAAGCAGACGGATAATTGGCTCACTAAAGGTATAACTGAATTTTTCCCTGCCGCTGAAAGTGTAGATCACACATTCCGTATCATTATACATAATGATTTCCTGGTCTGTGTTCGTCACAGTCTCATATTCAAAATCAAAATCCCTTTCCATATACAGACGTCCGGAAGTTGTATAAACTTCCATATGATAAAGATCTTCCGATGACTCTGAACCATCTTCGTTTTCTGTATTGTTTCTGAAAATAAATCCCATATATTTGTCAGAGACAAAAATACTTTTGATTTCCCGGCCAAAATCTACTTCTCTCACTAATTCCGGATAATAATTCATGGAAAAGATGGCGAAGCCTTCTTCGCCGTAGGCCGCAATCGTGTTGTTTCCCAGAAATTCCATTTTGGGAATAATCGTATCATATTGGAATGTTCCCATAATATGGTCCACTTCGTTGGCGCCGGCGCTTCCGAAATTATAAAATACAACTGTGGTTGACATTGTTCCGTCCTGAACGTTTAAATAGCTGACCGCCAGCTTTTCACCGTCTTCTGACAGGGCAAAATCCAGAGGATAGCCCATATCACTGATATTCGTCCGGATCGTAACCAACTGCTCTCCCGTATTGCTGTACAGATCAATGTAATTGGAACTTCCTTCGGAAAGGATTGCCGCCACAACTCCCTGGGAAGCCACAGCGATATCCACGATGGGATAGGAGGTCACAACACTTCCCACCTGACCGGACTCGTTAAAAATCCGGATCTGATTAGAACCAATATCTCCGATGGCCAGATAATTTCCACGGGTAACCGCTCTGGCCGATGCCATCTCAAAAGACTGATTCCAGACCGTCTCCTCAAGATTTTCTGAATAGGACACGCCATCCTTGCTGTAGCGAAGCAGGCCATTACCCATAATCTGGTAATTCACTTCCACATTGTCAGTCTTTTCAATACTGGTAAGTACGGTAAAATTGCCATAGGCAAGGCTCTGATGAATCAGGCCGCCAATAAGCACAAGAACTACCGCCGCAATTCCAATATAATAAATACGGTGCAGGGGGGAGATTTCCCTGCGATGCTTCCACTTTTCTTTTAACTGAGCTTTAAATTTCACAAACTTTTCTTTCGCAGATTTCATATCGACATCCTTTTAGGTCTGAAATTACAACAATTTAACCCATCGTTGCTGTCCACACCGGAAACTCTTGCCGATTCCTGTATGGACAGTAACGAATAGTTATCATTTTACCACAGTTTTTTTAGTTTGAATAGCATTAATCCGGAAGATTGAGCATCATTCCGGGATAAATCATATCCGGGTCTTCAATTTGATTCATTTCCTGGATCATTTCAATATAGCTGTAGTCATTATAAAATTTCTCAGTGATACCCGCTAGTGTATCTCCCACCTGAACCTCATACTGGCGGATCACATTTTGTACCGCTACTTCCGATTCTCCCGAAGCATCCGCCACCGAAACATCCTCCACGTCATCATCAGTATTTTCCCCATCAGCCAGATCCAAAGATGTGCCATCTTCCCCTGTAACTGCTGCTCCATCTTCAATGACATCCACAGCGCCGCTTCCATCTGCCGCGGCGCCGCTGTCAGCTTCTGCACTGTTATCCGCCACAGCATTGTTATTGGTTACAGTACCGTTATCCGCCGCAGCATTGTTATCGGTCACAATGCCATTATCCGCCACAGCGCTGTTATCCGTTCCATCCGCGCCGCTGTTGACCTCCAGGTCACTGCTCTGCCCAAGACTTTCTGCAGTCTCCAGTTCGCCCTGGGCTACATCCACAGGAATGGTCCCCTCATCGGCGGTGCTGTTGACAGAAGTCGTCTGATTCCGGTTTAACTGGGTAAAGCCAAAAATCAGAGCAAACAATATGGCAAAAGTGGCTACAAGTGAGCTGGCCCGCTTCATTCCCCTGAAAAGGTCCGAAGAAGATGTTTTTTCATCCTTTGTCCCGGCGGTGTCTTTCGTTCCGGAGGATGCTTTTGTCTCTCCTGCTCCCTGATCTGTCTCCCCGGCATTTTTGTGTCCTAACGTTCCAATCTTAGAGAGAAGAGAATTTTTCCCGCTGTCCTTTTCCTTCTGAGACTGACGACGGCCAAAGATTTCCTCCCTCTTCCGCAAAAATATGTTGTTCTCCCCTGATTCTGAACTTTCAGAGGTCTTATGGTCCACCATATAATTCTGCATATCTTCATTGCGCTCATAGTAAATATAGTAACCCTCCTGACGCACCAGTTTTCCCTGATCATAAATATAAAATGCCTCATCGTGATCCAGCGGGTCGATAATCAACAGAGCCTTATCCACGCCAGGAAAGTTATCCACATGCATTTTTGTTATTTTCTCATTAATCCCCAAAGATTTCCCCGGCCTTGTGAGAAACCAGCCCACTACTTCCGTATTGTGGAAATACTGGCCAATCTCATCATAAATCTGGGTCCATATCTCGCTTGTAAATATCACCTGATCATCCTGAACCGTTACATTCTTAGCTTCCACCGCGCCATCAATAAAGGCGATCGTATCTTCCTGATTTTTCCCAAGTCTTCCCAGAAGGACTGCCAGCCTCTGCTGATCCGTGGACTCACGGGCTATCTGATTAATGTATGTAATAACGTAATCTTCAACGTAAATTTTCATTTTTTCACCGGGTTTTCCAACCTGACGGATGTTTTTAGGCAGCTTCAGATTATTCTTCTCTTCGTCATACTTCATCTCTATCATAGTCTCACCTTCCTCGCTCCGATCATAGCACAAACATAAAAAATACTTTATCAAAAGCTGTCAGTCCCGGCTTATAACCTTTCCAGATATTTCGTCCGGTACGGATTATTTCCGTGAAAAAAGCCCATACTATAAAAACATACAGGTCACATTGGCCCACAATGGAGGAGATTTCCATGAATCCTTGTTTATGGTTTAACTATAATAACGACAGTTCATCCCAATTACTGGCAGTTCATTTATCCCGGATGCTCGGCCAGAAAAAATTCAAGAAAATGCTCAAGTGGGGACCGCCGGTATTTTTATGTATCGGTACGCCAAAAATTCCCGGCGACTGCCTTGGCCCTATGGTGGGAAGCCTGCTGTCTCTCGCTGACAGATATCCTGTTTTCGGCACAATGGCCCGCCCGGTTCACGCCCAAAATATCAGAACTGTGCGAAAATATATACGCCGGAAATATCCCCGTTCTCTGATTATTGTCATCGACGCTTCCATCGGCAGTGCCGGACACAGCGGTTTCCTTACCCTGAAAAAAGGACCGCTCCGCCCCGGCCTGGGACTGGGCAAACGCCTTCCTCCGGTGGGGCATATTCAGATCACAGGGGTTTTTGAAGATCTGTACGGAAATTCAGCCCAAAAACAAATGATCGGCTACGGACTTTATATCTGTCAAAGCCTATTTTTTTTAAACACAAAGTTATGCATCCCCTCGGCCATCAGGAATAGGCTGGACCAAACCGCCGGGAATTTACCTTTCTTTTAAAAAAAGGACGATTTCCTTACTTTTTTATTAAGATTTAATACTTTTGCCACATTTTGTACACAGAATTTTCACATTTTCCTGTTATCCTAATACTCGTAGGAAGATTTTTCATACACATTCATAACCCCTCTCGATGAGGCCCTGAATTTATTCAGGGCCTCATCCCCTTTTATCCGAAATTTTCTAATATCCGAAATTTTCTAAAGCAACTGTCATTTTTACTAAAAAAGCTCTCCTAAATTTTAATTGAAGACCTTTTTTTTCCCATGTTATACTGAACTTACCGTGGAAAAGCCATTTACAAAACAGGAGGGAGGAAATTTAAGCAATGAAAAAACTAAAATTCCAAATACTTTTTCTGCTGGGCATAACCGTGCTGATGCTGACAGCAGGAAACGTCAAAGCCGCCGAGAGCGCCGGTCCTCTGCCTGAACAGACGCTTCAGCAGATTGAAGAACGGCTTATCGAGGCTTTAAATGATTATCAACTCGTTATAGACATCTCTGATCTACAGATTTCTTATGATGAAAACGCAAGACAACAGATCCTTGATATTATTTACAGTATTCCCGAAAGCAATTACAGATATTTTTTTGTTGACGGCTACAGCACCAGATATAATGAAATTTTTGAAACGGTAGGCTTTTCCTGCGATCCTGATTATACTATCAATGGCACTGATGAACCTGACGCCGCCAAGATCAGCGCCGATCAGCAGACACTTGAAACAGCCGTCAACAAAGCCCTGGCAGCAGTGGAGCCGGGTATGTCCACTGTTGAGAAAGTTCTGGCCATTCACGATTATATTGTCCGCATATGTAATTATGATGAGGAGAATTTTGAGGCTGGCACTATTCCGGAGGAATCATACTCTGCCTGGGGCGCTTTGGTCAACGGCAAGGCAGTGTGCCAGGGTTACTCTGAAGCTTTCAACATGCTTATGAATGAACTGGGTATTGAAAGCTGCGTAGTCAGCAGTTCTACCATCAGCCATGGCTGGAACATGGTCAATATTGACGGCACATGGTTTCATGTAGACTGTACATGGGATGATCCTCTCATTTACAAAGGTGTGGGCATCCATCTGGACATGGAGGATCCTTACGATGAAGGATATGGCGACCACGAAAACTTTTTGAAAAGTGATGAGGAATTTCGTGCCAGCGGTCATGAAGGCTGGGAGGCTGATGCTCCCGCCCAGGCCACAGTCAGCGGAAGATATAATGGCTGGAGTTTTGACGGCACAGATTCCCTGATGTACTATCAGAACGGCTTCTGGTACTATGTGGACGGCGGCAAGATCGTTAGTTCAAAAATCGACGGCAGCTCCCGCCGCGAATACGATGTGGACAATGTCCTTTATCTTCACAAACTGGGCAATCAATTTTATTACAATACCCCAGATAGCGTCTATACCTTTGATCCGGCAACCGGCAGTCAAAGTCTGTGGCTGGATGTCAGCGCCGCTTATCCGGGGTATATCATGACAGAGTTTACAGTAAAGAATGATCAGCTCATTGGTGTTCTCTACAATGAACAGCAGAGAAATTTCCAGCATGTACAGCTTAACGGAAATACCCCTGAGCCCGCGCCGCCCCAATCCAGAGAACAGGTGGAAGCCTTTGTATCCCGCCTGTATACGGAAATCCTTGGCCGGACCCCGGAGGCGGAAGGTCTGAGCAATTGGAGCAATGTTCTTTTAAGCGGGCAGGAACAGGGTGCCAAAGTTGCCCAGGGCTTTATTGACAGCAACGAATTTAAAGCCAGATCCCTAAGCAACACAGAGTATCTGACCATCCTTTACCGCACATTTTTTGACCGGGAGCCTGACGGCGCAGGGTTAAACGCCTGGCTCAAAGTTCTCGATGACGGCCTCTCACGAATGCATGTGTTTAAAGGTTTTGCCGAATCCGATGAATTTTCCCGGATATGTGCCAGCTATGGCATTGTCCGCGGCAATGCCACGCTCACAGCACCTATGGATCAAAACGAAGGCGTTACTAAATTCCTTGTCCGCTGTTATCGTCTCTGCCTGGGACGCGAAGCCGATGAGTCAGGGTTAAACGCCTGGTGCAGCCAAATTTTAAGCGGCGCAAACACGGCCAAGCAGGCTGCCTATGGTTTTGTTTTCTCAAATGAATTTAAAGATAAAAATCTGTCTGATGAAGAATTTGTAAAGACCATGTACCGGGTATTTATGGACAGAGAGGCAGACGGAGCCGGATTAAACGCCTGGATTGATGTTCTCAGAAGCGGCCAGAGCCGGGAACATGTTTTTAACGGTTTTGCGGACTCCGCTGAATTTCACGGCATTTGCGCCAGTTACGGCATTTCCTGATAAAAAGAACAGGACCTCAGACACAAACCGCTGTGTCTAAGGCCCTGTTTTTTCTTTATAATTCTGTTCGCCCATCCAGGGCTCTGGACAGAGTAACCTCATCAATATATTCCAGGTCACCGCCCACAGGCACGCCGCTGGCGATACGGGTGACTTTAATTCCCGCCGGCTTAATCAGCTTGCTGATATACATTGCCGTCGTCTCCCCTTCCAGACTGGAGTTGGTAGCAATAATCACCTCATCCACATCCCCCTGAAGGCGGTGCATCAGCTCCTTTAAGCGGATATCTGCCGGTCCGATGCCAAGCATAGGAGATATGGCTCCGTGCAGGACATGGTAAACGCCATGGTATTTCTGGGTCTTTTCATAAGCCGCCAGATCCCTGGGCGTCTCTACCACCATGATTGTCTTTTTATCCCTGGTCTCATCGGCGCAGATAGGACAGATATCCTGATCCGACAGATTGCAGCAGCACTTACAGTAGCGCACGTTGGTCCGGGCATCAATGATGGCTTTCGACAGGCTTTCCACCTGATCCACCGGCATATTCATGATATGAAAAGCCAGCCTTCCGGCTGACTTTGCACCAATTCCAGGCAGCTTCGATAATTCTTCGATCAAATGACTGATCTGCCCGCTGTAAAGATTCATTATAATCCAAAGCCCCCAAATCCGCCAAGTCCGCCGGTGATCTTAGCCATGGATTCCTGGGAAAGTTCCTCGATCTTGCGGAATGCCTCGTTTGTGGCAGCCACAATAAGATCTTCAAGCATCTCAATATCATCTGGATCAACGACCTCCGGGGACAGCTTTACAGAAACGACTTCTTTCTTGCCGGATACACGGACAGTAACCGCTCCGCCGCCGGATGAAGCTTCAACTTCCTTTTCCTCAAGCTCTTTCGTCGCTTCTTCCATCTGACGCTGCATTCTCTGAGCCTGTTTCATAAGATTATTCATGTTTCCCGGCATTCCGCCCGGAAATCCTCCACGTTTTGCCATATTATATCCACCTTTCTGAACTATTGCGTAAAATTATTCTACTCATCTTCAAAAGTAAAGTCAACACCTGAAAGATTAACTTTTGACGGAATAAAAAAATCATTTTCCTGTTTTTCCTGCTCCCGGATCAGTGTTGAAACAACCTGTACATGCTTTCCAACACGGCTCTCGATGACCTTTTCTAAAGCCGCTCTGTGTTCTTCCTGGTCAAAATAGGCTTTGTTCATAGATTCATTAAATCCCAGAACAAGGGTGTTATCCTTTCCGGCGGCCACCTGGGCGTTTTTAAGCATGATCCCCATACTTACAGGGACGTCGGATATGATCCGCCCCCACTGGCCAATCACCGCCTTTAAGTCTTCAGGCGCCGCATCCAGCGTTTTTCCGGCGTTTTCCTCAGTCTGAATGCCGCGGTCCGGCAAAGACGGGTCTAAACTATAATCCTGCGCCACCCCGCCGCTGCCTGGACTTCCGGCCATAAAAGTTCCCTGGGCCATATGGCGCTCTAAGTTTTCCAGCCGTTCTGACAGCGCTGCAAGCTGATTCTCCAGCGAGGCGTCTCTGCCTTCCATGGAAGGCTGACAAAGGCGCACAAGGGCCACTTCAATCAGAACTCTCTTCTGGCTGGAATAGCGGATCTGCCCCGACAATTCAGAAAAAACACGGATGTACCGCATGACCCGCCCATTATCAATCTTTTGAGCCTCCTCCTGCAAGGCCGCCAGATTTTCCGAGGAAATATCCAGAATATCCTCAAGATCGCCGGACCCCTGGACAAGGAGAAGATTTCTCAGGTACCAGATAAAATCTGTGACAAATTGAGTCAGCTCCCGGCCCTGGATCACCACTTCCTCCAGAAGCCGGACGGCCTCTGTAAATCGGCCAGCGTCAATACAGCGCAAAAGCCTGCTGAACACCGACGTATCCACAGCGCCCAGTACATCCAGCACGTTATCGTAGGTCAGCCGCTGTCCCAGATAGAAGGCAACGCACTGGTCTAAAAGGCTTAAAGCATCGCGCATAGAGCCATCCGCCGCCCGGGCGATATAGCGCACTGCCTTGTCTTCCACATCCAGGTTTTCCCGGCCGATCAGCTCTGTCAGACGCCCCGCGATGGTATCTATAGTAATACGCTTAAAATCATATCTCTGACACCGGGACAAAATCGTGATAGGAATTTTTGCCGCTTCGGTTGTCGCCAATATAAAGATCACGTAGGAGGGCGGTTCTTCCAGAGTTTTTAACAGGGCGTTAAACGCGCCGATAGACAGCATATGCACCTCGTCGATAATGTAAACTTTATATTTGCCTTCCGTGGGAGAATAGGTCACCTCATCCCGAATCTCACGAATATTGTCCACACCGTTATTGGAGGCCGCGTCGATCTCAATAACATTCATGGACGTCTGGGCGTTAATAGCCTTACACATCTCACATTCATTGCATGGACTCCCGTCCACCGGATGAAGGCAATTGACCGCTTTGGCAAAAATTTTTGCCACGGTGGTCTTGCCCGTGCCCCGGGTTCCACAAAACAGGTAGGCATGGCCGATACGATCCGCTTTGATCTGGTTCCTTAATGTTGTAACAATGTGGTCCTGTCCTTTCACCTCATCAAATTCTGAAGGACGCCACTTTCTATAAAGGGCCTGATAAGACATATCAGTCACCAAAACAGATGCCGAGATCCTTAGCCTGGCGGATGATCTCAGAGTTTGGATCGACAGTTTTCAGCTTTCCAGCCACATCTTTAAGAGCCACCGGCACAATAGAATCCCCCTTAAAAGCGACCATATATCCGTATTTTTCCTCAATGATCAGGCGTGCCGCCGCTGCGCCAAGGCGGGAGGAAACAACACGGTCATAGGAATCCGGACTTCCTCCTCTCTGAGTATGTCCGGGAACAACAATGCGCACTTCCTGTCCGAGCGCGTCCCCGATCTGCTTGCCGATCTCATAGGATACAGATGGGAACGGACTTGCCGCTTTTTTCTTGGCATACTCTTTTTTACTCAATTTTGCGTCCGCCTTTGAAATCGCGCCCTCAGCCACAGCAAGAATAGAGAACCGTTTGCCTAACTTATTTCTCCGTTTGATCGCCGCCAGCACATGGTCAATATCGTAAGGGATCTCCGGAAGCAGAATAATATCCGCCCCTCCGGCAATACCGGCATGAAGGGTCAGCCAGCCCACTTTATGTCCCATAAGTTCTACAACAAAAACACGCCCGTGAGAGTAGGCTGTCGTATGAATACAATCAATAGCGTTGGTCGCAATATCCACAGCGCTCTGAAAACCAAACGTCATATCTGTGCCATAAATATCATTGTCAATGGTTTTGGGAAGGGATACAATATTTAAGCCTTCCTCACTCAGCAGATTTGCTGTTTTCTGAGTTCCATTGCCGCCTAAAATAACAAGGCAGTCCAGCTTCAAATTCTGGTAAGTCTTTTTCATGGCTTCAACTTTATCAAAACCATTCTCTCCGGGAACACGCATTAACTTAAAAGGCTGACGGGATGATCCGAGAATGGTTCCGCCTTTTGTCAGGATTCCCGAAAAATCCGACGGCTTCATCAACACATAATCGTTGTACATCAGGCCCCTGTATCCTTCTTCAAAGCCAAAAATCTGCACTTCGTCATTATAATAATTGTATAAAGTCTTTGCCACACCCCGCATTGTGGCATTTAATGCCTGACAGTCTCCGCCGCTTGTAAGCATACCAACTTTTCTCATCTTAATCCCATCCTTTCACTGACCCTCGATTCATAACCGATGCCAAAACTGTACCGGCGTCACGCCGGCTTCTTTATACTTACTCTATCTCTAATCATATAGTAAAAAGCCCCCGATTTCAATCCTGATTTTACAATGAAAGCCCCGGACGGCGGCCAAGCGTCAGAGTGCGCTTGTGCGCAATGACGCTTGGACATCGGACGGGCAGACGGTATGAACGCGGGGGATGCCTCCGGTAATAAAGAACGCCTTATTCCCAAATAACATTGAATAAGGCGTATTCTGAAAATTCTTATTTATTATTTTAAATCCGTGCGTCCTGCTTCGAATCACACCCATAGACGTTACCTGTACAGTTAACTCGGCCCAGGCGCCCTCGCGGCACACAAAAGGTCCTGCTTAGTGCTGCTCCATTCCTGACCTGACACGGTTCACAGGTTTCTGTTGCGCGAGACCCAGGCGTCAACGCCACTTATACAGGGCTGCTCTACAGATGATGATCCTCGGCAAAGACATCACCCCTGCTGTAGCGGATTGCAGGTACAGGGCACCGCTATCTCCCCGGCTGCACGGAAGCTTTTTGACATCTTTACCACTTTATCAGTGCTTAATCAGTATAGCGGTTTTGAGGAGTGTTGTCAAGGGTCAAACCCTTCCTTTCTTTATTAGTGGAATCAGCCGCTTTCCAAGAAATGCCCCAACGATACATTTCACAATATCTCCAGGGATTGTCGCCAGAAAGCAGTAGATAAACAATGCCTGAAGCCCTATAGGATTTCCAAGATAAAAATTTCGGATCACATAATAGTAGGCCATTCCCACAGTATAGATCACGGCAAGTCCGGCAAAATTGGCCCCAAGAATGCGCCGGTATCCGGGATTACTTTTTTTGTGGGCAATAGTTCCGGTCACAAAAGCGCCGGCCGCAAACCCGATGAGATACCCGAAACTTGGCTGAAAAACATAGCCGATGCCGCCGCCCTGGGTAAAAATCGGCAGTCCGATAAGTCCCAGCAAAATGTAAATACACACGGACAGGCCGCCTATTTTGCCTCCCAGGAGCAGCCCTGCCAGCATTGTAAACATGTTCTGCATTGTAATCGGCAGCATAGGTATAGGTATGGTTATAAAAGCCCCCACCGCAATGAGGGCCACAAACATGGCGCACAAAATCATCTCTGTCGTTTTTGTTTTCTTCAAAACGTTTCCTCCTGTCACGGGACTTATCCCCCTTATTCCGTCATTTTTCTTAAATCAGGCGAATGCTGATCTCCCCGGAAGACAGGCAGTCTTTCTGTCCATCCGCATACTCAACTACAAGGCGGCATTCATCATCCACGTCCAGGGCGCGTGCCTTCTTTTGTCCCTCCGGCGAGATAACATTGATTTCTTTTCCGATGGCCAGACTCATGTCCCGGTATTTGTTTACATAGACGCTGTGATCTTTAGATATATAATAATTCATAAAATGATTGAGAAATGCTGCGGCGAGAGCATTTTTCCCATCTTTTTGCCGTTCTGTGAAAACCGATCCCGCAATCCGGGAGATTTCATCAGGGAACCCGCCCTGTGGGGCGTAGGCGTTTATGCCTATGCCAAGAACCGCATATTCCAGGCTGTTATTCTCCATGCCGAGGGACGCTTCTGTTAAGATCCCACAGACCTTTTTTCCGTCAATAAAAATATCATTGACCCATTTAATACCCGCAGGCCGTCCGGAAACCTCCCGGACAGCCTCACAGGCTGCCGCCGCAGCCATAGTGGTAATCTTCACCGCCCGATCCGGCGTAATCCCCTCCGGACGAAGGAGAATACTCATATAAATCCCTGTATTTTCCGGCGAGTAAAAGCTGCGCCCCAGCCGGCCTCTTCCGGCGGTCTGCCTGCCTGAGATCACTGTACAGCCTTCCCTGGCGCCCCCGTTGGCCTTCTCCCGCAGCCAGGAGTTGGTGGACGTCACCTCCGGAAGCACATTCAGTTGGATAGAACTGCAGGCTTCATTAAGATATTTTTGGATGCCCTGGGCTGAAAGAATATCCGTGTCCTCTGAAAGACAGTAGCCTCTGTTTGGCACAGCGTCAATAACATAGCCTTCGCTTCGCAGAGCGTTCACCCCTTTCCAGACTGCAGTCCTGGAAAGAGCCAGCTTATCCGCCAGCTCCTCCCCGGAAAAATAAATTCCTTTATGTTCCTCAAATAGAGCAAGAAGTTTTTCTTTCGTCGTCAATTTTTTCACCTCTGGTAATGAGGATAACATGGAACCCAAAGATTGTCAACCAATAATGCACTTGAAGTTGACAATAGACAAAATCTTTCAGATATAAGAAACCGGCAGGCCAGAAACTTTCACTTCCTTAAAATGTGCGCCGCCGGACACGCAAAAAAATATAGCAGCAATCTGATGATCACTGCTATATTTAAAAGGCTATTCTTTTTTATCCATATCTACAGGTTTAAAAACCGCCTGGCATTTTACATCAAGAATCATTTCGCAAGGATGCTCCCTAGTGTATGACGGCCATTGAGGAAGACCTGTCCCATTGGGTTTTCCCGATTTCATGAAATTCGTCCAGTAGGACACCATCGTCTCAGATAACTGATAGTCTGCTTCTGTCATAGGTCTCCAACATTTTCCAAGAGTTCCAAACATATACCACAGTTCGCTGCTGTGAAACGCCTGGGCGTTATCTCCCGGCAAATCCCTTGTAAAATAATAAACATAACATGGACTGTGGTGATTTTCTTCCATTTTCAAGGCCCAGCGCCGGCAGCCTGCCTGAAAGCGGCTGTCCCTTGCTAAAACCTCATCCAAAGTTACCGTCATATCATTTTTTGTTGTCCCGATTATCATGGGAACATCGGCAATCCGGCCTTCTTCCACAAGCTGGTCTTCCGAACCGGGAAATAAAACATGATTTTCCACAGGGGAGAACGCCAGCCCGCCTCCCATAGCACCTACCCGGGCATAGACTTTTTCCTGGATCTGGCACATCTCCGTTTCAGAAATGGCCCGAAATTCTTCAAGAGAATGGACTCCGGCAGCTTCCACAGCATAACCTCCCCGTTTTAACGCCTCATCCATTGGGATCAGTTTTCCAAGAAGCGCGGGATAGCTGGCACCGCTTTGCAGAATTGCTTTGGAAAACCTGCCCTTTTGGGACGGTATCGACAAGATTGCCTGTACGCTCATACAGCCGGCGGATTGGCCGAAAATCGTAATATTGTCCGGATCGCCGCCAAAAAACCGGATATTTTCCCGTACCCATTCCAGGGCTGTGATCTGGTCAAGAATCCCGTAGTTGCCGCAGGCGCGGCTGTCCTCTTTTTCAAGCCAGGGATGTGCAAGAAAACCGTAAATTCCCAGCCTGTAGTTAATGGTCACAAGGATAACACCTTTTTTGGCATACGCCTCTGTCCGAAAAGTGATTTCGTGGCCACAGCCGCCCATAAATGCGCCGCCATGAATATAAAAGGCAACCGGCATCAGAGTCTCTGATTTCTCTTTGGGCGTCCATATGTTTAAAAACAGGCCATTTTCAGAAGCGGGATTATTGCTGACCGGGTCCTGATGAAATTCCCGGGTCATCGGCGTCTCCGGGGCGTTGGACCAGTCCCGCTGCGCACTCTGATTGCCAAAATGATCCGCTTTTAAAACCTCTGTCCACGGTTCCGCTTTCTCGGGAGCTTTCCATCTCAGACCGCCCACCGGAGGTTTTGCGTAAGGAATCCCTTTATATACAACACACGCTCCCTCTTCAACGCCCTGAACCGGGCCGCTGTTTGTTTTTATAATCTCTGCTGCCATAAAAATCTCCTGTCCTTTTTACTGGGCCAGCCATTCATTAAGCTGTGCCTGATATTCCGCAATGATCTTGTCCGCGCCGGAACTCTTTAATTTCTCAATAAATTCATTATAGATGGCCTCATCTGCCATGCCTGTTCCCACCTGAGAATCATACTCGTTAATAATATTGGTAACCATACCAATCTCTGTGGATACCGCGCTGGTGTCGCAGGCAAAACCAAGATATGGTGAAATCGGCGCTGCGGCCATTGTTGCCTCCTCGATCTCATTTAAGTTTGCCGGTGATCCTTCCCATGGCGTTACCGCGAATTTATTGACTGCCATGTAATCCGCGCCGTGATATGCCGGATTTTCATTGCCCGGAATATAATGTGCCACACCGTCTTCGCCGATTTCATAATCCACACCTTCAATACCCCATGTCATAAGATTGGCAATACGGCTGTCGGCAAACATCATTTCCAGAAAAGTTACAGCAGCTTCCGGAGCCTGGGAATTTGTGGGCACCGCCCATGTAAATTTCGTCAGACTTGCTGTAGAAATAGGCATATCCATGATCTTGACAGCGGTCATATCTGTCCCGCAGGAAACGCTGGCGCTGGCCAGAGACGTAGGGCTGTTGTTGCTGTTAACCAGGTAAGCGAAGACAACATTGGATTTTACCAGCTCTCCCGCCATCTCCGCGCTGATGCCTACATCTTCATACATATATCCCTTCTCACACCAGCTTTTAAAACGTTCAAATGTCTTTTTATAGCCTTCTGTTTCGTAGTTCAGCTTAACCGTTGTATCCTCACCGGTAGGATCTACAGCGACCATAAACTGTGTATCCCCGAGACCATCGGCATATGTACAATCTGCAAAATTATCAGCATCCAGATAAGCTGTCTGTAAAGCGGAAATCTTACATCCAACTCCTGACAAATGCCCCCATTGGTCACTGTTTTTTACCGCCTCGAGAATTTCTTCAAATTCTGTAAAGGACGTCATGTTCTGGGCTTTCTCCAGCATTCCCAGATCTTCCAGCACATCGGTGCGCATATAGATATAAATACCGCTGGAAAAGTTCTGATAACAGGTCACGCCGTAAATATCTCCGTTTACCACAGTTCCCTTCATATAATCCCCAATACCCTCCAAGGTTCTGGGCGCGTATTCTTCCATCAGATCCGTAATATCCATAAGCTGTCCCTGGGCGGTCATAGCGCTGAAAGAACATGGCCCGCCGGGCAGTGTTATGAGAAGATCCACCGGCTCACTTGAAGACATCATTAAGGAAACCTGCTGTTCGTAACTTCCGATATCCATCTGTGTCAGATTTACGTGAATATTATATTCTTCTGTAATCTTATTGATCTCATCTGCCACGGCCTGAACGCCTGTACTGGCAGCTCCCATACTGCAATAATAGACATTGACATCTTCAATATCATCCCATGTCACATTATAGTCTCCTGTCTGTGAAGACGCCGTATCTGTCTGGGCCAAATCTGAAGCCTCACCGTTTTCTTCTGTTCCGGCAGCTTCTGTCTGGCTTTCTTCAGACACGTCTGTCCCCGCCGCAGACGACTCCTGAGATTCCGACTGACCACACCCGCAGATACCTGCCGCCAGCAATGAAGTCGCAAGGGCAGAAAATAACCATTTCTTATACATAAATATCCTCCTCTGATCTCATTGTAAAACCGTAAAAAACGGTATGTGATAACTCTGTCAGGTACCTGCTTTATATTCTTAATTATAGTCACTTGACAAAGAACTTCAATCTAAATATCATTATATTAATATAACAATTTCGTGATCTTTAAAGGAGGTTCCTATGATTTTCCAGGTCCACCCCTATGAGTATATTGAAAATCTCCCTCTGTATTTTCTCAATATTCACTATAATCATCTCCAGGAAGCGATCCACCGTCCGGTAGGCGCTGATCACTACCGGTGGTTTTTTTGTATCAAAGGAAACGGAGAGCTGATCGTCAATCATCAGCTCTCCGTTATTCGAAAAGGTATGGGTTTTTTTCTCCAGCCCCGGGAGGCACACGGCTATTATCCCACCTCATCCGACTGGACACTTCACCGTATCGCTTTTGACGGCGGCATCAGTAAGGCCCTTCTTAATCAACTCCATCTGACAGAATCCGGCTCCTACTATTTTTCAGATATCACACTATTTGACCGTTATATTTCACGGATCATGGATATCGAAGCCTCAGATCAGAAAAATAAAGGACTTACTCTGTCTGAAACCTGTTATCGTTTTCTTCTCGATACTGCCCGATGCGTGACCAAAACCCATTTTAATCCCGTATCGGAAAAAAATATGCTGGTCATTAAAATTACCTCTTATTTAGAGGATCACTACGCCGAAAATATCTCTCTGGACGAACTGGCGGTTCTTGTCAATTTGTCCCGGGATTATATGTGCGCCCTCTTTAAAAAAGCTACAAATTATACGATTATCGGATATCTGACTCATCTGCGCCTTGAACACGCCTGCAATCTTCTTTTACAGTATCCCGAAAAAACCGCTGCTCAGATCGGACAGCTGTGCGGCTTTTCCAGTCCCAGTTACTTTGGAAAGATTTTCAAAAAAGCTCTGGGGGTTACTCCTAATGGTTATCGCCAGAAAAGCCACAGGTTTTAAACTATTTTACCGGCCTTCCTTAACTTCCTGAAACTCTTTCTGGATCTGCTGAGATGGCTGGGGCGTCAGCAGGGACACCACAACAATACACAGACATGAGAAAATAAACGCGGGCAGAAGCTCGTAGATATCCCACACGCCGCCGAGAGGGCGCACCAGAAGATTCCACACAAAGACCATCACCGCGCCGCCGAGCATTCCGGCAATGGCGCCGGCTCTTGTAGTCCGCTTCCAAAACAGTGAAAACAGCATGAGAGGCCCGAAAGTAGCGCCAAACCCGGCCCAGGCAAAACTTACTATTGTAAAGATCACACTATTTTCATCCAGGGCAATAATAATCGCCACAACGGCAATGAGCAGCAGAGTCAGCCTGGATATATTCAGCACTTCCCTATCCGACGCTTTCTTTCTGAACAGGCCCTGGTAAATATTTTTAGCGAAGGCAGACGCCGCAATAAGCAAATAGGAGTCCGATGAACTTATGGTAGCCGCCAGGATTCCCGCCATAACAAAGCCGGCGATAAGGGGCGGCAGAAGGTTTGTGGAAAGAAGAATAAAAATATTCTCCGCCTCTGAAGATGTTGTCAGGGATGTAGGGAATAATGTCCTTCCCATAAGACCGATAAAAACAGCAATCGACAGAGAGATCACGACCCACACGGTGGCAATGCGGCGTGAACGCTTCAGTTCGCTCTCACGGCGGATCGCCATAAACCGGAGCAATACCTGGGGAACACCAAAATATCCAAGGCCCCAGGCAAGGGCTGAGGCAACAGGCAGGATACCATAGGACGCCGCCTCCCCAAAAAGAGGTGTGCCGCCGGCTGCCTGCTGTACACCGTCCACAGTCTCTGGAGTGGCAATTCCGAAGAAATCGAAAAATCCAGGAATCGACCGCACGTTATCAATAACAGCACCGATACCTCCTGCCGACACCGTTCCCACACATACAATGACAATAAGGGCAACGATCATAACAACCGCCTGCATAAAGTCAGAGGCGCTCTCCGCAAGAAAGCCTCCGATAATAGTATAGATCAGAACGAATACAGCGCCCACGATCATCATAGGAACATAGGGCATATCAAAGAGTGTTGAAAACAGTTTGCCGCAGGTCACCAGGCAGCTTGCCGCGTACACGGTAAAAAAGATGAGAATAAATACCGCCGCCATAGTCATAATCACTTTACGTTTCTCATGGAAACGATTTGAAAAATATTCCGGGATAGTGATGGCGTTGGCCTTCTCACTGTACCGGCGCAGCCGCCTGGATACGATGAGCCAGTTAATGTAAGTTCCGGCAGCCAGGCCGATGGCTGTCCAGGCCGCGTCAGCGATACCGCACCAGTAGGCAACGCCGGGCAGGCCCATGAGCAGCCATCCCGACATATCTGACGCCTCCGCGCTCATGGCCGTCACCCACGGCCCAAGGCTTCGCCCTCCGAGAAAATAGGCGTCGGAGCTGGCGTTTGCCTTTCTCGCAAAAGTCACTCCCAAAATAATGACCGCTGCCATGTAGATCACCATGGCAATCAGAATTTGTAATGTGTCTCCCATTCCATTAGTCCTTTCTGTGTTCTATACCTTAATAGAGTATCATGGTATATTTATTTATGCTTTTTGCATAATTATGTCATTGATTATAAACACTTTCCAGGGTTTTTGCAATTATTTTCCAGAATTTTTTTACAAAAACAGAATATTTATACATTTTCCGGACAAGGGGCGAAAAAAAATACCCTCACCCGGACGGAATTTCGGATGGGGGTATTTTAATTTCATACCATTCATTCGCCAAACTTAATTTTTATATAATCTTTTATGACCTGCACGCATTTTTCCCGGCCCACCCGGTCGCTGTTCAGCACCATATCGTAATTAATGGGGTTCGTCCAGTCCTTCCCGGAGGTATAATACCGGTAATACTTCGCCCGGTATTTATCTGTAGACTGGATCAGATAATTGGCCCTCTTTTCCGAGACGTGCATTTTCTCCATAATAGATTTTACGCAGGCAGCCCTTGGCGCTTCTATGTAAACACTGATAACATTATCATAATCCCGGAGAATATCATCCGCGCATTTTCCGATAATAATACAGCTTTCGGTTTTCGCCAGGGTGCGGATGATTTCCGCCTGGATATTAAACACATTGACATCGGACGTAAAGTCTTTTTCCATAGGCTCCAGGACATTACTTGTGGGAGGCATCCTCCGGAGGAAAGTGGTCAGGTATCTGCCCCGCAGCTTTTCATCCGTTTCAACGAAAACGCTTTCGTCAATGCCGCTCTGGTCCGAGGCCATGGTCAGAATCTGGCGCTCATAACAGGGGATCCCCAGTTCTTTTCCCAACCGGGTTCCAATATCTTTTCCGCCGCTGCCAAACCCCCGGGCAATCGTAATGACATAATTTTTCATGGATTTATACACCCTCCAATTTATACGCCCTTTGCGTCTGCTTTAAGGACAGCGTTCAGCATGACGGACGCCCCCTCGGTACAGTGTTCCAAAGACGAATACTCCGGCTCACAGTGGGATAAGCCGTCTTTGGACTGAACAAAGATCATGGTGGCCGGAAGCATATAAGCGGCAAACTGAGCGTCATGGCCGGCGCCGGAATGGATGTACATATGGGAAATTCCCAGTTCTTCGGCAGCTTCATTGACATAGCCCACCAGCCGTTTATTCCAGTAAACAGTGTCACGGTTCCAGGCTTTTTCCACTTTGCAGGTACATCCCGCCCAGGTTTTGTCAGCGCAGCTCTTTACAATCGCCAGTACCTGATCCAGCACTTTGGGATCTTCGTGTCTTGAATCAAAGGAAAAATCAAAGTAGTCCGGTACGCAGGTATGCACACACGGATGACACACCACTTCTCCGGTCGTATACACCAGTTCCGGATATCCCAGTTTGTCAATCTCCTCATGGAGATAGCAAAGCGCCTGGGCCGCGGCATAGAAAGCGTCTTTCCGTTTTGGCATAGGGAATGTTCCGGCATGGGTCGTCTGACCGTAAAATTTCAGGCGATAGTTAAACATTCCAAGGACGCAGTCAACAACACCGATATCTTTTCCGTTATCTTCAAGAATGGGGCCCTGCTCAATGTGAGTCTCAAAATAGCACTGGTATTTTTCAGGGGAGAGACGGTACTTTTTATCCCCTTTAAATCCGGATTTTTCCAGAGCTTCGCCAAAAGTACTGGTATTATCCAGGATGCTTTTGGAGTTCATCATATCTTCATACTTAAATCCGCTGCGGATATCTTCGGGCAGATAGTCATAGCAGACAATCCCGGAACACATCATCGCCGGGGGATAAAGAGAACCTTCCTCGTTTGTCCAGATCATCGCGGTGAGAGGGTGTTTGTGAGGAATCTTCTGATCCACAACAGTTTCAAGGACTTCCATGGCGGACATAACCCCAAGGATCCCATCATAATTACCGCCGTTTTTTACAGAATCACAGTGGGAGGCCATAACGATCCGCTTCGCGCCGGGGTCACTTCCCGGTATGGTGGCGTACATATTGGCCACGTCATCAATTTCAATGGTGGCTCCAATGGCCTCCATACGCTTTCTGAACTCATTTCTGGCCATAATGGCCTCCGGAGAGAGGGAATAACGGGTAATTCCCCCATGACCGGCATCTCCAAACCTGGAAAATGTTTTGATCTTATCTTCCATTCTTTCCAAACTGCATGTATACATAATCTGCACCTTCTTCTTTCTATTTTTCTACGCGGGCGCCCGCTGTAATGGAACCAGTGGGGCAGGCAAGGCCGCAAAGCTGACAGCCCACGCACTTTTCAGGATTAAGTACGGGTTGGCGATCCCCGTTCATATGGAGGGCCTGGTGGCCGCCGTCAAAACAGGAAAGATAACATCTTCCACATCCCACACAGGTATCCCGGTGAAACCTGGGATATTCAATAGTGTGGCGGTTGACGTCATCGGCGGGGACAAGATTTGGCAGGGCCTTTCCCACAATCTCTTTTACTGAGGCCGCGCCGATGCGGTTCAGGTAATGGGTCATGCCATCAATCATATCTTCAATGATCCGGTAACCGTACTGCATAACGGCGGTGGTCACCTGAATGGTTTCGCAGCCCAGGGCCAGAAATTCCGCCGCGTCCCGCCATGTCTCAATACCGCCCATACCGCTGATGGGTACGCTTTTTAAGTCCGGGTCCTGTTTCATATCCTGGATAAAGCGCAGAGCCACAGGTTTAACTGCTTTACCAGAATAACCGCCCACCGCCGACTTTCCATCCACATCCGGAGCGGAAACAAAAGTCTCAAGATCAATATTCATGACGCTTTTAATGGTATTGATGGCTGCCAGGCCATCAGCTCCGCCTTCCACCGACGCCTTTGCCGGTATCTCCATGGATGTGATGTTGGGGGTCATTTTAGCCAGAATGGGAAGTTTTGTCCCCCTCCGGGCAGCCGCCGTGTAAGTTTTTACAAGCTGGGGATTCGTTCCCACATCACTTCCAAGGCCCTTGCCTACCATCTGTGGACAGGAGAAATTGCATTCGATAATATCCGCCCCCGCTTCCTCCATGAGCCGGGCCAGAGTCGTCCACTCTCCCTCGTTTTGTCCCATAATAGAGGCAATGATCACCTTTGTGGGATAATCTTTCTTTAACTGTCTCACATACCCCAGATTTTCTTCCAGGGTGTGATCGGAAATCTGCTCAATGTTTTTAAACCCTACAAAAGGATTTCCTTCCTTTTCAAGGGCGGCAAACCGGGGCGACGCTTCCTGGGGAACAAATAAGCCAACGGTCTTAAAGGCCACTCCCGCCCAGCCCATATCAAAGGCTTTGGCTACCATTTCATAATTGCTCCCCACCACAGAGGATGAGAGAAAAAACGGATTCTCACAGGGAACACCGCAAAACTCAATGGAAAGATCCACGGCCTTTTCCTTCAAAACGGGCGCCGCTGCCATTGAGAATATGTCGGGGATATCAATGCCCCGATCCAGCCTTCCCCGCAGGCAGGCATCCACACACGGGGCCTTACACCCGGCGCATGGGTCAGCTTCCTTTAACTTTGCCGCCGCTCCCACCGGATTTTCAAAACGAAGGGAGCGGATAATATCTGCCACCGGCAGTTTCTTTGGACAGGCGCCGCTGCAGGGAGCGTTTTCACAGAGAAAGCATCTGGCGGCCTCGCTTTTGATTTTTATCTGTTCATATGCCATGGGTCTGTCCTCCCTTTATTTTTCTTATTTATGACTCCGTTTTACATACTGGCCCATTCCGGGTTTTCCCACAAAATTTCCGTTATCATAGACCAGCTTTCCACGGAGATAGGTCTGTACCGGATAACCATGGAGCTTTTTGCCTTCCCAGATGGTATGGTCGTAATCCGAATGCATATTTTTTACGCTGATGGTAAAGTCTTTATCTTTATCATAAATCACAATATCCGCATCCTTGCCTACGGCGATGGCGCCTTTGTTATCGCAGCCAAAAATCTTTGCCACATTGGTGGCGCAGACTTCCACGACCCGCTCAAAAGAAATCTTTCCGGAATTCGCCGCGTCCAGCATATAGGGATAAAGATTTTCCACGCCGGCGCAGCCGTTGGGAATTTTTGTAAAATCATCTTTGCCCCAGTCCTTTTCATAACTCTGGAACGGACAGTGGTCTGTGGCTACCGTGTCGATAAAGCCGGATTTTAAAGCCGTCCACAGGGCGTCCTGGCTTTCCTTGCCTTTCATTGGCGGCGAACATACGAAATTCCGGCCGTCCGGTCTTTTATATACATCGCAGGTAAATTCAAGATACTGCGGGCAAGTCTCCACATAAACGGTATGACCTTCTTCTTTTGCGCGGATACAGGCCTCAAGTCCTTCCTTATCGGCCATATGCACCAGATACACCGGGGTTTCCAGATGGCTCGCCCAGTGAACCACCCGTTTGTCGGCTTCCGCCTCCACAAACTCCGGACGGCTCATGTAATGATACCATGCCGATGTTTTTCCTTCTTTTAAATACATTTCGGTGCGCAGATCAATGAGATCCGGATTCTCGGCGTGAACATTAATCAACGCTCCCAACTCTCTGGCTCTGAGAAGAAGTCTGGTCAAAGTTCCGTCGTCCACCATCATGCCTTCCTTTTTGTACACAAGGAAGCACTTAAAACTGGTGATCCCTTCTTCAACGGCCTGCGCCATCTCATCCAGGATCTCGCCGCCGTTAAGATCGGTAATGCAGCAGTGAAAGGCGTAATCACAGCAGGCGTCCCGCTCAAGGATTTCTTTTTTGGAGTTGACCAGCCCCAGAATCGTCTCCCCTTTATGCTGTACCGGGTAATCAAATATCGTTGTAACTCCGCCGCAAACCGCCGCCCTTGTTCCTGACAGGTAGCTGTCCGCCGATACAGTTCCCCCAAACGGCATGGCCATATGGGTATGGGCGTCCAGGGCGCCGGGCAGAACAAGTCTGCCGGACGCGTCCACCACCTGATTTGCTGTCACCGGAAGGTTTTTCCCAATCGCCGCGATTTTTCCGCCATCCACAGCCACATCCGCCTCAAAACTTCCGGAGGCTGTAACGACGGTTCCACCCTTGATTAATAATTCCATAAATATCCATCTCCTCTTTATTTTCTGAAGTTATCATACTTATAAACTAATGTCATACCGGATCTCTGGAAAATCTGAGCGACTTCTACAAGATTCATTCCGCCAGCGTTGGCAACCGCCATATTTGTCGGCCATGTTACGCCGAAATCAACGGTACCGTTGTTTACGGCAGTGGTCTCGGAGATATCTCCGCCGCCGGATACAATATTGACTTTCAGGCCGACTTCATCATAATAGCCTTTGGCGTCCGCCACATAGTAACCCATAAACTGTGCCTGAGGCAGCCACTTTAACTGGATGGATACTTCATTTTTCTCAACATTAAACTTACCGTCTGTGGAAGCCATAGCCGCGTCATACAAACTGGAGTCACAGATATCATCCACTGTCAGGGCGGCAAATGCTTCCTGAGCCGAGGAATCATCCAAAGTTACATATTGCTGGGCGATATCCAATGTCTGTTTCATGGCAGCATCGTCAATCTTACCAATATCCGTCACTGTGTTGCCATTCATATCGGTTTCAACAAGTTTTGCCACTTCGCTGGCCATATATTTCTGATGATCCTGGGATACGGAAGAACCTGCCTCATAAACAATCTGAGCCGCTTCATCGGGATGTTCTACCGCATACTGCCATCCTTTAATGGAAGCGTAAAGGAATGCTTTTACCGTTTCCGGATTTTGGGCGGCAAATTCTTTTGTACAGAAAATATTATCCTCCAGCATAGCCACACCTTCATCATTCATATCAATGTAGCCGACAGTATCGCCGTAGCCGTAAGCGCCGTCATAACTGTTTTTAACAAGACCAAGTTCATTGTAAGTCATGGCCGATGCCAGGGTGCTGGTATCATCGTCAAAGGCATCCATGGTAAAGTCCTCGCTGAGATATTCCAGAGGAAGATCATACTTTGCCAGAAGGGCCAGGATCTCATACTGATTGCCAATACCCCAGTTGCTGATCTTACCCTCACCGGAGGCTTTGCGGATAATTTCCTCGCTGCTCATAACATCGCCGGGAGCGCCACTGCTCTCCTCGCCGGAGGCTGTGGATGTTGTCCCCTCTGTGGCGGCTGAGGTTTCCGGAGCTGTTGTATCGGCGGCGGTACTGCCTGTTGACGAACTGCCGGAAGATGAACCGCACCCTGCAGCCATCAGTGTAAGTCCCATCGTTGCCGCAAGCACTGCGTTTATCATTTTTACTGTTCTCTTTTTCATGGTCATTTCCTCCTATTTTCAATAAATCTATACTCAACTCCATATCAGTGATATCTTCGGAGAAGAATACTCTGCGCGATCATCAGCACCACATAGGCCGCGACGCCCAGCAGACAGGCTGCCGCGATATACGCCCAGGCTGTGGGATACTGAGCCAGAACAATATTTTCACGGATCTGCCGGCCCACGCCGATAATATATTCCGCGAAATACTCGCTGACAATAGCTGTAATAATACTCGACGGAACAGATACTTTAAGGGCGGTAAAAATATAGGGCACGGAATTGGGAAGCTGGAGCTTCACAAACACCGTCCGCTTTTTCGCCGCGTATGTGTCCATCAGATCCATGGCGTAAGGTTTAAGCTCTGTCAGTCCCCGGTAAGCGTTAAGACACATATTGGCGGCGGCAATGAGCATAACTACCAGTATTTTTGCCACCATGCTCCGCACACTGGCCACATCGGAGACGTCTTTGGTCCAGTTGTTCATCACCGGCGCTAAAGCTACCACAGGGATGGAAGCGAAAGCTCCGATCACCGTCAGTCCGCCTTTTCCCACTCTCGGGCAAAGGGCGGCAAATATGGCCACACCATAACCTAAAAGGCTTCCAATGAGAAGTCCCACAAAGGCCACCGTCATGGTCGCCACCGAGTTGTCCCAGATCTTATCCAGGTTTTCCCCGAAAATCTCTCCGATGCGGGTCAGCAGGGGAAGGGTAAATGTATTGGTCCTCAGCAAATGGTGCAGGGCCTGACTCTGCCACAAAATGACAATAACAACGCCAAGGAGTACAGGCATGACGATGGTTGCCGCGGACTGGGCCTTTGAATTTTCTTTAAACCGCTGATAAAGGGTTTTCGGTCGTTTTATTTTCTGTGTTGTCTGTGCCATCCTAACTCCTCCTTTTTGAACACATCCGGGCCCGGCGGTCATACACATAGTCCTTTGCGGCCTCCGGGGCTTTCGCGGCTTTCATTTTCCGGTCTTCCCGTTTCGCTTTACGAATGACTCTCTTTTCCGGAGAAATAAGGGCCTCGATCCAGGACATTAAATGGGTGCTTAAAATTCCGATAAAAGCGCTGAAAAATACAATAAGCCAGAATACATAAATGGACATGGCGTGTTTTAAAGACTGAGAAAGCATACAGCCAAGACCGCCGTCTCCCTGAAGGGTATCTACAAGAATGGATGCTGTAATAGCCATTGGCGCCGCGATCTTTGTCCCGGTGAAAAAGTAAGGGATCGCGGAAGGGATCAGCACTTTTGTGTAGATGGTCCGTTTTTTTGCCGCGTATGTATACATCAGGTCGTATTTATCCCGGCTGACGGATTTAAAGCCTGCCAGCGTATTGGTAGCCACCGGATAAAAACTCAAGATGGCGGCAATGATAATACGGCTTTTGTTAATATCTCCCGTAATGGATAATACAATGGGCGCCAGCCCAAGGACGGGAATGAGCTGGATCAGCATCAGATAGGGGAACAGCATTTTTTCAAGAAGTCCCGACATTTTCATGATGAGGGCCAGCAAAAATCCGGCGGCGATACCAAGTAAAAATCCGAGAAGGGATCTTAAAATTGTGGCTCTGGCGCTGGTCAGCACTATCATAATGGCCGTCATTCCCGAGGAGACTTCTTTCGGGGAAAATATGGCCGCCACAATCTGATACAGATGGGGCAGAATATTTTCCGGGGTGCGCTTTGTGGCCGCTACAATACAGGCCGCGATTTCCCAGACAATAATAATGGCGATGATCCACAAAAGGGTTGAGGCCCATTTATGATCAAAAATTTTATTGACTTTTTTTACCATCAGACGCTTCCCCCTTCAAATTTGCCCCGAACCTCATAGACCAGTTCGTTAAAGTGTTCGCTTTCTTTCATCTCCAGCGTTCTCGGTCTGGGAAGATCCACATCCACGACAGCCGACAGCCGCCCCGGATGGGGGGATAACACGCAGATCCGGTCGGAAAGGAATACCGCTTCCTGAATATTGTGGGTGACAAACACAACCGTCTTATTGGTCTGCCGCCAGATGCGCAGAAGATCTTCGTGAAGTTTTTCTTTTGTAAATTCATCCAGAGCGGAGAACGGTTCATCCATTAAAAGCAGTTCCGGACGGATGCCAAAGGCCCTAGCAATATTGACTCTCTGCTGCATTCCGCCGCTTAACTGGTTGGGAAAATGGTTGGCAAAGCCTTTCAGTCCTACCATTTCCAACATTTCGTCCGCCCGCTTAGAGCGGTCTTCCTTGGACTGATACATAATCTCCAGAGGCAGCTCCACGTTCTTTTTAACGGTTCTCCAGTCAAAGAGTACCGGCTGCTGAAATACAAATCCGAATTTCTGCTGAAGCCGGATCTCTTTTGGGGTCATCCCGCTGATCCTTACGGTGCCTTCCGTTGGTTCCTGCAGGTCCGCGATGGTTCGCAGCAGCGTCGTCTTACCACATCCGGAAGGTCCAAGTAAAGAAATAAACTCCCCCTTGCAGATATCAAGATTGACGCCGGTCAGAGCCTTAACGTCATTTCCCGCGTTATCTTTAAAGGTAACTCCCAGATCCCTGATCTGTATTTCCACTTCTCTTTCCTTTAATTCACTCATCTTGTTCCCTCCTTGTCGGGTGTTTCTATACCATACAGGAATCCTGCCGGATCCCCGATACATTCAACGGAATGTCCTGTTGAATAAAAAAAACGGCGCCAGAGCTTTTTTAACTGGCTCCGTTGCCGTTTTTGTATATTTGCAAGTATAAGTTTCTGTAAATGCTTTTTCAATATTCTGGAGCACAAACCTTTTTGTGCTCCAGCACATAGATTTTAGGTCCCATCATAAATTTTGCGGTATAATTCCATACAGTCTTCTTTGGTCACTGTTTTTCGCGTATTCGCCGGACTTCCCGAAGCTACCGCGTCCTCAGCCATTTTTTCAATGACCGGATAAAATGCATCTTCCTCAATGCCATAGTCTCTGAGGGTTGGAACTTCACAAATCTGACATAACTTTTCAATCTCTTTCAGAAGGGCTTTGGCGGCGGTTTCATCACAATCTTTATCCGTGGCCGCGCCAATGGCTCTGCCCAGAGCCCCAAAGCGCTCCCAGGCTCCATCCATGGCAAATCCCAGGCATTCTTTTAAAAGCATGGCGTTGCTCAGTCCATGGGGGACGTGAAACAGGGCGCCAATGGGACGGCTCATGCCATGGACCAGGGTCACGCTGGAATTATTAATGCAGATTCCCCCTTCCAGGGCAGCGATGGACATTTCCTCCCTGGCAGCGGCGTCATAGCCGTTGGCGTAGACAGCGGGAAGGTACTTCATAATCTTTGTAACCGCGTCAACCGCAAGAATATCGGTGAGCGGCGACGCTTTCTTTGATGTGTAGGCCTCCACCGCGTGGGTCAGGGCGTCCAGGCCGGTGGCCGCTGTGACACTTTTGGGCATATCAATGGTAAAATCCGAATTGACAACAGCGATGTCCGGCACAAGGCAGTCCCCTTTTAAGAGCATTTTAATATCCTTATCCTGGTCGGTGATAATGGTAAACCGGGTTGCCTCGGACCCGGTGCCCGAGGTGGTGGGTATGGCCACGATCCCCGGCGTCTTTCCCGTCATTTCTTTTCCGTTATAATCAGCGATCTTTCCATCGCCAACAGCCATAGCGGCGATGGCTTTGGCGGAATCCAGCGGGCTTCCGCCGCCAATGCCAATGACAAACTGGCAGCCGGTCTTTTTATACAGAGCCAGACCGGTTTCAATCATGGCATCCGTGGGTTCCCCGGTAATGCCGTCGAATACATAATAGGGGATCTGAGCCCCTTCCAGCGCCTTTTTAAGCTGCTGCATCATAGGAGATTTTCCCACATGCTTTCCGGTGACAATAAAAGCTCTGCCGCCCCATTCTTTAATGTAAGGCATGGCCTCAGCAAGAGCAGTATTTCCAATGAAAATATGAGATGGTATCGCGAAATGAGCCATAGCCGCCCTCCTTTCCGATTTTATAAAAATTCCCGATCTACAATTCCAAGGACTTCATCCATTTTTTCCATTTCCTCTGTCAGCTGCGCCTCAGTAATAATCAGAGGCGGGCATACAAAGATCATGTTTTCATGGGAATAGGTCATAAATTTCCGCGCTTTCAGAAGTCCGACAATCTTGCTCATAATTCCCTCAGGGTCTTTGCCGTAAGACACCAGGGCTTCTTTCGTCTTTTTATCTTTAACCAACTCCACGCAGGAGAACAGGCCGATATAGCGCACATCGCCCACACAGGCGTGTTTTTCTTTGAATTCTTCCAGCTTTTCACCCAATACTTTTCCTACTTTATTCACATTGTCCAAAATATTGGCTTTTGTGTAATAATTAACGCAGGCAACGCCGGCAGCGCAGGCCAGAGGATGTCCGCTGTAAGTCAGTCCGCAGGATAAAACATGATCGTCAAAATACGCGGCGATCTTACTGCTAACGGCAACGCCGCCAAGCTGTACATAGCCACAGGTTACGCCTTTGGCAAACGTTACAAGATCCGGCACCACATCAAAATTCTCAAAGGCAAACATCTTCCCTGTCCGGGCCCACCCGGCCATAACTTCGTCGCAGATCATCACAATGCCGAACTCATCGCAGATTTTCCGCACACCCGGCAGATAACCTTTCGGCGGGATAATAATGCCGTTGGAACCGGTAATCGTTTCAATGACAATGGCGGCTACCTGATCCGGCCCTTCATAAATCACCTGCTCCCGCAGCTTTGCCAGATAATAGTTTGTCGCTTCTTCCTCAGACTTAAACTCAATCGGCTCGCGGTAAATATAAGGATCAAAAAACTTTATAAATCCGGGGATGCCCGGCTCCAGAGGATAACGTCTGGGCTCGCCGGTGAGATTTCCCGCGCCAAAAGAAGAACCGTGATAACTGCGGTAACGGCTGAAAATTTTCTTTCTTCCCGTATACATCCGGGCGATCTTAATGGCGTTTTCATTAGCGTCAGCGCCGGCGTTTGTAAAAAAGACCTTGCCGAAAGTGTCCGGCAAAAGATCAATAATCATCTTAGCCAGGGTCACTCTGGACTCTGCCGCGAAGGACGGGCCGATGAAGCAATACTGGTCTACCTGTTTTTTGATCGCCTCCCCAATATCAGGATTGCCGTATCCCAGATTCATGTTAACCAGCTGGGACGACATGTCGGTGTAGCGGTTGCCGTCGTAGTCATAAAAATAAATCCCTTCCGCTTTTTCCACCGGAATGGGATCTAACCCTCCCTGTCTGCTCCATGACTGAAGGACATACTTTTTCGCGTTTTCTTTTATTTCCTGTGATGTCATAACTATCAACCTCCCTTTCCGCCCTTTTGCGGGCGCTGGCATTTCATTTTTTTGATAGTCCCAATTATAACCGTCAGGAAGAATAAAACAATAAACTGTGACCCAAAGTTTCTTGTGCTGGAGCACAATCCTTTCTTTTCTGACTAAAAACCCTTGAAAATATAAAAAAACATGTTAAAATCTCTTTTAAAACAAGATGTTGAGGTCAAATAGACACGCTTTTTCATACAAGTATAAACGCGTGTCTATTTGACCCTGGTATCATAACAAAAAAGGCAACGGTGTCTGGAAAAGAAACCGTTGTCTTTTTCTTTTTACGGGGGAGGAGTTTCAATGGCCATCGAACTACAGAGATTAATGGAAAAGGTCGCCCACATGGATGTGACCCTGGTCGCCGGGGAAGGCGGTCTTCACAATCATGTCAGCTGGGTACATATGGTAGAAACCATGGAAGCCTCAGATTTCCTGGAAGGCGGCGAGATCGCCTTTTCTACAGGCCTCGGGCTGAGCAAGGGCCTGTCTTTGCTGACTCTGATCCAATATATTTACAGGAAAAACGCCGCCGGGATGATCGTAAACACCGGCCCTTTTATCAGCAGCATTCCCCAGGAAGCGATTGATTATTGCAATGAACATGACTTTCCTCTTTTTGTTGTCCCGTGGAAAGTCTATCTGGCTGAAATTATGCGCATTTTCTGCTACGCCATTACAAAAGATGACCAGAAAGCGATCCAGACCGCCGCCGCCTTTAAAAATGCCATTCAATTTCCAAAACAGGAAGAACTTTATGTGGTTCCCCTGTCCCAGGAAGGCTTTCAGGTCAACTGGAAATACTCGGTCTGTCTTATTAAACCGGAACATTATACAGGAAATCCCGGGGAACGTCTGTCCCAGCTTTTAACCAGCATTTCCAATTTTTCCCGACGTAAATATGAAAAATGCGCCGTATTTATCAACGACAAAGAGCTGGTTATTGTCCTCGCGGCTGACTCTGACAATGAACTTTCTGAGATCATTAACAGCATCCGCTCCCACACCCTGTCCGTGCTTGCCGGAGATGAAACGATAACCATGGGCTGCGGGAAACTGACCAAAAGCCTGCGCTGTATCTATAAAAGCTACCGTCAGGCAAAGGCGATCCAGCAGCTTCAGGAAAAAGGAAAAATTGACCCGTCGCTGATCTTTTACACCGATATGGGCATTTACAAATTGCTTATGGCCATTGATGACAAGGAAATCATCCTGGAATACTACGACAGGACGATCGGTCCTCTCGCCGACTATGACCGGGAAAATAACTCTGATCTTACCGCTGTACTCCGGTCTTATCTGAATCACAACGGCAGTGTGAAAGAGACTGCCGATGAACTCTATGTCCACCGCAATACAATAAATTACAAACTGAACAAAATTTCTGAACTGCTCCATATGGATCTGTCCCGGCTAAACAACCGCCTGCAGCTCAGCGTGGGCTTTATGCTGCAGGATATGCTTTAATATTTTTGTCTTCATTCAGCCTTTGACAGCGCCCGCCGCCACACCTTTAATAATGTGCTTCTGGCAGGCCAGGTAGAATATAATCACAGGGATGACCGCCAGGATCAGCGCTGCCATAATCGCACCCATATCCACCCGGCCGTAGCTTCCTTTCATGTACTGAATGGCAATAGAGATGGTCTTAAACTTATTTAGATCCAGAACGAGATAAGGAAGAAGGAAATCGTTCCAAATCCACATTGTCTCCAAAATACCTACGGAAATGTAAGTAGGCTTCATAATGGGAAGTACCACATTGAAGAACGTCCGTACAGGGTTACAGCCGTCAATCAGGGCCGCCTCCTCTATTTCCGTGGGAATGGATTTGACAAAACCGCAGAACATAAACACCGCCAGTCCCGCTCCAAATCCCAGATATATGATAATAATGCCCCAGGGCGTATTCAGCCGGGTTCTGTCGGCCACCAGAGACAGGGTAAACATAACCATCTGGAATGGCACAACCATGGAAAAGACACACAACAGATACAAGGCTTTTGTAAACCGGCTCTTAACTCTTGTAATATACCAGGCACACATGGAGGTGCATACAAGGATGACCACCACTGAACCCACAGTGATAAACACTGTCCAGCCCACAGAGCTGAGAAGATCATATTTATTAATAGCCGTCAGATAGTTTTCGATGCCGTTCCATGTCTTTTCTGTAGGCAGTGCAAAAGGTTCCTTATTGATATAAACCTTTTCTTTAAAAGAGTTCATAAACACGATCAGGATCGGCGCGATATAAATCAGGCCGAGAACTGTAAAGAAAACAGTCCCTGCGGCGCTTAACAGTTTCTTTTTCATTTACTGCTGCACCTCCTTTGACCGGGTTGCCCTAAGCTGGATCAGGCCGATAGCTACAACAATAACAAAGAATATAACTGCTTTGGCCTGCCCGACGCCCTCCCAGCCAGTACGTCCGTAGAACGTATTAAAAATATTTAACGCCATCATCTCTGACATTTTCGCAGGTTCGCCCGCGGTCAGGGAGAGGTTCTGGTCAAAGAGTTTAAATCCGTTTGTGATGGATAAAAACATACAAATTGTTATAGACGGCATCATCATGGGGATAGTTACCCTGAAAAGTTTCTGAATACGGGAAGCCCCGTCAATCTGAGCCGCCTCCATCACATCACCGGGAATCGCCTGAAGTCCGGCAATATAAATAATCATCATATATCCGATCTGCTGCCAGCTTACCAGAATAATCAGGCCCCAGAATCCATACCACTCATTTAATCCAAGAGCTGTACTGTATCTGGACAGTATACCGTTGAAGATAAGCTGCCATATATATCCAAGGACGATACCGCCGATAAGATTTGGCATAAAGAAAATAGTCCGGAAAATATTAGTTCCTCTCAATTTCTGGGTCAACGCCAGCGCCAGGGCAAAGGCAAGGACATTGATCACAATCAGGGATGCCACCGCGAACAAGGCAGTATACCAGAAGGAATGCCTGAAAATAGTGTCTTTAAATGCTTCCACATAGTTTGATAATCCCACAAATCTGGCGTCTGTTACGGTAGTAAATTCGCAAAATGACAGCCCTATGCCCATAACAAAAGGAATGATAAAACCCAGTATAAACGCGAAGAAAGTAGGAAGTACAAAAATCGGCATATAGCGCCGCATTGCTTTTTCCATAAAATTGGCCTCCTTTTAAAAAGCGGCGTTCAGACCGACTCTGCCCGCCGCTTTTTTATTCACCTTTGCTTTACTTTGATGCCGCCGCTTCTGTTGCCCATCCGTCAACAAAGGCGCTGACAACTTTCTCCCAGTTGGCGTCTGTCTGATCCGCCGCATATGCTGTAAGCGCCGAACCTACGCCGTTCTTCCATTCTTCGGAAGGCATGGTTGAGAACACCCATGTCACAGGAGTCTTTCCTTCTTCCATATATTTGTTAGCTTCATTAACAAGAGTGTTTTCAGATTCCAGGTTTGAGGGGAACGGAATAACAAATCCCATTTCCTTGCACATTGCGTTCACGCCGGTTTCAGAAGTTACACACCAGTTGATAAAATCAAGCGTGGCCTGAATGTCATCCTCAGAAGCTTTGGCATTTACACACCAGTAGTTCTCTGTTCCTGTACATACGCCCTGGTTTTCCTCTCCGTCTACACCGATATAGATTGGAAGGATTCCGAGATTTTCATCGCCCACATCCGCGATGTTGTTGTATTCCCACGTTCCGTTCTGATAAAATACCGCTTCTTCTGTCACAAAATCCGCTGTGGCGTCATCGGCTGTCTTTGTTGAAATCTCAGTAGGCTGACATGTGGCGTTATTAATATACAGATCCCAGATCTGACGATAGTTATCAAGGTATGTACCTTTGATGGCGTCTGTAGTATTAATGCCTTCATCTTTGTACTCATAGTAGATCGGAAGGTTTGCCAGATGGGTCTTAAATCTCCAGTCTGAGGAACCATCCATACCCGCGGAAGTGAAAGCGCAAAAACCAAGTTCATCCTTGCGGGCTGTAATATCTTCCACTACCTTTTTGAAACTGTCAAAATCCGTAATGTCATCGGCGGTATAACCGGCCTTCTCCAGAAGAGCCTTGTTATAGATAATGCCGTAGTTCTCAATAACATAGGCGATTCCCGCCATTTTGTCGCCGTCCATAAGGGCGAAGCTGTCGTCTGTCAACTGTCCCGCAATCTCCGATCCAGACAGATCATAACAGTAATCTTTCCAGCTTGCCAGGCCCACAGGGCCATTGACCTGGAACAGTGTAGGCGCGTCTGTTTTGGCCATCTCTGATTTCAATGTCTTCTCATACTCTCCGGAAGCGGCTGTCAGCACTGTCACCTCAACGCCGGTTTCCTCTGTGTAAGCTTTCGCCAACTCCTGCCAGTACTCATCGGCCTCCGGCTTAAAGTTAAGATAATATACCTTTCCTTTCGCGCTCTGATCTCCACCGTTTCCTGAACTTCCGGAACCTGCGTCTCCTCCGCATCCCGCTGCCAGACCCGCGATCATCGCGGCGGCCAGCACTGCTGATAATACTCTTCTTGTTTTCATTTTTACCCTCACCTTTCTGAAAAACTTTGTTTTCCTTTGTTCTGTACACATTATATCAATGAGGGCTGTCAGACCGGTAACAATTAAAAAACCATGATTAACAAAAAAAATACCTCCGTTCACTGTTCTTCCAGAAAACGCCGGATACTCTCATCCTCCCTCGCCGTAAATTCTTCCGGGGTCATTTTATTCTGGACCAGTTCCGGCAAAATCTCCCCCAGCGTATCCTCCTGGAGGATGGAGTTCCACTTCACCTGATAATTGGGCACAAGCTGGGGAGAATTTTTATATACAGCTATGTAATCTCTTTCTGCCGGGATCATCTCAGACGGGTCTTTTGAGAACAGTTCTTCTCTCTGTTCCATGTTCATCCGGGTACGCAGCTTTAACAGAGCGGCCGCACCCTCCTTGACTTCCTCGCTGTAGCTGGATACAATTGCCCATCCGAAAGTCTCCGGAGAGGAGATCAGCTTATTCTCCGGGAAAGCAGAAAAACGGACTTTATCCTGCCATTTTTCCGGAACCTGGTCCATCATCCAATAGCCGTTGGGAATCATGGCCGCCTGTCCGGAAAAGAAATTCTCGTAGGCCACATCAAAATCTCTGTAAAGGGCGTCCTCTGTAGTATAGGAAAATAATTTCTGAAGAGTTTTTGCGATACGCAGCCCGCTTTCATTCTGATAAGTCTCCGGATAGAACTGCTGCATAAAATCCGCCCCTTCTTCGGTGGAGGCGACTTCCGCGGTGGCAATAAGCATAGGCGCCCACGCCGTCCCCTCAGTATGAAGAGCCAGAGGAGTGATGCCGCAGCTTTTAAGCTGCTCACAGCACTGCCAGAACTCCTCCCATGTCTCCGGGAAAGATTCAATGCCTGCCTGGGCAAACAGTTCCTCATTCCAGAACATGCCGGAGCAGGCAAAGGCCGCCGTGCTGATTGGCCCCAGATAAATACTTCCATCTTCCTCTCTACAGGACGCAAGGACGGAAGGCTCGATCATAGCTTTCCACTCCTCGTCCGCCTCAATATACTTTGACAGTTCCTCAATCCGTCCATCCTCTATCATCATATAGTAAAAGGATGGAAGCATCCTTAAATCCGTAATCAGGGCGGGGAGAGTGTCCGTCACATTCTGCCTTTTCAGATTTTGGCGGTACTCCTCCTCGGTTTCCATGATCCACTCCACATCCGCCTGCCATCTACCGTTATACAACTGATTAAAAGCGTTGATCAGCTTTTCCTCGTTCCGTATACCTGTGGACGAATCTACAGTGAGGATCACCGGAATGGAAACCTCCTCGCTGACGTTCCCCGGTTCCGGCGTCTGCTCCGCGCAGCCGGCCGCCAGGGCCAGGGCCAGAGCCGCCGCCACGGCGGCAGCCTCAATTCTCAGAAGTTTTTTAGTTTTCATCTTTTTCTCCCACCCCTCCCGGAATCTTAATAGTACATATGGTTCCGTCTTTTTGAGCCTGGCAGTAAAATCCCGCCCCATCGCCATATTTCAGCCGGAGCCTGGTGAGAATGTTCATCACCCCATATCCGTGTTTTTTATCCTCAAAACAGTTCTTCAGCTCTGAAACCGGCATGGTATTCATTTTGTTAATCTTCTCCATCACGCTTTCCTCAATGGGTGTCCCATTGTTGTAAACATTTAAATAGATATTGCCTTCTTTTTCCTCCACAGAGATGACGATCCTTCCGCCCTCATAAATATCCTGAAACCCGTATTTTACCGAATTTTCCACAATAGGCTGGAGAATCAGTTTAAGGATGCGGGTATTTACCGGATCGACACAGCAGTCAATGTCATAGGAAAACAGATTTTCGTTGCGGATCTGCTGTATCTCCATATAGCTCCTGACATTTTCCAGTTCGTCCTCAACAGTGACAATATCGCTGCCCTTGCTGAGAGAAAGGCGGAGATATTTGGAAAGAGCCTGGATCATCCGCATGGTCGTCTCCTCACCGTTGATCCGGGCCAGCATGTAGATCGTGTCCAGAGTGTTATACAGAAAATGGGGGTTGATCTGGCTGATCAGTGTGTTCAGCTCCGCAGCGCGCAGCTCCCGCTCCTGAGCCTTAATCTCATCCAAAAGCCGCTGGATATTTTTCAGCATCTTATTGTAGGCACGGCCGATTTCATCCAGCTCTGTATGTGTGTTCAGCCCAATAGTACGGTCAAAGTTGTTTCCGTCAAATTCTGTCATTGTCTCCTTTATAACCTGAATCGGCTTTGTAAACCTGCGGGAGAAATAAATACTCAAAACTACCGCGACTGCCGTAACCAGCAGGTATATTGCCACAAGAACAAGAAATACAGAGATAAGCCTCTGGTTTAAAATCCGGTCCGGCACAAATGAAAACACTGATAATCCGCTGGTTTCATCCCGGTATACCGACAAAACACCGCCGGTTACCTGCTCCCCGGATAAAACCTGCTGATCCTCCATCTTCCGCACAACCATCTCCCCAATATTTTCCGGAACACTTTCCCCTGTCTTAAAATTTTCCGGCGCGAATGACAGACAGAGCTGTCCTTCCCTATCAACGATACCTACCGCCGCCTCCCGGGTCAGGTCCGGGCTTATATCCGTCACCTCCCGCAAAAATCCATCTTCCATTTTAAAAAAAAGCATCCCCGGTTCATGGGCATAATCCAGACTTCTCACATATCTTCCGATAAAAAGTGCGTTGTCTTCCGTGCCAAACAGGGTATCTTTTGTCCAGAACCATTTCGTCTTTGAATAATCATCTCCAAGATAGCGTTCAAAACCGCTGTCTTTGATATCCTCATAAGACACGTCCGAGTAAGATCTGGTATACACATTCCCCTTATTGTCCACATAACAGTAATCCGCCACATGTTCCAGATCAATATAGGCGAAATACTTGCTCAGGGAAATGTGGTTGACTTCTTCCAGCCCCCCGGTCTGGAGGCTTTGCTGAACGTCATCATATAAAATACATTCCGCAGTCGTCTCATCGGTTTTTTTAAACATATTTTCCAGAGTTATCCCCATTCTCTCGGTCATATACTCATATTTATCAACAATCAACCGGGTCATCTGGTTCCTGACGGTCAATAACACGCCCAGGCTAGACAACAGAAGGGCCAGCCCTAAAAGAGCCGCCGTATATTTCAGGTATTTTCGCTGTATCCCGGAACTTTTCTTCGTCTTTTTCATAACTTTTTTAACCCTCATATTCCTTCTTATATTCGCTGGGAAGTTTTCCTGTATATTGCTTAAACAAATGGGAAAAGTAGGAGGGATTATAAATGCCTACAGCGTCACATATCTCGCCGATACTGCCATTTCCGCTTTCCAGCAGCTTCTTTGCCTTTTCCATCCTCTGCTGCATCAGGTATTTTTTAAATGTCATATGGCACATATTTTTAAAAACCCGACCAAAATAAACCGGATTAAGATAAACGTGGGCCGCCACTGAGACAATGGACAAATCTTCGTCCTGAAGATGCTCATCAATGTATGTCATGGCCTCAGACATATATTCCTTGAAATACTTTGTCTCCATCTTTTGGGCGGCCTTCATCCGCTCTTCAACGGCACTGCACAGGATCTTGTAGCACACGTCCACCGTTTTGGCCCCACTGAGATTTTCAAGGTTGTAGTAATATTTTCGGAATTTTTCCTCAATAGCTTCTGTCAATCCATAAGATTCCTGAAGCATAAACTCGGTCTTTAACATAACCTGCTGCAAACATCTGCATTGCTTCTCCTCATCACTGGGAAGACTGTAAATAAGGTGAATAAATGCCTCTTTTAATTCCTTCGTATTGTTTCTGCGCACTGCGTTTACAACAAGAGCGTCGTTATCTCCCCCAGTTTCTTCGGCCAAAGGCACCTCCACATCTTCAGAGGCAGTGAGGGCGCTTGCCCCGGACATGCTGGCCATCTCAAGCAATCTCCGAGCTTCCAGATAACTCCTCCGGATGCCCTCTACCCCTTTATAAGGTTTAGAGATGGATGCCACAACCGGGCTCTGTTCATTCTTTTTCACATGTTCCAGAAGGCTTTTCAGTTTCCTAACAGCCCCTTTATCTTCTGTCCTTATAATGAAAGCGTCCCCCTCATCTCCTTCGATTTTCCAGTAAAAAAACGCCGCGCCGATAACTTCTTCCAGGAGCTTGATCAGGGCAAACCGGGACGCCTCATATTCCAGAGAATTAGTGATCTTATAGGCCAGGTCAATCTCCACGCACACCGTGATAAAACGCTGCCCGTTTCCAGGCACGTCCTCCAGCGTCTTAAATACCTCCTCCACTCTCTCCTGTGGAATCCGGTTCTGCACATATTTCTGGACAACCACCTGCAAAAAGCTGTTAGAATCCTTCACCAGAAGATTTTCCCAGCTCTCATATTTCGCTTCGTTTTTCATCTTCTCCACACAGGTTTTATAAGCTCCCTGCATGGTTTCCTGAAGTTTTTCATCCTCAATAGGTTTAAGCAGATAGGCGAAGGCCCCCAGATCGCAAGCCTGCTGGGCATAGTCGAAGTCCCGGTAGGCGCTTAACACAATAAAAAGGCACTCAAGATCCGTCTTTTGTATTTCTTCCATGACCATAAGCCCTGTAATCTGCTTCATCCGAATATCTGTCAGCACAACATGAGGCTTTACTTCTTTAATCACCTGAATGGCCTGCTCCCCGCTCTGGGCCGTTCCCGCCACCTGAAAGCCCATGCCGGACCAGTCATAGGTTTTTATCAGTCCCTGAAGCAAAATCGGTTCATCATCCACAATAACCAGTTTTAGCAATTCCATAAAACCCCTCGCTATCTATGATTTTATATAACAGTTCAGCCATCATAAACGGCGTGGCAGAACTGTTCTGTTACACGTTTTATTATCTATTTTACCACAACGGCATTTCCATGAAATATTAATAAGTTGATATAAAATAACAAATACTATATCTTTCTCCGGACATATCTCTTTGCCTGATGTCACTCTCCATAAAGACTCCGCCATTTCCCAGGGGACTGGCCGTACTTTCTTTTAAAAATCCGGTTAAAATAGGAAAGGTTTTCAAAACCGCATGACTCGGCGATTCCAAGAATAGAAGCGTCGCTGAACCTGAGCATCCGCTCCGCCATAGTCAGGCGGTAATCATTCAGGTACTCAATAAAACTGATTCCCATATGTCCTTTAAAAAATTTCATAAAATGGGACTTGCTGTAATAGGTCAGCTTAGCCATATCATCAATGGTAACATGCTGAGAGTAATTCTCCTCCACATACTTCAGTATGGTTTTCATCTTCTCCAGTGTTTTCTTCTGGGAAGGGGAATCCTCCCCTTTCTTCTTCTGGTTGGATATAAGAACGAAAAAAAGCTGAAACAAGTACCCTTTCACCGCTAACTGATATCCCTCTGGACGGGCGTCACAGAGCAGGTCGATCTGCCGGATATTCTGGGATATCTCTGAAAAGTAAGGGGTTGCCGACGTGAAATGAGTCTGGGCGGGAATACGCCCGTCCAGCAATGGCTGTATAAACCGAATAGCACACAGATCATCCGGGCCGGATATGAGCAGCTCCGGTTTCAGAATAATATTTTCGTACTCTACACAATAGTGCTTCTCCTGTTCAATGGAGTGGAGTTGTCCCGGACGGATCAAAACCACATCCCCGGCACAGACATAGTGACGGTTCAGGTCTACAGAAACGATTCCTCTCCCTCTTTTAATAACGATCAATTCCAGCTCCGAATGCCAGTGCAAAGGCACATGGGTAAAATCCAGAGGGATACTGCAAAGATAAGTGTTATAAGGAAACCGGGAATCGGTATGGCTCTTTGTCTCATGATAATTTTGATATTCGCTGATATTCATGCTCTTTTCTCCTCCAGACCGATACTCCCAGGGGAATGTCGGCGATATCCGAACCGCGCTTTGCTCCGCCCAAAGGCAGGCACGCAGTGCGTGGCTTGTGGGTTACTATGATAATGATACTATTGTACAATAATATGCCAGTATTTTGCAAGAATTATGGAAATAATCGTATTAAAATGATAACAGTTCAGCCATCAGGAATGGGCGGGATGATTTATGCTTGCATAAGGGTCAGCGCGTCAGCGCGGCTTTGCGAATGGCGCGAGCTGAACTGTTACTTAACTTGGGGAAAACAAAAAGCAACGTTTTTGAAAGGAGAAAACCATGGACATTCAGACATTGTTAAAACAGAACCTTGGAAAAGACATCTATGATGCTTCAGACAAAGAAATCTATGACGCTCTTCTGACAATGACTCAGGAAATGGCGGCGGCGAAGGAACACACCAGCAGCAAAAAGAAACTCTATTACATTTCAGCGGAGTTTCTCATCGGCAAACTGCTCTCCAATAATCTGATCAATCTTGGCATCTACAAAGAAGTCCAGGAAATCCTTAAAGCAAATGGCAAAGACATCTCCGCCATTGAGGAGGTTGAGCCGGAGCCGTCCCTTGGAAACGGAGGACTTGGCCGCCTGGCCGCCTGCTTCCTTGATTCTATCGCCACATTAGGGCTGTCCGGCGACGGCATCGGCCTGAACTACCATCTCGGACTGTTCAAGCAGGAATTTGAAAATGGACTGCAAAAGGAAATGCCAAATCCGTGGATCGAAGAAAAATCCTGGCTGATTAAAACAGACGTGACCTATCCTGTAGAGTTTAAAGGACTTCGGGTCAACGCCAGAATGTACGACATCGAAGTTACCGGATACAATAACATCACCAACAAGCTTCACCTCTTTGACCTTGATTCTGTGGATGAGACTATTGTACATGATGGAATTGACTTTGATAAAGAAGACATTCTGAAGAATCTTACCTTGTTCCTCTATCCGGATGACAGTGACGATCAGGGAAGATTGCTGCGCATCTACCAGCAGTATTTTATGGTCAGCGCCGGGGCCCAGTTTATTCTTGATGAATGCACAGCAAAGGGCTGCAATCTCTACGATCTGCCGGATTACGCAGTCATCCAGATTAATGATACCCATCCGACTATGGTCATTCCCGAACTGATCCGTCTCCTTGTCCAGAGAGGCATGGATATGGATGACGCTATTGAAGTGGTATCAAAGACATGCGCCTATACCAACCATACCATCCTGGCCGAGGCTCTGGAAAAATGGCCTGTCACCTACCTTAAAAAAGTCGTTCCTCAGCTTATGCCTGTCATTGAGGTGCTGGATGATAAGGTGAGACGGAAATTTGACGATGAAAGTGTAGCTGTCATTGACAGAAACGACACTGTACATATGGCACATATTGATATCCATTACGGTTTCAGTGTCAACGGCGTTGCCGCCCTCCACACAGAAATCCTGAAAAACTCAGAACTGAATAATTTTTATAAAATATATCCTGAAAAATTTAATAATAAAACCAACGGTATTACATTCCGCCGCTGGCTGCTCCACTGCAATCCTCTCCTGGCAGACTATATCGAAAGCCTGATTGGCGAAGGATTCAAAAAAGATGCCTCAGAACTAGAAAAACTCCTTAAATATAAAGATGATGAGGCTGTGTTAAATAAGCTTCTTGAGATCAAACATGAAAACAAACAGCTCCTGTGCGATTATCTGAAAGAGACACAAGGCATCCAGATCAGCCCGGACACCATTTTTGATATCCAGGTAAAACGGCTCCATGAGTATAAACGCCAGCAGCTCAACGCCCTTTATATTATTGACAAATATCTGGAAATCAAGGCAGGGAAGATCCCGTCCGCTCCCGTCACCGCCATTTTCGGCGCGAAAGCGGCTCCCGCCTATGTTATCGCTAAGGATATTATCCACCTCATCCTCTGCCTTCAGGAGATCATTAACAATGATCCACAAGTCAATCAATACCTTAAAGTTGTCATGGTGGAAAATTACAATGTAACCAAAGCTGGAAAATTAATCCCTGCATGTGATATTTCCGAACAAATTTCCCTGGCATCCAAGGAGGCCAGCGGCACAGGAAATATGAAGTTTATGCTCAATGGCGCTGTTACTTTAGGCACAGAAGATGGAGCCAACGTGGAAATCCACCAGGCTGTGGGCGACGATAATATTTTTGTCTTTGGCGCCACCAGCGACGAGGTCATTGAGCATTACGCCAAAGGCGATTATGTGGCAAAAGACTATTATGAAACGAATCCTTCTATAAAAGCGGCCATTGACTTTATTACAAGCGAAGAAATGCTAAAAGTGGGCCAGAAAGAACATCTGGAGCGGCTTCAGAAAGAACTGATCGGCAAAGACTGGTTTATGACTCTCCTTGATTTTGATTCTTATAAAGAAACAAAGGAAAAGGCCCTGAAAGCCTATGCCGACCAAAAAGCCTGGGCCCAAAAGATATTGGTAAACATCGCCAAAGCAGGATTTTTCTCATCAGACAGAACCATTGAGGAATATAATAAAGAGATCTGGCATCTGGCATAAAGTTTTATGCATCAGTTCAGCCATCAGAGATGGGCAGGCTGAACTGGCATCGAAAATTTTCTAAAGGAGAAGATAAAAAATGAAACGAGCAAGCGGAATATTATTACCTGTATTTTCCCTGCCATCAGAATATGGGATTGGATGTTTTTCAAAAGATGCTTATACATTTGTAGATATGCTTAAAAACGCCGGGCAGAGCTACTGGCAGATTCTCCCCCTTGGCCCTACAGGCTACGGAGATTCCCCCTACCAGTCTTTCTCCACATTCGCGGGAAATCCATACTTTATTGACCTGAATACCCTTGTGGATGAAGGGCTTCTGACCCGCCAGGAATGCGGCACCTTTGATTTCGGGGGCAAAGATGATGAGATTGATTACGAAAAAATCTATCTCTCCCGCTTCAAAGCGCTGAAACTGGCTTACGACCGCTTTGATCAAAACGATGATTACCGGACCTTTGTCCATAAAAACCAATTCTGGCTGGAAGACTACGCTCTCTATATGGCCATCAAAGATCACAATAATGGTGTCGCCTGGAAAGAATGGGAAGAACCTCTCAGGGACAGAGAACCCCAGGCGCTGGCAAAAGCCAGAGAAGAGCTGGCCGAGGCGGTCGATTTTTACCGGTTCCAGCAGTACGAATTTGACAAGCAGTGGACAAAGCTTCATACATACGCCAACCAGCAGGGCATAAAGATTATCGGGGATATCCCCATTTACGTGGCCTTTGACAGCGCCGATACATGGGCTTCGCCCCAACTGTTCCAATTTGACGAAAACAACAATCCCACCGGTGTCGCCGGCTGCCCGCCGGACGGATTTTCGGCCACCGGACAACTTTGGGGAAATCCCCTTTACCGCTGGGACTATCATAAAGAAACCGGCTATGCATGGTGGATTCAGCGGATCGCCTACAGCCTGAAACTTTATGATGTGGTCCGTATCGACCATTTCCGCGGTTTTGACGAGTATTACGCCATCCCCTACGGCGACGCTACCGCTGAAAACGGAAAATGGATGCCCGGACCGGGTATGGATCTTTTTCACGCCATCGAAGAAAAACTGGGACGTCCGGACATTATTGCGGAAGATCTCGGCTTCCTGACCCCTACAGTGCTGGAACTGCTAAAAGACAGCGGATTCCCTGGCATGAAAGTCCTTCAGTTTGCCTTTGATGCCAGAGAGTCATCCAACTATCTGCCCCACACTTACACAGAAAATTGTGTGGTTTACACGGGCACCCACGACAATGACACCACCCGTGGCTGGTATCACGAGGTTGGAAAAGAGGCCAGAGACTTTGCCAAAGAATATATGTGCAAGCCCAGACTGGACGAAGATTCACTGGCCCAGGATTTCATCGCCATGGCCATGGGCAGCGTAGCCCGCCTGTGCGTCATTCCTATGCAGGACTATCTCAATCTTGGCACCAAAGCCCGGATCAATCTGCCCTCCACATTAGGCGGCAACTGGGTGTGGAGATTGAAGAAAGATCAGCTTTCAGAGGAAGTTTTCCGTGAGATGGGAAGGGTAACAAAACTTTACGGAAGAATGCCGGAAGAGATTTAAAAAAATGAAGGGGCCGCAGGCAAAAGCCTGCGGCCTGTTAAACTTTCCGGGTTGTTTTACTCCTGTAATAACCAGTCAGCGATATCATAAATTTCAATCCCCTCGTAGCTATACTTCGGGTGACGTGTCCGGGCAATAATCCTTGAAAATAATGTTGATATTTTCAAAGTGACTTTTCAGATACTTAATATATGCCCTCATCAGTTCTGACTTTCCGGACCGGCGAATCCCTGTAATAATTTTAATATCTGGAGTTTGATTGAGTTCAATGATCCTGTTCAAATACTCTGTTCTCGTTATTGTTTTCATATGCCATCCCGCTTTCAAAAATTAATTTTTTTTAATTTTTTGAAACTCTATTTAGAATCTATTATACTATCACTAAATAGTATATACAAGCAGGCACTTTAAAAACTAAAATGTTTAGTAACAGTTCAGCCATCAGGGATGGGCGGGATGATTTATGCTTGCATAAGGATCAGCCCGCCCCATTCCTGATGAGCTGAGCGCCGGATCATGAGCAAAGGAGCGGCGTCAGCCGCGGGTCAGCGCGTCAGCGCGACTTTGCGAATGGCGCGGGCTGAACTGTTACATGTTTTATACGATCATATTTCCTTCAATATATCCATCCATGTTGGCGTCTCCAATACGGTCCACCACACGGCAATCCCCAAGCTTTCGCACCTTAACGCCTTCACGGGCCGCCCCGGCCAGCTTCTGCGCCTGGGAATCAAGACTCTGCAGACCAAGGGCACAGACCACGCCGTCGGCCGGCAAAGTAAATGTCGTTCCGTCCTCGCCCTGAACCAAAACTCCGTCGTCGGTCACAGCCAGACATTTCGTCTGAATATAAGATTGAATCCCCAGCTCATCCAGCTTGTCCATAACGCAGGTAAAGGCCATGTTCCGGGCCTCAAGAATAAGCCGCTCCGCCATTTCCACAATAGTCACTTCACAGCCCTCTTCGGCCAGTTCAATGGCTGTCTCCGCGCCGACCATACCGCCGCCGAGGACAACTACCTTTTTCCCAAGTTCTTTTCCCTTTCCATAAGCATCCTGGGCGGGCATTGTTTTCTCAATTCCGGGGATGGGCGGTTTCGCCGGTTTTGAGCCGATGGCCAGCAAAATCACATCCGCGTCGGAATTTCTGATGTAATCCTCATCCACATCTGTATTTAGAAGAACCTTGACAGGCCGCTCTTTTACCCGGCGGATCATTAGATCACGGAAATTTTTCAAGTCATATTTTTCTTTGTCATGATCAAGAAAATATAAAATACCTCCCAAGCGTCCGCTTTTTTCCACCAGCGTCACGTCATGGCCTTTATCGCAGGCATATCTTGCCGCCGACAGCCCGGCAATTCCTCCGCCGACAACCAGCACTTTTTTACGGCTTTCAAAGGGTGGAAATTCCGGATGTTTGTTAAATCCCATTCCCCATGTCACCGGATTTACTGTACAAAAGGCGTAATAAGGATGTCGGGATTGTCTTATTTTATCCCGCTCCTGCTCCATGGCGTCTGTGAGATGGTACTTTTTAATATACTCCAGCTCCTTTTCATGTTCATGGGAACCGGCGTAGCAGCGCATACAGCGGACACAGCGGTTAATATCATCCGCTCTGCCCGCGGCCACCTTATTCATAAACTCCGGATCGGCAAATGCCTGCCGGCCCACAATAACAAAATCCACAATATCATCGGCCAGAATCTTTTCCGCGTCTTCCGGGGAATTAATGCCGCCGATAACGCCCATTTTTACATCTCTTGGACATTTCTTCCGAATAACCGCAGCCAGTTCCACATTGCAGTTGTGCTTCGTGTAAAGACTTGAAAACTCCAGCGTGCGGTAAGAGCGGTAATAGTGGCCGGAAGACACATGAAGAATATCCACAAGTCCGGACAGATGGGTGGAAAATTCCGCCATATCCTCAGCCGTTGTGCCGCCCGGCCAGCGGTCAGAACCGGAGATACGAAGCTCGATGATAAAATCTTCGCCTACAGTTTCCCTAAGAGCGCGAAGAATTTCCAGAGGGAATCGGAACCTGTTTTCAAGGCTCCCGCCATATTCATCGGTGCGGGTATTTTCCAGAGGCGAAAAAAACTGACTAAAGAGCCAGCCGTGGCCACCGTGAATGAGAATGCCGTCAAATCCGGCGTCTTTGGCGTAAACCGCGCAGGTACAGAAATCCCGGATGGTTTTTTCCATCATCTCACGGGTATAGCCGATCACCTGAGTACCATCCGCTTTTGTAAAAGATACCGGCCCCCAGGGGTGCGGATTCTTAGGATGGGCCTCTCCAATGGAACCGAGATGGGACAGCTCCATCATAGCCACAGCGCCGTTTTCTTTAATGATCCTGGCCGCCTTTTGGGCCATCGGGAAAAACTCGCCGGATTCATCGGGGAAATCCACATCCTCAAAACCTCTCGCCGCATCTGTATCATTAATGGTGATTTCTCCGGAACATACGGAGGCAAACCCGCCGGCCGCCCGTTCCCTGAGCATACGATTATAAGGCTCCCCCAAACGTTTTTCAAAGCTGAAATATCCTGTAGGCGCCGCCAACATACGGTTTCGGTAGACTTTGCCCCGGATAGTGATAGGACTTAACAAATGTTCATAGGACTGCATATAGAAACTCCTTCCCTTTTTTTCTTTATCCTATCACCCTGCAGGACCGAATACAAACGTAAAAATCGCATATGCTCATAACAAAAATGCATGGTTTTTTCCGAAAATCCATGCGATAAAGTTATTGACCAGGAATTTTCCGACATGTATACTGATTTTATTACCGCAGCATATAAAGGAGATATTATTTTATGAATTTAACACAGTTAAAAACCTTCTGCTCTGTGGCCCGAACAAAAAGCTTCACCGTCTCGGCTGCGGAACTGATGATCAGCCAGCCAGCGGTCAGCCGTCAGATCGCCGGACTTGAGGAGGAAATCTGTGCCCGGCTTTTCATACGGGAACACAATACCCTGGCGCTGACTCCGGCCGGTCAGCATTTATATGAAGAGCTTCCCAGCCGGCTTGAAGAACTTGAAGCTTTATTTTTTTCTGTGTATTTACTTGGAACAGGCAAAAGAAAACGTCTAAAGATTGGATTTTTGAAAGAACACATTCTTTCTCCTCAGCTTATTGCCGTTATGAGGGAAATGCGCAATGAAAACTATTATATGACCATACAGCAGTATGATTTTAACAATCTGGAGAAGGCTCTGGATAATCACGATATTGATGCAGCCATCGCTTTTCTCTGGGCAGACAACGCTTTTGAAGGCTGCCGCAGGCAATCTCTGGCCACAGAATCTCTATGCCTTGCCGTCAATCATGATTACGCTCCGGAAATCCCCAAAATCATTGATTTAAAATTCCTTGAGGAATTTTCCGCCTTGCGTCCGGTCATGGTTCCAAAGGTTTCCGCCTTTCCTCAGAGTCAGCGGGCCTGGGTTTCCGCCCGCATAGCCGGGCTGTGGAAAGGAGTTCTCGAAGAGTCTCCCGACGGCATCGTGCCTATGGTTCAGACGGGCATCGGTTCCGCCCTTGTGGCCCAAAGCCATATTCTGTGCCGTGAACCTTCCGTGGATATGATTCCTCTTGAATTTCTCTCACCGGTTCAGATTTTCGCTTTCTGGAAAGCGGATAATAAAAATGAAAGCGTCGGAGATTTTATTGACAGGTTTTCCAAACAATTAGAATAGTTCCGGATAAGTCAAATGCCCCGCTGCAAGCAGCGGGGCATGAATCTATCAGCGCCAAATGGACGCGCAAGCGCGCCCTCTTGTCTCACTGCCCTCAGGAGTAAATCAAAATTCCAGACTATTCCAATTCACCAGGAAATACTTCATACCCATAATCACAAATCCCTCTTCGTTTCTCCAGGGTTTTGAAGTCCCGTTGACGATAACAATTTTTTTAAAAGAATCCGGAATGCTGCGCAGAGAATAAAACTCCTGGGATTGTTTTTCTTCCGAAGCCATATCATAGGCAACCTGAATATAGTATCTTTGGCTTCCGTGGTTTACTACAAAATCAACCTCAAGCTGTTTGCGGACTCTTTTTCCCTCTTTGTTATTTGAAAATACGTCTAATATACCTACATCAATATTGTACCCACGTATAAGCAGTTCATTATAAACAACATTTTCCATTAGATGGGTGGGCTCCTGCTGCCTGAAATTCAGTCTTGCATTTCTAAGACCTACATCCGTGAAATAATACTTTAGATTTGCTCCAATATATTTTCTTCCTTATTTTTGTGCTAATGCACATTTTTTAGTAATGATATTATACTATACAGGACGATCAAAGTCAAAAATATTTTACTGCCTGACATTCCTATTTTATGTTCAAATGCACATTTTTATTTATCGGAAGATCACTATTCCTCATTAAGTTTCTCAAGCATTTCCCTCAAATCCATTTTAAACAGCTTTGCCAGAGCAATTAAATTGGATGTTGACGGATCGGACGTTCCGTTTTCCCATTTACTCACGGCCTGGCGGCTGACTCCGAGAGATTCAGCGACAAATTCCTGGGTCATTTTACACCGTATCCGGTTTTCTTTAATGATTTCTCCAAGAGTCTGACACACCTTCTTTTTTTCTTCCTTTATGGGCGTTGACTTTAAATATTTTTTCAAAGCTTTAACCAAAAGGATAAACAGGTAAACGATCCCTCCGCAAATCACCGCCAGCAGCAACAGATTAATAATCAACATAAACAGACCTAAAAATTGCACAATATCACCTCCTGGTGTAAAAATACTCCAAAACAGCCGGTTACGTCCACCAACTATTCGTCAACTTTCGGTTGCCGCACGCTTTCTCGGCCTTCAAAATACCTTTTGACCCCGCTATCACAGATATAATATAATTATAAATGAGTACAGTAGTACCGGCAACTGTTATGACACAGAAAGGAAATGATCATGCCAACTATTTATTACACTTACTATACCCCTGTTTCTTCAAAAATACTGGAGGTAGCCGCTCAGGAAGGCAAACTGGGCCTTCGTCTTCTCAGCCATGGGCTTGAGGAACTTTACGGAATACATATGTCTGTGGATGACATAAGCCAGCATCTGACCAGAGAGGAACATGGAAAACCCCGGCTGACAGACTATCCCGATATACACTTTAATATCACTCACTGCCCCGGACTGGTGGCCTGCGCCTTTTACAGCGGTCCTATTGGCGTGGACGCTGAACTTCCCGGCTACTTTCCTCCTATCCTCATTAAACGCGCTCTGTCGGAATCAGAAAAAGCCATCCTCACCGCCAATGGAACAACCCCGGAACTTGAACAGGAATGGTTCTACCGTCTGTGGACGCTGAAAGAGGCTTATGTAAAGAAAACCGGCCAGGGCGTGGATACGGATCTGACCGCCTTTTCCTTTTCTTTTCAGAGCAAAGGGGAAAATATGGAGGTCTCCTGTTCGGACGCCTCCGTCTCATGTTGCCAGTTCCGGCTGGAACAGGGGCATATCCTGTCCATCTGCCGGGATATGACTGACAAGGAGGACGGGCAAACACCTTTCCTGGTTCTGTGCAGTCTCGCAGAGTAAACTCCCATACCGGGCAATATACGGTAATACCAAAAATGGAAGCCGGTTACTGTTTATTTGGTGAACAGTGACCGGCAAACTACTTTTTTTAACGATCTCGTCAACAGGTATTCAAATATTTAATAAAAATTGTTATAATAAAAACAGATCACATGTGACAGGGAGGGAAATTTACTATGACAACAAAAGGAAGGCTCAGACATCTTGATTTTATTGTTATTGATATACTGGCACTCTTTTTATCTGCCACCATAGGCTTTTTAGCCACAGAACCCTCTCTGTACAATCTGCTGGAGAATTGGATGATCTATCCATTCTTTTCCTTTATCCATCTCTCAGCATGCCTTCTTCTCCGTGTTTACGACGGTATTTTGCAAAGAGGCTATCTGAAGGAATTTGTTGCCCTTATAAAGCAGGAATTTTTCATTGCCGCTGTTTTAATTTTTACCTTTTACTTTTTTCTGGATCAGAGAGAAGGATTCCGGCTGTTTTTGGCCGTCTATTTTCTGACGGTCTTTCCGTTAACTTATATCCTGCGTTTTATCCATAAATTTTATCTGAAATACCGCTATAATAAGGTGAAATACTGCCGTCAGATCGTCATTATCGCAACAGAAACCGCCGCGAGAAAACTCATTGAAACAATCACATCCTCCGCCATACGCAACTACCAGTTTTTCGGACTTGCAGTTATTGACCGTTCCATGATCGGCGAAAAAATAGGGAATGTATCCGTGGCTGCAGGCCGGTCTTCCCTGATGGAGTACATTCAATCCAATGTTGTCGATGAGGTCTTTCTTAATATCCCCGAAGATTCTGCCCTCACTCTGCAGTTTGCCAGAGATCTTCTCCAGATGGGACTTACCGTACATATTTACATGGAAGACATTTATCAGTCTCTTCCAAACCGATCCATGGGAAATGTTTTTGGATATAATGTACTTTCCACAACCATCAGCCCGATTTCCTTCCGTCAGACCCTTGGAAAGAGGCTAATGGATATCCTGGGAGGTATCATTGGCTGTGTAGCCACCCTTATCCTGACGCTTATCCTTGGCCCCATTATTTATATTAAATCACCAGGTCTGCAAACAGCCACTTTCTGCGGCCAGCAGGGCCGCATTTCCCGGCCAGTTAGGGCCATATTAAGCGGTCGGCTTTAGAGATCGGCAGGGCAAGAGGGGCTCCGCCCTGCTGATCAGTATTGATCGTTGTTGTCACAGAAGGCTATGCCTTCTCAATCAATACAGTAAACCCTGTCGTCAGCCTGCGCCGGATTCCGTCAAGTTTGCCATAGCATTCCTTCTCATCACTCAGCTGTTTTCCCCATTCATCCGGAGAATACTGGCAGGTGAAAAGGGTGGAGGTCCCAAGGTCATCCCGCAGTTTAATGAGATGGTACAGGATCTTGATCCCTTCCTCGGAGTATCGGCTGATAGCGAAATCATCAATGAACAGCAGCTGGATACGTGCATAGTACCGGATCCTCTTGCGGTACTTGCTCAGATCTTCCTGCCGGTTGAGGACGATCAGTTCATCCAGCAGATCGCTATAGTCTACAAACTTGCAGCGGTAATTGCGCCTACATGCCTCTACACAACAGGCAGACAGGAAATAGGACTTGCCCGCGCCGGTAACTCCATAGATCCCTACATTTTGCCG
>NZ_JACHFW010000020.1 GCF_014202115.1 Catenibacillus scindens
AGAAATCCCAGCATAATACTACAAAATATGAATTTTTCAAGGTACTATAGGTACAGGGCACAACTAATTATATAGTTTCGACCCCAACATCATATAATGAAACAATTTACAGAAAGGAAGCACTGCTATGAACAACTTTATTTTTCAAAACGCTACCAAGGTTTACTTTGGCAAGGGCTGCGTGAAAGAATATCTGACCTGCCTGACGAATGACGCAAAGACGATCCTGTTGGCCTATGGCGGCGGCAGTATCAAGAAAAACGGTGTCTATGATGAAATCACCGGTATTCTGAAGGAAGCCGGCAAAACCATTGTGGAGTTTCCCGGCATCATGTCCAACCCTACCTATGCCAAGGTGCAGGAGGGTGCGAAACTGGCACGGGAGAATAATGCCGACATGATCCTTGCCGTGGGTGGTGGCAGCGCCATGGACTGCTGCAAGGCTGTCTCCCTGGCCGCCCGGTACAACGGTGACATTTGGGATGATTTCTGGGCACGTCCCGGCGTTATTGACTTTGAACCGCTACCTCTGGGCGTGGTGGTTACGGTAGCTGGCACCGGCAGCGAGTGTAACGGCGGCGCGGTAATTACCAACGAGGAAAAGAAGGTAAAGACCGGGCGGGATTATCCGGCCCTCAATCCCCGCTTTGCCCTGATGGACCCCACCTATACATTCTCGGTGCCCATGCGGCAGATGATCTCCGGCAGCTTCGACATCTTGAGCCACATCATGGAAACCTATTTCAGCGAGCCCAATGAGGACAACGTCTCCGATGACATCATGGAGGCGCTGATGAAGAGCGTTATCCGCAATCTGCGCGTGGCCATAAAAAATCCGGAGGATTACACCGCCCGTTCCAACCTGATGTGGGACGCCACCATGGCGGAAAACCGCATCATCAAAATGGGCAAGAAGTGCGACTTCGAGTGCCACAACATGGAGCACCAGCTGGGCGCTTATACCAACTGCAACCACGGCTGCGGCCTGGCGGTGCTCCACCCGGTCTACTACCGTCATATTTACAAGGAGGGGCTGCCTAAGTTTGTCCGATTCGCGGAAAACGTGTGGGGCATCGCCCGTGACGGGAAAACGGACGAGGAACTGGCTCTGGCGGGCATCGAAGCCCTGGCCGCCTTTATCAAAGAGATCCGGCTACCCATCACGCTCAAGGAGCTGGGCGCAGACAAGGCGCAGCTGAAGGAAATCGCCGACTCCTGCGGCATCTCTCAGGGCAGCTATAAGCCTATGACCCATGAGGAAATTCTGGCAATCTTCCAGGAATGCTATGAATAAAATATTTGAACTAAGAAAGGAATGACCAACATGAAAAAATCAGCAGCCATTTTTTTAGGCCTTGCAATGGTCCTGAGCCTGGCAGCCTGCGGCACCAGCTCATCCAATGAGACCAGTGCCCCGGAAACTTCTACCTCTACCGCTTCCAGCGAAACGCAGGAGCCGGAGGCGACGCCGGAATCCACAGAACCCGCAGAGTCCACGGAAGAACCTTCTTCCCAGCCGGAAACGGAGGATGAGGCAGGCGGGACTCTGGTGGTCTATTATTCGGCTACCGGAAACACCGAGCAGGTGGCAAACTATATTGCCGACATCACCGGCGGCGATTTGTTTGAACTGGAGCCGGTAGAGCCTTACACCAGCGATGATCTGGATTGGACCAATGATAACAGCCGTGTTTCCCAGGAATACTACGATGAAAGTCTGCGGGATGTAGAGCTGGTGGCGGATACCGTGGAAAATTGGGACAGCTATGATACGGTATTCATCGGTTATCCTATCTGGTGGGGCATTGCCGCCTGGCCGACGGATGGCTTTGTGGAGGCCAATGACTTTACCGGAAAGACCGTGATCCCCTTCTGCACCTCTTCCAGCTCTGGTCTGGGTGAAAGCGGGCAGCTGCTGGCGGAACTGGCTGGTACAGGAGACTGGCAGGAAGGGATGCGTTTCCGTTCCAGCGCCAGCGAAGCGGATGTACAGGAGTGGATCGACAGCCTGAGCCTGTCCTGATGGATGAAAGGAGGACCCCATGAAATGGATTTTACCATTACTCCTTACTGGGGCTCTGATCCTCAGCCTTGCTGCCTGCGGCAGTGAGACTGGGGAATCGGGGCAGAGTTCAAGCGCTGCGCCATCTTCATCTTCCCCACAGGCAGAAACCGAAACGGATTCTGCTGCGGTAGCGCCTTCCATCGATACAGAAGAAACGGTAAGCCAGATTTCCGACAGCGATATTTTGATTGCTTACTTCACCATGCCGGAAGATGTAGATACGGAAGGTGTGGACGCCATTTCCGGAGCCAGCATTGTGGTAAATGGCGGAGAAGTGATGGGCAATGTGGAATATATGGCCAGCGTCATTCAGGAAACGGTGGGCGGTGATCTGTTCCAGATCGAAACCGTAGAGCAGTATCCTTTGGACCATGATCCATTGGTAGATCAGGCCGCAGAGGAACAGGACGCAGACGCCCGTCCGGAACTGGCAACACACATTGATAATCTTGAACAGTACGACACGATTTTCCTGGGCTACCCAAACTGGTGGGGTGATATGCCCCAAGCGCTGTATACCTTCCTGGAGGAATATGACTTTTCCGGAAAAACAATTATTCCGTTTTGCCCCCACGGCGGCAGCGGCTTTTCACGGACGGAAAGCACGATTGCAGATCTGCAGCCGGAAGCCACTGTCAGCGAAGACGGCCTGACCATTTCACGCAATGATGTGGCGGACAGCCATGACCAGGTCGCACAGTGGGCGGCGGGGCTTGGACTCTAACATCATAAGCTGCGTATAAGAGAAGGGAGGTGCGCTGGATGAGAAGAGTTTTAGCTTTGATATTGGCGGTCATGTTGAGTCTCTGTCTGGCCGCCTGCCAGCAGGAAGATAGCGGGCATTTCACCTTGACCGATGGCAATCCTAGGTCCGAGACGGAGGACGAAGATGACAACCCCCAGGTATCCGGTTTAGCCCAGGGAAATTCTAATATCCTGATTGCATACGATCCCGCGCAACAGTCGGTGGTTCAGGCGGCGGAAATCCTGGCGGACACACTCTCTGGCGACTTGCTGGAAGTAGAACAGGATGACAGCCTCCTGGCGGACGCCTATGAATATGTACTGCTGGGGTTTGCACCCGATGGGGATGCGCTCCCACAGACAATCGAGGAATTTCTGGGACGCCACGATTTTGGGGCGCGCACCATTTATCCCTTTGTGTTGGGTGATGGCGATGCAATTGATTCCGCAAGTTTGTATTCCGCTATCTCCCAGATTCAGCCGGGAGCCTTGATGGGAGGGGATGTCTTGATCCTATCGGCGGATATGACGGAGGATTCGATTCGCGCTTGGGCACAGGGCCTTGGGCTGAACAGTGCAGACGCTGTTCCAGAAGGCATCGCCGGCAACACAGTGGCCACCGCCGCAGTTACCCCTGGAAAACAGCAGGTGCTGTATCTCTGGGAGGAGGGAAACGCTCCGGCACAGACGGAGTACATCGTCAATAACAGCGGCTATTCGGATGATCCGGACTTCCGGCCTTACATTACCAGCTTTCCTGTCCCGGAGGGAATCGAGATTAAGGGCGCAGTGCTTATCTGCCCCGGCGGGGCCTTCCAGTTCCGCAGCGATCAGCCGGAAGGTGTGGATGTGGCAGAAGCACTCAGCGCCCTGGGCTATCAGAGCTTTGTAGTGGATTACCGGCTGCGCCCCTACACCCAGCAGGAGGGAGCGCTGGATCTGGCGCGGGCAGTGCGGTTCGTCCGTGCCCATGCGGAGGAATACGGCATCGATCCCCAAGATATCGCCGTCATGGGATTTTCGGCGGGCGGCATTTTAAGCGGTGAAATGCTCTTAAACTTTGACGGAAACACGCAGCCCACAGCCCTCGACCCGGACTATCAGCCTGATGAACTGGACGAAGTCTCAGCTGACGCGGCGGCCTGCGGCATGATTTATTCTTTCTATGGACGCCTGAGTGTGGGCACCACGAATGTGGAACTGCTGCGTTCCGGAGATCTGCCGCCTACTTTCTACTGCTATGGCACCCGCGATCCGTTCTATGAACAGTTTTTAGCCAATGCAGATGCAGCGGAGGAAGCGGGCGTGGGAGTGGAGCGGCTACAGCTTGACGGAATGCCGCACGGCTTTGGAGCCAGCGGCGATTGGATTCCTGCTTATGACCAGTGGCTTGGCGCTGTGTTCGCAGAAAACTGACAAACCAGAGCACTTTATCTTGCTTGTTATCATACCGGCAGGCTCCGACCTTTTTGGGCGGGGTCTGCCTATTTCTTTTGAAAGGAAGCGATGGACGCAATGGAAGAAGATGCGGAAAAATATTTGTTTGAAAAAATGCCGGTACCCAAAGCAGTAGCGACTTTGGCGCTCCCAACCATCATCAGTCAGATCGTCACCATGATCTACAACCTGGCGGATACCTTTTTTGTAGGACAAATCGGTGACCCACTGATGGTGGCCGCCGTCTCGCTGGTGTCGCCCTGGTTTAATCTGCTCACGGCACTGGGGAACCTGTTCGGCTTGGGCGGCAGCAGCCTGATCTCCCGGATGATGGGGGCGCAAAACCACAAGGACATCAAATATGTGTCCGTGTTCAGTATTTGGGGCGGTGCAGCGGTGACGCTTCTCTTTTCTCTGGGCACCTGGTCAGCCCGCGTCCCCCTGCTGAATTTTTTGGGAGCCAGCCCAGATACCTATGGCTATGCAGAGGATTATCTGTTGTGGGTAGTCGTATTGGGCGGTATGCCAACCATGTTGAGCCTGGCGCTGGGCCATCTGCTACGGAGCGAGGGCCACGCGAAACAGGCCAGCGCCGGCATGATGTTCGGCGGTATCCTCAATGTGGTGCTGGACCCTGTTTTTATTTTTATCTTCCATCTGGATGTGGCGGGAGCCGCTATCGCCACAGCGTTGTCCAATACTGCTTCGGTGGTGTTCTTTGTCGTCCAGTACATACGGCTGAAGGACAAAACGGCGGTTTCCCTGAATCCCCGGCACTTTACTTTCCGTTTTGTACGCCCCATCTTCTCGGTCGGCTTGGCGTCTGCCTTGGCTACCGCCCTGGGAAACGCCTCGAATATGGTGATGGTCCATCTGGCCTCCGGCTATGGCGACATCCCCGTGGCGGCCTACGGCGTGGTGAAACGTATCGACCAGTTCCCACTGAATGTTTCCATGGGGCTGTGCCAGGGCTTCATGCCCCTGGTAGGCTATAACTTTGCTGCGAAAAATTATGGGCGGATGCGCAAGATATCCACCTTTTCCTGGAAGGTTGCCCTGATGATGTCTGCCTGTTTTATAGCCTTCTTCGCCGCCTTTGCGCCGCAGATCCTGCACCTGTTTATCCCGGAGACGCAGACCAGTACCCTGGGTGCTTCCTTCCTGCGGATCGCCTGCCTTGCGGTGCCGCTGACCAGCGTCAACTTCCTTATCAGCTATACGCTTCAAGCCATGGGAAAAGGCGTGCAGTCAGCGATTCTTACTTCCTGCCGGCAAGGGTTACTCAACATCCCGCTGCTGATCGTGATGAACCTGATTTTCGGCTTGTACGGCATGATCTGGACTCAGCTTGTGGTGGAGATCGTTATGCTGCCGGTTTCACTTGGGCTATATTTCTATACTTTCCGAAGGTTGAAAGTTGAAGAGAAAAGGAGCATAAACCTTTGAGTTTCAACTGCATAACAAACCGAGACTTCTGCTTTTCTCTGTGCCGAATTAGAATATAGATAAAGGAAAGAAAGAGGTGTACAAAATGGAAACCCGTGTTTTAGGAAAAGATTTAACTGTTTCCGCTATCGGCCTTGGTTGTATGGGCTTTTCCCATGCCTATGGTGCGCCGACAGACGAAAAAGAAACCATCCGCCTGCTGCGCCGGGCACTCGATCTGGGATATACGTTTTTTGATACGGCAGAGGTCTACGGCACGCCGGATGATCCGCATATCAACGAAGCTCTGGTGGGAAAAGCCCTTGCTCCGGTTCGAGATCAGGTTGTCATCGCCACAAAATTTGGTCTGCGGTTTGACCGGGAGAGCGGGAAGGTGCCCCTGCCCCTCATTCCCGATTCCCGGCCTGAGACTATCCGCCGGTCGGTGGAAGGCTCGCTCCGACGGCTGGGTACCGACCATATCGACCTCTACTTCCAGCACCGCATAGACCCGGCAGTGGAGCCGGAAGAAGTGGCTGGAGTGATGGCGGATTTAATGAAAGAAGGAAAAATTACCCATTGGGGCATTTCGGAAGCAAACGAAGATTATCTTCGCCGTGCAAATGCAGTCTGTCCTGTAACTGCGGTGCAAAACCGCTACTCCATGATGGCCCGAAAGTATGAAAGCCTGTTCCCGGTTTTGGAGGAACTGGGCGTGGGGCTGGTGGCCTTTTCCCCCATGGCCAACGGTTTCCTCACTGGCCAGTATGGCAAGGGTCAGCACTTTGACCCCGCCACCGATTACCGCGCGGCTATGCCGCAGTTTACCGATGAGGCTGTGGAGCAGAATGCCGCATTATTGAAGCTGCTAAACGATATGGCGGTGGAGAAACACGCCACCCCGGCCCAGATTAGCCTGGCCTGGATGCTGTGCAAACGTCCGTGGATTGTGCCCATTCCCGGCACCCGGAAAGAAGATCGGATGACGGAAAACGCCGGAGCCGCCAGAATCAAGCTGTCATCCGATGAGGTTGATGCGCTGGACCGGGCTTTGGATTCTATGAAAATGTCTGCTGTATTTGGGGGAACTACTGTTTCTCTCCATGAGGCAGAAAAAGATTCAGATAAGTAAAGGAGATGAGCAAAATGAACAACATGAAAAATGACCTTCTCGCATTATCTCAGAAATTCTGGGATGCAGTGGAGCACGCCGACGAGTCCGGGATGCGTGCCTGCGCGGACCCTGAATGCAATTTCGTCCACATAGGCATCACCTGCAACTTGGACAAGGAGATCAGCTTTTATACCAGCGGAACCTTCCAGCCCACAGATATCACCTTCCACAACAAAACTGCGGAGGTGTTCGGCAGTACCGGCATAGTGCTCACTGACTGTGATTACAGCCTGTTGCTGGATGGAAAAGAAACCACCCATCATTTCATGGTAACAGAGGTCTATGCCCAGCGGGAAGGCAGCTGGAAACTGGTCACCTTCTCTTTTACTGCGCTGGTGTATTAAACTGTTTCCTTTGAATTTCAGCAATCTGCCGCTTAAAGCGGTATAAGACATACATTCAGAAATCTATTTTAAGGAGGCTTTCTATATGAAATACGCAACTTTGAACAACGGAGTAAAAATGCCCATGGCGGGTATCGGCACCTTTTTGCTGACGCCGGATGAAGCGGAGGCTTCTGTCCTCTCTGCCCTCCAGTGCGGCTACCGGCTGATCGATACCGCCAACGCCTATGTAAATGAAAAGGCTGTCGGCAGAGCGATGAAGAAATCCGGGATTCCCAGAGACGAGATCTTCCTGGAGACGAAACTGTGGCCGGCCTTTTATGAGCAGCCTGATGCGGTAGAAAAGACGCTCCAGCGTCTGGATACCGATTACATTGACCTTCTGCTCATTCATCAGCCTGCGGGCAATTATGTGGCCGGCTACCGGCAGATGGAGAAGGCTTATCAGGAAGGCAAGGTGAAGGCTATCGGACTTTCCAACTTCAACGAAAAGCAGATTCAGGAGATTTTGGACATTTGCGAGGTGAAACCCGCCGTGCTGCAAACCGAGGTGCATCCCTACTCCCAGGAGAAGGAGCTGAAGAAGTTCCTGGACAAAGAGAGCATCGTCATCCAGGCGTGGTATCCTCTGGGCCATGGCGATAAAGCACTGCGGGAGGAGCCGCTCTTCACGGAGCTGGGGGAAAAATACGGCAAAACGAACTCCCAGATCATCCTGCGCTGGCATATCCAGTGCGGCAACATCGTGATCCCCGCCTCCAAGAACCCGGCCCATATTAAGGACAACCTGGATCTGTTCGATTTCTCCCTCACCGATGAGGAGATGGCACAGATCGCCGCGATGGACAGGAAAAAACGCTACTACACCAGCACCCCGGAGATGCTGAAAAGGTACGCGGAAATGGTGCCGGATGTGGACGGGCAGAAATAAGGAGGAAACAAAAATGCGGAAAAATTTTGGCGTCAAATCCTGGTTTTACCCTCTGCCGGTGCTCATCATCGGCACCTACAATGAGGACGGCACACCCAACGCCATGAACGCCGCCTGGGGCGGGCTGTATGATGCGGACAAGGTCGTGCTCTGTCTCAGTGCAGGCCATAAAACCACAAAGAACATCAAGGCCAAGGGCGCGTTCACCGTGGCCTTTGCGGATGCCGCCCATGTGATTCCTGCGGACTATGTGGGCATGGTTTCCGGCAACAACGAACCAAAGAAAATGGAAAGGGCCGGTTTCCACATAACAAAAAGCGCCTTTGTGGACGCCCCGCTCATCGATGAACTGCCGGTGGCGCTGGAGTGCAAATTTCTGAAGGTCAATGAGGACGGTAATATCATCGGCCAGATTGTGAACGTGAGCATTAACGAGAGTGTGCTGGACAGCGAGGGAAAACTGGATATGGAGAAATTCCGGCCGATATCTTTTGAACCCGCCAATAATGGCTATCATCTGCTGGGCGAACGCGTAGGCAATGCCTTTAGCGATGGCGGTAAATTGAAATAAGGGGGCGTCTGGTATGATTGAAGAATTTCACAATTTGTTCCCACAGGGCGACCCCAACACAGTGGCCGGACAGTATTTCAGCGGGGCCAGTTACCTCTGCCCTCTGAGCGATATGGGCGTGTCCGTTTCCAATGTGACCTTTGAGCCCGGATGCCGGAACAACTGGCATATCCACCATGACGGCGGCCAGATTCTCCTGTGCACGGCAGGGCGCGGCTACTACCAGGAGTGGGGCAAGCCCGCCCGGGAACTGCACCCCGGCGATGTCGTCAACATCCCGCCGGAGGTCAAACACTGGCATGGTGCCGCCCCGGACAGCTGGTTTGCCCATGTGGCGATTTCCGTTCCCGGTTCCCATGCTGAGTGGCTGGAACCGGTGGACGCAGAGGAATATGCAAAACTGAAATAAACGGAAAGGATGGGTTTTATGGATAAAGTAACAGCGGGCAGAGATGCCATGAGCAAATTTGCCCCGAAATTTGCGGAGTTAAACGATGATGTCCTCTTTGGGGAAGTCTGGGCGCGGAAGGACAAGCTCTCGCCCCGCGACCGCAGCCTGATCACCGTCTCCGCTCTGATGGCCAGCGGGATTTTGGATACCTCTCTGCTCCACCACATCGAGCGGGCAAAAGCAAACGGCGTCACCGCTACCGAGATGAGCGAGGCGCCGACGCAGCTGGCCTTCTATGCGGGATGGCCCAAAGCCTGGGCGGCGCTGCGGATGGCAAAAGATGTCTATGGAGAGGAATAAGACGGAGCAGCCTTTTGTGGTGTGCCACATGCTGGCTTCTTTGGACGGCAAAATCGACGGGGCGTTTTTTGCCGCCCCGCAGACAGCACTCGCCCTCAAGGTATACGGTGAACTGCGTGGGTTTTACGGCTGCCAGGCCACTCTGTATGGTACGACCACTATGCTGGGCGGCTATGCCGATAGAAAGGTATCGCCCTTTCCCGCAAACGGAAAAGGGCTGCCCAAAGAGGACTGGGTGAACCCGGCCGGTAAGGAGATGGGCAATTTCATCATTGCGGTGGACCCTGCGGGAGAACTGGCTTATTCCGGCTCCACACTCGAAAAGAAAGGCCGCCCCGCCGCCCATGTGATCGAGATGCTGACACAGCAGGCGTCCCCGGCCTACCTTGCCTATTTGCAGGAGCGGGGCGTGTCCTATCTGTTCGCCGGCAAAGAACGGCTGGACTGCGCGCTGCTTCTGCAAAAGCTGTACCGGCAGTTTGGCATTGACAAGCTGATGCTGGCGGGTGGCGGGATCGTCAACGGGTCGTTTCTGGCTGAGGGCCTGGTGGACGAGTTCAGCCTGGTGGTCGCTCCGGTGGCCGACGGCGGCAGCGGCGTGGCCTCCTTTGCCCAGGCGGACTTTCTGCCCCACTGGCCCCCGGCGGCCTTTCATCTGAAAAGCGCGCAAACCCCACAGCCGGACGTGCTGTGGCTGTGCTACACAAAGGCGTAAAACGTAAAACTTTTGTATCAAGGCATCTGCTGTGCAGGTGCCTTGTTTTATGTTTTAGTGGAAAGCCAAAGGTTAAAACTCCATAACGAATCGAGACTTCTGAAACGCTGTGAGAACCTTTACAATAGAATCAGAAACAAAAAAGGTTTCCCATGCAGCGCCTTGGCAGACGCTGCCAAACCGATAGAAAGGAAGTCATGGATCATGGAATATGTAACATTGCGTAATGGAGTCAAAATGCCGAAGCTGGGATATGGTGTTTTCCAGGTTTCAAACGAAGAATGTGAACGCTGTGTATTGGATGCCATTTCGGTGGGTTACCGCTCCATCGATACGGCGCAGTCCTATGGAAATGAGGAGGCAGTGGGCAGTGCCGTTCAGAAATCCGGCGTGCCCCGCGAGGAACTGTTCCTCACCAGTAAAATCTGGATGTCCAACGCCGGCTATGAAAAAGCGAAAGCCTCTATCGACAAGTCCCTGCAAAGGATGAAAACGGATTATCTGGACCTGATGCTGATCCATCAGCCCTTTGGGGATTACTACGGCGCTTACCGGGCGATGGAGGAAGCCTACAAGGCCGGGAAGCTCCGGGCCATTGGGGTGTCCAACTTCTACCCGGACCGGCTCATTGACCTGTGCCAGTTTGCGGAGGTTTCCCCCATGGTCAACCAGGTGGAGACCCATGTATTCCAGCAGCAAAAAGTTGCACATGAATATATGAAAAAGTACGGCGTACAGCACGAAGCCTGGGGGCCCTTTGCAGAGGGCAAAAAGAGCTGCTTTACCAACCCCGTGCTGGTGGAGATCGGCCAGAATTACGGCAAAACAGCCGCCCAAACTGTCCTGCGGTTCCTCATCCAGTCCGATGTGGTGGTGATTCCCAAATCCACTCACAAGGAGCGGATGGAGCAGAACCTGGATGTATTCGATTTTGCCCTGAGCGATGCTGAAATGGACGCTATCCGCGCACTGGACGAGGGTAAGAGCTTGTTCTTCGACCATTACGACCCCGCCACGGTGGAGATGCTCACAAATATGGGAAAGACGAGAATTGTATAAGGAGGAAAGAGAGATGAGCAGAATGTTGATTGTATACTACTCTGTCTCAAATGGAAATACCAGAGGGATTGCCCGTCAGATGGCAGAGTATACGGGAGCGGATCTGGCCGAAATTCAAACAGTACAGCCCTATGTTGGTTCCTATCAGGAAATTGTGGAACAAGGGAAACAGGAAGTGGATCAAGGCTATCACCCGCCCATTCGTCCGCTGCCCTTTCGCCCGGAAGATTATGACATCATTGCGGTGGGAACACCTACCTGGTGGTATACCATGGCCCCGGCTGTAGCTACATTTTTGACATCTTATGATTGGACGGGAAAAATGGTTATTCCTTTTCAGACGCATGGAGGATGGCCCGGTCATACGCTAAAAGATATGAAGACAGCTTGTACAGGTGCAAAGATCTGCTGTGAAGGAAAAATCCAATTTGATTCCAGCGGCGGGAGCCAAATGGTTACTGACAAAAAAGAAGTGCAGCATTGGTTGCGGCAAATCGAGAAAGAGGTTGAAATCAAATGAGTGACATTTTGAAAAAACGGATTCTTTCTTTGCTTCTGGCAGGTATCCTGACACTTTCCCTTGCAGCTTGTGGAAACACGGATTCCACAAGCGGAACAGAGGACGTTTCCAAAACATCCGAGCAAGGCGGTGAAATTCAGCCAAATACTTCCGCGACGGGAGAAAGTGGCAGCACCGAATTGGATGGCAATAACATCCTGATTGCCTATTTCACGGCGGCGGAAAACAGTGGCGTTGATGCCATCGCTTCCGCCAGCTACACCACCATTGACGGGCAGGCCGTGGGCCGGGTCCGCGCGGTGGCGGATATGATTCAGGAAAACGTGGGAGGAGATTTATTTTCCATCCGGACTTCCGTGGTATATCCAACCGATGGCGGGGAATTGATCGACTATGCTGCCCAGGAGCAGGACGAAAATGCCCGTCCGGAACTCACTTCCCACATTGAAAATCTGGATCAGTACGACACGATTTTCATCGGCTATCCCAACTGGTGGGCCGACTTGCCTATGGCGGTGTACAGCTTCTTCGATGAATATGATTTTTCCGGTAAGACCATCATCCCGTTTAATGTCCATAACGGAAGCCGGTTCTCCCGCACCATCCAGACCATTGAGGAGTTGGAGCCGGATGCTACGGTCATCGAGGATGGTTTTACGGTCAGCGAGCAGACGGTGGCCGAGGCTGCCCCGGATGTGGCTGATTGGCTGGCTGGGCTGGGATATTAAGGAAAATGAGCAATATGCAGAAAAAGAAAACCGCTCCGTTTCTTTCGCTTCTGTTATGCTGCACCTTGCTTCTCACTGCCCTTGCTGGATGTGCGGCTTCCAGCCCGGTTGCACAGTCCCAAGCAACAGAATCCTTTGAACCGCCGGAATCAGCCAATCAGGCGTCCGATAGGGACAGCATCCTTCCCTCTGGTGCAGAGCCACCAGACATAGAGACAGGGTTGATTCCTGAACAGGTTTTGGAGGGAGAAACCGGGACAATTCATTACAGCTACTATCTCCCGGAAAACTATGACCCGCAAAAGAATTACCCGCTGATGATGGTTATGCCGGGATATGACATGATGTGGTTCGGAGAAGAATCCTCTGGCTCCAATTTGAGCTGGGATGGGTTCCTGTGCTGGACAAAGCTCCCAGAGGAGATGATTGTGGTCTCTGCCCAGCTCACCGACTGGCATGAAACATCGGCCAGGCAGGCCATTGAGCTGACAGAATACTTTATCGACCATTTCTCTGTAGATCAGGCCCGCGTTTATGCGGCCGGTTATTCCGCCGGCGGGGAGACCATGTCCCAGGCTGTGTCCATGTGCCCGGATCTTTATGCAGCCTATCTGCACGGCGCATCCCAGTGGGATGGGGATTATGCGCCTATCGCGGAAAACGGCGTAGCAGTTTATATCTTTATGGCTGAGCATGATGAGTATTACGGTTCCGAACGGGCATGGGACGCATACAACAGCCTCCGTGATGCCTATATCGAGGCCGGATGGAGCGAAGAACAGATCAGTGAAGTTTTACAAATCCAGACGCCGGATGATGAATGGTTTGCCCAGCGCGGCATTACCGGAAACTACCATGGAGGCGGCAATGCGGTGTTTGGAGAAAAAGATGTTCTGAACTGGGTTTTATCTCATTCTAAGGAGAGTGATATTTTTTGAAGGTATTGTTGGTAAACGGTAGCCCGCACAGGGAAGGCTGCACATATACGGCGCTTTGTACGGTGTCGGAGGCGCTGAATCAGAATGGAATTGACACGGATATTTTTTGGATTGGGAATAAACCCCTTTCCGGGTGTATCGCCTGCCACAAGTGCAGTGATCTCAACCACTGCGTATTTCAGGATACTGTGAACGAATTCCTATCACTGGCAGAGGACTATGATGGCTTTATATTCGGCACACCAGTCCATTGGGCCGGAGCCACCGGTGCAATTACTTCCTTTTTGGACCGTGCTTTTTATGCAGACCTGAACGGGGGCGGCGGACGCTTCTATTTGAAGCCTGCGGCAGTAGTCCTATCAGCCCGGCGGGCCGGAACGACAGCCACCTGGGATCAGGTCAACAAGTATTTTGGCCTGATGCAGATGCCCATTATCACCTCCCGCTATTGGAATATGGTTCACGGAACCACTCCGGAGGAGGTGCAGCAAGATCGGGAAGGGATTTACACCCTGCGGACCCTTGGACACAATATGGCTTATTTTCTGAAATGTAAGGAGGTCGGCAGCAAGCTGGTGCCGCTGCCCCCGCTGGAAACGCCAGAACGAACTAATTTCATCCGATAGAACAAAATTGGAGAACAGGAGGCCACACCAATGAAGCCCAAAATGATTGGAAAAATCACAGTGGATCTTGGCATGACCATCCTTCTGATGCTGCTTATGGCCTTTGAACTGATCGGTAGAACGGCCCATGAGTGGATCGGGGCCGGGATGTTCGTGCTGTTTATTTTTCACCACATCCTAAATAGAAAATGGACGGGCAATCTGCTCCATGGACGGTATACTCCCTATCGCGTCTTACAGACGGTGAGCGCCGTTCTGGTTTTCCTGGCGATGCTGGGGTCCATGGTCAGCGCTGTGCTGATTTCCCGTGAGGTGTTTGCGTTTCTTCCCATTAGCGGAGGGCGCAGCTTTGGACGGACTCTGCACATGCTCTGTGCCTATTGGGGCTTTGTTCTTTTATCCTTTCACCTGGGGATTCACTGGAATATGATCTTGGGCATGGTTGGAAAGCTGTGCGGGAAGCCATCTAAAATGAGGGCAGGACTGATCCGTGTGGCAGGGGTTCTGGTCGCAGCTTATGGCATATATGCTCTGATTCGCCGAAACATCCTGGCCTACCTGTTTTTACGGACTCAATTTGTATTTTTCGACTTTGAAGAACCGCTCATCTTTTTCTTTCTGGATTATCTGGCTGTCATGGGACTGTTTGTGTTCGTAGGGCACTATGCGGGAAAAGCAGTTCGATTTTTACCGAAAAGTCAGGAGAGGTGGATGCCATGAAGCGGCTTCTATCCAGCCTTCTGGCGATATGCCTGCTTGCCGGGCTGGCCGGCTGTGCTATGGAAAGCCCGCAAGGCAATGAGAGCGGCCTGTCTGCATCCTCCCATGATTTCTTTGCCATGAATACTTATATCCGCCTGGAAGCGTATGGGGATGGGGCCGAAGATGCGCTTGCTCTGGCGCAGGCACGGATCGAGGAACTGGAAGGGCTTTGGTCCGTCACAGACGAAACCAGTGACATCTATGCGGTCAACCACAGCGGCGGGCAGCCGGTTTCCGTCAGTGAGGATTCAGTGGAGCTTGTTTCCTTTGCGCTGGAAATGGCCGAAGAAACAGGCGGCGCATTAGAGCCCACCGTTTACCTGGTGCTGACTGCCTGGGGCTTTACCACCGATGAACACCGTGTGCCAAGCCAGGAAGAAATCGACGGGCTGCTTGCATCGGTGGATTACCGCAGAGTTTCCGTGGATGGAACTACCGTTCAGTCGGAACCGGGCATGATGCTGGATTTGGGCGCGGTAGGCAAAGGGTATGCCAGCGATGAGGTCGCGGCGCTTCTTCGGGAAGAAGGGATTACGTCCGCCCTGCTCGACCTTGGCGGCAATATTGTGATGATCGGCTCCCGCCCCGATGGCAGCGACTGGAGGCTGGGACTGCAAAGCCCGTTTGAGAACGACACCGTAGGGGTGTTGACCGCTTCCGACTGTGCGGTGGTGACCTCCGGCAATTATGAGAACTTCTTTACGGCGGATGACGGCACGATTTATGGCCATATCATAGACCCTGCCACCGGTTACCCTGTGAATAATGACCTTGCTTCTGTGACAGTTGTGGCCCCTGACGGAAAGTTGTGCGACGCCCTTTCCACCTCCCTCTTCGTGATGGGTGCAGACGGTGCAATCGAATACTGGCGGGAGCATTCAGGCTTTGAGATGATTCTTATTATGCAGGATCGTCAGATTCTTATTACTGAAGGACTGGACGATCAATTTTCTTTGGATGAGGCGCACTTGGATATGGAATTACGGATCGTTGAAAAGTAAAATTTGCTATGCTGTGGAGCCTGGTAACGAATTTCATGTTAAAGAACCAGTCATTGAATGCAGTGTCATAATATGAAATAGGGTATATAAAATGGAAAAGAAAAAAGGATCATTATGGATACACTGCCCGATCTGCGGCGGTAAAACAAGAACAAAGGTGTATGAGGATACCGTCCTGATAAAGTTCCCACTCTACTGCCCAAAGTGCAAGAGAGAAATCTTGATTGACGTAGTAAAACTGAAAATGGTGCCCAGCAAAGAGCCAGACGCTTAAAGCGCAGAGCCTGCTGCCCGATGATCGGGAGCAGGCTCTGTTTTCGCTTATGTGGCTTATTCAATTTGAACCCCTTTGTGGGAACGCAAGGCGGTCAGAACCGCCTCAATCACGGGAAGTAAGGTTGCCACCTCGTTCTCGCTGCACTCGTTGATAAGGGACTTTACCTGACGCACCATGGAACTTTCGTTTCCCGGATCATCATCGAATAGGAGACGCGCATCCATTTTGAGCGCGCGAATGACGGCATACAAGGTCTTTAATTTTGGATTTCCGCGCCCCATTTCCATGTTGATAATGGTACGCACATCGGTTCCGCTTCTTTCGGCCACTTCCTCTTGCGTCAGGCCGAGTTCCAAACGGGTATTTTTAATGGCTTCAGCCAATCGCTGGGAATATTCTGGTATTCTGTTTCACCTCAGATATATTCTACAATACACCTCGTTCTGTTTTAATTCACTGTGTTTCATCCTTAAACTGTATTGTATTTCAGCTTATATATGAAAGGAGAAGCATTTGAAGGAGAGCATGAGGAATCGCATTGACGCTCTGAATATGAATTTCAAGGTTTCGAGCGGGAGCGGTATGCTTATGCACCTGTATTCCAATACAGGTTAAGAAAAAACGGCAGTTTTCCAGGCTGCCGTTCTCCGCCTCCATTCGGTTCGCACGTTCACAACATACGAATCGAAATGGAGGTCTATCATGAAAACAATCAATTTGCGGGATCTGTATCCCGATGTGTATAAAATCGATACTTATGTGGAAGTAAGCGAGGAAGTGTTGAATGCCATCCAGGCAGCCCAGCGGATGGAGGCGGCTTATGATCGCCGTATGTACCGCCACAAGGCCCACTATTCCCTGGACTACGGTAATGGTATCGAGAAGGCGACGGTATCCCATGCGCCGACCCCGGAAGATATTTTTGAGGCGAAACAGCAGCAGGAGCGGCTGTATGCTGCGGTGATGACCTTGCCGGAAAAGCAGGCCAAGCGGCTATATGCCCACTTCTATCTTGGCATGACGCCGGTGGAGATTGCGCACGCTGAGGGTGTTGATCCCAGCAGCGTCCGCCGCAGCATCCGCAATGGATTGAAGCGGTTGGCAAAAAAATTCTGCTAAATTTCTTTGCCTATACCCGTTTGCGCCGGTTTTTGTCAGTACCTATAAGAAGGTTATTTTTCCTTCACGGGTACATTGACAACCGAATACACGGCAGAACAGGTACATAACCCGCGTATGAGCGAGTGCAGGACGCCGCGAAGATGGAACAGCCAGGAGGTGATGGACAAGCTGTTTCGGAGCGATCAACGACCCTGCACCCCGGATGGTGGCAGATCCGGCGCGATGACTGCGCGGGGGCTTAAAGATACTTCCTCACGGCCCGCCAAAGACTTGGGGGGAACCCTGCGGCGCACGCTACGAACGACGCTGCGGAGTTATGACAGCCGCGCCAGCGGAGACCTGTTCTGTCCCCAGCGTCAGGGGTGCGTGGCAAATGTGGCGTGATAACCAGATTGATTTCATGGCGATCCCCTTTCGGCGCATGAGCGACGATGGGGATGCCTTTCAAAGTTAGATACCATGCGCTGGCAGTTTCGGCTACCAGCGTATTCATGTGATTTTGAAAGCCACAACCATATCCGCAACGAAAGGGGGAACACCTATGGAAAAACTAATTTCTCGAAAAGAGGCCGCCAAAATTCTGGGTATCAGTATTGCGACCTTAGACGCAGCTCGCAACAGTGGGATGATTTCCTATGTTCAGTATGTACAGAACGGTTGCGTCTATTTTACAGATGCGTGCCTTCAGGAGTACATTGCAAAATGCACCCATCGTGCAAAACCGATGGAAAAAAGCACCACATACCGCAAACCTCGAAGCGCAAGGGAATGAGACTTTCCGTATCCTTGCTGGAACCCCAAATGTCTGATAAAACAAAGGTACAGCGCTGGAGATTATTTTCGAGGAGGTGACGGAATTGGCAAAACGAAAAAAAGCAATTCCTCAATATGGCACCGTTATGAAAAATGGTGCCTTGTATTATAGAACCAGAATTAAAGACGCGAATGGGAAGCTCATCGCACTTTATGCAAAAACACCGGAGGAACTGTATCAGCGAGAAACCCTTGCGCTGGAGCAGATTGAGAGTGCTACCTTTCATCGCAAAACGCCCACAGTTGCTGAGTATTGCGAGAAGTGGCTGCTGATGCAGTCTGCTCATGTGCGAGCCACTACCTTGACGGATTATACCTCGAAGGTCAGGCGGCATATCATTGCGGAATTGGGGAATAAGAAGATGGGAGAGGTCAGCCTGGATGATATTCAAATTGCCCTTGTCCCAGTTTCCAAGAAATCTGCATCGGTTTATAAGTCCGTGGTGATCCTTTATAAATCTATCTTTCGTGCGGCGATGGAAAGCAGGATCATTGACCATAACCCGACGATTTATTTGACAGCAAAAGGCGGCGGTGTTCCCCAAGGGGAGCGGCAGGCTTTGAATGATGAACAAGTAGAACGCCTTTTGGATGCTATCCGAGGTTTGCCCCCGTATGTATTTGTGATGCTTGGTTTGTATGCCGGGTTGCGGCGAGAAGAAATCCTCGCGCTACAATGGGATTCTGTCTATCTGGACACGGATACCCCATATCTGACAGTGCGGCGGGCGTGGCACACGGAACATAACAGGCCGGTCATTCTGGATGAGTTGAAAACAAAGGCTGCGGAGAGAAATATTCCCCTTCCTGTCTGCTTGGCGGATTGTTTGAAAGAGGCAAAGGCCACTTCGACTTCTGAATATGTAGTTTCAAACCGGGATGGTGAACCGCTGTCTTACACACAGTTCAAGCGGCTTTGGCAGTATATTGTAACCAGAACGACAAAGGAAAGGGTTTATTACCGATATGAAGATGGAAAGCGCGTAAAACATACGGTCAAACCTGTTCTTGGGGAAAAGGCGGTTCATAACGGCAAGGTCGTTTACAGCCTGGACTTTGAGGTTACCCCACATCAGCTGCGGCATACCTACATCACCAATCTCATTCATGCGTCAGTCGATCCCAAAACCGTTCAATATCTGGCGGGACATGAAAGCAGCAAGATTACAATGGACATCTATGCAAAGGTCAAGTACAACAGGCCAGATGAATTGGTGCAGGCGATGCGTAGTGCATTTGCAGACTGGGATACTGCACAAGTATGAAATCCAAAAGCAGGAAACAAACAAGAGCGAGGCCGATGTCTCGCTCTTGTTCTATATAGGCCGTATCTTTGATTAAATGGAAGCTTTCTGATAAAACAGGGGGGTAGATATAGTAACCACACATTGTCAGGAAAGGAAGATCGAAGATGGCTAAAAAGAAAATGGAGATACCGGAATATGGCACCATTACATTGAAAGGAATTCAGTATTACAGAACGCGGATCATGGATGCAGATGGTAAACAGATAAGTTTGTATGCTACTACCTGCGAGGATTTGTATAAGAAGCAGTTGGCGGCACAGCGGCAGGTAGAAGAAATCATCTTCCATCGTCGGCACCCAACAGTAGCCGAATATTGTGAAAGGTGGCTGCTGATGCAGTCTGCAAAGGTGTCTGCGTCTACGTTGCGAGGATATACGGCCGATCTGAAGAACTACGTTATCAAGCCCTTGGGGGAAATGTACATGGAAGAAGTAACCACGGACGATATTCGATTGGCTCTGGTTCCGCTGTCGAAAAAATCGGAAGGCCTGTACAATACGGTAAATATGCTCATTAAATGTGTCTTTTATGCGGCAGAACGCAATCAAGTCCTCGAACACAATCCTTGCGAGGGAATATCGGGAAAGGGCGGAAAGCCGGGAAAAAGGCGGGAAGCATTGACGGATCAACAAGTAGCGGTTCTTCTGGATACAGTCAAAGGGCTTCCCCCATACTTGTTTATTATGCTTGGGTTGTACTCCGGCTTGCGCCGGGAAGAAATTCTTGCGTTGCAATGGGATTGCGTATTTTTGGACGAGCCTACACCTTATCTATCGGTGCGGCGAGCATGGCGTACAGAACACAACAGGCCCGTGATTTCTACGGTGCTTAAGACCAAAGCAGCCAGGAGGGATATTCCGATACCTAAATGCCTGGTGGATTGTTTGCGGGAAGCCAAGACAACATCTCATTCTGATTATGTGATTGCGGACAGCAAAGGTGAGCCGTTGGCTGCATCCCAGTTCCAGCGGGTATGGCAGTATGTAGTAGTTCGGTCTACCAAACCCCGTAACTACTATAAATATGTGAACGGGCAAAGCATCAAATACACGGTTACTCCCACGCTGGGCATGACACAGAAAAACCAACCAAAAATCAAATATACACTGGACTTTAACGTGACCCCACACCAGCTGCGCCACACATACATCACAAATCTCCTCTATGCAGGCGTCGATCCTAAGACGGTTCAATATCTTGCTGGACATGAAAACAGCAAGACAACTATGGACATCTACGCGAAAGTGAAGTATAATAAGCCAGAGGAGCTGTTCGGGGTTGTAAATAGTGCTTTTCATCAGGGCACAGCTTATTGAAAAGCCGAGATTTTCATGGTTACCATATAGGATAACTGAACAGCTATAATCCCTCAAAGCCCGTAAAATCAAGGAAAATCGGCTCTAAAAGTCATGCAGTACGGTCTCAAAGCAGCTCGTCGTGCACCACAGTTCAGCAAGCGTTAATCGACTGCTCAGACTATATCAAAATGGCTCAAAAACCCCGGAAAATCAAGGTTTTCCGGGGTTTTCCTGTATCTATGGCTTTGATTCTGTTTGGCTGATTTTCGCCGGATTTGACCCGTTTTGATCTCGTTTTTATGTGTTAATAATGGGGCAACTGGGCATTTTGAACCCCTTATGTGTTAATAAATGGGGCAACTGCGAACGAAAATCGGACCGATTTTGAGGTTCTTTTCCCCTTCACTCATTGCCGTCTGATGGCAGAATTCTGTTTGCATTTTTGAGCAAGAAGCTGCTGATATAGTTTCGCTGGATTTGGATGGATTTGACCGAATCTGATATAGTTTATCGGATTTGCACATTGGAAAATCAGGAACTGCTTCGGTATCCTGTAAGTGTAAGGAGGGGTGAACGATGATGAAGGATAAAAAACGCTATCTCTATCTGAATGATGAAGAAACCCGTCTTGTGCTGAAAAGCCTCATTCGTTTCAAGAACAAGTTACTGCAACAGGGGCGATACACGGACTGCGTGGACGAACTGATTTTGAAGGTATCAGACACACTGTAAAACTTAATATCGCATTGGTTACATATGCCGCTTATTCTTTTATGCAAAGAGTAGGCGGCTTTTTTTATGCCCGTACATAGTCGCCGCGTCACCGCAAGCTCCGTATTGTTCGTTTCCGTGTGAAACACGAAAGCTCACTCACTCTGCTGCGGCTCCTTTTCCCAAAAAGTCTTGCGACTTTTCGGGAGCCCTGTGACGCAGACGGCTAAATCTAAGAAAAGGAGGAACCCATTTATGGCGAAAACAAAAGTAATCTCCGTAGCCAACCAAAAAGGCGGGGGTGGAAAAAGCACCAGCGTGTACTGCATTGGCGCGGGGCTGGCCTTAGACGGCAAAAAAGTCCTTCTGATTGATGTTGACCCGCAGGGTGATTTGACCAAGATGCTGGGCATGAGAAAGCCCCATGACCTGCCCCGCGCCCTCGGTGATGTGATGAGTGATGTGGTATCCGGCAAAGAAATTGCCGAACACACGGAGATCATGCACCACCATGAAGGCTTTGACTTTGTGCCGGGAAACCGTGCCTTGTCTGCCGTGGAAACCGGTCTCGTAAATGTTATGAGCCGCGAAACCGTGTTAAGGCAGTATGTGGACAGCGTGGGTAATATCGGTGGTCAGCCGTATTGGTCATGGTACGGCTTTGAGGGCCGTGTGGAATGGTGTGCCTGCTTTGTGAGCTGGTGCTCCAACGAGTGCGGCTATATCGAGAACGGCATTATTCCCAAATTCGCAGGCTGCGTGAACGGCGTCCAATGGTTCAAGGATCGGGGACAATGGGCTGACAATAGCATAGAACCGACACCGGGTATGATTATCTTCTTTGATTGGGATTCCCCGAATGGTTCTTCCGGCCCCCAGGACGGACAGTCCGACCATGTGGGCATCGTGGAAAAATGCGAAAACGGCATTGTCTATACCGTTGAGGGCAATTCCGGCGATAGCTGCCGTCAGAGGCAGTATTCTGTGGGCTATTATGAAATCCTTGGTTATGGTATTCCCGCCTATTAAACAAGATGCCGTCCTTCCGGGCGGCATCTTACTACATACGAATTTCCTTCGTATTTGTTCCTTTCTACTTTGCAAACATCCATATAAATTCTATCTGAAGATTGTCTCCAAAAAACTTTTGCGTGATGACTTGTAATCGGCGGACTTTTTATTAACTATATAAAAATAGCGATTTCGTGTAAATTCTATTGCGTATTAGAAGAAAAAATGATATAATATATATCATGACACAACACTGTGGGGTGGAAAAATGGATAATGCAACGCTTAGCCTTTCTTATAACAGCCTTTGGAAACTGTTGATTGACCGTAAATTGAAGAAAAAAGATTTACAGAATATGGCACATCTCAGTTCGTCCGTGATTGCTAAAATGGGAAAAGATCAGCCGGTCCATCTGGATACGATTGTAAAAATATGTGTTGCCCTTCAATGTGATATTTCAGATGTCGTTACACTGTGTAATAAGGAGGCGTAACGCATGGCCAGTTTTACTAAAAAAGCCATTCGGGATTCATTTGTGAAACTATTGAACGAGAAGCCTTTGAGCCAAATTACTATTCGGGATATTGTAGATGACTGCGGCGTGAACCGCAATACCTTTTATTACTATTACCAGGACCTGCCGCAATTGGTGGAAAGCATTGTAGATGAGGATGCGGAGCGGATGATCCGGGAGCATCCAGCGGTAGAATCGCTGGAGGATTGCATCAATGCCGCCCTCAGCTTTGCGTTGGAAAACCGGAAAGCGGTTATGCACATTTACCACTCCGTCAACCGGGATATCTACGAGCAGTATCAGTGGCGGGTATGCGAGCATGTGGTCACGATTTATGTGGACGGGATCTTGGCGGGAAGGCAGATTTCTGCGGAAGACCGAAAGGTCATCATAGATTACTTAAAATGCGTCTGCTTCGGTATTATCATCGGCTGGCTGGAAACAGGGATGCAGGAAGGAATTCAAACCCGATTCCAACGGATTTACGAATTGAAGCAGGGTGATCTTGAACGTTTGATCGCCCGATGTGAAAAGGAAAAATAAATTTTTCAGACAAAAGCGGCCTCTATGCCTAAATTTCAGGCACGGGGGTCGTGCTGTCTGTGGGAAAGATTGAACAGATGGTTTATTATGTGATAGCAAGATTGGGTGGAGTTTATTAACTCTGCGCTTGAAGTGAAGAGGAGGCAACATGAGAAACGAAAAAATTCCTTCTGAGTTTGATGGATTGAAACTGGAAGTCGCTATCGCAACTCCAGTGGAAATTCCTAAAGGAATCATTCAATTTTCCCACGGTATGGCTGAACATAAAGAAAGATATTTTGACTTTATGAATTATCTCACCAATCATGGATATGTCTGCGTGATTCACGATCACCGTGGCCATGGAGAAAGTGTGGAAATGGAAGATGACTATGGATTCTTTTACACCGAGAATGAGCAGGCGATCATTGATGATCTATATACTGTAACGAAGTATATTAAGAATGAGTACCCCGGCATTCCGTTATATCTGTTTAGTCATAGCATGGGAACTTTGGTTGCGCGCGGGTTCCTTAAGAGATACGACACTGAGATTGAGAAAATTGTACTATGCGGCCCACCGACATACAATGCCGCGGCAGGACTTGGTTTGTTTATGGCAAAACTTTCAAAGCCGTTTTTCAATGAAAAGGCTCCGAATAAGATGCTAAATGCAATGGCTTTTTCGGGCTTTAATTCTGGAAATACGATCCCGAATGGTTGGCTCTCCGAAAACCAAACCAATGTCGTTCAATACAACAAAGACCCGAAGTGCGGCTTTACCTTTACAACAAATGGATTCATTAACCTTTTTAAACTACAAAAAGCAGCTTTCGATAAAAGTAATTGGCTAGTGAACAACCCACGTTTGCCAATACTTGTGATTGCTGGTGAGGAAGACCCAGTCATCCGATCCAGAAAGAAATTTGAGGAGCTTACAGATTTTTTAAAGGAGCTTGGTTATATAAATATCACAAGCAAGTTGTATAGTCATATGCGCCATGAGATACTCAATGAAACGAAAAGGATGGATATATATGAGGATGTTGTGCAATTCATTGATGAATTCAGGTAGACATTCCCATATACACAGGTTTAAGCAGGATTTCGATCCTGCTTTTATCGTTCTGGAAGTAAGTGATGATATAATGGTGGAAAATGTTGATAAACAGTGTATCCTTGTTCAGAAAGTAAATGCTCCGTATTCCTTGGAACAAGTGAGCATTGCTACAAAAGAATGTTTTGTACGTTCATTCAAAGAACAACTTCCTGTTTTCTTTCAGAGCGGTGCAATAGTGCCTTATAGCCGAATTAGGCAACAACGATATACAGAAGCATCATTTGCATTTCTTCCAATTGATATCATGAGTAATATTGATGGAACTATGGAATTGCCAGAAGGTCAGTGTGTTTGCACTTACCATACAGGTGATTATTATTCTATTGGTTGTTCTTATGAGCGATTGTTAGCCTATTGTTCGGATAATAAACTGGACATTATTTCGGACTCTTTTGAGTTTGCTGTCAATGATTATCTCTCTACAAAAGATGAGAATGAATATATTACGAAAATTATGTTCTATGTAAAAAAAGCTCAGGAGATCAATCAAATCCCAATTGAAATTTGTTTCAGCCTTTTCATTATTAGGATAAGACGGGAACGGCTTTCTATTTTTCATACTATTTTGAAAATGCTATGGAAATCATGTTAAGAGAAGCGAAGAAATCAAATGACATTCCTCGCATACATTACTATGTCAGTACAGTTGGGTTAAATGAAGCGACAATCAGAAAGTATATCCAAGGTCAGGAAAAGTACGATATCATGCAGGATAAGTTAAGTGTGAAAGTGTATGAATCCCATTTTACAGGTGGCGGCGATTTTATTCAGAAAATACAAACTAGGCACCAATCCCCCTCGTGCCTAAAATTCTGTCAAAGATACCCTCAATGTCTGAAGTTCAGGCATCGAGGGTATCTTTGTCCGTAGGAAAGGTCGAAACTTCCCGATATAATGGGATCATAAATCAAGGACGCCAAATAAAGACGCTCAAATAATAAGGAGGAAAAAAATATGTATTATTCCAGTGGTAACTATGAAGCCTTTGCCCGTCCTAGAAAGCCCGAAGGCGTAGAAAACAAATCCGCCCACATCATCGGCACCGGCCTTGCGGCTCTGACTGCCGCCTGCTATCTGGTTCGTGACGGACAGCTGCAGGGTCAGAACATCCACATCTATGAGAAAGACCCCATTCCCGGCGGTGCATGCGATGGCTGGCAGTACCCCGATGTAGGCTATGTCATGCGGGGCGGACGGGAGATGGATAACCATTTCGAGGTCATGTGGGATTTGTTCCGCTCCATTCCGTCCATCGAGACGGAAGGGGTCAGTGTTCTGGACGAATACTACTGGCTGAATAAGAAAGACCCCAACTACTCCCTCTGCCGGGCAACCGTCAACCAGGGTCAGGATGCCCACACCGACGGCAAGTTCGGTCTGTCCGACAAGGCTGCAATGGAGATCATGAAGCTGTTCTTCACCCCCGATGAAGACCTGTACGATAAGCGCATCACGGATTTCTTCGATGATGAGGTGCTGAACTCCAATTTCTGGCTCTACTGGCGCACCATGTTTGCCTTTGAGAACTGGCACAGCGCTTTGGAAATGAAGCTGTATCTCAAGCGCTATATCCACCATGTGGGCGGTCTGCCGGACTTCAAGGCTCTGCGGTTCACCCGTTATAACCAGTACGAATCTATGATTCTGCCCATGGTCAAGTATCTGGAAGGCTTCGGTGTCCAGTTCCACTATAACACCAAGGTGGTCAATGTGGAGTTCGACATCCAGCCCGGTAAAAAGCAGGCAAAGCGTATTGAGCTGCTGTCTGAGGGCAAACATCAGTTTGTTGACCTGACGGAAAACGATCTGGTGTTCATTACCAACGGTGGCTGCGTGGAGAACGCCACCATGGGTTCCCAGAACACCGTGGCACCCTTCAACCCCGAAATCAAGCCCGGCGGCGGCTGGGATATGTGGCGCAGAATTGCTGCACAGGATCCTTCCTTCGGTCATCCCGACAAGTTCTGCCATGATCCTGAGCAGTCCAACTGGATGAGCGCCACCGTCACCACACTGAATCAGAAGATCATTCCCTATATCAAGAATATCTGCAAGCGTGACCCCTTTACCGGCGGCGTGGTTACCGGCGGCATCGTGACCGTGAAGGATTCCGGCTGGCTCCTGAGCTGGACCATCAACCGTCAGCCCCAGTTCCGGAATCAGCCCAAGGATCAGTGCCTGGTGTGGGTTTACGGTCTGTTCTCCGACAAACCCGGCGACTTCGTGAAGAAGCCCATGCGGGAGTGCACCGGTAAGGAAATCTGTATGGAGTGGCTGTACCACATCGGCGTGCCGGTGGGGGAGATCGAGGAGCTGGCCGAGCACAGCGCCAACACTGTGCCGGTGATGATGCCCTATATTACCGCTTTCTTCATGCCCCGTGCCGCCGGTGACCGTCCTGATGTGGTGCCCGAGGGTGCTGTGAACTTTGCGTTCCTGGGTCAGTTTGCCGAAACCAAGCGGGATACCATCTTCACCACCGAGTATTCCATGCGTACCGGCATGGAGGCTGTCTACACCCTGCTGGACATCGACCGTGGTGTGCCCGAGGTCTGGGGCAGCGTCTACGACATCCGTGATCTGCTGAACGCCACCATCCAGCTTCGGGACGGCAAGCCCCTGACGGAAATGAACCTGGGTTTCAAGGAGAAAATGGTGGTCAAGAAGCTGCTGGAGAAGATCCGCGGAACAGATATCGAAAAGCTGCTGAAAGAATATCATGTAATTGAGTGATAGAAGCTTCACTGCGGGGAGGCGTTGCCTCCCCCCTTATATATGGAGAGATAAAGATGTCATTTACAAATCAACTGAAAAAAGCAACTCTGCGCACTGCTTTTGGCTACTTGGAGAAAAATCCGGAAGAAAATGCTCTGAAACTGATGTCCTGGGTGGATAAGCTGGCTGGCGATGGCCCAGACAGTTTCCCAGTCCAGCGCGCGGCAGTTCGTCAAGTGCTGGAAGACCCGCAGAACAACATGTATCAGCTCGTTATGAACATCCTGAAGGAGACGGATTCGGAGGTTCTAAAGGCCACCTTTGAAAATTTCTTCCTCAACGCGAATATCATCGGTTGGCCAAAGCAGGAGGAATACCGGAAGAAATATAACTGCAATATTCCTTGGGCCATTCTGCTTGACCCTACCTCTGCCTGCAACCTGCACTGCACCGGCTGCTGGGCCGCGGAATACGGCAACAAGCTGAACCTGACCTTTGACGAGATCGATTCCATTATCACCCAGGGCAAGGAAATGGGCGTATATATGTACATATATACCGGCGGTGAGCCTCTGGTTCGCAAAAAGGACCTGATCGCCCTGTGTGAAAAGCACAGCGACTGCCAGTTCCTTTCCTTCACCAACGCCACATTGATCGACGAAGCTTTTGCAAACGAGATGCTCCGGGTGAAGAATTTTATCCCTGCCATCAGCGTGGAGGGCTTTGAGTCTGCCACCGATGGCCGCCGGGGCAACGGTACCTACCAGAAAGTGATTCAGGCAATGGCAATCCTGAAGGAGAAGCATCTGCCCTTCGGCCTGTCCTGCTGCTACACCAGCCAGAATCTGGATTCTATCAGCTCCTATGAATTTATTGATCAGATGATTCAGTGGGGTGCTCGGTTTGTCTGGTACTTCCACTACATGCCCGTGGGCAATGACGCAGTGCCGGAACTGCTGCCCAATCCTGAGCAGCGGGAATTCATGTATCACCGGATCCGGGACATCCGGGCTACCAAGCCGATCTTCGCCATGGACTTCCAGAACGATGGCGAGTATGTAGGCGGCTGCATTGCCGGTGGACGGCGGTATCTGCATATCAACGCCAACGGTGACTGTGATCCCTGCGTGTTTATCCACTATTCCAATGCCAATATCCGGGACATGAGCCTGCTGGATGTGCTGCGCAGCCCCATTTTCATGGCCTATCACGATGGGCAGCCCTTTAACGATAACCATCTGCGTCCCTGCCCCATGCTGGAGAATCCGGAAAAGCTGCGGGAAATTGTGAAAGCTACCGGCGCTCATTCCACAGACCTGCAATCCCCGGAAACGGTGGATCACCTGTGCGATAAATGCGAGGCTTACGCAAAGAACTGGACCCCCACCGCCACCGAGTTGTGGAGCTGCAGCTGTGCGAAGAAAAAGGGAGAAGCGGCAAAATGACAACCTTCTTTACCTCTGAAAGCGTCACAGCGGGACACCCGGATAAGGTATGTGACCAGATCGCCGATGCCATTTTGGATGCCCTTTTGGAAAACGATCCCCATTCCCATGTAGCCTGCGAAGTAACTGCCATTCCCAACGGGATCCACATTTTCGGCGAGATCACCTCGGCTGCCCGTGTGGACTATGCCGCTATTGCCCGGCAGGTGGTTCGGGATATCGGGTATGTGAAGCACGGCTAGACACCTTTGGTACGGGAAAGCTCCCGGCAGACCGGATCCGGGAACTGATTCTTAAAACGGTTGACCTGCGCCCCTCTGCTATCATAGACCGCCTTTCCCTGCGAACACCGTTTTACAGACACACTGCAAGCTATGGTCACTTTGGCTCAAATACTGCGGAATTACCTTGGGAACAGACAAACTTGCCGCAGCTTTGGCAGGATATCATCTGATTTCGTGATAGAAGATCCTAATAGCCGGATTGCCCCAAGGGTTTCATTGGGCAGTCCGGCTATCTGTGTTATGGAGGGGTCAAAGTCCTGTCGGTTTAAAATGAAAAGGGGGACTTATTCTGGACTTTGAAAGAATCCTGCAAATGACGACAAGTGAGCGTAATCTGGCGCTCTTACAGGACGAGGCTTTCGTGGATGATGTGACAGAGTTTCTCGCAATCCGTCAGTTGTACAATGCTGCAATTAAGCAAGTAAGGACCAAACTTGAGATTCTTAATGATGGATTCCAAGTAGAGCACTGCCACAATCCTATCCACCATATTGAATGTAGGCTGAAGTCTCCAGGAAGTATGCTCGAAAAGCTCAGACGAAAAGGATACCCCATAGAAATGCAATCCCTTCGTGAGGGTATTCTTGATATTGCTGGAGTTCGGGTCGTGTGCAATTACCTAAATGATGTAAATCTAGTCGCTGACCTGCTCCTTTCTCAAGATGACATTCGTTTGCTTAAGAAAAAGGACTTTATTTCTAATCCAAAGCCAAACGGATACCGGAGTCTCCACCTAATTGTTTCAGTTCCCATTTTCTTGGCGGGGACAACAGAACACATTCCTGTTGAGATCCAAATACGGACAATTGCTATGGACTATTGGGCGAGTTTAGAGCATCACCTAAAATACAAGACTGAAAACGATGTGTCAGATTCCCTTAAATGTCGTCTGAAACATGATGCAGATTTGCTGTCTGCAATTGATGCCGATCTGCAAGATATTTTTTGTCAAATGAATGCTTAGTCTGCTCTACATTCAGATTGGCAGTATAGACGGAAGAGTTGGCTGATATGTCAGCTCATGTAGTAAATTACGATGCGAAATCACACTTTTTATATATAAAAAGATTGTCTATGAGGTACGTGACCTTCACGCAACCATGAGAATATTGACAACCCAAGGAGGTATTTTTGTGTATCTGAACAATCGGATTAAAGCTGCAAAAATTGGCTATATCATGATTTCCATTCTACTTTGTGTATTGGGGATTGTACTGATTGCTGTGCCTGATTTCTCGGTGACGCTGCTATGCAGGCTCGGCGGAGGAATCATGGTTCTATTCGGCCTGGTAAAGATCGTCGGCTATTGTTCCAAAGACTTATACAGGCTGGCATTTCAATTTGATCTGGCCTTTGGCATTCTGCTCGTGGCACTTGGCGTCATTCTGATCATCCGTACAGATGCAATGGTTAATCTTATCTGCATTGTTATGGGCATCTGTGTTCTGGCAGACGCGCTCCTCAAAATACAGATTTCCATTGATTCCAAAGCCTTTGGCATTCCAAAGTGGTGGCTGATTCTCGCTGTGGCAATTCTGACAGGGGCTGCCGGTTTCCTGCTGGTCTTACGCCCATCGGAAAGCGCCCAGGTCGTGATGATCTTGCTGGGGGTGACGCTCATAACCGAAGGTGTGCTAAATCTGATCACCATTCTGACCGCCGTTAAGATCATTCGTCACCAGCTGCCGGAGGTCATCGATGCCGAATATTGCCAGATAGACCCTAACAGAGAGGATATGTAATCATCTATGTGTTTTTCAAAGGCGGTTGTAAAATACCGCATACCGATCTTAATTCTAACCGTTTTGCTGATGATTCCGGCAGTGATTGGCATTGCAAATACCAGAATCAATTATGACATGCTGAATTACTTGCCGGAGGATATGGGTACCATCATCGGGCAGAATGAACTCATGGAGGATTTTGGGAAGGGCGCTTTTTCCTTCATTATCGTGGAGGATATGCCGAACAAGGATGTAGCTGCTCTGAAGGCAAAAATTGAGCAGGTCGATCATGTGGATACCGTGATCTGGTATGACACCCTGTTTGACCTTTCCGTCCCCATGGAGCTGCTGCCGGATAAAATCTACACGGAATTCAATACCGACCATTCCACAATGATGGCCGTGTTCTTTGACAGCTCCACCTCCGCGGATATTACCATGGATGCGATCCGGGAGATCCGCGCCCTCTGCGGAAAGCAGTGCTATGTTTCCGGAATGTCTGCGCTGGTCACCGATCTGAAGGACCTCTGCGAACAGGAAGAGCCGATCTATGTGGGCATTGCCGTGGCTCTGGCCTGCGGGGCTATGCTGCTGTTCCTGGATAGCTGGCTGGTGCCCTTTGTGTTCTTAGCTTCCATTGGTATGATGATCCTTCTGAATCTTGGATCCAATATTTTTATGGGCGAGATTTCCTATATTACCAGGGCCCTGTCCGCTGTTTTGCAGTTGGCCGTCACTATGGACTACTCCATCTTCCTATGGGAGAGTTACAACGAGCAGCGGGTAAATTACAGCGATAACAAGGAAGCCATGGCAGTGGCTATCCAGAAAATGCTGACCAGCGTAGTTGGCAGTTCCATTACCACTGTGGCAGGATTTATTTCCCTGTGCTTCATGTCCTTTACCATGGGCCGGGATTTGGGCATTGTCATGGCAAAGGGCGTCCTGCTGGGCGTCATTGGCTGTGTGACTGTTCTGCCGGCCCTGATCCTGATTCTGGATAAGCCCTTACAGAAAACAAAGCACAAGGCATTGATTCCCAACATGGGCAAATTCGCAAAAGGCATTGTCAAGGTGTTTCCCGTGATTCTGGTCATCTTCGCTTTGCTGGTTCCGCCTGCCTATTACGGATACAGCAAAACCAACGATGAAGTTTATTACGATATGGGCCAGTGCCTGCCCGAAGATATGGAATATGTCATCGCCAACAGTAAGCTTGCGGAGGATTTCAACATCGCCTCTACCCACATGCTGCTGATTGACACGGATGTTCCCACGAAGAATGTCCGCAAGATGATCGGCGAGATGGAACAGGTGGACGGTGTCAAATATGTTCTGGGTTTGGAGTCAGTGGTCGGCTCCCGTGTGCCGGAGGAAATCCTGCCGAATTCCGTTGTGGAGATTTTGAAAAGCGACAAATGGGAACTGATGCTCATCAACTCGGAATATAAAGTTGCCAGTGACGAAGTAAACGAGCAGATTACACAGCTGAACGCCATTCTCAAGAGATATGACGAGGGCGGTATGCTGATTGGAGAAGCTCCGTGTATGAAAGACATGATCGAAACCACTGCCCATGACTTTAAGGTTGTCAACGCGGTATCGATTCTTGCCATCTTCCTCATTATTGCCCTGGTGGAAAAGAGCGTCTTCCTTCCGTTTATTCTGATTGCGGTCATTGAGTTTGCTATCTTTATCAACCTGGGATTGCCCCATTATTTAGGACAGAGTCTGCCGTTCATCGCGCCGATCTGTATCAGCACCATCCAGCTTGGCGCGACCGTGGATTACGCAATCCTGACGACCACCCGCTATAAAGCCGAGCGAGTCGCTGGCGCGCAGAAGAAACAGGCCGTGTGGACGGCGCTTACCGCGTCCATTCCGTCCATCATTATATCCGGCATGGGCCTGTTTGCTGCGACCTTTGGTGTCGCACTTTACATTGCCAGATAAAAGAAGCGAAACTATTCCTTTTATACGGAGTATCACTTCCGAAAGGAATATATGAGTGTTGGAAATTTCTTTCTGAAACACTCCTACCAAAGGCTTTTTATCATAAAGAGAAAGGAACACTCCCCTATGAAAATCGAAACAAGAAAAGTAATGAAATTATCGGGAATTGCCATTGCTGCAACGGCAGTAGCATCTGCCACCGCCTATCTGACAACACGGCTTCTGACCAGAGAGGCTTTGGATCGGGACGAACCCAGGGTATTTCAAAAAGCGGGCAATCTGATTTCCGGCACCCAATCCGGCAATGCGTTTCAGGAGGAATTGCGAAAAGCGGCTGAAAAGCTGGCGCAGAAAGAAAATGAAACGGTGGAGATCACCGGTCATGATGGGGTGCCTCTGGTAGGGCACTGGATTCCCTGTGAGAATGCGAAGCGAGTCATCATTGCCATGCACGGCTGGCGCTCTGCGTGGTACAAAGACTTTGGGATGGTGTCCAATTTCTGGGAGAGAAATGGATGCAGCGTCCTGTATGCAGAACAGCGGGGTCAGGGAAATAGCGGCGGTGATTTCATTGGCTTTGGCCCAATCGAACGCTATGACTGCCTGGACTGGATTCACTGGGTCAGTAAGCGATGCGGCACGGAACTCCCCATTTACCTTTGCGGCGTATCCATGGGTGCAACCACGGTTTTGATGGCGGCAGGGCTGGATCTGCCGGAAAATGTCCACGGAATTATGGCGGACTGCGGCTTTACTTCGCCCCACGCCATTTGGAAGCATGTTGCCAATAACAATCTGCACATTCCCTTCCGGCTTCGCGGCATTCTGGCAGATACGCTGTATGAACGGAAAACCCAGTCGGACGCTGCATACGAGTCTACCGTTGACGCGCTGCGCCACTGCCGCATTCCCGTCATGTTGGTACATGGAGCCGATGACCATTTCGTTCCACTGGAAATGACCTATGAGAACTATGCTGCCTGTGCATCCCCCAAGAAGCTGTTTATTGTACCTGGCGCGGATCATGGTATGAGCTACTTCATGGACAAGGAAGGCTATGAAGCTGCCGGACTGGATTTCTGGCGGCAGTATGATTGATATTGCCCTATGAAGAAAGAGAAAGCTGCTGCGCAGCAAATGAATCGGGAAGCCGCTCAGCGCTATCAGGCAGATATTTCCAGCGGTCTGTCTCAAGAACAGGTGCAGGAACGGATCGATAGTGGCTGGACGAACGAAATGGTTACGGAAGAGTCGAAAACCGTGGGGCAGATCATAAAAGGCAATCTGCTCACTTACTTCAACCTGATTTTTGCCATACTCGCGATTCTGGTTGTTGCGGCAGGCTCTTTTCGCAGTCTGACCTTCCTGCCGGTAGTCATTGCCAACCTGTTTATCGGTATCCTTCCTTATGGATGAGAACGGACAGATCAAGCAGGTCATTCCCAGCAGGGAGGACTCTTTGGACAGGCTCATGGATGATAATGTAGAGCAGTTCGCAGACCGACACGAGAGTGTTGAGGACATGGTGTTACGCAGGATTTCTATTGAGTGGCTGTATAAAGCGCTTGATACACTCACGGAAAGGGAAAGAAAGCTGATAGAAGGCCATCTACAAGGACAACGCCGACACCATCATCGGCAACATGGATTCCTCCATTTTCCTGGGCGGCAAGGAGCCGACCACGCTCAAGGAGCTGGAGGCCGTGCTGGGTAAGGAGACCATCGACACCTACAACACCGGCGAAAGCGTGGGCGGGAGACTTCCCACTCGCTCAACTATCAAAAATTGGGGAAGGCGCTGATGAGCCAGGATGAGCTGACCGTCATGGACGGCGGCAAGTGCATCCTCCAGCTGCGCGGGGTGCGGCCTTTCCTGTCGGACAAGTACGACATCACCCAGCACCCCAACTACAAGTACACCGCTGACGCCGACCCGAAGAACGCCTTTGACATCGAAGGCTACCTCAAGGCCCGGCTGAAGCTCAAACCCAACCAGGTCTGCGACGTGTATGAGATCGACGCCGCAGCTGGCGAATGATGTTCCGCTGTGAAAGGAGTGATCGTATCTACCCGCCACCACCGCCCCGAAGGGGCCATCGGCGTACAAAGCGGACGATCTCTACAAAATAATGAAAAAAGGAGGAAGGCCGGAGTCAGCCAGCCCGGAAACCGGGCGGCGGATGGTCCGGCTTTTGTATGCCTATGAACCATGACTAATCAATCTTTTTCAAATGATTCCGGCCAACTTTATTTATGGAATTTTTCAATCAGGCAATCACCGTTCTCCAGACCCTCGTTATCGCCCTCGGTGCCGGTCTCGGCGTGTGGGGCGTCATCAACCTGCTGGAAGGTTACGGCAACGACAACCCCGGTGCCAATGCTCATGTGCCATAAAGTAACACAAAAAGCAACAGACAGCCTCCACAATTCCGTAAAGATTGATACTTGACAGTCTCCCGAAAGCTCGCTATAATAATAGACGTAAAATTTGAGTGGACTTTTCCGGATTCGGTCATCTTTTTGCCACACAACTGTCTTATGATAGTTGTGTGGCTTTTTTTGTTGCCTGCATCTCGGAAATGTTGACAGAATGGAGGATGATTTTTTATGGAAAACAACTTCTTATCTCTGATCAAGACGCGCCGTAGTGTACGGGCTTACAAACCGCAACCTGTCCCTTCCGAGGCGTTGGACGCTGTACTGGAAGCCGGGACTTATGCACCTACCGGCGGAGGACGTCAATCCCCTACCATCATTGCAATCACAGACCCCAAATACCGGCAGGAAATCGCCAGGTTAAACGCAGAAGTGATGGGGAACAATACAGACCCTTATTATGGCGCGCCTGTCGTGATTTTGGTTCTGGCAGATGGCTCCGCAAACACCTTTGTAGAGGATGGAAGCTGCGTCCTTGAAAATATGATGCTCGCCGCCCATGCTCTTGGGCTGGGAACCGTATGGGTACATCGGGAACGTGAGATTTTCGACAGTGAAAACGGTAAGGCTCTCCTGCGGGAGTGGAAGCTGCCGGAAACCTTGCGTGGCGTCGGAGCGATTGCATTGGGTTATCCAGCTAAGGAAGCCGGTCAGCCCGCAGCACGCAAACAAAACTATATTGTTCGGATTTAATAACCTGCTGTCCGGCGCAATTTTTTTGCGCCGGACACTTTGTGGAGAGGAGGGAAAGTATGCAGACCAGTAATAAAATGGCAGTTGCGCCCGTTGGAAAGCTCATTTGGCAAATGTCGATACCGCCGCTGATCTCCATGTTCCTGCAATATTCCTATAACCTGATAGACAGCGCGTTTGTAGCGCGGCTGAGTGAGAATGCGCTGACGGCTGTTTCTCTGTCATTCCCGATTACAACACTGATGAATGCGGCGTCTATCTGGATTGGTGTCGGCGTGAATGTACTGATTGCGGGGTATCTTGGACAGAAAAAGCAGGATGAAGCAAATACCACCGTCACACACGGATTGTTACTGGCCTTTGGAATAGGTGCTTTGCTCAACCTTCTGTCATTCCTGATTATGAAACCCTACTTTCGGGCATTCACCAATAATGAAGAAATCTATCAGTTGAGCATTGCCTATATGGGCGTATGTTCGTTCATGCAAATCCCCAATATGGTGCATATCGCAATCCAGAAGATGATACAGGCCACCGGGAACATGATTGCTCCCATGTGGTTTCAGATTGCGGGCGTGGTGGTCAATTTTGTATTCGATCCCATCCTGATTTTTGGTATTGGTATTTTCCCGGCTATGGGAATCCGCGGTGCTGCGGTGGCTACTGTTGCGGGCTATTTGTTGTCCATGATTTTGGCGTTTGCTTTGCTGCTGGACAAAAAGCAAAAAGTGCAGATAAAAATCAAAGGCTTTCACTTGCAGAAACAGATGATCCGCCGTATTTTTGCCTTTGGCCTGCCATCTTTTATTATGAACGCCCTCAGTTCGTTTATGGTGACGTTCGTCAATCTGTTTCTGGTGGCGTATTCTGATACGGCGATTGCATTCTTCGGTGCATATTTTAAGGTGCAGCAGTTGATTGTTATGACGGTAAATGGCTTAATCCAGGGTTGTTTGCCAGTCATGCGGTTTAACTACGGCGCAGGGAGCAGCGAACGGCTGCATTCCGCTTTCCGATACGGAACTGCTTTGGTCACCGGCATGATGATACTGGGGACGTTGGCTGTCATCCTTTTTCCGGCGCAGATTTTGGGATTGTTTACGGCATCGGAAGCCATGCGCTCCTTTGGAATATCCGCTATGCGGATTATGGCGACAAGCTATCTGTTTTGCGGTCTTTCTACTATGATTTCCACCTATTTTCAGGCCACAGAAAAAGTAGGTTCCAGCATGGCAATTCAATTATGCAGGCAACTGCTTTTCCTTGTTCCATCCTTATGGTGTCTGGACAAATTGTTCCATCTGAACGGAATCTGGCTTGCATTCCCTGTCGCGGAAACTGGCACCTTGCTTGTTGCTCTCATAATGATGGCCTGGTATCACCGTAAAAAATCATAACGTATTCTGCGAAGGAGGAATTATGAACGATACTTTCATGAAAGAAAAGCCGGTATTACCGCTGATTTTATCCATGTCCCTGCCTATGGTGTTATCCATGCTGGTCAATTCCCTCTACAACATTGTGGACAGTTTTTTCGTCGCGCAGATCAGCGAGGAGGCTATGACGGCATTATCGTTGGTTTACCCGGTTCAAAATTTTATCAATGCTGCCGGAATTGGATTTGGCGTTGGGATCAATGCAGTGATCGCCTTCTATCTGGGCGCGGGGGATCATGAAAAAACGGATCAGGCCGCCACGCAGGGACTTGTGCTTGCCGTGATTCATGGCGTTGTTATGACAGTCTGCTGTATCGCCATCATGCCGGTTTTCCTGCGGATGTTCACTTCATCCGAAGCGGTCATTGAACTTGGCGTCCGCTATTCTATCGTTGCGTTCGCCTTTACGCTCATTGTTACCGTCAGCATGGCGTTTGAGAAACTGTTCCAGGCAGTAGGAAACATGAAGACAACCATGATCAGCCTGATGTGCGGGTGCATCACAAACATCGTCTTAGACCCCGTTCTGATTTTTGGCTATGGCCCATTCCCGGAAATGGGAATTGAAGGCGCTGCGCTGGCAACCGGCATCGGACAGGCTCTGACACTGGCGATTTACCTTGTAGTCTATCTTTTGCGGCCAATTCGCGTGCATATCCGCAGGCAGTACATTTTGCCCAGCAAAAAGATGGTCATCAAGCTGTATTCTATCGGCATTCCCGCAACCCTGAATCTTGCACTTCCGTCTCTTTTGATTTCGGCGCTCAATGGGATTTTAGCTGCCTATTCCGAAGTGTATATTCTGGTTTTGGGGATCTATTACAAATTGCAGACCTTCATCTATCTTCCGGCGAATGGCATTGTGCAGGGGATGCGCCCCCTGATCGGCTATAACTACGGTGCAGGGGAGCACAAACGGGTCAGCCAGATTTATCAGATCGTTTTGTGCATGAGTGGTATCATTATGGTGCTTGGAACCGCGATATGTCTGCTGATCCCCGGCCAGCTGATAGGGCTGTTTACCCACACAGAGGCGACGATTCGGGCCGGGGAAACGGCCCTGCGTATCATCGGTGCCGGTTTTATCGTCTCGGCGGTTTCTGTTACCTCTTCCGGCGCATTGGAGGGACTTGGAAAAGGCACCCCTTCTTTACTGATTTCCCTTTGCCGGTATGTAGTAGTTATTATCCCGACTGCGTTTTTACTCAGCAGACTTTTCGGAGCGGTTGGCGTCTGGAATGCGTTTTGGATCACGGAGGTGATTACTGCGATCATTTCCATTTGTGTTTACCGCAAGGCAATAGCAAGGCCAGCCGAGCCAGTCAACGGTCAAGATGAACAGCGCATACGCGCCGCCGTTGACAGCCCCGCCCGCCTTTGCAGATAGGCAATCAAGGGGCGACAGCAAGGAGTGCTGCCGCCCCGCACTATTATTCAGAGAGGGGGAATTTCCATGACCGACTTTGAAGCCTATCAGGAGTACATCCAGCGCAAGCACAACGCCTTTTGTAAGGCAGTAATCCGCTATGCTGCCCGCGATAAGATTTTGCAGCTTCGCCGGAAATGGGAGCGGCAAATTTCCCTTGACTATCTGATGGACGAGAAGTTTGTCCAGTTTGCCGGGCCGGAGCCGGACGAGGAATACCCCTTTACCGTCTGCGGCCAGACCGTCCTGCTCTGTAACGCCGATCTTGCCGCCGCGCTCTCCGCCCAGCCAAAGCAGACACAGGAAGTGATTTTGCGCTACTACTTCCTGCGCCAGCCGCAGCGAGTGATCGGCGCACATATCGGCCGGACGCGCAGCACAGCGGGGCGGCATATCCAGCTTGCCTTGCGGCGGCTGCGCGAGGAAATGGAGGCGTGCCGGTATGAGTAAGTTGCTCCCTTATGAAACAATCGTCAAAGCCCATGAGGGCGACCCGGAAGCCGTGAACGCCGTCCTGCGCCACTACGCCGGATATATCCGCTATTTCTCCAAAGTGAACGGACAGGTCAATGCCGAGGTGGAGGACTATGTGAAACAGCGACTAATTGACTGCCAATTCAAGTTCCGGTTTGACTATCCGCCGGACGAGCCATAAAAACTGAATACCTGCCGCCTACTGGCGGCCAGCGAAAGCAGTAAGTCTTGAAAAAGATTTGCTGCTTTTTTTGTTTGACCGGTTCTGTTTTCGGCCATTTTGACCCTTTCAAGTTGGAGTAGTAAGTGAGGGAGAAATTTTTGCCCCGGCGTTTGGCATTCTTGATTATTGTCCGTGGTAGAGGGCAAAGAGAAATTTTGAAAAATCCCCGTCCAGCGGGTAGCTGGTAGCCTTTCAAAAGTATCTTTGGCGAAAGGAAAAAAGACCGCCCACAGCGGGCCGCAAGCCCTGTCCTGTCCGTTCTATGTACGGGAAAACCAGAAAGGAGGCCATCGAGGCGTCCATTTCGAAACATTACCGGGACAACCGGCTGGAGAGAGACGCGGTGCCCCAGGTGATCGAGCAGTTCGGTTACACCCGCACCCTCTATGTGCTGGCAAACACGGTACAACAAAAAGATTGGGACGGTCGGTTCAGCCCGGCCAATAAGGCGTGGGCCAAGACCGTGGACATCCCGCCCAACCCGGACGGCTTCGGCGGAGACCGCAACCTGGACTTCGTGGTGGACAGCCACTCCGGCCTGGTCGATCTGTTTTTGAGCCAGGCGCGGCAGGATTATCTGCGTCTCCAACCGCTGACGCCGGATGAGATTCACACTGAGGCCGCCCGGCTGTTGCAGGAACTTCGTGCGCCGGATACGCCCAACAGCCCCCACGGCACCCATTACATGGCCCGCGTCTCGCCGGACTTTCTGGCCCGCGCAGGCACCCAGGCCCATGACCGGCTGATGGCGCTGCTGCCGTTCCGCAGCCTGGCGATCACCGGCATGAAGGACCTGCCCGGCACCTATGTCACCATTCTGGCCAGCGAGGATCGTTCCAAAGAGCTGCGCCAGCGCCGCCCTTCGGTCCGCCGCCAGCTGAAGCAGGAGCCGTGTTCCGCTGAAAAGAAAGCGCCCGTTCGTAAGAAAAAGGAGCCGGAGCGGTGAGCGCCCCCAAGCGCAAACGGGAGGTGCAGCTGAACTTCCGGGTCTCGCCGGAGGAACTGGCGCTGATCGAGCAGAAGATGGCCCAGCTGGGGACAAAGAACCGGGAAGCCTATCTGCGCAAGATGGCCCTGGACGGCTATGTGGTGCGTCTGGAACTGCCGGAGCTGAAGGAGATGGTGTCTCTGATGCGCTATTCCAGCAACAACCTGAACCAGCTGGCCCGCCGCGTGCATGAAACAGGGCGCATTTATGACGCTGACCTGGAGGATATATCCCGGAGGCAGGAGGCTTTGTGGGATGGGGTGCATCGGATATTGACCCAGCTGGCAAAGCTGTCGTGACAGGGGCATACGCCCCGGCTTTGAGGGAGGTCCGGCGTGTGCGTGCGGCTGCGCCGGGCCTCCCTCTTTTTTTCTTTGCCCGTATCGTTGCACTTTTACAAACCACAAGCGATAATATCATCAGAAACGGAGGTGAAGGCTGATGTTGACATTTGAAAATATCTTGGAGTTGTTTCAAGAGTATCTGCTGCGTGACCCGGAGGAAGAAGTCCTTCCGTGCAAACGCGGCTATGTCCGATTGACCTGGAACAAGGATTCCCGCTACTGCGTGGACGGCATCCTCTGCCAGACCCCGGAGGAACTGTTTGACCTGCTGCTCACGGATTACCAGGACTTTGAATTGCTCCGCCGGACGAAAGGCCGCCGGGAGGTTACAGAGGCCGATGAAAAAGCCGTGGAGAAGCTGTGCCAGCCCTACCTGGACTGGCGGAAGGGGGCGCTGAAATGAAAGCGGTATGGTTTATCTTGAAACTGGGGCTGAAAATCCTTGCCGCGCCATTGGTGCTGGCGCTGGCCCTGTTCACATGGGTATGCTTCGGCCTGCTGTATGTGTCCAGCTTCATCTTCGGCTTGGCCTCCACGGTGGTGGCGCTGCTGGGGGTCGCGGTGCTGGTGACCTACTCGCCGCAAAACGGCGTGATCCTGTTGGTGATTGCTTTCCTGGTCAGCCCGCTGGGCCTGCCGATGGCTGCCGCCTGGCTGGTGGGCAAGGTGCAGGACCTGCGGTATGCGATCCAGTACGCGGTGTATGGCTGAACAGGAAATGAAGAATTGCCGGGAGTGAAGTCCCGGCAATTTTTGACTTTACTTTTGTGCTAATTTTGTAGATCAGATTAGTGCGAAAGGAAAGTTTGGCTCTATTGTGACGGCGCAAAGCAAGTAAGACGTTGCCTCGTGTTTTTGGCGTTTTACTTTCCGCGAGAAATAGGATATACTGATAAATAAGAGCAAACCGGCAGCATGGTATGCCGATGAAATAAGGAGGGATTCTATGGCGAACCAACTGACGCCGAACAATCCGTTGGTCCAGGAAATCCGGGAGCTGGTGAAAAACGCAAGAACCACTGTGGCACAACAGGTCAACACCCAACTTTTGTCCACTTACTGGCAGATTGGCCGTGCGATTGTGGAATACGAGCAGCAAAACCAGCTCCGGGCCGAATACGGCAAGCAGACATTGAAGGAGTTGGCAAAGGAGCTGACGCAGGAATTGGGAAAAGGCTTCTCACGGTCAAATCTCCAAAATATGAGGGCCTTTTATCTGGCGTATGAAAAATGCCAGACAGTGTCTGGCAAATTGTCCTGGTCCCACTATTGCGAACTTTTAAGCATTTCTGATGCAAATAAACGCAGCTTTTACGAAAAGGAGGCTGTCAATTCCAACTGGTCTGTCCGCGAACTGAAGCGTCAGATCGACAGCTCCCTTTATGAGCGCCTGCTGCTGTCCAACGGAGACGCCAATAAAGAAAAGGTCCTTTCTCTGGCGCAGAAAGGAATTGAGATCAACCAGCCAGCCGACATTATCCGCGATCCGTATGTATTTGAATTTTTGGGTGTGCCGGAAAACAAGCCCATGTTGGAAAGCGACTTGGAGAAGGCTCTGGTAGCGCAGATCGAAAAGTTCCTGCTGGAGCTGGGGCGCGGTTTTATGTTTGTGGGAACACAGCAGCGGGTTACATTAAACAATACCCACTATTATGTGGACATGGTGTTCTACAACAAAATCTTGCGGGCGTATGTTTTGATTGAGCTGAAAACCACAAAACTGACGCCGGAAGCTGCCGGACAGCTCAATATGTATCTGAACTACTATGCCGCCGAAGTCAACGACCCCGATGACAACCCGCCTATCGGCATCATTCTCTGCACCGAGAAAGATAGTGTGGCGGCGGAATATGCGTTGGGCGGTCTTTCCAACAACATTTTTGCATCCCGCTATGTTCTCTATATGCCGGACAAGGAGCAGCTGATCGCCCAGGTGGAAGCTGTCTTGAAAAACTGGCATGAGAAAAATGATGGTTCTGCCCATGAATGAGAAAGAGCTGATTGGGAAAGTTCATTCGTCGGTCTACCACCAATGCCAGCGGCGAGGTTACGCCGCCCCGGTAGATGTGTTGATGGACATTGGCGTCCTGCCAAAGCAAAAGTATGAGGATTGGCGGTTCGGCAAGGTAGATTACCTGGAACGGGTCTGCACGGTCAATTTGCGAAAGCTGTCTTTCATCATGCACCAGATGCGGGTGTACGCGCAGAAAACTGGCTTAAAGCCTTCTTTCTGTTACTACAAGCGATGGGGCGTGAAGAAGAAAACCGGCCAGGGGCATAAGCCGGTTATCCCGCTGCGGTTCAGCAAAAGCGGTAACCCGGAAGTTGAAAAGTGGTATGCGACCCACTTTGTAGACAGCAAGCGGATTGCAGAACTGAAAACGCAGCAGCAATCGAATATAGACCAAGTTCAATGAAACAAGGACAGCTTTTACAGAGCCGTCCTTTTTCTTTTGCCTGTTGCTATCTTAATTTTTGAGGAAGGAGGGCACCCACATGGCCACCACCCGTATCATGCCGTTGCACGCCGGCAAGGGCCGCACGGTCGGCAAGGCCATCAGCGACATCATCGACTATGAGAAAACGAAATGGACGATTGCGCATCTGAAATGGCTGAAGCCGTTGGAGGTGTCTGCATTATACAGGGAGACACTGGATGAGTACATGGCAACCTATGACGAGCAGACCGCAAAGATCGAGCGTTTTGACAAGCGTATAGAGGAACTGGCGTCTCAGGAAAGGTATCAGGAAAAAGTAAAGAAGCTGAACTGTTTCCTAGGGATCAAGACGCATACGGCATTGTCACTGATTGTGGAGACGGGGGATTTTGAACGGTTCGCGAAAGGGAATATATATGCAGCGTACCTTGGCCTTGCGCCGGGCGAAAAATCCAGCAGCGATAATATCAACCGTCTGGGAATCACGAAAGCGGGCAACCGTCATCTGAGACTTCTTCTGATCGAAGCGTCAGGAGGGATATGTAAAGGTGCAGTGGGTCATAAATCCAAGGATCTGAGGCAGAGACAGTGTGGAAATCCAGCAGAAGTGATCGCATACGCAGACAAGGCAAACACGCGTTTAAGGAGCCGGTATTATAAATTTATCCGGCATGGGAAAAAGAGGAATGTGGCTGTAGCAGCGATTGCGAGGGAACTGGCATGTTTTATCTGGGGGATGATGACGGGGAACATTCGTATGCAGAAGGCGGCTTAATACATCATGTGCCCTTGCCAGTCAAGAGTGCTGGGCACCGCGGAAGCGGCATATGCTCTTGACAGCCAAGAGGCCCTGATGTGATGGGCATCCAAGCAGAAATCAGCATCTAAAAGCAGATTTCT
>NZ_JACHFW010000021.1 GCF_014202115.1 Catenibacillus scindens
GTTCAGAGTTTCGGGCATTTCGACGATCGTTCAAAACGCTCATCGAAATCTTTGTGAATTTTCGGGATTGTTTTATTGTTTAATTATCAATGTTCTGTTGTTTTTTCACAACTGCTCTCTCAAGCAGCTTTAATAGCTTATCATACTTTTTAATATCTGTCAAGTACTTTTTTCTATTTTTTTCATCTTCTTTTTCAGAAGACCTTTTCCCTGTTCTGCTCTCGCAGACAGCTTCCATATATTATCATCTAATTTCATATATGTCAATACCTTTTTTACAATTTTTTTGTTTTTTTCCTATGTGTTACGATTCACAGTCGGTTTGAAGCAGATACACAGATTCGTCGGACTTGCTTGTAAGAAGATGGATAACTGCTTTAAATCAGACTGCAAAGCAGAAACCTCCACCAAACGAACAATCAGAGCTGCGGCAGCATTAGTAATTATTCACTCATAGGGATGATTTAGACAAATCCCCCAATGCAAGCAATGGGCATCTTACTTTATTTATATTTATGAAGAATAAAAAACTCCGCCAGCCTACCATACCAAAAGATGCTGACGGAGTTTTATATTTAATTTAACGAATCACACCCTTGTCCTTCCATTTCCCCCGCCGATAGGCGACATATGGAATGATAAATCCAAATAACCATCCGATGGCATAAGAAAAATATATATACTCCTTTCCTAAGAAATGGGCCAACAGATATGCTGCTGGGACACGGACAACCCACAATCCTATAATTGAAGAAATCAATGGGATCATCATTTCTCCGGCGCCTTTTAATGTACTGCTGTAAATAAAACTGGCGCCGAGAAGTATGTAAAATGGCAGTACACTATGAAGATACCATACTCCGGATTCTAAAACTCCCGGATCCGAGGAGAACATGCGCATTAGCTGACTACTGAATGGATAAAGTATTCCTCCGATAATAATACATGTGACCACGGCTAATACCAGGGCGGCATTCGTTCCCTTTTTTACCCGGTCAAAGAGTTTTGCGCCAATATTTTGTCCGGTATATGTGGTCACCGCTATAGAGTAACTTTGAACTGGCATAAAAGCAAAAGAGTCAATTTTATTGGCTCCGTTAAATCCTGCCATAAATATGGAACCATAACCATTGACAAGGGCCTGCATGACCATAATACCAATAGAAAAACACATCTGCTGTATTCCCGAAGGAACGCCAAGTCTTAGAGCCTGACGGAACAGATCCCGGTCAAATTCCAGATGGCGAAAATTAATTTTTATAATAGAGTACTTTCTTTGTATATAGAAAATACCAAACAGCCAGGAACACAACTGGGCAATAATCGTCGCCAGGGCCACGCCAAAAACTCCCATCCGTATTACAGCGGTAAATGACACGTCTAAAACCACATTGATTACTGTGGCCACCGCCAGAAAGATCAGAGATGTGCGGCTATCTCCCAGCCCCTGCAGTATACCCGCATTAATATTATAGCCCATGGAACCAATCAGCCCCACAAATATAACAATCATATAGGTCACAGCCATATCCAGAGTCCCATCGTCAGGCACCTGCATAAGTGTAAGCAAAGGCCGGCTAATAATAATTCCCACGACAGACAGCGGGACAATGGCGATGAGCATGGCCTTGTAGATCGTCGTAACCGTACGTTGGAGATTTTTAAAATCTTTAGCGCCGAAAAACTGGGACACCATAACCGTCGCTCCATTGCCGATTCCCATAAACAGTGAACTGAGCATAAATATTACCGGGAAACCGGTCCCAACAGCGGCCAAAGCCTTGGCTCCCACGATATTTCCCACAACAATACTGTCCACCATATTATAAAATTGCTGTAAAATATTCCCGATGAGCAGCGGGATTGAAAAGACGAAAATGAGTTTATATGGATTCCCCGTAGTCATATCCATAGATCCCCCATTATTTTTCCTAATTTTGCTCATAACATTGTCTCCCCCTTAAAATCGTCCTGAAATATTCATTTTACAGACGCCCCTATTCATAAAATAAGTAACAGTCCAGCCTGATTCATTCCTGAACAACTGAATTATTACTATAAATAATACTATATGTTTTGTGTCAGCTTTTCAAGATAATATGCATTTTTACTATATATACAGCAAAGAATGACCGAATTTCCAGCAATAAATTACTTAATCTTTCTATTGAAACTAACAACAAATCATTATATGATTAGGAAAGAGCCGTTTGCTGGCGTATCGAGTTATGCAAAAAAACACACGCACAAATCCTGGCACTGGATTATAAGTGATATGTAACCTACAACAATTTTACATAGGAGGGCATTATGGTTTTTTCCAGTCTGCTTTTTATTTATCTTTTTCTGGCTCTCAATCTTTTTATTTACTCAAGAGCCCATAAAATCACAACGAGAAATGTGATCATGCTCATTTTCTCACTGATCTTTTATGCCTGGGGAGGACCTAAATATCTGATCCTGCTGGTAGGCATGACCTTTATAAGCTGGATCATGGCTCTGGCCATCGACCGCTACTATGATCACCGAAAAAAGTTAATAATCCTCACCTGCGTGCTTGAACTGGGGCTGCTTGGTATATTCAAATATACCGGGTTTGTTCTGGGAAGTCTCCAGGCCATCACCGGATTTCCGGAAGTGGTACCACAGATTGTTCTTCCTATTGGTATATCCTTTTATACCTTCCAGCTTTTATCCTACGTGATCGACGTTTACCGCAAAGAAGTGGAACCTCAGCAAAAGTTCTGGCTCCTGCTTTTATATGCCAGTCTTTTCCACCAATGTATCGCCGGCCCTATTGTCCGTTACCAGGATGTGGCCCACGATATCTCCCACCGCGTCATAAAAATCAACGAAGTGGACCGGGGGATCAAGCGCTTTTGCATCGGTCTGGCCAAAAAGGCCATCCTTGCCAACGGCTGCGCCACTATCGCGGATACCTTTCTGGTGATTGATGATCTCAGTGCCCTGTCCAACGTCTCCGCCATGGGGCTGTGGCTTGGCGTGCTGTGTTTTATGCTCCAGATCTATCTGGATTTCTCCGCCTATTCAGACATGGCCATCGGCATGGGTCTTATGATCGGATTTCATTATAAGGAAAACTTTAACTATCCATACGTGGCCAGTTCCATTACCGATTTCTGGCGAAGATGGCACATTTCTCTGAGTACATTTTTCAGAGATTATGTCTATATTCCTCTCGGCGGCAACCGGAAAGGGCCCAGACGCACGATAATCAACCTGTTTGTTGTATGGTTTTTAACAGGTATGTGGCACGGTGCAAGCTGGAACTATATTTTGTGGGGACTTTATTTCTTTATCTTCCTTGTGTTGGAAAAAAATGTCCTCCTGGAACGCTTTAAAAAACTCCCCAAATTTGTCAGCCATATTTACGCCCTGGTTGTCATCTATTTTGGCTGGATCATTTTCAAATTTGAAGATCTGTCCGGCCTAGGCACAGTTTTAAAAGGCATGTTTGGTTTCAACGGCAACGGTTTTTCAGATATGCAGACCAGTCTTATGTTTAAAAACAATGTATTCTTTCTCATATTTGCCATTATTGCCGTGACTCCGCTCTTTAAAAATATCCGGAAAAGGATCATCCAGTGGTTTAAAAACCGCAGCGCAATCCCTTATCCGATTTATGCCTATGAGATTATCCTTCCGGTCGCCCTGCTGATCTTATCAACCATGGCGCTGGTCGGCAACAGCTATAACCCGTTCCTCTACTTCCAATTCTAATTATGGAAAGATGGTGATTTAGAATGAGAAAAATACAGCCGCCAAAAAAGCGAAAAAAAATCCATAAAACTTATTTATATTTAAAAAAGCAAGTGTTTTTCACTGTCTTTTTTATCATTGCCATCATTGGTCTGATCCTGCCCCTCAGGCCAAAAACATCCACTATAGAAAAGAGAACACTGACCACATTTCCAAAATTCACCCTGTCTTCTTTTCTCAATGGAGATTTCCTCACTGGCGTCTCCACATGGTATTCCGACACTTTCCCATTTCGGGAAGCTCTGTTAAATGCCAATTCCGCAGTAAAAAATCTCTACGGCATCCAGGGGGAACAAATCGTCCACAATTCCGGCCAGTCCGGGGATGAGATTCCCACCGGCGGCATAATGGTCACTCCTGAGAGCGAGAGTGATTCTCAACCTGCATCTGACAGCGAGTCCCAAAGTCCGTCAGGGAGCAATGAAACTTCACAGGAACAAACTTCCGACACCGAGACTGGTGAAAGTGAAACCTTTGAAGACGGCGCTATCCACGACGTCCCGGAAGCCTCCGGAGATGTATATGTCACCGGGGATACAGCCTTCGGCATTTATTACTTTAACCTGGAGGCGGCCAATGAATACATTACCATGATCGACAAGGCCCAGAAACGGCTGGACGGCGTTGCCAATGTCTATGATATCCTTGTTCCCACAAGCGTTGGCATCTGTCTGGATGAAAAGGTTCAGGAACAAATCAACTCCAGCAACCAGAATGACGCTATTAACTACGTTTTTGACAACATTAACAATTTAAACAGTAAAGTCCAGACCGTAAAAGTCTATGATACGCTCATCAACCATAACAGCGAGTACATCTACTTCCGCACAGACCATCACTGGACTGCCCTGGGCGCTTACTACACCTATGAAGAATTTTGCAAGGCCAAAGGACTGATTCCCACGCCTCTGACAGATTTCCAGAAAGTGGAATACCCTAATTTTGTAGGCACATACTACGCCAGCAGCAATCAGGTCCAGGCGTTAAAAGACAATCCGGATACGGTCATTGCCTATATTCCTCAAAGCACCAACGACATGTTTTTCATTGATGAAAATCTCCAGACAATCCAATGGCGCATTGTCAATGACGTGTCCGGCTATGACACCGGCGCAAAATACAGCACTTTCGCAGCAGCCGACCAGATGTACGCTCAGATTGATAATCCCACCCTCTCCGACGGTTCTTCCTGCGTTGTCATTAAAGAATCTTTCGGAAACGCCTTTATTCCGTTCCTGGTGGATCACTATGAACATATTTATATTGTGGATTACCGGTATTTTAAAAACTATCCAAAATACAATAATAGCATTTACCAGCTTGTCACCGAAAACAACGTCAGCGACGTCATTTTTATTAACAATGTGGCCGCCATGTCCAACTCTGTCCAGGTGGGACAGATGAGCGCCATGTTCGACTAATTCCAAAATGCCTGATGTTGCGCCGGCCTTAAAGGGGGGCCGCGGTATTTTCAGAGATGAAAAACCGCGGCTCCTTTGCGCATCTGCCCCTGCTCCAGCACAACGGCGTGGGCGATCCCTGGGACACTTTTCCCCTCGTTAAAGCTTATGGATGACAGCAAGGCTCCTGTAGGGACAAAGAGGACTTTTTCCCATGTTCCATCCATGAGTCTCGGCAGGATCATGGCGGACAGGACAACGGCGCTGCAGCCGCAGCCGCTTCCCCCGGAATGGGTATCCTGGCGGTCTTTATCAAAAATCTCAATGCCACAGTCCAAATGCACCTTCCCCATATCATATCCCTTTTTCCCCATTAACTCCACAAGAATCTCATGACCCACATATCCAAGATCTCCTGTGATCACCGCATCATAGTCCTCAGGTTTTGTATGGGTATCTCGAAAATGAGTCTCTATAGTGTCGCAGGCCGCGGGAGCCATACACGCCCCCATATTCATAGAATCCTTCACTCCCATATCCACAATCTTTCCCGGCGTAGCCATAGTTATCCTCGGACATCCATTCTCCCATTTAACACCAGAAACACTCCCTCCTTTATCTTTGGCCAGACTTCCCGCCCTGGACACAATAAACGCGCCACTGCCGGTTACTGTCCAAGTGGCTGACAGGGGCCTCTGATTTCCATATTCCAGTGGAAAGCGAAACTGCCTCTCGGCACTGGCAAAATGACTGGACGTGACAGCTAAAACTTTGGACGCAAAGCCGCCATCCAGGCACATGGCTGAAAGGATCAGCGCCTCCCCCATGGTGGAACAGGCACCGTAAAGGCCAAAGATGGGCCGGTGAAATGACGCAAGTCCGAAACTGGTGGCAATAATCTGTCCCAGCAGATCACCGGCAAACAGATAATCAATTTTTGCCGATGGTATCCCAGCCTTTTCCAAAACAGCCTGGGCGGCTTTCGTCTGAAGTTCACTTTCCGCCTCCTCCCATGTCTTTTTCCCAAGCATAGGATCTTCCCACACCTGATCAAAATATTTTCCAAGAGGCCCTTCCCCTTCTTTCGGTCCCACAATACTTGCGCTGTCTAAGATTAACGGCGGATGATCAAAGACCATCGTTGCCCTTCCCATTTTTTTCATTGTTCTTTTTCTCCTTTAAACGATGTGGATTTCCATAAGAATGAAATACAAAGCGCCGAAAAAGGAGGAAGTGACAATGCCGTAAAGGATTACCGGCCCGGCAATATTAAATATTTTACATCCGACGCCAAAAACATAACCTTCCTGCTTATACTCAATGGCGCAGGCCGCCACAGAATTGGCAAAGCCGGTGATCGGCACCAGATACCCCGCCCCCGCCACTTTCACAATGGGCACCACCAGATTAAAACCTGTTAAGATTACGCTGGCAGCGATAAGGCAGAGCGTCGTGTAGGCTGACGCCATGGCCTGATCCATCCCCGTATAAAGAAAAAGATCTGTCAGCCCCTGACCGGCTGTACAGATCAATCCACCGCAGACAAAGGCCTTCCATGTATTCATAGCACAACTGTGCTTAGGCGTTATCTGCTCAACATAGGCATTATATTTTTTCGCATCCATAATCTGCTCCTTTCCCCGCAATACTGTATTTTATGACGCAGGTGTCAAAGACGCCCCCATCATAAACACAGTATGTCTCTGAATCGGGAAAGTATGCATTTTTACTCTTTCAACAGCTCCAGCAGTTCCTCCCGGCTGACGCGATGCTCCTGCACCTGGCCGCCCTCAATAATATCTTTAGCCAGTTTCGCCTTCTCCTCCTGGAGGCGAATGATTTTCTCCTCAATAGTCCCCTTGGCTACCAGCTTCATAACCGTCACAACATTTTTCTGACCGATGCGGTGAGTACGGTCTGTAGCCTGGTCCTGGGCGGCCACGTTCCACCAGGGATCGTAGTGAATCACCACGTCCGCCCCGGTAAGATTCAGTCCCGTGCCCCCCGCCTTCAGGGAAATGAAAAACACAGGGATATCCCCCCGCTGAAACTGGTCAACCATGTGCCGGCGCTGCTCTTTCGTGGATTTTCCAGAAAGATACAGATACTCCCCCCGATCCTTGTAGACGTCGATAAGCTTTTCCAGCATTTGGGTAAACTGGGAAAAGACAAGTAGGCGATGCCCACCGGCAATGGCGTTGTCAATGAGTTCCAGGCATGCGTCCATCTTTCCCGAACCGCCGGTATACCCGTCCAGGCACAGATCCGGGGCGCAGCAGATCTGGCGCAGCCGGGTAAGCTCCGCCAGGAAACGTATCTGATCGGAATTAAAATCCTGATCGCTGGAGGCAGACAGCTCCATGGCCAGACGGCTGGCCATGGCACGATAGACCTGTTCCTGGGCCTCAGTCATCTTTATGTAAACTGTTTTTTCCAACTTGTCGGGAAGATCTTTAAGAACGTCTTGCTTTCTCCGTCTTAAAATAAATGGAGAAACCATAGCTTTCAGCCGCCCCATAACTTTTTCATCCCCGCCGGACACAATGGGATGTTCCATCTCCTTCCGAAATTTCTGATAGGAATATAAATATCCTGGCATAATAAAATCAAAAATACTCCACAGGTCGCTGAGACGGTTTTCAATGGGCGTGCCAGTCAGGGCAAATCTAAAGGGCGCCGGGATGGCCTTTACGCTGCGGGCCGCCAGAGTTCCCGGATTTTTAATATATTGAGCCTCGTCAACGACGATGCAGTCAAAAGTCAGCTTTTCATATTCCTCAACTTCCCGCTTTAAAAGATCGTAGGATGTGATTACAAGATCCGCATCCCTGGCCTGCGAAAAAATCTTTTCCCGGACAGAGGCAGTTCCCGACACAGCCATCACTCTCAGATCCGGCGTAAATCGTCCCGCTTCGCTCTCCCAGTTGTACACAAGGGATGCCGGACATACGATCAGAGTTTTTACTTTCTTGTAGGCAATAAATGCCAGCATCTGCAATGTTTTTCCCAGTCCCATATCATCGGCCAGAACGCCGCCCAGGCCATAGGCAGACAAAGTACAGAGCCAGCGAAAGCCGTCCTCCTGATATTTTCTCAGGTTTGCACAAACATTGTCAGGAACGTCAAAATCACTGTCAGAATATTCCCGCATTTCCCGGACCATCTTCCGAAAGTGGCTGTCCCGGTGAACTGCCGTATCCCCCGGATTATTCCTGATCGTCTCGTTAATAAAAGAGGCGCGGAAGGCTGGCACAGAAATCTGTTCTTGTGACAAAGCCTTTTTATCCAGCATAAGTCCCTCTGAAAGCTCGGACAAAAAGCCGAAATGCTCCTCGTCAAGCTGGAGAATATCCCCGTTTTTCAGCCGGAAATATTTTTTCTTTTTTTTGTAGGCGGATAAAACCTGAGCAATCTCATCAGGCGCCATAAGATCACTATGAATATCCAGCTCCAGCAGACCGCTTTTTAAACGGACACCCACTGTTATTTTGGGAGAAGACCGCAGTGTAATTCCCCGGATCTTATCGTCTACATAAACCTGTGCGAGCTGCTGCATCCGGGAAATCCCCTCCTGGATCAGTCCGAGAACACTTGTCTCATCCTGGCAGTGCCAGACTTTATCCGGTCCACAGACAAAATACCGCCTGATGATCTGTTCTAATTCAAACTCTTCCCCAGGATCCCGGACGTCCATCCCCTTGTCACCAAAAAAATCATAAATCTTACCCTGGGTTTCCACCTGGGCTTTTAATTCAATGCGCCACAGGGCGTCATCTGCCATGGTCAGAAATACGCGCATCTGGATCTGGGACAGACAGGACTCAAAATCAATATTTTCAACAGCCACATGGACATAATCTTCCAGCGCCGGCAGCATATGTTTGGCAAATGCCCGGTAATCTTTCCGGCTTAAATAGAGGGGACGGACCTGGTATGTGCGCCCTGTCTGAAAAGCCATCATCCCTTCCATAAGAGGCTTGACATTTTCACGGAAACCTTCGCTACACTGATAAATATAGTCTCCCAGGACTACATACGCCCATCGGCTGCCCAGGAACCCTTTCACCGGCTCCATGGACACTGTGGCCCCCATATCCTGGTCGTTGCGGATATAAAGTTCCAGAGGCGGATCTTTATCAATAACACGGTACACCTTGCCGGATATTTCCATCTCTTTGCCAAGAAACACGTCCATACACCTCTGGATGCCGTAGCTTCCCAGGTCAATGGATCGCAGAGTATTGTTATAGTAGGGCTGGGCATAATTTTCAAAGGTGTCCATGTGATGGTTCACTCTTAAAATATCCCGGACAATGTCCAGCCACTCCAGGGCCTCCTGGGTAAATACAGTCCGGTCGTGGATAAAGCTTAAATTTTTTCCGTAGGCGAAATTAGACACTGTGTCCAGGGCATATAAAACAGAGGCGATATTTTTGACCACATACATCTTTTTATAGCCGATCTTAAACTCCACAGACAGGGAGCCGCTGTAAGTCCACGAAAACTCCGGCTCAAAGCGGATCTGCTCATGATACTGATCAAAAATATAGCCCTTTCCCTGATGACTGAACCGGTCCATTAATGTATTAAGGACAGCGCTTGTATCTTTTTCCCAGGAATTTACCGGATACACAGAACCCTTATTCTCCCTCTCCATATCCCGGTATTCCAGGGCCAGAGCCACGCAATGTTTGCACATCCCATAGTAAGCGGCGTAGGCCGGACACGTACAGTAGTAATCCTTAATATCATCGTCCTCATCCATATATACTTCTGTAGTATACCAGTGGCTGGAATGACCTTTCACCTGTCCCTGGATCATCTGGAAAGGTTCCCCATCTTCATCCTGGCCGCCTGATATCTCGACGTCCTTATATTTTTTTTCTAAAAACAGCTCCCTCCCTTTGGAATAGGAGGAAGCGAAACAATTCTCTTTAATCGTACTTATCGTCAGCATACTGATCTTCTTTCTTTTTGCTATAAGTCCTTCGGGGAATGCGCGCGATTTTTGCAAGAGAAGAGCTGCGTTTTGCGCAGCAAAAATCAGCGCAGAAAACGTCATAATAAAAATCATTATGACGTTTCCCTATTAGTTAGTATAGCAAAAACCTCTGTTTTTTTCCACCACGTTTAAAAATAATAAAACCAAACACCGATAAATTTTCCGGCCGCCAGAGCAGCGATAATGGCCGCGATACCTGTTTTTAATCCCACCCGGTGCATAAAAATTGGAAAGGCGTTGAGGATCTCAGCTATAGCCCCGATAAAGCACCCGGTAAATATGCCAAAAAACAGTCCGGACACTATCAGTCCCACAGCTCCTGTCACCAGAGGAACTGAAAAAATCCACAAAAGATTTCCAAGTATTCCTCCGGCAATAAATCCGTTTTCATACCAGTGAAGCCAGTTTGCCGTCCGCGTGATCTGAGCCAAACGTGTCACAATTCCAAGAGTGGAAATAAAGGTAAAAAGACCGGCTGCCACCACCATTCCGGCACATAGCCCAAACAACATCTGCCATACAGCATCAAAAAAAACCATCCGATCCGCTACTCCTTTGTTATGTCCATCACCTGCTTTGTCCGGGAAGCCTCTTTAACAACAGTGTTTGTAATATCTGTCTCATATTTTTCCATCTCGATCTCCATAGGCGTCGGTTCCTTGGTCAGTTTTTTTCTGCCAAAATGATTAAAGAAAATGATGATTCCCGAAGCCACGCCGATGCCGTAAAAAACTTCTAAAAGTCCCGGACCTGTCCGCTGGGCCCCGGTAATCACCCAGTATACTTTGTCAAAGACGCCAGTAACATCCACATCTTCGTTGTAAGTCATAATGGCAAAAATACTCCCGAAAAATGTAATCAGCATCACCAGCGCCACTTTACCAAAAACGATAAGTTTCTTGCTTTTTTTCGGTGACGCCGTTACAACGATTTCGCTGGCGCCAATATTCTGGATCACCACCGGCATGTTCAGGCTGGCGTCAATACAGGCAATCAAGGTCATCGTTGAGATCACATATTTTTTATGGTCCGTATCATCCATACGCATCAGCGGTAGGGACTGGATTTTTTTTCGTATACTTTTATTTTTACAGTAGACTTCTGTCACATCCCCCACGGACACACTCTTTTTCGGGCAGGAAACACTTGTTTCCGGATTCAGGTACACAATGATCATATCTTTATTTTCCTGCAAAACTTTTAGGTTCATCCCTTTCCAGATCAGTTATCATCCATTAAATTTAGTATTTCCCCGGAAGAAAAACCTATTCAGAAAATTTGCGGCAGCTCAGCCACCGCCACGTTCTAAACTGTCACGAAAATTTCCTGCGCATTCCCTGGAGTATCTTTTTTTCCATGCGGGAAACCTGTACCTGGGAAATCCCCAATGCCCTGGCAATCTGTGTCTGGGTTTTCTGCTCATAATATCTCCATATTATAATTTTCTGTTCATTCTCACTCAGGTCTGACAACATATCCCGAACAAAAAAGCGGTTAAGGATATGTTCATTTTCATCCCGTGTATCTTCCAGCTTGTCCATCAACTCAATACTGCTGCCGTCCCCCTGATAAATAACTTTGTGAAGGGATTCCACCTGGGCTCCCGCTTCCACGGCCGCCACCACATCCTCTATGGACAGCCCGGTCTCCTCGGCGATTTGGGCTGGTGTCGGCTCTCTCCCCATGGACTTTGTCATTGTCTGAATACATTTTTTAACCAAAACACCGTGATCCTTAATCGTCCGGCTGACTTTAATCATTCCGTCATCCCTCAGAAAACGTTTGATCTCTCCGGTGATCATAGGTACGGCGTAAGTAGAAAACTTCACATCGTATTCCCGGTTAAAATAGTCTATCGCTTTTATCAGGCCGATAGTTCCGATTTGAAACAGATCCTCCGGTTCATAGCCCCTCCCGGCAAACCGTCTCACAATACTCCACACAAGCCCTACGTTTTCTTCCACTAATGCATCTCTGGCTGATTTATCTCCCTGCTGTGCCCGTCTTAACAGTTCGATGACCCGATCCATAGGCCGTCACCTATAAAGCTTCTTCCATGGCGGCTTCCCGGCCAATAATCTTTTCCATAACAATCCGCGTCCCTTTTCCCGGCGTAGATTCCACGCTCAGATTATCCATGAAAGCCTCCATAAAGGCAAATCCCATTCCGGATCGCTCCAACTCCGGCCGTGTTGTGTATAAAGGCTCCATGGCTTTCTCAATATCTTCAATACCGATCCCATGGTCAATGACTTCCACAGTAATCACATGGTCTTCCCTTCGGCAATTCATATAGATTTTTCCTGGTCCTCCATTATAACCGTGGATCACACAGTTGGTCACAGCCTCCGACACCGCAGTTTTTACATCCGCCAGCTCGTCCACAGTAGGGTCCATATTCATAATAAAGGCGGCGACCGCCATGCGGGCAAAGCCCTCGTTTTCCCAACAACTGTCAAATACCATAGAAACCTGATTTGCCGGAAGGACACCGTGAACGCCGCGGCCGCCGTTATTTAATGTACTCATTTTTCATCCTCCTTTACAAATTATCCAACGCCTCGTCCAGGCTGTCATACTCATAGACCAGCTTGTACAACCCTGATATCTCCATAAGTTTCCGTATCGGGCGCCCGGCGTTGACCACGCATACTCTCCCGCCTCGCAGATTCGCCTCTTTATACCGGCCAATGATCATCCCGACTCCGGCACTGTCCATAAAGTCTGTCACGGAAAAATCAAGAATAATATTCCTGGCCCTGCTTCGGCGGAGCTGTTCGTCGCTAATCTGCCGGAGTTTATTAGCCTCGTGGTGATCCAGTTCAGGACCAATGGAAAGGATAAGATTTTTACGAACAATTTTATAACATGCATCCATCTTTAATGACCTCCATTATGACTTATAAACGCAAAAAACCTGCAAAAAATACGCCTATGCTTTGGTATCTTTTTTGCAGGTTTCCTTATCCGTTATAAATTATGTCTCCCCGGTCTGTCCAGCCGCCTGCTGAATCTCATCCACTGCCGCCTGGGCACTGGCCGCCTGGCTGCTGGTGGGATAATTATTGATCAACTGCTCATAGTAATTCATGGCATTATCAAGATCCGCAAGATTCTGATAACTGGCGCCGATATAGTAGAGAGCATCCAAATTCTCACTGTTAAGCCGGAGTACTTTCTGATAATAGTCAATAGCGTCCATATACTGACCATTCTGGTAAGCATTTAACCCATCCTGGGCAAGCTGAGTCTCAGCCGCCGACCGGGTGGCCTCATAAATTGTCGTATATATATCCCTGGCGTAATCGTTGGGAAGGCTGTCCTCATCCACATCCGCCAGATATTCGCCGGCTTCGCCGTAGCTTTCCTCACCGCCGATATATGCCTGGATCGCCCGGAAAAGATTTTCCTCACTGCTGTCAGCCGTCTGTGAGGCGTCCGCCGAGTCAAGCTGATCCTGCAGGGCCTGATTCTGAGCCGTAAGATCCGCATTCTCTTTTTCATAAGAGGCAATAAGATTATTATTTTCCGAAATCAGACTGCCGTACTCCACAACTGCCTGGTTATATTCCAGGGCAAGGTTGCGGCGCACCGATGGCACCAGCAACAGCCATACAACCGCAGCACCAATGACAACACCGATGATCACATTGACAATAGACAGCAATCCTGTATTAAAATCTGTATATTTATTATCGGTTTTCTCCTCGACAACTACCGGATTAGGGTCATTGATCTGGGTAAAACCATCCCGCTTCCGTGTTCTAGCCCGCGCACGGTCTCCCGCCACAGCGTCGATCTCCTTAATATACCGCAGACTGGTAATATTATTTCTGTCAATCTTTAATGAACGGACAAGAATCTTTCTGGCAGGCGCGTACTGCTTTGTCTTAAAATACAAAAGCCCCATGAGCTGATAAGCGCGGATGTAGTTGGGATTTAAGTTTATAGCCTTCTTCAGTTCTATAATGGCCATATCCATATTTCCCTGTTCAAGAAATTCCAGAGCCATATTATACTTCTGTATAATACGGTTGGCAAACTGGAGTTTTCCCGGATTGTCCTGAATTGCTTTAATGTATGTATTGGCAATATTGTCCTCCGGCTGAAAATGAACGCTGATTACCCATTCCCCCAGAGCGTTGACAATCTCGCCGATCTGATAGTAGATCAGTCCAAGGAGATTCCGTGCCTGGGTATTTCGCTTATTATATTTTAAACTCATTAAAAGGGAGTTGGTGGCTCCGGTCAGATCTCTGACTTTCGTCTTTGCAAGCCCCTGGTTGTAATGCCAGTTGGAGGCGTAGATGATCTTTTTCGCAAGCTCATCCACCTGCCCGCAGTTGGGACACACATAGGTGTTAATCAGCGGCCCGTTGCAATTCGTGCAGTTCATTAGCTCATCCCTCCTGGCGTCTCACATACGCCGGTTTGTCCTTCTTCATCTCCTGAAGCATATCTTCCACAATATCCATAACGTCTCTCAGATCATTTTTATATATAGCATCCTCCGCCTGATCTACCTCAAGGCTTGGCTGAAACTTTTTCAGTTCTTCATCAAAGTTTATCATCTGAATTTCCTCCTGTGAACTCCTTAATACTTCCCACAAGGTACAGTGAACCTGCGCAGCAGACAATCCCCTGTCCCTGACGCATTAAAAGCCCTATTTTAACAGCTTCTTTAATATTATATGTGCTGCGCACCATTCCATTCCAGTTTTTCTTAAATACATTTACAACTTTATCCAGAGCGCACCGGCGTCCGTTTTCAATCTCGGTAACAATCACACCTTTAAGCTCTGGAATCTGTACAAGCTCACGAATCATTTCCTCATAATCTTTGTCTCCTGCCACAGCGAAAACCAGATATATCGGTTGCCCGGCAAAGCCCCGGCGCAGCGTCTGAGCAAGGGCTTTAGCCCCGTCCACATTGTGAGCGCCATCCACATAAAAATCCGGCGCCAGTTCTTCCATACGCCCCGGCCACCGGGTCTCGCTGATACCGCGGGTGACGATCTTCTCAAAATCTCCGGGATATCTTAAATTCTCCCAGAGAAGTTTAAGCGCCGCCAGTGCCAGAGCCGCGTTCTCACACTGATAGACTGCCGGCGTATGCAGTGTGATATTATATGTATCATCATAACCGCATTCCACAGAAAAATCAATGTTTTTACCATTATGGGAAATAATTTCAATATTTTTCTTTTCTAAAAAAACTGATGTAACTCCCAGCTCTCCAGCCCGCTCTGAAAGCACACGGAAAGCCTCCGCCTTCTGGGGAGCGCACACCAGCGGCACACCTGCTTTTATGATACCGCTTTTCTCTCTGGCAATCTCCTCCAGATTTGTCCCCAGCAAAGGGACATGATCCATACCTATGGCAGTGATCACCGCCAATACCGGATGTTCCACCGCGTTGGTAAAGTCTGTGCGGCCGCCCATGCCGGCCTCAATAATGCCAAAGTCAATGTTCTGTTCCTCGAAATAGACCATCGCCATAAGATAAATATATTCAAAAAAAGAAGGCGTCTCCACACCGTTGTCCTGTTCCCGCCATACCGCTGCCTCCACAACATGAAAAATCCGCACAAAATCTTCGTCTGATATTTCCTGCCCGCAAATACGTATGCGCTCATTGACTTTTACCAGATGGGGGGATGTAAAAAGCCCCGTCTTTTGGTGACAGAGCCGTAAACAGTGTTCAATATAAGCACAGACAGAACCTTTTCCATTGGTTCCAGCCACATGAATGTATCGGAAGCTGTCTTGGGGATTTCCAAGAGCCTTCTCAAGCTTTTTTACATTTTCCATATGGCCGCCTTTGGTAAAACGGGGAAGATGATACAAATAATCTACAATTTCATGATATGTCATTTTGACCTGCCTCTCCCTGTTGGGTTATTATAGTATTTTATTGTACACACTTTTATCCGGATACGCAAGTTTTTTATAACGGCAGCTCCGGTTTACAGCAGCCGCGAAGAAAAGCGAAGATACTTCCAACCATAAAAGATTTGACAATTCAAATAAGCTGGGATACAATCGAGGTGTATAAACTGTAAACCAACTTATAAATTGTAATTTTAGGAGATGATTTTTTTTGGACTCAGACGCGGTCACCCAGTTGATATTTATTATTATTCTTATTATTCTATCTGCCTTTTTTTCTTCCGCGGAGACTGCATTGACCACAGTCAATAAAATCCGCGTCAAAAATCTCGTAGACGAAGGCAATAAGAAGGCAAAGATTGTTCAGAAGCTGACCGAAAGACCGGATAAGGTACTCAGCGCTGTCCTTATTGGCAATAATATTGTCAATCTGTCCGCTTCCGCCCTGAATACAGTATTTGCCACCGGCATTGCCCTTTCCCACGGCGCCAGTGAAAATACAGGCAGCATTGTAGGTATCGCCACAGGTATTTTAACCATCGTCATCCTGCTCTTCGGTGAGATCTGTCCTAAAACAATGGCTTCCTATACTGCTCTGCGCCTGTCGCTGATCTATGCCAAGCCCATTTACATTATAACGATCGTCTTAACGCCGGTAATTTTTATTTTAAATAAACTTTCTCTTCTTTTTCTGCGCATCCTTGGCCTTGAGCCCAACACCAACAGCAAGGCCATGACTGAAAACGAACTTTTGACTATTATTGACGTCAGCCATGAGGACGGCGTTATTGAAAGCGACGAAAAGGAAATGATTACCAACGTGGTAGATTTTGGCGATTCACTGGCCAAAGATGTGATGGTTCCCAGAATTGACATCACTTTCGCCCCTGTAGACACCAAATATGAAGATCTGATACAGTTGTTCCGGGAAGAGAAATATTCCCGCATTCCCGTATACAAAAATTCAAAAGACAATGTTATCGGCATTGTCAATTTAAAGGACGTTTTCTGCTATCAGGGGAAACCGGAAGATTTTGTTTTGGAAAAAATTTTAAGAGAACCCTTTTTCACTTATGAATATCAGAGAACTTCCGATCTTATGCTCCAGCTCAGAGGCCAGTCCCGAAACATCGCCATTGTTCTTGACGAATACGGTGCCACCTCCGGACTGATCACCCTGGAAGATCTCCTTGAAGAAATTGTGGGCGATATCCGCGATGAATATGACGAGGAAGAGGAGGACGATATCCGGAAAATCAGCGACTGCGAATACATTGTGGACGGCGGCACTAAACTGGATGATATTGATGAAATTCTCGGAACTCACCTTGAATCTGATGAATATGATTCCATTGCCGGCCATATTATAAACATCCTTGAACATATTCCAAGTGCCGGGGAAAGTATTGAGATTGAATCTGGCATCCGCCTTGTGGTTGATTCCATGGATAAAAACCGAATCGAAAAAATTCACATCTATGTACCCCCGGAACCTGCCTCCGTCACTCAATAATAGGATATATGCATAAGATCAAAACGCGTAAAATACCGATAATGAACCCTTTCTCCGCAAAAAACAGTTCACTTTCGGTATTTTAGAATTGCGGGGCGCCAAACGTCCAGGGGATGTTCGCTCCGCATGACCAAGCGATATCAAAAAATCCACATGCAAAAAGAAGGAACCGCTCTCAAACTTTTGCGTGTTAATAAGAACGATTCCTTCACTGCTGAACTGGTTCAATCATTATTTTTACCTCTTCTCTGAAATCATAAAATCTGAAATCCAGTTTTCCCTATTCAGTTTTCTTCTTTTATATACCTTTCTCGTCAGTATATAATTCTTTTTTCTTCCATTACTTTCTGATAATTTATAATCTTCTTCTCTACTTCCATTACTTTTGTCTGTTGTCTTCTTCTTATAACTTCACACCAGATAACAAATCCCTCTCACAACATTATCATCGTTCCTCGTTATATTCTGAAATTTTATCAACAGATACAATTATTACTTATCTTCCAGTAACATCTATAATAAATTGAATCCCTGTGATCTTATTGCTATGTCATCTTAAAAGAATATCACGTGAATGAATTTTATATCAGATACGGAACTCCTGCTGTTGATCCTCTCTGGTTTTAATAAACCCTTTCATTGATAAATTCTTCCGTTGAACTTATCCTTGGAAATTACTTTTAATTGAATAACAACGATCACTTTATATCTTTTTCAATGGAATCTCCTCCTTTTTTATTCTTTTAAATGTTCTGATTTAAAAGAACTTGTTTTCTTTTGATGGTTTTATTATAGCTCCATCCCCACAAAATGTCAATACATTTTTTAAATTTTACGATATATTTTTTATTATTTACAATCTAAGCAACTTTTTATCTTTTTATAATTATACTATTTTTATAAATTCTGTATTTTTATATGTCTTTTCAAAATATTCAATATATTTAAGGAGATAAAGCTGACTATTTATTCTTATCGAAAGTGTCTTAAATAGATTTTTGTGAAAGCACAAAAAAGAAGGAACCGTTCCTGAACTTTGTATGTATCTAAGAACGATTCCTTCACTGCTGAACTGGTTCAATCATGTTTAATTACCTCTTTTTATACTTATTTTAATCCAGTTTTCCTTATTCAATTTTCCCTCTTTTATATACCTTTCTCGTCAGTATATAAATAATCTTCTGATCGAACTTTTGATAACATATAATCGTTAATCACCTTTATTACTTTATGCCTGCCTGCTTTCTGTAAATATATATTAAAGAAAGGCTTCGGCAGATATTGATTATTGCTTATCTTCCGCTTCGATACTTCTCTTCTTCGCCAAATATACATTCCCTGTGATTGTCTATCATACTTTGCAGAATGGAAGCTATTTGTCAGATAAAATACAGATCTTTTAGATTTATACTTTATCCTTCAGTAAAACCCTTTCCGGAGAATCTTACTTAAAAAATAATCATCGTTCTGCGAATATAACAGCGATCACTTTACATCTTTTTCAATGGAATCTCCTCCTTAACAACGATCAGATCATTGTCTGATTTTTTAAGTTGTTTTGTTTTCTTTTGATGGTTTTATTATACCCCACACACCAGACAATGTCAATACATTTTTTATGTTTTTTCTATTTTTTCTGTCTTTTATGATTATATCCCCCTAATTATCAAATCATTTCTATTCATCACTTTAATTTTATACATCAACTTTCTTGTGTTATAAAAAGACAGGACAGGCATATCCGGCACGCCTGCCGCCGGAATACCTGTCCTGTCTGACATTATGATTTATTTAAAATATTCTACGCCGGATTCAAAGATCATCTGATTCTGATCTCCGGTAATGTTCATGGCCACAGCCTCTCCAATACGCTCAGAGTGAGCCATCTTTCCTAAAATACGGCCGTCCATGCTGGTAATACCTTCAATGGCATAGTAAGAACCGTTAGGATTAAAGTCCTCATCCATGGTAGGATTACCTGCCAGATCTACATACTGAGTGGCCACACAGCCGTTGGCAAAAAGCTTGTCGATCCATTCCTGACTGGCTACAAAACGTCCCTCGCCATGAGATGCCGGGATGGCATAAACCTGTCCCACAGTAGCCTTTGACAGCCACGGAGATTTATTGGAGACCACTTTCGTGTAAACAATTTTAGAAATATGACGCCCGATATGGTTAGTTGTCAATGTCGGAGAATCCTGCTTCTGAGGTGTGATCTCACCGTAAGGTACAAGACCCAGTTTAATCAGCGCCTGGAAACCATTGCAAATTCCAAGGGCAAGGCCGTCACGCTCATTTAACAATTTCATCACCGCTTCTTTGATACGCTCATTTCTGAAGGCAGTGGCAATAAACTTTCCGGAGCCGTCAGGCTCATCACCAGCAGAGAATCCACCAGGGAACATAAGGATCTGAGCCTGACTGATGCCCTTCTCAAAAAGTTCCACAGACTCACGGATATTTTTAGCGTCCAGATTCCGGAATACGCATGTATTGACATCAGCGCCAGCCCGCTCAAAGGCTTTTAATGTGTCATACTCGCAGTTTGTTCCTGGGAATACCGGAATAAATACTTTGGGGCGGGCAACTTTATGTTTGCACACATGGACAGAACCTTTGTCATAGAGAGGCGTATCCAGATCTTTCTCCTCCACGCCAGAACGGGTTGGGAATACCCCTTCGAGAGTCCGTGTCCATGCGGCCAGAGCCTCATCCATAGTCACTGTCACGCTTCCATAGGTAAATTCCGGGCATTCTCCCGTTGTCCCCACAACAGTTCCAGCGCCGTCAAGACCAAAGTCTTTAAGGATGGCGAAAAGTTCCTCTGTCTTTCCAGCTTCCACCTCAGCGATAATGTTGCCGTAAGCCGGCTTAAAAAGATCCTGAGCATCTACAGTGTCATCCACACTGACGCCAAGCTTATTGCCGAAAGCCATCTTGCTCACAGCCGCGGCAATACCGCCAAATCCTACAGCATAAGCGGATACAATAATATTTTTCTGGATCAGTTCATGAATAGCCTTATATAACTTCATAACCTGGCCATATACCGGAATATCATTTCCGTCCTTTTCGATGGTCAAAAGGACAAGGTCATCGCCGGCTTTTTTAAGCTCCGGAGTAATGATATCCGAATGCTTTGCCACATCCACGGCAAAAGATACCAGTGTTGGCGGAACATCAATTTCGTTAAAGCTTCCGGACATGGAGTCCTTTCCGCCAATGGAAGGAAGGCCGTAGCCGATCTGGGCGTCATAGGCACCAAGGAGAGCTGAAAACGGTTTGCCCCACCGCTTTGGATCTTCACCCAGGCGCTCGAAATATTCCTGGAAAGTAAAGCGGATGCCTGAACAGTCGCCGCCGGCAGCGGCAATCCGGGCCATGGATTCTGTCACCGCGTAAACCGCTCCGTGATACGGACTCCAGGAAGACAGGTAAGGATCATAGCCATAGCTCATCATCGTTACAGTCTCTGTTCGGCCGTTAAGAACAGGAAGCTTGGCAACCATAGTCTGCACAGGGGTGAGCTGATACTTGCCGCCGTAAGGCATATAAACGGAACCTGCGCCGATGGAGCTGTCAAACATCTCCACAAGGCCTTTCTGGGAGCATACATTTAAGTCGGAAAGATTGTTCAACCATGCTTTCTTCACATCGGACACATCTTTCGTCTGATCAAAGTAATTATCTTTTCTTGATGGCACTGGCACAACAACGTCTGTTTCCTGATGAGCGCCGTTAGTATCCAGGAACGCTCTGGAAATATTAACAATCTCCCGTCCTCTCCAGGACATAACAAGGCGGGGGCTTTCTGTGACAACAGCAACACACACCGCTTCCAGGTTCTCCTCATTGGCGAATCCAAGAAAAGCCTCCACATCTTTAGGATCAATTACAACAGCCATACGCTCCTGAGATTCGGAGATGGCAAGCTCGGTACCATCAAGGCCGGCATATTTTTTCGGCACCTTATCCAGATCAATATTTAATCCGGCAGCCAGCTCACCGATGGCTACAGACACGCCGCCGGCGCCAAAGTCATTGCATTTTTTAATAAGGCGGCTGACTTTCGGATTACGGAAAAGACGCTGCAGCTTCCGCTCTGTTGGAGCGTTACCTTTCTGGACCTCCGCTCCGCATGTATCAATAGATGAAACGGTATGGGCCTTTGATGAGCCCGTAGCACCGCCGCAGCCATCTCTTCCGGTACGTCCGCCCAGTAAAATAATAATGTCTCCCGGATCGCTGTTTTCTCGGATAATATTGGCACGAGGAGCAGCTCCGAGAACAGCTCCGATCTCCATACGTTTAGCTACATAATCCGGATGATAAATCTCATTGACCAAACCGGTGGCAAGGCCGATCTGGTTACCGTAGGAACTGTAACCTGATGCAGCTCCCGTAACGATCTTCCTCTGAGGCAGCTTGCCCTTTAACGTCTGTTCCAGTGGAACTGTGGGGTCCGCCGCTCCTGTGACACGCATGGCCTGATATACATAAGTGCGCCCGGACAGAGGATCACGGATAGCACCGCCAAGACATGTGGCCGCACCACCAAAAGGCTCGATCTCTGTGGGGTGGTTGTGAGTCTCATTTTTAAAGCTCACAAGCCATTCTTCGGTCTTACCGTCAATCTCTACCGGGACAACAATACTGCAGGCGTTGATCTCATCGGACTGCTCCATATCCTCCAGCTTGCCCTCTTTTTTAAGCTTGCGCATCGCCATAAGGGCAATATCCATAAGACACACATACTTATCGTCACGCCCGGCGAAAATTTCATCGTGAGTCTTTTTGTATGCCTGGTAAGTTGCCTCTTCCATATCCTTATAATCTCCATCCTCAAAACGGATATTTTTAAGTTCAGTCTGGAATGTGGTATGACGGCAGTGATCGGACCAGTAAGTATCCAACACCCGGATTTCTGTCATAGACGGATCTCTCTTCTCTTCGCCGGCAAAGTATTCCTGGATAAACAGAAAATCGTTAAAGGTCATAGCCAGATTTAAAGAGTCGTAAAGTTCTTTCAGATTTTTTTCATCCATCGTTGTGAAACCACTAAAAATCTGAACATCGGAAGGCTCATCATACTCTGTCACCAAAGTTTCCGGCTTCTCGTCATTATTTTCCCTGGAATCTACCGGATTAATACAAAATGCCTTTATACGGTCAAAAGCATCCTCGGAAATATTCCCGCCGATAAGGTAAGTGGTGGCTGAGCGGATTACTGGCTCTTCATCCTCGCTGAGGAGCTTCACACACTGCTGAGCGGAATCTGCCCGCTGGTCAAACTGTCCTGGAAGGGCTTCCACAGAAAAAGCCCTCTCACCATCGTGAACAGGAAGTTTCTCTTCATAAAGGATATCTACAGGAGGTTCTGAAAAAATAGTGACCTTGGCTTTTTCATAGGTTTCCTCAGAAACATTCTGTATATCATAGCGGATCAGGACACGAACGCTTGTAACGCCGGAAATCCCAAGATAGCTGCGAATATTCTCCGCCAGTTCCTGGGCGGCAACAGCATAGTCGGGTTTCTTTTCAACATAGATTCTTTTTACCTGGCTCATAAGATACCTCCGTCTTTAATGATTTGTAAATTGCAAATAACAGTTCAGCCATCAGACCGCACCTTGTCTGATGAGCAAAGAGCCCGATCATGAGCAAAGGAGCGGCGTAAGCCGCGGGTCAGCGCGTTAGCGCATCTTTGCGAATGGCGCGGGCTGAACTGTTACAATCTCAGCATCCGTCCCGCCTTTAAAGAAGGAGTGGGCCAGATTGCTGCGCATGCTAAGGCACATTTTATGCACATATTATAACACTGGCCAGTTTATAATTAAAATTAATATATTTAATCTTTATAATTAGAAGGATTAATAGATACTCCCCCCAACGTCTGCCCAATGGAAAAGATATTTTTCTTTACTCTATCTGGGGATTATGATACTATTTAAGTATAACTTATAGATTATATAAGTTATACTTAATTTTATTGCAGGGGAACAATTTATGGATATCAACTATGAACTTTACAAAGTTTTTTATTATGTAGCAAAAACCCTAAGTTTTTCAGAAGCCTCAAAACAGCTCTATATATCTCAGTCCGCAGTGAGCCAGTCCATCAAATCACTGGAGACAAAACTGAACCAGCATCTCTTTGTGCGCAGCACAAAAAAAGTAAAACTGACACCTGAGGGCGAGATGCTTTTTAAACATGTTGAACCGGCAGTGAATCTGATCATCCGCGGTGAAAACCAGATCCTTGACGCTAACACCTTAAACGGGGGCCAGCTAAGAATCGGCGCCAGCGACACGATCTGTCGCTATTTCCTGATTCCCTACCTAAAAGAATTTCACGCCCACTTTCCCAACGTGCATATTAAAGTGACCAATCAGACAAGCGCGCGGTGCGTTGATCTTCTCGATAACGGCCAGGTAGATCTTATTGTCACCAACTTTCCCAATCCCCGGATGAACACTGTATCCAATATCCGTCAGGTGAAAGAATTTAAAGATATTTTTATCGCCAACATTCATCAATTTTCTTATCTAAAAGGAAAAACTATGCAGCTTGAGGAACTTTTATCCTATCCTATCCTTATGCTGGACAAGCAGAGTATGACCAGCGAGTTTCTCCATAGCCTTTTTCAGCAAAAGCAACTGGATCTCGTCCCTGAAATTGAGCTTTCCAGCAACGACCTGCTTATTGACCTTGCACGCATCGGACTTGGCATTGCTTTCGTCCCGGAATTTTGTCTCCCGCCCAATGACCCGGATCTTTTTTGTATACAGACAACCGATGTGCTTCCGCCCCGCCATATTGTTGTGGGATATAATGACCATGTTCCCATCTCAGAGGCAGCAAAATATTTTATTGAAAGTCTGTAGATCATTTCTGTTTATAGCAAGAAGCAGCCCTGGTAATCACATGTACTAAGGCTGCTTCTTATCATTGGTACATTGTATAGATTTATCTTTTATAAACAGGATTCCTCTGTTTACAAGTTATTCATCCTTGAGCATTTCTTCCAACATCATATACTGCGCCTCCATTTCACGGTCACGCTTAATTCTCTCAACCTGGCGCTCCACAGACGCTTCATAGCTGCCTTTCATTAGATTTTCATTTAATATTTATATTGACATGTGTTTGATATTGTGTTAAAACATTATTAGATAATTATCTAGTAATTTATTTTATTATTATATTACAATGGTGATTTTATGACTTCTGAAAAAAGCACTGAGAAAATCGGATATAGGGATATTTTTTCCCAGAGAGAATACTTAAAGCTTCTGACCTCCAACGTGGTCAACCGTTTTGGGGACGCAGTGGACAGCATTACTTTTACATGGCTCACTTACGCCCTCACCGGGAGTGCCTCCTGGTCCGCCATCGTTTTTGGATTAAATCAGCTTCCCTCGATCCTTATACAACCCCTGGCCGCCGTATGGGTAGAAAAAGCGAACAAAAAGATGATAATGGCTGCCACAGATATCATCCGGGGGTTCATTGTCATGCTCCTTGCCGTCACCTATATTATAAACGCGCTTTCGCCCTGGCTCTTAGCCATCCTCACCATCTCCATCTCCACGGCTGAGGCATTCCGCATCCCGGCAGGCACAGGTATCATCCCCCAGATCATTGACTTGAAATATTATAGCTTCGCCAATGGTTTAAATAAAAGCCTGACCACTGTGGTAGAACTCATCGGCACCGGGCTATCCGGCGTTATTCTGGCTGTTTTTGGTATCCCTATGGCTATCGGTATTGATATGATTTCCTACTTTATATCTGCCCTGATGATCCTGTTCATCCATCCCATAGAAACCGTCCCTGAACCAGCAGCCGAAATACGCCCTGAAGGTGAAAAAAAGTCAGCTTTTTTCACATGGTGGGATAATTATAAAATGACGTTTAAAGAAGGACTCAGCTACATAAAGAAGCACCGGGTGATTATCAATTTCTGTATTCTTGGAATTACAGCTAACGGTATGCTGGTTCCATTAAACGCGCTCCTCACTCCGGTGATCCGTCAAGTGTGGGGGCAGGGGGCGCCTCTGCTAAGCGGCTTCAGCCTGGCACTCACCGCCGGGTGCGGCATCGGCGGTTTCGTCTATCCTTATATCGCCAAAAAGCTAAAGCCCAGAACGATCATCATCCTTGGCGGTATGATTCTCAGTTTTAATTACGCATTTTTGTCCTTTGGTGACTTTTTGCCATCAGTTGCAGCAATAGTCTATGTCATGGTCTGCGCTATTGCCTTTTTCATGGGCGTGGGCGTAGCCCTTGTCTCCTCCTGCTATGGCGTTCAGCTCGTACAGTGTATTGAAAAGGATTTTCTGGCTCGTATCACCGGACTGGTCAATGCATTTGCCTCCGCATCCATGCCGATACTGTCCTTTATCATCAGTTTTCTTGCCCTTTATCTGCCTGTGGCTGTGATTCTCCTTATAGGAGCGGCTGCCGGTATACTGATATTTTTTATAATCGGGATAAAAAAGGTAGACTTTGAAGAATAAACATAGGTTTTGAAGAAATTTTATGTTATGATATTTTATAATGCTGTAATCTAAAGACAATATCTTCATACATAACGCAACCTCTGATCTGCGGCATTCGGATATCATAACATGAGGCAATCGACAAAGGTTCATAAATTTTATACTTGCATGAAAATTTATGGCTTTGTGGAGCGAAAAAACACCGAAAAGGAGCGTCACCATGGAATTAAAGATCAGCGATCACATCAACTATATCAGCGAAGAAATGAACCTTCTCATCAGTCTGGCTGATCCAGAAGGCTATCCCGCCGTCCTGGCTCAGTGCCGTAAAAAGCTGGAAAAGACTATAGATTCTCCGGCTCTGTTCCACCGCTTTGATGTAGTGGAAAATATTATAAAAGAAGGACGCCGTATGCTAAAGAAAGACATGGATCTCATAAAAAAATATTTCCGTCCCTATTCCAACGACTATCTCTGCCTGGCCAATGTTGTCCTTCTATTTACCCGGTGGGACTGGGAGGAAACAGCAGATACTCTGGAAGCCTACGTCCGGCGTCAAACTCCCCAGGAGCGCAATTACCGCTTTATCTCCATGAATCTGGAACAGTTTAATGACGATTCCGACATATCTTTTGACCATACGGTTACTATGAAACAAATCAGTTCCTGGCTGGATGACTGTCCCCTTTCTCCTGAAGATAAATGGCAGCTTTTTTCCGCATTTATTCAGTGGGACAAACATATTGGCCCTATTGTCCAGCTTATGAAAAAGGCAGAAAAAGTTTTAGAAAAAACAAAGGAGCAGTGGCTCCCTCTGATTCATGACTTTTACACCTACTGGAGCCGACAGTGCCGTGAAAAAGACGTCCTTGGGGATATTCGGACATTTTTTCATATTGACCTGCATACAGGGAGCGATAAATCCATTCTCATCGCCCCCAATATGATTTTTATGAACGCCATCACATTTTCCGTCACCGAGGATAATCGCCCGCCTGCTTATGATTATTATTCTATCGGCATTCTTTACGGCGAGGAGCTTTACCTGGACTTTAACATAAAAGCCAGCAGCGAAAAAGAAATGTCCGACAACCTCCAATTTTTAAAGCTTTTAAGTGACAAAAGCAAACTGGAAATCATGATGTCCATTAAAGATGAACCGGCCTACGGCGCCCAGTTGGCCCGGAAAATGAATCTGACTACAGCCACAATTTCCTACCACATGGGCGCCCTGATCCAAAACGGACTTGTCTCCCTGAAAAAGGTCAACAACCGGTTGTACTACAGCGTCAACCGCGACAAGGTAAAGAACATCCTGAGTAATCTGGAAGATCTCTTACTGTGATTTACGCTGCTGTAAATCCTGAGCTTTTGCAGGCAGCCTCAAATTCTCTCAGCTTCTGCTCTGCTTCTGGTGTCAGATAGCGTGGAACCTGAATCTGTACCGTCACATACTGATCGCCGTACCGGGAGGAATCATTCATAGCCACAATACCTTTGCCTTTCAGACGAATCTTTGAGCCGGACTGGATTCCCGCTTTAATTTTGCACCGTACCTGACCTTTCAGTGTCGGCACCACTGCTTCGCCTCCAAAAACTGCGGTTGTGAAGGGAATCTGGATGGTGGAATAAACATCCATTCCCTTTCGCTCAAAATCCGGCCGGGTTCCCACGTGAACTTTAAGGAGAAGATCTCCCGCCGGACTGCCGCCGAACCCCTGTCCGCCTTTACCTTTTAAACGGATAGACTTTCCATCGTCAATACCTGCGGGAATGTGAACCTGAAGGGACTGTACCCCTCCATGTTCATCCTGAAGGCGGATCACTTTATCGCAGCCAAAGGCCGCGTCATCAAAGCTGACGGAAATCTCCGCGTTAAAATCCTGTCCTTTGCCATGAAAACTGCCGCCAAAGCCGCCGTAATTACGGCTGTTAGAACTCTGACCGCCAAAACCCTGACTGCCAAAACTTCCGTCCTGGTTAAATCCGTAGCTGTGAAAGCTCCCGCGTCCCTTTCCGGAGCCGCCCTGACCATGGAACAAATCTCCGAAGATATCTCCAAAAATATCGTCCATATCTGAGCCCTCAAAGTGCCATGTCTGATAACCGCCCTGGCCGTTTCCTCCGTAAAATCCTCCGGCAGAACCGGGAGCCGGGCCGCTTCCGTCAAAAGCTGTATGACCAAACTGATCATAAAGTTTACGTTTTTCCGGATCGCTGAGAATGGAATACGCCTCTGTGATCTCTTTAAATCTCTGCTCTGCGTTGACATTCCCTCCATTGGTATCGGGATGGTATTTTTTCGCCAGTTTTCTATATGCTTTTTTAATCTCCGCTTCATCTGCGGTTTTGCTTACGCCTAAAACCTCGTAATAATCTCTTTTATTTTCCATAATCATCACCCTCAACAATAGATTATAAATACCCTCGTTGATAAGGGCAGACTTAAAGCACTAAAATGTTATATCTGTTCTATTTGTAATATAACACTATTGTTGTATTATGTCAAGAAGTTTTTGAATACCGCTGGGATTTTGTGCAGATACAGCTAAACTATTTTTGCTTATGCTCCCGCCTCGTCCCCGAAGAAATCCTTTAAAGCATAGTAGATATACCGCTCACTATAAATATTGGCTTCCTTTAATGGATATTCATACCGCAGAGAGCCTTAACGAAGCCAGGATCATCATGTTTTACGATCTCGCTGTGGCCAAGATCCTTGGAAGCAATCTCCGCCATCTCCTCATCCGTCAGATGGAAATCCCAAATGTCGATGTTCTGTTCCATCCGCTCTATATGGACTGATTTCGGAATGATGGAGACACCGCACTGGGCGTTCCAGCGAAGTACTACCTGTGCCGCGCTCTTGCCATACTTTTTACCGATTTGGGTCAGATGTGGATCAGTGAAAATACCATGCTTGCCCTCAGCCAGCGGTCCCCATGCCTGGGGCACCACACCATATGCTTTCATATTTTCAATAGCTTTCTGCTGGACAAAAAAAGGATGCAGTTCCACCTGATTGACAGCAGGAATAATCTCCACATTTTCGCAGAAGTTAGTCAGAATTGCCGGATAGAAATTGGCAACGCCGATGGCCTTTGTCAATCCATCTTTATATGCCTTCTCGATTCCACGGTATGCCGCAAAATAATCACCCATAGGCTGATGGAGCAGTACAAGATCCACATAGTCCATATGCAGCTTTTTCAAAGAAGCCTTCACCGCCTCATAAGCCGTCTCCTCATTTTTTTGATCCTGCACCCATACCTTGGTGGTGATAAAAAGTTCCCCTCTGGTGGTCAGGCCGTCCGCGATGGCACGTGCCACTCCCCTACCCAAAGCTTCCTCATTCATATAGGCCGCCGCCGTATCCAACAGACGGTAGCCGGTTCTGATGGCGTCATAGACCACTTGCTCACACTGAGTGGGATCGGGGATCTGGAATACACCAAATCCTTCCAGCGGCATTTTTGCACCTGTGTTCAATGTTAAAAATTCCATAAAAATTACCTCCTGATTCTCTAATACTGATGATGTTGAGGTCAAATTAAAATTTGACCTCATGATACCACGGATCGCTCCGTGCTATCGCACTCTCGCGCTCCTGTTATGAAGTGACTTTTGTCAAGAGGTAAATGAAAGAAATTTTTACCCTTGGCATATGCCACATTTGTTTGTTGTCTGACAGCATCTGAA
>NZ_JACHFW010000022.1 GCF_014202115.1 Catenibacillus scindens
GCCCTCGATGGTGTGGCCCGCGCCGTCAAAGGTGCCGGCGTATTTGTTATTGGGTCTGCTGCTTTGATCATAATTGCCGATGGGGGTCCAGGTCTTGCCGCTCAGGTCGATGTCCGCAGTCAGCACCGCGCTGGCGGCGGTGTCCTGTTCCGCGTCCTCCAGGGTGCCGTTGACCAGACCCGCGAACCAGAACAGGTCAGTGACACTATCAATCTGATAAACGCCGTCAACCTCCTGGGGAGGTTCATATACAGTCAGGCGGATGCTGCCGGTGGTGGTTTCGTAGTTGTTGCCGTCGTTGGGGATGAAAATCCAGTTGTAAGAATCTTCACCCACGGTCAGGGTCTGGTCCGCTTCCAGCGCCACGGTGCCCGGGGTGCCGGTATGGGTCAGGGTTATGGCGGAAAGTTTTGTGTCACTGTAGATGGTGTTAGGGCTGCTCACTGCCACATCAGATACAGTGGGCTTGGCCTTGTTGATCGTAACTTCTACCTGTTCCTTAGCCGTGTCGTCGTGTTTGGCATCTCCCTTCACATAGTAGAACACGGTGTAGCTGCCAGCGTTGGTGCCGGTGGGGATGGCGGCGTCATAGTTGCCGTCTATCTCCAGACTGTACACCAGGGTGCCGCCCTCTGCTTCGCCCGCTGCCACCAGGTTCTGAGCCTCACCGGTGTAGGTCAGGCCGGTCACAGCCGCGGGAGCCTTGGTCACCATGGCGTCCGCCCCCTTGGAGATGGTGACGGTGACGCTGTCGGAAACAGACGTGCCAGAGATGGTAGCCGTGACCGTGAGAGATTTGGCCGTTTCGTTGGCACCCACGGTCAGCAGGCCGCCCTTGGTGATGGTGGTCTCATTAGACAAATTGCCGCTCACCGTCCACTCTACCGTCCAGCTGCCGGAACCCGCGGCCTTTGCAGTAAAGCGCTGGCTGGCGCCCGGAGCCACCACAGCGTCTGCGGGCTGTATCTTCACGCTGGTAGAAGTCGCACCGCCGTATTCGATTCTTGCACAGCCCTTATCCTTGAAATCAGGGATATTTTCTACCCGGCCGTCCGAACCCCGTTGGTCAAGGTAGTCTACTTCGGTAGAACCATTCATAGCCCACAAGTTGAATACCGTCGGGCTGCCCTTGACAAAGATGTCGCTGTAGTTGCCGTAGGAATCCGAAGTTTCATCATTTTTGCCAGCGCCGAGGGCGCTGCCGCATCTGTAGCTCCGATTAACGGAGCTTACAATGAGCAGCTTGCCGCCGTTGATGGTGATGTTGCTGCCATCACCGCCGTTGCCCATACCTATATAACGATAGATATTGCCGCCGCCGCCGATGCCGGCGGCGCTACTACCCTTGTGGATGGTGATATCGCCGCCGTTGATGGTGATGTTGCTGCCGTTGCCGCCATTAATTTTATGAAGCATATCAGCGCCATGCGAACTACCGCCGCCGCCGATGCCGGCGCCGGACTGAGTGGTAATGTTCAGGGTGCCGCCGTTGATGGTGATATTCGCGCTGGAGGCAGGATCTTTTTCGGTATTATCATATTCATAAGAGCCACGCCCGCCGATGCCGGCGCCGGTTCTGCCGCTGCGGATGGTCAGGGAACCGTAGGTGCTGCCGTCGCCCTGCACACTGGTAATGGTCAGGGTGCCGCTTTCGCCCTTTTGCAGCGCTGCATAATCACTGTGGGAGGTGCTGAAGGTGTTGGCGCCGTCCAGCTTGAGGGTGACGTTGCCGTCCTGGATCTCAAAGGGCAGGTCGTTGGTCAGGTTCAGATCGGTGATGGTGATGGTGGGGCTGCCGGACTGGATACGGATGCGGTCCTTGGTCTCGGTAACGCCGGACTTCATGCGCACCGTATATTCACCGTCGCCGGAGATATCCAGAATATCATCGCTGAAGCTGTAGCCGTCATCGGTGCCGGTGACTACAAAGTCGCCAAGAACGCCACTCTCCTGATACACCGCAGTCACCGTGGCGTCCTCGCTGCCCATGGTAACGGTGGTGCTGGCTGCATTGACGTCTGCAATCTGGACGTTGCCGGTCATGTCCCAGTGGCTGAACTCCACACCCTCCCGGGTTTCGGCCTGAATGGCGACCTGCGCGCCCGGCTTATACAGGCCGCTGCCCGTGCCGTTCACTACAGTGAGGTCATATCCCTGGACGAAGTTGGCCTTGATCTGGGTGTCTGCTTCCCCGGTGGTAAAGGTGGTGGCAGCGCTCTCGGCATCCTCAAAGGCGCCGCTGCCGCTCTCGATGGTCCATTTGTCAAAGACCATATTTTGGGCGGGTTTGTCGGCCTGCAGGGTCACCTGTGTGCCGGAAAGGAACTGGCTTTGTCCGGCGGGGTTTGCGATGCTGCCGCCTTCCACGTTCAGACCATAGAGCTTGTCGAATTCCGCCGTGACGGTGGCATCCGAATCATACATGACGAAGGTGGCATCGGCAGAGGTGGGGCTGCGCAGCAGGCCCTTGCCATTGGTCAGTGTCCACCGGCGCAGGGCATAGCCCTCCTTCGTGCCGGCGTTCAGCGGCACTTCGGTGCCCGGCGTATAGCTGCCGGCGCCAGAGCTGCCGGTGCCGTCGCTTACCACGGTCAGGGGATAGGATGTGTCGTCGAAAAGGACCCGGGTGTATTTGGCGGACAGTGACGGATACGAAGTACCTGTTGTTTTTCTTGTAAAGGAAGCGCTGTCCGTGCTGCTGCCCTCAAAGATGCAGGCCTGAGCCCCCACCTGAATAACACTCGTTTTGAAATCGCAATCCTCACGGCGGAAGGTCACATCGCCGCCCTTCACAGCAAAACCGCCATTATACGAGAACTGGCTGACAACGCCTGACAAGTCTGTATCGGTGCCCAACAGATGAAGATCGACGGTGCCGCCCTGGATCTCCAGTAAAGGGATGTCCCAAATATTTGCAACTACAAGGCACAGACCGGTGAAAGCGTGCCGGCCGCCCTCAACATATATGCGAGAAGCAGCACTATTCTGGGCGTAGGCGAAAGCAGAAATGCCCTGAGCGGTGACCTGCACGTTCCCCTCCAGCGTGAGGGTGCTTCCACTGAGTGTGCAGCCTTGGCCGACCACGGTAATGTACTTCGGGTCATAGTCGCTATAATGACCGCCGTACAGGTTGACCTTCGCATCCCCCGTGATGGTGACAGAGGAATCAATAATGTACAGGCCGTCGCCGCTCTGCGCGGCGGCATTCAATTTTCTGGCAGAATCGCCGCCGTAGGCGTTCAGGGTGCCGCTGCCCTGGATCGTCAGCGAAGAATTCACTGTCACCAAAATGCCGTCCATTGCACCATATTCATCCGCTGTTCGGGTGCCCGTGACGGAGCTGGTGCCTTCCAGCGTCAGGGTCACCTGTGCACCATCAGTAATGAGTAGACCGTTGGTTGTAGAACGATTCGGCTCAGAGGAAGCGTACCAGGGGTTGAGTTGGGCGTCCTGCAATACGATATCGTAAGTACCGGAACCAGTGATAGTCACACAGTTGAACCCATAGGGGTTGCTGCCGGTAATGGTGATGGTACCGGTATAGGGCACGGAGGATACGGTCGTATATTCATAGCTTTTATACTGGTAATAAACACTCGGCGTAATCCAGATCGAACCGTTTGAAAGATCCAGCGTGGGGTTGTTCACTGTCGCCAGGGTCTGCACCATGTTGGTCAGGCGCAGCGTGACGGCTGGGGCGGGGTCCAGCTGCAGGTCGGTCCCGACCTGTGCGGTAAAGGTATAGCTGCCCTCCTGAGGCCAGCTATTCTCCACACACTGGTATTCCGGGCATTCCCAGCCGGAAACGGCAACCGTCACCGGCTCTCCGTCGGCTTCCCCTTCCACGGTCAGGCTCTGGGGCAGCAGCGAGACCACGGCCTCCAACGGGATATTGCCGCCGTGTGCGTCGGCGTAGAAAACGCCGTTCTCTTCAACGATCAAAAAACCGTCGGGGTTTTCCTCAAACTGCCAGTGGCGGGCCTGGGCCTCGGGGGCCTCCTCAGGCGCAGGGGTCTCTCCCTGGCAGGCAGCAATATCCTGGGCGCAGACGGGGCAGTCAGGATTGACACTGTCCGCCGTGCAAAGGGTCTCACAGATACATTCCGCCGGCGCTTCCGGTTCGCCGCTGTCCGTCGGGTTGCAGAGTTCGCAGTCCGACGGGTCAAAGGTGCAGGGACTTCCCTCGGAATAGCCGCAGGTCTCATCGTGGACGTGCGGACAGTTCAATTCTTTTGTGATGCAGCCGCTTTCCTCGCTGCACACATGGGTACAGGCGTCGGCTGCTTTTTCTTCGCCCTCGGCGGGAAGCATCCCGTCGCTGTAACACTCCGCCGTATGCTCATGGACACACTGGGTTACGAGGGAGTAACAATCGTCTGTGTGTTCGTGGGTGCAAGGCGTACCCTCGGAATAGCCGCAGGTCTCATCGTGCACATGATGGGGGCATACAGCGGAAGCCCCCATTTCCACATCCGCAGCGTACACAGGTGTACCGGACATGGAAAACATCATGGCCACTGACAAGAGCAGCGCCAGTGGCCGCTTCCATTTTTGTTCCAATCTTCCTTCCTCCTTAAAGCAGTAGGGCATTCCTGCGTGAGACAGGAACCTGTCTGACGCAAGGGGGCGCCCCCTTGTGATGGTGTCTTATTTTCTTCATATCGGGCGCAGACCACCGCAATCAGCGGCAGGCTCTTTGCCCCGATTGATCGGATTTCCAACAACTTTTCCGGTCCTGCCCGCTGTATGGCGCAAAGCTGCTCCATGTGCTCCACCCCGCCCCGGCGCAGAGTCAGGGAGAGCCGCCGCAGTTGAGTGCGGTTGGCGGGAAACGCCTGCTCGCAGGCGGTAAAGTATGCTTTGACCATGATCTCTCCTTTCTCCGGCGGCGCTCTCGTTGCGCTATTAGAAATATTTTATGGGATTTTTGTGCCTCTTTCCAGTACGAGAGATGCCGCAACCCGCGGCAAAACTGGTACTTGACAAATTGACATTTTTGTGCATCGGGTGTAAAATAGGAAATCAGGAGGAAGAAAAACCATGGAACCACTACGACTTGCCATTTGCGACGATCTGCCGGAGGAACGGGAAGCCCTGCTCGCCCTGCTGGAACAGGCCCCCATCGCCACCGTTTGCGCCCAGTTCGCCAGCAGTGAGGATCTGCTGGAAGCGTTCCGCCCCGGCGGGTTCGATCTGCTGCTGATGGATATTTATATGGACGGCATGACCGGCGTGGAGGCGGTACGGAAAATAAGGGAGATGGACGAAACAATCCCCATCGCCTTTACCACCACCAGCACCGAGCATACCCTGGAGAGCTACCGCCTTTCGGTGCTGAAATACTTGGAAAAGCCTGTACGGCAAAAAGACATCAACGACCTGCTGCATCTGGTGAAGCTGCAAAGGGACAGCGCCCCCCGGCTGGCCATCCGGCAAAACGGCGAGGTGCAAAGGCTCTTGCTCTCGGAGCTGTTCTATCTGGAGCAGAAAGCCCATCATGTGTTTCTGTATCGCAGGGACGGCGGCACGCTCCAGCTCTACGGCAAGCTGTCCGACCTGTTGCCCCAGCTGGAGGGGCAGCCCTTTTTCTGCCCCCACAAAAGCTACTGCGTCAATCTGGCCTTTGTCCGGGGGATCAACGAGGAATACCAGAGTTATGACATGGTGGACGGGAAAAAGGTCCCCATCAGCCGTTCCAACCGGACCAAAGCCAAGCGGGCCTATGAGGACTTTCTGTTTGCCCGCACAAGGGGGGAGAGATGATGGAAACCATTGTCTATACCTTCTGCGCCTATCTCCCCATCCACCTGCTGGCCTACCTGCCTTTTGTTGATCTGCTGCGTTTCGGAAAACGCTGGATGGTAACTACAGTAGCAGGTAATATTCTGCTGCATCTGCTGGGTGTGGCCTGGGTTATTCATATTGGCAGACCAGATTTGGTGATGGTGATGGGGTTTGCCATGGTGCCCGTCTCGTTGGCGCTGTATTTTCTGAATATCCGCTTGTCCCTTGGCAAGCTGCTCTTTACCTATGTGCTGCTGGTCAACTACCAGAACATTGCTCTGGGGATAGCTGCCTTTCTGGCGGCACGGCTGTTCCACGCCGGTCCCCGCAGTCTGGAAAGTGGTGTGCTCTGTCTGGCGCTGTGCGCTCTGGCCTGTCTGCCTATGTACCGTCTATTCCGCTACGCCGCCCAGCAGGTCTACCGCATCGACGCACCCAAGCTGTGGCGGGTCATCTGGCTGCTGCCCGCAGTCACCAGCGGCATCGTCACTGTATTTACCGGCAGTTTGCAGGAGGAACTTGTTGGGTCTTGGCAGTTCCTGCTGGCCCGGACCAGCCTTCTGCTCTGTGTTGTGCTGGTCTACTGGGTGCTGCTGAACGCATTGGACGGCATCAAAAAACAGGCCGTCCTTCAGGAACAGTTGAATTTTGAAACCCATTTGCTGGAACTCCAGATGGAGGAGGAAGAAAAGCGCAGCCTGCTCCTGATGGAGACCGCCGAACAGACCCGGCAGATGCGCCACGACCTGCGCCACCATCTGACCGCGATCCAGGCCATGGCCGGGGAGGAGAACTCCAAGCTGCGGGATTATATCGCTACTCTGATCCTGGACATTCCCACCGCCGTCCGAGACTACTGCGAAAATCCCACCGTCAATGCGGTGGTGTCCCACTATGCCGCCCGCTGCCGGCAGGAGGGCATCGCCTTTACCGCCCGGCTGACGGTCCCCGCGCAGAACGAAAATCTGGATGACCGCGCCCTGTGCGTCGTGTTCGCCAATTTACTGGAAAACGGGGTGGAAGCCTGCGGACGCATGACCGGAGGCGAGAAATTCATCCAGATCAACAGCTCTCTGGAATATGGCGTCCTGACCATCACCATGGACAACAGCTTTGACGGGCAGGCGCGACAGGAGAACGGAAAATTTCTCTCCAGCAAGCGGGCGGGTGCGCCCGGCGTGGGCCTCAGCTCCATCCGGGCCGTGGCAAAGGCCCACCAGGGAGACGCCCGATTCGAGGCGAAAGGAACCACTTTTTTGTCCTCGGTATATTGCAGATTGTAGACGGAACATTCGTGTTACTCGCCTCGTTGTCTCACATGTGGTTTTGGTAAAAAACACCCTTGACAAATTGCTTTCCATCTGTAAATATCATTAAGATATCCCCCGGTGTTCTGCATCAATCAAACAGTGATGCAGGCTCCAGGGAGATTTTTCCGCTGCTGCCGGCGCCAATCAGACGTCACTGACATCTGGCGCCCTATAAATATTTCCCTGTACATTCCCTCTCAATTGCTCTATAATGAACCTACAGGATTCCTCTTCTGGATAAGTTTTTATGGAAAACTTTGGAATACAGGAGGAATAAAAGAATAATGAGCAAACCGTTTAAAGATCTGACGATCAAAGATGCTTTTGTCCATCGAGCGTCAGATCCAGAGAATCAAGCGTGACCGGGAAATGGAGGCGCAGTATATGATGTTGGAGGAAATGCTCAAAGATGAGCGTGAAGCCGGACGGAATGAGGGACGTCAGGAAGGAGAGAAGCAGTCTCTGGCGCTGGTCAATGCACTGGTGAGCCAAGGCAGATATGAGGATCTCAAACGATGCCTTGAGGATGAAGTATTCAGAGAAAATCTAATGGAAGAATTAGGCATTAAGAACAAAGAAGATCACGGGAAGTCCTGAGATAACTGCCCCGGCCATAGCCAAATTCATATGGCATATATGTTGTATCTTTTGTAAACAGAGGAATCCTGTTTACAAAAGATACAAAGATATACAATGTACTGATGAGCGGGAGCTGCGCCGTGACAGGTGCGGCTCCTGCTCCGTTTAGCGCTGACGCCTTGCCAAATCTTATTAAGCAAAATTCTCCGCTGCCCCCAAAAAGGGGCCGCCGCACTAATCATTAAATTAGTGCAGCAGCCCCTCTATAAAAATGACTCTTTATGACACCGTTTCTTTCTCGACAACCACCTTACATTCTTTTTTATAGCAGGCAATCCCATATTTTAAAATGCGATGGCATCCCTTATCTTTGAGTTCGTCTGCATAGCCATTTTTATCAATTGGCAATATCAGCCTTAAACATGGTCATGATCTGACGGACAAAAATACTCCTTATCTCCATGTTGGGGATAGCCAGACTATATTTTCCATTACCTTTTTTGCCTCTCTGTGTCAGATATCCTGTCATAAAAAGCAGACTCCAAATATTATCCGCTGTTTCATAGAGACTGTTATAGGTCAGATCTTCATGAATCTCCTTTTCAACAGTATCTCCGGCAATTAACGCCTCCATGTCGCTCCTGAGGACACCATTCCCCATTTTTTCGATAAAATACCGGACAGAATCGTTCCCGCTGGTATTTATCCAGTAGTTTACAGGTTCCTGCAGATTCCCGTTAACAGCTTCATCACAATAGTTGATCACATCCCAGGGGCAATAGACATCCACATTTCCAAAAAGATATCCATCGTACCAGTTCTTCACAGATTCATAGTATTCTTCCAATCCATAATAAGAAAGCATTTCTTTAACTTCATGATCTGTAAATCCAAAATATTCATCGAATTGGACATTGGTAGTGGAGAAAATTTTCAGATTATTCAACCCCGTAAATATGCTTTCCTTTGCCACTCGAAGGCAGCCCGTTAAAACAGCAAAATACAGGCTGTCATTTGATTTAAGAGCCTGACCAAACATATTTCTAAGCAGCAGTGCCATTTCCTGGTAGTAGCCCTGCTCATTAGCTTTAGCCAAAGGAACATCATACTCATCAATTAGAAGAATAACCTTTCTGCCATAATGCTTCTCCAGCAGTATAGACAGAGTTTTCAGGCTCTTCATAAGAACGGAATCTGGCATAATAAAGCTGTCCGAACCAGTTAAATCTACATTGACAAGCTGTTTGTACTGCTCTTTTTCCCTTACCGTCAATGTATCATCGTCCAATAAAAATTGAAACCTCATCGCTTCTTCCCCGATCGTAGAACAAAGAAGTGATCTGGCCATAGTATAATCCGCACCACTTATTTCTTTCAGAGAGATAGAAATCACCGGGAACTTTCCCATATATTGCTGACACAATTCTTTTTCCTTAGAAATAATTAAATCATCAAACAGGGCAGAATCAGAACCTACATCAAAGAAACTTTTCAACATGCTCATATTCAAAGTCTTTCCAAAACGTCTTGGACGGACAAAAAGATTGACCTCTCCCCATCTTTGGAGCAAATCCCGGATCATCCTGGTTTTATCAACATAATAAAATCCCATTGAACGAATTTTTTCAAAGCTGTCCATTCCCACTGGCAATTTCTTTTTTCCGAACTCTGTCATCTAATAACACGCTCCCGCCTCAGATATCTTGACTCGAGTTTCTGTTTATAGAATAACATTCCTGTTTTTTTATTTCAAGTACTATTCTGACACCCAATTTATGACCGTATCGATATTATTTACAGACCTACATCCATGCTGCCGGACCTGAATCCTTCCAGATCCAGAGTCACATAAGTATAGCCCAGGGCCTTGATCTTTTCTGTCAGTTCCCGGCGCCGCTCTAAAATCCGCGGCATTTCCTCCGGCGTGATCTCAATCCGGGCGATATTGCCGTGGACACGGAGCCGTACCACCTCAAATCCCGCGTCTTTAAGGATCTGCTCTCCTTTTTCCACAGTGCGCAGTCCCTCCACGGTAAGAGCCGTGTCATAAGGAAAACGGGTGGCCAGACATGGGGCCGAGGGGCGGCGGGATACGGATATCCCATATTCCAGAGCCATCTGGCGCACATCGTCCTTAGTAAGACCTGCCTGGGCCAGAGGGCTTATGACCCCCAGCTCCCGGATGGCCTTAAGGCCGGGCCGGTATACATGAAGGTCGTCCTCATTGGTCCCCTCAAGCACTGTGGCAATGCCTCTCTCCCTGGCAAAATCAAGGAGGCTTGTAAAAAGAAACTTCTTACAGTAATAACATCTCTGGGTAGAATTTCCGAGAATCTGGGGGACGGACAGCTCGTCAATATCTAAAGTTTCAAACCAGGCGCCAAGCTCATCCGCCACATCTTTGGCAATAGAGTAGTCTTTGGCTGGCTGGAGGATGGAGCGGATCATGACACCGTAAACCTTTGTGCCGTGTTTCTTCCCATATTTGCAGGCAAGACAGAGAAGAAGGCTGCTGTCCACCCCGCCGGAAAAGGCTACCACGCAATCCTGCTCCATAAGGTCATCCATTAAGGCCAAAAGGGCCTTTTTTTTATCTTCATATGACGCCACAGCGCTTCCCTCCTATGACTGTTTTTCTTCACATTCCCGAACAATTGTCTGATAAACCTTGCTATAGGGAAGGTTCTCTTGTCTGCAAATGGCCGCAACGCTTTCATACTCCGGGTAAAAACGCTTTTCTCCGCCGATCTGGCACACTTTTACCGCGGCGGTTCCCAGAGATGTGGACACGTCCATAATGGATCTGGGCAAAACCGTGCGCTCCACAAGCATTCTGCGGATGCCGATCGTTGTCGTGTGTTTAAAAATGATCTGTTCCATTTTTTCAATGTCCGCCTGGGAACAAATGACGCAAAGCTCATAAGCCGGACGGTTCTTTTTCATAAATACCGGCATGTAGTGAACGTCCCGCGCGCCGGCCTCAAATAAAAGATCCATGACAAAACCCAGATTTTCCCCGGAGCAGTCGTCAATATCTGTCTCCAGTTTCCAGATCCGGTCCTGATCTTTTCGCTCCTCATCCTCGATGAGCATGGCGCGGACAAAACTTGGACGGTCATAATGGCGTTTTCCGGCGCCAAGGCCCACCCGGGTGATGGCAAAAGTTTCCGGCAGGCTCTGGGATGTCATAATGGCCGCCGCGATGGCCGCCCCTGTCGGGGTGACAAACTCGCCCTGAACATCCATAATATGGAGCGGCAGATGGTGGGCGCTGGCAATGTTGGCTACAGCCGGCACAGGTATAGGCAGAATGCCGTGCTGGCAGCGGACAGTTCCTACCCCTTCATTGAGTTTTGGAATGATAACCCGGGAAATGTCCAGATTATCAAAACATACGGCAAACGCTACAATATCTACAATAGAATCTACAGCCCCCACTTCGTGGAAATGCACCTGATCCTGGGGCAGTCCGTGGGCCTTCGCCTCAGCCTGAGCGATAATCGTGAAAATATCGCTGGCCAGCTTTTTAGCCCCGTCGCTCATCTTTCCCTGGGAAATGATCCCAAGGATTTCATTTAAGCCTCTGTGTTCGTGGTGGTGATGGCTGTGGCCATGGCCGTGATGGTGATCTTCCCCATGACCGTGGTCGTGATAGTGGTCCGCCTCATGGCCATGGTGGTGGTCTTCCCCGTGATCATGGCCATGATCATGGTCGTGATGATGGTCGTCGTGGCCAAAGTCATTGTGGTCATGAGCATCATGGCTGTGGTCATGGCCGTGAAGGTATTCCATGTCATGATCATGGTTTTCATGTTCCTCGTCTAAGACCACATTAAAATCACAGGCGTCAATGCCGGATTTGGACACCCGGCTGATCTTTACCTCATATCCGCTGACCGGAAGGCTGTGGAGTGCGTCCATCAGCACTTTTTCATCGGCACCGAGATCCAGCATGGCTGCCACGGCCATATCCCCGCTGATACCGGAGCTGCAATCTAAATATAATGTCTTACCCATTGTTTTTTACCCCCATTCGGTTAATCTGTGTTGCAATGTATCCCGCACCGTAACCGTTGTCAATATTAACGACAGCGATACCGTTGGAACAGGAATTGATCATAGTCAGCAAAGCAGACAGCCCGTTCATATTGGCGCCGTAGCCCACTGATGTGGGAACAGCAATGACCGGCTTATCTACAAGGCCGCCGATGACGCTGGCCAGGGCCCCTTCCATTCCGGCCACAGCCACCACGCAGTTGGCTTTCTGGATCTGCTCCACTTTTGCTAAAAGGCGGTGAATGCCCGCCACACCCACGTCATAAATCCGCTCCACATGGCTTCCGAAATATTCCGCTGTCTGAGCGGCTTCCTCTGCCACAGGAATGTCCGCAGTCCCGGCCGTACATACTGCAATGCAGCCGATTTTGCTCTCCTTTTCTTTTTCAATCTTTACGATTCTGGAAATGGGATCATACTGTGTCTGCGGAAAATGCTCTTTAATCATCTCATACTGTTCTTTAGTCGCCCGTGTCCCAAACACTTCCCCGTCCCGCTCATAAAGCCGTCCGAAAATATTAAGTAAATGCTCATCAGCCTTGCCGCTGCAAAAAATCACCTCTGCAAATCCGGAGCGGATCTTCCGGTGCATGTCTAATTTGGCATATTCCAGTTCCTCAAAAGGCTGGCGTTTAAAATATCCCTCCGCCTCCTCAACGGAAATCTGGCCGTTTTTTACCTTTTCAAGTATTTCATGGGTTTCCATAATGTTCCTCCTCAATGCTGTTTCCATCCGCAGCAGTGGGATCCTGCGCGGAGCATTTTTTAATCATAGGAAACTATGTTTCCTATGATATAAAAAATCCACGAAAACATCTTTTTCATACATGAAAATAGGATGCCTTCGTGGCATATTTAATTTATAGTAAACGACAAATATATTTGTCGTTTACTATACCCCTCCGGGGGATGCGCGCGATTTTTGTAAAGAAAGATCGACGCTTCGCGCAGCAAAAATCGGCGCAGGAAACGTCATAATAAAAATTATTATGACGTTTCCTATACAGTATTAATCTTTCTGTTCTCCCTGAATGATCAGGGCAATCACATCGTCAATCAGCTCGTTTAAAGTATGGCTGCCCACACCAGCCACCCGATAACTGCAGGCATTGACCGGGATCAGTATCTTTTCCGCCGGACACTGGGCCACAGCCATGGCCATCTTAGGCGTAATCTCCCCAAGGAGAGCATCCGCGGCTAAAATCCCTATAGGGCCTACAACATAGTCCGCGTCTTTTGTATTTACGATCACCGGATTTTCTCCGGTGGCTGCGCCGTCCGCCCCTGCCTTGAGCATTGCGGCTGCGGCTGTGCTGTTGGTGCCAACAGCGATAATCCGTGCCTTGAGCCCGGAATTTTTCTTGAAACGCTCGATAAACTGACTGCCCATACGGCCGCCCTGGCCGTCAATGACAAGAATCTTCATTAAATCCCTCGCAATTCATAACAGTTCGTAACTGTTCAGTACCTTCACAGTTACGATTCGCAAACCCATGAAAATCAGCTTCGCTGATGGGGTTTGCTCACACCTGAATCACTTTCTTACGACCTCATCAGCAAGTGATTCGGCCTGTCCTGAACAGTTACAACAGTTCAGTTAATATTCTATATGATTTTCTCTATAAGTCAAGGTCTTTTGACAAAGACTCCAGATAAATCCTGTCCGTCCTAGTAAGATCTGCATGTTCAAGGAGATCCGGGCGACGGCGCCATGTACGTTCAAGGGATTGTTCCCGGCGCCATTTTTCAATATTGGCATGGTGTCCCGACAAAAGAACTCCGGGTACCTTTCTCCCATGAAATTCTTCCGGCCGGGTATACTGGGGATATTCTAAAAGCCCATCCTGAAAAGACTCATCCTTAGCGGACGTATCATTGCTTAACACCCCAGGCACAAGACGGGAAATGGCGTCGATCATGACCATGGCCGGCAACTCGCCGCCGGTGAGGACATAGTCCCCGATGGACAGATGATCCGTGACGATCTCATCAAGAATACGCTCGTCCACCCCTTCATAGTGTCCGCACAAAAAGACAAGGGATTCTTCCCCCGCCAGTTCCTGAGCGATTTTCTGGTTAAACACCTTTCCCTGGGGTGTGGTATAGATCACTCTGGGCTTTTTTAACATATCTCTGGTAAGATCCATATAACAATCGAAAATCGGCCCCGGCTGCATAACCATGCCAGCGCCTCCGCCATAAGGGTAATCGTCCACATGGCGATATTTATCTGTAGAATAATCTCGAATATCCACCGCCTTCAGTCCAATGGCTCCCTGGCGGATGGCACGACCGGTAATACTTGTGTGAAGGCCGTTTTCAATCATTTCGGGAAATAATGTCATGACATAAAAATTCATAGATCCAAAAGCCCTTTCATAATATGCACCGTCACAGCGCCCTTTTCAAGATCAACGTCCAGGATACATTCTTTAATAGAAGGGAATAAATATTCCTTCCCATCATCGGACATGATCACATAAACGTCATTAGCTCCGGTCTCCATAATGTCCTTTACCGTTCCAAAATGAACACCCTCATCGGTAAACACATCCAGCCCAATCAGATCGGCGATAAAATTTTCATTTTCTTCCAGAGCTACGGCATTTTCCCGTGTCACTAAAAGGTCTTTTCCCCGATATTTTTCAATATCATTAATATTGTCAATCCCTTTAAATTTTAAAATGGCGTATTGTTTAAAAAATTTGACGCCTTCCACTTCCAGCTCCAGCCTCTCCCGGCCAGTGTCCAGAATACATGTTTTCAGGTCCCTGAAACGATTTATATCATCTGTTGTGGGAAAAACTTTCACTTCCCCGCGAATTCCGTGGGTTGCCGCGATGGTTCCCACTCTCAGCAAATCTACCATATTAAATACTCCCTTTATGGTGAAGCCGCGCCAGACAAAAGGGCACAGAAAGAAAAAACCCCAAAAGTCGCAACTTCCAGGGTTATTGTTCACTTAGACAACAACAGTTTAGCCTGCGCCGGACGCTGCGGTGCGCTTATGCGCCAACCTTCGGCTCACACCGCTCCTTTACTCCTATTACAGCGCTTAAATTCATCAGGAATGGGCGGGCTGATCCTTATGCAAGCATAAACCATCCCGCCCATCCCTGATGGCTGAACTGTTATTTTAGTTACTGCATGATCTCTACAATAACTTTCTTATCATCTTTGGATGCGGCAGATTTTACAACTGTGCGGATCGCCTTGGCGATGCGCCCCTGTTTTCCAATCACCTTACCCATATCTTCCTGAGCTACAGAAAGTTCAAGAATAACGGATTTTTCGTCCTCTTTCTCTGTCACAACGACCTCATCCGGATGATCTACCAGTGCCTTGGCGATAACTTCCACCAATTCCTTCATAAGAACACCTCCAGATGAACTTATTTTGTAATTCCAGCACTCTTGAATAATCTGGCTACAGTATCTGTAGGCTGAGCGCCGTTAGAAAGCCATTTCTGAGCAAGCTCATCGTTTACTTTGACTGTGCTTGGCTCTGTGGACGGATCGTAAGTTCCGATTTCCTCGATAAAACGTCCGTCTCTTGGGGATCTGGAATCAGCAACGATAATTCTATAAAAAGGAGCCTTTTTCTGTCCCATTCTCTTTAATCTGATCTTTACTGCCATGTAAATTCACCTCCTGCATGAATTAAATAAAATATATATCTTCACTCTCCACTATTGGAAAGCGAATCAAAAAGGAAGTCGAAATCTTCCTCTTTTGGCTGCTTTACCTGACATCTGACCGGAAAACTGCTTCATCATCTTCTTCATCTGGTCAAACATCTTCACCAGCTTGTTCACCTCGCTGATGTCTACACCGGCGCCTGCGGCAATGCGCTTCTTCCGGGACGGATTCATAAGATCCGGATTAGCCCGCTCCTGGGGCGTCATAGATAAAATAATGGCTTCGGTGCGCTTCATCTGAGCCTCGCTGTCATCTAAAGATACATTCTTTAACGCAGCGCTGTTGACACCGGGGATCATCCCCAAAAGATCACCAATATTTCCCATCTTCTTGATCTGACTCATGGAATCCAAGAAATCATCATAGCCAAACTCCGCCTTTTTAAGCTTTCGGTTCAGCTCTTTTGCCTTCTCCTCATCAATCTGAGCCTCCGCTTTCTCAATGAGAGTGAGGACATCGCCCATGCCAAGGATTCGAGAAGCCATTCGGTCCGGATAGAACTGCTCCAAATCGGAAAGCTTTTCTCCCATACCTACATAGAGGATAGGTTTGCCGGTTACAGCTTTAATAGACAGCGCCGCCCCACCCCGGGTGTCGCCATCCATCTTGGTCAGGATCACGCCGTCAATACCAATGCGCTCGTTAAAAGTCTTGGCAACATTCACCGCGTCCTGTCCGGTCATAGCGTCCACCACAAGGAGTGTCTGATGTACATCTACAGCCGCCTTGATATTCTCCAGCTCCTGCATCATATCCTCATCCACATGCAGCCGGCCTGCCGTATCCAGGATCACTACATTAAATCCGTTGGTTTTAGCATGTTCAATGGCCGCTTTGGCGATATTCACCGGATTATTTTTATCACCCATGGAAAACACAGGAACGTCCTGCTTCTTACCGTTGATCTCCAACTGCTCAATAGCAGCCGGCCGGTAAATATCGCAGGCTACGAGCAAAGGCTTTCTTCCTTTCTGCTTGAGCTTTCCGGCGATTTTGGCCGTGGTCGTCGTCTTACCGGCACCCTGTAGACCTGCCATTAATATAACAGTAATCTCATTGGCCGGTTTGAGATCAATCTGGGTGGTCTCACTTCCCATGAGGGAGATCATCTCTTCATTAACAATTTTTATAACCATCTGTCCCGGCGTCAGGCTGGTCATTACGTCCTGACCAATGGCCCGCTCCGTCACAGAATTGATAAACTGCTTGACAACTTTGAAATTAACATCCGCTTCAAGAAGGGCCATCTTCACTTCCTTGAGCGCTGTCTTAACGTCAGCCTCCGTCAGCCTGCCCTTGCTCCGCAGATTCTTAAATACATTTTGAAGTTTTTCGGATAAACTTTCAAAAGCCATAAGGCTACCTCCAAATTCTGTCCATGTACTGTTTCCATCCTGCCGGTCAAAGAGTAACAGTTCAGCCCTCCATCTCTGATGCCTGAGCTATTACGTCAAAGATTCTCAAGGATCTGTCTGGAGATCTCCTCAATCTTTTCAACAGTCCGTGTCAGCTCTGAGTTTTCCAGTGCCAGCCCTTCCATACTCTGGGCGCAGCACAGAATCTCTTCCGCTTTCTTCTTTGTATCCAGGAAGCGCTCCACAAGGTGCAGTTTTTCCTCGTAGCCGGCAAGCTGACGGTTGCACCGGCGGATAATGTCATGCACCGCCTGTCTACTGATCTCATGTACCTGCGCGACCTCTCCCAGAGACAGATCGTTGAGGACAAAATCCTCATATATGTCTTTCTGATGGCTTGTCAGCAGTTCGCCGTAAAAATCATACAGCAGGGACTGCTCTAATATCTTATCCAAAAAAGCACCACCTGTCAAGTACTTTTACTTTACAGGTGGTATTGTAACTGATAAAGATACCCTTTGTCAACTGTTTTTTTTAAAATATTGCCTTGGGGGCTTTTAAGATGGGCCGGTAGCCCTTTTCTTTCAGAGCGTTAAAGATTTTGTCTTTATGTTCGTGGCCGAAAGCCTCAATGGTGATCACCAGCTCTACAGCGGCGCTCCGATTGACGCTGACAAACTGATTGTGTTCCAGACGGATGACATTTCCCTGGAGATTGGCGATGACTGTGGCCACATTAACCAGCTCGCCTGGCTTATCGGGAAGGAGTACGGATACAGTAAATACCCTGCCTCTCTGGATCAGGCCATTTTGAACAACAGAGGCGATGGTGATTACGTCCATATTGCCGCCGCTTAATATAGATACCACTTTTTTATTTTTCACATTGAGATGTTTAAGGGCAGCTACCGTCAGAAGGCCGGAGTTTTCCACAATCATTTTGTGATTTTCCATCATATCCAGAAAAGCACCGATCAGCTCGTCATCTTCCACCGTAATGATCTCGTCAATATTTTTCTGGATATATGGGAAAATTTTGTCCCCCGGCGTCTTTACGGCAGTGCCGTCGGCAATGGTAGTCACGCTGGGAAGGGAAACTACTTTGCCCGCTTCAAGTGATTTTTGCATACAGTTAGCCCCGGCAGGCTCTACGCCGATAACTTTAATATTGGGGTTTAAAAGTTTTGCCAGTGTGGAAACGCCGCTGGCCAGTCCGCCGCCGCCAATGGGGACAAGAATATAATCTACGGTGGGCAATTCCTTAACGATCTCCATAGCAATAGTTCCCTGTCCAGTAGCCACATCCTCATCGTTGAAAGGATGGACAAATGTGTAGCCGTTTTCTTCCGCTAGCTTTTCGGCGTAAGCACAGGCGTCATCGTAGACATCACCGTAAAGCACAACCTCGGCGCCGTAACTCTTTGTCCGGTTGACTTTAATCAGCGGTGTAGTCGTAGGCATTACGATCACTGCCTTTGTGCGCATTAATGAAGCGGCGAAAGCCACGCCCTGTGCATGATTTCCTGCGGAGGCCGTGATCAGTCCTCTGGCTTTCTCCTCATCGGAGAGGGTACTGATCTTATAGTAAGCGCCACGAATTTTGTAAGCACCGGTATACTGCATATTTTCCGGCTTAAAGTAAACCTTATTTCCCGTCTGGGCGGAAAAATAATCGCTATATACCAGTTTTGTAGGCAGAATCACTTTTTTCACGCACTCGCATGCTTCTTCAAATTTCTCCAGTGTCATCATTTTTATCAGGCTCCTTATCTATATAGTTTAATCGTTTTCATCGCCGCCCTCTGGAGTCCCTGTTGTAAACAGAGCGTCAACAAAGGCGTCGGAATCAAATTTCTGCAGGTCATCAATCTTTTCGCCCACGCCAATATATTTCACCGGCACTCCAAGCTCCGCCTGAATGGCAATGGCAATACCTCCTTTGGCTGTGCCGTCCAGCTTAGTCAGGACAATACCTGTAATGTCCGCCACTTCCTTAAACTGACGTGCCTGGGACAGAGCATTTTGCCCGGTAGTCCCGTCCAAAACGATGAGTGTTTCCCTGTGGGCCTGTGGAAATTCTTTATCAATGATCCTATTGATCTTGCGCAGCTCTTCCATAAGATTTTTCTTATTGTGGAGACGCCCCGCTGTATCACACAGTAAAATGTCAGCGCGGCGTGCCTTCGCCGAGGCAATGGCGTCAAAAACGACAGCCGCCGGATCTGAGCCCTCCTGTCCGGCAACCATATCAACGCCGGCCCGATTGGCCCACTCTCCCAGTTGCTCTGTAGCTGCAGCGCGGAATGTGTCCGCTGCCGCAATCAGCACTTTTTTGCCCGCCTTTTTATACTGGCCGGCCAGTTTTCCCACAGATGTGGTCTTTCCCACGCCATTGACGCCAATGACAAGGATAACGCTTGTCTCATTTTCAAAATCGTAGGCGTGTTCGTCCACAGACATCTGTGCCTTAATGGACTCCACGAGAAGCGCTTTGCACTGGGCTGGCTCTTTAATGTGCTGTTCTTTTACTTTTTCTTTTAATTCCTCAATAATGGCTTCAGTGGTGTGGACGCCAAGATCTGCCATCACTAAAACCTCTTCCAGTTCCTCATAAAAATCATCGTCGATATGGGAAAATCCGCTGAAAATGTAATCAAATCCTGCGGCAATACTTTTTCTTGTTTTGGTCAGCCCGGCGACAAGGCGCCCGAAAAAACCTTTCTTTCCTTCAGCCATAGGATACTTCCTTCCTCTCTTTTTGTCCCGGCGTCCCGGCCGGGTCTTTTCTCTTAATCATCCAGTTTGCTGTCAATAAGACTTACAGATACAAGGGTCGATACGCCCTTCTCCTGCATGGTAATTCCGTAGAGGACATCGGCGGCGTTCATTGTCCCCCGCCGGTGGGTAATAATAATAAACTGTGTATCTTTTGTCAGATTATTCAAATACTGGGCATAGCGCTTAACGTTGGCGTCATCCAAAGCCGCCTCAATCTCGTCCAGAAGACAAAATGGCGAAGGTTTAAGGCTCTGGATAGCAAAGAGCAGGGCAATGGCCGTCAGTGCCTTTTCCCCGCCGGAGAGCATCATCATATTCTGAAGCTTCTTTCCCGGCGGCGAGGCGATAATGCGGATACCTGCGTACAAAATATCCTCATCCTCCATCAGCTCCAGGGATGCCTTTCCACCGCCAAAAAGCTCCTTAAATACCCGGTCAAAATTTTTCCCGATTTCTTTAAACTTCTCTGTAAACTGCTGGCGCATAGCCTTATCCAAAGAATCAATAATGCCGTTTAATTTAGCCTCCGCTTCCACCAGATCGTCATGCTGAGTCTTTAACAGGTCATAGCGCTGGCTCACATTTTCATACTCTTCAATGGCGTTGACATTCACCGGTCCAAGCTTTCGTATTCCCGCTTTCTCTTCGTCAGCGGCTTTTTTTAGAGCCCCGATACCCATAGACAAAAGTTCGTCTTTTTTAAGCTCGTAGGCGCTTCCGAGAGTCAGCTCATACTCCTGCCACATGTAATTGGTCTGGGCAGTTTTATCTTCCTCAAGTTTTTCTTTCTGGTGATTTAAACGAAACTGCTCTTTATCCAAAACACCCAGTCGGTCTGACAGAGTCTCCCGTCGGGTAAAGAAATCTCTGTGATCTTTGGAGATAAGCTCTTTTTTCTGAGTTAATTCTTCCAGTGTCCCTCCAACCTCTTCAATAACCTGATCCAACCGCCGGATCTCTTCGGCGTAGCCGTCGGCCACTTGCTGCCGCTGGGCCAGTGTATCAGCGCTTGTATCCATATCCCGGCGGATGGTTTCAATATCTTTTTGAAGGCTTTCCATCTCGCCGCGGACACGGCGGATATTTTCATCATCAAAGGAACGGCTCTGATCAAGCTTGGAAAATTCCAGACGCAGCCCTTCATTGGCCTGACCAAAGGCTTTCTCCTCCTGCTCCATCTTTTCCAGCTTTTCATTGTTGTCGGCCACGAATTTTTCAGCCTCGCCTCTCTGGTCATCCAACAACTTTATCTGGTCGTTAAGTTTCTGACGGCTCTGGGAGATATCGGCCACCTGCCGGTTTAACTCCTCATTTTCGTTGGAGAGCTGAGCGTAGCTCTCATCCCCGGCACTTTTGGCTGATTTTGCCTGATTCAAAGTCATTCGCACTGTATTTTCATTGAGGGAAAGCTCCTGAAGGCTGCGGGTCACTTTTTCCAGATCTTTGCGCACCCCACTCCGCTCTGTCTGGAGCCTTGCCTGATCCTGGTTCAGATCGTCGATCTCCTGCTTAATAGTCTCCACTTTTTTGGAAAGCTCGTCCAGTTCCCTGCTGCGGCCCAGGAGATTTCCTGAATTTTTATAAGCGCCGCCGGACAAAGAACCTCCGGGGCTTAGAGATTCCCCGTCTAAAGTGACGATTCTAAGAGAATACTTATATTTTCGCGCCAGGGACAATGCGTGGTCAATGTGATCCACAACAACAACCCGCCCTAAAAGGAAGCGGACCAGTGTTTTATATTTTTCCCGGCAGGACACAAGGCTGTCCGCCAGGCCGATGACCCCTTCTTCCCCTAAAACTTTTGGGTCCGGGCCGGAGCCCCGGACAGTAATGCTTGTCAGTGGCAAAAAGGTAGCCCGGCCAAACCGGTTTTTCTTTAAATAGGCGATCAGGTCTTTGGCAGTCTCCTCGTCCTCAGTGACAATGTTCTGGATACTGCCCCCCAGGGCAATCTCCATGGCGGTCTCATACTTTTTTTCCACTTTAATAATGTCCGCCACAACGCCAATGATCCCTGGACAGACTTTTTTCTGCTCCATCACCCGCTTAATGCTGCTGCCATAGCCCTCATAGCGCTCACTGATATTTTTCAGAGCGTAATATCTGGAATTGGCACTGTGGAAATCCTGCTGCTTCGCGCTCACCTGCTGGCGAACCTGATCCAGACGGCGGCTGATCGTCTCATTCTGTTTTGTCAGCGACGCTTTCTGTGTGTTGGCCCGGTCCAGGGATTCCAGCACCTGCTTTAACTCCTCCTCATATCCGGCCACCGCTTCCTCCTGCTGAGCCTGCTGGCTCTTTAAGACAATAAGGCGCTGATTTAACTCTGCCCTGCGGATATGTATCTGTTCTTCCATGGTGTCATAGCGGCCCATTTTCTCCCGGACAGAGGCGGCCTGATTCAAAAGATCAATAATGGCGCCATTTTTCTCATCAATCTCCCTTTTCACCTTTGAGGACGCCGCACTCATAGCGGCCAGCTTCTCATCCGCCGCGTCACGGCGGACTTTCAGCGCATCCATCTGCTCTATAATCCCAGTTCTTGACGTCTCGTACCGGGCAATATCCGATTTTTTCTCCAGAATACTTTCTTCCAGTTTTTCAATACGGATCTGACCGTTTTCCACGTTCTGACGGATAGAGTTCATCTGCTCCCCGGCAAGTTTAAGCTGTCCGGAAAGCTTTTCCCGGTTAATGCGGCTCTCGTTTTGCCTGACACGCTTTTCCTCGATGGCCTGGTCATAAGATTCCATCTCCTGCTCCAGGCGGTCATATTCTTCTCTTGTCTTGTCCAACTGCTGCTGTGTCTGATTTATATCGTCATTAACAATTTCAAGCTTCTCATCCACCGCCCTCATATCCTCTTTAATCTTACTGTACTGGGCTATGTAGAGGTGAACATCCAGCAGTTTTAAATGATCCCGCATTTTCAGATAAGTCCTGGCGGTGTCCGCCTGACGCTTTAAGGGTCCCACCTGCTTTTCCAGCTCGGACAAAATATCGTTAACCCGGCAAAGATTCTGCTTTTCAGCTTCAAGATTTTTCTGAGCGGCCTGTTTGCGCTTTTTAAACTTTACAATTCCGGCAGCCTCATCAAACAACTCCCGCCGCTCTTCCGGCTTTCCGCTTAAAATTTTGTCGATCTGACCCTGTCCGATAATGGAGTAGCCTTCCTTTCCGATACCCGTGTCAAAAAACAACTCCTGAACGTCTTTCAACCGGCAGGCGCTGCCATTGATCAGATATTCGCTCTCACCGGAACGGTATACCCGCCGGGCCACAGTGACCTCGTCGTAGGCAATGGCCAGTTTGTGATCAGAATTATCCAGGGTGATGGCGACATAGGCAAAACCCAGAGGCTTTCTGCTCTCAGTACCGGAAAAAATAACGTCTTCCATCTTTGACCCCCGCAGCTGTTTGGCGCTTTGCTCTCCAAGCACCCACCGCACAGCGTCCGCCACATTACTCTTTCCGCTACCGTTAGGGCCTACAATACCGGTGATCCCCTTATGGAATTTCAGGCTGATCTTATTGGCAAAGGACTTAAAGCCCTGTATTTCAATACTTTTCAGGTACATATTTCACCAGCTTTTCTATTGGATTTTACGATTCTTTGATCAATCCCGGATTTTCTTTAAGCATAATAATAGACTTGTAAGCCGCGTCCTGTCCGGCAGACTGTTTTGTCCGTCCCCGACCGGTACACAGCTTAATATCCCCAACCATGGCCTGCACCACAAAGCTGCGGTTATGCTCCGGGCCCTGGGCCTCAAGAAGCTGATAAGTCACTGTATCTTTAACCTTACTCTGCACCATCTCCTGGAGAGCCGTCTTGCTGTCATGAAAAAGTTCTTTATTTTCCAGATCGTTAAGGACATACTGTAAGACAAACGTCCGGGCAACCTCATATCCCCCGTCCAGATACAGAGCGCCGATAACCGCCTCCAGGGCGTCGGATAAAATAGAATCCCGGTCCCTTCCTCCATTTATATCTTCGCCGTGTCCAAGGCGCAGATACTTGCCGAGCTGAAGCTGGCGGGCGCAGTAGGCCAGCGCAGGCTCGCACACAAGACTGGCCCTCTTTTTGCTCAGTTCACCCTCATGCATCTGAGGAAAATGGCGGAATAAAAGATCACTGCTGATCAGTTCCAAAACAGCATCCCCCAAAAACTCCAGCCGCTCATTATTGTAAAGCCGTTCAATATGATGTTCGTTGGCGTAGGAGCTGTGGGTCAGCGCCTGTCTAAGGAGTTTCTTCTGACGAAACTCATAGTGAATGGCATCCTGCAAATTTTCCATAAATTCATCTCCCTGTGATCTATTCCACGAGCAGTAAGCCAAGCGGCCGCGCCTGCTCGTCCATTTGACGGTGCTGCGGGGTAATTGACTTATTTACCCGCGATATGGCGGATATAATCCACCGCGCCCCGGACCTGGCAGAGGGCGTCCATCTGGTCTTCCGGAATCTCTATATCAAATTCCCGTTCTACCGCCATGGAGATCTGGAGCAGGTCCAAAGAATCTGCCCCCAGATCATTGATCAGATGGGTGTCCATAGTGATGGCCTCCCCGTCTGTGTTTAAAGTATCGGCAATAATCTTTTTCAGCTTTTCAAATTCCATGGATCAGGACTCCTTTTTATGGGCTTTGCCTTCCACTTCATCCGCTTTCGGGTCTTTAATATGCTCCCGTATCTTTCCGGGAATATCCTGGCGGGCAAAGGTAATACACTGTGCAATGGATGTTTTTATAGCCGTGGCGTCAGAGCTTCCGTGACTTTTAACAACAAGGCCGTTCAGTCCAAGCATCGGCGCGCCCCCATACCGGGAAATATCAAACTCTTTTAACGTCTTCTTCAAAGCGGATTTTGCCAAAAGAGCGCCGATCTTTGAGCGGAAAGTGGACATTAATCCCTGTTTTACTTTTTTGAGCAGGGCCATAGCCACCCCTTCATAGAGCTTTAAGATCACGTTGCCGGTAAAAGCCTCACACACAATCACATCGGCGCCTCCATTTGGAATCTCCCTGGCCTCAATGCTGCCGATAAAATTAATATCATCGCAGGCTTTAAGCAGCGGCATCGTCTCTTTTACAAGCTGATTGCCTTTTTCTTCTTCCGCGCCGACATTGACAATAGCCACTGTAGGATTTTTTCTTCCGAGAATATTTTCCATGTAGATTGATCCCATTTTCGCGAACTGGACAAGATGAGAGGCACGGGCATCCACATTGGCACCGCAGTCAATGAGCAGTGAAAAACCTTTTGTTGTGGGAATCAACGGCGCTAAGGGAGCCCGTTCCACCCCTTTGATCCGGCCCACAATAAACTGTCCGCCCACGAGGACTGCGCCTGTACTTCCCGCGGACACAAAACCGTCGGCCTTTCCCTCGCGGACAAGGCGCTGGGCAACAACAATGGATGAGTCTTTCTTTGAGCGGACCGCAGCCACAGGATGTTCATTATTGGTGATCACCTCAGAGGCATGGATAACTTCCATCTGATCCTTATTGTAGGAATAGGACGCAAGTTCACGATTGATCACACTCTCATCTCCCACGAGAATGACCTTTAAATCTTTATGTTCATTAATGGCCTCCACAGCGCCTTTGACAATCTCTGCCGGCGCGTTATCTCCACCCATGGCGTCTACAGCCACAGTTACGTTCTTCTGCATAAGTAATGCCTCCCAAAATACTAAATTGCCTGCTGCTGTTCAACCCGTAAACAGCAGCGATTGCCTTTAGTATATCTTATTCAAAAAAAAAGCGCAATAATCAATCCGACAGTTTTTCCCTCCCGGCGTCTCTGTGAAGGCTCTGATCTGCATCTTCTTTAAGATCCTTATGCATCTCTTTGTGCATTTCTCTAAAAAACTCGTCCCGCTCCCGGCTCCGTGCGTCCATGGAACTAACCGCGGCGCAGGCGTACAGCACAATCGCCACCGCCGCGATGACTAAACCGACAATTACCCCTAATAAAATCATTTTACTACTCCGATCAACATCACCGGGGGCCAACAACCTCAGGCCCCCACATCACCATCATTACCAAATATATTTGTCGTTTACTATAAATAGTATGATACAAGCGTCAAAATATCTTTTGACGCCTTCATCATATTATATGGCATTTTCGCGGAAATAGACGCCTGTCCCTGTTTTTTCCATGAAAAGAACTTCCCCCGAAATTCCGGGAGAAGTTTGCTTTTTGTCTATCTTTATATACACTGTTTATATAGGCTCTTAGCCCGATATCTTTACGGCCATTTTTCTATAAAGTCCTGGCCCGCTCTTCAATACTGCGCTTAAAGTTGATCACCTTGTGTTCATACTCTGTTTCCATAAATTTGGAAGTGATAATGAAATCAGCGGTGGCCTTATTGTTGGCAATAGGAATGTCATATACCTGGGCGATACGCAGCAGCGCTTTCACATCCGGGTCGTGGGGCTGAGCCTCCAGAGGGTCAGAAAAAAAGATCACAAGATCAATGCCTCCCTCAACAATCTTAGCACCAATCTGCTGGTCGCCTCCTAATGGGCCGCTGTTGTAGCCTTTGACCGGAAGTCCGGTGCGTTCGGCAATCATACGGGCGGTGGTGCCGGTGCCACACAGGAAATGGCGGCTTAATATCTCTTTATTGTCGGCGCACCACTCAATCATCTCCTGTTTTTTTCCATCGTGAGCAATAAGGGCAATGGTTTTCTGCTTTCCTATAGTAAATGTAATGTAAGAACTGTCCATGGTCTGTATCTCCTTTCCATTAAGTCCTTTTTTGTCACTCTACACACTTACTACTATAACACGATTATTGTTTATCGTACAGAAAAATTTGTAACTATTCAGCCATGCGGCTGGTTTAATAAAAATACGGCGCAAGTTTACTTGCAGAGGATTTTTTATTAAACCAGACATATGGCTAAATAGTTACAAAATTTTTTATTCCCAGAACGCGCGGTATAAAGCTCTGCACCGCACATCCACCATTTTTTTACTAATTTCTGTTTTTGTAAACACGTCAAAGCCGTGAAACGTTCCTTTGACATCGTGTAATTGAGCCGGAACTCCCGCCCGTTTCAAAGCTTTCCAATAATTCACCCCTTCATCGTGAAGGCAGTCATACTGTTCCACTTCTATATATGCCGGCGGCAATCCGCGAAATTTTTTTGACAGAGCCGGCGAGGCATAGCTGCGCCAGCCACAGGTACCGTTTTTCAGATAAATTTTCCACATTTTTTCCGACAGCCGGGCATTCCACACCGGACTGTCCTTACATTTTTTCATAGATTCGGTCTTCATCCGCGCATCCAGCACCGGATAAATAAGCATTTGAAAACACAGATTCCCTTTGGCCTCTGCCCGGTTTCTCAGGGCACATGCCGCCGCGAGAGTTCCTCCGGCGCTGTCACCGCCCACAGCGATTCTTTCAGGATCAATATGCAGGTTGGACGCATTTTCCCAGATATACTCAAGTCCGCTCCAGCAGTCGGTAAAGGGCACAGGAAATGGATGTTCCCCCGACGTCCTGTAATGGACAAAAGCCACCTGGCATCCGGCTTTTTGGGCATATTTTGCCATATATTCATGGATATATGGGGCTCCCTCCAGGCAAAATCCGCCGCCGTGGAAATATACCAGGCAGGGAAGCGTCCTATGCAAAGTCTCCGGCCGGTAAATAGTTATCTGTATTTTTTCCTTTTGCTCTGTACTGATCCATTTTGTCAACCGTTTGATCCCTCTGGGAGGGGCCGGCAGCTTCATTGAAGCCAGCCGGCGGTTTGCTATCCTCAGCATATGTGTAGAAAGGAGAGCCTTTGGCATAACAAATTTATTTATAAGTGGATAGCCCTCCGCCAGAGGGTACTTTTTATTTCGCAGCCGGCGCCACAGGAAGGCTGCTGCGACTCCTGCCATAAGCAGATATCTTTTTTTCATCACAGAATTTCTCCGTTGCTTTCTATAACCTTTTTATACCAGTCAAAAGATTTCTTTTTCCGGCGGGACAAATCTCCCGTGCCGTCATCGTATTTTTCTACATAGATAAATCCGTACCGCTTTGCCATTTCGCCGGCGGAGGCACTGACAAGGTCAATACAGCCCCAGGGTGTATAACCCATAAGATCTCCCCCGTCTTCCACAGCCTCCTTCATCTGGATGATATGATGCCTGAGATAGTCAATGCGGTAATCATCCTGTATAGTTCCGTCCTCCTCGATCTTATCAAAGGCACCCAGGCCGTTTTCCACAACCATTACCGGAATTTGATACCTGTCGTAGATTTCATTGAGAGAATAGTGCAGACCTTTGGGATCAATCTGCCATCCCCAATCGCTGGCTTTTAAGTAGGGATTTGCCAACCCTCCGATGAGATTGCCCTCAGCCTGGCGCTGATCCAGCTTCGCGCTGATACAGCCGGTCATATAATAAGAAAATGTATAGAAATCCACACAGCCTTCTTTAAGAATTTGGGTGTCTCCTTCTTCCATTTTAACACAAATATGATGTTCTTTGAAATACCGTTTCATATAGGCGGGATATTCGCCGCGAACCTGTACGTCTGAGCAGAACCAGTTTTTGACCCGGTTAAACTTCTGGCAGGCCACAACATCATCAGGATTGCATGTTAGAGGATACATAGTGGCAAAAAGCTGCATACAGCCGACCTTATACTCAGGGTCGATCTCATGGGCCATGCGCACTACTTCGGCGCTGGCCACAAACTGGTGATGAAGTCCCTGAAAGCGTAGCTGGGGGATATCCACCGGATGCATAAAATCCTTTGTTCCGGGGTTTAGTATTCCCTGGGAGAGAAAGCCGCCAAAGGGTCCTGTGGCGCTGTTAATCTCATTAAAGGTCAGCCAGTATTTTACCTTCCCTTTGTAGCGTTCAAAAAGCACCTGACAGTATTTTTTAAAAAGAGCGATCATCTCTCTGGATGCCCAGCCATTATATTTTTGTGTCAGAGCCAGAGGGACTTCATAGTGGGAAAGGGTGATCAACGGCTCAATATGGTATTTCAGGCACTGGTCAATGACCTTATCGTAAAACTCCAGCCCCCGTTCATTAGGCTCTTCCTCCTCCCCGGTGGGGAAGATTCTCGTCCAGTTTACGGAGAACCGGAAAACCTTAAAGCCCATTTCCGCTAAAAGAGCGATATCCTCTTTGTAATGATGATAAAAGTCAATGGCCTCATGGGAAGGGTAAAATGTTCCCTCCTCCAGAACCGGCGTAATCCTCTTTGGCTGGGTGTGGGTTCCCCCTGTGCAGATGTCCGCACAGGAGATTCCTTTCCCGTCCACATTCCAGGCGCCTTCACACTGATTTGCCGACACGGCGCCTCCCCATAAAAAATCTTTTTTAAATGGCATGATCCAACGCCTCCTTTATGATTTATAGGACACGGTCACAAGATCATCGTTTTCCGCAACCTGTTTTTGATCTGTAATCTTTATTTCTTTCATTTCCTCAGGATTGACCACCAGCACCGGCGTCTGGGTCACATAGCCCTTTTCTTTTAAAAGGGCCAGATCCACATCCAGCAATTGCTGTCCCCTCACCACTCTGTCTCCCTGCTGGATATAGTGCTAACTTTGCATGCGAGTTACACTAAAGTTCTGTTTTGAATATAAAAAGTCACGCAAAGCCTTATTTTACGCGATTTTTGCTTGCCAAACCTC
>NZ_JACHFW010000023.1 GCF_014202115.1 Catenibacillus scindens
GAGGTTTGGCAAGCAAAAATCGCGTAAAATAAGGCTTTGCGTGACTTTTTATATTCAAAACAGAACTTTAGTGTAACTCGCATGCAAAGTTAGCATTTATAAATCAAGTCCGAATGAAGTTCTAGCTCCATACATTTCACCCCATTACTGAGCTAACATTTTTGCTATCTCTATCAGCTTCATAAAATCTGTTTTCAGCAAGTTTATATCTGTATCTGGTCCCCAACTGATACGAACAGAGTTTTCAATTCTTTCTGGAGATAAACCCATTGCTGTTAATACATAGCTTGGTGCATAATTTTTAGATGTACATGCAGATCCATTAGAAATCCCACAGTAATTCTTAGTTGAAATCATCAATGCTTCTGAAGATACCCCTTCCAGACAAAGATTTAATGTATTAGAAATACAATATTCCAAAGCACCATTAAACGAATATTTAATTCCAGATTCATTTAATAAGCCAATAATACAGTCTCTTACAGCCTGTGTTTTCATACGATTATCGGCATAAGTGCTTTCAGCCAACTCACAGGCTTTTCCACAACCTGCTACCAGTGCAACCGGAATTGTTCCTGGGCGGATTCCACGTTCCTGCTGCCCACCATACATTATCGCCTTTACTGGAGGAAGCTTATACTTCTTTTTGCGTAACACTAAGACGCCTACCCCTTGTGGTCCTCTGAGCTTATGGGCACTAAAGGAAAGCATATCATACGGTGTATTTCTCAATTCATCTACAAGTTTTCCGCAACTTTGCGTGGCATCGATATGAAATAAAACATTCTTTTCACGTAAAAAATATCCGATTTTTTCTATTGGCTGAATAATGCCAGTTTCATTGTTTACATGCATTAAGCTGACGAGGAGAGTGTCCTCCCTAACTCTGCTCAAAATTTTATCTGGATCAAGCTGTCCTGATTGTTCTGGATCAACAATGTCAATCTCAAAACCTTTTGTAACCATTGCTTTCACTGTTTCCAAAACAGCTTTGTGTTCAATGGATGAAGTAATAATATGCTTCTTGCCGCTCCGAACTGCATATGCTTCCAATCCTTGAATGGCAATATTATTACTTTCTGTCGCTCCACTAGTAAAGAAAACCTCTCCTGCTGAAACACCTAATAGAGAAGCAACTTGTTTCCTTGCGTTTTCTACAATCCCTCTTGCCTGATCACCATAATCATGAGTTCTGCTGTCTGCATTTCCAATATAATTTCTATATACATCAATCATTGTATCTAATACGGCTTCATCGATAGGCGCTGAAGCATTGTAATCCAAATAAATGCCCATTTTACTTATTCACCGCCAATTTCAATAAATCATCTATATTTTTTATAAATCCAGTTCCGCAAAGATGTGCAATGCCTCGTTCTAAATTCAGATGAAAATACTTGATAATTGTATCATTATCTGTTGGAAGGCCCATTTTTAGGCACCAAGCTTTTGTTAATGCCTCATATATTTCATAGTATTCTCCACCAAACGTATACCAGGACATTTCCAGATTACTATCTGCAACTATTGGAATATCTGTAGGAATTGTATTCTCTGAGAATGAGTATGATAATGCCCATCGGCAGAGTATATTCCAATTCTTAATTCCAGTTTTTGCCTTTAATCTGGAAAGTTGATCCTTTGCTTGCTGAGATACACGTACTTGTTTGATTATCATTTATCCTGAAAATATCCTTTCAAAATCGTAGTACTCTTTGTTTCTTCACTATAACTTAACGTAAATTCATCACCAACTGATTCCTTCATCATGTTGTAATAAGTATGATCTATTTCAGAATCTGTTGAGAGAATGATTGTCTGCTCACTTGCCTGAGGAAAATAGGTAGTAACAAGGGAAGTTCTATGCATAGAATCTAATCTAGACAGTGGAGTATCAATTATAACCGGCAGTTTTTTCTTAGAACAAATTGCTAACGCCCAAAGTATTGCGATAACCATTAACTGTTTCTCACCAGCAGATAATGAATCTTTTGAAACGTTCTTACCTAAATCATCTAAATATGCAATATCCAGACTTCTTGGATCCATTACAATTTTCTGAATTAAATTCTTCTTATTGGCAAGTTTTTTATAACAAGCAGTAATCGTATCTGCAAGAACACCTGTCTTTCTTTTCTGAAGTTCTACAGTAAATTCCTCAGCAATATGTAATGCAATATTTGAATATCTCATCATTCGATCGGAATCATCAAGAAGTTCCTCGTTAGCCAAATAAGCTTCCACTGCTTTGGAAAATTCAGATGATGCTGCCATAAGCGCACCGTTAATAGTTGTTCGTTCTTGTTGCTTGGAAGTTAACTCTACATTTAATTGAACTAATTCCAATTCCTGTTCACGAATATCTGTAAACAATTCACTTAGCACCTTTTCATTAATATCCAGGGATAAGTAACTTTCCACCTCATCTAAATTCTTCTGCAAGGCTCCTTTTCTTTCAAGCAATTGTTTAGTAGAGGAAGTAACTTGTGTTAAAATCTCCTCAATCAAACTGTTTAACTGAAAGAGTGCATGATCAGATACTCCATATAATGGCTCGGTTGCTGCTGCTTCTGACATTTCCTTTACGAAATTTACAAATGCTTTATTATGTGGATAACTCTCGGTATGCTGAACCGAATACTCTTGGAGCAAAATCTCGATCTGCCCCATTGCTTGTTGCATTATAAGATCGTTATGTTCATCTTCAGCTTGCAATTTAATATCAAGTATTAGGTCTTTAACTAATACTAATGGAAGTGCATCTGCAGAAGCGTCAATCAGCAAGGCTTGATTCTGGTCAATTTCAGCTAATAAATCAGATCGTTTTTGCATCAATGCTTTTCTTTGTTCAAACACATCTCCGCCTTTTAATTCATATTGATGATGAAGCTCCTCAATTTCATTTTGCTTTTTAGCAACATCCTGAGTAATTTTTTCGATATCTTTATCTGTCTTTTGCAAGGCAATTTCTAGTTCTTCTTTTTTCCGCCTAAGTTCCTCTAAATCCATCCCTGCCCGTCCATGAGTTGTCTTCTTTGATGATTTTCTAAGTACACGACCTAAATCATTCTTTAAAACATCCAACACACTAATGCCAAGCATTGAACGTATAGATTCTTTCATTTGAACATTGGTATCATCTACAGCAAGTTCAGCTATTTTTTCGCCGTCAAAGAAGTAAAAACTTGACAGTGCGCTTGGAAGAATATTTTCAATGAACATTGCCCAGTTTTTAGTAAGGAATTCACTGTATTGACCATTTTCCTTAACAGTAATAGTTTCTGCAGTTCTTCTGCTCAACGAGTCCCATTTTCTGTTAATTACGTATTCTCTACCAGTGCTTTCTCTCATAACAAATTCAAGTTCAACAGAAGCTTGCTGACTCCAACTACTTTTATTAATGTATGAACGCAGGTATTTACCGTAAGTCGAATAATTACTTTCTTTGTATGCAATAGAGTTTGAACCATATAAAGCTAAAAGTATCGCCTCAAGAAAAGTGGTTTTTCCTCGACCATTCATACCTCCGACTAATACAATCGGCTTATCACTTGTAAATTCAAATGAATTTTGACCGGCATAAACACCGAAATCATTCAATGTAAGTCTTTTAATTATCATTCTTCCACATCCTCGACTTCTGAGTCTTCCTCAGATATATAATCCAGGAATTTTTCATTATACTTTCCACCCATTTGTTTTTTTCGATTCATACGATCTGAATAGTATGCTGTTGCATCTTCTTCATTCATGTAAAAAGTACGTCCAATTGCCTTCTCAATATCGTTAAGAATACCCTTTCTTGCATTTAATCCCTGCGCACGATTCTCTATATCTACCAAATTATACATCATCTCAAATGCAAGTTCTTCTTCTCCATATAGTCTACTGCAAACAGATTGCAATATTTTCCATTCTTCTGAACCGAAATTATCAAAACAAATCCAATCTGGATCATCAAATTCCATTCCAGTAACCTCTTTGTAAATAGTTGGTACTGAATCACAGAATTCATGTTTCTCCTGAACCCAAATACGGCGTATAGCTCGCAGTTCTTCAATTCGAATAAGTTTCAATGTGCTAAATTCTTCTGGTCCATTCAGATTGATATCCTGCTGAATTTCTAAAAGTTCTTTAAGCCATGCTTCGCGAACCTCTTTCTTATATGGTCCATGAAACAATTTGCCGTAATTACCTTGTAAATTTCCATGCATTCTTCGAAAACTTCTACGTTCACGATCACCTTCAGGATTTCCAAATTTATTTCTAAACTCTAATAATGGAGTCATCCATTCTTTTTCTTCATCATTAGCGATCATGGCCTCCATTGATTTATCGTTTTCTACCATTGTACAAACCCAACAACCAAAACGACTTTTGCCACATGATGGCATACTTTTATCAACCATCAATGGGCATTCATTATCAGCTGTAGCTCCACGATACATGGTCATTAAATCCATATTAGAGTAACCCCAAGGATTTTTATACTGCATTAGAAATACCCAAACATCATCATTTGACCAGGTTTCCAAAGGAGAAAAAACTAATTCATTGGCAAGTGTAGGATTTGGACTCAATAACTCTCGAACACGCTTTTTTTCGAGACTTGTCATCGTTCTATTTCTACGAGAACTTTCTTGCTTTCTAGTTCCTAATACAAGAATAATTTCTCCATGTTCTGCTATTTTATTTTTTATAAAATTATTAACAGGTTTGATTTTTAAACGATCCGTGCACCAACGATATTTCATTCTTGGAAAAGGATATCCTCTTCCAATCAGATTCACCCAAAATGTATCATTAAAGTCTGGAATCAATTTTTCAGGAATGAATGGAACCTGTTTTTCTTTTGCCATTTCTCTCATAGCATCTAATGATTTTTCAACCCATTTTGAGACGACCGGAGATTCAACTAATGTATCCGTATTCATGATATGTATTGGTTTTTTTCTTAACTCAACCGGAAGTCGTTCAATCGCCATCCAGACTAGCTGAACAGCTGCAGTACTATCTTTACCTCCTGAATAACCAATCATCCAAGGAATATCATCCGATAAGTATAGATTTTGAACTGTGGTAATCAGACCGTCTATATATTCTTTTGTAATTGTACCCATATACTTAATTCCTATTCTGATAATGTCTTTTTCAGCGTTTTTTCAGCTGATTCTTCGTCCGAAGATAACGGAAGATTAAGATTATTTTTAAGGATATTAGCAATTAACATTGCTGCCTTTTTATTTGTAATGATTCTTCCATTTTGATTAATTGCACGCATTAGCCATTGATTAGAACTTCTGTGCCAATCAACCTTCTCAAGCCCCTTTAAACAGCTATCCAAGTCAATTTCTGGATGCATAAACAAATAATGTCCAATCCTTCCCAGTGCTTGTATTACAATACTTTGTGTAGCAATATAGTTTTCTCGTAAATCTACCTTTGTTATCTCTTTATTTTCTAATTCCTTCCATTGCGACATATAAAGGCAAACGCATGACCAAAAGCGATATAAGAAGGCATCAGCAGAATCCAATGAACGACGTCCAATAACAGCCTTGTTGGCAGTATAAAATGTATTCAGTGTAAAAAGACTTGAAGAGTATTTCCCGAGAATATCTTTTTCCTTATCTGTATATGTATTTAAAAATGGGATCTTCCCTATTACTTCTCGTGTAATTACCGCCATTCCATCTCTAGAATCGTATAATTCAGAAATAGAGTTTGATGTCTTTACAGCATTTTTATTTAAATCTGTAAAAATCTGCTGACTTTGAGCCAACCCTTTATCAGCAAAGAATACAATAGAAATTGTTTCATCTCCTAAAGATGGATCTTCCTGAAGAGCTTCAAGTATTGCTGATTTTCTATGCTGTCCATCATTAATTAAAAATTTTGCATCCATACTTATTTCCAAAACACCAACGTCTGGTACCTCAGTGGAAGAACAAAATTTAAAATCTCCATCTATTGAAGCTGCTAGCGCGGAAAAAACGTAAGATTCTCTGTTATCTAAAATGTACTTACTAATTACAGGAATTCGGGCCTCATTAAGTTTTCGTTGAGCCCTATACTCTGGCAGTACATATTCATCATCTGATGGGAATAACCTAGACAGCATTTTTAACGGCACCATTGCTATATAGTATTCCTTTTTTGCTTGTTTTCCCCTCACAACAGGGAATTTATATACAAAATCCATTTTCTCTCCTAAAACATCAAACGATATATACTTAAGTATCTACTTAAGTATATCTCGCAGACTAAAACATGTCAATATTCTTGTGCTATTATCAGAATCTGTCCTTCTTCAAAAACACATTAATTTTTAAAGTTTATAACAAATTTATTCTCTAAGTGCTCTTCCTTAATCCAGCGTATAATATTATCCGTAACATCACTCACTTTAGCTTTTCTATTTGTTACAGAAACAATAAAGGATCTTATTTCATCACTCAGATTCAGGCTTTCCTCTAATTGATCAACATCATCTATACTTTTCTTCAGAAGAGTTAATCTTGAATTAACGCCATCATCAGACAACGATAAACCATTCCACTCACTTCCATTGGCTATATTGGTTCTGATTTTTGATACGCTTTCCAAATCTGATGCCAAATTCCCCAATGTATTGAGCTTCGAAATGCTTCCGGCCGTCTTCTTCTGATGGTATGATTTCCATTCCTTCGTAAGATTCGCATTCACCTTTTTGTTTATATGCTGACGCGCGCTGTTCAAGGAATCGGCATCTACTACACCGGACGATATCACATTTCTCAACTGTGTTATGCCTTCTTCTAGGTTTGTGACTGTCTCGCTAGTGATTGAATAATCCATTAACTGAGTGGCCTTTTGTAATTTACTCATAGAAGATGAAAAATCCACAACTATAGTCGAATAGTCCGAATCATTTTTTGCCTTCTTCTCAGCATCTAAAGCCGCATTTTCAACTATATCTAACTGCTTCATCTTTTTAATAGACTTGCTTAAGCTATCCGATAACATGATTTTTCTTCACCTCCTCGATAACCAGCTGACATTCATCAAGCATTTTAGTCTCGTCAAAGTACTTGGTCTCATGCGCTTCGCCAGATCCCACTCCCTTATTTTTCATTCTTGTCTCAACCTCACTATTTGCCTTTTCCATATCATTTGCTGCAAGTTTCAACAAATCAACGAACGGTTTCAATGTCTGCATTGGATCACGGCTTAACCTAATTAAAGCCTCGATAGAATCTTCTATTTCTGCTATTTGCATTGCATTCTTTATTGAACTCAATATTGATGTCGAATTCTTTTTACAGTTATTAATCCAAGTTGAATCATAATGTACCGCAATGCTGACATGACTCTTTTGAGCCTGCTGATAAAAGCTTCCAACTTGTTTGATGATGTCTTCTATATCGCTGGAATCTTCAAGCTCTTCCAGATCAATGTACTTCTTTAACACTTCTATTTGTAAAGAAAGCGCAGCTTTCTCATCTCCAACAACGATATCTACTCGATCCAAAACTTTCTTTAAATATTCGCTGAAAATTCGTCTTTTTTTTACCGGATCATTGAGCTGTAAATCAGACTCTTCAAATCGAAGACCTGTTTTGATGGTTTTTCGAACAGCCTTATTAAACGCAATATGATCAAATTCATAATTAGTGGATGTCAAGGCAGTTCCTTGTGGCAGATTATAATACTGTAACACGCAATTACGTGCATCTTTTCCATCCGCCCCATTCATCATCTTCATCAGGTCATTCCAGGTTTTTGTATGCCCGTTGTTTGTTTGAACCGAAGGGTTTTTATGCAAAAGCATATCTGGTGTGAAATTCTGCGGATTCTGATAATTCTTACAGTATCCATTCAAAATCAACCTCAGAAACTCCGCAGCTGTTGCATATGTAAAATAATCGGCCTGAGTATCATCATAATGCATAATTGCATTTACTATGAGCGGCTTTATGCTATTACTCCATTTTTGAACTCGATAAAGGTAGTCTGTAGAGCCTTTAAAATTCCATGACTTTTTACCCACTTCACTCCATCGCACAAAGGCTTCAATGATTTTTCTTGATTCTATAGAGGCTGGTAAGGTAACAACGGCATCACTTTTCATGGTCTGACGTTCAAATGCAACTAGGTATTTATTTCCAGTATCACGGATTTTTAGCATTGCATCAATAGCTATTCCCTCGGAAAGCCAATCAATAGTGTTATACAGATAATCATTTATATTCTTTCTCGCATCATTTAAGGCTCGAACATTCTTTGTGGTAGCTCCTATACTAAGCTTGTAATCCTTATGTTCGATCCAGCGATCCACTTCTGCCAATGCAATAAGCACCTGTTCGTTTTCTTTTTCAAGTGGCTCATCCTCTTTAGGTGGATGCGTTGTACCACCTCCTGATGTATCAGTTTCTACACCTGGCTCATCAGGAACTGATACCTCGTTACCATCAATAATTGGTAATCCTAATTCTTCATATACATCTGAAGGAATTCCTGCAATATGCTTTATTCCATTCTTTTCATAAGTTTGTAACTTACCATTACCCCAGATATACATGAAATGAGACAACCTAATTTTAGTTGCATCATTTAAAGAATTGTTATTATAAATCGCATTCTGCAACTCTGGATTCGCTACATGAAACGATGGCCGTTTTACTGGGAACTCACCCAAATGATCTAACGCATCTTTTACATATGGCTCGATAATCTCTCTCATCAATGCACGCGGATTACGTTTGGCAATGTCTTGTTTTTCATATAAGAAAAGAATAGCGTTCTTCGTAAATGGGAATAGATTTATACTTTTTCCCTCAAGCTTATGCTCTCCCCAGCCTTTTCCATTTGTAACTGTATGAACTGGATAAGAATCCATGCTTGCCTTACCTACTTCAACCCATTTCTGTATAACATCAGCTTCAAGAGAAATAGTGTTCAAATATTTTGCAAAAAATTCAATTAGTCCATTCTGATCTCCGGAAAACAGATCATCTGGAACATATACAAAGTTATGAATTCTTCCCTTAGTATTTGTCTTAAACTTCTCACGGTAATAACCATCCGTAGAACCAACGATTGCATTTATTCTGCACATGTTCTTGTCTGGGTATTCGATCTTATCTGTTAGCAAAGCATCAAGAAGCGAGTCATCTACACCGGATGCAGCGGTTATATCTTCTATAAGAATTGTTAGTGTCTTTCCCTGTTTAAACAATTCCTGACGAATCTCTTCTATTACATTCGCCAAATCACCCGGCTCCAGACCAGCACATCTCTGAATTACTTTCTCAACAAATAAGTTCACATATGCTTTAATCGAATTAATAAACGGAACATCATCTATCATATTCTTTGCAATTTTACGCGCTTTCTCATCTGCACTTGCTAAGATTTGATAATAGAGTTCTGTGTCAATCTGAAAATCCTCTTGATGGAACTCAGGAATAGAATCGTTTATTTCATTTAACTTATTCTCAGCAAACCTTGTATATATACGGTCAATTGGACCGTCATCTTCCATTAATTTTTCTTTGAATAATGAATTTTGGAGTAATGCTATTAAATGCTTACGATTAACATTACTTATTTTTCTTTCTCCATTCTCATCACCAGCTTTTCCATCATCATTGGTGATTTGAATAATAAACTGATAATAAATGGTTTCTTTAAGTTCGTTTTCTGGAACAGTTGTTGTTGCGGAAACAAGCTTTTTGTAAAGTTCTTTATTCGGAAGATTTTTTACCTCTGGTAACTCGATTAATTGTTTGATGGTACCTTTTAAAGTATTATCCGCTCTTCGAATAGGAAGTACGATTTCATTATCTGATTTTCTAATCTCCAAAACCGTATTGATCCATCTGATCAAATGTGATTTACCTGCACCACTATCTCCGATAACAAGAACAAACTGGTCTTCCTCCCTTTCCGTCATAAACTGATCATATACTTCCTCTTCAGTTTTTGGATACTTTTTGTCCTGTTCCGGAACCTCAGCATGATCTGTTAAATGCTCTGTAATATAAAGCTTTTTCATCGGAACATGTGTCGCAAGGAAATCGCCTTGAGAGTTATGCATAACATCCGGGCGAATAACATCCATATACCTTTTTCTGGCTACTTCTTTATTCACGTTTTACCCCCTTATACACAATCGATGAAACTGGTTGATTAAAAAGTTCTTTAGATGGATACAAAATCCACTTCATGTCTTGGTCGCTACCAAACTTAAGAACAATTTCCCCATTATCATGAAGTTCCCGCAATGCACTGGACATTGCTATATTAAAATTCCTATCTCCCGTTTTTTCAGAAAGAATGACCTTACCATATTGCATAAATTTTGACATAAAAACATCGATTGGATACTCAGTTTTCTTTTCCAAATTCAGTAGACTTATTACGTTTTTACAGTAAACATACGCATTAGGTAAAAACGTGAATCCGTTCATGCAGCCAAATCCTAAAAATTGGGACCAGAAACGCCATCCTCGAATCATTGGAGCCTTTATCGTTTCTCCTGTACGTTCTGACAAAAGATTTAACATATTTGAATCTGAAATTGCTCCATATTCGTAAACTCTTTCATTTAAATTCACGATAATATTCGAGCATTTCCAAAATTGGCTTTCTTCAAATTCTGGTAATACAGTAATTACATGTTTTCTAAATTCATCTATATTTTTTAACTGCTTATTAGCATCAACCAAAGAGATTATTCCATCTTTATTTTCTACTAGTTTCAGCTCAGTGGCAGTCTTAAATATCGCAGAAAAGTAGGAAGTTCCCTCATATATTTCAGGCGGCTCCATCAAGGCCTGCAGTTCATTTCGTGGAATACTCTTCTTATTTTCCACTATCTTATATAAGGCAAAAACTCTAGCTGGAATTGCCTCTGTAACCATGTTACCTACAAACATAACATTCCTCCTCTATCTAATCACTTTTCCGTCAATATCTAACGAAATCGTCTTATCAGAAGTATTTGAAATACAAAAATCCTTTTTCGATATATGGATTACCGTATTTCCTTTTTTTATGCACTTTCTAACCTGTTGATATTCTTCCCTTGCCACAACAGGATCATCACTATAAACAGCCATTACAACTCCTGAAATATAATACCCATTATCATATTTTAGAAGTGTTTTTAATTCCTGATAATTGACATATATTAATTTAGGATGGCTGTCTTCATCATATAAGATGCTATCATTCGTCACCACTACATTAGGCTGATATTGCTTTATTATTTCTGTTGAATCCTGTTGTGAAATAATCAATGCCTCTCGAGTATGCGAAAAAAACTCTTTAGCACTCGGTGTCAGCGTTTTTCTTGGACCATCTACACCAACCAGTAAAGGAAAACGATTTATTTCATCACGGACAACATTAATATGTTGCCCACATCCAGGACAGTATTCTGAAACCAATGGATATGTCTCATAAAACATAGAAGACCAACATAATTGTGCTTCCTTTTCTATTGCATTTCTCATAAGAGAAAATGAAGATAATGATTTAGCAACCTCTTTTTCTCGAACCGCTTCAAATAACGTTTTTGTCTCTTCCGTATTTGAAGTGATCAAATCATTTACTATTTTCACTGTAAATATATATCGATTATCATCGTCCAGTTCGATTGCCGATATCCGAATCAAGTCATATCTATTAAGCAGTAATAATACATTGATATTCCACTTCTCGTCAGTATCATTTCCTTCTTCAAAATAATTAATCCGGCTATAGTTTGGCTTAGTCGAGGCAAAAATTGATATTTCTCCTCCACTCCACATGTTAGCTGGATTCTTGTACATGCTCCACCAACGTCCCCATAGTTTTTCAGTAGTTAGCACTTTACTTACATGTTTATATGCCTTGTTAACATCATCCATCTCAATGCACATAATACTTAAACACTGAAGGCCATCTCTTCCACCTCTACCAAGCTCCTGGTAATATGAGTCTGGACCATCTGGAACATATAGATGTAATACGGTTCTCACATCTGGTTTATCAACACCAACTCCAAATGCAGAGGTCGCGATCATAATCTCATATTGATTATCTGACCACTCATTAATTAATACTAATCTCTCATCTGATTTTGTATCGCCGGTAAATGTTTTTATATTAGAATATCCATATCCCTCAAAAAAGGTTTTCCATTGTTCCGCTTCATATGGAGAATTTACATACAAGATTAAAGGTTTCGGCATAATATTGATTAGATTTAGAACTTTTGCTCGCTTCTCTTTATATGACTTTGCTTTAACCATTATAAATCTTGGTTCTTTGCGCAACGCATCACATCGGATTTCCAACCACTTTCCAGGCTCTGAAAACATTTTTTTCAGAGTTATAACTGTATCATCCTTGAATGTTGCAGACAGCAAAAACGTCCTAATGTCAGGATTTACTTTGAGCAGATCTCTTCTCCAAGGCCCCAAACATTGATAATCAACTCTAAAAAAGTCACCCCATGCTACAACAATATGTGCCTCGTCAATAATGATATTTTTAATATACCTTAAAGAATTTGCATAGCTTATCAATTCTTTAAAGTGTTCATTTTTTATCAATGCTTCCGGCGATATAAATAATAATTTAGCGGTTTGGTTCTTGATCGCATTTGATATTTTTTCAATATTCTTAGAACCGCTGTAGTAACAAAAGATTTCTCCATCCTGAGATATTCTGATATTTTTCTTAGCAACTCGCTCTTGATCAATAGCCAACGATACAGTTGGAACAACCACTATTGACAAGCCTGTTTTTTCATAGCTTATTGCCTGAGTCACTAAACTCTTTCCACCACCAGTCGGCATAGACACTAATGTCGTGTAAGTTTCTGGTGTATTCAATGCCCCATATACGCACAACTTTTGTTCAATAGATTTAAATTCCTTAAATCCAGTCAACTCACGAAGATATTTATTGGTAGCCAAACAATATGGAGAGTTGTTTGCCGGAATTTCCGTACTGCTATTGATAAATGCCTTTTCTACGAATTCTTTATGTTCTATGTATTCCGGAATCTCATAGGTTGTATAATACTTATGTGATGAAGGATTGAAATAGATTCCGTAGTGATTATCATCTAGCAAACCATATTCTTCAATTCTCAATTCCGTTTGGTATGAAAGCATGAAATTTCTCAGCGAACTAATATAATCGGATTTTCCTGCTGTTCCCTCTCTATACTTTTTATATGTATTAAGCAAACGAATAGCCACGTTTTCCAGAGCATTATCAACAGCATTCGGATACTCTGCTTTCGTTAGGAACCAATCCCCTTCAGCTTCTTCATTTATGACCTTTTCAATATTTTCTATAATATTATGTTTCTCTATCATTTTTTTACCAACCACATAAAACATGCAGATTCCATTCTAACAATTGGCTTTGAAAGGCTCTCATAGATTATTTCATATTGATGTTTCAATTGCTCCATAGAATCACTATCCTGAGTTCCGTAATAATTTGCCCTAGCTTCTTTAGTAGATAATATTTGATCTATCATTTCCTGAGCACCAGCAAGATTAGACTCGCTTTTGAATTTTTCAAATGCTTTCTTGCGTGCGATTTTCTTACTCTGCTCCACAAGCGTGCTCCAATGTTCCTCCGGATACTGTGCTTTAAACCATTCCAGATTTGTACATTTATATTTGTTTGAAATTCCCATAAAAGCACTACCATATCCACGTTTACCCAAATGTTCAATACCATCATTTCCGTTGAAATATCCAGTCTGAACCACTCTTCGATGCTCGTCCAAAACGCTTTTAATAGGAACTTGACTGGATGTAGAGAACGGCACAGGTATGACCTGTATCGATGTTGCCAAATACTGTCTAAACAAGCCCAATGCAAACAACGAAATGCCTTCATCTAAAAGTAATCTCTCATTTGGCTCAATTGAAAAAGTGTATATGAATCCTCTCCAATTGATAGAAGATTCTGCCGCGAATGCTGTAGCCATTCCCTTATAGGAATGCATAGCATTATCAACAATACAGTCAAATATTTCGTCGCCTGGAGCATAAAAGTGAATATAATCGTTCTTAATAGCGACATCACGATCAAAGGATCCCACAATTGTTCTGTCATTTTGGGCGATGTTCTTCTGTTTCTCTTCTTGCAGCCCTCTCTGTACTCTAATTGAAATTTCGTTTTGTTTTTTACTTAGATAATTATCCCAGTTTGGAGGCAACAAGAACGAATTTTGAGCTGATTTTATCGAAAAGTTTCTCTCATCAAAAGCTACTAATCCAGAATCTTTATTTTGATTTAACATTCCAAAGCCAGCCAATGAAGCCCAGCTCATCATAGTTTGAGCAAATAATTTGTTTTCATTGAACTGATAATTAGATAACAAACGTTCTAATTGAACATATAACGGGCGATATCTCAAAGCTGCAGTGTCAAAAATCTGCTCTCTTTGAACTGTTTCTCTCATATTACTTGCTTCTTTAATAAGATCTGGAACCAATCGATATAATCCATATTCAAAATCAGATCTTATAGATTCAATGATCTTCTTATTAACATCATTCATGATTATTTCCAAACCACTCAATGACTGTCTAAACACGTTTAATCCCTGATTCCAGAAATTAAATAACTGATCTTCGTAGCTTTCAGTTGTGTGAATCACGACTGATGTAACTGGAACAGAAACATCTCTTCCCATACGATCTAATCTTCCGATCCTTTGTTCAATAGTATTTATGTTCCATGGAAGATCAATATGAATTACATAATCGGCAATCTGAAGATTTCTTCCTTCACCACCAGATTTATCACATAACAGTATCTTGCAGTCATCATCCGATTGGAACCGATAAATATTAATCTCTGCCGCTTCACGATCTATGCTTGTCGAGAATGCCGTAACTTCATCTCCAAACGCATCTTTTAATACTCTGTAATAAACATTGAATGTTTCTATCTGATCCGTAAAAATAACAACCTTTTTATTAAGCAACTCTGTTTCAATATAATAGATTAGCTTCACAAGTCGCGATGGATGTGAATCAACATCATCCAAGACATCAGCCATCTGTTCTATTATTTCATTTTCATCTTCAATCCATCGATCAGCGCTTTTCCATACACTTTCAGGTAAGGATTGATTTTGTCCATAAAGCTCAACTAATCTGGCTTTATATGCCCACGGAGAGCTAAAGAACGCCTCTAAAACAGGTTGGACTTCTCGTTCTATTTGAATACTTTCAAACTGATTCTGTTGTGATACAATCCAGTCTGTTAGAGTCCTATAGGCTTCGAATTCATAATAATTATTGTTCTCATCAATGGTGTACTTAATTTCATATAAATCCCTTGATGCAAATTCACCTTCCTCATCTTTAGGATATACTCCCAAAACGGCACGTCTTCCTCTTATGATGCTTCTTTCTATCTGATAATTATCACAGACATACGAAATAACGACTTGCATATCATACAATCCAAAATCATCGTTGTCAGTATCGATATTGGATATCATCGTTGTCAGAATATCATCATTGATTAAGTCTGACAGCTCATCCAAACTATCCCTCAGTTCTTCTAATTGATCCTGTACATCTTCATTATCATGAGGATTTTCTTCTTCAACCTCTGGCAATAATTCATATTTGAAGCTATCGATATCATCCAGCAGCGAATGTGTCAAACGAGAAATTTTATTCTGTTTCTCTACTAATTTAGAAAATTCGCCAATGGTAACTGAATCATATAAATCAGGTTGGATTAACCTTAATAATCTAAGATATTCTTCCTTTCTTTGTTGAATCGGTGTTGCACTTAATAAAATGATATTATCGGCATTTTTGCTAAGACTATGAATTTTTGCATAACTTGTGGAATCTTTTATATAATTATGAACCTCATCAACAATTACAAAATCCCATCGACAATTATATGCCGATTTATCTAAGTCCTCAACTGCTCTTAGCATGAGAAAATGGCCGTTTGGATTTTCCCCCTCCATTATTCCAAATTTAAAAAGCAATTCCGTTCTCCATTGAGCCACCAATGCCCTGGGAACTGTAATTAATACTCTTTTTTCAGCTTTATTACTAAGGAACACCTTAAGCACAGAACAAGCCTCTATTGTTTTTCCAAGGCCTACCTCATCTGCAAGCATATATCTACATTTATCATTTTGAAGGCATCTCATAATGGTATTAATCTGAAATGCTTTTAAATAGATCTTGCAGCCTGCCAATTCCTTAAATCCAAAGATAGAATTATCAAGAATATTCATCGTCTCCTTGACTATTTGCCGACCCAAATACCAACAAGGATTCTGAAACTCATATTTTTCTAATTGTCGATCAGGGTTTGCAGCACCAGAAAAAAAAGAAGCCGTTATTTTTTCTTCTTCAATACACCGATAAGTTTTTGTGGCATCATCAAGGATATAATAATCATATCTCCCATCCTCTCGAACTTTATACTCCACTATTTCAGCCGCAGCCTTTCCCACTTTAACTTTAGATCCTTTAAACAAATGACAGTGATCTAGAATAGACAGCGGTGCCTCCTGAACTTCTTTTGGAATAAATTCAAAATATTTTTTGTATCCAAATGGATCCTCAAATATTATGTGAGCAGATTCATTAAACTCATTAACACTAACCACTTTTCCTGTTGCAAATATCCTTGGTTCCCGTGGATGTTCTAAGTCTATTGGACATCTTACGAATGATCCCTTGTGTAACATAATTGCTCCTTAATCCGCTTATTTCTTTGCGGTTCTAAAAACTTCTAAACAAATATCTTTATCTGCACATTTATCGCAAAGGATATTATGCATTTTTACATATTTATCTTTATCTAAGTTATCTTCATTCAAAACTGCATCCACTTCTGCTTGAGTAGAATTTTTAAATGCCTCTCTAAGATTTTCATCAGCAGACTTGCTGTTCGGAACAGTAAGGAAGAGCTCTCTTTTAAGCATATAGTCTATCTCATTTGATTTTATGCTTGTGAATTTTCCATGCTGTACAGCAGCTTTTTCGATATAGCTTTCAGCCACATTTATGATGTCGATCACATCAGATGGAGATACAAACGGAAAATCAGAAGACAGTTCATCCATTTGCTCACTTAAATAATTTCTCACAATGCTCTTAACATACGTTTTTCCCGAAAATTCTTTTCGTGCTCTGTGTTCCAAAATGATTGTCATATATTGACCCAACAGAAATTCATCTTTATAGATTGACTTTCCCTCAATCACTGACTCTAATAAAAAGCGGTATCTGCATAATCTATATTTCATTAAATCGTACTGTGAAAAAGTCTCATACAGTGGCGTTTCTATACTAATATAATTATCGTTTTTCCTATAGCCATTAGGATCATCTACTTGATATGGTTCTGGCTTTGCATTAAGAATCTTCAACAAGTAATACAACTCATTTTCTTTATCTGATGAATTCTTAATATAACTCAGCACGATATTACATCTACTAAATGCTAATCCGTATACCAAGGCGTATCGACGGAAATTTTTGTACTCCATTCTAGAGGTAACATAGACCTGATATTTCCAATCAACCGGTGCCTGTGCTATCTCAAAGAAGCTTATATCCAACGGCCAAGGGAACTCGTCCCTATGGGTAATACTCATGTCCTGATCTGAAAGACATGCGAAATGATACGTTTTTTGATGATCCTTCGAGTTCTTTCTAAGCACATCACCGTCAATCTGCTCAAAATTTCTAACAATCCAGTTTGCTCCTTTTCCTTCTTTCGGAAGCTGTTGGAGATATAACTGCATCGTTTCACGTAAGCAATCAAATGAAGCACTCGCTTCAATATCTTTAACCTCATTTAATCTCTGCAATACTCTTTGAACGATGTCCTTAAAATCAGAATCAATATCTTCCTTATCCAGCACTTTTGTGATCAGCACATCAGATATTTTTTCATAGAAGGCCTTGAAATCATTTTTTTGATTATTAAAATCTATAAAGAATTTTTCTGCAATGCTGTTCAGGTCTTTTAAAGCAGCAATTAATTGATTGATTTCATCACAACTAACATCGAAATATTCGATTCTTGAAAGTTCCTCTGTTTCAGGATCACCTGGTTCAAAATTATCTATCTTTGATTTCAATTTTTTAAGTTTTTTGTTAATACCCTTAATTGTGGTCTCTTTTGCAAAAAACAGTTTGCAACGATCAAAAATAGACACCAACTCACCGGAATGATTTTCCTCAATGATTCCGCATGACAAACATTCGTATATATCCTGAATATCTTTTATATACATCCCCTGAGATTCATCATCCCACATATTGGTGATAGAAATAAAAAAGTGTCCTATAGGATAATCCAAAAAGTTTCTTTCACCAAACTGCTCAGGAAAATAAATTTTTAATATCTCATTTACATTACTATTAGCCGAATAAACTTGCTCATCCATGTAATATAGTGCTGGATGTGCAAATTTATATTTTTCTCTTTCTTGTTCAGCTTTTTCAAATTTCTTTGCAATATATCCCGCAAATTCAGTTTGATTATCGAATTCTACTACCTTAATCTGCTCAGAGTAATCTATTGTAGCTGTACTTCCAGCTATCATAGCTGCCATATTATCAGCAATTCTTCCGCCTAGGAAATCATGGCTATTGTTAAAGAAATTCTGTGATGAAATCATAATTTTACTTTCAAACCAAGAATATACATTAAGCCACGTCTGATATACGTTTTTGTAATCCGGCAAATAGTTAAACAAGATAATTACATTTTTAAATTTCCCCAAAGTCTCAATTGTCTTAAGCATAATCGGAGAAAACTGATGTATTCCATGAATAACAACCATGTCCTTTTTTATGTTTTTGATTTGATCTCGTTTGTTTTCTTCTCGCAAAGCATCTTCTATAGTGATATCAATAGCTTTGTCGATTTCATCCTGTTTGAAATCATCTTTCAAGACAAAGTGCTTATTCTTTGAATCAAGTAACTCTTTATAAATTGCAACAACACATTTCTGCTCATACGTCAATTCAGATTCTTTAATGTTTTCAGGTTTCATTCCTAATTCAAACATGATTCGAATGCTATCTAAAACATATGCACGATTTCTTTTAAGAGATAACCTAATATCATCCAAATCAATCTTCTCATTGATCACCTGATCAAAATTTATATACTCAATCAAGTTATCGACTACTGCTCTCTGATTTATTGCAGTAGCGTCACTCTCCCAATCGTTATATAAATTGTTAATAAAACGAGAAATTGTCGTCAATTTCCCTTTATAAAACTCTGAGTATTGGTCACATAATCCATTAACAAGTGTCTGTGAAACACATAACTGGAAACTATTTTTTATCATTGCCCAATAAGGTTCCTTATTGATTTTATAAGGATTACTATATGTATATATAATTATTGCCATGAATCACTTACCTCCAGATAGTTTCCCCAACTGTTAATAATATCTTTGTCTAAATCATGCAACCAAACTACATTTCGTATAGCCCGCGTCAATGCAACATAAAGAATTCTAGATTCTTCTCCCATCTTCTCCCGAATTTCAGTCTGCTCATCAAAGCCACCACTGAAATCAGAGCTCTTCTTATCCGTTGAAAAACTATATGTAACTTTTCCATCGATTATGTTGACGTTTAAACCACCGACATTAATATTGGAAATATCTTCATTTGTAAACGGCAGAATCACAGTACCATACTCTAATCCTTTAGACTTATGTATAGTGGTACATATCACTTGAATGTCGTTATCCTCATTTTTCTTAGAACGAGATGCTTCCTGCTGATAAGTAGTAATATTAATTTTCAGGAACTCATATACCTTATTTATTGTTATGTACTCACGAGCATACTGCCGTGTTAATTTTTCAATCAAACACTCGAAGTTCTCTCTATACTCACGCTTCGCATTCTCATCTCTGCATCGTGTCCACGGTTTTGTTGCCTGATAAATATCCCTTAAAACAACTAAAACCGGTCTGGACTCAAAGTCAGCAACGACTTGATTCCATGTCTTGCCTATGTGAAGCATAAAATATTCGTCTAATAATCGTATTAGTTCTTCTGTTTTATTTGCTTTTGTATATCCAGAAATTTTGGCCAAATTTATATCCATAGATACATAATTTGATCTCATTAAATTTGTCAAATACACCTTGTTGCGTGGATGCGTGATTGCCATAACAAGTCTATACAAATCAAACGTTGACGGAATACGATATAAATCGCCACCTTCTGTAACTTTTATGTTGATATCAGCTTTTTCTGCCTCTTTCACAATGTTACTAATCTGCCAATTATACCTTACCAGGATCGCGATTGTTTGCTCTTCCGGCGAAAGCTTTTGAGTTCTATTTAAACGTGTCAACTTCTCAATTTGAACATTTACAGCCTTAAATAAATCATCATAAAAACCTTCCTTCTTCTTGCTATGAATATCGATTTTCTCAATCAGTTCATCATCTTCATATTCTTTTTTCACCCTACTTCTGAGACGATCTTTTTCCTCTTCATAAGGAAGTAATTTTTCGGTTCCCATGTCAGAGAATATATAGTGAAAACAATCTAGCAATCTTCGATCTGTTCTATAATTGCGATTAAGGGAATGTTCCTCCCATTCACCAATATTCTTTGTATTTAAAACTTTCGTAAACGCACTTAAAGAAGCACCTCTAAATCTATAAATGCTCTGCTTCAAATCACCAACTACAAACAATCGGCACTGATCACCAAACATTTTCTGCAGTCCGGTAATGGTCTCTATCTGAACATCATCCGTATCCTGAAATTCATCTACAAACACATATTTATAATTATGGCCTTGTTTCATCAATTTACCAGAATCAACCAAATTATGAATTTGTATCATACACTCACGAAGTCCAATTAAATTATTCTTTTTTAACTGATTTGCATAATCCTTCTCTGCCTTCAACATAACCTGCTCAATAAGTTCATTGAAATACGGCATACTAGCAATCGGATTTCCAAACTTTTGTATAGGGATATTTTTAATATCCACACTACGATCATATAATTTATCGCAGAATGTAATTAATAACTCTTCAATCTTATGTGTTGGCATGGTCAACTGATGAACAAAATTTGGATTTGATTCATTCTTTTCATCAAGATACACATTCAAATAATAATGATAAAGTTGTTTTCTATTATAGGTCTCACTGGTAATCTGACTATCGTATCCAAGCCCCATTCTTAAACAATCTTTTTGCAACAATGAAATCGCAAATTTATGGATGGTTGAAATTTGAATTTGATTCATGTCCTCAATTAAATGCATGTACTTCTCATTCGATGTGAGAATGAAATAATTCATGAACATCCGTTTTAATCTGCTCTTCATATTATCTGCAGCATCATTTGTAAATGTGATCATTACAATTTCACCAGAAATATCAACAACCGCATCTGCAGTTCTGTTACAAAGATATGCCACTCTGGATACCATAGAGTAGGTTTTTCCTGTCCCTGCTCCCGCTGTAACCAATATATTCTTATCGCTGGCTGCATGCTCAACCTTATATTGTTGGAAATTGAAGGCAGTTACATTAGCTAAATTTTCTAATACATTCTGATTCTCATCAGAAACAACTCCTTCTTCAATAAGGGTGTCTGCATCGACATAGGCTTCCAAATCAGGCACAACTTCTATCTCACAGTTAAAAATGTTAAAACTATCACCTATTTTTTCTAACTCAATTGATCCTTTTCCAATTGTAAGGTTACCTTTTTCTGGCCATATCCTTCTTTCAAAAAATCTCTTTTTTAATTCGTCTACTATTTTCAACAGATCTGCCTTGGATGATACGAATACAATTTCTTTAATACCTATAAAGTATTCATCTGCTATTTCCACAGCATTTTCATCACTGAAAGCATTTCTAAATATTCTAAGTCGAGAATATCCTGGATTTAATGCCTGCTCTTCTGCTTTCAAATCAAAAGTCGGCTCAAAATGATGACGAATCAATGCGAATCTTTTAGCATCCAATTCATCATGCTTCACACCTTTGTCAATATTATATCGGGCCATAAATTTCTGATATAATTTAACAGAGTCTTTCAAATCTTCTTCAAAAATTGTTTCATTTGTCTCCGAAACAACATTAAGGCCTTTCTCAAAATACTGTTTTTCCGAAATTATAGGATAGCAAACAAAACTCATTACCAGCGGATTCATTCCCAATTCTCGTTGAATCTTAGTTAACAAGTCGAATCTATATCCCCTTGCTTGACCACGCGGACTATCTTCTGGATTTTCCTTTCCTTCCAAAAATATAGTATTTGAATTTACAACAGTTAAAATACCATATGGATGCCAGCCTTTAACTTCTACGATAAATAATCCTACATTTGGAGCTAATACACAAAAATCATACTCACGCCCATTTACACTTCTAGTGTTATAAACAACCCAGTCAGTAGGAAGATTCTTTGAAAAGGCATGCCAAACTTTTTTCTCCCCTTCATATTTCGGCTCTTGATCAATCAATTTTGCCATTACTTCTCCTCCCTATCAGGTAAAATTTCTATAACATCATCCATACTACAATTTAACGCATTGCAAATTTTTGCCATTACTTCTACGGTGACATTCTCGTTATTTGCAAGTTTAGTCATGGTACTATTTCCTATTCCTGATAGTTCCTTCAGTTCTTTCTTCTTCATGTCCCGATCAATCAGTAACTTAAATAATTTTTTGTATGATACAGCCATAATTCCTCCTGAAGAACATCAATTAAATAGATTTTTTTGCAAACAAAGTTCTCTAAATACAGTATATCATACCCCCACCTTCTTTGGGCATAAATGTTGCGGATTGGGCAATTATTAGTCAAAAATGATATTGACTTGAACGTTGTAAGTCGAGACATTTAGAAAGAACTGGTATCTATTTTTTCATTTGACCTGCCGCAACTATCCGCCATCCATCAGAAATGTCTATAAACGCCAAATAGCCAAGACCATTTGTTGGCCTTAGCTACTGTTCATAACCTAAAAATCAAACGCATCTGGATCCAGTCCTGCATCTTCCAGAACTTCTCTTCTTTCATCTGGATCCATAAACTCTAACTCATCATAATCAAGTCCCGCATCTGCGAAGACATCTTCCTCTTCATCCTCATCAAATGAATCTGTTTCCTCATGCTTCATCATCTCATCCATGAATTGGAACTGTGCAGCTCTCTCAAATGAATCCAAGTGTCCATCACAATTAAAGTCAAACATCTTATCAAATCCAAACATTGTATTCCCCCTCTGTTGCGATTTAATACTGAAGCAAAATTCTTCACATAAAGCACATTGGGCTTATTACACCCGGTTCTTTTCCTTTCAACAAGACCAATGCCATCTCCACCGGTATCCAGTTCCTTCAGGATTTCATAGATCCTATACTTAGTCCAATGGAAATATTCCATCATCTCCGATAGGGTAAACTGGATATAAACATTGCCATTTTCGTCAATCCAGCCATTTTTTCTGGAAAGACTGACTCGATCCAGCATCACGCCGTACATGATCTTGGCTTCCGTAGAAATTCCATTGAACCTCGGATCTGTGAAGAGCACCTTGGGAATCTTGTAGAAAGCAAACTGCTTGGAATCCTGCTCCTGAAAGTAAGCAAATTCCTGCATAATTACTCCTGGTCTTCTTCCTCAATAATATCTGCTGCAACCTTATTGCTGACATAACACACGCCGGTCAAAAACAGCTTTTTGGGATAACCCAGACAACATTCCATAGCATCCACATATTCATCCAGATCCCCGCATAACAAAGCAATCGCCTTCATAATTGCACGAATCTGGTTCATCTTTCCAGCTTTATAAAGTTGATGAATATACATGAAAAATCCATCCAGATCTACATGGTAAGTCACAGCAAGATGGGCGAGTTTTTCTCCAATCTCCTTACCAAGATAAGTGGAATCTTCAATGATCGTATGATCATCCGGCACGTGATTCTCATCGATATAGCCATAGTAAATCATATCGATCAGTCTCTGCTTCCTACGGGGAAGGGCATAATAAGCGCTGTCCCTGTAATCGTAATCCGGGTCCTGCTCCTTGCCGTTCTCCTCTTCTGCAGACGCTTCTGCATGATCAGCTTCTTCATCTTCCGCCTCAAAAGCTTTCATAAATGCTTCCGGATCAAAAAATATTGCTACACCCTGCATTCCCGGGATTCCCATACACGGTCCCATCATTGGCATTCCATTCTTATCATTCGCATCTTTCATCATCATACACATAGGTTTTTCCTCCATATCTCTCATCATATTTCCTGTAATGTCCTTCACGTAGATCTGACACGGTCTGCCGGGATTCGGCTGCGTCACAACAACCATTTGTCCACATTTTTCCAGTTCATTCAGTGCCATATCCACACGATACCTGGAAGCATTCAGGTGTTTTTTCATTTCACTCTTCGGATAAATCACATAGGCAGTGCCATACTGATCTACCCAGCCATTCATGATGGCCATTGTTTTTCTGTCCACAAGAAGGGAATACAAAAGCTTTGCATCCACGGACAGCTTCTCATACTGCTTTTCCTGAAACAGTATTTTGGGAATGTTCACACATTCCACAGGTGCATAATCTGAACCGTTAATCATGACTTATTACCTCCATCACTTAATTGACAGGAACATATTCCACCGGTTTTTCCCGAGCCATAAGATCCAGCAATCCCTGATATTCTCTGATTTTCTTTCTGGCTTCATTGATTTCACTCACGATCTTTCGAAGATACAAAGTGAAGTACAGCGCATATCCTTCCAAAACTTCTTCGTGAAGAGAGGCGGCATAAAAACCATCCAGTTCTCCTCCGAATCTGCCATCTCCAAAACATCGCTGCACATAAAGATGGATGTGCAGATAATTCTTCTTACTGGCCAGTTCTTCGATATATAAAGAAACAGCCATCAGCTTTGACAGATCCAGATTGTTATCCAGAATAGATCCGGCAAACACTGTAGATTCCATCAATGCTGAGACCTGAATCTCAACATCATTGACTCGTTCCTGTTCATTCATGAAGCCCTTGCTGATCAAGAGCTCTTTGTCAACCTGATTCATCGGTGATCCCTCCTATCGAAATGGCAACTCATCATCCATGCCGTCCGGAATGTTCATAAAACCTTCGTCATCCGGTGCAGGCTCTGGACCATTGTCTTTTCCATCGGCAAACTCTAATCGATTTGCAGTCACTTCTGCAGTTCTCATGGTCTTGCCGGTTTCTTCATCTTTATAACTGCCGGTCATCAGCTCGCCGGTTACCGCAACTCTCTTTCCTTTTCTGAAATACTTATTTGCGAATTCGGCCTGACCTCCAAATGCTGTTACCTTGATGTAGTTCACTTCCTTGCCATAATTTCTCGGCACTGCCAGATAAAAAGAAACGATATGGTGCGTTCCCTTCTCATTCTGAACTTCGCTGTAGCTGGGATCTCTTGTCAGCCTTCCCACGAGTGTAATCACATTCATTGCAGCTCCTCCTTTCTTAAATCATTTCTGCTTCAGCCGGATCTACCGGATCGGATGTCATCTGTTTATAACAAAATCCAATGCAAGGCGCATGGCTGTTATAAGCACATCTGTAACAAAGATCCTTTTTCCTCTGATCCTGAAGAAGCTCGTCCGCAAACATCTTATGAATCACATCTCTACGATGTTTTGCTTCGAGATATTTCTCCTCCGCCTTCTTAAATTCCGCTTCAAGGATCGGTACCATGCTCTTAAGAACCGGAGAGAAAATTTCATTCTCATCATCCCAGGCACAATGCCGCTGCATGCAACGGGCCTTATTGTCGATTCTACCTGCATAGTACGGACACTCCGCACAAAAATGCTCTCTGAACGTAACCTCATCAATCACCGGCAACTGTCCTCTGATATCCTTATTAATATCTCTTGCTTTCAAACAAGGTCTCATATGTGTAATCCCCTTTCTGATTGCCACTTTATTTTTTCTGGCAACACAAGAATGTGGCAGAAAAGTTACTATTTACAGTCAAATACAATGAGCAGACAGATGCGTTGTGCTTGCACATAAGCAAATGACTACTTGTTGTATATTCCTCTGCCACACGGCTTCTATTGTCAGTTACCCCGGAATGCACCGGGGCATATAATAATTTTGTACAGTGCTCGTTTGTCTTGTTTACGCGTGTATCCCATCTCAGGGAACACCCAGTCCGTTAGCGCCATCGCAGGCAGCCTCAGCCATATCATGCATGGTCTCCAGGATCCTCACTTCTCCTGGCCGACATCATTCGGGAGTCTCATTGTTTGTTCGCCGCTTTGCTCAGAAAGCCATCGCCGTAGCAATGCTTAAATGCAAACCTCTGTTTCTGTTCATCTTCGGACCGATTATCCTTGGACTTATCCGGAACCCTATCTGGCTGGATTCCGGCGGACTGGCAAGCTCATTCAGTTGTCAAAGTGCTGAGCGGCTATCCGATTCGAATTATTGATCTGTAGCCTTCTCAGCTTCTAAATACAAAAAAGTTGGAAAAAGTTTAGACAGATTTGAAAATTATTTCTGAAATTTTTATTTTGGGGAAAATGGCCAGGGAAGTGGCCGAAAGAAGGGAAAAAAAGAGCCATGTGACACATATAATGTCATATGACTCTTCCTATTGTTGAGCTATATTTTTTCGCTCAAAACATGCTTAAATATAGTAATCCTTTTCGCCTAACAGAATAGCATCAATTTTATTGCCATCCATAGTAATACCAATCGGATACTTTTGAGATATCCCAACATCCCATGATTTTTCTCTAAAATCTCAATTAATCCCGCATGCAATCCAAATTACAATACCAACAATCAGAAGTACGCCTCCAAGAATTTTGTTTTCTTCGCTTTTCCCGGTGATCAAAAGGCGGTCTTCCACAAAGGGAAGTGCGACAATACCGATAAGAACCATTTCCAATAATCCGTAAATATCGCTACCCGGACCGCCATGGTATCTTCCACGGCATCCTCTAAGTCGCATACCTCCCGTTATCACTACTTGCTAATCTTACAGTTGTTGATCTGGTGTTCGAGCAATGCCACATGATCAGAAGTAAGAACTGCCGGCCGATAATTGACAATGAAATCTGCTAACAAATCCTTCTTAATAACAGGAATTCTGCTATTCTCCTGTCCAGCAATCAAGATTGACGGATGTGATAAACAAATTACATCAATAATAGGAATCTGGTATCCAACAATACTTTGGAGCAGTACCCGATGCCTAAAAACCTGCTGCGCTGGGTTTTCCTCAGCAACCCATTCAGTTTCTCCCTTCTTCAAACGCAGCCAATTTCCTGCCTTATCAATTGCAAGCTTTCCCGCATAGTTCTTCGTTTCAATGTTGAAAATCCCCTGTGGACCAATCACCAGGTGATCAAACTCCTGTGCTTCATCACAAAACGAGAGGTTTTCAAGAAGAATAATATTGTCGCTGTACTTGCCCACACAATCCTTCTCAATCACACAGAACATGTCCGGGAGCCACTTTAAAACATAATCTACAGCATCTTCTCCTGCCTTTCCCCAGTTATTAACATCAGGATTTCTCTTTGCAGGCTCCCCATTTGTTGATTCATGGTTCTCGCTGCTATTCAAAGTCATTGTAACTGTGCTGGTATTGGTTGCACTACAATCGCATCCCAAATTGTGCAAAATCATTTCCATACCATTCAATGTATTAATGATATGAATATGAATGATATTGGGGTCAAAAGCCTGTCTATAGCACCTTGAAAAGTTCATATATTTTGTAGTAAATACAAGCCGAAATGCTTCTCTTGCTGTATAAT
>NZ_JACHFW010000024.1 GCF_014202115.1 Catenibacillus scindens
TAAAGAACGATATGGAACTTGTGGAAAAGGAAGTCAAAGCAGCAAACTTATAAGGCAGGAATGACTATGAGAGCGTTAATTATTGGCGCTGCCGGATTTGTGGGAAAATATCTCATCCAGCATATTCATGAGACTTATGACTGGGAGCTTTACGCCACAAAACTGGCGCATGAAACACTGGATACCGATCACGCGGCCGTGTATGATCTGAACATTATGGATAAGGACAACACCACCGCGGTCTTAAAAGAGATCGCTCCAGATTATATTTTTTACCTGGCCGCCCAGAGTTCTGTGGCACTTTCATGGAAGAACCCGGAATTGACGGTAGACATTAACATTAAGGGATGCCTGAACCTGTTTAATGTGATCCGTGAGACCGGCCAGAAGCCCCGGATTTTGTGCATCGGCTCCGGGGAGGAATACGGCTACATCCGCCCGGATCAGACGCCGGTGAGGGAGGATACCCCCTTAAATCCGGGAAATATCTACGCGGCCACAAAAGCCTGCCAGAATATGCTGGGTGCCATCTATGCCAGGGCCTATGACCTGGACATTATCCTGGTGCGTGCATTTAACCATATCGGCCCAGAGCAGGCGCCCATCTTTGTGGTATCTGATTTCTGCCGGCAGGTGGCCCGGATCGAAAAGCTCCATTTAGAACCGGTGATCCACGTAGGAAATCTGGAGGCCAGAAGAGACTTCACCGACGTCCGGGACGTGGTGAGGGCCTACGGCCTGCTGATTCAGCACGGTGAGAAAGGGCAGACCTACAATATCGGAAGCGGTCACGCGGTCCGTATACGTTCTATTCTGGACAATATATTGAAGCTGTCCAGCGTCCCCATCAGGGTGGAGGTGGACCCGTCAAGGCTGCGGCCGCTGGATATCCCCGTCATCGAAGCCGATATAACCCGGCTTCAGAGCTGCGTCCCATGGAAACCGGAGATTCCCATGGAGCAGACATTGACTGAAACTTTAGACTACTGGCGTCAAGAAACAAGGAGTGAGTAACATGAAACATCGTATTTTGTGTCTCTCCCTGAGCGCGGTCATGGCCTTTTTTGCCATGACCCCGGCATTTGCCCAAAGCACCCAGGAAACAGCGGCTCAAAGCACTGTCCAGGAGCAGACACAGTCATTAGAAACTACAGCGCAGACTGGAGAGACCATTTCCCAGTCCCAGGAATCACAGGCACCTGAAACCACACAGGAGACTCAGGCTTCCCAAACCCAGGCCCCTGAGACTCATCAGACGGCACAGACTCAGGTTCCGGAAACTCAGGCAGCACAGCAGGCACAGGCACAATCTGAAACCGTGTCCGAAGAAAACAGTAATACCACTGAAGGTTTTGTCACCCGTTTATATGAGCTGACTCTTTTCAGAGAGCCTGACGCCAAAGGTCTCAGCGAATGGACAACTCTTTTAAACAGCGGACAGCAGACCGGCGCGGATATTGTATACGGTTTTCTCCACAGTGATGAATTTCAGGGTAAAAACTACTCAGATACCGAATACATTTCCGTTCTCTATCGGGCCATTTTAAACCGCGAAGCTGATGATAAAGGTCTCAATGACTGGCTCAGCGTTCTCGGCGAAGGCTTTTCCAGAGATTACATATGCTCCGGCTTCATCGGTTCCAACGAATTTAAAGGACTTTGTTCCCAATACGGCATCCAGGCCGGCACACTGACACTGACCGATCTTCTGGATGTTAATCCGGATGTCACCAAATTTGTTAACCGTCTTTACGAGCTTGTCCTGTCCCGTACTCCGGATGACAAAGGCCGCAGAGAGTGGGTGGACGCTCTTGTGTCCGGCAGAAATACTGCCGCTGTAGCCGCCATGGGATTTTTAGACAGCACTGAGTTTAAATCCAAAAATTTAAGCAACAGCGATTACCTGGACGTTTTATACCGCACACTCCTAGACCGCGAGGCTGACAACACAGGCAAAAGTGAATGGCTGGGGGTTATGAGTACCGGCGTTTCCAAAACTTATCTGATCTACAATTTTGTAGCATCCCCTGAGTTTGGCACTTTATGCCAGCAATACGGCATTGAGCGCGGCACAGTTTCCCTGACAGAACCCAGAGACTGGAATAAATACATAACAAGCTTTGTCAATCAGGTCTATGCCCTGGCGCTCCAGCGCCCGGCCTCAGATTCGGATCTGAATAACTGGGCCAGAGATTTATATAACCATGCCGTCAGCGGCAAAGACTTTGTGAAATCCATTGTTTTTTCGGCAGAAGGCAAGGCTATAGCCTCCTCCGACAGAGATTTTGTCATTATGGCCTACCGGGCAGCTCTCTTACGAGACCCTGCTGAAACAGATATTAACAGCGGCGTCAACGCATTAAGAAGTATAAGCCGGGAAAGCTACCTGGAATCCATTTTAGCCAGCACGGAATTTACGAACATCTGCGCTAACTACAATCTCCACCTTTATGTTGAAGGCTGGAATCAATCTCCCAAAGGATTGTACTATGTACAAAACGGTACAGTTTTAAGTGGCTGGCAGCGCATTAACGGTTCTCTGTACTATCTGGATCCATCCAATGATAATGTCCGCGCTACCGGATGGTGCTATGCCGACGGGCTGAAATATTACTTTGACGCCAACGGCGTCCTTGTCCAGAACGTGGATTCCATTATCGGAAAACAGAGTTCTTACCTGCTCAAAGTTAACACCACTACAAACACTGTTTCCGTTTACGCCAGAGACGGAGCCAACGGATATATTATCCCCGTAAAGAACATGATCTGCTCAACAGGTAATCCGGGAACTCCAACCATCCACGGCACATTTACTGTGAAACGTCTCGGACGGTGGTGGGAGCTGATGGGACCGGTTTGGGGACAGTATGTTTCCCAGATTTACGGGGGATATCTCTTCCATTCTGCTTGGTACCATGTCAATGGCAACAACCGCACTTTGTCCGTCAGCGAATACCTGAAACTTGGGCAGAACGCTTCTCACGGATGTGTTCGCCTCACTGTCGCCGACGCCAAATGGATTTATGACAACTGCAACGGCTCCACTGTAACTGTTTACAGCAGCTCCAGCATGGACAATAAATTTGACAAACCGGCTCGTCCAACCCCTGTTGTCATCTCCGGTGACTACGGCTACGATCCTACAGACCCTGCATTTAACTAAAAGCGGGGAATCATAAAACCCCGCGCTTTCACTGTGAAGCTGCGGGGTTTTTCGCTATAAGAAACGTCACAATAATTTTTACTATGATGTTTCCTGCGCCGTTTTTTGCTGCGCAAAGCGCGGATCTTTCCTTGCAAAAATCGTGCGCATCCCCCAGAGAATTTATAGTAAACGGCAAATATATTTGTCGTAAATTTATGTTACCATAAACTTTCATGCCGCACTGCGCGCGGTGCCGCTACAAATGATTGGAGGGTAAATCATGAAACTGAAAAAAAATTTTTGTATCCTTTTGACAATGATTTTATGCCTCACCTCATCGGTTCCCACTTTTGCCGCCGAGACCGGTGACACGGCAACTGCACCGGAGACAGCGATTCCGGAAAGCATCTTGGAATCTGAAACCTCTGCTCCAGAAACAGTCATTGAATCTGAGACAAGTTCTGAAACTACAGCCCCGGAATCGGTCATTGAATCTGAAAATGCCGCTCCGGAGACGATTGCGGAAACAGAACCGGCAGCGCCTGAATCCCAGAGCGAGCCATCCCAGCCGTCTATCAGTGAAGCCTATAATTCCATGGAGAATTACGCCGCCCCAGCCACAACATCTTCTTCCACCCCATCTTCACTCCAGGCCGAGGCTTCCGCGATTTTTAACAGCATTAAGGATTCTCTTCCTGTATCCCGCTCCCGCAGCAGCCTTTCCAGTGAGGAAATTATCAACACTGCCTATGAAATGCTCATCTATATTAATCTTCTCCGAACGGAGAACGGTCTTGAGCCGCTGGTCATTAGCGAAGAACTGACCAGCGCAGCAGTCATCCGTGCCGAAGAATGCCAGGAGCGTTTTGAGCATATACGGCCAGATGGCAGCAGTTGCTTCACTATTCTCAGCGAAATGGGTATCCCATTTATGTCTACCGGTGAAAACATTGCCATAGGACAGCCGGATGTGCTTTCCGTTATGCAGGCATGGTGGAACAGCGAGGGACACCGGAATAATATTCTCAATTCCTCATTCCAGGCTGTAGGCGTAGGACTGGATGTGTCCACCGGAACGCCAACCTGGGTTCAGATTTTTACCGGCGGTTATACACCCTACTCTATTTCTTTTTATAATCCTTCCGGTGTCTTTCAGGTAGGCGATTCCCTCCAGGAACAGGGCATCCTTCTGGAGATTACTTTTACCAACGGCATGGTGGGCTATATGCCGCTCCTTGACAGCATGGTCAGCGGATATGACCCCAACACCACCGGCACCCAGACCATAAGAGTCAACTATATGGGCGGCTATGTAGACTTTACTATTGAAATTACCGACCCCATTGGCGCGTTTGTATCCCGCCTTTATACCGAAGTCTTAGGACGTACGCCTGATCCTACTGGTTTAGCTGAGTGGAGCCAGGTTTTAAAAAACGGGCAGGAACAGGGAGCAAAAGTAGCCCAAGGCTTTATTGACAGCGATGAGTTTAAAGGCCGCAATTTAAGTGATGAAGAATATGTGACTGTTTTATATCACACATTTTTTGACCGCGAGCCGGACAGCGCCGGATTAAACGCCTGGATCGGCGTTCTTAACGACGGGCTTTCCCGCCTTCACGTTTTCAAAGGTTTTGCCGAATCCAACGAATTTACGCAGATCTGCGCCAACTACGGCATTGTCCGCGGAAATGCCCAACTGACCGCTCCGAGAGACCAGAACGAGGGAGTGACCAAGTTCCTCGTCAGATGCTATCGTCTCTGCCTTGGCCGTGAGGCGGATGAAAATGGCTTAAATAGCTGGTGTACCCAGATTCTTACCGGCGCTAACACGGCGAAACAAGCCGCCTACGGTTTTGTTTTCTCCAATGAATTTCAGTCGAAAAATCTGTCCGATGAAGATTATGTAAAAACATTATACCGGGTATTTATGGACCGCGAGCCGGACAGCGCCGGCCTCAATTCCTGGGTCAACGTTCTCAGAAGCGGACAGAGCCGGGAACATGTCTTCAACGGATTTGCGGATTCTCCCGAATTTATAGAGCTATGCCAAAGCTACGGTATCCAGTGATGATATACGAAATAAAAGACACCCAAACAGTTTCCTCGCTGTTTGGCCAGTGGGAAGAAACCTTCATCTGGTCCTGCCTTCAAGGAATTATGGGAAAAATCTATGGCTCTGTTCCAGTCAAATCCCAAGATGCTCACATCCGGGGATTTGACCTTCGGGGCAGGCGCCGGGAGACCCTGCCTGCGTATCCGCCAGACCCGTTGCCCGCAGGAATAAAACCGACCTCTGCCAAGGCTGTGATTGGCGATTTTACTTTTTTTGCCGGAGAGCCAGACCCGGAGTTAATTTCCTACAAACCTGCGGGATGTACCCAAAACTTTATGATCATGGTTCCCCAAAACTCATTATGGGAAAGAGCAATCACACAGGTTTACGGTTCAAAAAGCAAAGTCGTTTCCCGCTATGCCCTGAAAAAAGAGCCTCACGTTTTCAACAAAAAATCACTGGAAAATGCTGTTGCTTCACTGCCCAAGCAATACCATCTGTCTATGATTGATGAACACATTTACTCGTTATGCAAAAGGGAAAGGTGGAGTGCTGATCTTGTATCCCAATTTTCCACCTACCCACAGTACGAGAAGCTGGGGCTTGGCGTTGTCGTCCTTGAGGACAGCCGCATTGTATCCGGTGCCTCCTCCTACTCCAGATACCGGGAAGGCATAGAAATTGAAATTGATACAAGAGAAGATCATCGCCGGAAAGGGCTGGCTTATATATGCGGGGCCAAGCTGATCCTGGAATGTCTGAAAAGGAATCTCTATCCCAGTTGGGACGCGCAGAACAAAAGCTCCCTGGCCCTTGCTCAGAAACTAGGCTACCACTACAGCCATACATACACTGCCATAGAAATATGGGATTACTAGATTAAACGCCGGCCGTTCACAGTTTTCACAAGCTGTGAACGGCCGGCGTGACCTAAACTGTTATATTTTACTTTGAGTATCCCTGAAAAATTTCAAGATAGGCATCAGCCATATTCTCCTGATAACCCGCTTTTCCATGAATTTTCACAGCTACGGCAGTCTCCGTCAGCTTTGGATCTTCTATTTTCTCCAACATCTTTATCCGCCTTGGAGATAAAGCTTCCCCGGATACACATTTTTCATAGTCTTCCAGGGACATATGCCAGTAATGGAACACACCCGGATAATAGTTTTTCAGCCTCTGGGCGATCAGAAGGCCCTCCGGGTCAAAATCACCGGCATACCAGACTTCTGTTCCCGACTTTGACAGCAGATCAAGAAGCAAGAGGGAACTGAACCTCGGCTGTCCGTTCATACACATCAGACCGCAGCTTTTATCCCACTTTCCACAGATAAGGGCGTACACCGACGGATTTTCCACAATATATAAACGATTTCCCGGACAAAAGGCAGATTTCCAGCCTGCGATCACAGAAAGAGGTATCTGGACAGTCTCTCCCTCCTCCAGGAATCCCTCCATTCCGGCATGTAATTCTCCCCGACGGTTTTGAGCCCGTATTCCCGCCGCCAGGGCATAATTAGACACATCATCCCTAAGAATACCCGCTTTCAGGTATAATCTTTGTTTACCCATCAGGGGAAATTCTCCGCTTTTGCCGCCCTTTTCTCTGGCTCCGCCAGTCTTTTTAACATACCATTTCACCAGCATTTCCAGAAATTTTCCGTCTTTTGTTCCATCGTCAAACGCGTGGGGATTCCCTGTGACCTGTGCCGCAAACACAGCCAGATAGAGGGCGCTATTTCCACGCTCCGCCGGAAGGAAATCAAGGATACACGCCCCCAGCGTCAGCAGCCGTCTGGCTTCTGTGAAATCTTCTCCCCCTTCCCGGTCCCGCTTTTTCACATAGGAGGAAAATCCATGGGAAGCAGTTTTTTCGCTGCCGCCATCTTCTGTCCCCTCTCCTTCCATTTCCTCAATCCACCGGACTGCCAGAGGGCCAGCGCCCTTTTTTGCCCTTTCAAGGAGATTTTTCCAGTGCCTTTCATTCCGCTGCTGCTGCTCTTTTTTACTTTCCACAGCTTCCTGAAAATACAGTTCCAGAACCTCTTTTCCCGTAATGCCCCGAAAGCGGCTCTCAGACAGCGCCCGCTCAAAACGCTCCGCCGAAACAGAGGCGGAACGTTTTCCGTGATAATTTTTCAGAAGAAATCCCTCCAGATCATCCCGCTCGGATTCCTTTAAATTTTTAAGGGTTACTGTCCCGGCAAATTTGCCATAGGAAAGATATTTCTCGCGAAATCCTCGCAAAAGCCGCCCGAACACAGGGCGCTCCCGAAAATATTCCAGGCACTCTCCCATCAGTCTGCCGTCCATCTGCCTCTCACACATATACATCCCTGTCTTTCATTAGCTATCCCTGTCTTTATATACGTTTCTGTCTTGTATTCCTGCCTGTCCGGCTCACTGCATTTCCTGCACAGCCTGTATCTCCTGCGCGGCCCGATTTTCCATCTCAGTCTCATCTTCCAGCATGACCCGCGAGCGGCCGTTCCACAAATAGGGCATCACCGTCACAAACTTAGCGTTCTCCGGGCGGATAAGCTGGTAGATGGCCAGGGCGTCCAATGTATCGCAATCGCCCCACAGAACCTGAGAATTAATAATAAAGTCAAAGTGAAATTCCGTCATAAGGCGGAACATGTCCCGGATATTCCGGTTGTCAACGCCGGCAAATGCCTCGTCCAGGGAAATCAGCCGGGGCGCGTCCGGCCGCCCGCCCTCATATTTGGCCACAACTGCCGAAAAGAGAGGTACATACATGGCCATAGCCTTTTCACCGCCGCTGAATGTCCCGAAAACACTGTTGGTCAATTCCTTCACCCGCTCGCCGCTTTTCTGGAAAAAGAGCTGGAACTCAAACCATTTCCGGTAATCCAGCGTGTCTTTCATCACCTGGTAAAAGGAAATCATGCCGCCGCTGTCTCTGGCATGGCGCCGCGCCTCTTCCACCTTTGAGCGGAAATGGGCGGATAACCTGGCCGCTTCGTCCTCCCGCATGAGCCGGTAATCTTTCCGCAAAAGCTCCACCAGTTCCTTTGTATCAAGCTGATCCTCAGTCTGAGCAGTGCGGCTGCGCCATTTTAAGTTCAGCTTCAGGCCGCTGGATGTATTCATAGCTCCCATCAAAGCGTTCATCTTTTCCACCCAGGCATTGGAACTGTTGATCCTTCCCCGGATCTTACGGCTGACAGTGTTTGCCAGGATATCCTCAAAAAGCTCTCTGTCCCCGTCTTTAATCAGACCTTTAAGTTCCTCAATCTCCTCCGACAAATGGGTCAGCAGACGCCCAAAGGGTATGCGGACGCCCTGATAGCGCGCCTCAATATCCAGGCGCTTTGCCGGAGGATCTCCCCGCTGAGCCTCCCGATCCAGTTCTTCAAAGATTTCCGTCTGCATGATCTGGTAGTCCATCAGATATCCCCGGTTTTCAAAATATACCTGATTCAGGCTGCGGATAATCTGTTCCTTGTCCATATCCCAGCATTCCGGCGAGAGGAAATCCCGCGCCATCTGCGCCTTATTCTCCGTCTTGCCTTCGGAAAGGGAAACATAGTCCAGATTTAACTCTGCCTCAAAACATTTTTCCAGATATTCCGCCTTTCTTTTAAGTTCCGAGATCCGTCCTTCATTCTGCCGGGCCTGATCAAGAAGCAGCCGCATCCGCTCTTCATTCTGCGTTTTCTCGGCCACACAGCACTGAAGGCGTTCCGGATAATTTTTCAGCCATTCCATACACTCGTCCAGTTGGTGGCGGATCTGCTCGTAATCTGTCAGAGCAAGCTGCTGCAGTACGGAGTCATATTCTTCTTTCTCTCTCTTTAATTCCCGCTCTGTGCTGCCCGCCTCATAACGGATCTGATCCATCTCCGAATCCAGGATTTCCTCACGGCTCTCCAGTTCTTCCAGATGGACCCGGATCTGGAGAAATACTTCATGTCCGGATCGAAGCTGATAAAAATGCTGACGGTAATCCCCAGCCGCCTCATCCGCCCGAAGAAATGTATCATAGCTGCATGTAAGATAAAGTCTCTGGGCTATTTCCGCCGCCTGACGCTTCAGTTCCCTGAGTTTTTCCCCAACTTCCATCAGTTCTTTTTCCAATCGCTGTCCTTCTTCTCTCATGCGCTCCACTGCGCGGCGGGCCTCGGAAAGCATCTTCCATGCCTCCCGCATATCCGTATCCTCCGGGAGGCTCTCATACTCTTCCTGAAGGCGCCGGGCGCGCTGGTCAAGGACTTCCAGCTCCCCTTTAAGAATACGCTGCTGTTCTTCATTTTCAGACAGCATCTCCCGGCACTGTGCGATTTTCGCCTGGCGATTCTTTTCTCTGGCCTGCACGCCGATAAATCCGGCCTCATGCTGCCCTGAAACAGTTCCGCTGACCACGCCAATCTGATAGGAGCCATCAGGATAGACCGCCGTCGTCAACGGCCCCCAGTCCGCTCCGGATAACTTCCCATCATCAGCGCCCGCTCCGATTTGCTCATCCTTGACGCCGCCTAGGGCAATATTTCCCAGGATTCCCGTGATCCTCTGATTAAAGAAAATATCATTGACAGAATCGTTCAGATCCAGTATATCCAAAAGACTGCGCTCCGCGCTGCGGGACTGTACAAACAGGTATCGGTCCGCGCAGCCGGGATCTGCCGCCAGGACTTGTTCCCTATACTGTTCGTCAATGACAAGGGCATCCAAGATTCCCATCTCCAGGAGAGCTTCCTCAAGACGGCCGCATTCTTCCCCGTTCATGTCCCTGCCAAATTCCACCACCTTGTAAAATTCCTGATATGGTATTCCTTTATTTTTCAGTCTTTCCCTGTTCTTTCTGACCGCGTCGCTCCGTTCCGGCTCAGGCTCCCGGCTGCTCTCCCACTGAGCCAGCTCCTCATCAATCTTCTGATGTTCATCCTCCAGACTTTTAAGTTCTCCCTGCTTTTTAAGAGAATGTTCGCTGATCTCTCCTTTTTTCCCAATCCACAGATCCGCGGCTACCCCGCGCACCTGGGCAAAATCCGACCCATCTCCATATTCATCGGCAAAACGTGACATTTCCCGCATCTGTTCAGAGGAAAATTTAAGTTCTTCATTTTTCCCGTTCCATCCGTACAGAGCTTCTTTCCACTCATTCTCCACCTGTACAAGAACAGACTCCAGTTCGCTCTCCCGCCGCTGCGCCCCGTCGGTCTCCCTCTGCTGACGCTCTCTTTTTTTCAGGAGATCATCCGCCTCTCTCTGCCGGATTTCCCCTTCTCTAAGAAGCTCCACGCCCTGACTGATCTGTTCCTTTACCTTTTTAAACTGGGACTCATGGCTATCCCAGGAAAATGCCTGATCCAAATTTTCTTTCAGTTCCGCCTGAAAAAAAGTATGCTCTTCAAAAGACATCTCCTCCGCTTCCCCCTGCATTTCCTCCAGAAGGGAGTTAAGCTCCCGCTCCTTTTCGTAGGATCTGTCCTCCTCCTGCTTTTTCCTGTCCTCAATCTCTACATACTGTTCCTGTTTAGCGCTAAGCTGCCTGTTTTTCTCCTCTAGCAGCCGCTCACGATTTTTTATGCGGGAGGACAGATCCAGCTCCTGCCTCTTGAGCCCCACCGCGTCGCTCCTGCTTAAAGATTCCCGCTCCTTTTCCATGGCCTCCCGGCGGGCATCCAGTCCGCTCATTTCCTGCTCCAGTTCCCGGACACGGTTTTGGCAGCGCTTGGCTTCTTCCATCTGGGCCTTTTGCTCTTCCTGGGATTCAGAAAGTTTTTTCTGGTTTTCAAAGCAGCGGTCAGCCTTTTCAAAAAGTGTGAGCCGGTTATAGCGGTCAAGCACTTTCTGTATCTTCTCCGCCGCCTGATATCCGGCTTCCCTGGATTTCAGGTTCATGTTCATAGCGTCCATATTTTCAATAGCCTCAGACATTGGCCTCAGATCCTCATCCGACAGAGGCTGAAGTGAATCACTTAAAATATCATTTACGACTGAAGGCTTAAAGTCCTTTGACAGCTTTGGCGTTCTAAGCTGTATGAGAAGATCAATCATCTCCTTATACTCTTCCACCGTCTCGAATCCGAAAATCTGCCGGTTGACATACTCCATATAATCCGTCTGCCTGTCAAAAATCTGCCCTCCGCCGGAGATACGATTCTCCAGCTCTTTCTTTGAAAGCGTGATTTTCTCGCCCATATCTTTGTAGAGCAGAAAATCTCTTCCCACACGTCTTCCGTCTGTCAGGCTAAAATACCACTTATCCAGCGGCTTTCCCCGCCTGGCACGGATTCCCATACCTACCGTCAGCCATGTATCGCTCTCCTGGCGTTTAAACTCCAGATACAGATATCCGGTCCGCTCTTCACGCCCGTCATCCTCCTCCAGAAGATAACTGCTCATCTTACGGTCTCTGGAACCGAAAGGATCCAGACGTTCAGGGCTCATATTTCCATCCAGCAGCAGCGGAATAACACTCTGCATCGTCACAGATTTTCCCGAACCGTTGGACCCTCTCAGCAGCATGCGTCCCTTTACAAAGGAAAACTCCTGCTCGTCATAATACCAGAAATTAATCAACCCGATCCTGCTTGCCTGCCACCTGCTATTCATTATTTTCTTTCTCCTTTATCCTCTCCGGGCTTTTTCCTCGGATGACTTCCATTAGTTTCATCAGCCGCTTTCTTTCCTTCACCATCGGGCTGCTGTCCGCCGCAAAAATCTTCCGGATAGTGTCCTGTGATCTTCCCCGCACAAGGGCGAATGACAATGATCTGCGCTCCATCATTTCTCCGGATCATAGTCCAGCGCTCCATCTCATCCTCAACCTGGCGGATAAATTCTCCCTCCGGCATCTCCCGGTATCCTTTGATAAATCCGGCTTCATAATCTTTCTTCACATTCCGGATCATCTGTTCAAATTCCACAATCGGCACAGAAACGGTATCATCTTTTTCTCTTTTCCATTGGCCCGTCTCCACTTCTTTTCGTATTTCTCCACAGCACAAAAGCAGGATGTCTGACATTCCCGTGTTGCCCGGAAATGTCTCCCCAATCCTGCAGTCTTCACCCTGGATAAAAAAAGCGCTGCCCCTGTGAATATGGAGCCGTCCTTGAAAATTTTGTTCCAGATCATCGGCCAGCCTTCTGCCGTAATATTTCAGATACTCAAAATCTTCCTCTGCGCCTTCCCCCCGGTACATTCCCACAGAAAAAAGAAGCCGCTTATATACTCTGTGCCGTCTAGCGATTCCCCGATCTTCATCCATGGCAAACCAGTCGCTTTCCTGGAAATCCTCCGGTTTGGTGTACTCCATAATATCCCTGCTGAAATTTCTCATAAAATATCTGGACGCCCCTGTATTTTCATACAGCACCTCACCGTTTTCCCTGTCCATAAATACATCGTCGCTTCCATCAGTGACCTTGAGGACTCCCTGACTCTCCGCGTATCTTAATACTTTTACCAGACGCCTGCGGTTTGTATACAGTGTCCAATCCACACTCTCCCCAGGCATATTTGTTCCGATATATTCGGTGAGCTGAGACAGGATAAACTGCTCCTGAGCGTCCCGGTCTTCCAGAAACATTAAAAGAATACACAGGAAAGCATACTCTTCCTTTGCCCCAAAAGAGCTGATGCCCATAAAGATTTCAGGAATGGCCGGAATCTTCTCCATCTTTACAAGCAGAGCATTCTCGATGACCTGGCATCCCATTTTCTCCGTGGCAAACTTTCGGATCTCCCCGATGGAATCCCGAATCTTATAGTACATTTCCCTGTCCTCTGATTTTAAAATCCACCGCCGGTCAAACAGCGTCTCCAGTTCTTTCATAGGCCCCCGTCCTCCCCAAATACAATACTCAGCTTCGGCATAGTAAAATTGCCATCCTCGCACCGCACGACGCACTGTTCATCCCTGTGAGTCATATCCAGCACAAAGTTTCTTCCATCCTCTGTCCTGGCCCCAAAATCCGCGTCCTCCAGAGCGTCCGACAACCATTTCAAAAGGATTTCCCGAACCCGCGGCTCGATCACGGGAAGATTAGCAAAATCAATTCGCCCGTCCCGCTCCAGTTCGCCGATCCGCTTCCAGTCTTCTTTCATCTGTTCCACGGCCTGCTTTCGCGCCTGGGCTTTTTCCGCCCTTGTATCCCGGATCGAAGTCCGCTCAGACTTTTCCTTATAAGTTCTGATTCTTGGCCTTAATATCAGCTCCTCTGCCGGTTCATCATAGACGCTCTGATCCATACTGTCTGTCACACGTTCCATCTCACTTTTTAAGTGAAACGGGCGCTCCAGCCCAAACACCATGGCAGACATTTTGTGGGCTTCATTCAAGTCTTTGCACCGCAGAAAAATTTCTGCCACTTTTCTGTACTCCTCCCGCCGGTTTGCCCCAAGGGCGTTCCTTTCGCTGATCTGAGCGCCATAGCGGGTGATCCGCCGTATAATCTCGTTGGTGGCGTCAAACAGTCTTCCCGCCTCATTTTCACGGCCATCCGCCGACACAAACCAGTTTCGGATACTCTCAAAACGCCCCCTTGTTTTCTCCTCGATCAGTTCCCTGGAAACTTCTACATCCATCCTTGGAATGGACATCTCGTAATCGTTGACCTTGCCCAACACTGTCTCCAGAATATCCGAATCCAGCATCTTTAAAATCTCCTCAATGACGCCAACATTTTTCTGCAATCCTTTAATAAAATTTCTGAGATACTCCACCAGCTTATCTTTAAAAACGAGGAACTCCCTGGTCCGCATCATCTCCTCCGCCTTCACACTGTTGAGATCCCGGATATAATCCTGGTAATTCTGATTCAGCCGGATGAAGTCATTGTTCAGATCATTCCACCATGTGTAAACAGTATTTCCATCCTCTTTCGCCATTTTCTCAAAACGCTCCACATTCAGCCGAATCCTTTCCAGCAGGGTAGGCTCCAGCGAAGCGCCCTCGACAAAGAGATTTTCCAAACGTATGACCAGACGCTCGATCTCCACGCTGTACTCAGACATCTGATACCTGAATTTCTTATTTTTAAATTCTTCAATGGAAGATACCCTGCGTGTATCCTGGAGGGTATTCAGGTTCTTCCACTCTGTCAGCATAGCAAGATCCTGCTGGCACTGCTCCATGCGGTAATCCGCGAAATACGGGTCCGCCGTCATCTCCTCGTAGACATCCTCCTGATACATCCAGTACCGCAGCTTCTCATAATTCTCATAAAAAATGCGCATAATGCTTCGATATCGGTCCGCATTATCCGCATTTAAATATTTTGCCTCAGTTAAAGGTCTTGTTAACTTTTCCGTGACACGCATTCTTTTGTTTCCTCCAAAATCAGTCCATGAGTATAGTATAGATCATGGGCGGGGGGTGTGCAACAATAAATTTTTATTGTCTACTTTTTTAGTAACAGTTCAGCCCGCCCATCCCTGATGGCTAAACTGTTACCTTTTCAGATTCCGTTCTTTATCAAAAAAAGCGAATTTTAACATACGATATTCTTCATCTGTACAAATTTCCCTGCACTTTTTCTCATATTCCTTAGAACGATAAAGCATGTCTTTTATTTTATGACAGGGGAATTGTGTACATTGATTACATTTTTTAATATTCTTCTCTTTTATTCATTCTACAAGATGATATGTAGATTGCTTATGAGATGAACACCCCAAACATTTATTGTAATCGTTCCAACAGCGTCCTGCGCATAATCAAAGCAGAGAAAAACCTGATTCCTTTTTATATCCCTTAAAATATTTTCTTCACTGTGATGTTCAAGGAAAAAATCCACCGCGCCTTTAGGATAATAATGGGGATAAATTTCAGAAATTGTAACTTCTGAAATATGTCTGACTATGTTTAAATCGTCTAAAACCGCTTGTCGTATGCCCATTTTTATTCCTCCTTTGTCTGAAATTCCCGATTTCTCTATCTCACATTAATATTTAGGTTGTATGGTTCTATTACTTCTTTATCGCACATCAAAATATTCTTGTGGGTTATCATAAATCACTTTTCCAAAAGCAATATGAAATTCACTTATCTGGTTTAGTTTTTCAAGAATTCCCTTATCAAAACCAATTGCCATTCCTTTTCCATCTTGTGCATATCCCCTCCACTGACTCAATTGATCTTTACTTTCAGAAAAGCACACACAAAATGTTTTCATTGAATTACTATATACACCTTCTTCATACCATGTTCTCCATGCATGTAATGCTTCAACATCATCTCTCAGATATTCTTACATCCCCTTATTTACAATCTCCCTGCATCTTATACACTCTTGATAATCATTTGATTTTCCAATATCAGAAAGTCATATACTTGAATTTTTGATAATGTTAAAAAAAGTATCTCCACTACAATAATGATACACAATTTCATTCATACTTTTGTATACATCTCTTTTCTAAATTTATTTATCGGAACTCTCTTTATTAGTATTATATGCCATCCCATGGCAACAAAAAAGTATATTCAATTAGAAATATGACAGGTAATCATAAAGACCACCTGTCATACAAAATAATCTGTGCTAAAATTTTTTACTCAAACTCGTCCCGCTCATTTGGTTTTCCATCACCAATATTATAAATATATGTCTCTTGGCGTCGATTTTTCACATATTTTCATATCTTCCATCTATTTTCAGAGACTATTAGTACCTTTTCGGTACCCTGACATATCATTGAACATCTAAAGATTTCAAATACTGTTCCACCATATCAACAACTTCTTGCGCTGTATGAAGTTGCTCCCTGGCTTCTTCTATGGATACTATATAGAAATCATCATAGTCGCTGGCATGTCTGACCTCCTGGGCTCTGCTGATCTCCTTGGGAAAGATTCCTGTATGAACGAAATCTTTGTTAAAATTCCCAATAACCTGCGCATGTTGCTTATAGGCTTTAAATTCCAATGCCAAACATGCGGAAATCGCCCTAAAGATTGCATAATACGCCCGGTTATTAGATGATCGGTAATGCCCTCCTTCAAAATTCAGCTTCGCAGCCTCCAGGTCATCTCTGGCAACCGAAATCCTGTGCATTGCAAGTTCTCTTGCCCCACCTATATCGTCCAACTCAAGCTGCATATAATTCTACTCCTTCTCGTTTGATAGTGTTGTAAAATGGATATGCTCTTAACCACTTTTCAAAGTGACTTTGGTTCTTGACAATAGGCATGATTTCCAAATCATACTCAAAATTATAGTCGAAAGTCAAATCTGAAAGAGCATGGCCTTTAGCCTTTATGTCTGCTTCAGACAGTTCAACCAATATCATAATATCAATATCTGAGTCCTTGTTAAAATCGCCTCTGGCATAAGACCCATATAAAATAACCGCCTTCAGATAGTTTCCATATAATTGATGAAGGTCGTCTACATACCGTTTTAAAATACTGCTTATATTTTGAGACATATTGCTCCTCCTTCCATTCTTTCTATATAAATAGTATATCCATTCTGCAAGTTAAAAGCAATCAGAATCTTTCATTTCTAACCATTAAAAAAGGAAGGGCCATATCCCAACCCTTCCATAATCTCACAGATCGTCCGCAAGGAAACTGTATCACTTATCGGAACTCGGCTTAATTCACTGATTTCAGAGAGTCTAAACTGAATTTTCTCAAGCTGTTTTTCAAATGACGCAAACATTCTTTCATTGCCGACAACCACGATTTTTTGGTATAACGAACTTCGGATAAGATAATCCTGTTTATGTAAACCTGATAAAACTATCCTTGATTCCAGAGCTTCTCTTTCTTCTGGAGACATCCGAAAATTTACAATTAAACTTCTTTTTCTGTTTCTTTCTGGTTTTTGCATAATTCCATCTTCCTTTCATCGTCTAACTTTTGCGCCATATCCTGTTGCTGCGTCGGGAACATATGCGCATAAATGTTATGACAAGCTTGTCATAAAAATTACGCTTACGCGGATACGGAAGCCAAGCGGAAAGCGATTGAAAAAGCCATGGGGGCAGGCCTTGCCGATGCGGAATCAGTGAATTACACGGTTAGCGATGAAGATATGCTAAGACGGCTCTACGGTCTGTGATGCAGGAAAAAAGATTATCCCGAATTTTAGGAATATATCGTTCCAATCCCAGCGGAAGTGTCTTAAAAGTATGGAAAAGTTATCCCGAATCTTTTTATAAAAAGCTGGTGAATAAGCGGTTTTTTCTGAAGATTCGGGATAATCCAACTTTCGGTATAACCTCTTTCCCGCAGGAATAAAATAAGCCAGCGATAAATCAACAGATGTGGTCAAATAAAGCCGCAGATGATTAGCACGACAAGAAACAATAAATGGCAGGAGCCATTTGGCGCCTGCCATCATTTTCCTTGATTCAGCCGTGCAATAAGACCAAGCAATATAATTAAATCATCATCGGATAATGTCCTGATGCCATCCAACGCCTTTCTGACAAGCTGTGGGGTGTTTTCGGTATTGTCAAAAAATTGCAGGGGCGTTATTTCAAAATATTCGCAGATATTTAAGAATTGCTTCATGGAAGGCAATGCTCGGCCGGAGGAAATAGCCTGGATGTAACCACGGTTTTGTCCCAGTTCCAAGCTCAACTGGTATTCAGAAATGCCTTTTTTCAACCGCAGTTCCGTGATCCGATTGCGGATAAATTCTTCGTCCATAAGTTCACCTCTCTGATTGTTAGCATATCAGAAAGGTTCCCTGGATATTGAACATTATTTATGTTATAATTTGGCTAATAACTTCTTTTATGCTGTATTAAATGATTTATTTTTGTTTTCTATGTGTCGATTGCTATTAGAACAGGAGGAAACCGCATGAATGAATGCGTTTGTGCCATTACTGGACACCGCCCAAGCCGGTTTAAGTTCAAATACAGTGAAGATTATACCCTTTGCAAGAAGATCAAAGCCAATATGCTGGAGGTATTCCGAAAGCTACATGATGAAAAGAAAGTCCGGCGCTTTTATGTTGGCGGCGCCCTGGGTGTAGATATGTGGGCGGCTGAACAAATTCTTCGTCTGAAGGAGCAACCTGGATACGAAGATATTGAATTGGTTGTGGCCTTGCCGTTTGTCGGCCATGATGCCAAGTGGGATCAGCGCAGCAAGCTCCGGATGGAGTTTATCCTACAACATTGCGACAAAAAAGAAGTCATCGGAAACGAGGATTGCCGTGAAAGTTATGTCAAGAGAAATTGCTACATGGTGGATCAGGCCAACTATCTAGTGGCAGTTTATGACGATGTGCGAAATCTGCGGTCCGGGACAATGCAGTGTGTCAGATATGCACGGAAGAACGATGTTCCGGTAGTTCTGATTCACCCAGACACAGCCAATACAACCTATCCAATGTAATCCATAAGAGCGCCGGGTGTGACTTCATTAGTCCTACACCCGGTGTCAAGCCAAGCACTTAGGGCAATTCACTCATATCCCAACTAATAGATTGTTCTTACTTAAAGATTTATGCTATTATAAATAAGGAAAACTTGATTGAAAAGTAGGTATCCGTTTGCTCAGACAGTAAAGGTGATCCGACTTTACACAAATTTTATAGCTCTTCATATACACTCAACGTAGAAACGAGGTGGTTCGATGAAAATTTTGATTGTAGAAGATGAAGAAAAGCTGCGTAACTCCCTTGCAGAAGGGTTACGTTTGAAAGGATATGCTATTGATGTAGCGGGAGATGGAGAGAGTGCAGATGAAAAGGCCTTTTATGAAAGATATGATCTCATCATTCTGGACCTGAATCTACCCAAGCTAGATGGGTTTTCTGTGCTCGAAAATTTTCGTAAGGAAAATTTGGATGTTCCTGTGTTGATTCTGTCTGCCCGTGATGGGATTGAAGACAAGGTAAAAGGGCTAGATTTGGGAGCCAACGACTACCTGACTAAACCTTTTCATTTTGCGGAGTTAGAGGCTCGTATGCGCTCACTGCTACGTAGGAAAACAGTGATCGAAAACACTGTTTTGTCCAGTGGGTCTCTTTGTTTTGACACCGCATCCAGAATCGTAACCGCAGCGGGGCATCCAGTTTCTCTGACTACGAAAGAAAATGCCCTATTGGAGTATCTGCTGCTGCACAAAGGACGAGTAATCAAGTTAGAAGAATTGATTGAACACGTATGGGACAGTAATGCTGACACCTTTTCTAATTCAGTTCGAGTTCATATGTCCTCCCTGCGTCGGAAGTTAAAAGCACAGTTGAGATATGATCCTATCTGTAACATTATCGGCGAAGGGTATGTAATTCGTGAGGAAGGAAGCATATGAAAAGAAGTATCCCGTTAAAGCTAAAACTAACTACTATTTCAGTATGTATTTTAACTGTTATGTGTGTGGCGTTTGCAATCTCTACTATTTACTCAACCAATGGGCTGGTTCAGGCCACCATTACTACGCCAGCGATCTCTGTTGATGAAAGTATGCCGGCAATAACATCGGAGCCCTCTGTTGCAGTCACGGAAGCTCTCTGGCAATTTAGGGGAACAACCGTGTTGGTTATGTTATGTCTTATTGCGATAGGTTCTGCTTTAACCTATCTGTTTGCTTCCAGAACACTTAAGCCATTGGAAGACCTTACAGAGAGAGTTCAACATATTGACATTCACAATCTAGATGAGGGTGTCTCAATTCCACAAACAAAAGATGAAGTTGCAAAGTTGGCTCAGGCGTTTCAAAATATGACCGAGAAACTCAATCTGTCTTATCAGGTACAAAAAAATTTTTCTGCTAATGCTGCCCATGAATTACGTACCCCTCTCGCTGCGATTCAAACCCAGTTGGATGTATTTCAAATGAAGCCAGATCGAAATCCTGAGGAATATACAAATTTGCTCCAAAGTATTGGAGAAAGCACAGAGCGTCTTTCCAATCTGGTAAAAGATCTGCTCACATTTACCAACGAACAAGGGATAGGAAAAAAGGAACCAGTAGAGTTGAGACCTTTGCTTGAAGAAACGGTCTTTGAACTTGAAGAATATGCTGCTACTAAACAAATTGAAATTACGATTTCTGGCCAAGGAACAGTGTTAGGCGATGACAGTTTGTTGCAGCGAGCGTTTTTTAATCTGATCTCCAATGCAATCCGCTACAATGTAGATTGCGGCTCCATTTTCATCGAAATAACAGATGCTCAGGTAACTATTGCAGATACCGGTATCGGTATTCCTGATGAGGCTAAGTCTCATATTTTTGACACATTTTTCTGTGTGGACAAGTCTCGCAGTCGAGAACTGGGTGGCAGTGGTCTTGGGCTAGCCATTGTAAAAAGTATTATAGAAAAGCATAATGGATACATTTATGTGAAAAACAATCAGCCTCAAGGCAGTATATTTATCGTAGGCTTTAATGGTAATATATAAAGAAAAGGACAGAATTGCACTACGAAGGAAATATCTAAATGAGAGAGGACGCCGGAAGAATTTCTTCCGGCGTCCTCTTTATATGGATTTTATACCAGCCGCGATATACTCCTTATGTAATGTAACTACACTACAACAAAGAAAGGATTGTATTTAAGATGAAAAAAATGATTTCAGTATTTTTGCTGCTGGTGATGGCACTTAGTTTGGCTTCTTGTGGAAAGTCCAACACAAACGCCGACACAAACGGAGGAGCTTCAACCACCGTCGCTGAGGCGCAGCAGGGGTCCTCCACATCAGAACAGAATGAGTCTAAGCCTGTTTCTTTGGGCGATTTCTCCGCGCAGGATTTTGATGGTAATGCTGTTTCCAAGGATATTTTTGCAGATTACGATTTGACCATGGTTAATCTTTGGACAACTACTTGCAGCTATTGCATTGAGGAAATGCCCATCTTGAATGAACTGAGAAAGGAATTTCAGGATGACGGTGTTCGCTTCAACATCATCAGTGTTTGTATGGATGTTGGAAATACCAATGAGATCAATGAGGACAGCCTGAAAAAAGCAAAGGAAATCATTAAAACCGCAGGAGTAGAGTATCCTACCCTGATCCCAGACAGCGTGCTTCTGGAAGGTCGTTTGAAGGGCATTCAGGCATTTCCGGAAAGTTTCTTTGTAGACAGCGAAGGAAATGTGGTCAGTGAGCCTTATGTTGGCGCAATGCCCAAGAACCACTGGCGTGTCACAATGAAGAACGAAATTGAGAAGATTGCACAGAAAGGGAACGAGGAATAACCCATGTTTGAATTAAAAAATATCACCAAAACATTTGGGGGCGAAGTAGCGCTGAAAAATGTGTCACTCTCCATTACCGGGGGGATGAACTACATCATCGGCGCATCCGGTAGCGGAAAAACAACATTGCTCCGCATTCTTTCTTCCATGGATAGACAGTATGAAGGCGAAGCATTTTATTGTGGCAGAAACCTTAAAGAACTATCTGATCAGGATTGCTCCCAGTTCTATGCAACGGAACTTGGCTTTATTGCCCAGGGTTTCCACTTGATTGACGAACTAACTGTTCGGGAGAACATTTTGGTTCCGACCTATCTGAGTCGAAACGATAGTGAAAAGCGTCTGAGTATGCTCTTAAAAAAGTTGGGGATTGAAAAACTGGCTGATCAGAAGGTTCGCACACTGTCAGGCGGACAGAAGCAGCGCGTAGCCATTGCCAGAGAACTGATGAAAGATCCTCAGGTGCTGATTGCCGATGAGCCTACTGCTGCATTGGATGCCAAAACCGCCCATGAGATTGGGGCACTACTGACGTCAATTGCCAAAGAGCGGACAGTCATCGTTGTGACCCACGACATCTCTCTCATTCAAGGTAATTGCTCCGTTTTTGAGTTAGATAAAGGCGTACTGATTAGATCGGACAAAGGTGACAGCACCACGAAAGCACATAGCCGCTCCACGGAGAATCTCCGCCTGACCATGCGCTCTGCTCTGCGGATGGCCGGAGTGACCGGCAAGCGCCAGATGGGAAAACTTCTCTCTATCGTCCTTGCAATGGCGATTGCTGCCTCCTGTCTTGCTGTGAACTTCAGCGGTATGCTAAATGGAAGTAGCAGTGAAGCGTTTCAGGAGCTTTTAGAAAAGCAGGGAAACTCGGTTCTAAATCTTCTGCTTGTTCCTTCGTTTACAAGTGGTGGCGAGGTAGGCAAGGAAAATCCTGGTGTTCCACAAGGTGTAGAGCAAGACATCAGCGGACTGCTAGAGGAATACCAAAATGATGACCGTATTGAGGCTATCATCATGGATGCACCAATGGAAGATATGGTTGTTACTGTAGATGGCAAGGACTTCATTATTGAAGAAAGCGGACAGTCCCCAAACTTCAATCAGATAATCGCCGGTCGCATCGCCGATAATAGTAAAAACGAAATCGTTTTGCCTAAAATCTTAGTGAAAAAAATGGGCTATACCAATGAAGAGATTCTCGGAAAAGAACTTTCCTTTGTCGGTTCGGTCTATAACTGGGACAGTGGTAAGCCGGTGGCAATGCCTATTTCCTTTACCGCTAAGGTTTCTGGTATTGCAGATACCTCTTATGGCATTGAATTTGATGGAAAAGTTGAGCGGTTCGAGCATGAGGATTCCCTGTTTCCGTCATTAGCAATTATGAAAGATATTTATGCTCAGGCAGAGAAAGAAAATCCCAGTTTTAGTTTCACTATCCGCGCAGATTCTCCCGAGCATTTTTTGGAACTTTACGATGAATTGATGGCAAAGGGCATTGTGCCGCTGGGACAGGCTGAGTTGATTCGGGACATTATGGGACTAAAGGGAACTGCTCTGGTGCAGTCTGGCCTTTCTTCCGCTTTGATTGTCATACTTTCCGTATTGGCTGCGCTTTCCGTATGCTTGGTTTGCGGATTTATGCGCAGGAAGGAGTATGCTGTCTATCGCCTCTGTGGCTATACAAAAAATAGTATCGTCTTGCTGACGCTGGTGGAATACACGGGAATGTTCTTGTTTACCGGACTTTTTAGCATGATTGTGGCGCTATTGCTGAGTGTCCCTCTCTGGCTGGGATGTGCGCTTAATTTTGGCGTGTCTGCCTTCTGCTTTGCAGAGACTTGCCTTATTTCCACCTCGGTTAATCCCCTAACTGCCTTGAAAACAGGAGGACGCGGATGATTGAACTGAACAATATTTCAAAAAAATATGGGGATCAAATCGTGCTGGATGGATTTTCCTATACATTTGGAGAGAACGGTATTACCTGCCTGTTAGGTGCATCCGGATCGGGAAAAAGCACGCTACTTAACCTTCTCGCGGGATTTGATCGAGAATACAGCGGAAAAATTCTGGTGGATGGGCAAGCACTTTCGGAACTGTCGGATGAAGAGCTTTGCGAGTACCGCAAGCATACCATTGGTTTTGTGTTTCAGGAATATCATCTGCTCACAGGCTATACAGTGCTAGAAAATATCCTGTTAGCCGCTGAACTGACCTGTCAGGATAACGCCCAAAATAGAGAATGGGCTCTCTCTCTGTTGCGTCGTCTTAATATTGAAGAAAAGGCAAACGAGAAAATAGAAAACCTTTCCGGTGGGCAAAAACAACGTGTGGCTATTGCGCGGGCGTTGGCTGGAAATCCCCAGGTGATTCTGGCCGACGAACCGACCGGAGCCCTTGATCGCAAAACTGCGGATGAGATTATGGCAATTCTTTCGGAGATTGCAAAACAAAGCCCGGTCTTGATTATTACTCACGACCGTAAAATCTGTGATTATGCAGATGAGGTTGTCACCATAGAAGATGGTAAATGCAAAGTATGGAAAGAGACGAAAAAACAGGCAGTTACAGTTTTAACGCAAAAGGAAGCACTTCCTGATGTGCCCATTTCTATGTCTAAGAGAGCATTGCACAACTTCAAGACGCATTTCAAACGATTTTTGGGAATTTCTCTTGCAGTAACGATTGCAGTATGTGCAATACTTATGTCATTCTCTTCACAAAACATAATAGAAGAAAAAATCAATCACTTTGAGCAAAAAAATACCGCGTTCTCCTGGGGACAGATTTTACTGAAGGAAAATGACAAGGTAGAAGATGTACTTTCACTGCTTGAACGATCTCCGGATATCCAGCAGTACTATATACAGTATCCAGTCCCAGAGTGCAAAATAGAATTTGGAGGACACAGCCTTTCTGTTCCGCCAAAACAATTTGGTAGTATTTCCAACGAGTCCATGAACATCGGTGTCATGCCCAGAGATGGGGAGATTGCTATCACGCCATCCCTTGCCAAACAGTTTGCACAGGATATCCGTACGCTGATTGGAAAAGAAATCGTCTTCTCCTGTGGTAATTTTTCAAGGAAACTGCAAATCAGCGGCATTTACAGTGGCAGTTTTGATGACTACTACCTGGATGCAATAACGGAACAGGAGCTCTATGGCACTTTGCAAGGGGATGAGTCCCCTGTATCGGTGACTTATCAGGTCAACGGCTTTGACGAAGTTCTGGAAGTAGCTGCTCAGCTTACAGAGCAAGGAATCGTTCCTATTACAGCTGCAAAACAGGTGGAAAGTTTGAAAGAGACCTTTGTGCAGTTGCAAACGATGTTTATTCTTGTATCAGTCTTCATTGTTGTGATTGCACTTACCATCAGTGGGATGCTACTGATGAAGCTGGCGCGTATGCGCTCGGGTGAAATAGGACTTCTGATGGCGCTCGGATATCATCGTGGACAGATCCAAAAGATGCTTCTTTGGGAAAGCCTGCTGTTGTCGTCTCTTTCCGCCTTGACAACCACATTGTTTGCACTCCTTCTCACCACCCTGTCAGGGATTCTTCCGGTTCATATTGCCCCGCTTCAGTTTGCTGGGAGCATTTGCGGAACCGTCCTTCTGGTATGGTTTATTACTGCCATAGCCAACGCAAAATTACTGCGAACAGACCCTGCAAAAGCGTTGAGGGAATGAGTGACATTAAGGAGGAAACCCAATGAAGCAAAAAAATATCTTTCATTCCAACTGGATCACGGTATTGTTGCTAGTCATCGGTGTTATATTTCTGAGTCTTGGAATCTGGCGGGAGGAGTATGCTATCGTCATGAGCAAGGCCATCAATATCTGTTTGGAGTGTATTGGAATTGGATAAGCAAGCAAAGAAATCAGAACGATTCCGCCATTTTTTTCAAGTCTTATGGGCGGTTATCACCAATAGTTATCTCATCGGCTTTGTCCGAGGAAAAATATATCAAGGAAAGATAAAGAATATCTGTGTACCGGGCATGAACTGTTATTCTTGCCCCGGCGCTGTAGCGGCCTGTCCCATTGGTGCTTTGCAGGCTACTATTGGAAGCTACGAGTATAAGTTTGCCTTCTATGTTGCCGGTTTTATGATTTTGGTCGGTACGTTCATGGGCCGCTTCGTATGTGGTTGGCTGTGTCCATTCGGTTTGATTCAGGATCTGCTAAACAAAATCCCGCTTCCTTCCAAGTTGAAGATCCGTACATTTAAGGGTGACCGTCAGTTGCGCTGGCTGAAATACGGGATTCTTTTGGTATTCGTTATTCTTCTTCCGCTGTATATCACTGATATGATTGGCCAGGGTTACCCTTGGTTCTGCAAGCTGATTTGTCCGGTCGGAACTTTGGAAGGCGGAATTCCCTTGGTGCTGCTGAATGATGCAATGCGAGCCACAGTAGGATGGCTGTACGCTTGGAAAAATGTCATTTTAATCGTAACCATTTTGGTGTCTATACTAATTTACCGGCCATTTTGTAAGTACATCTGCCCTTTAGGCGCAATTTATTCCTTGTTCAACCCAGTTTCTATTTTGCGCTACCGAGTGGATTCAGAAAAATGTGTCAACTGTGGTGCTTGTGCAAAAGCCTGCAAGATGGGGTGCGATCCGGTAAAGAATGCCAACAGTTTAGAGTGTATTCGATGTGGAAAATGCAAGAATATTTGTCCCACTCACGCTATCGAGTATTGTGCGATTTCAAAATCTCTGCGCAAAAAAAATAAAACATAAGGAGCATAAAACTGATTCAGGGAGCGGGAACGTGGATTACTGTTCCTGCTCCCTACTTTTCTTTTGAAAAGTTTTTTAAGAAAAATATCTATTGCTTGCCGGAAATGGAAGAAATTATAGTGATTCCGAATTCTGACTCGGACGGAAGCATATTTCGCTCCCTCATAGGGACTTTACAGGAAAAGAAAGTACAAATTCTTGATGCTACTGACCTAGCACCTTCCGTTCTGGGTTTCGGTGATATCAGGATATTTTCAGAGTAGCGTCGGACGCTGAAGCAAGGTGTGGAAAATATGAATAAGTTAATATTTTTGAGAGAATTTCAAGAAAGCGATCGTCATACATTGGAACAAATCGTTCGTGACACCTGGAATTACGATCGGTTTTGTTCGCCGAAAACAGCTCAAAAGTTGGCAAGGGCGTATTTGAGCAGCTGTTTGGCCGATCAGACCTATACACAGGTTGCTCTTGTGGATGATAAACCAGCTGGAATCATTATGGCTAAGTATCAATGTTTTTACGGATTTTGATATAGAAACTGCTTCTGATGTGCTTACCTTACTTTTTAAAATGGACGATCAGATAGATATGGAGATTGACGGAGATAAAGATGATGATGGAAATCGCATTCCAGAGACAATCTATATCCGTTTTAAGCACCCGGCAATCAATGACCGGTTGGCTAAGTTTGCTAAAACAAAGAAATGGCAGGAAAATCTGCTTGCCTCCAAAGACGCATTTCCAAGTGAAAAAGCATTCCAGCAGGAAGTGGCACAGATGAACGAAACCTGTGAGCAGATCAAACAGCATTTAGTTGATACGAACATTGTCGTCAAAAAAGGCATTTCTGGAATAGCTGTCAAAGTATATCCAGAAAATTAACAATAGGAGGTGTCTACCTTGAATTATAATGGTCTCATAAATTAAGACACTTTTTCGGACAATTTTTAATGAATCTGATATACTAAAATCAATACGAAAGAGAGGATTCATTACTA
>NZ_JACHFW010000025.1 GCF_014202115.1 Catenibacillus scindens
AGCCACAAATAAAGCAGCGGACTCCAGACGCACCTACCGAAAAGGCCGCAAATAGTCTGCCGATTGGAGCATCATTTAATTTGCCGGATGACAGTTGTCAATCAGTTCATAGGCTTCCTTTCTCTGTGCCTGTTTCTGCGCCGCCCATTCCGCTTTGTCAAAGGGCTTGCTTCCGCTGAACACATCATAAATACTCATTATCTTGCTCCTTTCGATTTTTTCGTTTTCCTGCGCTTCGGGGGCTGCTTATGCTCCGTCTTTCTGGCGGAAGGCTTTGCATTTTCGGAACGCCCGCTTTGCTCTGGCGCAGGATTTTTCTCTTTTTCCTTTTCCTGCGCCTTTCGGCTCTCTCTGATCTGGCGCAGCTCCCCACGGACAGAAGGCTTATCCGCCCGCTTAGTAATCCCCTCTGCGGTATTGCCTCGCTGCTCTGAGGTAGGCTCGGACAGAGGGGATTTTTCTGTCTTTGCCACCGAGGGGTTTGGGGCGCTTTCCTCCTTCTGGATGGGTTTGCCCATCAGCTCGTCGAGCAACTTGTCTTTCTCCGCTTTCTCCGGCGTTGCCACTTCCGGCTCTGCCGGGGCGGTCTTTGTCTCTTTGGATTTCTCCGCTTCGTTTACGATAGAAGCAGTGTCCACCGCCGCAAGATCAAAGCGTTCCTTGATACGGTTGATTTTCGACGCATCCTCCGCACGGGCGATCACATCCACCTCCGCATTGGGGTCTTTGTTTTGTCGGTCAGTCAGGACGCAGTAGAGGACACCATATTTCTTGGCTTCCTGCGTAAACTTTTTCAGATCGCTCTGCCTGACCGTGAACACTTTCAGCTCCTTGCCGGAACGGAGCATATTTGTGAGCCTTGCTTTCCCTTTGGTCTTTTTTTCTTCTTTCAGGATAGCGTAAAGCAGGACAGCGATATTCTTTGCGCCTGCCCCCGTAATCTTGGCAGCGACCTCAAATCCCTCCAAGCTCATCCTCACGATTTGTTCTGCTGCGTCGCCGCTTGTGTTCATCCGCCATCATCTCCTTTCTTTGCTGTTCTTCGTCTGCCCGTATGGTCAATAACTTTTCTTTCAGGACACCGCTCCGGGCTTCGATGCCCCCGCACAGCCTGACCTCCTTTCGGATAATTTTTAACCTCTCTGTAATCTTGGAGATCTGAGCCTTGACCGCATCTTTTTCTGCCCCGTCTGATTTGCGGGAGAGGGAATAAAGCCCCTTGCGCTTTTCGGTCAGCTCAGAAAGCTCCGTCTCCAGAGAGCCTTTATATGACAAAAGCTGCTCCGCTGTATCAATGTGATGTCGGCAGAGCAGCCTTGTTTCCTGCGCAATGGCGTCCATCTTCAAAAGGTCGTCCTTCAAAAGATAGTGGAGCCTTGCGTAATTCTGTTTTCGCTTTGGCAGGATGCCGAGTTTGTAGCAGTAATGGAGATACAGCCCACGCAAGCCGCCGATCTTCTTTGCGTCTTTTAATGAGCCACGGACACGCAGCACCCGGACGGTCTGATCCGCTTTTGCAAAAGGAGCGAACTTAACCGCATAGGAATTTTCATTGATACGCTCCATGATACGCTCGTTGGTATAATCCTCTCCGAGCCGGTACAGCCGCTTGGGGCGTTTCCATCCTTTCCCCATAATCGTCCAGTATTTATGATTAGGGTCAAAGCTGCATCGGTAGCCCATTTCCGCCATCTGTCTGTCAAAATCCCGGAGCGTAAAGGACTTGGAGATGGCTTCGTCCACCGCCTGCCTCGCCACCGTGTCCCGTGTGGGAAGCCCCTGCTTTTCCGCTTGGTAGAGGGCATAGGGCTTTTTCTTTCCGCTTGGATGCTCGATAACAGAGAGGGAATATTCCCGGCACAGCTCGTCGGAACGCTTACGCAGCAGCCGCAGGTTGGCTTTGTTGTCGTGATAATGCTTTCCGTCCACAAAGGAAACAGAGTTGACGACAAAGTGGTTATGCAGGCACTCGGTATTTAAGTGGGTCGCCACCACCACCTGAAATCGGTCGCCCCACATCTTCTCGGCTAACTTCACGCCAACCTCATGGGCTGTCTCCGGCGTGATCTCCCCATGCTTAAAGCTCTGAAAACCGTGATAGCAGACAATCTCACTTTCATCGTTCCACTGCTGCTTGGCAATCATTATTTCGTCTCTGGCACAAGCCGGGTCGCAGTTGACACCCGTAACAAAATACCGCTTTTCCGTCTTATATTGATTGGTAGCGTATTCCATTACATCTACCAGAGCCTGCAGCTCTGTTTCCGTGTACTTGGGGTTGATTGTCTTTTCCGGGTTCTCGGCATAGTCTATCGGGTGGTCGAGCCTGCCACGCACATCCCATATCTCACACACCGCCATTATCCCGATCCCCGTTTGGGGAGCAGATAGGCTTTGCGCACATCCGTCTGGAACTGCCGCCACCTTGCCGCCTCCTCCTGAAGCATCGGGGTGTCGATATAATCAAGGGCGTTAGCTTTGGCGGCAAGCTGATTGATACGGTTGCCGATGGCGGACAGCTCCCGCAGGATTTTGTAAAACTCAGGGTCAGGCTTCTCGCAGAGCCGATAGCCTTTGACCATCGCACGGAGCAGGGCTTCTTTGGAATATCCCGACTTGCGCACAAGGTCATAGAGGTATTCCGCTTCTTCCTCGGTCATCCTAAAAAGGATCTGGACATTTCGTTTCCGCATCCTCCACCTACTTTCTGTTGTCGGCAAGCCTGTTGATCTGCAGGCAGCACATCAGGGCAACGCCAAACAGTGCGCCGCCCATAAAAGCTAAAAATTCACTCATTCTTTTTCTTCCTTTCTTCTTAAAGAGGGGTTTCAGGGGCATCCCCCTGACAAGCGAATTTGGTATCCATCGCCGGATGGATAACCAAATTCAGTGCTTGGTAAGACATGTCAATCTTCGCATTCGTCCTCACACATACACTCTCCACATACGGGACAGAAGTACGGGCAGTCCGAGCAGTCGTCGTACTCAGAACAGTCGTCCTCGTCGGAACACTCGTCCTTATCGGGCTTTCCCTCGTCAGCGACAAGGATGGCGGCGTCCCCGCCGATAAAATCCTCGTCAGTGAACTGGATAATATCCGTATCGAAAAGGACGGTTTCGATCTTCTCCTTTGCCTGCTCCGGGGTATCGGCATAGACGGAAACGGTCTTTTCATAGTGGGCGGTCAGGGTAACATTATACTTGTTCATTGCATTTTCCTCGCTTTCATATTTTGATTTTTACAGTTTAGAACAGAGTTTCAGGGCTGCGTTTTCAGCAGACAATCAACGGGCATCCCTCCTTTCACGGGCATTGTTCTGTCTGGAAATCCCCAGATAGGACAACAAAAAATCGTTGAAGTCCTTGCCGACAGGCGGTGGGTCATCAACGATTTCATAGTCATTTCCGAGCAGTTCTTTTAAGGTCTTGGTGCAGAGCCTGCCCGTTTTGTCATTGTCCAGATGCAGGTAAATGGTCTTGATATGCGGGTTTTTCTCAAGGAAAGTGCAGAGGGCAATGGGGACTTTGCTGTCTTTGATCTCTTTCTTTGGCTGATACACGCCCGATAAAGAGAGCAGGTTTTCCGCTTTGTAGTCCTTTCCCTCACACTTGAGAAAAGTGGCATAGGACAGCAGATCAATAGCGGCTTCAAACAGATGCACCGACTGACAAGGCTCTCTTGCAAGCAGGCGGAAGGAATACCGCTTGTCGCTTCCTGATGCGTCCCCCTTGAAAGTGCTGCTCCCTAAGCCACGGTAGGCGGCATACTTTGGCGTCCCGTTTTCGTCCTTCCCGACAAAAACAGCGTTGTGGTAACGCCCGCTGCTCTCAAAAATCATACCGTCCGCAATGCACTCCTGAATAATCTGGTAGTCAATGCCACGCCCAAAAAGATACTGCGTTACCCGACTGCTGTCCTGATATTTTGGCGGCAGGAGCAGCACTTTTGGCTCGTCTTTTTCTGCCTTTGGCGGTGGCGGCGTCCAGTCTGACAGTTCTTTTCCCGTGAGGATTTCCACCGCTTCTGGAAAGGAATAGTCCCTGACTTTTATCAGATAGTCAAGGGCAGAGTAGCCGCCAAAGCCCTGCGACCACCAAAACCATTTGCCATTGGAGATTTTCAGGCTGTCATGGTCAACGGTACAGTACACATTTGTCGTGCCTTTGACCTTCTGGAGATTACCCGGCTCAAACTCTCTTAGATAAGTGAGCAGGTCGATCTGCCTGATCCTTTCAAGCTCGTCCGGGTCAATCCGCACATAGGGTCGTCTGGTTCTCATGCAATCTTTTTACCTCCCTTCAAATAGAAAAAGCCGAGAGATTTTCGCAGTGAAAACCGCTCGGCTATGTAAAAATGATATTCAATTTTTATGGCAATTTGGCTTACAATCTGTAAGCCATTTATATCGACAACTTAGGATTTGTAAATATCTTTATCCTTTTAAACTTTCCAATTCTACTAAAGAAAGTTCTTTAACCAACATTGCGTTTTTATTTGTATCAAGTGAATACTGTTCAACTTTTTTCAAAGCTACAAAATAATCGGCATCACCTATAATTGTATCTTTAGATGTACTAACAAGCACCAGCCTCCACTCCGCCACCGACTTTCCATCAACTTTATACTCTAACTGTGGATTTTTAGGAAGTACGGTTTTGGTGCCCTCAGTTAAAGCTATTGCACCAAACGGACTACCATCAGGTTTCCCATAAAACTTTGGTGTGGCGTTATAAGCATCACTCCAATCCACGCTTTCTTTTTTCCCTTTTAACTTATCAAATAATCCCATTACCTTACCTCCTCAAATTCCAGTTTTTCTATTTCAAATCAAAGAGGGAGTTTTCATAGTCCATTACATAGTATCGTATATTTTTACGCCCTTTTTGAATAATGGTGTGTCCCTCTGCTTCTAATTTTTCTTTCTGTGCTTTGATACCATTTGGATATTTAGCATTGAGTTCTCCATTCGCTTTCAATGTTCTCCAATAAGGCGTTTCATCTTCTGAACGCTGATAACTCGCCCATGCCACGATAGAAACAAAAATCCCTGCTGTAATCGGTTCTGTAAAGTCCGCACCGCTCAACTCTGCAAAGTATTCTCGTATCTTTCCAACAGTAATCACTTTTCCATAAGGAACTTTTTTCATTACCTTGTCATAGTCGATTGGTGGAGCAAAATACATTTTACTTCCACCATATTTTTCAATGCTTTTCTGGTCTGTAATGATTTGAAATTTTGGCATATCCTTATTATCATGCAACATAGCATTAAAATCTTTTTTATCTTCGTTTGCCATTTCTGCCACCTCCTACTTTAAGGATAGTCTGTTCGTCATTTCTATGCAATGAGGCTGTTTGAAAAATTTTGACAACTTCCAATTTGTCTCTCTGATTATACCACATCCATATTCTAAATGGATCTATACTAAAAAAGTAGACACGGATATGCACTGTCTGTTACAATAAACCATACACAAAAAAGGAGGCTTCTCATGGCTACAAACAACTACACCAAATATGATGAGGATTTTAAGAAATCCCTCGTTTCCCTCCATCAGAACGGCAAAACCCAGGCTCAGCTCTGCAAAGAATACGGTGTTTCCCAATCCGCCCTCGGGAAATGGGTGAAACAGTATTCCACCGTTGAAATCGACGACGGCGAAGTCCTGACTGCCAGGCAGGTCAAAGAACTTCAAAAACGAAATGCCCAGCTGGAGGAAGAAAACCTCATCTTAAAAAAAGCGATTGCCATCTTCACGCCACACTCAAACAAAGACTAGACGCCGTCCATAAGCTGCGTTTCCAGCACTGCATCCAAACGCTCTGCCGCGTTCTCAGGGTCAACAGAAGCACTTATTATAAACATTTCTCAGCGGAACCCTCCCCTCGCGTCAAAGAGAACCAACAGATCGCTTCTTTGATCCTCCATATCCATGCGGATTACAATAAACGTTTGGGCGCTTATAAAATCGCCTATGTCCTCCGGCGTGACTATGGCATAAACATCAGTGTCGGACGGGTGTACCGGCTGATGAAACAATTACAGCTTCCCAAAATGTCTACCGACAAACCTTCTGTCTCATCCAAACATGACGATCACGGTGCCTGCTTCAATCATCTTCACCAAAATTTTCATCAAAAGGCCCCAAATCTCGTTTGGGTCAGTGACATTACCTATCTAAAAGCAGGCGGGAAATGGTACTATCTGTGTATTGTTATGGATCTGTTCTCCAGAAAAGTCATTTCCTGGCATATTTCCGCTAATGCTGATGCAAAGCTTGTTATCACAGCCTTTCGGAAAGCTTACGAAAAACGAAACGCTCCTTATGGACTGATGTTCCATTCCGACCGGGGAACCCAGTATACGGCCTTTGCATTCCGGCAGCTTCTGGATTCCCTGAATGTTGTGCAGTCTTTTTCCAAAAAAGGCTATCCATTTGACAATGCCTGCTGTGAATGTTTTTTCAAATATCTCAAAAAAGAAGAAACAAACCGCAGACATTACCACACCCTGCAAGAACTGCAGCTATCTATCTTTGAGTACATCGAAGGATTCTATAATTCCAAGAGACCGCATGGCTCACTTCATATGCTTACTCCAAATGAAGCGGAGACCTTGTACAGGGAGCAAAATACTTAGTCACTCTTTAAAATTTTTCACTTTTTTGTGTCTACTTACTTGACTATAGTTCAAAACTCTACCAGAGAGCTTTAAAATATCTGTGAGCAGGAGATTATATTTCCCACTCTATGTAAATCAGGCGGCATCAGCACCCACGCCAACACCGCCTTTTTTTCGGTCAGTCCGCTATAAAATTCCTGCCTTTTTTAAATATCCGACACCATCATAGCAGCCCCGGAAATACACCGTCTGCATCTCCATATCCGTCAGCTCATTTTTCAGCTCCAATACTTCAATGAGAGCCTGACATTCTTCCTTTGTCAGATCCGACGCTTTTTCCGTGTCAAAGACCGCAAGCACTCTCGGATACTGCTCATAAATGGCTTGTATCTTATCGCAAACAGCACGGTAGTCCTCATTGTCCTTTGGCAGTTTTCCTATGACCGAGCTTAGATATTCTTCAAAGATATTGCTATGCACATCGACAAATGTTTCAAATCTGAAAGCATCCGACATCCTTTCCACCTCCGATTGTTCTTTCCGTCCTTATTATACTGCCCAGATTTTCACATGACAAATGTGCAAACAGCAAAATCAGCGGACACGGGCAGGGCTTCTTTTTTCGGGTTGTTCCTCGCTTTGTTCCGGCTCTGCGTCCATAACAGTCGTATCTTTTTCGTCCAAATTCAGCTCGATATTCAGCGCATTGAGTCTTTCCGCCTTTTCTTTCAGTTCCGCTTCATAGGGGAAAGGCTTGGCAAATTCCGCTTTGGCGTTCTCGATCTGCTCCAGTGTCTCCGCCTTTTTTGTCTTGGCGGCGTCCAGTCTGGCAGGGAACTTGGCAATCTCGTTTTCTATTCGGGTCAGGTTTCCCAGAGCGTCCGTGCCTAATGAAACGGTATGTTTCATCTTTCCGCATAAATTCAGGCAGTAGTGGGAGTTTAAGGTATCATAGTAAACCTCCATACGAAAGCCCCGGTAACTGCCGATTTCTACGGGTGCGGACAGCGGATTTTCCTTGCACACCGCAAGGAGCATCTCGCCTGCGTCCGCCTTTTCAGTGTAGACCACGCCTTTCAGCGTCATCGGGCAGAACTTTTCCTCGCCCGCCGCCTGATGCTGCCCGACAAGTTTCACGTCCTGCGAATATCCCTCGATATATTCCTCATATTCTTTGACCTGCTTCGGATAGTATTTCAGTATCTTGTCCTCAAGGTCGTAATGCTCGGAAAGGTAGCTCTGTTTCAGTACTTTCAGCTTGGACACCTGAATATCCAAGTCCATTTTTTCCTTAAAACGTTCATCGCCCGTGGCAAGCATCTTGACCTCTGCAAAGGATAACGCCACCTCGTCCACATCCTCGGCGGAGCGCACGGGGCTTTTGCTTGTCATGATCTGGCTGATAAATTTCTGCTTGGACTCCACCAACTGATAGAGGTATGCGTCAAAGGTCTGCTCCGTCACATAGCGGTAAACCTCCACCTCCGGGAACCTGTTGCCCTGCCTTTCAATGCGCCCCTGCCGCTGTTCAAGGTCAGAGGGACGCCACGGGCAGTCTAAATTGTGGATAGCGATAAGTCTGTCCTGCACATTTGTCCCTGCGCCCATCTTCTGGGTCGAGCCTAAGAGGATGCGCACCTCGCCGCTTCGCACCTTTGCGAACAGCTCCTTTTTTTTGGCGTCGGTAGCCGCTTCGTGGATAAACCGTATCTGCTCGGCGGGGATACCTCGCTGTATGAGTTTCTCCCGTATATCGTCATAAACATTGAAAGTCCCGTCGCCTTTCGGCGTGGAGAGGTCGCAAAATAAAAGCTGCGCCGCCCTTGTATCAGCGTGTTCCTCCCAGATACGGTACACATTGTCCACACAGGCGTTGACCTTGCTCCCTGCATCGTCCGGCAGCATCGGGTCGATCAGCCTCTGGTCGAGTGCCAGTTTCCGCCCGTCATTCGTGATTTTAAGCATGTTATCGACCTGCGGCTCCACAGCCCTTGCCCTGACTTTCTCGGCTCGTTTGGCAAGGGAAGCCACCATTTCTTTCTGGATGTCACTGGGGGCTACCTTGATATTGTGGTAATTCACTTTCGGCACGGGCAGCTTTAGCATATCGGCGGTCTGGATGTCCGCTATCTCACGGAACATTAACATCAGCTCCGGCAGATTGTGGAACTTGGCAAACCGGGTCTTTGCCCGGTAGTTCGTCCCCTCCGGGGCAAGCTCCAGTGCGGTAATGGTTTCCCCAAAAGTGGAAGCCCACGCATCGAAATGCTGCAGACCGTTCCTGAGAAGGGTGTCGTACTGCAAATATCGCTGCACAGAGTACAGCTCCACCATTGAATTAGAGACAGGCGTTCCCGTGGCAAAAATCACGCCCCGGTTTCCCGTTATCTCATCCAGATAGCGGCATTTCATAAAAAGGTCACTGGACTTCTGGGCTTCGGTCTGGGCAATCCCGCCGACATTGCGCATCTTGGTGTAAAGATACAGATTTTTGTAAAAATGACTCTCATCAATAAAAAGACGGTCAACGCCGAGCTGTTCAAAGTCGATGACTGTATCCTTGCGCTTGGTGTCATTGAGCTTTTCGAGCTTTGTCATAATCGCCTTGCGGGTTTTCATGAGCTGCTTGACGGTAAACTGCTCCCCGTGGGACGACTGCACCTCGTCAATTCCACGCTCAATGTCGTCGAGCTGACGCATGAGCTGCTGTTCCTGCCTTTCAATGCTCATTGGTATCTTTTCAAACTGGCTGTGTCCGATAATGACCGCATCATAATCCCCCGTGGCGATCCTGCCGCAGAACTTTTTTCGGTTTCCCGTTTCAAAATCCTGCTTGGTGGTCACAAGGATATTGGCACTCGGATAGAGCCGCAGATACTCCGACGCCCACTGCCCGACAAGATGGTTTGGCACGACAAACATGGACTTCTGGCAAAGCCCAAGCCGCTTGCTTTCCTGTGCGGCGGCTACCATCTCAAAGGTTTTCCCTGCGCCCACCTTATGGGCAAGGAGTGTGTTCCCGCCATAGAGGATATGGGCAATCGCATTGACCTGATGGGGGCGCAGCGTGATCTCCGGGCTGATGCCGCCAAACACGATGTGGCTCCCGTCATACTCACGGGGGCGGGTATTGTTAAAAGTGTCATTGTAATAACGGGTCAGGCGGCTCCTGCGCTCCGGGTCTTTCCATATCCAGTCGGCAAACGCCTGCTTGATGACCTCCTGCTTTGCCTGCGCCGCTGTGGTTTCCTTTGCGTTGAATACCGCTTTTTTATTCCCGTGTTCGTCATAAACATAGTCAAAGATACGGGTGTCCTTTAAGTTTAAGGTATCCTCAATGATACGGTAGGCAGAAGCCCGCTTCGTACCGTAAGTGCTGTCCGCCTTGACATTTCCCACATCCGAGTTCTTATTCTCGATAAACCAGTCGCCATTCATCGGGGTGTAACGCACTTTCAGCCTTTGCGCCGCATAGCTTGACGGGGTCAGAAGCTCCATCACGAACTGCTGAATATCCTCCTGCGGTATCCAAGTCGTCCCCAGACGGACAGCGATTTCACTGGCGGACAGGTCTTTCGGGATGACCTTTTCCAGAGCTTCCACATTGATGGAAAGCTCCGAGTCTGCCTTTGCCGCTATCCTTGCGGCGGTCAGCTTTTCCCGCACATTGCCGGAAAGATATTCGTCTGCGGTCACATATCGGGCAGGCTCAGTGTTCGGCACTTTGAAGATGACGCCCCGCAAGTCCCCGATAAGTTCCTCCTGCGGTCTGCCCGTGAGCTGCTCCATATAGGGAAGGTCAACACGGGCTTTCTCCCCGATAGAGAGGGCAAGGGCTTCACTGGCAGTCTCCACGGACACCACCTCACGGTGGGGCTTGATCGTCCGTTTCGTAAACATATCGGCTTTCCGCTTGAAATTCCCCTCATCGTCCAGTACCTCCAGAGAGCATAAGAGGAAGTAGCTCTCATCCGACGCAAAGGCAAGATAGTTCCCCCGGTTATTGATCAGCCCGTACTTTTCCGTGTAAGCGTCGTACAGTCTGTTCAGGTTTTCCTGCTCGGTGCGTATCATTTCCTCTGGATAGTCCTCGGTCTGGTATTCAATGAGCCTGCGCACACAATCCCGGATTTCCACAAGCCCCCGGACACGGTTGCCTGCGGTCATGGAAAGATTAGCGGGGTGCATACGGTCATTCTCCCGGAAGTAAACCTTTCCGTCCACAAGAGCAAAGGAGAAATTGCGCACATCCGGGTCGGCGGGGATAGAAGCGTCCTGCTCATCCGAGATTTCGTCAATCCCGTTTTCTGGCTCTGTAATTTGTCCGTTTATCCGCTGTACTGCTTCCGCAAGAAGCTCGGACAACGGTCTGTCGCTGTCCGCTTTGCAGACGGAGTCCATACCAAACCGGGAGCTTTCCATCCGCATCGTGCCAAGTACCATTTCCGGGTGCTGCACAAAATAGCGGTTCATCGTGATACCGTTCTCATCCGTATCCAGATAAATCCAGTCCGGCTCCACATCTGCCACACGGTCACGCTTCTGCAGGAAGAGGATGTCACTCGTGACCTCCGTGCCTGCGTTTGCCTGAAAAGTGTTGTCCGGCAGCCTGACCGCCCCTAAAAGCTCGGCTCTCTGGGCAATATACTTTCGTACCTCCGGGCTTGCCTTGTCCATCGTTCCCTTAGAAGTGATAAACGCCACCACGCCGCCGGAGCGTACCTTATCCAGAGCTTTTGCGAAAAAGTAATCGTGAATAAGGAATTTATGGGCATTGTAGCGGCTGTCATTCACCCGGATTTCCCCAAAGGGGACATTACCGATGACAACATCAAAGTGGTCATCAGGCAGGTTGGTCTTTTCAAAGCCCTCCACTGCGATACTCGCTCTCTGGTAGAGCTGCTTCGCAATTTCGCCCGTCAGCGGGTCAAGCTCCACACCATACAGCCTGCTTGCTCTCATACTTTCAGGAAGCAGACCAAAAAAATTGCCCGTCCCGCAGGAAGGCTCAAGGATCGTTCCTTTGGCGTATCCCAGACGGTCAAGGGCTTCATACATTCCTTTGATGACCACAGGCGGGGTATAAAAGGCGGTCAAGGTAGACTCCATAGCGGCACGGTATTCCGCATCGGACAATTCGGCTTTCAGTTCCTGATATTCCGCCACCCATGCCGCATTATGCCCGTCAAACGCCATCGAAAGCCCGCCCCATCCCACATACTTTGAGAGGACTTCCTGCTCATCCGGCGTGGCAAGGCGGTTTTCAATCTGAAGCTCATGCAAAAGACGGATCGCCGCCATGTTATTGCGGAACTTTTCTTTTGCGCTGCCAACGCCTAAAGCATCGTCGGTAATGCGGTAATTCCTGCGCAGGTCGTCAGGTGTCTCCGTTTTTTCTTTTTCGGACGGTAACTGCGCCTGCGCTTCTTTTTGTTCCAACGCCTCTGCCAGTATTTCCGCATCGGCGACCATCTCGTCAAAATGCAGATTGGGCAGGCAATTTTGTACCATATCCTCAAGGCTCTGGTACTGCTTACTCGCAGACAGACGGTTGTCGATATAGGTGTCCAGTCTGAAATGGAGCAGGTCTGCGCTGATTTGCAGCTCATGCGCACCATTAGAAGTAGTGGTATAAGCAATATCCACACGGGAGAGGTCATGGTAATCTGCCCCTTCATCCGTGGCGTATTCTTCACGGACAAAAGCGTCAATCAGGTCTTTCGCCTGACGCATCCATTCTTCCTGCGGCTGCGCCTGCTCTAAAAGCCTGCGGACATAGCCAATTTTCTCTACCCGGTTGACGGGGAAGCCTGCCTCATTCTGGAATGTGATGTCACGCATGGACACATCGCCGCTGATTTCTCCCACGCTTTCAATGCGATAGCGGCGGTTGTCTATGGTAAGCTCCGTCCCGATCAGGTCGTCATTGGTCGGCTGTTCTGGCGCAAGGGCGGTCAATCCCTCTATGAGCTTTCGGCAGGTTTCCTTCTTTTCAGCATCGTCCAGTTCATCCACCCACTCAGAAAGCTCCTGTGTCATGGACTGCACATACTCCGGGTTTCCCAAGTCGTCCCTGATTTTTCTGATAGCGTCCTCTTTGGTTTCGCCAATCTCAAGAGCGTCCTGATACCCGTATGGGTCAACATCCTCAATAAAATCTGCCAGTTGCACCGCAAGGTCATTTTCTTTATCTTCCGGGACTCTGAACCATTCATCCTCTGTTTCCATAATCTCGGCAAGGAGCTTTTCGTCCTCCGGGGATAACTCTGTGTGCTGCTCTAGAAAGGGGATGAACACATCCCGTCCCCACCGCAGGCTTTCCAGATGCTCCCGGTAGTAATCCTCGCCCTGTCGTTTCCACTCCGGGATAAAGGGACAGTCTGGGGAGAGGGAGTATTCGTAAAAATTTCGGATATGGGCAATCAGGTCGCCTTCGCCATCGCCAATGTCAAAGCGTCCGTCATAGCTAAATTCCTCGCCATCTATGACCGCTTTAATCGCAAAGTCGGTCTTATGATACCAACCGACCGACTTACTTTCATCCTGCCTTTCCCGGTGCTGTTTTTCGTCCAGAATACCGAGCAGGCGGTTTCCGAGGGCAAAGCTCAAATCCGTATAGCGGTCATTCAGCTCCCGGTCATAAAAGGCAGGGTGTTCGGAAAAACCAATGGAAAAGGTAAGGCTGTCCGGCTGTTTCTCTGTGGGCGTCTCTCTTTTCTGGCACTCGGTCACGATGACTTTCAGATGGTCATTGGCAGGGTTTTCCCTGAGCTTTTCCTCAAAATCCGTCCGGCTCATTTCCTTGCCAAACAGCGGGAACTCCACATTACGCAAAGAAACAGCGTCCTCGGAGAACGCCATGACCTCATACTCATCTGCGCCGAGAAATACCCGGTCATCCTCGTGGTACACATAGCGGACAGGGTACAGCTCCGTCAGCTCCTGCGAAAACCGATACCCGTTGCTGCGGCTGTAAACACTGGAAGTCTTACGCTGCACCAGAGCAAGGAAGTCGATGAGGTCTTGCACGGTGGAAGGCTCAAAAAGTGCCTGCTCCATCTGCGCTTCGGTCATATCGGCAAGGTCAGGGCGGCTCACTTCATCGAGCAGGTCTTTTTCGTATCGGTCAAGGTCACGGATAAAATCGGAAAGCCGCAGGGCAAGGCTGTCACGCTTATCCGCAGGGGGCAGTTCCCGCTTGCTTTCAATAAAACGCTGCCTTGCCATTTTCCTCTGGCTCTCCACCTCATACTGCGGGGCTTCGATGCACTCCAGATAATCGGCATAGTGGGCTTCTTCTTTCGGGTTGAGGTAGCGGTCAGCCTTAATCAGCTCCCGCAGACGCTTTTCCACCTTAGACCAGCTCAGGGTAATTGCTTGGTCGCTGTCGCTTCGGTCAAGGGTAATCCCGTTGCCCCGGTATGTGATGTGACCGCTGACACCATCGGGGAAGGTATAGCTGCCGCCACCAATCCCATAGATTTCTTTTAACAGCGCAATGTTTTCTTTCTTATCCCCGTTCCGGGTCAGTTGGCGGTAAATGCGGTACTTGCTGTCCGCATATTCGCTGCCGCTTTGGAGAGCATCGTCTATATCCTCCTGAGAAATGGAAAAGGCAGAGGATGTTTCGTCCTCTGCCTGCGCTATTGCGTCCATCTGTTCCTCTACGTTGGGGAGATTTGCGCTGACTTCTTCCTCATTGGCAACGCTTTTCTGATTGTCCCCGGAAGTCTCAGCTTCCTGCGGTGTCAGGCGTAAATCAGTTCGCTCAAGATGACTTCCTCCGCCTGACTGCGGATGCTGTTCATCAGCCCGACCCACTGCATCGGCGCTTTTTCTTTCAGTTCCTCTGTCACGCCCTGTTCCCTGCAAAGCTGCTTCGTCAGAAGCTCCAGTCTCGCCAGTGCGGTCTGTTCCACTTCGTGCAGGTGGCTGTTCAGGCTGTTCGAGGTCAGCAGATTGAGATAAGTCACCCGTCTGTGCTGTTCCAGATAATCCCGGTGCATCATAGCGTATCTGCCAAGCGGAATTTCTGGCTCTGTCGGTAATGTGAGGTCGGGAATAAGATAATCGCCCTCCCTGCTGTAAGTGATTTCGTTCATGATCATCGCTCCTTTCGGGTTGTTTCCTGCTCCTATCATAGCGGCTCTGTCCGGGGTCTGCAAATGTGCGGTTTTGCCCTCTTTCCTCTAATTGCACCGTTCGGATGGTCTGGGAGATTTCCCGCAGTGCCATTTCCGCTATATCGCTCGTGGCAATGCCTATGGCATTGATGGTGGCGGGCGTATTGAAATTTACAATATCCGCAAAGTCCTCCCGTTCAAAGAACAGCTCCGTATCCAGACCGCAGCGGGTAAACAGCATAAAAGCAACGCTGTTTTCGGCAAGCCGTCTGTAACTGACCTCCAGATTGAGGTCGTCCAGTTCTTCTAAAAAGCTGTCTGTCCTCCAGTTCTTAAGCTCTGCCAGATAATCGGGCAGATGATCCTCCACAGCGTTTTTCGCTGTCTCCATCAGGGCAGAAGCGAGGTCGCTTCCCTCAATCTCTCCAAATCGGTCGGAGAGCCTTTCGATCACAGCCTGCTCGTATCGCTCATCCATCTGCCAGATAGGAACGGGGCGGCTGCCATAATAGCCCTCGTGGGTATCGGAAATGTCAAAATAATATTTCAGCGTATTCCTGCGCCCCTTCGGGTCAAATACAGCGATGCCCTTGCTGTCCTTGTTGACCCACCGCTTAAACACAGTATTCCAAGTTTCCAGTTTTGCGACAGCAGTGGCGTCAGGACGCTGCGCATAAATCAAAACCTGCTCGTCAAAGCGGCACTTATAATTGTGGCAAGCAGAAGCTAAAAAGCCCTGCCACGCCTGCGCATTTCTGGCAATCCCTGCGCTTGTACGCTGATACAGCTCCGTGATGAGCTGATACTTCGCAGCCATTGATCTGCACCTCCTTATCGTTCTAAATTTTTAATAGTTATACGGTCGATCAGCTCCGTACTCACTGTCCGCCACCTCCCAGAAAGGAAATGACCTTGTTCGCCTTAATGCTTTTCTGCAGCTCATTGATAATACCGATGTCCGCAACCGTAACGCCCGGCATCTTCAAAATGTCGTCAATCGTCATGGCGGCAATAGCTTTCTCATCAGGAAATCCCGCATCCAAGACCTTATTCAAGACCTTGATGGCTTTCGGGTTGACTGCCATTTTTCCGTCCTCCTTATCGTTCATAGTCTTTGTGTTTTGCTTCTTTCCGGGGCAGCGCATCGGTCTGCTTTGGCTCATAGGTCGCCCCGTTGTGTGCCATACGCTCGGCAAACTCGCAGATATGGTAGAGGTTGCCGCCGATTTCTGTATGGTACTCGTCAATAAAGCGGCAGGTACGCTCCATCTTTTCTCCCCACGAGGTCGTGATGACGATTTTCCCGCCATCAGGGATGCGAAACAGCTCCTTGTAATGAGGGTCGATAAAGCGGATACCCTGCCCGGCTTTTCCGATATGCCTGTCAAGCCAGTCCTTCACATAGCAGAAGCAGTAGAAGTTATAATCGCCCTTTGAGGGGTTGCACCGCAAGAGGAAAGCGTGTTTTTCCGTATCCACCCGGAAGCCATACTCCATGCAGTAATTCCCCGGAAAGGCACTTTCTTTATGCTGCCTGCAAAAGTCAGCCATATCATAGCGGTTGTGCAGGGGCATCTTATCCTCACGCAGCCCGTTGATAACCGCATCAAGCCCGGATTTGAACTCGTCTGTTTTCCATTGCGCCCGGTTATCAAACCAAGTGGTATAAAAACCATAGCCGGAGTGTGCAAAGTCGCCACGGAGATGCCCGATATTTCCCGTCTGCCCGCTGATCTGCGTACTCTGGGCATAGGTGTATTTCTGTTCGGATAGGGTCAGGGGGCGTATCTCCATATCAGCGTTCCTCCCTGCTGTGGGGCTTTTTCGCCTTTTCCTGATTTTTTATGGTGTGCAGGGCGTCCTTCGCCCACTGTGGCATACGCTCCGGGCGGATTTCTCCGAGGACATCATACCGTTCCCATCGGCTGCGCTCGCCCGTAGCAAGGCAAGTGCCAAAGACTGCCTGACCTCTGCCGCCGGACGCACCGTTGCCGCCATCGGCAAGGATGAGCTGATAGGCGGCGTGTTGGTATTCATACCGTTTCGGCTCTGCGTCAATCACAACGACTTTCCCGATGATGCTCTCGCTTTTCTTATCCGGGATACAGTCAACGGCGGTAAACGGTGTTTTATCAAACTTAAATTTCTCCTGCCCACTGCGGGTCAGGACAATCTGCGCCTGCACCCGGTCACAGAAAAGCTCCATTGCTTCCAGATAGTCATCCGTCCCGACTGCCTCCGTGTACCACGGGGCGGAGAGGGGATTGTTATAATCGCAGTAGCAGACCATAAATGGGTATTCCTCCTTTTGGCTGACGCCAAACAGCACTTCTTTTTCTCCGATAAAGATGCTCTGCTCTACCTCATAAGAGCCGACCATCCGTTTTTCTTCACTCATCCCTTTGCTCCTTTCCTTTCTTTTTTGCTTTCTGCTCATCTAAAATCCTGCGCATACACACATCGCAGAAGATGATCGACCCATCCTTGTATCGGGGATAAGGGCAGGTCGTACAGTCATATCGTTTCTTATCGCTCACGGTCATCCCTGCTTTTTACTTTTTTGGACGGGGGATTGTTATAGGGCATGTGGCATTCCCGCTGGTATCGCTCCATCAGTTTTTCCCTTGCTTCGGATAGCTGATTGCAGTAATATCCCCAGAAATAATCCGATCCGTCCTTACAATACCAACACACATACGGGTTGGGGGCTTTGGCGTTATGACCAATGACAAGCTCGTTGTTCCCGATCGTACAACTCTCCATGATTTCATAACCGCCATTGATGCGTTTTTCTTCCTCCATAGGCAGCCTCCTTATTCTTTGGCGTATCTGCGGTAGTCGTGTTCGCCTGCGCTGCGCTTTTTTCTGACAGGATGGCTTCCCGCAAGCTCTGGATACCGTGCCTGCAGCTTCCGCCTTGTCCTGCTGACGCTCTCAAAGCTCGGAAGCCCCAGATATTTGTACTGCGTCATAATCTCCGCAAGGGGCAAAGCCCCCGCATCTTTCAGACAGGCATTGCACAGGACGAGGTACAGCACCATATCGTCATTCCGGGCGTCCTGATTGCGCTCCAAAATCGTCCTGACTTTCCCCTCAATACTTTTCAGGTATCTCATTTCTGACCTCCATATATGGGAAAGGGGCGGCATAAAAACGCCGCCCCTTTCGTACTTACTTCTTCTTTTTGTTACGGATATTGAGCCATATGGCTGCGCCTACGATAAACGCCACAAGCACGATGGCAATGATGGTCTTAGCGTCCATTCCTTAGTCCTCCTTTTTCTTTCTGTTCTTAAAGCCAACAAATCCTAAAACGCCTGCGCCAATCACGGAAACAGCCGCCAGACCTGCCCAGAGTGCAGGATTGAAGTCATCGCCCGTTTTCGGGGTTTCCCTCAGCTCATTGTGCATCTCCACAATGGTCGTGGCATCCGTCTTGACGGTCGCCTGCTTTTCGGCGGGCAGGATATAGCCTGCGGAAGCATCGTCGCTGACCTCGGACACAGTGTATTCGCCAATGCGTAAGCCTTCAATGAGGATTTCGCCATTGGCATCGGTTGTAAAGGTCTGGTCATAATCTTTGCCCGTTACCCGGAAAGAGAAGCCCTCCACCTTACCGTCAGAGGAAGTCTTGACGATTTTTAAAGAGCCTTTCTGGGCTGCGTTGATAAAGCCGACGCCTGCCTCATTCTCAACTGTATAAATCTTCCCATCTTCCTCAATGGATACGGGATAGACATTGGTATCGAGCAGGAAGCCTTCGGGAGCTTTTGTCTCACGGACAAGGTACTTGCCATAACGCAGGTCGCTCATCTGGTACACGCCATCGCCAAGCTCCGCCATTTCTCCTAAAAGCTCGTCGCCATCGTCCAGTTTCCCGTCCCCGTTCTTGTCGGCATAGACTTCAAAGACCGCACCCGTCAGCTTATTGTCGGGATAGTCCTCGTCCACCTTTGTCAGCTCAATGCTGCCCGTGATGAACTCGTTGACCAGCTCGACTTCCACGTTGTTCTCCACGCTACCAATGGTCACGGGGATCTCCTCATCGGAGAGTACAAAACCTGTCGGGCTTTCAATCTCACGGATCAGCCAAGTCCCATAAGGCACTTTCGCAAAAGAAAAACTACCGTCATCGGCTGATGTGGTCGTCTGGATTGCTGTTTCGGCTGTAAATTCCTCCGTACCCGTCTTAAAGATACCGATGAGCGCACCACCTAAAGCGTTCCCGTCCTCATCGTACTTCTTGCCGCTGACGGAGCCATAGATCAGGTCGTTTCCAATGGCTTCGCCCTCGTTGGCAGTGATGGACACCAGTGCGGTTTCCTGACCTGCGTACTCAAAGACAACGGGGTATTTGGTATCGTCTTTCAGATAAGCGGAATTCGTGCTGATTTCCTGCACATAGTAGCTGCCCATCGGCAGGTCGCTGATGGCTTTCCCGTGACCGTTCTCGTCAAGGGTGACGACCTCGATCAGACCGTCAGCGGGAATTGTAGTACCGTCGGAGGCTGTCAGTTCCTCCGCAGCGTAAAGCCCAAAGGAAACATCAAAGATTTCCCCGTTATTGCCCACGCCATAGGCTTCGTCCACCTCAAGGCTCTTGATGAGGTCGATTTCCACCTTCTGTCTCTCATTGTAGAAGCTCGTGGAAGTTTCTGTGACCGCAACCTCCTGACCTGCGTACACAAGCTCCACGGTATGCGTTTCCCCATTCAGCACCATGCCATACGGGGCTTTGGTTTCCCTGACTTCATATCTGCCAAGATACAGTTCCTTGCTCTTTGCTGTACCGTCCGCACCCGTGGTAATCGTGTCCACGACTTCGCCTTTAGAAGCCCTGAGTGTCCCGTCCAGAGTATAGATGTCCTCGGCTGCGGTAATCTCATAGACAGCTCCCTCAAGCCCGCTGGCGGAAAAGATTGGCTGATACAGCCCCTTGTCGCCTGCTACGGTTGAGAATACCTCGCCCGTCTTTTCCACGGTAATCGTGCCTTTCTGCGCTACATTTTCCCTTACCACTTCAATGACTGTGATGCCGCTTTCCTCAGCGGAGTCCTCCTGCACCACATCAAAATAGACTGGCTCGGAGTTCAGTACATATCCATACGGAGCCTGCACCTCTACAAGAGAATATCCCTTCCCATATTCCAGAGTCTGGGGCGTGATAAGGTCGCCGTCCGCTGTGGTATAGAAGGTGTCAATGGTCGTCACTTCGGGATAGGTGTAGGTCATCGTCACAAGCTCGCCATTGGGGTCATAAATCTGGAAGCCTGCCCCGGCATAGGGGATGGTATTGCCCGTTTCGGCGTCCTTTTTCACGATCTTGATATAACTCTCAAAGTTGGCGTTATTGATCAGATAGCGGTAGGTCTGACCGTCAGAATTGATAAACACATCAAATGGCTTCATCAGCTCACGACCTTCCCATCCAGAAGTCTGCTTCACGGTATAGATACCGTAAGGCAAATCTTTTGTCTGGGCAAAACCGTTCTCATCGCAGGTCAGGATGTCACGCTCGCTTTCCTTTGCGTCCCCATAGCTGCCTGCGGATTTCAAAAACACTTCAAAAACTGCGCCTTCTTCGGGTGTCTCAATCTGGGTTTCCCCGTCATCCGTGTGCTTGATGATGGCGATATTTCCTTTGATGACCTGCTCATTCACATCATTTTTCGTGCTGTTTCGTTCCACCGTGTAAAGCTCCGGCTCTGCGCCCACATGGTGGATTGTCTCATCGAGCAAATATCCCTCGGACGGGCTGATTTCACGGATGCTCCAGTCATCGCCGCACACATAATAGTCGGTGGTGAACTGCCCGTTCTCGTCCGTGGTGTAAGTGTCAATCACTTCCTCGCCTTTATAGATACCGTAAACTGCGCCCGCAAGGGAAGCGTCGCCCTGCGGCGTTCCCGTTTCCGCATCGGTCTTTGACACGGTCACATTGAATTTCTTGAGGATGTTGGTAAAGCTGCGCTCTGTGACCTTGTTCCATTCAATGGGTGCGGTCTGGGATGCGGGAACGACATAGCGGACAGCGGTATCCACTTCCTCAAGGACATACGGGACATTGCCGCTGATAAGGACATTCTCAAATCTTGCCACTCCATTGGCATCTGTCACAGCGTACTCATCCACCGCAAGCCCGCTTAAGGAAGTCCCGTACAGATGGAAGGTCACGCCTTCCACAAGGCTGTCCTCGGAAGTCTTTACCACCTCAAGGCTGCCACGCTTCAAGGTGTTATTGAAATTGACCGTGGTAGTCTTTCCGCCGATAAGCGTGATCGTCTGGGTTTCCTGCGGCTCATATTTGTCAATGGACTGCTCCGTCACGGTGTAAGTGCCGGGGAACAAACCCTCCACGGTAATGTTGCCGTTCTCGTCCGTGGTAACGGTTTTGTTAAAGTTCTTTTCGCCCTTAATGACAAAGGAGATGCCCGCAACCACGCCATCCTCGGAAGTCTTTTTCAGGGCAATCGTGCCAGTGGGCGTCTCCACATTCAGGTATGCCCGCACAGCGTCGGCATTTTCCACGCCCGTCACTACATCCTGCAGGTTAGGGTCGCCATAGGCGATCATCTTTGCGCTGCTGCTGACGGTCGGCACATTGCTCCTTGTGGCAGTGATGCGTACCGACCCGTCAAAGGCAGTCTCCGATGTGATGATGAGCTGATTGCCGGACTTTGCAACGCTTACCTTGCTGTCGGAAGAAGCAAAGGAATACTCAGACAGCACACCGTTATTGTCCGTCAGTGTCAGCGTGTATTTCCCGTCCTGATAGGAAAGCTCTTTTGTGATGTCATTTGCACCACCCGACATAAAACTCGGTATGGTGTTGTGCCTGCCCATCAGGGACACGATCTGGTTGTAGACCTCCACAGCACCGCTGTTGGGATAGTTTGAGCCAAAGTTCACATTGTAGATCTTTTTGCTTGTCTGCTGATAGGAGCCTGTGGACTCCCTGCAGCCCGTCACAAACTCCCACACAAGAGTCTGCGTGGCGAGCCACTTTTCATCGTCACTTCCGGGAAGGCTGCCCCGGTTGCCCTGATACCCATAGAGCAGGGCAAGCCCCACCGCTTTTTTCTGGTTGGCAGAGAGGGCGTTCCAAGTCTCTGAGGAATTTTTCTTCAGGGTGTTTCCCGTTCTTAAGGGAACTCCCGGCTGAATACAAAATGCTGTATCGCCATCCACATACATGCGGTAATGGTATTTCCCTGTGCCTCCTGCGGTATATCCGTCGAATACATCACTGGAATTGTACCGTATGGCGTTCCCATTCCTGTCGTAAGTGTGGGTAAAGGAAATCGTGCCTATATCTCCCGCAGCAAACGCCGTGGTCGCAGGCAGTACGGACAGCGTTGTGACCGCAGCCATTAAAACAGCCGCAGCCCTTTTGAATAATTTAGGGAATTTCATAGTTACCTCCTGATTTTGATTGAATATGCCTGACTGACCGAGAAAAAGCCGCCTGATGGCAGCTCAATAGTATTCTTTCTTCGGACAGTAACTGGCAGTAGTGAAGGGGGAGAGGTGTGGAGAGGGGGAAGCGAAAAAAATGGCTATCCTCCAACGGACAGACCTCGCCCTCGGTGTGTGGCTATCGTTCACGGTCTTTGCTCCGCTGCAAATGGCGGTTATAAAACTCCAACGCCTTGACCACAAAGTCGGTTTCCTGCCCTTTGGGGACAGTCTTAGGGATGAGCTTGGTAATCCGTTCATCACGGAAAGCGGGCTTTTCCCTCTGGTTTGGCTTTTCCTCCTGCATGATGGACTGGATAACCTCATCTGTGAGCTTCCCGTCCTGCATAAATTTCTTCATTTTGATAGCCTGTGCCAGTGACGGGGTAGCGTCGTTGTATTCCATCGCTTCGAGCAGAGTGTACTGCTGTTCCTCGGACAGATAGGAGATTTCCACCGCAGGGCGGAACGCAATCTGCCTTTCGTCAACCATTTGCAGGATTTCAGGAACAAGCTCGGTCAGACGGATATAGCGGAAAATTTGATTTTTGCTCTCGCCCACCTTCTCGGCAAGTTCATCGCTTGAAGTGGCAAACTCTAAATTATTTCCCACTGGGGAATAATTATCTTTTGTTGGTCTGCCTGCTTGACGCTTCATCGCTTCAAGCCGCATTTTGTAGGCAAAGGCTTTCTCACTCGGCAGGATCGTGGAGCGTTGCAGGTTGCTCTCCACCATAATGATGATTGCTTCATCACGGGTCAGCTCCTTGACCTCGCATTTCAAGGTTTCCAGTCCCGCAAGCTCACACGCCTTTTTGCGCCTGTGTCCGCTGATCAGCTCATACCGCCCGTCCTCCTTGAGCCGGACAGTCGCCGGGGTCATCACGCCATTTCGCTTGATACTCTCAACAAGCTGCTCCATATCCTCATCCATTAAGACCTTAAACGGATGGTCTGGGAACTCGTCAATCTCCGATATGGGGATTTCCCGTATCTTGCTTAAGGCAGCCTCCGCACGGCTTTCGTCTGTTTCAAAGAGGTCATCGTAAGCGGTCAGCTCGATTTTGTTTTCTCTGCTTCTCGCCAATCTCTACCACCTCCTTTGCGAATTGCTCATAGGCAGCGGCAACCTTGCCGCCTTTGTCATAGGCAAAAATACTCTTGCCCTCTGCGGTGGCTTCCACAGCACGGACGGAGTGGGGGATCTGGGTATCAAACACCCTGATTTTCTGTCCGTATGCGCTCTTGACGGATGCGATGATATCTTTGGAGATATTTGTCCGTGGCATGACCATCGTCATCAGGATACCGTCAATACGCAGTCTGGGGTTTATCTGCCGCCTGACCTTTGACACCGTGCGAAGCAACAGCTCCAGACCTTTTGCAGAAAGATAGTGGGGCTGCGTCGGGATAACCACGCTGTCAGCCGCCGCCAGAGAATTGATGGTTATCATTCCCAAGCTCGGCATACAGTCGATCAGCACAAAGTCGTAATCCCTTTTAACCTCATTCACATAGGTTTTCAGGACACTTTCACGACTTAGGGCATTGATCAGCCTAACCTCCAGACCGGACAGCTCAATGTTGGACGGGATAAGGTCAACGCCTTCCTTGTGATGGATAATCCCCTGCGAGGCATCGACCGTCTTATCGTCGATGATGTCCTGCATCACGGTGGAGAGAGTAAAGGGCAGGTCGTCAGGGCGGTTATATCCCAACGCCATCGTAAGGTTTGCCTGCGCATCAGCGTCGATGAGCAGCACCTTTTTTCCCTGCTGTGCCAGTCCCACGCCCAGATTGACCGCTGTGGTGGTCTTGCCGACACCGCCTTTCTGGTTTGTCAGAGTGTTAATGCTCTCCTGGGCTGTCATGATCTCGCTCTGTCATGCTGACATGAGATTACCAGGATATCTGTCATGGAATGTTTCCTTTGATGGGGCG
>NZ_JACHFW010000026.1 GCF_014202115.1 Catenibacillus scindens
ATTGAGGGAAATGTACCGGAATGAAGGTTTAACTGATGAAGAGATCAGCCAGATTCTTGTTCTGGATATCAAAGACGCGGACTACTTTGAAAGCCGGGGAATGACAAATCAGCACGGCGGCGGAGGTTTATTCGCCCAGGATGAAGAGATTATGGGATGGCTGTTTGAAAAATAATAAGACAACAGAAAGGAAGATGTATTATGGAATATGTAACATTAAATAACGGAGTGAAAATGCCTCAGCTTGGCTTTGGGGTATTCCAGATCAGAGATCCGGCGGTTGTCGAGAACCTTGCGGGACTTGTGAGAAATGTTTAATTGTTTCGAGAACATAACCCCTTCAGGTCTATTAAGGAGGAACAGTATTTTGAAAAAAAGCAGAATCTGGATCATCGCCCTGGCGGCCGCTGTCATCGCCGGCGGGTGCGCCGCCGACAGAAGAGATAGTGAGACAGCCGGAGAAACCGCAGATGTTTCTGGCGATGTAAATCCAACGGAAAATACAGATGAGGTGTCAGAGATTAGTGACAATGGGGTGACAATTAGCGATAATAGTGTAACGGCTGGAAGTCTTCCGGAAGAACTGGAACAGATTCCGGAAGGGTATTTTGGGCCTTCGGATCAGCCGGGAACACTGACGGAAGCCGGACTGGCTGCCCGGCTTTCCTGTCCAAATTTATTGTAATAGGGAGTGAAAAGGATGAGCACATATCAGAAGGAACACATGGAAATGGAATATGCCCGTCATTTTTTGAGAGCGCTGAAACTGCTGGAAGAAGCCCAGCGTGGCAACGAAGATCCTGACACACTGATCAACGGCTTATTACAGGCGGCGACAGAATTTTACGATGCAGACAGTCATATATTATCGAAGCGGATTGGGCGGCAGGCATTGGCCTGAGTACCTATGAGTGGTGCCAAAAGGGGATAGAGTACATGGGCGGCAAGCTGCAGTATCTGGAAATCAAAAATTTCATGAGATGGGTGGCCACACTCAAAAGGAGCGAACCGATGATCTTTACAGATATCGAGGAGCTGCGCAGGACAGTTCCGGCGGAATATGATTTTTTCACACAATACGGCGTTCGCTCCCTAATCGCCGTCCCCTTTTCCAAACGGCTGAACCAGGGTTATATCGGCGTAGATAACCCGAAGCGGTACGGCGCAGATCCTGCGTTCCTGTTCATAATCGCTTACGCTGTCGCCCAGGAATTAAATGAAATTAAACTGAATAAGAGCCTGGCGGCCGCAAAGCAAGCGCTGAAGCTTACTGCAGGGGAAGTGCGGATCAACTGCTTTAATGGGCTCACGATACATGGCAGCAAGGGAACGCTGTCCGAAAAGGATTTCATTTCTTCCCGCTGCTATACGCTGCTGTCGTATCTTGCGGTGACGGCTGGGAACCGGGCAACGGCAAATCAGCTTGCACTGATCCTGTGGCCGGATGAGTCCTGTGAGATCCCGATGAAATCCGTGCGGAACATTGCTTACAGGCTTAGATCGCTGCTTGGCTATGTTGGGCTGGAGGATTTGGTGGTCTATGCCAACGGCATATTCAGCTTCAATCCGGAAATCAAGGTAGTGACAGATGTGGGGTTATTCGAAGAACTATGTGACAGTATCGAGATGGAGAACAATCCGAAAAAGCGGTATCGGCTGTATGAAGCTGCCGTCGGACTGTATTCCGGGAATCTTCTGCCACGGTTGTCCGATAATATTTATTTTATCCCGAGTATTACATACTATCAGGGCCTGTATTTCCGGCTCGCCGGCCGGTATATAGAACGCCAGACCGAGTGTGGCGAGTATGTCTATGCGCACAAGGCGGCCAAAGCCGCACTGGCCTTTGACCCGTTTAACAGTAGCCTGAATATGCACTTGACCATACTGCTCTACCAGCAATCGGGAGCAGGAACTGCAAATGCCTTTTATACAGGAATCAAGCGGCATCTCACGGAGGCGCATATCCAGAGGATAAAACAAACATGTCCGAATATGATTATCTGACAGCCGGAGGTGAGCCTGAAATGAGACGCGGATGAGGCCAAAAATATGTTGCAGATGAGTCGCAGACGAGTCACGAGCTGAGACGCCCGCCTGTTAGTATAGATTTCCGTAGGTTAAAAACGCCGGAAATACAGCGCAGGCGGGTGGCTGTCCATGTATGCGAACCATACAACGCAAGCCGCCTTCCGGCCGGGAGGGCGGCGTTTTTTCTTATCAGGCTTACGATCAGACCTTACAGGATTTTTGCGGCCATTTTATGCCACCCCACCGAACCGCTGCGATTCAAACCGCCCCATAGTGCCGCTTTGCGCCTACAGCAATCTTGCTGTGGGCGCTTTTGCGTATCATGGCGGATTTCATTGCCGAAGTCCACCGGTCAATCGTTTTGATTCACTCAAAAACGATTGATTGGAGGACAAAGAGATGGATGACAGGCATCCAAAGAGAAGAAAGGACAAGTATAACCCCTATACCCTGTCGATGATCGACGGGAAATGTTATCTATCTTTCAGGGACGGCCAGGGCGTACCACACAGGCTGGAACTGGATGTGAAGCTCTATGCCGTGTTTGACCGGTTTGAGTTGGACGATCTCTCCTTCCTTAACGAGCAGGAGAGGCACCTTGACTGGACCGAGCTGAACGAAGAGCTGCTGAGCCGTCGTTCGGCACAGGAGCCGGCCCCGGTGGAGGACGCCGTCTATGAATCCATGCAGACGCAGGCGCTCCGGGAGGGCGTCAACCAGCTGCCGGAAGTCCAGAAAAGAAGGCTGCAGATGTATTTCTTTGACGGGCTTACCTATGAGGAGATTGCGGTGCGGGAAGGGTGCAGCTATCAGGCGGTACAGAAGTCCATAGCGGCAGCTCTGAAAAAAATCCGGAAATTTCTGAAATAGAGGGTTGAGTTTTGTGTGGAAGGGGAAGAGTATAAATGAGGCTAAATCCGAGTCCCTTGCGTTTGAAAAATGGGTATAAATAAACCAGGCGTTCCCTGCTTGCACAGCCTTAGCTGGATACAAGTAAGGAATGCCTGGTTTTGCGATGTGCCTTTTTTACTCCATCGCTTCCCTGTATTCCGGATATGTTTCCTGAATTTTCCGCGCCAGATCCCAGATCTCCTCGTCGCCGGAAAGCACATAGGATGTTCCGCCGGCGCCATGGAACCGGTTTTCATCAAACCAGAAGAGGCAGGTATCCCCATCCGCTGTCTCAAACTCCAGGATCCGGCTGTCTGTAGAGCCGCTGAAAGCTTTGGATACAATGGTCGTTTCCCGTAATGCCTGCAGGATTTCGGAGATGATTTCTTCATCCGTCGTTTCGTAGCGTCCCAGGATGTTATCGTTGTGATGATAGGTAAGCGCGACCGGCAGCTCTTCCAGCGACTGATCCAGAAATTCCTGCTGGCTTTCGGTGCAATAGGCCCGAAGCGATGTGTCTTTTGGGGAACACCCCGCCAGTACGCACAATAATACCAGCAAAACAGCAATTTTAATCCTCTTCATCCGAACCCCTTTCTGGCTGTCATGGCCTGCGCTGTTTTTCTATGTAGAGCTGGTACAATCCCATGCGTGATTTTACACCCGCTTTCTCATAGATCGCTGCGATATGCCGCTGACAGGTTCGCCGGGATAGATACAGTCCATCTGCGATCTCCTGAATACTTTCCTCTGAATTGACCAGCTTGTCAAATACTTCGGTTTCCTTGGGCGTAAGGATAAACAGCTCCGACAAAAGACGGAACGCTTCCTGAGGGTCCAGGTCTGCCGGGATATCCTTGGGGGCGCCGGATGAAACCGGCATCCAGGCAGTATAAAGATAGATGACTACGCTGACGGCCACAAACAGGACCAGTGCCAGAATGATGGACGCCATGCCATTGCTGTCAGAAACAAGCAGCGCTACAGAGGCGTTGGCAAGCAAAGCGGCGCTCACGTTATTCATGGCGCGCCCCATACCGGCCCACAGCGCTGGCGTGGGCATATGGCGGGCAAAATCCAGAAAGCTGGTGGTGAAGAATACCACAAAAAATCCAGCCGAAAGATAAAATACGATCAGGCCGATCAAAAACGGGCCGCCCAGCTTGAGTACTACCACACAGATGACGGACATCAGCATGACGCAGTACATCATCATGGTCATAAATTTCCGCTTTCGGATATCAAAAAGAAAGCCGGCAGAAAGGCCGCTTACCGCCAGCAAAAGCCGCGGCCATTGCCCGATGTCAGTGCCTGCTGCATGATGCATGGTGACCGCGTTGTCCAGCGTGCTGAAGATACATGCCATCAGGATTACAAGCAGTGCAAGGAATCCGCCGGCGGCGATCTTCTTTCGGGTTCCCTTCCCATCCTCCTCTATGGCCTCTATGGCGGGGGACTGGGGTTCTTCCGCTTCTGCATTTTCCTGGCGGCAAAGCCTTTCTGCCTTCAGTAACAGCGCTAACGCTACAAGGGCAAAGAGTGAAAGTATCAAGGCTTCCGCAGTTTCTAGATCCACAAGATTGTTATTTAGAAACTGCAGGAAGATCCCAAGGGCATAGGAGATACCAACCATACGCGCCAGATGCGTGCGATCCTTCGCCAGTTTGAAAAACAGGTAGTGGGCCGCGCTTCCCAATATCCCCAGAAACAGGAACAATGCCATTCCGGAGAGCAGAGTGGACGAATAAGAAACATGTTTTTGAACCAAAAAATTGCATACTGCCGCTGCTAGTGCAAGGATAAAAAGTCCAACGATTTGTACTCGCCTTTTCAAAAAGCGATGAAACAGCGGATAGAGCAAAAAACCGACAGCGCTTATTCCTAACGCGTAGTTTTGCGCAATCACCGTTTTTTCTTCCCCTGCCGTAAGCGAGATCATATTCACATATAGGTACTCGGCGCCAAGAAATAGAAAAGTAAAAATACCAAGCAGCAGAATCGCATAAATGGATTTTGGATTTGTGAAGCTTTTCTTTATTATTACCATACGTCCCATTCCACCCCCTTTCTCCGCAATGGTACAATTATAAACTATTATACTATAAACGGCATGGATTTTCAACGATTTCGGTCGGTTAGAGACTTTTTTCGCTGACGTTTTTGCGGAATATACAATCCTTCCTGTTTGACCTAAACCAGGGATTCTCCTGGATAAAACCGTATATTTTTGGAGCTGCGTTCCGCATCCGGGAACTACCGGTTTTTTGCGCCCGCACATGCCGTTTTACCGCGGCCACACGGTGTAGCTGCGGTAAACAAGGAAATATCCTGAATGAGAGAAGCTGTCTAGTAGGTGATATTGTGGACGTAAAAATAAATCAGCAGGGCGCCCAGCCCAGCGCCGCTTATCAGGCTTGCCCACGTCCAGAATAAAGACAGCAGAAGCCCCAGGAAAATAAACACGCAGAACACCACGACAAAAGCGTCTCTCTGGAAGAGCATAATGAATTTGATACAGGCGATCACAACCCCTGCCATCATAACGAGAGCCCCAAGAAGGGCCAGAACAAAAACATACACACCCGCCATCTGGAGAATTGAGATCAGGACATTAAAACCAAGACCTATCCCCGCGATCAGGCTGCCTACTTTGATGAGGCTGTCACGGGAAGCGCTGAACGCGCCAAAGAAATAGGTTGCGATTAACCCGTTGGAGCCAATGAGCAGCATGTTTACAATAATGACCCATTCTGCGCTTATGTAGTACGATGTGGAAACTGCCAAGCTAATAATGGCGGTGAGGGCAGTGAGGAACCCCCCGATGGCGCCAATGAGATGGTACGGCCTGAACCTTGCATACATACGATATATCCCCTTTCTGATCCTGCGTTCCGAAAAGGCCAGCTGAAGCTTTTTGGACATTCTGTGTCCTGGCCGGCCTTCCATCATGTGAACTTTTCGTTTTTTATCATAGCAGGAAGCTGGTGTTTTTAACAGGCCGCTTTAGCGCCAAACTAAAAAAACACTGTGGCGCACCTGCGCCATTTTGAGAAACGAAGCTTTGAGCGGAAAATTGAGGCCATCCACCCTGTACAGAGTGTAATACCTCTTAAGTTTACAGGACGTAGCAGGCCGCCTGTCATGATCGGCAATCCCTTTTGCACAATCAAGGTGTTTTGGAATTTTCACACAAAAAATAGATTGGCGCAGGTGCGCCATGCGTTTTTTGATAAATTGGCGCGAAAGCGGCCTGCACAGATCCTTAAAAAAACGATACAGTAAAATCATAAAAGGACAAAAAAAGAGTTTGGATCGCCTTTGGCGTTACAGACCGAGCGGCAAAGCGATTCATGAGACCAGGACAGAAGAAAGGAGGCACGAATGAAAAAAAGAGGGTCAGCAGTACTTCTGGCCGCCGTCTGTTTGCTGGTGGGGTGTGCAGCATCAGATCCTGCGCTTCCGGCAGAAACTTCGTCCCCGACAGAGACTTCGTCCCCGGCATACCAAGGGGACTCCCTTTTTGCTTACTGTACCGAAAGGCAGCGGGAGCTTTTGGAGCTGCCCCATGAGGAACTGCCGGTGGAACTGATCTTTCACCATTGGACAGAGACGGCGGCGGACTACGAGACAAGGGACGAAACGGTGATCGCCGGGGTCTTGCAGGCGCTGCGGGATGTGTCGGTGGAATCCGAGTCACCCATCGTCTCTACAGATACCCGGGGGCTTACATTTGTGACGGCGCAAGGGGATACCTACAGTTTCTGGTTTGATAAACGCCGGTTCGAAGGGGTGGATGGCAGGTGCTATGTCCTTTCCGGGGATGAAAAGCTTTGGGAATTGGTGTGGGGGATTCGGACAGCAGACCCAGACTATCAGGATCTGATGAGATAAGCGGTATTTCCCCATGATTTCTGCGAAAAATGCGGATTGGCGCAGGTGCGCCACATAATTTTTGGGAAATTGGCGCTAAAGCGACCTGCACAAATCCTGAAAAAGGCGCTACAGTAAGAACAGTAAAAAACCAAGGATGGTTTTGGATAATCTATCAGGAGGAAAACAATTATGAGACAGTGTGACAATGGCCATTTTTACGATGAATCCAGATTCGATAGCTGCCCCTACTGCCAGGAGGGCGCCGGGGTCGGAAAGACGGTTGCGGCCGGAACGGTAGGGAAGACCGTGGCTGCTGTGCCGGGAGGCGCTGCGCCGGAAGCAGACAGAGGCAAGACGGTGGGCATTATTAAAAAGAAGATCGGTATTGATCCTGCAGTAGGATTCTTGGTCTGTGTTTCCGGTCCCCATCGCGGCGCAGATTATAAGCTGGTAGCAGGCAGAAACTTCATAGGACGGGCAGCGGCGATGGATGTGGCCCTGGCGGATGACGATACCGTGTCCAGAGAAAGCCATGCATTGGTTACATATGACGCCAAGCATAACAGCTTTTCCCTTTCTCCCGGCCAGGGCAGGGGCATCACTTACTGCAACGACGAACAGGTGGAAATGGTACGCCCCTTAAAAGCCTACGATGTGATCGAGGTGGGAAAGAGCCAGCTTCTCTTCCTGCCCCTGTGCGGCGAGCAATTCCAGTGGAATGAGGAGTAAAGGATGGAGCGTGTACTTTCATGGTTAAACCAGCCGCTGTTTCCGGATACCGTCATCCGCGTCTGGATGGCGGTTGCGGCGGGCGCAGCGCTTCTATTGGCGCTGATTCTCGCCTTTTTCCTGATACGGCGGAAGAAGAAAAAGAAGCGGGGTGATCAGGCGGTGGAAGAACCGATTACGGAACGTCCGGAACCGCTGCCGGAACTGGAGCTTGCCAACCTACAGGGCGTTGGCAGCCGGGAAGAACAGCAGGACGCTTTCGGCATCTCCCGCATGGATCGTTATGAGGAAGACGGGCTGCTTGCTGTGCTGTGCGACGGCATGGGCGGTATGGCGGAGGGCGGCATGATCGCTGCGGAAACCGCCTCCCAGCTGGTGGGAATCTTTCCCTGGACAGATGACAGCGATGTGCCCGGCTGGGTATACCAGCGAAGCGCCAGAGTCTATCAGCAGTTTCGCGGGCACGGGGGGACTACCCTGGTGGCGGCCCTGCTCAAAGAGAATCGCCTCTCCTTCTGGTGCGTAGGCGACAGCGATCTGTTCCTGCTCAGGGAAAACAAACTCTATGGGTTAAATGCCCGGCAGGAATTTAAGAACGATTTGATTTTGAGGGCACTGGACGGGGCGTTCCCCGTGGAGGAAGCGTTTCAAGATCCTCAGGCGGGAGCCCTTTCGGAGTACATAGGAAAAGAAGAAGTAACATGCGACTATACCCGTATGCCCTTTCTTCTCCAGCCGGAGGACGCGCTGCTGCTCTGCTCGGACGGCGTCAGCGATACACTGACCTTGAAGCAGATTCGGGAAGCCATGGCGCTCTCTTCCCAGGCGTGCTGCGACAAGCTGGAGGAGGAAATCCTGGCCGCCGGAAAGCCGGGCCAGGATAACTATACGGCAATCGCATTGAAATACCATGGGAAAAATGAGGAGGAATCATAATGGAAGCGAAAAAGTCATCGAGCAAGCAGGTTGTTGCCATCCTGCTGCTGGTTATTGGCCTGGCCGCCGGCGTGTTCGGCGTATTGGGCTTGGTAGGCGGGGGCGGTACGGACCCCTATGAGGCGCGCAAGAGCGTCGTCATGGTGTACTCCTATCTCCAGCTTACCGATGGTCAGTCCGCCGGTGCCATGGGCACTGGTTTTGCCATCGGGAAACCCGGCGAACCGGTGGAATATATTGTGACCAACGGCCATGTGGTGGAATACGGCTATATGGGTCCAAAAGTATATGCGGAGCAAGTATCTTCGGCAGGCGTGCAGGTATACTTCTCTGCAGCGGAAAATGATTATGTTACAGCGGAGGTGGTCTATTATTCTGCTTCCAATGAGAAGGATATTGCGATTATCAGATTGCCGTCAAAGACGGATAAACGAGAAGCCATTCCCATCAGGGACGCAGATGATGTTGCTGTCGGCGACACCGCTTTCGCGCTGGGGTATCCGGGCGTGGCAAGCCAAAGCCAGCAATTCAACACCTACGACGAGGATGACATTACACTGACCAAGGGGATCATCAGCAAGCGCACTAAGCCGGCATGGAGCAGCTACGACGCGTTTCAGATGGATGTATATATCAATCACGGCAATTCCGGCGGCCCGTTGGTAGATGAACGGGGAAATTTGATTGGAATCAACGCTTCCGGCGCAGTGGATGAGCAGGGCAAGAGCGAAGGCGTAAACTTTGCCATTACCTCTGCGGAATTAATCAAAGCTCTGGACAGCGAAAGAATCGAATACACCATGGCAGGCGGCGGACTCTCCTGGACTCAGCCCTGGTTTGCCTATGTGTTCCTGCCCATCGGCGTGCTGGCGCTCATCGGCGGCATCATCCTGCTGGTAACGTCCCAGAAGGGCGGACAGGGGGCTCCGGCACCTGCCGGCGCTGCCGCAGGTATGGGATCTGGAAAAGCGCCTGCAAGAGGCGGCCGCGGCCCTGTGGAAAAACGGGCTGTGCTGCGCGGCGTGACAGGAAAATACTCTGGCCAGAGCTTTGACCTGTTAAAGGGCAAGGTGGTCATCGGCCGAGACCCGGCAACCTGTAACATCGTATTCGATAAAAACACGCCGGGTATCAGCGGGCGGCACTGCCAGGTAGTCTACGACCCGAATGAAGACTGCTTTATCATCACCGATCTGGGATCGTCCTACGGCACGTTCCTGGGCAACGGCAAAAAGCTGACGGCGAATGTGGCGGAAAAATTGTCGATCGGGGACACCTTCTACCTGTGCGACAACGCCAACCGGTTTGTGGTGAGCAAGGAGTAACCCGTTATGGCAGGGTATTGTTTAAAAAACGGAAGAATCCAGGAAGCGTGGGGAGAGGACGCCGCCGGCCGGGAACTGGCGGCTGTCTTCCACCTGACTGCAGACGGTGAAATGAAAGAACTCCACGAGTTCCCGGCGCTGTCGGAAGGTGAAGGGGCGCTGGCGTATGCAGGTGAGTTCTACATTGAACCCCTGGAAGTACAGATTGAATTTCTAAAAGCGGCCAATGCAGAAAAATGGCTGGAGGCGCTGCTCTTGCGGCATGTCGACCGGGTGCGGCAGGTATCGGAGGAACTCTTTGTCATAGCTGAGATAAAATCGTTTGGAGCATGAATGCAACGGACGCGATGGGGGATATTTTGTTCTTTGCCCTTGGAGTATGTTTGTTTCTCTTCGGAATCATTTTGGCATTCTGTCGGACTGTACGGTCAAAGCGTCGCTGCCGGAGAAGAGTGAACGCCGTCATCTGCGATGTGGACGTCAGCTGGACAGACGACGATTTCACCGATTTTTCCATTATCAACTATGAATACCATCCGGTCTACCAGTACACATTGGATGGACGGGAGTATCGGGTAGTATCCCGGGTAAAGTATTCCAAAAAGGACGAAATCAAAGTCGGTAGTTATGAGGTGCTCTTTGTGGATGAAAAGAATCCCCGGTACTTTTCCTGCCCCTCTGAGAATAGGGAACGTGTAATCAGCGCCCTTATCTGGTCTGTGCTGGGAGTTGCCTTTGCACTTTTTCCTTTAGTGGGCTGGGGCGGGTGGATCGGGTTTCTGGTGGCGCTGGGATTGCTCCTGCTGGGTGATCTGTGTTACGATGCCTGGTCCAAAAATCGGAAGGAGTGACTGTATTTTGCTATCAAAATACATCGTTTTATACTTAAAATACATTGCTTGAGGAGGTGGGAGAATGAATCCGGAACGTGTTTGTTATGGCTGTTTCGCGGAAAAAGAACCGGGGATTCCATGCCCCCGATGCGGATTTAATGAGAACGACGAGCAGCCCTATCTTGCGCTGCCCCTGGGTACGATCCTAAACGGGAGATATCTGGTAGGAAAGGTGCTTGGCATTGGCGGGTTCGGTATCACCTATCTGGGATACGACCTGACACTGGAGATCAAGGTTGCGATTAAAGAATATATGCCCTCCGCCCTGGCCACAAGGCATCCGGACCACTATAGTGTGGCGCTGACCGGACGGGTGGAGGAGGATTACCAGTACGGTATGGAGCGCTTTTTGGATGAAGCGAAGATCCTTGCCAAGCTGCAAAACACCCCGCATATCGTATCGGTGCAGAACTATTTCAAAGAGAACGGCACCGCATACTTTGTGATGGAGTACATAGACGGTATGAGCCTGAAAGCCTACCTGGCAAAAAACGGGGATAAGATCCCCTATAACCAGGCGATTGCCATTCTGCAGCCGATCATGGAAGCGCTGGTTCAGGTGCATGCGCTGAACCTCCTGCACCGGGACATCAGCCCGGACAATATCTATATCACATCCAAAGGCGAAAGCCGTCTGCTGGATTTCGGCGCGGCGCGGTTCGCACTGGGGGACGGCAAGAGCGTGTCGGTCATCTTAAAACATGGCTACGCGCCGGAGGAACAGTATTCCAGCCACGGCAATCAGGGACCGTGGACGGATGTTTACGCCATGGGCGCTACCCTGTACCGCTGCATTACCGGGCAGCTTCCGCCAGATTCGGTGGAACGGATCCATGGGGATACCATGAAAAGGCCGTCGGAGCTGGGGTTCCGTATTCCGGCTAATGTGGAAAACGCCATCATGAAAGCGTTGGCGGTAAAAACCGAGGATCGTTTCCCCAATATGGAGGCATTCATCGGGGCACTGAACGGGCGCGTTTCCGTACAGGATCAGGTGGCGGCCAGCATTAGCCAGCGCACCCAGGCTACCGCTTACAGGCAGGAAGGCTACGGGCAGACTGCCTATCAGCAGCCCGCCTATAACGGCGGGGGTGCTGCGGCAGGAAAGCCCTCTGCGTTCTCCCGGTTCCTTTCCTATATGAAAGCCAATCCGGTGGTTGCCTGGGTTTCCGGCGGTGGGCTGCTGGCGGTGATCGCCCTTTGTATTATCCTTCCTATCGCGCTTTCCGGCGGAGGGGAAAAAAGGCCGACAGGAGGGGGCGGCGGTGGGAATACGCCTGTCATCAGCCAACCGCAGACGAGTAATCCGGAACCGACAACAGACCCAGAGCCTACTACAGAACCTCCAGCGGAAATGGTGGCGCAGGATCTTGGCATCCTCAACGCTACGATTGAGATCCCGTCGGATTATACGAGGGTTGAGGAGGAGACGATTTTTATCAATGAGGCTAAAGGCTGCGGTATGATGATGGATTATCTTTGGAACATTGACGGACCCATCTACTCCCTTGCCGATGTGGAATCCCAGAGAGAAGCTATTGCCGCCAACCTGATGCAGAACCTGTTTGAAGTTTCGGATTATCAGATCCTTGCTGCCGGACCCGATCAGGTGGGAAGCGCAGGCGCCTATCAAATCTATCTTGAAGGCACCGACAGCGAAGGCGTCTCCAACGAAGTGGTCATTATGGCGGTGGAGGGGTATGATTTCGGCTGTTATTTCATCATCACGAGCTATCCCAAGGGGGACAAAGCCGCCGAAGCGGAAATCCATTCCATCATCCAGTCCTTTGAGAGCAACGGTGCGCCGGAGACAACGTACAAGATGTACTATGGCTCTAAGAGCGGCGTCAAGGTGATTGTGGACGATGCCGTGGCAGCAGGACGCGTGATGGACACGACTGTTAACCTGGGAGAGGCCGGAGCGGCGGCCGAATTGGTTATTTACCCAACGGACGCGGCAATGGAAGCCGGCTTTGGGAGCGCTACGCCGGACAGCGGGATTGTGGAAATAGGGAATGCCGGCCAGCTGGGAATGAGCAGCCCGGAGGAGGTCTTGCAGTTTCAGAGAGACGTGGCGTCTAGCGCAGGCGTTTCCGTAGGTGAAACATACACGTCGCAGTCGGGCGGTGTGGAATGGCTGTGCATGGATTGGACCATGAATGAATTTACGTTCAGTGTTGCCTCCGCCATGATCGACGGCAAGTGTTACGCTGTTAGCTGCATGTTCAACAGCTCCAACAAAGATGCGGTTGTCGCTTTGTATCAACAGGCCATGGCGTCCGTCCGTGCATGGACGAGTAATCCGGAACCGACAACAGACCCAGAGCCTACTACAGAACCTCCAGCGGAAATGGTGGCGCAGGATCTTGGCATCTTCAACGCTACGATTGAGATCCCGTCGGATTATACGAGGGATGAGGAGGAGACGATTTTTATCAATGAGGCTAAAGGCTGCGGTATTATGGTGGATTATATTTGGAACATTGACGGACCCATCTACTCCCTTGCCGATGTGGAATCCCAGAGAGAAGCTATTGCCGCCAACCTGGTTTCGGATTATCCGATCCTTGCTGCCGGACCCGATCAGGTGGGAAGCGCAGGCGCCTATCAAATCTATTTTGAAGTCACCGACAGCGAAGGCGTCTCCAACGAAGTGGTCATTATGGCGGTGGAGGGGTATGATTTCGGCTGTTATTTCATCTTCACGTACTATCCCAAGGGGGACAAAGCCGCCGAAGCGGAAATCCATTCCATTATCCAGTCCTTTAAGAGCAACGGTGCGCCGGAGACAACGTACAAGATGTACTATGGCTCTAAGAGCGGCGTCAAGGTGATTGTGGACGATGCCGTGGCAGCAGGACGCGTGATGGACACGACTGTTAACCTGGGAGAGGCCGGAGCGGCGGCCGAATTGGTTATTTACCCAACGGACGCGGCAATGGAAGCCGGCTTTGGGAGCGCTACGCCGGACAGCGGGATTGTGGAAATAGGGAATGCCGGCCAGCTGGGAATGAGCAGCCCGGAGGAGGTCTTGCAGTTTCAGAGAGACGTGGCGTCTAGCGCGGGCGTTTCCGTAGGTGAAACATACACGTCGCAGTCGGGCGGTGTGGAATGGCTGTGCATGGATTGGACCATGAATGAATTTACGTTCAGTGTTGCCTCCGCCATGATCGACGGCAAGTGTTACGCTGTTAGCTGCATGTTCAACAGCTCCAACAAAGATGCGGTTGTCGCTTTGCATCAACAGGCCATGAAGTCCGTCCGTGCATGGGAGGGATAACCAGCATGGAAGATCTTATTCTAATTCTCGTTCTGAGCGGCATCGGCCTTGTCACGCTTCTGGTTTCCGTCTGGCTGTTCTACAGGAAGAAAAGAAAAACGACGGAGAAGAAGAGAGCCTGCACGGCGGAATGCCGGGCGGCCATTGTGGACGCAGTAAACTATCATGTCAAAAGTAAGTATCGTCTGGCAAAGGCCGCGGGGGCTGTTTCCGTGGCTCATCTTCTCAGCGGTGCAGGCGGCTCCGTTGGGAAAATGGCTTCCCTGGGGGTGAAAACGGCGACGCTGGGACTCTACTATTATCCCGTGTACCGGTATACCTACCGGGGAGAAACCTATGAACAGATCGGCAATGTCCCGGCAATGGAGGAACAGGCCCGGAAAAAGGTGGGAACGGAGCTTACGCTTTTTATCGATCCGGCCAAACCTACCAGCTTTTACTGCCTGGAGGAGGAAAAGGATTACTTTCAGCAGCGCCTTGCCTACCTGATCGTCGCTCTTCTCGTCATTGCGGTTTTGATTATGATTGGAGTCATGTGGCTAACAATATAGCTTCAGTGCCTGCCGCAGCGAAACCTGCGGCAGGCGGTTTCCCTAAAAAAGATTGGTGCGGGCGGAAAGGAGGCGGCACGTATGAATTTTGCAGAGGATATTACGTTGATTCTGATTGTATGCGCGATAACATATCCGCTTTACGCGTTATTTTTCGTGCTTGCCCACTTTTACAAGAAAAAGACGCAGAGAGGGAGCGGCTGCACGGTTTTTCTAAAAGCGACCGTCATCGAACCGCTGAGGATTCGGATCAAGCATTCCTACCATTATTTTATGATATACCAATACGAGTATATGGGCTACGTCTATCAAAAAAACACCGGCATCGATTTGGCCTATCATCAGGCGCAGAAGAAGATCGGAACTGAGGTGGAGATTTACATTGACCCATCTGATCCGGAAAAATACTTCTGTCCCGCCGATGTCAAGATGTATCGGATGATTCAGATCTGCCTTCTGTGCTGCGGGTGGCTTTTTATTGTGGGAACGCCCATCTTCTGTTTTATATTAGAGTATTTATATTAGAGTTATAGATTGCGACGATCCAAGACGCTGGGGCCGTATTCTGTTCGGTTTGTCTGGAGGAAAGGGAGAAACAGCCCTTGATTGAGGAGATGATGAATGTCTTTCCGTTCATTCTGGAAGAGCTGGGTATGATCGCGTTGATGGAAGTGGTTTTTCTGCTGTTGCGGGTGAAAGGCCGGGGCGCAAGTACAAAGAAGAGGAGTGAAACATGAACTTGGAACATATCTGCTATGGCTGCTTTCAGGAAAAGCCGGACGATTCCCCTGTCTGCCCCCACTGCGGGTTTAATGCGGAGGAGGAGCAGCCGTTTTTGGCGCTGCCCATGGGCGCACTGCTGAACGGCCGCTACATGACCGGAAAGGTCCTGGGCGTGGGCGGGTTCGGCATCACCTATCTGGGCTATGACCTGACGCTGGAGATTAAGGTAGCCGTCAAGGAATATATGCCCTCCGGTCTTGCTACCCGGCATTCCGATAAGTACAGCGTGGCACTGACCGGACGGGGCCAGGAGGATTATCAAAACGGCATGGAGCGTTTTTTAGAGGAAGCGCGGATCCTTGCCAAACTGCAGAATACGCCGAACATCGTGTCGGTGCAGAATTATTTTAAGGAAAACAACACGGCCTATTTCGTGATGGAATATATCGACGGCATGAGCCTGAAGGCATACGTTGCATCCCAGGGCGGGAAGATTCCCTATGACCAGGCGCTGACCATCCTGATGCCGGTGATGCAGGCGTTGACGCAGGTTCATGCCCTGAACCTGACCCACCGGGATATCAGCCCGGACAACATCTCCATTACCTCCAAGGGAGAGAGCAAGCTGCTGGATTTCGGCGCGGCCCGGTTTTCTATCGGAGATGAAAAAAGCGTGTCGGTCATCCTGAAACATGGCTACGCGCCGGAGGAGCAGTATTCCAGTAAGGGGAACCAGGGGCCGTGGACGGATGTATACGCCATGGGCGCCACCCTGTACCGCTGCGTGACCGGGGAGCTGCCGCCGGATTCCATCATGCGGGTCCATAACGATACGCTGAAAAAGCCCTCGGAGCTGGGCGTTCCCCTGCCTCCGCAGGTGGAACAGGCGATCATGAAGGCGCTCGCGGTAAAAGCGGAGGATCGTTTCTCCACCATGGAGGCCTTTATTGAAGGGATTACCGGGAAAACCCCGGCGTCTTTCCATCACCGTACCATGGCTGTGCCATCCGGTCAAACGGCTGCAGGTTCCGATGGAAAGCCGGGGCTTTGGACCAGATTCCGGCGGAGCCATATCGGGGTACAGATCACGGCGCTGGTGCTGTGCGTTGCTGTGCTGGGTCTGGGCGTCTGGGGAGCAGTAGCGGGGATCGGTGCGCTGACCGGCGGGAAAGCAGAGCCGGGTTCTTCTGACGGACCATCCGGCACTCCTTTCGACATAACAGTGCAGGAACCCGAGGGCGTAGACGATGTCGTCTTGCAGGACTACGCCCAGGAGTATCTGAATATCACCATGGGGATCCCCCAGGGGTATACAGAAACAGAGTCCGGCAGCGGCGCCTTCGCTTCATCGGATGGGAGCGCTACCCTGCAGGTGGGATTCTACGATAAGGCTGCCGATTTTCCGGTGTATACTCTTTCTGATGTGGAGGAGAATGTTGAGAAGTATGTCCAGTATTATATCGGACTGCTGAAGAGCACCAATATCACAAAGCATGAGATCCTCAGCCGGGGTTACCGGGAGGGCAGTTCTTTGGACACCTACTTGATCCAGTTTTCTGCTACCGAAAGCGGCGGCACAACCATGGAATTTTTGGCGGCGTTCATCGAATGCCAGAATGGGTTTGGCTGCTACAATCTTATCGGCTCCTATCCTCAGGGGGATGAGAAGGCGCAGGCGGAGATATTCGCAGCAATGGATTCCTTCCAAAGCAGCGGTCCCGCAGGCACCAACAGTCAGCGGTTTTATGATGAACGGCTTCCGTTCCAATTTATCTACTGGGAGAGCGACGGAGAGATTACCTTCAACGTGGTCAATGAAAACCTGCTGCGCATGGTCAACGAGGCAGGCAACGTGCAGGTAGAAATACAGTGCAGACCATCGAGTGATCAATTTAATAAGGAAGTCTGGCTGGACGGCATAGCAGAAGTGATGGTGAACCAGCCCGGCCTCAAACGTGAGGAGGGCCGCTGGGAACATGAAACTGGCGGAATCGATTGGATTGTTGACAGATATACCTATACTTTAGATGGTCAGACGGCCTATACGGAGGTTTACGCCGGAGAAATCGACGGATATGTGTTTGCGATTACGGCATCCGCATATACTGAGGAGGCTCTTATCACCAATGGAATGATATTGGACACGACCAATACGATTCGACCTGTGAAATAGATGACAGACCCGTTTCCGGGGGAAAGGAGAAAAAAGTGCTGAGTCTAAAAAGAAATGTCAACTGTCCCCGCCGCATGGCTGTGTACGCCGTCTTTGACGTGCTGGACCGGATGGGCTGCCAATACGAGCAGGCGCTGATCGGCGATATCAAGGCGGAGGCGAAGGTGCTGGGGCATACCAGTGAGTACGCCTTTGCCGTGACGGAACAGACCATCAACACATCGATCCTCCATGTTTCCATGCTCCGTCCGGCAAGCGGCCTGAGCGAGGAGGAAAAACAGCTGGCAGTACGTTATCTGGCAGACAGCGTACTGCAGCATATCGATGAGGTACAGGCTTTAGAATGAGGAGGAAGACGAGATGGCAAACGAATCGAGAGTATTCCGGCTGCCTGCCGGCATGAGTACCCAGGTGGTGGCAAACGCGGTAGAGGCGTTCCTTTCATCCACTAAGGGGATGGAGGTACAGAGTGCCGAAACCACAGAAGGCTATGTGGTGCAGGGCCGTCAGGAAAAAGACGGCTGGAAGACCATTGCCGGCATGAGGATGGCTACGACGGTGCAGATGATCCGAATGGATGACAACTTAAACGTCACCGTGGGTCAGGGCGAATGGTCGGATAAGATCGGCGCTGGCGTGCTGGGATGGTTTATCGCATGGCCGCTGGCGGTGACTGCCGGTGTGGGCGCCTACAAGCAGAAAAAGCTGCCGGAAGAGATTTTCCAGGTGATTGAGCAGTGCATCGTCTCCGGCGGCCGCTCGGTGGTGGTGCGAAACGCCGGGGCGGAACTGAACGCGGGTATGGTGGTTTGCCCCGCCTGCAAAACCCAGTGTGCGGCCGGCGCCAAATTCTGCAACAACTGCGGGGCGAAGCTGGAAAACAAATGCCCCCAGTGCGGGGCGGAGATACCGCCCGGAAGCCGCTTCTGCGGAGCATGCGGAGCACCGCTTTCCTCGCAGGGCGCTCCGGTGCGATAAAGGGAGGAGATTGCGTATGCGCAGGGAAAAAACCGCCGGGGCGGCAAAAAGGCGCATGGCTTTTCAGTATGCTGCTGGCGGTATGCCTGATGATCGCGGCCCTTCCCCTGTCTGTTTCGGCGGCGGGGGAATATGTGCCAGGGAACCCCCGCTGGTCGGGCTACCAAAACCAGGTGCAGTGGGACCGGCCGGCAGGAGCGGCCTCCGGCGATAGCTTTGAATACGAGGCACAGCTGCTGCTGGGCGACGATGTGGTCGAGTCCAAGGCAGTGGAAATCGACACCTATTTGTTTTTCACAAACGATGTGGTGACGCGGCCGCAGGAGGAGTACACCATACGGGTGCGTGCCAGATGGATCATGATCGTGGGCGACCCGGACGGCCAGTATATGGTGGCGGACGTCGGAGAAGCCGAACCGCCCCATGAGCACAGCTATACCCAAAAGCACGACGCGGCACAGCACTGGCAGGCGTGCTCCTGCGGCGACAAAAAGGATGCGGCGGATCACAGCTTCGGCGCATGGACGGCGGATGGCAATACAGAGAGCCGCATCTGCACCGTCTGCGGCTACGCCGAGACAAGGGACGCCGCGCAGACGTCAGCCACCGGGGAAACCACGGATAACGGGCAGGATTCCGGCGGCGAAGGCATCGCGGAGCTGACCGATGAAAATACCGGCGTTTCCGTCTCCCTGTCCGAAGCGGTTCCGGAGGGTGTGGAGCTGTACGCCGGCGTCATGGAGGCGGAGAGCCTGCTTGAAGAGAAGCCGGAGCTGAAAGAAGCGCTGGACGGCCTGCTGTCGGTGTATGAGATCAGCATCCGCCAGAACGGGGAGCCGGTGGAAATCAAAGACAGCGCCATGACGGTGCGCATCCCGATGAACAGCCATCTGGAGGGCTACGCCCATTACCAGGCGGTGCGGGTGGACGGCGAGCCGGAGCGCATAGAGGCAAAGGCCGAAGACGGCAGCCTGGTCTTTGAAGCCGGCGGCCCGGGCCGGTATGCCGTACTCGGTTCCGATACCCCCTTCTCCGTTTCTGCAATCATCCAACCCGCCCCGTTGCCGGGAGACGAAAAGGATGGAAACGCCGTCTACATCGTTCTGTTGGCCGCGATACCGGCGGCTGTCCTGCTGGCGCTGCTGCTTGTATTCTTATACAGGAAAAAGCGGAAGGCACAGGATAACCCGCCAGCCGGAGGAAAGGATCCGTCCGAACCGGACGGCGGAGATACCAAAAACTGATTCTACTTGTAAAGGAGGGAATGAAGATGCTTCGAAAAAAGAGTTTGCTGGCGCTGCTGCTGTCCTTATGCATGGTGGTAGGAATACTGCCGGCGACAGTGTTTGCTGCGGGGCAATATGTGCCGGAAAATCCCCGCTGGTCGGGATATGGAAACCAGGTAATGTGGGATAAACCTGCCAACGCATCAGGCAGCACGTATCTTGAGTATGAGGCGCAGCTGGTACTGAACGGCCAGGTACTCCAGACAGAAAGCGTTGAGATAGACAGGTGGGTATTTTTCGATTCGAAGAATATCACTCAGTCGAAGGATGCGTATACGCTTAAAGTACGGGCCAGACAGATTTACCTTACCGGCGATCCGGACGGCTCTTATACCGTATGGAAGAGAGACGCCTGGGGCGACTGGGCAATCGGCGGCAATACCGGCGGCGGAGAGGGGCCTACTCCCCCCCATGAACACAGCTTCGGCGGCTGGAAAAATAATGGAACCCAGCATTGGAAAGAATGCAGCTGCGGAGAGAAATCTGAAGAGAGCCCCCATAACTTCGGCGAATGGGAGCTGATCTATTATGATGTAAATACGAAGTATGACGTATGTGAAAGGCGGTGCCTTACCTGCGGCTATGAGCAGATTGATAGATACAGGGAACACCAACATTACTATACCGACGACTGGAGTAGCGGTTCGACTACACACTGGAAGGAATGCTACTACTGCAAAGAAGTTAATCAAGATACTGTAGCCGACCATACTTTCGATGATTGGACGATAACAAAGGAGCCTACCACAACCGAAACAGGTTCCAGAGAACGTACCTGCTCCATCTGCAAATATAAGCAGGAAGAGACGATTCCGGTTCATGAGCACAGCTACGGCGACTGGCAGAAGGATGAAACCCAGCACTGGAAGGAATGCTCCTGCGGCGATAAAACTGAAGTGGGCAACCATACTTTCGATGATTGGACGATAACAAAGGAGCCTACCACAACCGAAACAGGTTCCAGAGAACGTACCTGCTCCATCTGCAAATATAAGCAGGAAGAGACGATTCCGGTTCATGAACACAGCTACGGCGACTGGCAGAAGGATGAAACCCAGCACTGGAAGGAATGCTCCTGCGGCGATAAAACTGAAGTGGGCAACCATACTTTCGATGATTGGACGATAACAAAGGAGCCTACCACAACCGAAACAGGTTCCAGAGAACGTACCTGCTCCAT
>NZ_JACHFW010000027.1 GCF_014202115.1 Catenibacillus scindens
AGTGCGGGAAAATCCGTCAGAATCTTTTACTCTGGGGGTTCGTTTATTTTGCAGGATTTGGGATAAAAAAGGTTGGTAGAAAGTGCCGGACAACAAAGTCACAACCATTGACACGTTCTATACTACGGCAGACGGCGAACTGATCACTCCGCAGACACTGGAGTATGGAACCGGATATTCCCTGGTTGAAGTACAGGCTCCATACGGCTATGTTCTGAATTCTGAACCCGTCTATTTCGATGTGGTACAGGAGGATTCCTCTGAGGAAAGCGGCATTACCGTCATTGAGGTGGTAAGGGAAAACGTAGCCCAGAAAGGAACCATTACCGTTTCCAAGTCCGGCGAAATGTTCAGCTCTGTTACGGAAGCCGGAGGAATGCATCAGCCTGTTTTTGCAGTCGGCAGCCTGGAAGGTGCGGTATATGAGATCACCGCAGCCGAGGACATCTATACGCTGGATGGTACCCTTCGAGCTTCTAAGGGCGAGGTTGTGGATACCATTACCACAGGTGCAGACGGGACGGCAACCAGCAAGGAACTGTATCTGGGCAGCTATGAAGTAAAGGAAATCACTGCTCCGTATGGTATGGTTCTCAATGACGAAATTCACTCGGTTGAGCTTATCTATGCCGGTCAGGAAGTAGCGGTGACCGAAACTTCCACCAGCTTCTACAACGAAAGGCAGAAAGTTGAAATTGACCTGACCAAGAGCCTTGAAGTCGATGAGGATTATGGCGTTGGAAACAACGGCGAGATCTTTGATGTTTCCTTTGGGCTTTATGCAGCCGAGGAACTGACCGCCGCTGATGGAACGACCATTCCGGCTGACGGTCTGATCGAGGTGATTACCCTTGATGAGAATGGACACGGTAAGGCAGTCAGCGACCTGCCGATGGGCAGCTATTATGTACAGGAAATCAGTACCAATGCGGCCTATCTGAAAAATGAAACCAAATACCCGGTTGTCTTTGAGTACGCCGGTCAGGAAACCGCTGTCGTTTCCATTACTGCCAATGAGGGCGAAGCCATTGAAAATGATTTGATCTATGGAGCTGTCAGTGGAAAGAAATCCGATGAGGATGGAAATGCTTTAGGCGGTGCGCTTATCGGTATCTTTAAGACCGGTACAGAGGAATTTACAACCGAAACAGCGATTGCAACTACCACATCAGAAGATGATGGTAGTTTTTCTTTTGCCAAAGTGCCATATGGAAACTGGATCATCCGTGAGATTGAAAGCCCGACGAGTTATGTACTCTCCGATGAAGAAATTCCTGTAACCATCAGCAAGGTAGACGAGGTTGTGAAAATTGAACTGGTCAATGAGTTTATTACCGGCAACATTGAGCTGACAAAGGTGGATGAAGATTATCCTGACAATAAGCTGACCGGTGCTGTTTTTGAAGTCTATGCAGATAAAAACGGTGACGGAAAACTGGATGACGGCGATGAACTGCTGGGAGAAATGGGCGAACTGGGCGATGGTGTTTACCAGATGAGCGACCTTCGCTATGGAAAATATCTTGTCCGTGAAAAGACAGCGCCTGAAGGATTCCTGCTTGATGAGAATGTTTATCCGGTGTCCATCGAGGAAGATGGAAAGGTCTATACGGTTGAAAATGAAGCAGGTGTTGGCTTTATCAATGCAGCGCAGAAAGGCTCTTTGAAGATCGTAAAAACTTCTTCTGACAAAAAGGTAGAGGGCTTCTCCTTCCGTGTGACAGGAACAAACGGATATGACCAGACCTTTAAGACCGATAAAAACGGTGAGATCTTCATTGAAGGTCTGCGAATTGGCGAATACACGGTATCTGAGGTCAGCGACAGTGTTTCTTCTGGATATATCCTGCCTGCCGACAAGCAGGTAACCATCAAGGTGGATGAAACAGCTACCGTAGAAATGCACAACGAACTGAGAGAAACACCGAAAACAGGCGATGACTTCAATCCTGCTCTTTGGATTGGGCTGGCGGCGGTTTCCGTGCTTGGTGCCGGTGTCTTAGGTTTTGTTGGCTTTAAGAATAAAAAGAAAAAGGAGGATTAAAGCATGGATGTAAAAACAATCCTTGCAATCGCACTTGTTGTGTTCATTGCAGGCGGAGCCATCTGGCTGAACATCCGCCACAGAAATAAGAAGTGATCGTGGAGGGGCGGCAAAACATGCCGCCCCTTTCCTTTATGGAGGTATTCAATGGAAAATCTGAAAACCATCGAGGGCAAGATCAAGGCCATTCTGAAAAAAGACGAGGAAACCAGAGATGATGATATGCTGCTCTACCTGAAGGTGTGCAATGCCTATCTGAAAGGTGCCGGGGCAATGCCTCTGGCTGAGGTCATGACCCAGTACAAATATCTTGGCTTACCAAGTTTTGAGAGCGTATGCAGGATACGGAGAAAACTTCAGGCAAAGCACCCGGAGCTTGCGGGGAGCAGCCATGTGCGCCGTGTCCGGGCCAAAGGAGAAAAAGACTATCGCAACTATGCGAAAGAATCATGAGGTCTGCCTATGAATGAAGAAAAGCGCATCAATGCCGGTTATGAGATTATAGAAAGCTGTACTATCGGGAGTACGGAATTGGTGATCGGTCATAACCCGAAAGCCCCGAACCCCTATGTCTGCTGGTATTGCAAAAACGGAACGGATTATTTCTGGGGCTGCTATGTCAATGAACTTTCTGCGGCGAGGGAGAAACTGAATGAGCGGTATCAGACGGAATGCCGTCTGCCTTACAATAACCCTTCTTCCCCAAAGCAGAAAAGCGGTGATGACCGTGAACGGTAAAAAGAAGAAATATGACTGTACGACCTGCCCCTATCCCCGATATAAGGACAGGTCAATGATTTTCTGCGATGTCTGTATCCGAAAAATCTTAGACGAGCAGAACAGGAAAAAACAAAGAAAGGATGATGCTGATGAATGACGAGAAAAGGATGATCGGCAACTATGCTGTGGAACAGAGTATCCACATCGGAAAGAAAGAAGTTGTTTTCTGTGTCGATAAGCGGGCGGAACATCCTTATGTAGTCTGCTACTGTGATTACAATAATCCGTTTTCCGCACCCTGGCCAACCGAAGCCGTAGGCACAGAGGATTATCTGGAAGCCATGCAGCTTTTTTGTGACCGTGTGCAGACACAGATCGAACAGACACGAGCCGAACAGGAAAAATTCAAATTTGACCCTACCCCCTTTACAGCCGCTGACTGTATCCCTGATATGAGGAATAAAAGCATTGTGGGCAAGGTGGTTGTGATCAATGCAGAACCGAAGCGATATGAATATCAGCACGCTGCTTACCAGCTTGTACTTGCGGAAGGCGGAAACGGTGCCACCGGCGGCAGAGGTCAGGCGGTCTTTGGTACCTGCCTTGCTACCGGCGAGCATAGCCGCTGGGAACGGTATGATGTCCTTGGTGAGATCAAGCCGGAGCGTATGCCCCAATGGGCCAAGGATGCCTTGAAAACCATCCAGAAAGAGCAAAAAGCGAAACACAGCCGGGAGGAACGTTGATATGGAAATCAGACCATTAACTGCGGCTGAACAAAATTATGTGTATTCACAGAGTTCTCAAATCAGCGGGCAGACCGGCAATATTGGCCATTTGCGGGGCGATTTTGCTGACTCTGGATATGGTTTCTATACCACATGGTTTGATACCAGACCGCAATGGAAATCAGAAGAATTCAAAAATGACCTTGATGAAGTGGTGAATACCCTGCGGGAAGATCACGGATTGTTGCATAACCGATATGATATGAAGGCTTTCGCAAAGAGCTACCCTTCCAGTGCTTTGCAGGGAAATTACTGCACAGAATATGGGTTTCGGATGGACACGGAGAAATATGCCTTTTTATTCCGGTGCAATCCGACAAAGGGTGACTATAACTTCTATTGTTACTGTTATGTGAAAGAATGGCTGGACAGACATATGGAGAAAGCAGCACAAGGGATTCGGTTTATTGATCCGCATTACAAAGAATTGTTCCGTATTCCTGACGGCGGGAAAATTATTCTTCATTTATCATGGGGCGAAACTGCTGAACGTTCCTGCCGCTTTATTGATGAATACCATACAGAGATCGGCGGAAATATCTATCACATTTGTGAATTTGCCGAGCGTATGGAAAGAAACGGCCACACTTATGAACCCAAACCCCAGAAACCACCACATAAAACCGTCAGGCATAAAGAATATGAACGATAAGGAGGATAGATAATGGCGATCAACCAGAAAGCGGTCAAAGTCATCAATAAGATTCTGGACGCTGGTTTTACCGATGAAAAAGCAATCTCCGCCATGACGATGGACGATATTCTCTCTATCCAGGGCATTACCGTGGCGGACATTGCGCTCATCAATGAATTGCAGAAAAGCATAAAAGCAAACAGGGTGATTTCCTTTTTGACGGAGAGGACAAGGAATAATCCTGAAAATCAATAAGGAGGTGGAAATGAAATGGCTGCAAAGTATCAGCTGATTACCGAGCTGTATCGGCGCACAGAAATTGCGGTAGCCAAGAACCCGCAGACATGGCAGAACTTTCTTGCCGCTGCCTGCCGGACTTACAAATGCCGCTTTGACGAACAGCTCTTAATCTTTGCCCAGCGCCCGGATGCGGTTGCCGTGGCACAGCTTGAAACCTGGAACAAACAGTTCCGGCGCTGGGTAAATAAAGACAGCAAAGGGATTGCGGTATTTGACCCCAAAGGCCGCAGGAATACCCTGAAATATTACTTTGATGTGTCAGACACACACGAAGGTTATTACGGCAGCCGTCCTGTTCCGATATGGCAGATGGAAACCCGATACGAGCAGCCTGTGATGGAACGGCTTTCTGACAGGTTTGGAGAACTGGAAAGTACCGATCTTGCCTCTGCCCTGATGGAAACAGCGAAAAATGCCGTGGAAGATCATCTGCAGGACTATCTTTCACAGCTCAAAGATGTGACAGCGGACAGTTTCTTAGAAGAACTGGACGATTTGAATATTGAGGTCATGTACCAGCGGCTGGCCGTAAACAGTGTGGCATTTATGCTGGTCAGCCGCTGTGGTCTGGATACGGGCGAATACTTTGACCGTGAGGATTTTCAGGACATTGTGAACTTTAATACCCCTGCCACTATTAACGCCCTTGGTATTGCAACAAGTGACATTGCGGAAATGGCACTCCGGGAAATCTCACAAACGATCCGGGATGTGCAGGTGGCAGAAAAAACACAGTCCCGCACCTTTGCGCAGGAAACACAATCTTCGTATGATAGAAGCAGAAAACAACCCGAAAGGAGCGATAATCATGGAGAACATCACATATACCCGTCAGGGGGATTATCTTATTCCCGACCTGACATTACCGACAGAGCCAGAACTTCCGCTTGGCAGATACGCATTGATGCACCGGGATTATCTGGAGCAGCACAAGAGAGTGACCTATCTCAACCTTCTGACACAGGGCAGGCTGAACGAGCATCTGTACCAGACGGAACAGACAGCGCTCCAGAGGCTGGAACTTCTGACGAAGCAGCTGTCAGCCGAGCAGGGCGTGACGGAGGAACTGAAAGAGAAAGCACCGATGCAGTGGGTGGGAATGATGAACAACATTCGCAGTCAGGCGGAGGAGCTGATTCTGAACGAGCTGATCTACCGCTAAGCACAGCCAATGAAGAAGAAGTCATAGCCAATCTTCCTACCGTAGAGGAACAAATCGAACAGATTGCAGAAGCAGAGGACGAAAGATCCTCTGCTTTTTCTGTTTCACAGGAAGATATTGACTCTGTCCTGGTAAGAGGAAGCGGCTTTGAAAATGGCAAGTACCGTATCTACCGTCAATTTCAGAAGCATGAGGATAAGAAAGCCAATATTGCCTTTCTTAAAAATGAGTACGGCACCGGCGGCGGTACGCACAGTTATCCCGATGGGACACAGGGCGGGACATGGCATGACAGTAAAGGGATCGGAATTGAAAAGCATGGTTCCTATACAAACCCCGACCTTGTACTTTCGTGGTCAAAAGTAGAAAAACGGATCAGGGAACTGATTCAAAATGACCGCTATTTTAATGCCAAGGAAAAAGACCACTATCCTGAATTTCTGGAAAGTGTGGGAGCTCCTCAGTATGAAATTGATGCACAGCGGAAAATGGCAAGGCAGCGTTTTATTGATGCCCACCGTGATCTTCCGCCTGCGGATAAGAGAGATACCCTTTCTTTGCGGCTGTCTGATTTTATCCGTGATCTGGATCATTACGAAAAGGATCTGCTCAAAGAAGTGGATCGTGCCGATCTTGCCGATGTTCCTGCCGAACAGATGGAGCAGCTTCTTTCAGAGCCTGCCACTGTCCAGCAGCTGCTTGATTTTCTGACGAAAGTGCAGAGGCAGACCGTCAGCGTTTACAGCCGGAGCAATGCATGGCGCTTTTCCCAGGAACTTCTGGAGCTTCACCCTGTCCGCTACCTCTATCACGAGGGAGATACGGTGTATCTGGGAGCAGATAAATATGAAGTATCTGCCTTTGATGAAACGGCTGTATCCCTTCAAAATCCTGAATTTCCCCTGTTCGGGAAAGAAATGAGCCGGACGGATTTTGAAGAAAAGCTCCGTGAAAATCCTGCCAATGACCACCTCAAGGTCATCATCACAGAAATGCAGGACAAGGAAACACCTGCCGAAACAAAGCCTGACCGTCTGATATTTTCTATCGGTTTTTCAGAACACCCCGTCTTTTATGACCGGGAACTGAAGGATCGATACACCGATTTGAGCTTTGCCCTTGGCAATTATCTTCTGGGTGTTTTGGACGAGAAGCAGCACCGGGAAAGACAGGCGGAAGAAAATCATGTTGGATGGTATCACAAGACCGATTTTGAGATTACGGCCACTATCGGCGGCGAGGATTTTCACTATGAGGGACGCTTTGACATTGGAGATGGCGAGGGCGATCTGATTGCCCATATCAAAAACTTCTATGAATACTCCCTTTCCCCCAACTGTCCATTTATTCCTGAATGGAAGAAACAGGGCGAGGATTTCTATCGTGAGAAACTAGAGAGCCTGCAATGGGGACGAGATGTATTCCTTCCCTATCTGGAACAGCATAAGACGCTGACGCCAGAGGACGAGAAGCTCTTTGCAGACATCATGGCAACCGAAAATGACTGGTTCCGTATCCCGGAGGATAAGAATACAAGCCTTGCCGGGCGTTTGGTGGACTTCATTGAGGAAGTTGATCCATATGAGTATCAGGACACCTTGGAAGTTGGAGAAACCAAAGAGGATGCCATTCAGAAAATCGAGGCAGATTTAGCTGATCCGGCGCATGTGCAAAGTTATGTGGAACAGCTGACGCAGTGGCAGGAAGAATTGGAGGATGAAGAACAAAAAGAGATCTGCAGACAGCTTATTGCTGAATTGCAGCCCACTGCCGGACAGGAAGAAAAAGAACAAGATGGAGTTTCACAGGATTCTTCCGACCTGATCGGTAAGGAAATCGTGATCGACAACCGAAGATACCGGATTGAACGTGTAGGAGAAATCAGCGGTGATGTGTCTATGCGTGACATCACATTCCAGAACCATGTTGGTTTCCCGATCAATCGTGTGGAAAAGATCAGTTATATCCGCAGGCTTTTGGAACAGCCACAGCCAGAGCTTTCCTCAGAAGAACACACAGACAAATCCGCTGCGCCTTCTTCTGAACGGCACAATTATCGGATTACAGAAGATACTTTAGGTGTCGGCGGTGCAAAAGAAAAATTCAGGAACAACATGGCAGCCATCCATCTGCTCCATGAGCTGGAACTGGAAAATCGTCTTGCTACACCCGAAGAACAGGAAGTTCTTGCCCGTTATGTTGGCTGGGGCGGCCTATCCATGGCCTTTGACGAGAACAATGCTGCCTGGGCAGAAGAATTTAAGGAGCTGAATGCCAGCCTCTCCCCGGAAGAATACCGGGCAGCCATGGAGTCCACTCTGACAGCGTTCTATACCCCGCCGGTTGTCATCAAAGCCATGTACGAAGCCCTTGACCATATGGGATTTTCCGGCGGTACGATTTTGGAACCGTCCTGCGGAACCGGCAATTTCTTTGGCCTGCTCCCGGATCGTATGGCAGGCTCAACGCTTCACGGTGTAGAAATCGACTCTCTTACGGGAAGAATTGCAAAGCAGCTTTACCAGAAAGCCAGCATTGCCATTGAGGGATTTGAGCAGACAAAACTTCCCGATGACCATTTTGATGTCGTTGTCGGCAATGTACCGTTTGGCGATTTTAAGGTCAATGACAGCCGTTACAACGCCCAGAAATTCCTGATCCACGATTATTTCTTTGCGAAAGCATTGGATAAAGTCCGAAGCGGCGGCGTAGTGGCCTTTATCACTTCCAAGGGAACGATGGACAAAACAAGCCCGGAGGTGCGGAAATATATCGCACAAAGGGCGGAACTTTTAGGAGCCATCCGCCTGCCGGACAATACGTTCCGTGCCAATGCAGGGACAGAGGTCACCAGTGACATCCTCTTTTTGCAAAAGCGTGACCGCATTGCGGATGTGGAACCGGATTGGGTACACCTGGATACCGATGAGAACGGGATCACGATGAACAGCTATTTTGTACAGCACCCGGAAATGATCCTGGGCGAAATGAAAATGGAAAGTACCCGCTTTGGTTTTGACTCTGTCTGCAAGGCATACAAAGACATTCCACTTGCGGATCTGTTAAGCAAAGCTGTCCAGAACATTCAGGGAGAAATCCCGGAGTATGAAAAAGGGATTGATGAAATCTCGGATGAGCCGGACGCTTCTGTTCCTGCTGATCCAAATGTACGCAATTTTTCCTTTACCATGGTGGATGGCAAAGTCTACTTCCGGGAAAATGACCGCATGACTCCGGCCACAGTATCCATGACCGCAGAGAGCCGCATCAAGGGATTGATCCAGATCCGTGACTGTGTCAGAAAGCTCATCGAGTATCAGACGGAGGATTATCCAGAAGAAATGATACGCACCGAACAGGAAAACCTGAACCGGCTGTATGATGCGTTTTCCCAAAAATATGGGCTGATCAACAGCCGTGGCAACTATCTGGCCTTTGCATCGGATGAGAGCTACTTCCTGTTATGCTCTTTGGAAGTGCTGGATGATGAGGGCAATTTCAAACGAAAAGCAGATATGTTCACGAAGCGGACGATCAAGCCCCACCGGGAAGTTACTTCTGTGGAAACAGCCAGCGAAGCCCTTGCCCTTTCTATCGGGGAAAAGGCTCTCGTTGACCTGCCTTATATGGAGCAGCTTACAGGCAAACCCCAGGAGGAACTGGTACAGGAATTGCAGGGCGTGATCTTTCGTATCCCTGCTTCGGAACCGGCAAAATATGTGACTGCTGACGAATATCTGTCCGGCAATGTGCGGACAAAACTTCTAAGCGCACAGGCTGCGGCAAAGGAAGATCCGGCGTATGAAATCAATGTAGAAGCCTTAAAGCCGGTGATCCCCAAAGACCTGTCAGCGGCAGAAATCTCCGTCCGTCTGGGTACAACTTGGATACCGCAGGAGGATATTCAGCGGTTTGTTATGGAGCTTCTGACCCCTTCCAGCTATGCGGCAGGAAGAATCCGAGTGCGCTACACCCCAATGAATGGCGACTGGTTTATTGAAAATAAGAGTTCCGATTTCGGAAATGTCAAGGCGGACAGCACCTATGGTACAAAAAGGGCTTCCGCCTATCGTATTATTGAGGACACCCTAAACCTGCGTGATACCCGTATTTTTGATTATGTGTATGATGAAAACGGCAATAAAAGAGCCGTATTCAATGCCAAAGAAACCACGGCAGCGCAGGCAAAGCAGGAAGCTATCAAACAGGCATTTCAGGATTGGATCTGGAAAGATCCGGCACGCAGGAACCGACTGGTGCGATATTACAACGACACGTTCAATTCCGTCCGTCCCCGTGAGTATGACGGAAGCCATATCGTATTTGGCGGTATTAGCCCAGAAATCACGCTCCGGCCCCATCAGGTCAATGCCATTGCCCATATCCTGTATGGCGGCAACACACTCCTTGCCCACAAGGTGGGCGCAGGAAAGACCTTTGAAATGGTTGCTGCGGCACAGGAAAGCAAGCGCCTTGGATTATGCAATAAGTCGATGTTCGTTGTTCCCAATCATCTTGTGGGGCAATGGGCTTCCGAGTATCTTAGGCTGTACCCAAGTGCCAATATCCTTGTAACCCGCAGGCAGGACTTTGAGACGGGCAACCGGAAAAAGTTCTGTTCCCGCATTGCCACCGGCGATTACGATGCGGTCATTATCGGGCATAGCCAGTTTGAGAAAATCCCAATGAGCATTGAGCGTCAGAGAGAACAGCTTCAACGTCAGATCGATGATATTGAGCGTGGAATTGATGATGTGAAGGCAAGCAAAGGCGAACAGTTCACGATCAAGCAGCTGATGAAAACCAGAAAGGCGATTCAAGCAAAACTGGATAAGCTCAATGACACCAAGCGAAAGGATACCGTCATTGATTTTGAACAGCTCGGTATCGACAGGCTCTTTATTGATGAGAGCCATTTTTATAAGAACCTGTATCTTTATACCAAGATGCGCAATGTAGGCGGGATCGCCCAGACGGAAGCCCAGAAATCCAGCGACCTTTTTATGAAGTGCCGCTATCTGGATGAAATCACAGGCAACCGGGGAACGATCTTTGCCACGGGAACCCCGATCAGTAACTCCATGGTGGAGCTGTATTCGGTACAGCGCTACTTGCAGTATGATGCGCTTTTACGGAATGGTTTGCAGCATTTTGACAGCTGGGCGTCCACCTTTGGTGAGACAGTCACCGCTCTGGAACTGGCTCCGGAGGGAACCAATTACCGGGCGAAAACCCGCTTTGCCAAGTTTTTCAACCTTCCGGAGCTGATGCTGATGTTTCGGGAAGTGGCGGATATTCAGACCGCCGATATGCTGAAGCTCCCTGTTCCGGCGGTCAAGTATCACAACATCAAGACCAAGCCAAGTGAAATCCAGACGGAACTGGTCGCTTCTCTTGCCAAACGAGCAGAAAAAGTCCGTGCAAGGCTTGTGGAGCCGAATGTGGACAACATGCTCAAAATTACCAACGATGGGCGCAAACTTGCCCTTGACCAGAGGATGATCGACCCCATGCTGCCGGATGATCCAAACAGCAAGGTGAATGCCTGTGTGGACAACGTGTACCGCATCTGGGAAGAATATGCGGATACGAAAGCAACCCAGCTGGTGTTCTGCGACCTGTCTACCCCGAAAAATGACGGGACTTTTAATGTCTATGATGACATCCGTGAAAAGCTGATCGCCCGTGGTATCCCTGCCGAACAGATACGGTTTATCCATGAAGCTACCAGTGACGCACAGAAAAAGGAACTGTTTGCAAAGGTCAGAAGCGGCGAAGTCCGAGTTCTGCTCGGTTCAACCCCTAAGATGGGCGCAGGTACCAACGTACAGGACAGACTCATTGCCATTCATAATCTGGATTGCCCGTGGCGTCCATCCGATCTGGAACAGCGCCAGGGACGTATTGAGCGCCAGGGGAACAGGTTCCCGGAAGTTCAGGTTTACCGTTATGTGACGGAGCAGACCTTTGATGCTTATCTCTATCAGCTGGTGGAATCGAAGCAGAAATTTATCTCCCAGATCATGACCAGCAAAAGTCCTGTCCGCTCTGCGGAAGATGTGGATGAAGTGGCTCTTTCCTTTGCGGAAGTCAAAATGCTTGCCACAGGAGACGAGCGTTTCAAGGAAAAAATGGATCTGGATATACAGGTTTCCAAGCTCAAAGTCCTGAAACAGAGTTATCTTTCGGAACATTATGACCTTGAGGACAGGATACTCAAATACTTCCCGCAGACCATCAAGGAGTGTGAACAGCGGATTGTCTGCTATGAAGCCGATGCTTCCCTTGCCCAGCAGCATCAGCCGCAGGGCGAAGAAAAGTTCTGTCCGATGACCTTAAAGGGGATCACTTATACAGAAAAAGCAGCTGCAGGCGAGATGCTTCTTGCGGTCTGTAAAGAATATCCGATGGCCGAGCCTGCGGAAATCGGAAACTATCGTGGGTTCAAACTGGAAGTTTTCTATGATACCTTCAATGCCCATTACTGTTTATATCTTTGCGGAAAGGCAAAGCACAAAGTAGATTTAGGTACTGATCCACTGGGTAACCTGACCCGAATTGAAAATGAGCTTGCGAAAATTCCTGCAAAACTGGAAGCCGCAAAAATCAAAAAAGCAGAAACGATGGAGCAGCTTGAAACCGCTAAGATTGAGGTGGAAAAGCCGTTTGCCTTTGAAGATGAGCTGAAAGAGAAATCAGAACGGCTCAATGCACTCAACATCGAGCTGAATTTAGACCAGAAAGATCCCGCTGTGCTTGACGCAGAGCCGGAGCAAAGTGAAGAACCACCCGAAAGAAAATGCGCAAGCCGGGAGAGATAAATTCCCTTTTTGCACATTTGTATTGCATAAATATGGGCAGTATAATAAGTGTAGAAATGAAACTATCGGAGGTGAGAGCGGTGTCTGACGAGTTCAGATTTGAAACCTTTGTAGATGTCCACAGCAATATCTTTCGTGAACATCTAAGCTCCGTGATTGCGAAACTGTCGGAAAGCAATGAGGACTACCGTGCCATTCAGGAACAGATGGAAGCGATATTTCAACAATATCCCAAAGTGCTGGAGGCTGTTGATACCGAAACAGCAGAGGAATTATCCCAGCAGGAATGTGCGGCTCTGATCAAAGTCATGGAGCTTAGAAACAATCTGACAGATATTGAAATGCAGACGGTTTACTTCCGCGGCTGTTATGATGGTGTTGGGTATCTGAAAAAAGCAGGGATTTTATAATGGATTGACCGAAAAAAAGGTGGCGTTGACGTGATGTTGATGCCGTCTTTTACATAGCCGAGAGGGGTATATTATTATTTGAGTTTGCTGTATCTGGACGCTTAGCCAAATTGATATGTCGACAAATTTTGCATTGCATGATATACTTAAAAATAATCCTAAAGCGAAAGAGGAGATAGGTTATTATGGCTGAATACTACATTTCGTATAAAGAGTTGGAAAAGGTTATTGACCAATATATAGCAGATTCGATTGATAATGCTCAACTTAAAGAACATAAAGCAGAAATTTTGGCTGCATTGACAGGAGACTATGAACAAAACAATTGGGATTCTGCAAAAGAAATGATTTCATTATGGGAAAATCAGATTGAAAAACCTAGTCAGCTGTTATTAGGTTCGAGATATATACGAGTACAACAAATCATGTTAGACTTTTTGAAGGTTTCTTGTACATCAGGTTTAATTGATGCATTAATATTACATATCTCACAGGGAAGTTTTGCAGGATTTACGGTTTCGGTTGGCTCTGGTATTGCTGTAGCCTTGTGGGAATTATTTACGGCTGTTAAAAAACTTGATGATTGGGATTTCTGTGTTTATATGCAAGCAACAACGCATTTTAGAGAACATAGTGAATTTACAATGGATGAGTTGATAAGTTGGTTACCGAATGAAGAACATCCTATTTGTAATATGCACAATGATAATTGGGAGTGTGATTATTTAGAAGAAAATGATACTTGTAGTTTTGTTCGGAAAGATAAAATTGAGCAGGCTTTAAAGTCATTATATGATAAAGGACTCCTCGGATTAAGAAAAGAAGACCATAAATACGTTTATAAATTTAAATAATAAGCCTGTATTTAGAGAAAAGGGAAATATTATGAGTGATATGGAAACGCAAGCAGAATTGTATAGTGATGAAAAATTAATAGTAGAAGAATTGGATTATAGTGAAGAAATCTTTACAATTATAAAAGATGAAAATTATGAAGATGTTATTCCAAGCTTTTGTGAATCAATATTTAGAGATAGTCTATATGAAACAAGTAGTGATGTTATGAGTGACTATATGCTTGATTTACGTAATCTATTAAAACAATTGCCGAGACCATTTACTATTGTTCAAGAATTTTATCACATTGATTCCAGTTATAGAGATACTTATTATACCTATTTTTCAAATCAACATTTTCATGTTAAAAGATATTCTAGAAGATTATCTTTTTTTGCACAAGAAGTAAGAGAAGAAGATTTTTTTGCACATGATACGGAGATTCAGAAGCAAATTTCAGACCATTTTATGGGAGCTTGTGTTTTAAATCCCCTAACAACAGGTGTTATGGGACGTACTTTAATTAATCCCCAATATGTTGTTAATTCAAAAGTATTGCCAATATATGTGCGTTTATCCAGATATGAATTAAATATTTATGGCAAGAAGTTTTTTGTCGATGCGTTTCCATACAGAATGCAAGATGAAGAAACTATGAGGTGTGCAGAAGTAACAATACTAAATTTATTAGAACATTATGCTAATAGTTATCGTGATTATAGAAGCATTGTTCCTAGTGAAATACTGGAGAATGAACAAAAACATAGTCATGAACGGGTCTTGCCATCTAGAGGTATTTCATATCCTATATTGACCAAAGTATTGTCAGAGTTTGGATTTTCTCCAAGATTATATAATTTGTCTTCAATAGATAAATATAGTTTATCGAAAGTTACACAAGAAGATGAGTTGAAAAGAAATTTGCATTATTATATTGAATCGGGCATTCCTGTTGCGTTGAATTTACTTCCTACTGGAAACAATGGTTCAGGACACTCTATAGTATGTATTGGTCATGGGAATGTCAATAAAGAATTAATTAAAAAGGCTAAACGAAACAAATGGATTTCTTGGGATAATAAAGACCATTGCCATCCACTTATAAACTCTGCTGATTTTTATGAAGATTATGTTGTGGTTGATGATAATCAACCAATTTATCAAGTCAGACCGTTTCAGCAACTTTCTTTATATCCAGATATGCGAGTAGAAAATATTGCAGTTCCGTTATATAAGAGAATGTTTTTAGATGCGTCTGATGCTGCAGCAATAGTTAGGTCTATTTTACATCATGAACAATTTGGGATTGATGTTTGGGCAGATGGATTTCTTGACTGTAGAGAAGATGTTGTTATACGTTTGTTTATGGCATCTTCACGTAGTTTAAAATACTATCGTTCAAAAACTCTAAAAAATTTTTATGCCAGAGAGACATATGCTATTGTTCCTATGCCACGCTTTGTATGGGTGTGCGAACTTTATAGAACAGATAATTATGAAGAATTAAAGGCTTTTGGAGAAATTATTATAGATGCAACTTCAGCGTTGGGAAGAGGTCATAGTGCATGTAGCCTTATATTAATGCATTATCCAAATGTAATAGGGATTAGGTATCCAGAACAAACTAATCCTGAGTTTGATGAAATGATCGAGTTGGAAGAAGACGATTTGTTTGATGGGTATCGAAAAAATTTGAATAAAATACCATTGTAATCGTCTCATGAAAACAAGGGAATTTCATATACTAAATACAAAAGCAAATTTACAGCTTCGCATGTATTTCAAAATGGACGTTGACACTGATAGTGAGTTGTGCTAAAATGGTTAGGCGATAGGTACTTTGAAATGATTGTACATTTTGTAAGATGTCGGAGATTTGTAAAATCGTATGCACGACTAAGAGGTAAAGGCTATGAGCATAAGTAGAATATTAAGTAAAGAGATGAATAAAAGTGGTGGATGTGCAAGATTGGTTAAGGTGCCTGCTAGTAGGCGTCCTACAGCTAAGACGTTAAAAAAACTTGAGAGGGAAATTTCAGCGCAAGTTAGTGCAAATGAAACTATGCGTAGTAGGAGCATGCAAAACGCTTCGAAGATGTCCAGATGGTAGATTGATTGGATAATATGGTCTAAAAAGAGTGGTAAATACCGCTCTTTTGCATACATAGCCGAGAGGTTTTCATTACGAAAATCCCTCGGCTTTTTCTATTTCAGGAGGTGATTGTATTGAATGAGAAGTAACAGACCTTATGTGCAGCTTGACCCTGCCGTGATTGAGCAGGCACGGCAGATGGACTTGCTTTCCTACTTGCAGAGGTATGAACCAGACAATCTGAAGCATGTGGCGAGGAATGTTTACTGCACCAGAGAACACGACAGTCTGAAGATTTCCAATGGCAAATGGTACTGGTGGTCAAGAGGTTTTGGCGGTGTTTCTGCCCTGGACTATCTGATCAAAGTCAAGGAATACAGCTTTGTAGAAGCCGTGGAAGCTCTGGCAGGTATTACCGCAGGCGGCTGGAGTCCGCCACCTGTTTCTGTGCCAAAGGATGAACCCAAAGAGCTTCTTCTGCCACCCAGAAATAAAGACTGTGACCGGGTTATCCAGTATCTTTTCGGACGTGGCATTGATTTGCAGATCATTCAGGAGTGCATTGCAGACGGTACGATTTATGAAAGCGCCAGATATCACAACGTTGTTTTTATCGGCAAGGATGAAAGTGGAACCCCTAAGTATGCTGCCTATCGTGGTACGATGGCCAGCTCCTTTAAGGGCGATGCATCGGGAAGTGACAAGCGGTATTCTTTTCGCCTTCTGGCAAGAGAGCCTTGCCAGTCAGTGCATCTGTTTGAAGCGGCTATTGATTTACTATCTTATGCTACCCTGCTTAAATGTGAAAGTAAGGACTACAAAAAAGAAAATCTGCTTTCTCTATAGTGGCTCAGTTGTCAAGACAAAAATCTAAGATTTTTATAATGAACTGATATGGTGGACAAGTTCCCGGGAGAAGGATGTAGATAGTGGGT
>NZ_JACHFW010000028.1 GCF_014202115.1 Catenibacillus scindens
GTCTCCCCTTTGCGGGCCAGAGCCTTGTAGACAGCTTCCTTGTTAAAATCCCGGTAGAGGAGCTGATCCGCCGATACACCTGGCTTTTTATAGAGCAGGCCCTCGATGTATTCATTCGTGGCATCTGTCGGTAAAGGGTAGGAGAGTTCCGAATTTTCTCTGAAACGCTTCAGGAACTCGTTAACAGTTGTTTTGCTGCAATCGCCGCAGCTTTCGGCGATCTCACGGCAGCTAAGATGGTTCACAAAGTGAAGCCTTAGTACTTTTTTGTAATCCATAGTAGGACCTCCAGATATAATATTTCTCCGTATTTAGGAGATAAGTTTATTATATCTGAAGATATATTGTCCGGTTAATGTGTCCCCACCTGTCCGCTAATTATGTCTCAAGCTGTCCGCCGAATATGGCACAGGTGTCCGTTTGGGCTGGCAATCTGCAAGTGTTAAAATACTACTATTGTTTTCCAGAAGTAAAGCAAAATTATCTTGGGTTTTGTAAGAAGGGAAATTCAGGAAGCGGATTAGGATTGGATTTCGGTCGTGCATTACATAGTGGATTGACGGAAGTTTTCAAAAACTTTGGTGAGGAGATAGTTAGCAAAGGCAAACATATTGAAAAGGTGTGTTTATTGAAAGAAGGTATAGGACGAGATAACATTAGCGATTTTATCACCAATCTCATCAAGCCATACCTTTTGAAATACACGGAAGAATTTGCTAAGTCATATTTGTCTTCGACTTATTGTAAAATTTTTAAAGTAGACAAGGTTTCTTTTGACTATGATCGAGGGGTATGGCTTCCGAAAGAATATTATCTTCCTGCTTTTAATAATGATTATGTTTTGCTTACCCCTGCAAATCTTTTAGTACGAGATGAAATCTGGATTAATAGAACAGACATGCTCAATAATTTTGAGAGATTCTCAATAGCCATTCCAGATGAGGTGTTGAGAATGCAGGTAAACGAGTATTTTATCCAGGTTCTCGGAGAAGACAAACCAACAAAAAAGAATCGTGAAAATGCCGCTACTGAAACTATTAGGCGTTTTCCTGTTCTTATTGATCATTATATAAGAAATCAGGAAGATCGCGAAAAAGAAGCATTGGCAAGAAGTTTGTCTGATGTTCACGGTGTGAAGCAAGTATTTATTGAACAATTATTGGATTTGATAGATCAACTTGTTTCTGACACAGATTTTTATAGTGTGAAAGCGAAAACTTCTTATGAAGAAGCAATGGAACGTGTACTGTATTTGAAACATGTGATAGAGAATTGCGATGGATATAGGTATTTTTATGATGGGGACAAGCCAATTCATAGAGAATCCGATTTGCATATAATGTATCGACTTGCATGTTGTAATACTATTTCTGATACAAATGCTGAGGTTAATAATGGTAGAGGTCCTGTAGATTTCAAGCTGTCTCAAGGAAGTAAAGATGCAACGCTTGTTGAATTTAAAATGGCTAGGACATTAAAACGCAATCTGGAAAAGCAAGTTGATGTATATAAAAATGCCAATGGGAATCCTCCAGCAATTAAAGCTATAGTATTCTTTACAGATGAAGAAATGGAAAAAGTGTATAAAATTCTTAACGACTTGGGATTGACTGGGAAGCCTGGGATTGTTGTAATTGATGCACGAAAGAACAACAAAATCCAAGCTTCAAAGGCTTAAAATACCATCATGTTTAGAGTAAAGGCAGGTGAGACTTAAGTGATCAAGATACGTTGTGTTGTAGAGCGTATAACTTATCAAAGCCCTGAAACAGGGTATACTGTCCTTAAGTGCGCCGTTAAGAACTATAACGATCTGGTTACAGTCGTTGGTAATCTTGTGGATGCCAATGTTGGATCTGTGCTTTTGATCGATGGCAACTGGAAAGTAGATGCCAAGTACGGCAGACAGTTCCTGGCGGAGAGCTGGGAAGAAACCATGCCTGCCACAGTTTTTGGTATTGAGAAGTACCTTGGATCCGGCCTGATCAAGGGTGTGGGACCGAAGTTTGCTAAGAAGATCGTGCAGCAGTTCAGTACGGATACGCTGGAGATCATCGAGACGGATGTGCAGCGGCTCCTGGAGGTTCCCGGTATCGGAAAGAAGCGTGTCGATAAGATTGCAAAGAGTTGGGAACGACAGAAGGAGATCAAGAATGTTATGCTTTTTCTCCAGGATCATAGTGTGAGCACTGCATTTGCAGCGAAGATCTATCGTCAGTATGGCAATGAGAGCATTCCAAAGGTTAAGGAGAATCCATTCCGCCTGGCGGATGATATCTGGGGAATTGGTTTTAAGACGGCCGACAGCATTGCCATGAAGCTTGGGATTGGCAAGGAGGCATTTATCCGTCTGCGCAGTGGTATCATGTATACCTTAAGTGAGCTGGCAGATGAGGGTCATGTTTATGCAGAGCGTGATCAGCTGATCAAGAAAGCATCAGCGCTTCTGGAGGCGGAGGATACCAGCATCATTATGACCATGGATCAGATGCTGAAGGATGAAGAACTGATCCGTGAGAAGATTATGGTTCCTCAGTTTGTGCCGGATGAGGTTATTCCGGAAGATGCTGCCAAAGAGATTGAAAAAGAATGTATCTACCTGCCGCCGTTTTATTTTGCGGAGGTTGGTGTTGCCAATAAATTGAAAAAGCTGGCTGCAGAACCGGCAGCAGACAGACTATGGGTTTCTCTTATGAAAGCCAGACAGGATACCGGTAATCCGGAGTTGTCTGTGGATGTTGAGAAAATCCAGAATACTGTAAATATGAAATATGATGAGGTGCAGGTGGAAGCCATACGCCGGGCAGCGACTGCAAAGGTCCTGGTGCTTACCGGTGGTCCGGGTACAGGAAAAACCACCACAACCCAGGGTATCATTGCAGCCTATCGCACCTTTGGACTGAATATATTGCTGGCAGCCCCAACAGGACGAGCTGCCAAGCGAATAACAGAAGCCACAGGTCTGGAGGCAAAGACTATCCATCGACTTCTGGAATTTAAGCCTCCGGAAGGCTACCAGAAAAATGAGGAAACTCCGCTTGAGGGGGATGTGCTGATCGTGGATGAGTGTTCCATGATCGATATTGTCCTGATGAATGCACTGATGAAGGCCATTCCGCCGCATATGCGTCTGATTCTTGTGGGAGATATTGATCAGCTTCCATCGGTTGGCGCAGGAAATGTGCTCCGTGATGTGATCGACAGTGAAGTATTTCCGGTGGTTCGTCTGACCAGGATTTTCCGTCAGGCTCAGACCAGCCGGATTATCATGAATGCACATAAGATCAATGCTGGTCAGATGCCGGATACATCCAATGGAAAGAATACGGATTTCTTCTTTATGACTCAGGAGGATCCGGAGGAAGCAGCGAAGAAGATCGTGGAATTGGTACATAAGAAGCTTCCGGGATATTATCGGACACCAGCCAGTCAGATTCAGGTGCTGACACCGATGCAAAGAGGTGTAGTCGGAGCTACCAATCTGAACATGGCGCTGCAGGAAGCCTTAAACCCACAGGGAGAGGGCCTTCGAAGGAGTGGATTTGTTTATCGGCCAAACGATAAGGTCATGCAGATCAAGAACAATTACGACAAGGAAGTCTTCAACGGAGATATTGGTATCATCGAGTCCGTTGATATGCAGGACCGTACCCTTCTGGTGAATTTTGATGGGCGAAGCATTGAGTACGATGCTACTGAGCTTGATGAACTGGTGCATGCTTATGCCACAACCATTCATAAAGCCCAGGGATCGGAATATCCGATCGTAGTCATGCCGGTTTTGATGAATCATTATGTAATGCTACAGAGAAATCTGATCTACACCGGCATTACCAGAGCTAAGAAGATTCTGGTAATGGTCGGCACGAAGAAGGCACTTTCTTATGCAGTGAGAAATGTGACTGTTACAAAGAGAAATACGCTTCTAAAAGAGAGATTGGCCGGTGAGATCCAGGTAAGAAAAACTGCTAAGGTTTATTATCCGGATTTTGGTAATCGTTCTGCCGATATGCAGATGGTGGCAGAGGAAAGAACTCCTTATGGAGTGAAGAAAGAGAAATAAAAGATATTGAGGTGACATACCATGGCTTCATTTGATCAGAAGCTCCGTACCCTACGCCTGATGGAAATCCTTCTGGATCGTACCGATGATACGCACATGCTGAACGCATCGGAATTATGCACGATTGTGGATCAGGAATATGGCATCAGTACGGATCGAAGAACGATATATACAGAGATGGAGATCCTTGAGAAATTTGGACTGGATATACAGCAGAAGAAGGGGAAAAATCCTGGCTATTATATCGGTGCCAGAGATTTTGAACTGCCGGAGTTAAAGCTCCTGGTGGACGCTGTGCAGTCCTCTAAGTTTATCACGGAGAAGAAATCCAAGGAACTGATAACGAAATTAGAGAAGCTCTGCTGTAGGACGGATGCTGCAATGCTTTCCAAATATGTTTTCATTGTAAACCGTCCGAAGACAGAGAATGAAACTGTTTATTATAATGTGGACTACATCCATACTGCAATCTACGAGAATAAGGAAATTAAGTTCCATTATGCAGAGTGGACTGTTAAGAAAGAACTGAAACTGAAGAAAGACGGTGCATTCTATGTTGTCAGCCCGTGGGCACTGACCTGGGATGATGAGAATTATTATCTGGTAGCTTATGATGCGGCGGCTGGAATTATCAAGCATTACCGTGTAGATAAGATGCAGAACACTGAGATTCTGGAAACAGATCGTAAGGGTGAAGATTCCTTCAAAAATTTCGACTTGGCTGCATTTGCAAAGAAGACCTTTGGTATGTACGGCGGTGTAGATGCGGAAGTCACGCTGGAATGCAAGAATGAACTGGCCGGTGTTGTAATCGATCGCTTTGGTCATGATGTATGGTTGATCCCGCAGGGAGAGGATCATTTTAAAACCAGAGTTCTGGTATCAGTAAGTCCGCAGTTCTTTGGTTGGGTAACTGGTATCGGATCCGGAATGAAGATCACGGGACCGGATAATGTGAAGGCTGAATATAAAGCATATCTGCAGGATGTGCTTGAGAATTATTGATCGGTTATAGGTGAGATTATGGTAGAAGTATCAAAACGTGATTGGAAATTGTTCCGTGAGAAACTTCCTGGTTGGCAGGAAAGTTATATGGAACGTTTATGCAAGGAATATGTAGAGTTGCTGACCTGTGATAAGAAGGGTTCTGAACGATTCTGGGCACTGGAAGAGCGTATCAAAAAAGATCGCAAAGCTCCTGGCGTTATTCTATCGGCCAGTAAATCTGATATGCTGATTGATCTTGTTCGGTTAGTTCAGGATGAGGTGATTGGCCTTGGGGATCTGTCTGATTTTAGTGAAGACGTGCAGGAGAGAGTGAAATTCATGGTGCAGCGCTGGTAATGTGAATGTGGTAAAATATGCATTTTCGGGTCTTCATATAACCTGGAAATGCATTTCTTTGATGACTAAAAGGTAAGGTTGACACGTTGATTGTTTGGCCGTATACTGATATCATAAATAAAAGGTAGGCCACCTAAAATACATGAAGGAGGTCCTGATATATGGATGAGTTATATCAGCAGATTATTAATATTTATAAAGAGACGGGTTCTGTAAAGAAGACAGCAGAGGAGCTTGGTACATATCCAATCAAAGTACGAAGAGTACTAATTACGGAGGGCTTATGGCATAGTAAAACCAGTGAACAGGTAGCAGATTTGCTTGCAAAGGGCAAAAGTGTAGCTGAAATAGCCGAGGAGCTTGTTATATCGGAGAAGAATGTTCAGTCTTATATGCCCTATTCACGTGGGCAGTATGGAGGGGAAGACAGAAGTAACGAAGCGATTCGAAGTGAGGAATATAGAGGACGGATGCAGCAGGCAGCTAAAAATCAGGTTACCAATACAGAAGCACGTTCAAAAAAGAAAGAGAATGATATTCAGGAGCAGCGTCGTCTTCTTGAAGAATTAAGATCCGAAAAAGAACGGCTGCTGAAAGAGAAAAAAGAATTCTGGGACATGATCGAAGCAGAGATGAAGCGGGTTCCTATGGCAATGCAGCTTCATCTGGAACTGGACCTGGGATATTTCGCAGATGAACATAAGGAAGTTCTTAGAAGATACGGAAGAATGAAGGATGGAATTACCAGAGATTTTATTGTTCCGGGTAATATGACACTGCATGGTCTTCATTATGCAATCATGAAAGCTTTTGGATGGCAAAACAGCCACCTTCATAGCTATGTTCCATATGAGGATGAATTCAAAAAAATGACAGATGGGGGATTGGTAAAAGAGTGGACCCGTCAGGTTGGTATGTATTTTCGTTTTCCCAGTGAGAATTATGAAGATATATATTGGGACGATGATTATGAGGAAGGTGAAAGCTTTAAGACCTGGCTGAAATCCAAGTATTGTGGACCATACTCCTATGAAGGCGTGGGAGAGCATTACATTCCTGCACAGATTGAAGTAGACAGATTCCGAAAGGACTGGCCTGCTATTCAGAAGAAAACAACAGATCAGAGAACGTGGAATGTCTACATGGAAGGTCAGTGTGAGGAAATGCTGGAACGCCCGATGCTTTGGACTGTACTAAAAACACCGGCTGAACAGGCAGATTGGGATTCATGGAAACAGGAGAAAGAGGCCGCACTGAAACAAGTTGAGAAAAAACGTAAGGACATTATCAAAAAATACAGACAGCTGACAGCCCGTATGGACCAGATCGTTGAAGAGGCAGGAACGCATTTTGACGAAGAAGGAAATCCGACGATCGACATGGTTCCCTATTTCCGGGAGATGGAGGAACTGGACCGTGAATTAGAAATGCTGTGTATTGATTATAATCCTGAACCAATTCCGGCATTATCTGCATTGTGTTATCGATATGACTATGGCGATGGGTGGGAGATTAAAATCACCTGTACCAATGCCTGGTACGACAAAACCGTTTATGCCAGGGATGAAGAAGGCGATATGCTTCATGATAAAAATGGATTCGTTCCTGAGAAAGCTTTGTTTGTAGATGCCTTTGGTCAGCAAATAGACGGAGAGTTTCTGGACAAGTTGAGAGATATTCAGCGTAAGGAAAAACCAATCTGCATTGCCTGGGATGGAATGAGTCTTGTGGATGATGTTGGTGGTGTTGGAGGTTTTTGCGAATTCCTTGAGACGATTAACGGTGATAATCCGGAAGAGAAGAAAAGCTATAAAACGTGGGCAAGGAGTCTGGGATGGACCGGACGCATGCCAAAACCAGAAAACATGCTGTAGCTGTCGGGATTTTTGCACATTGTTTTATGCTACATTTTAGGAGCAGACGGGGAGTCTCTAAAAATTAGCGGGATGGTGATGTGTTGTGATGGAGTTCCAGACGAATTTAAAAAAGCTTCGTACCGAGGAGGGACTGACACAGGATCAGCTGGCCTTGCTGGTGGAAACCAGTACGGACACGATTGGAAGAATTGAGCGAAAGCAGAAGATAGCATCTTATGAGGTGCTGTTTCGTATCGCCAGATATTTCGATAAGCCTGTAGAAGATGTGTTCTGGTATGAGTGAGAGAACAAAAAGAGAAGGCTGATGCTGTCATGGATGTGATTTCCAGTGCCGGCACCAGCCTTACGTTTATTTTACGACCTTTCCGAAGGTTCGAAGTTCCATTTCAGGTTTGATCTGGATAGGAGCATATTTTTTGTTGAGAGATATCAGTTGAACATTATCTTTGTTCTTCTGATATTTTTTAATATAAGCGTCACCGTTCAGATAGAAGATTCCGATATCGCCATTTTCCAGCTGGTCCTGCTGATGAACCCATACGATCTGTTTATTCACATAGACCGGTTCCATACTGTCGCCGGAAACTCGGATGCCGAAGTCTGCGGTTGCAGGGACATCATCACCGACTTCAAATTCCTCATACTGATCAGAGTCAAGAAAGAGGCCGGTACCGGCAGAAGCAGGTTCTGTAAAGACTTTAAGCGTTCTGTTTGTGATGTAGACAGGTTCTTCCCGGACATACATTCCGCTTTTGATCAGCAGATTCATATATTCAATCGTTTTTCTTTTGCCTTCTTCATTGAGCTGAGCGAAGCGGTTTTCTTCGATAGCAATGCCGAAAGTATCATTAATATTATCGATTCCAAGAATCTCGCAGAGGGCAAAAAACTGAATGACATTTGGCGAATTCACATTCTTTTCCCATTTACTGATGGACCCGGATTTTACTTCCAGCCCTTTCTTATTCAAAAGATCAGCAAGCTGCAGCTGATTCAGATGCCTTTCTTTTCTCTTGGCAGCAAGTGTCATACCAAAATCTCTATACAAACCAGTCACCTCCCAAGGTATTGAATTCCTATATAGACTATAACGCAATTATTTCCCAAAAGCAAGCAAAAATAGATTATAAATCGAAATGTTGCACATGTGCGTCTTTACTTCGAGTATAAATCGCTATATACTACCAGTATAGCAAATCGAACAAACATTCGAAAAGAAAGGAGGCGTTTCATGGATCGTGTGATTATCCATTCCGATGCAAACTGTTTTTATGCCAGTGTTGAGATGCTGTATCATCCGGAATTTGCCGGCAAGCCACTGGCTGTTGGCGGCGATCCGGAAGCCAGACATGGTATCGTGCTTACGGCAAATTATATCGCGAAGAAGCATGGTGTAAAAACCGGTATGGCTTTATGGCGGGCCAGGCAGGCATGTCCTGATGTGATCTTTGTGCCTCCCAGAATGGATTTGTATCTGAAGTTCTCTTCGATGCTTCGGGAAATCTACGGCGAGTATACGGATAAGATTGAACCGTATGGCTGTGATGAAGCATGGCTGGATGTTTCCGACAGTATTTCCTTGAAGGGTGATGGCCGTAAGATCGCAGATGAGATCAGTGCCAGAGTCAAAAAGGAACTTGGCATTACGGTCAGCGAGGGCATTTCCTGGAATAAGATTTATGCAAAGCTTGGCAGTGACTACAAGAAGCCGGATGCGATTACCGAATTCAATCGGGAGAATTATAAGAGTCCGATCTGGAAGCTGCCTGCATCGGATCTTCTCTATGTCGGAAGATCTACCCACAGGACTTTGTCGAAGTATGGTATTCATACCATCGGTGATCTGGCTTGTACGGATCCGGATTTTCTCCTGAAAACACTTGGCAAGATGGGGCTTGTGATCCATTCCTTTGCAAATGGATGGGATGAGTCACCGGTAGCTACAGAGGGCTATTCGGCTCCAATTAAGTCCATTGGAAACAGCACGACTACGCCTCGTGATCTGGAAAATGATCTGGATGTTCAGATTATCTTTATGGCATTGGCAGAGAGTGTATCGGCCAGACTCAGGAAGCATGGATTTAAATGTAACACTGTAGCAATCTCCATCCGGGATAATAGTCTCTATCATTTTTCCAGGCAGATGCATCTGCGAGAGCCGACGGATATCACAGACGAGATTATGAATGCTGCCATGGAATTGTTTCGAAACAATTATGACTGGTCCCATCCGATACGCAGTCTTGGAGTCAGAGGTGCAGACCTGGTTACGGCGGATATTCCGGTGCAGATGAGTTTGTTCATGAATGAAGAGAAGCGGGCCAAACAGGAGAAGATGGATAAAGCTGTAGATGAGATCCGGCGACGGTTTGGATATTTCAGTATACAGCGGGCATTTATGTATCAAGACAAGATATTATCAAAGCTGGATGCACAGGGATCCCACACCGTTCATCCGGTAGGTTACTTTGCACGTTAGCTTTGAGCCATGGCTCAAGGATGGAGGTTATGAATGGAATCAAGCAAGGTTTATGTAGATGTAGTTGCCAGATTCGATAAGGACGGAGTCATGATGCCGATGGCTTTTGTCTGGGAAGACGGCAGAAAATATGAAATCGATAAGGTGAAATCGAAAGAGAGATGCGCCAGCCGTAAAGCGGGTGGAACAGGCATCATGTATACGGTAGTGGTAGCCGGTAAAGAATGCCACTTATATTTTGAATTTGATAAATGGTTTATGGAGCGTAAATTTGCGTGATTTAACCGAATCAAGTAAGTCCCTCACTTCAAATGCGAAGAGCATTAAGTGGCGGGTAGGGACTTACTTGTATCAGATGGGGTACAAGCCCCATCTGATACACTGCGAAGCAGTTATTCGGTTATGAGCAAGTAGCGAAGCGGATTGCGAATATCCGCTTGACAAGGACATTAATATCTGCAGGGAAGCTGACCCTTTCCCTTTTGCGACCCGCAGATTGACATAAGGTACGTTTGCATATGAGTCAGCACAGGACATATCCCACTTTCGTCCTGAATATGCCAGTGCCTGCAACGAAGCTTTATAGTGCTTCCCATTCAAAATCATGGGGAAGTAGGAGTAGGACCGATAGTATTGGTTCAAAACGATGAAGGAGATTTTGATAGATGACAGAAAGAGACTATGCAATTAAGTCTTTCAAAGAGATTACATTGAATGCAAAGAGACACCGTTTATGGAAAGCTTTCCATAATCGGTGTTATGCAAAGTTAATAGTTATGCAAAGTCAGTTCCGAATTCCTTTTAAAACCCAGGAATCCGGAACTTTTTACTTTGCATAAAATTTCACCATCTTACAGGTTCTTTTTCAACCAGTCGATTAGATCTTCTTTCTGTTTTCGGCTATATTTAGGCATTGGGGACACTGCAGCGCTATGCTTTCTGATCTGCTCCTCTTTGATCTTAGGATTGGCTTTGGCATAAATCTTATGACAAGCTTGTCATAAGATCTATTATGACAAGCAAGTATTTATGGAAAGAAAAAAACTCTTGCCTGTATAACTACGGATTTTTATATAGCTTTTCTTTACATAATAATCGATACTTTCTGATGTAACTGACAATACGTCACATATCAGAAAGGAGATGGTTTGTTATGCTAAGACAAATCAAAGTTACAGAGCTCTGCAAAGAACTGGAAGAAAAGCTGGTTGGGCTTCAGTATTCCGAAGATTCATTGCGGAGATATCGCAAAGTATTCCGGGAATTCGAGGAATACGCAGGGGATTGTGATTATTCACAGTCCAGGGGAACAGACTTCTTGCTATGGAAGTTCAAACAACTTGGAGGTTTTGTTACATCCGGAGAACACTCTAAAAATGAGATGTATTACTTTCGGGTAATCCGATCACTTGCTGAATATTATAACTTCGGTACATTGTTCAGACGGCACGATTATGACGGGGAAATTGTTTGGCCGCTTCCCTTTAAGGAGGTGACAGAAGGGTTTTTACAGTATGAAGTAGAATACGGATGCTCCCAGTGTCACTATCGGCGTTGCCGGGGTATCATTAAGGATCTGATCCTGTTTTTGGATTCCTCGGGCATTCATCATCTCAATGGTGTTACCGCTGATCTAATGTCCCGTTTTACTGAAACAATGATCGGACTCGCCCCAGTAACGATCGCTGAAAGGTTATCTGCCCTTAGGCAGTACTTCAAGTATGCCTTTCTTCACAAGTATGTTGATCAACCTATAGAAGTATTTTTGCCCCATCCTCCACAGAGATTGCGTACAAAACTCCCGACGGTTTGGAGCGAAGAGCAGATCGAACAACTGATCAACAGTATCGATATCACTACCCCCATTGGCAAAAGAGATTACGCTACTATCCTTCTGGGGGCAAGGCTTGGTCTTCGCATTGGCGATATACTTTCTCTTACGTTCAATGACATAGACTGGGGCAAGAAACTTATTACTGTTACCCAGAACAAGACCAGGGAACCGCTATCGCTTCCGCTTCCGGATGATGCGGGGTGGGCGATCATTGATTACCTGAAAAACGGGAGGCCCGTTACGGATTACCCAAATATCTTTGTGACGCATAACGCCCCCTACAAAGGAAGCCCGTTTAAAAGTACGCTTCGGCACAACATCAATAAAGCTTTGAAAAGAGCCGGTATTCCAATCGATAAATCCAAGCGCTATGGCTGGCATTCCCTCCGTCATTCGCTTGCAACAAACTTGCTTCAGAATGAAGTGGATGCGTCCACTATCTCAGATATACTTGGGCATTCGGATCCGCAGATGGCAAAACATTATCTCAGGGTGGATATAAACGGCTTGCGAAAATGCGCCCTGGAAGTGGAGGTGAAGCCTTATGTCAAAGAATAAGACATTCACCGGCCCCCTTGCGGAACATATACAGAGATTCCTTAATGAAAAGCGTTCCCTTGGGTATAAATACGAAGAACAAGAGCGTGTCCTCTATGTTCTGGACCAAATGAGCAAACAGTTTGACTGTTCAAATGGACTCCCCAAAAACCTTTGCCTGGCTCTTATTGAGCGGGATCCTAACTGGCGACAGAAAACGCAGGAACAACGCGTTACACTGATCCGTACTTTTGCCGAATACCTGATCAGACACGAAACCCCTGCGTACCTGGTGGACTTTTCTATCGTAACTAACAGGCACGAAGATTTCAAGCCGTATATTTTTACACATTCGCAGATCAAGGACATTTTTAATGCTGCAGATTCAATCCGTCCGCATTCTTCTAATTCGCATATTTTTTATCCAGCGATTCTGCGCATTCAGTATGGATGCGGCCTTCGCATCTCAGAAACACTCGGGCTGCGGATGAAGGATGTGGACATGGATAAAAATATCCTGCACGTTATAAACGCGAAGAACAATAAGGATCGCGATATCCCGGTGAGCGACTCGGTGATGGAGTACATCAAATGGTATGGACGTAAAACTCACGCAGCTTATGAGCCAGATGGCTTCTTTTTCAGGAGCCGCCGTGGCAATGGGCATTATGACAAAACATCTGTGAATCATTACTTCCGGGATATCCTGTTTGAATGCGGAATAATGCATGGGAACAAAAGCGATGGCGGGCCTCACCTGCATAATCTCCGTCATACTTTCTGTGTGCATAGTCTGGAAGCGATGTTGAGGAATGGGATCTCCCATCAGGTTGCGTTACCGCTGTTAATGACTTACATGGGGCATTCCTCTCTTTCCGCCACTGGCCGTTATCTGAAACTTACAGCGGAAGCATTTCCTGATCTGGTCGATCAGATCAATAGGATATATGCTGACATCATTCCAGACCTGGAGGTAAAAACTGAGTATGAAGACGAATGATTTTCCCCGCATGCTCAGTGATTTTTTGCTGAAGGAACTGCCAGGGGTACGCAACCAAAGCAGCAACACCATTGTTTCTTACAGAGATACTTACATACGGCTATTGACCTACTGCCGAGATATACTGGGTATAAGGCCAGAAAATCTTAACGTAGCTGACCTGACTGCTGAACGGATCGCAGAGTTTCTAAACTGGTTGGAACGTAAATGCAATAACAGTATAAGCACGAGGAATCAAAGGCTTGCTGCGATTCATTCATTGTTCCGCTATATACAGATGCAGGCTCCGGAGCACATGTTTCAATGTCAGCAGGTGTTAGGAATCCCCTACAAAAAGACCAGTAGGCGTCAGGTGGGATATCTTAGCGAAGCTGAAACCAAAACATTGTTGTCCATGCCAGATACCAAAACACGTAAAGGACGCCGCGATCAGGCATTGCTCACTCTCCTATACGATAGCGGTGCCCGTGTGCAGGAACTTGCAGATTTACGCGTCGGAGACCTTCGTTTGGAATTCCCTGCCCAGGTCAAACTGACTGGGAAAGGAAGGAAAACCCGAAGCGTTCCTCTGATGGATAAAACTACCGCTCTTCTGAAGAATTATCTTTTAGAACAGCATTTGGACTCTCCATCTGACTTTGAGCATCCATTGTTCTATAACTCACAGGGCAGGAAGCTTACACGGCAAGGTATAGCGTATATCCTCAAAAAATATGCGGTTGCTTGTGAAATTGAAGAAATCTCTCCACATAAAATACGGCATACAAAGGCCATGCATCTTACAGAAGCAGATGTAAACCCGATTTTTATAAGAGACTTTCTTGGGCACACTGATCTGAAAGTAACTGAAGTATACTCAAAAACCAGCATCAAGATGAAGAAAGCTGTGCTTGATAAGATGAAGCCTGGAAAAGATGTCCTTCCGGACAAACCCATAAAAGATTGGACCGAAGACAAATCTCTTCTGGATTGGCTTAATGGATTGATGCATTAATTATGGAAAGTTGTTCGGGCGGATATTTCAGCAAAACTGTATATCCGCCAGGGCAACTTGTCATAAGAATTTGCTTGTCATAATAAATCTTATGACAAGCTTGTCATAAGGTATACGCTTACGCGGATACGGAAGCCAAGCGGAAAGCGATTGAAAAAGCCATGGGGGCAGGCCTTGCCGATGCGGAATCAGTGAATTACACGGTTAG
>NZ_JACHFW010000029.1 GCF_014202115.1 Catenibacillus scindens
CCCACTATCTACATCCTTCTCCCGGGAACTTGTCCACCATATCAGTTCATTATAAAAATCTTAGATTTTTGTCTTGACAACTGAGCCACTATAAAGCGAGTAGACAGGTATTTTTCTATGTCAAACGTATTCATCGGGTTAAAATTCAAAAAAGGCACTTATAAGATTGTTGTAAAAACAACAGGCTACATTATGAATTTGAGATCAACAGGAATATCACTATGATCTGGGGAGACAGCGCTACAGGAAAAACAACATAGAAGTGGTCAGTCACATATAAGGGAGGCTGGCCACTTTCTATTATCTATCTATATAAGATTACAAGGAATAAAGCAGTTTTTCTGATCAATCGGTATTACTTCTTCGCACATGCAGACAATACCGCCGCTGCCACGTTCTAAGGTTGTCTTGTCGAGTACCTCGTATTTTTTGATTTCTCTGCGATCAGGATTTGCAGATTTTTTGATTTCCAGCGGATGAACCATTCCATTTTCTTCTACGATCACATCGATTTCTTTTGCGTTAGAATCACGGTAGTATGTCAGGTTTGCTTTATCTGCTGAGTAAGAAAAACTTTTCAAAAGTTCGATTACGACATAGTTTTCAAAATAATGTCCGTTTGCGGCACCATTCATCAGGGTATCTCTGGTAAGCCACATAGACAGATAGGCACACAGTCCGGTATCACAGAAATACAGTTTGGGTGTTTTTGTTAATCGCTTCAATTCATTATTGGCAAAGGGCGGCAGAAGATAGACAATGCCTAATCCCTGTAAGATCCGCAGCCATTCTTTGGCCGTGGGCTGGGAAATTTCGGCTGCCTCCGCCAAAGTTTTATAATTTACCTGCTCGGCTGTCAAGGCAGCACAGGCAGTAAGAAATTTTCGGAAACGTACAGAATCGGTAATACCGCCTTCTTCTGCTACATCCCGCATCAGGTATGTTTCAATATAAGAATTGAAATATTCCTGTCTCTGCTCGGTATCGGCCCGCAGCGCGTCAGGCATCCCGCCGCGCCAGATATGCTCAAACACATCTACAATATCATTCTTTTTTGCCGTTTTCTGCCGTTCCAAAAGACACGGCAGAGAGAAATCCAGTTTGTTTGTAAAAACTTCTCCGTCTACTTCATTTTTGGAAAAGCTGTATAGCTCCAGAATCCCGATTCTTCCGGCCAGTGTATCGCGGATATTTTTCATCATCTTATATTGTTGGGAGCCGGTCAGCCAGAATAAACCTCTTTCTTCGGTTTCATCGCACATAATTTTAATCTGTTCAAACAGCTCTGGGGCTTTCTGTATTTCATCAATGATGATTGGAGGCTTGTAAGTCTGAAAGAACAATACGGGATCTGTTTGGGCCAGGGTTCTCGCCATTGTATTATCCATAGAAATGTAAGTGCGGTTTTGTCCCTCGGCCAAATGTTTCAGCATGGTCGTTTTACCAACCTGCCGCGCGCCTGTTACAAGCACCGCTTTGAAAAAGGAACTCATACGCAAAAATTTCCGTTCCAATGCCCGCTCAATGTATAGCATAACATGACCTCCTTGCTTTTAAGAAAATATAAAGTATACTTTATTTTATCCTAAAAATATATCCATGTCAACGACTGCAAGGCACATTGAAACCGCGTTTTGCTCCCGGATGTAACCAATATAATATATGATTGGTTACATCCGTATAATAGCTGCACCCTGTTTTTTAGGTTGCCCGCGCAAAAAAATATTTATTCAAAACAATAAGTTATTTCCCCGTACTACAAGAAGCTCCTGTGTTACGTTTTCCGCCCAGTTTATTCACGAAATCCGCTCATCTACATATAAACCATCAAAATTCCAGAAACCACTATTTCTTTCCGTTTGTTTGTGCTATTATATTAGTGCAACACAGTTTAATAGACTCCGAGGCAGGCATACTTTTGGTAAAAATGTATGCTTGGCTGTCATTTCCTGCTTTGGAGTAAAGTGTGTCGCAACAGAGTCGGCCACGTTTTTCAGTGCATAGCATTTATTACGCCCTTTTTATAGAAGGAGAGGAAATGAAGAAGAAAATCATACTCTTTTTGGTGTCAACTGTTATTGCCGTGTCTTTAATAGGCTGTAAAAGTGGCGATTACAATAAGGCAGTTAAATTGCAGGAGGCTGGAGATTACCAAGCTGCCTTAGAGCTGTACGAAAGCATTGAAGATTATGAAAATTATAAAGATACTGCAGAACGTGTAGATGCGTGTAAGGCAATGATAGAAGCTATTAACGCTTTTGATTCTGCCAGAAGTTCTGCCGAACAAAAAAACAGTGACTTGGACACTGCTATTTCCGAAGCAGAGGCACTTGTCGTAGAGGGTAAGCCAGCTTTGGATGAAACGCTCATTCCTACACTGGAGACGGCTATTTCTGAAGCAAAATCGGCTAAACAAACCATTATGGAAATTCCTGTAACTGAAGATGAGATAATAGCTGCAACACAACAGTTAGATTCCCTTGATTATAGCAGAAGTAAATGAACACATTATGAAATTAATCTATTATATGCTAGGAATTGCAAATGAGATAAAAATATTAAGTAACTCTCGAATTTCGGAGCAATTTTCTTACAGAGAAAGTTGCAGATAATATAAACACCTTATTATCGGATAAAAAATTACAGTTAGATATATCAACATCAGAAAAGATTTTCAGTTTGCTGGGAGGCGGAATAAGAGTAAATGAAGAATATATACCGGTTGAAATTGAAAAAATTGGATTAGCAATTAACAACATGAAAAATGAGTTGAAAGAATATGAGTAGCGGCACAAGTCTGGTAAAGCAATTTATGCGGATATCTTGATTAAAAAATCAATTCGAACACTTAATAACTTGCATTTACATCCAGAAAATCATGGACAAAGCGTTTATTGTAACGTATAATTAATGTATAAATCTGATCAATTTAATATCATTTATCATTCCCGGCATTCAAAAATTGGTGGACGATGATTGATCCAGTTATTTAATTAAGAGTGTTCCCCGGATGTTAGCTCAGCTAACACCCAGCTAACATTTTAGCCTTATCTGGAATTGACAAAGGGATATTCAGGTTGACAGATTTTGATTCGAAAGTTGCCTTAAATACTGACTTTTCTTGACTTTAAGTAACTGTCAGGGACAGTCATTTACCTATTCGGGTTGTACTCCTAAGCGCTAGCTGTGGGTTCGATTCCCGCACGGGACGGCGAACAAAAGCGGGAAAGTGTCGGCAGAGATTGCCGAAACATTTCCCGCTTTTTTCATATCAAGGAAACTACTTTTGCCGTGATATAAAAACTACTCCATGCAGGATGGTACTGCGGAGGAGAAGATGATATTGTCAGCAAATGATGGTTATTTTGGAGGTATATTATGCTGAGCGTATATCTGGGAAAGATGGATCAGGCAATTTACTATCCGCCCGCATACTTTGATAATCGGTATGAAGATGAGTGGATCACAGATAAATTATCGGTAGAAATGATAAAGGATGTAGATCATTCGGAGGTGATCGGCCCCCATTTAATAGAAAGTCCTGTTCTTGGCCCAATCTCTGTAAAAGAGATCTCCGGCGGAGTAAAAACGCTGATACTCCTGGCATTTGACCGGTCAGGCAAAGTTTTTAATGCTTCTGCATGTGGCGATAACTGTGCGAAATGGATATTAAAAATTGGAAATGAAAAAGATCTGACGATAAATCTCCGACATCTTATGGACTTTGGAAGCAATGAATTTGAGATCAAAATCCTGAATACAGGGGATATCGTTCATAATATGGAAGAATTTGTCAGGATTGCGGGAAAATATGTATAGGTGAAAAAGATGAAAGGAAAACATAAGATCATCATTAATAATAACCGGCTTCATTATGAATTTGAGATCAAAAGAAACATTACCATTATCCGGGGAGACAGTGCGACAGGGAAAACAACATTGATCAATATGATCAGGCAGGCGGAAAATCTTGGGGATTCCAGCGGCATAGACGTGGTGTGTGATGTTCCCTGCAGAGTGCTGGAGGGAGCAAATTGGAAACTGATCCTGGAAAATTCCTCGGAAACTATCTTTTTTACCGATGAGGAAAATGCCTTTATTAACACAGAAGAATTTGCAGCGGCAGTCAAAAATTCGGATAATTATTATGTTCTGATTACCAGAGAAAATTTATATACACTTCCCTATAGCGTGGAAGAAATTTATGGCATTCATTGTTCCGGAAAGTACCATGATACCCGGAGAGTATACAATCAGATGTATCAGATCTATTCGGATTATCAAAGACTCCCTGTGATACCGGAAAAAATTATTACAGAAGATTCTAATTCTGGATATGATTTTTTTAAAGCTATAGGAGAGGAAAGGAAAATTTCCTGTGAAAGCGCCGGCGGTAAATCAAACATCTTCCATATGCTGGAACAGATTGGAAAAGAAAGCGTATGTATCATCGCAGATGGGGCCGCAATTGGTCCTGAGGTGGATCGTCTTTACAAATATACTCTCCAAAAGAAAAACATTCATCTCTATTTTCCAGAGTCTTTTGAATGGTTGATCTTACAGTCCGCGCTGATCCAGGGAAAAGATATCCAGGCTATATTGGAAAACCCGGAGGATTATATTGACGGCAGAGAATATTTCAGTTGGGAAAGATTTTTTACAAGCCTTTTAGTTGAGAGAACAAAGGATTCTTATCTTAGATATAGCAAGACAAAATTGAACGAAAATTATCTTCATGAAAAAAATAAGAAAATCATCCTTAATAGTATAAAGGGCGTAAAATTTTAAATTGAGATTTTCAGGTTGATCCAGGATATCCCGGAAAATTTCAAAGGTGTTTCCGTGATTCTGCCCGTAACAAAACAATTGTATCTTATGCGGCTTGACGAGCGATGTTCCCAGGTGTTGATTCCGGCATTGAAGAAAGTGTCCATGAAGAAAAATATAAATAAAATAGTAACAGTTCAGCCCACGCCTACGCTGCGGCGCGCTTACGCGCTGACCCGCAGCTTACGCCGTTCCTTCGCTCATTTTCAGGCACCCCGCTCATCAGAGCTGGGGCGGCCAGATTCTTATGAAAGCATAAACTTGTCCGCCCAGTTCTGATGGCTGAATCATACTCTTTCTGATACAGAAAAGAGCAGGAAATACATTAAAGCCCAAATAAAGGATGTCCATCGCAGAAAATCCGGCAGCGAAAACAAAGCCGGTGTGGCGGTAGCTTTCTGTACTATAGTGGCGGCATTATATATACTTGGCGACATCTGTCCAATGACCGTTGACATTTATTTGGCTTAGTGCTATAAAGTATTTAGAAAATAATCTAAATAGTTATGATTGGTTTAAAGGATGGGTGATTGATTGGGATTTGGTGAGACATTCAAAGCGCTGGCTGATCCGGCGCGGCGCAAAATATTGGAATTGCTGAAGAGCGGAAAACTTTCTGCCGGGGAGATTGCCGGTCATTTTGATATGACCCAGGCTACCGTTTCTTATCATCTGAAGATTTTAAAAAAGGCGGATCTGATACGGGAAGAGAGGGAAAAGAATTTCATATTTTATGAATTAAATCTAACGGTATTGGAAGAAATTATGGTATGGCTGACGGAACTAAAAGGAGATGTTTAAATCATGAAAACATATAGGAAGAGAATTATCATTACAATAGTGGTCACACTGCTGCCGATTCTGGCGGGGCTCATTCTTTGGAACCGCCTGCCGGATCAGATTGCTACCCATTGGGGAGTGGACGGAGTGGCTAACGGATGGTCATCTAAGGTATTTGCCGTTTTCGGGACGCCCTGTATGTTGACAGTGATCCAGATCATCATGCTCTTTATTGTTCTTAACGATCCTAAGAGGAAAAATATACACTATAAACCTATGGGGATCGTATTTTGGATTGTTCCAGTGATCTCCCTGGCCGTTTCCGGAGTGGTTTATGCGGCTGCCCTTGGCTTTGAGGTGAATGTACTTGCTGTCTGCGTCATCATTCCCGTGGTATATTCATTTATACAGTTTAGAAAAAAATAATACAAAACCAGAAAGTTTGCTCTTTTCGAGCCCTTTTATAAAGTATATAATAAAAGAGTATTCAAAAGGAATCGGAAAGTTGAAGGAGGAACAAAGTATGACAAGAGAAGAAGTATTAGCAAAAATGATCGAATTTGCAGCGATGGCATTTCAGAAAGATGCATCCGCGATCAACGAAAACACAAAGATCTCCGAGGAGCTGGGAGTGGCATCTACACAGCGTGTGGCAATGAGTGCTTCTATCGAAAATGAATTTGATGTAATGATTCCAGTTGCAAGATTTGGTAAATTTGAGACAATCGGTGACCTTGTTGATTTTGTGATGGATGAAATGTAAGGAGACGAAGATATGCTGACCAATGTTAAACTTGGAAAAACTATGAGAAGTGTTTCCATCGTCGGAATTGGCGCTACACCATTTTTTAACGGCGTGGAAAATGAGACATATAAAGGACTGACCAATGGTGAACTTTTCGGACATGCGGCTTTGGATGCTATGAAAGACGCAGGCGTAGAGCCCCGCGACGTACAGTTTTTCTTCCATGGCTCCGCTAACCCATATGTCCTGAATCATTGTATTACACCTAATGTTCAGCAGGCTGACTGGTTTGGTATGAGAGGCAAAGGGTCTGTTTCCCATTCAGAAGGATGCTGTACAGGTTATATCGGACTTGAGGAAGCTGTTATGGCAGTTGGCAGCGGTATGTATGACGTTGTTCTTACTGGCGCCTGCGATCAGGCCACAGGTATGCCTGATGGAAATACACCGGATTTCCTGCGTATTCCTATGACATCTGAAGTTTTGTTCCCGGATCTGGATTCTATTTTCGACCGCGCCTACGGAAGATATCTCGGCGGCGGCCCTGGTATGAATCATGATGACTGGATCAACTACTACGCAAAAGAAAATGGCCTGACAGCCGATCAGATTGACGATGTTCTCGCTCATCAGGCATATCATTTCCGCCGCGCGGCTGCTCTGTGTCCCCGCGCGATTCGTCGTACAACCTACGATGAGCTGGCAAAAGAGGCAGGATATGATGATGTATGGGAATATATGAAATCCCCCCACAATCCGAAGATGACACAGTATTTAAGAACTTCCAGTGACTCCTGTGTAGCTGACGGCGCTGCCGCATGTATCGTAGTTCCTACAGAAATTGCGAAACAGTTTACAGATAAACCTATCGAAGTTCTCGGAATCGGCGCTTCTGTGCTGGACGCTATTGTTCCTCATCTTGAGAAAAAGGCAACCGCTGAAGCTGCTCGCCAGGTATTTGAATTAACCGGCCTGACGGCGGACGATATGGATCTCCTTTTAGTTAATGACTTTATTGGACCTTCCGCATTCCTTGCAGCCGAAGAAATCGGATATCTTCCAAAGGGCGAAGGCTGGAAATATGTTCTTGACGGAAGAATCGCTTATGATGGCGATAAGCCGATGAACACCAACGGCGGAAGAACTTCCTATGGACACGCTATGGGCGCCTCCGGTATGGCTGATATTTTTGAGGCTGTTACACAGATGCGTGGAGAAGCCGGAGAACGCCAGGTAAAGAAACTTCCTAAGTATACTTTCCTGAGAGGGTTTGGCGGCGCGCAGAATGTTCGCTGCGTAATCCTGAAGGCAGGTTTCTAATTGATCAGCAAAAGGAAATACAGGAGGTTTGTAAGATGAGTTCTGAAAGAATGAAAACAGAAGAGTTTTGGAATCCGGAACATATCGTTGAGAAGTTCTGGAATGGATTAAAAGATGGCGTTATTTACGCCAGAAAATGCCCGGAGTGTGGAGCAATTGAATTTCCTCCTCATCTGGCATGCAATAGCTGCGGATACCATGAGACAGAGTGGACAACACTGACCGGAAAAGGCCAGTTAATGAGCTTTGTATTTACTGGTGTATTAAATGCCAGACTTGAACTGGAAGACCGCGGGCTGAAATATGTGTGCGGCGAAGTTCAGTTAGATGAAGGCCCGGCTGTCAATGCAGTTATCCTTGGCATTAATAAGAAAAAAGCCCGTGAGATTGACGGTAAGCTTCCGGTTCGCGTGCGCCCGGTATTCTATGATATGGGCAGATACACAACATTATTCTTCGAGCTGGATGAATAATTAAAAATACCTGCATAAATCAATAAGACGTTATGCCGCGCCCGGCGGGGTATAGATCACATATAAAAACCTTCAAGCAGATACAGAGGGAAAGTCCTCTGCCTGTTTGAAGGTTTTTTATTTGTGAAAAATTTTTCGTGCGTCTACAGAGTTTTATAAGATTATTCCCTCTAATATATCGGCAATACGTTCACATGCGTGCCCATCTCCATATGGATTTACAGCATGAGCCATTTTTTCATATTCATTTTTGTCATCAAGTAATCTGGTAAACCATTTATATATGTCATTTTCATCTGTGCCAACTAATTTGAGCGTTCCCGCCTCAACGCCTTCCGGTCTTTCTGTATTATTACGCATGACCAGTACCGGTTTTCCATAAGCGGGACATTCTTCCTGGATTCCACCGGAATCTGTCAGACAAAGATAACACCTTGCTTCAAAATTATGCCAGTCAAATACTTCTATGGGATTGATAATATGAATCTGTCTGCAGCCGCTGAGTTCTTCATTGGCAATTTTTTTGACCTTGGGATTCATATGCACCGGATAAATGGCCTTGACATCATGATGTTCATCAAGAACCCTGCGTATTGCCCTGAACATATGTCGCATTGGCTCTCCTTGATTTTCTCTTCGATGGGCTGTGATCAGAATCATACGGTCATTTCCTACCCAGTCCAGTTCAGAATGATGATAATCTGCTACAACAGTGTGACGCATGGCATCAATAACTGTATTTCCCGTGACATAAATGGTAGATATATCCTTCCCATCCGCAATCAAATTCTTTTTTGCCAATTCGGTAGGCGCAAAATGATATTTACAGATAAGACCAACAGCCTGCCTGTTAAATTCTTCTGGAAATGGAGAATAGATATTGTAGGTTCTTAAGCCGGCCTCAACATGTCCAACGGGTATTTGAAGATAGAAACAGGCGAGAGCTGTGGCAAATGTTGTGGACGTATCGCCATGGACAAGACAAACATTAGGTCTTACATTTTCCAGGACGTCTTTTATTCTGGTAAGGATATTAACTGTGATCTCAAATAAAGTCTGTCCTGGAAGCATAACAGATAAATCATAATCTGGAATAACATTAAATGTAGACAAGACCTGATCCAGCATTTGGCGATGTTGTCCAGTGACGCAAACGATTGTCTCAATATTTTTTCTTTTCTTTAATTCTATGATGAGAGGACACATCTTGATAGCTTCTGGACGTGTCCCGAAAGTCAACATTATTTTTTTTCACAACAAAATCCTCGTTTATTTTGAATAACCTATTTTCTCTTTGATGACGGACTTTATAAATATCCAGTTTCCTACTGCAGATTGCCAGCCTAAACGGCCACTTGTGCCATATTTGGCGGCCAGCCTGTGACTTAAATGGCGGTCAGCCAAGGACACATTAAGCGGCCAAAATTTCCAGTTATAATATAAGCATCTCC
>NZ_JACHFW010000030.1 GCF_014202115.1 Catenibacillus scindens
ATTTTTGCGGAAGGGTGCTTTGGAGATAAAGACTGTGTAATGTGATCGGAGGAATGACGGATGAGCTTTTATACCGCCATGGAAAATGCCATGGCCCGTATGGTTTTCTGCCTTAATGAAAATCTTCTTGCAAAAAACGATGGTCTGGCCGGGCTTATTGATGGAAAGGATAATATTAAGGCTTCCGTGGATGATGTTCTATGGGCGGACAACCGCAGCGATTTGATTTGCCAATTGAATGACATTGAAAGAAAAAGGGCTGAAGAAGGAAGAAAATTTTTCATGTTTGCCATGTCGCCTTCTTTTGCGTTAAAAGAGGAATATGAGATGGAAAATGATGGGTGGTCGTCCTGTGATATCTATTGCTATGAGAATGACGAAACATCTGGGATTCTAAGCTGCAGACTTAGAATTATGAAGTTGGAAATCGCCTTTATCCATCACGATGGCCAGGCATTGATACGGGAATTTCATTTGTACACAATTCAGACAATGAAAGCCTGGCCTTATGTCCTAAAGCAAACTCAAAATGAAAGTGTACCCTTTGGCATTGGGAAAATCCCGAATTTCGCGGAGCCTTCTTCGGAGGTTTATTTACGTGCTGAAAAAACCGTAAATCTCTTGTGGGACAGACTTCTCAGAAATATAGAAGATTTGTTTGAGAAAAAAGACGGCGATGATGGTTTAAAGAACATTTTTGACTCAGGGAATTCTAAAAGACCGGTTTTGGGATTGACATCATCCCCCCTGGTATCTGTCCGGACAGATACCACTATCGATGTGGTTTCACCTGTACAGATTTTTAATCTGTGTACTGAAGCGCCAAATGTTCAGACAGTCCGGAGAGCATTTTATTATATAAAATACCATATGGCTTTGATAGATCAGGTATGGAAAATTGAAGACAGCAAGGTGTTTTATTTGTTTGCCCTTCCGGATATTGCCTATATTCCCGGAAAAAGATACGATAAGATTAGTTATGACCTGATACCCTGGACACTGTATTATGCGGATACGCCTTATATGTACATGGATGATGTTTATGCTATTGAAAATATATTAAATACCTGGTTATATGGCGGACGTAGGGCACAGCTTCTGAATTTTTACGAAAACCATATGAAAAATGACAGTTTCATCCCGGAAATGACGATGAAAAGTTTTGGAGAAAAATCACCTGTTCATAAAGGTGAGGCAGCCATTTTGAAAAAATTATCTGACCTTGAAAGTCATTATATTCCGGGAATGTTTAGCTTTCATATGGCAACAACTCCTGTAATTATCTTTAGTAAAGATGGGAAAAGCGCCCGTGGAACATGGTTTGATCACAGCGCGACAAATCTTGGCCGTAAAAAAGGGGATCATGGGAACATTTCGTATATGGTTTTTGTCGGCCGTTATATGCATGAATTTAAAAAAATTGGAAACAAATGGTATATGACACGATTTTTCGGAGAACCGTTGCTGGGAATGGATGACTGGGAATACGATCCAATGAATACAGATGGATGGGTAGTTTCACACCAGGAAAGAGATTATCCCCAACCTTTTGCGTCCCTTGAAAAATGAACTGGAAAGCATTCGGCTTTTTTGCCGAATGCTTTAGCCATCAGATCAGCTTTTTTCCTGAAATATACATACTTTTATAAAGTTCTCCAATATAAGAATAAGTCAGATCCAGAAGCAGCATAGAAGATAAGGGAGAACTTCCTTGGCCTATATAAAGAACTGTACGGCAAAGCTCTGAATAAGGGCATGGAAAGATACTGGAAATCAGGATGATTTCTGCACCGTGTGTATGAACTGTGGGCAATGTATTCAAGGTTTCTTTTGAATGCTGCAGGCCGTCATAAACAAGAAGAAAAAGCTGAGAAGCGTCGGCGTTTCGAGCATTATTTTGCTGGGTCACTGTGTCTGCGGAAAGAGTAACGGTTTTTCCTGTCAAGGCAAGATGGGACAGGAAGGCAAGGTGCATTGTGGACTTAAAAAGATCGTGGATAATAATATGTTCATATTCATGGAGGGCGAGTACCGTTTCCATAATTTTATCAGGATCAAGAGTCTTTTCCAGATTTTCCACATCCCGGCGAATATCCTTTGTTGTCTGCTCTATATACTGATGGATGTCCGGAGCGCTGGGATTAAGCAATGTGGGTGTATTAAAATCATAATTTTTTATAAGATCTGAAATTTTCATTTTAAATTCTATATAAGAATCGTAACCAATTTCCTTAATAAAGCGACGGCACGTAGATATGGAAATATTACAGTTTGCAGCCATCTGTTCGATGGTCCAGGAAGGAATTTTACATATATTTTTTAATAAAATCTGGGCAATCTGCTTTTCTGTAGAGCCTTCTTTAAAATAGTAGTAATCTGCTGCAAGAGACAGCAGAGAATCCGTATTGTTAGCATTTTTCATAAGAAGATCCCTTTCTATGGCATAGTATGATGAGGCAAGCAAAATATTGAGCCTAAGTCTCAGGATATAAAACTATTATAATGAGAAGAAAGATGAGGAGCAAGAAAAATTTTTTGAAAGGGTATCATATTTTGAAGGGTAAAGATGAAATGGTGAAAGGCTGTTCAGGTAAAAAATCTGATATTATAAGTGTAGCAAAATAATTAAAAAAGGTATTGGAGGAGGAAACATGATGAAAAAGATGGGTATCGGAGCGATCGCATTAACTTTGTTATTATCTGCCTGTGGCAGTTAGGATGGTACAGAAAATGCGGATACGTTGCAAAATGTGCAGCCCACATCGACAGTGGAGGTTAATGAAACAACAGACGAAAGCGACACAACCGGGGAAGAAAAAACAGAGTCTGCGTCAAATTTTAATATTACATGGGATGATATCGAAGAAATATAATGAAACTTTCAGCAAGATCATTGCTCTCTCCAGCGCGCTGATTATGGATGACGCGGTAAACTCTACAGAAGACGCGGCATTGAGTTTTCAGAAACGCAGCCATTATGACCGGATTTTTGGCGGTGATGTGTCGAAACTTCCCGGAAGTGACATGGATCCGAGACAATTATTTTTAGACAAAAAACTGCCGGTGGATATTTTTATGGCGATCGGAAAAGATGACAGCCTGCTGGAAAAAAACCGCAGTTATAAACAATTTCTTGAAGAAAACGGCGCAAGTCTTTTCTATTATGAAGATGAAGGGGCTCATGAATGGAATTTCTGGAATCGCAACATTAAAAAAGGTATTGAGTGGCTGGATCAGTAAGCCGCAAAATGCAGGATTGAAAATAGGAGGGTTTTAAATGAACAAAAAAGGAAGAAAATGGATAGCAATGGCTCTGGCAGGAACCATGACGCTGGCCCTGGCAGCCGGATGCGGAAATTCGGAATCGGCGGCAGGTGACAGCAGCGCGGCAGGCAGTACCCAGGCTCAGGCCGGTGAAGAAGCCGGCGCCAGCGAGGACGCTTCTGCCTCTGAAGGCAGTGAGGCAGCCGGTACAGAGGGAAGCGCAGCGGCATCTGCTGTAGACTGGGATGATATTGTAGATATTAATCTGCTTTATGTGTCTATGGGCCCGGTACCTACCGGTGTAGATGCTGTGGAAGCGGAGATCAATAAAATCACAGAAGAAGAGATTAATACCCATGTTAATATGGAAATCATCGAAATTGGTTCTTATGACCAGCAGGTGAACCTGAAACTTTCCTCCAGCGAGCCGTTGGATCTGATCCTGACTATGCCCGGAGGCCCTGCAAGTTTCACCACGATGCGTTCCCAGGGACAGCTTCAGGATATCAGTGATCTTCTGGAGATTTACGGACAGGATATACTGGATACTGTAGGGGATCTTATGGCGGCAACTACTGTAGACGGCGGTATTTACGCGGTGCCTGCCTACAGAGATTTATCATCATCTGAGTACATTGTTATGCGTACCGATGTACTGGAAGATTTGGGACTTCTGGAGAAAGCTCAGAATATGACTTCCATGACAGAATATGAGGAGATTATGGATGCTGTTGCCAACAGTGAAAAATGGTCCTATCTGTCACCGGTAGCATCTTCCGGGCCCGGCCTGCTTATATTCACTGCCGGAGGCGCCTGCATTGGCGGGGATAAATTTGCGGATATGACATCCCTGGATTTCCTGGGCGATACGATGTACCTGGTGGGTGTAAATCCGGATGGATCTGATCCTACAGTAAAACTGACGTATAGCTCCGATGAATATCGGGCAATGTATGAACAGGTAAAGGACTGGTATGATAAAGGGTATGTTTATAAAGACTCGGCGACAGAATCATCCACTGGAAGCGAGCTGATCAAGAGCAATGTGACATTTTCCGTTATTATGGGCGGGGAATATGGCTTTGAAGATGCCCAGACACAGCAGTGCGGTATGCCTGTAACCTGTGTACCTATCTTATCCTATCCCATCAGCACAGGATCATGTACAAGGTTTACCTGGGGTGTTCCTTCCGCGGCTAAAGAGCCTGAAGCAGCCATTGCTTTCCTGAATATGATGTACACCGATGCCCGCATTAACAATTTGATGGCATGGGGTATTGAAGGTGTGGATTATGAAGTGACCGATGGTATTGCTCATTTTATCGAGGGCAATGAAAATCCGGCATTCCATATGGCAGATTATCTGGTGGGCAATCAGTTCCTTGTAACCCCGTGGGAAGGCGCCGAGGCTGACCGCAGAGAGATTGCCAAAGAACTTACAGAGTCGGCTCCGGTATCTGCTTATCTTGGATTCTCCGCAGATTTAAGCGCAGTAACCAATGAGCTTTCCGGAATCAACAATGTCCTTGCCGAGTTCCGTCCTCAGATTGAGACCGGTATGGCCAGCGAGGATGTTTATCAGGATTTCCAGGAACGTCTGGCCTCTGTAGGCGCGGATAAGATTGTTGCCGAGTATCAGAATCAGCTTAATGCGTGGCTGGAAGCACAATAAAATATCTATGCCGCCCTGGGGCAATGATATATAATAAAACCATGAAAGGCGGAAAGAAAGCTGACGGAAGGTCAGCGGCAAAGCCTTTACAAGTCAATATAGTGAACACGAAAGTGTGAGAACGGTCCAGAGCGCGGACAGGCCATCAGGTCTTGTCTGCGCTCTTTTGTCTGAAAACAGGAGGGGTAAGACATGGATGAAGTGATTTTTAATATACAAAGTTTCAGCCTTCATGACGGGCCTGTCCGCAAAAGGCCGTGACGGACCGGATGTGGTAAGGCAGACGCTGGAACCGGAGGATCTGGTACTTTTTGAAAAAAGATATTGAAGCGGGAATCGTTACCGATGAAGATGTTCTTGAACTTTTTGAACTTATCCGTATTAAAGATTTCCATCTGGGAACGGTTCAAAGTAAAGACAATCGTGGTCAGACTAACGGGGAGGCCAAATGGCACAATATTGTCATCGGCGGCGTAAAGCACATTCAGTTTAATATTGTGGATGAAAAGGAATTGCTGGATGCCAGAGTCCATCCGGAGAATCATGAAGATTTGATGGTTCGTGTGGCCTGATACAGTGCTTATTATGTTCAACTGACCCAGAGACTGAAGGATGAAATTCAGGCTAGAACAAAAAATGAAGTGATCCTCTAACCATGGATTTTTTCCTGCCCGGTGTTATACTGAATAAAAAGCCGGGAGGATAGTATGCTGGAACTTCAATTTTTTAATTCGGAACAATCCCATGAACATATACATACAGATATTGAATTAATCTATATCCTGGAAGGAAGAGTCCGGGTTGAGATTAATGACAAAACTTATGTTCTTGAAAAAAACGGGATGATTATCGTTAATTCCAATAACCGTCATCGGCTCCTTGAGGATCGGGAAATGTCAGAGGACAGTCTGTGGCTGTGCAGTGTCCTTTTGGATTATGGTGAACTACTGGAAGATCTTTCAAGAGATTTTGCGCTGTTCTGGTGCAATTCTGCAGTGACGGATTCGGGAGAATACAAGATCTTGTCGGGCATCCTGGATGAAATCCTGGAGTCTTATGAGGTATCCGAGGCGGGAAATTATATGAAAAAAAGCCTGTATTATAAGCTGGTGGGCTGTCTGGCAGAACACTTTCTTGTAACTGGGATGTCGGATCAATGGACCCGGAAAAGTAATTTTGAAAAAGAAGAAATGCTTCAGTACATGAATGCCAATTATTACCGTCCAATTACGCTAAAGGAAATGGCTGATAAAATGTATATGTCTGAAACAGCTTTTTCCAAATATTTTAAAAAGATTGCGGGCATGAATTTTGTTCAGTATATGAATAATATCCGTCTTCATCATGCTATTGAGGATCTTCTGTATTCAGATAAACCGATCACCCGGATTGCCGTGGATAATGGCTTTTCAAGCGCATCATTTTTTAACCGTGTTTTTAAATCGGTGTATAATACGACGCCGACCCGGTTTCGCGAAAATGCGGGTGTACAGCCAGAGCGGGAAGATCATCCGAAGCCGGAGGGATACCGGGAAGTTGTAGCCGCCTATCTGGAAAATAAAACAGCGGACATGGATATGGAAAAAGAGGAAAAGTATATCCACACGGCCATGGATCAGTACCACTGCTATAGAAAAATATGGACGGCGGCAGTCAATCTGGGAAATGCCGATACCATTCTTACTGCCAGGACTCAGAAGCATATCCGGTTTGTTCATCGGAATATATCTTTTAAATACGGGCGCATCTGCAATCTTCTGGGATGGGATATGAAACTTCGGGAAAATCATTCTTTTTCGGCTCTGAAATTTGATGATGTGGATACTGTTCTGGACTTTCTTTATGATGCAAAGATTATACCGATCATTGATCTGGGGGACAGGCCAAGGCACACTCTTCGGGATTATGACCGGGTAATTTATATGGAGTCTCGGAAAAAAGTTTATGAAACTCTGGATGAGTATAAAAAGGTACTGGAAATGTTTTTGGGCCATGTGGTACGGAGGTATGGCGAAGAGTGGGTGGATCAGTGGATTTTTGATGTCTGGTTTGATCCAGGAGAAGCCTATCAGAATACTATCGTCGTACGAATGGAAGATTATGATTATACGGAAGTGTTTGAAACCACGGCAAAGATTGTAAAATCTTTTGGAAAAAATATCCGGGTGGGAGGTCCGGGGTTTGTCATCGGAAATATGCACCATCCGATTCTCCGTTTCATGGAAAACTGCCGTAAACTTCCCATTCCGCCGGATTTCCTGTCGGCCTACTGGTTTCCTTACGGATATATTGATGAAAGTGACGTTCTTGGTTCGGTGATCTGTCCTCACACAGAATTTATTGCCAGAGAAAGGAAACAATATGAGAATTTTATAGACAAGTACGGACTTGCAGACATACCCCTTTATATTATGGAATGGAATATGAGCCTGTCTCAGCGCTCTTTTTACAATGATGGCTGTGGCAAAGGCGCGCTGATGCTGAAAAATTTGACAGAAAATCTGGAATGTGCCCGGATGTGTGTTTACAATCTGCTCAGTGACAGCGGAGCGGATTATTATGATCTGGATCAGATGCTTATCGGGGCTGCCGGCCTGCTGACCAAAGAGGGTATTGCAAAACCCTGCTATTATGCGCTGATGTTTATGTCCTGGATGGAAAATGATGTGGTGGATGTAGGCGACGGATATATGATTACCACCGACCGAAGGGGTGTCTATAAAATTCTGTGCTTTAATTACAAAGCTATCGGGCAGGTTTTTTATCTCCGGCGGGAAAGCGAATTTATAGCAATCCAGATAAATAGCGCATAAATTTGACAAAGGTACTATGATTAAGGTAGAGGTGATATTTATGTTACACAATGAAGAAAGACATTTAATTATCCAAGCCCTTAATCATCATATCCCTGTTAAGGAAATAGCCGAATGCTTTTCGGTAAACACAAGTACTATTTACCGTTTACGCAAGCAGATGGAAATGACCGGTTCTGTGGAAACCCGTACCTCTCTTCGTGGCCGCAAACCCGCCCTTTCCAATGACGACATTGTTCATATTGACAACTTAATCCAACAACAGCCAGATATTACAATCAATGAAATCATGGATACCCTCCATCTGAAGGTCAGTGATGAAACTGTCCGGCAAGCTGTTTTAAAACTGGGATATGTCTATAAGAAGAAATCCCTTCATGCTTCGGAACAGGAGCGTCCCCGACATTCAATTGAAGCGAAAAAACTGGGGGGCAACGTATTCCGGAGAACGGCGCAAACCACCTTGTGTTTCTCGATGAAAGCGGGATCAATACGGACATGACCAGACGTTATGCACGGGCAAAAAAGAATCAGCGGGCGGTTGACAGTACGCCGCTAAACACTCCGGCCACGACAACGATCCTGTCCTCTATACGCCTGGATGGTTCCTGTATTTACACCACATATCAGGGAGGCACCACAGCCGAACGCTTTGAAAGCTATCTGAAATCGGATTTGCTTCCAACATTAGGCCCTGATGACATCATTGTGATGGACAATATGCGTTCCCACCATGCAAAGGTGGTTAAGAATCTTTTAGATGAGAGGCATATACAATATTTATATCTTCCGCCATATAGCCCGGACTATAATCCGATTGAAAATATGTGGTCAAAAATCAAAGCGAATATGAGAAAACAAAAAGTACGTGCCGCAACCCTATTACCTGAAGCTATCGAGAAAGCGTTTTCTACCATTCACATATCGGATTGTATTGGATGGTTTCATGCGTGTGGATATGTGCAATAATTTATTGGATTGCTATAAAATAAGCGATCTCAAGGATATTTATGTAGATAGCCGGGAAACAACGTTTCATTTTTCTCTGAGCAATCTGCCGCCAGGAACATGGCGGCTTCACCGCTACCGGGTTTATCCCGAATACGGCAGTGTTCTGGGAATCTGGGAACAACTGGGACAGGATAAGGATACTTCGGTCCGGGAGGATGTGGAGTATATGCGCCGGATATGCACGCCAAGGATCGAAGGCGAAAAAATTCAGTGCAAGGAAGGCACGTTGAACTTGACAGAAACTCTGCAGGCCCATGAAATGCGTATGATCGTGTTAAGCCGTTAATTTGGGGTAAGAGGCTCAAATCATTATTTATGAATCGGCGGCCCGTTACAATATAGACTGTCATTTTTTGGAAGGAAAGGATAGTATTGTGAAAGCCTCTCCTTCCTTTTTTAGTGATACAATGAAACTGTCTGAGAGAGTATTTTGGCAAACGACAGATAGATGTGTTAAAAGGAGTGGAAATATATGAATACAGCGTATAAAAGCCCGGAAATTGTGAGAGATTACCTGTCACCTACCGGTTATAGCGTCATTTTTCGGTATATGGATAAAGATGCCGAAAACGTAGGGATTATTGGCGA
>NZ_JACHFW010000031.1 GCF_014202115.1 Catenibacillus scindens
CGTCAAGAAGATGAAAGCCGGGTTCGCGAGGCTTAAAAAGATCTGAACATGTAACTATTTGTTGTAATTTTGACATGTTGGTGGTATACTAAACCTAACAATATTTCGGAAAGGGTGTTGTATGATGAATAAACTGGAAGATGTTATAAGTCTCGCAAAGATTTCAGATTTCCTTCAGAAAAAAGATGCCGATAATGAGCGTGAAGAAAAAAAGAGAACAGCCATTATTGTTATTGGTGTTATTGCCGGACTTGTAGTGATCGCAGGGATCGTTTATGCTGTATATAAGTATTTGACAGCAGATGATTATGACGACTTTGAAGACGACTTTGAAGATGATTTTGATGATGATTTCGACGATGATTTTGAAGATGAAGTGAGTTCGGAAGAACATACACAGGATACTGAGGACGAAGAGTAAAAGACAAAGGTAAAAACATAAGGCAGGTGCCAGAGGCATCTGCCTTTTTAAAGCTGTGTTGCTGCTGCGCAATGGAAAACGCCAAAGAGTAAAAATGAGGCGGCGCGGCGACGAAGGACCATCGTTCTGTGTACATGAACGGCTGGGTCAATAGCGGAATACAAGTTTAAATAGAAAATGGAGATGAATATGAAAAAAGGCGAAATTTATGAAGGTATTGTAGAAAAGATTGATTTTCCAAATAAGGGGCTGGTATGCGTGGACGGTATCCGGGTGATTGTTAAAAATGCGATCCCAGGACAAAAAATCCGTTTCCGCATCCATAAAAAGCGGAAAGATCGCTGCGAAGGCATACTTTTGGAAGTCTTGGAAAACTCCCCGATGGAAGTCTGCCCACCGGTCTGCAAAAACTTCCCTGCCTGTGGCGGATGTATGTATCAGACGATGGACTATGGTGACCAGCTTTCCATGAAAGCGTCCCAGGTTAAGGAACTTTTAGACGGGGCGCTGAAAAAAAGCGGACAAGTAGACAGTCAGGGCGGCGCTGAGTACATTTTTGAAGGCATTTGTCCAAGTCCCCTGCAATGGGGTTATCGCAATAAGATGGAATTTTCTTTCGGCGATTCATACAAAGACGGCCCTCTGGCCCTTGGCCTTCATAAAAAAGCCAGCACTTACGACATCCTGACCACCGATGACTGTAAAATTGTCCACAGTGATTTCACAAAGATCCTCAAATGTGTGCTGGACTATTTTACTCTCTACCCTCAGCCTTTTTACAGGAAAATGCAGCATGAGGGCTATCTGCGCCATCTTCTTGTGCGCCGGGCCCAGGTCACCGGTGAGATACTGGTCAACCTTGTGACCACAAGTCAGGTACAGCCGGATCTTTCCGGCCTGGCAGATAAACTTAAAAAGCTGCCTTTAGAAGGGCGGATCACAGGTATTTTACATATTATCAACGACAGTCTGGCCGACGTGGTCGCCAGCGACGAAACCCGCATCCTTTTCGGCAATGACTATTTCTATGAGGAGATTTTGGGCTTAAAGTTTAAGATTACCCCATTTTCTTTTTTTCAGACCAACTCTCTGGGGGCGGAAGTTCTTTACAGCCTGGCCCGAAGTTATATCGGAGATACAAAAGATATGACCATTTTTGACCTGTACAGCGGTACGGGTACTATTGCCCAGATCCTGGCGCCCGTGGCCCGCCGGGTCATCGGTGTGGAGATCGTTGAGGAGGCTGTAATCGCAGCCAGAGAAAATGCTGCCTTAAATCACCTGGATAACTGCCAGTTTATTGCCGGGGATGTCCTTAAAGTCCTGGATATGATTAAAGAAAAACCGGATTTTATCGTTTTGGATCCGCCGCGGGACGGTATCCATCCCAAAGCCCTGGAGAAGATCATCGACTATGGTGTCGATCGCATGGTTTATATTTCATGTAAGCCCACCAGCCTGGCCAGAGATTTGGAGGTGCTGATCGCTAGAGGGTATAGGGTAGAACGGGTCAAATGCGTGGATATGTTTCCGGGGAGTGTGCATGTAGAGACAGTTGTACTGCTTTCCTACAAAAAACCCGACAGCACAATCAGCGTAAAAGTCGAGTTTGGCGAGGGAGAGAGCAAAGTGCTGCTTGATAATATCGCTAAAAGAGCCGAGGCGTACAAGCCGAAAGAGAGAGTTACCTATAAAATGATAAAGGAATACATAGAAGCGAAATATGGCTTTAAGGTACATACTGCTTATATAGCAGAGGTAAAGAGAAGTTTGGGCTTGCCAATGTATGATGCCCCTAATGCGGTAGAAGAATTGAAACAGTCGAGGAAGCGTCCGACAGCAGAGAAAGTGGAAGCGATAAAGGATGCGTTGAAGCATTTTAAAATGATTTGAGTTAAGAAGTTACCTAGTTATTATAGCTGGGTAATTTTTTTGTATTTTTGTCCCAAAACTATATATTTTTGTCCCGAAATATGATATGATGTATAAAATGATGGAGGTGTTCTCTTATGAAAAAACAAAATATATTAAATTTGATAAAATATCATGTTGAAAGAAATGAGAATGCATTTAGAAATGAAGCAGTAAATATAGCTAAATATTTTGATGCTAATGGTGATTATCAGTTAGCAGAATATATAATGGGATTAATAGCAGAATCTAACTTGTATGTTCCGCAAGCAAGCGATTTTGAAAGTGAATTTTTAAAACAAATAGATATTAGAGAATTGCAGCCTCTAAATTTACCTATAGAGATTTCTAATGACATAAAAGGAGTGATTAATGCTGTAAATCATAATGTTGGTATAAATAAATTTTTGTTTGAGGGATTACCTGGAAGTGGAAAAACAGAAGCAGCAAAACAAGTAGCAAGACTACTTGACAGAACTTTATATCTTGTTGATTTTGAACATTTGATTGATAGTAAGCTAGGTCAAACCAATAAAAATATTGCCAGCGTTTTTACAGAAATAAATAGGATTCCATGCGCTAATAAAGTCGTTATTTTGTTTGATGAAATAGATGTAATTGCTTTAGACAGGGTTAATAGAAATGATGTACGTGAAATGGGACGTGTTACTTCCACTATTTTAAGAGAACTTGACAGATTGACAGATTTAAATAAAGAAATAGTGATTATTGCAACTACAAATTTATACGCCAACTTCGATAAAGCCCTAATTAGACGTTTTGATGCAGTGATTAACTTTGATAGATATAGTAAAGAAGATTTAATGGATGTTGCTGAGCACTACTTTACCTCTTTCGTTAAAAATTTTAAAGGTATTTCGCGGGATACCAGATTATTTAAAAAAATATTGAAGACAGCGTCAGAGCTTCCTTATCCGGGAGAATTAAAAAATATAATAAAAACTTCTTTAGCATTTAGTGATGCAAAAGTGGAGTATGATTATTTGAGAAGACTATATAATTCTTTAATAGGCAATATAGAAGAAACTAATGTGGAACAGTTGCATGAGCAAGGTTTTACTGTTAGAGAAATAGAAAAACTTAAAGGAGAATCTAAAAGTTCTGTATCCAGAAAGTTAAGTAAGGAGGAAGAAATTGATGAATAATGTACTGGAATTAAGGGGAAAAAGGTTTGTTCAGGCTTCAAAAACTGGTAATGGCGGCGGAGCATCTATGAATAGTAAAAAGGTAGTAACAAGCGAACAACTACTTAAGTTAGAAGATAGGCTAGGTCAAATTAAAAAATTTTGGATGCAGGAAAAGAAACCCTTTGAGGGAATATTAATAAGCGTTTATTATAATAAGATTGTTGCTAAAAGTAATCGGATTTCCGGATTGTTTAAAGGAAAAGATTCGAATTATGCTATTGTAGGGGCAAAATTCAATAAAGAAAAAACGAAGCATATTATTACGTACTTTCTTGATGCTGAAGACTTAGATCATAGTATGGAATTACTTTTAAAAGCAAACGATGTAATTGAAGCTAAATTTCCAAATGGAATAGACAAAGTTGCTTTTGATGATAAAAACACAATAAATAGAATACCATTTCGTCATTTTTCTATAACGAAATCTACTTTTAGACAAGTAATTGCGGACGTTTCATATATTGAAGATTTTGAGGTGGAAATGGCGACACGCCAACTAAAGCAAAGTATTATAACATTGTATAACACACATACAGATACTAAAATACTGTTCAAAAATTTGGGAATTGATATTTTGAATAGTAGAATATTGGATAATCAAACAGTGTTTTTAGATGAAAATCAATTAGAGATTTTATTTGAAAAGGCCCCATACCTAGTTGCCATGGCAACAGAAGATATATTAGAATTATCGCCAGAAGATTTTATAGAAGAATATCAACAAGGCACTTTATATATGCCGACTCCCACTATTGAGCCAACTATCGGTGTGATAGATACTTTATTTGACAAACGTGTTTATTTTGGCGAATGGGTGGAATATCATGAGATGGTTGATAATAATCTTCCTAAAACGGCGGAGGATTATCGGCATGGTACAGCGGTGGATTCTATTATCGTGGATGGACCAAGGCTAAATCCTTGGCTTGACGACGGATGTGGTAGATTTAGAGTACGACATTTTGGTGTTGCAATAGGTTCAAAATTTTCTTCTTTTACGATTACGAAACAGATAAAAGAGATTATTGCAAATAATAAGGATATAAAAGTTTGGAATATTTCGCTTGGAAGTAATCAAGAAATTAATGATAATTTTATTTCTGCCGAGGCAGCGGTACTAGATAAAATTCAATATGAAAACGATGTTATTTTTGTTATAGCTGGAACAAATAAACCAAGTACAGATATTGTAAAAATAGGTTCTCCTGCTGATTCCATAAACAGCATGGTAGTGAATGCGGTAACTAAAAATGGTTTATCAACTAAATATGCACGAAGAGGACTGGCATTATCATTTTTTGCTAAACCAGATGTTAGTTATTATGGGGGCAGTGAAGAACAGTATATTAGGGTTTGTGAACCGCTAGGCGAAGCTAATGTTGCCGGTACTTCATTTGCGGCTCCGTGGATTGCTCGAAAGTTATCTTATTTAATTGATATTTTAGGATTAAATAAGGAAGTTGCAAAAGCAATGCTTATTGATGCTGCAAGAGATTGGAACGAAAAGCCTACACCAGAAGAAGTTGCGTTATATGGTCATGGTATAGTTCCTATAAAAATGGATGATATTGTGCATACAAAGGAAGATGAGATAAAATTTTTAGTATATGATATAAGTGAAAAGTGGAATACTTATAATTATCATTTCCCGGTTCCGATTAAGGATGGTAAATATCCGTATATTGCAAGAGCAACGATGTGTTATTTCCCTATGTGTGATAGAACACAAGGAGTTGATTATACAAATACAGAACTTAATTTACATTTTGGCAGAATTAATAATAAGGGAAAAATAGAAGATATTAAGGGGGATAAGCAGAATCAAGATGTTGTACTGGAAAATGAGCAATTTTTCCTTTTAGAGGGCGAAGCAAGAGAGAGGTTTAGAAAATGGGATAATGTAAAATATGTTGCGGAAACGCCAAAAAATAGGATGAAACCTAAAAAAATGTATGACAATAAAAATTGGGGAATGGAAATAAAAACAAATAACAGGCTGGACCCTAAGGATGGAATGGGTATTCGTTTTGGTGTTGTTGTTACGTTAAAAGAAATTAACGGTGTTAATAGAATTGATGAGTTTATCAGGAATTGCACTTTAAATGGATGGTTGGTTAATAAGATAGATGTTCAAACAAGAGTTGATATTAATAAAAAAGTGAGTGAGGACATTGAACTTGAGTAAGTACAAATTTTTATCTATGTAAGAGATAAGATTTTGCATCAAGGCGGTGCAAAATTGATGGAACTCATATTTTGTGGGAAAAGGGTTGCACGAACAGTATTCGTACTGCAGAAATATTCTCATATTTCCGTGATTTTGTGGGGATATGTTTTGATTTGGTATGCATGTGGAGACGGTAGTACTGCTTTCCCACAAAAAACCGGATGGACATATCAACGTAAAAGTTGAGTTTGGCGAAGGTGAGGGCAAAGTACCGCTGGATAATATCGCTAAAAGAGCTGAGGCGTACAAGCCGAAAGAGCGAGTTACATACAAAATGATTAAGGAGTACATAGAAGCGAAATACGGCTTCAAGGTACATACCGCATATATCGCCGAGGTAAAAAGGAATTTAGGCTTGCCGATGTACGACGCTCCTAATGCAGTGGAAGAATTGAAACATCCGAGGAAACATCCGACAGCGGAGAAAGTGGAAGCTATCAAAGATGCATTGAAGCATTTTGAGGTTATCTAAAACCATAAGCGTATCATTAGAAATAGTGATACGCTTATTTTTTATTTCTAGTGCGGTGGCTGCTTAAGAAAATCATGGATTATGATAAGTGATTTGAGAAGGAGTTCAAATCTGGTACGAAGGTGGATGTGGAGAGGTAAAGAACAACAGAATGAATGGAGTGCCTTGTGGCTTTTAAAATAGATGCAAGGTGCCTTTTTAATAGACTGTTAATTTTAAAGAAGGTAGCTTGTGCTTATCAACCATAGGGTTTATAATTGTACTATGCTGATGGAGGTGGAAAATGACAACATCGGATATGATCAGAGAATTGTGTGACAGAATGGATATTAGCCTCGCGGAACTTTGCAGACGGATTGGGCAGACTCCGCAGAATTTTAATAAGAAGCTGCAGCGTGGGACTGTTTCTTCTGAGGAAATGATAAAGATTGCTAAGGTTTTGCGGGTAGGTTATGAACAGGCATTTATATTATCTGAAGATGAAAAGGTTGGGATAAGTAATGGAATATAAAGAAAGGGGCAATTTGTATGGATGATAAAAGTAAAATTCCTGAACACGCAACCGACATTGCTTTATCTGCTGCGAGTTCTCTTGTTGGTTTTGCAATTGGAGGTCCGATAGGAGCTGCTGTTGGAGGTGCCATGACACCTACGGGAAAACTTGCCTATCAGTTGGTTTGTTCGTGGAATGAAAGACGTAGAACGAGAATCACCAAAGTTGTAGAAGACGCATTTATTGAATCAGGAAGAAGCGACGGGGATATCTTTCATGAGTTATTAGATAATCCAGAATGGGCTGATTCTATGATTTCTATGATTCAGCAGTTGGTTTCTACTGATCCAGAGTTGGACAAATTGTTTACAGAAATTATGGCATCGGCTATAAAAACTAACGATGAAAATGAACGAAATCGGTTAATAGTCTTAAATAGTTCTATTAAAGGGTTAAATAAAGTACAAGTTCAAATACTAAGATGTATATATAACCAGGAGGGTAAACTATCTGCGGCAGATATTTCAATGATGGTAAATGTGCCAGAAATGGAATTAAGAAATGCTGTTCGAGATTTGGAACTTAGGGGCATGATTATTGATGATGGAACTGAACCGACCATTTGGGAACTACGAGAATTAGGATTAGCAGTTGCTAAAGCTATTGATGTATTGGAGGTATAGTGATGGATTATATGTATTTTAATAACGCTGGTGCCGGGCTTATGAGCAAAGGAACATATGAGACTCTGACCAATCATATGAAGCTTGAAATGAATGTCGGTGCATATAAAGCTGCAGCGATGAAGTCTGATGCAGTGAATAATTTTTATTCGCTTGCTGCAAAATTGCTAAATGCAGGGTCAAAAGATGAAATCGCTTTTATTGATAGTGCAAGCCGTGGCTGGAATTTGATTATATATGGCCTGGATATTAAGGAATCAGATGTAATTGTCACTTTATCAAGCGAATACGGGACAAATCTCCTTACTATTTATGATATTGTGCTAACTTTGCATGCGAGTTACACTAAAGTTCTGTTTTGAATATAAAAAGTCACGCAAAGCCTTATTTTACGCGATTTTTGCTTGCCAAACCT
>NZ_JACHFW010000032.1 GCF_014202115.1 Catenibacillus scindens
GCATAGGCGAGTCTCCCCAGGGTATCCGACATGGCAGGCGACTCATAAAGGTCGGCAACCGGTGTGGCCCTTGAAAAGGGAGTGTGATCCATCTGGAAAAATGTTTCATACATCGCTGCCACCATCCTTCCTGTACTGGCCGAAGGAGATCGCGTCAGCTACCTGCTGTCTGCTCTGTGCATGTTTCTTCTCCAACGCAGAAAGGAACCGGGAAGCTTCCGTTTCCTGTTCCTGCATGGAGACCGGCAGCGCCGGAGTTTTGGAGCAGAATTCCCCGATCTTTACCGGTTCTGCCTCAAAAGGCGTGATCCCCGGATAGGATACCCTGACCACTTCCGGAGACATCGGGTCGTAGGAAATCTCCACTTTGCAGCCGATCAGGGAAGGTTTTGTCTCATATTTTTTACCATTCCTTTCGCTTCGCTCAAGGCACAAACAAGTCTTGAAAAAAAGTTGTGCCCCTCCATTCTTTGAGTTATAATTCTTATAGGGAATAGCAATACACTACAGAGCACGGAGGGAGGAGTGGCGAATTTATTTCGACCCCGCATATTTATATGTGTGGTGCTAGAATATAAATAGTACAAGTCAAAATGAGAAAATTCCAAATAGACAATCAGTGATACAATAGATGTATCGTATTGAAGGAGGATCTCATTATGGCAAAGCAACATGACAAACAGTTTAAGCTGGATGCTGTCCAGTACTATCTCGATCACAAGGAGCTTGGCGTTCGTGGCTGTGCCCAGAATCTTGGTGTAGGTTACAGCACTCTGACGAAGTGGCTGAAGGATTTCCGGGAGTCTGGAGATATCCCTGTCCGTGGCTCCGGTAATTACGCTTCTGATGAACAGAAAGAGATTGCACATTTGAAACGTGAGCTTCGTAATGCCCAGGACGCACTTGATGTGCTAAAAAAAGCTATCAGCATTCTGGGAAAATAACAGAAGCCATTTATCTCGAAGTCGCTGAAAAGACGGAAGCTGCCAGAAAACAGAATCGCCGGGTTTCCGTCTCCGGAATGCTGAAATATTTAGGCGTTTCACGGTCTGGATACCGTTCATGGCTGAACCGTACTCCTTCTGATACAGAAAAACGCAAGGAATACATCAAAGCCCAAATACAGGATATTTATGATGAATCAAAGCAAAACTACGGAGCTCCCAAAATCACCAGAAAGCTGCGGCAGAAGGGAGAGACCATCTCAGAACGTACCGTCGGAAAATATATGAAGGAAATGGGGATCAAGGCCCAGTGGGTGAAGCCATGGACGATCACTACCATAGATTCCGATTTCAGCAATGAACTTCAAAATATCCTGGATGAACAGTTTACTCCTGACCGCCCAAATGCGGTGTGGTGCAGCGATATCACATATATCTGGACAACGGATGGCTTTGTTTATCTTACAAGCATTATGGATCTGTATTCTCGTAAGATTATTGCCTGGACACTCAGTCAGACTTTAGAGGTATCCTGTGTGATTGATACCATCAAGAAAGCGAAAGCCAGACGTAACACAGAACTGCCACTAATTATTCACAGTGACAGAGGAAGTCAATACGTATCCCAGGCATACCGAGAAGTTACTGCCAAAATGCAACGCAGCTACTCAAAAAAGGCCTTTCCATGGGACAATGCATGTATCGAATCGTTTCATGCGCTTATTGGATATTCTTGTACGGAAGTACCGCTGTTCCGGCAATTAGGAAACCGACATTCCGGATGTCGGAAACCGGTTTAATTCTGCTTAAGTGACTTGCTCTTGAATTTGTGTCATTTGTCCAGCCCTTGCCGCATCAGCGGTGCGGAGCAGGCTTGACTAATGGTAACAAATACAAGTAACATTCTTTGAGCAGAATTAGATTGCTCTCAAGCGGTTTCCTTGTACCGGATTGCTGGTGTAACATCATCCGGAATATTCACTTATCAAACGGGAATGGCTGAATCGGTTTAAAATAGGTAATTATCGGCAGGCATATCGTCTGATATTTGAGTATATTGAAGCCTTTTATAATACCAAACGAATTCATAGTCATTGCGATTACATGTCGCCAAATGACTTTGAAAAACTATATGAGCAGACACAGACAAACGAACTGCTCTTAGTAAGTTAAGATGAGGAAAAATTTCTCATTTTAATTTGTGCTAAATCTTGACATAGGACCACGCCTGCCAGGTACATCTCAATGAGGGCTTCTTCCACGCTGCTCTCCCGGCGGCGATACCGCTCAATGATGGCGGTTTCAAAGGAGATCCCCTTGAGCTTGGGCACCTTCAGGGTAACGTCCCCGGATGTAGTGGTGAGATTTCGGTTGTAGTGGCCGCTGCGATAGCCCTGACGCTGCTCATTGCGCTCGTACCGGGCCGCCTGGGTCAGCTTCTCCGCCTCGGCCTCCAGCAGTTCGTTGAGGGTTTCCTCTACGCTGCCTCGTACCAGTTCTTTGATTTGACCCTTGATTACTTCCTCGTTAAGCTGTACAATCTTTTCGGACATGGTTTGCTGTCTCCTTTCAGAATGGTGTGTCGTGACTTCATTCTACCAGAGGGCTGCAAACCATGTCTCTTTTTAACTACTTTTCAATTTGCGAAACTTATTGTACCTTATCAGTTCATCTTTAGAAATTATAAAAAAGGCCATAACTGCAATAGAAAAAAATATCGCACCAACTGCAATTTGAATTACAAGAGTTATGATATTTAGTTCTAACGCAAAGCCTATACAGTTTACAACAATCATCATTATAACTCCACTTATAAGAACCGGAATATAAGTAAAGATATACTTAAAAATGGGCAATTGCTTTCTAACTAAGACCATTTGAATAAACATAACAGAAAACTCCGCAAATATTGTCCCAATGGCTGCTCCGTTAGCTCCGAAGTGCGGAATCATTAAGGAGTTAATTAGCAAATTCACTACAGCACCAGTTATTGTCGACGTAAGATAAATTTTATCATAATGTTTAGGAACCAAATACTGCGTTCTAATGACATTGGCCCAAGATATAAAGAATACCGTTATCGATAGCAACGCAATAATTGAACTACAAGCGGCGAAATCTTTTCCAAAGAAGACTGGGGCAAGAACATTACTAACGCCCATCAGGCCAAATGCTATGGCAGAAGAAATCAATGTAACTAACTTTATAGAGAGCCGAATATATTGCACAGTTTTGCTGCTTTCTCCTCTTGCAATAATATTCGACATTCTTGGTAACATAACTGTTCCAAGCGCGGTAATTACGCCCATTGGAATGTTGACAATTTTTTCAGCATTATTATAAAAGCCAACTTGTTCGTATGTGGACATATTCCCAAGCATAATTTTATCCATAACTCTATAAATACTATATGCAAGGACTGGAACAAAAAGAATTAAAACAGGTTTGAAATTTTCAAGGACATCCCCTAATTTTACCTTGCAAATTCTAATGTATTTCTTTACATATCTCCATAAATATAATTGACTTAGAAACGTACCTGCTGACATAATAAGTGTATATTTCCACAAATCGTTTGGATTGTGGACAAAGATAAACATACAAATTACGGTAAATAATTTTATCAAAATGTTTCTGGTAACAGTGATTTTAAATTGTTCTAAGCCAAAAAAAAGCCAGCTAATGTCAAATAGCCCTGACGCAACATATAATAATTGCAAAAAAGCTATTAATTTATTATCTCTAACTATGCACACACAATATACTATATATAAGAAAATGGCGATTAAGAAAGTAGTTAATTGCAGCAAGAAAATGCTAGTAAATGTTTTGCTTAATTTTTTCTTATTATCCCGCACAGCGGCAACACAACGATTTCCATGATTACTGATTCCGAGCATTGCAAATAGCAAAAAGTAATAGGCGACAGAATTAGTATATGAATAAATACCGACTGCGGTTGCCCCCAGGCATCTTGAAATATATGGTGCAGTAATTAATGGTAGAATAACAACAAGTATTTGGTAAACAATGTTATACGCAAGATTTTTTTTTACGGATTCCATTATATTATTCCTCTCTCAAATTTTTACATAAATTCACTTAATCAGTGTCGTGACTTCTTACTATTATAGCGTACAAATTATTCGCACCCTTCTAAATTACGACACAAACATTCTTCTTTTAAATTCATAAAATAGCAGATACTAGATTCAAATACCTTTGATCTATTGCAAAAGACCATATTCACGAAGATGTGATTTCCTTTTCAATTGTTTCTACTAAAAAAGCAAAACAAAGAAGTAAAACTAAATAACTTTGTGAATATACCTCTGTCATACAGCAAACTACATATCCACATATGCAAGAGGTAATAATTTTCGCGGAAACCGTATTTATTCTTTTCCAACATTTCTTGAGTGTCACATAAAAAATGCCAATATAACATAATAATCCTACAACGCCAGATTGAATTACAATTTGTAAGAAAAAGCAATGCGCATTTCTATCCCCTATAACCGTTTCCAATGTACCACTACCATATCCAATCATAGGGCTATTTTGAATCAAAGAAAGTGCCCTATCCCAAATTACAGTCCGGTTTGACATTGTTAACGATTTCCCAAGCATATTCTCTATTATAAACGAGAACAAGTATTGTACACGGAAGATGACAATTCCTACACCAATACAGACAATAATAAAGAATACCACTTTACCAAACTCTTTAAATTTTGTAAAATTGCTAACTATATATGTTATAGTCATAATTGTAACACCTACAATTGCCGTTGCAGATGTCATAAAAATAAGGTTTCCCAGCAATATTATGGCATAAATAATGCAAAATCGTATATTATGTTTTGAAAATTGAATTAGCAAGGTCATAACAGCCAATAGTAACATTGGCGTTATTTGATTTCCCAATCCCAAAAACATATAGGTCGCTTCTGAGCCATAAATCGAAGTGGTTGACCAAAGTCCTCCGGGAAAGACAATCGCACAAACCAGATTAGCAAGGAATTCAAAAAACAGTACGCATGTAAGTGCATTCAAATAAGCTTTAAAATTACAATACCTTGCATCTTCAACCATAAGAACAAGTGTGAGTATAACTACTACTTCCTTTATATAATTCAAAAAATCGCTACTATTAAGAAATACAGACACAAACCAAATAAGAAAGTAAGTGAAAATTAGTGTGTCAAATACAGAAACACGGCTTTTTAGTACATATCTTATCAAAAAATATATGAATACAACCAGCTTAAAAGCGAGAAGTATATCAGCAAATATACTGCTTGTAATAACGAATACCGTTTGTGATAAAAGAAACGGCAAAAGAAATGCGATATATTTAATTTCATTTTTATTTAATTTCATATCTCATTCCTCATGCAAACCAATGATATTCTTTTCAATAAAGTCAAATGAGTGATCCACAAACGGTTTAATATGGATTAGATCAAATACAGGGTTGATCGAAAGATCTGCATTTCTAGCTTCTTCTGCACTAATATACCGTTCTGCTAATCCAAGTTGATCTAATAAAAATGTGGCACGATCATCGTTCCCTTTTGTTTTATTAAGACTTATGTACCAAAAATTTTTTTTGAAAATATACGAAAACACACTCCCATGAAAAGAAGAGGTAATTACCATAGAAGCATGGTTAACAAGTGATAAAAAATCCTCAGGCCCACCACTTGGTGCTAATCTAATTCCTCTCAAAAACAAAAGGCGTCTAGACCATTCTTTTGCATTCATAACGTATACAGGCATATTATATTTTTTGCTTAGAAATTTCAACAATTCCGCCTGATCTGACTTATAAGTCATTGCATACCAAAAAATATACGGTTCACTGATCAACGGTGGGTTGGTAATTTTAAGCCATTCATTCTTGCGAAGTAAAAGTGTAGGATCAACACACAAATCAATCTGTCGATCAATTAATTGCGAAATCCATTCCCTAGCATTTCCCTCTCTAACAGAGATAGCAGAAAACGCTTCAATATATTTTTTGTACTTTTCCCTTTTTTTCGAGCAATTTGGATTAGATGCACCGAGACTTACAGCATATGCGACTTTTTTAACTTTATCAAAAGGTAACATATAACTATCATCAAAATCCATTGCATTTATGTTCCACACTTGATCACTACCTGTTATTATACAATCATAGTTTTTTGATTGTTCTTGCAGTTCATCACTCGTTGATATTGATTTACTTAATTCAAATTTCGTTAAAAATTTTTTATATCCTAACTCATTATCATTAATAATTTTATAAAACAATAAATTAAGAAAATTTCTAAAGAGTTCTTTTATGGAATTTGGTTTATATAAAATTGAATACATTCGTTGTTGTGATGCACTTGAGTAATTGATTATTTCATTATTAATTTTATATTTATTACATAAGATTTTTTGAAGTGCATAGGCTTGAAGCATAGAGCCACAATTATGCGATGCATGAAAAGTTAATATTCCAATTTTTTTCATATTTTTTACCATTCCTTTCGCTTCGCTCAAGGCACAAACAAGTCTTGAAAAAAAGTTGTGCCCCTCCATTCTTTGAGTTATAATTCTTATAGGGAATAGCAATACACTACAGAGCACGGAGGGAGGAGTGGCGAATTTATTTCGACCCCGCATATTTATATGTGCCGTCATCCTTTCAAGCACAAACAAGTGGGACTTTGAGCCCGGACTCTTATCATTGGTAATAAACCATGTTTATTCAGTCGCAGGATGACAGTCACTGTTGCTATTCCTTTTTTAAGGTGGTGATATTTATGATGAAGTTAAAATACTCCATCTGCTGTGGTCTTGACGTCCACAAAAATGTTATCGTTGCAACCATCGTAAGTACTGACAAAGATGGAATATCCGAATACCAACAAAAATCTTTTTCAACCATTAACTCGGATATCCAAAGGTTTCACAACTGGCTCATCGAGAATAATTGCTTTCATGTTTGTATGGAATCCACTGGCAAGTATTGGATTCCTATTTTTAATTATCTCGAAAATGACATCGATGTCTGCCTCACACATCCCAAATATGTCAAAGCCATCAAAGGCAAGAAAACAGACAAAAAGGATTCCAAATGGATCGCCGACCTCTACAAATTTGACCTTGTCAGATGTTCTTTTATTCCTCCAAAGGATTTTCGGCAGCTCAGAGAGCTTGCCAGATACCGCTTCAAACTGGTCTGCATGAAATCTTCTGAAAAGAACCGCATCCAAAACTGTATGACCGTTTCCAATGTCGGCATTGCCAGTGTGCTTTCTGACCCTTTCGGCAGGACTGCAACTGATATCATGTCCTATCTGCTGGAACATACCGCTGATATCCCGAACGATTGCCATCAAGCCATCAATACTTTTTCGCATGTCGGTATAGCCTGTCACAAGGAAAAATCTGGCCACACCGGACAGTTCAC
>NZ_JACHFW010000033.1 GCF_014202115.1 Catenibacillus scindens
CCATATGCCGAGAACTGTTAAATCCGGCCCTTTTCAGATGCTGTCAGACAACAAACAAATGTGGCATATGCCAAGGGTAAAAATTTCTTTCATTTGCCTCTTGACAAAAGTCACTTCATAACAGAAGGACAAAGTTTAGTTGGAATAAATGGATCTATTTGGAAATAAATGGGATTGCATGAAATATAGATAGTGCTATAATTAAAATGTAAAAAATTAGGATGAAAGAAAAAAAACTGTTTTTTGGAAACACTGGAGGAAAACGATCGACAGTGTTCTTTCATGATTTGATAAAATTGATTTTAAAGCGACCTATAACGGGTTGCTTTTTTTGTGTACCGAAGTTGTGTATGCGGAAAGGAGAAAAGATGATACCGTTAAAAAACATGTCGGATTATGAATCAGATTATGAAATGCTCCAGATCATTGCCCATGATCAGGAGAGAGCCATTCTTGTTCCCAGACAGGGAGTGATGATGTTTTATTTTATAGACGATCCAGAAGGGATATATCTGGAGGGAAATTTTGCTTACAAAGGGGACGCCTATCCGCTATGTATATTGCCTATAGACGAAGAAGAACAGATTATAGACCGTTATCAGGGGAGGGCTGTGGATGCGAGGAAACAGTATTGACAAAAATATCCCGGCAAAAGAAATGGTGCTTCAAATTGCCAGGTCATTTCAGGAAGATCCGGAAACGATTACGGAATTGATTGCTTTTAGCGCCCGATTTCCTGTTTACAGTTTGAATAATACACGACTTATCCGGAAAGTATTCCTTCCTCAAACCGTAGCCCGGTTGCTGGGAGAATGGCGTAATAAGCAAGATGAAGAGAAAGAAATTCTAGGGGATGAGTACTTCGATTATGGATTGGTGATAGCAGGAACATTTGGTCTTCCATTAGGCTTTTCAGCGATACAAACCTCACTGAAAAAGCTGATACAAGATTATGACCTTCCGCCCGTAGTCTTTCACAGTTTAAGGCATACAAGTGTTACATACAAGCTAAAGCTAAATGGCGGAGATATCAAAGCAGTTCAGGGAGATTCTGGGCATTCACAGATTAATATGGTGACAGATGTTTATTCTCATATTTTAGATGATGACCGAAGGAAAAATACAGAACTATTTGAGAACGCCTTTTATAAAAATCACAATCCTGATCCTCAAATCCATGAAACGGCCTCTGAAAATTTACTGCATGTACCAGAAGGTATTGATAAAGAGCTGCTGTCTCAGGTTCTTTCAAGCCCCGAATTGTCTGCATTATTAATGGCTCTGGCAAAAACTATAAAAATATGAAGAAAAGTATGGAATGTAAAACAGTCAGAAAATCGCAGACAAAGCAGAAAGGTTACGCCAATGGAAAATAGTAATAGTGTAATTTTAGTGAAAATTTAATAAAAATGGGGGTAGTATATGAATTTTCAAATAGGAAGTTTATATATAAAAATTTAATCATTAATTTATGGTGTAAGGGACGTAAAGTGATGGAGAAAACATAACTTGATGTCCCTTTTTTTACGTTTTTTGAAAAGACGGGAATTTAGTCTGTTTTTTACCATAACTTTACCTTGACCAGATATATAAATTATCTTCTTAATATAAAATAAAATTCGAGGTGGCTAAAAATGATTATTAGCATGAAGAATATTTCAAAATCTTATGATAAAACAGACGTCATTAAAAATCTGGATCTGACGATTAAAGATAAAGAATTTACAACATTGCTAGGACCTTCCGGATGCGGGAAGACAACCATCCTTAGAATGATTGCGGGACTAGAAACACCTTCCGCCGGTGAAATTTATTTTGATGATATTTGCGTATATTCCCAGGAGAAGAAGATCAATCTTCCGCCGGAAAGGCGAAATATTGGTTTTGTATTTCAAGATTTTGCCCTATGGCCCCATCTGACAGTTTTTGAAAATGTAGCTTTTGGGCTTCGGGCAAGAAAAGATCGGAAAAATTTGGAGAAAAGGGTTATGGATGCTTTGGAAGCAGTTCATCTGGCGGAATTTCGCAACCGCTACCCTGCTCAGCTGTCCGGTGGGCAGCAGCAGCGTGTTGGTTTTGCCAGAGCAATTGTGACACGGCCGGACTGTATTCTTTTTGATGAGCCTTTATCCGCTCTGGATGCTATTCTCAGAGATGAAATGAGAATAGAGATTAAGCGGCTGACTTCTGAGTTGGCAGTAACGGCAGTATTTGTTACCCACGATCAGATGGAAGCGATGAGTATGAGCGACCGTATTGTGGTTTTAAATAAAGGCACGATAGAACAGGAGGGGGAGCCAGAAGAGATTTATCAGCGCCCCAAAACATGTTTTACCGCAAAGTTTATCGGAAAATCCAACTGGCTCAGTGACAACGCCATGTTTCGTCCAGAAACAGCAAGTTTGGAAAAGAAAGAGGGCTATAAAGAATATGAGACGGTTTTGGAAGGAATTCAGTTTTTAGGTGAAAACTATCAGCTCTATCTTAATGCTTCCGGGCGGAAGTGGGGTATTGAAGCCCCATGCAGATACAATGTTGGTTCCAGAGTATCTGTTTATATAAATGAGGATAAAATAGTAACTTTTTGACGACACATAATTGACTAAAAGTAAGATAACAGGAGGACAATAGTCATGAAACAGAAAGTATTAGCAGGAATATTATTGACAGCATTGAGCGCTGGACTTGTGGCATGTGGCTCTACCGGTAGTGAGAGTACATCGAATACAGTACAGGAAACTGCTGCCGGAACAACAGAATCTGCCCAGGCTTCCACCGTTTCTGAAAGCGAAAGTGCGGCGGAGACAGAAGCTGCTGAGAGTAGCGATGCGTCTGCAACTGAAGAATTAAGCGGAACGGTAACGGTATATATGCCAAGCCCAACGGATCTGAACACAGCTTATATTGAAGGCTTTGAAGCTAAAACTGGTGTTAAAGTTGAACTTTTTGAAGGAACCACGGGAGAAATCCAGGCAAGACTTGAAGCGGAAAAAGATAATCCAGTAGCTGATGTTGTTGTTTTAGCATCATGGTCTGACGGACTGGCTATGAAAGAGAGCGGACAGATCATGAGTTATCCGGAAGCAGAAAATGCGGATAAACTTTATGATGGCTGGGTTGATGAAGATCATATGCTGTTTGGTACAAGCGCATCTGCTTTGGGCGTAATCTATAACACAACACTGATCGACAACTTGGATGCAGACTGGTCCGAACTTGCCGATCCACAGTATAAAGATATGATTGCTATTCCTGACCCGGAAAAATCTGGTTCGTGCAAAGATTTCCTTGCCGGTTATATGTGTTCTACAAATAATGACTGGAGTGCCTGGGAAGGTATGGCAGAAAATGGCCTGATGGTAGCTGGCGCTAATAAAGCAGCCCTTGAAACAGTAACCACAGGTGAAAGAGCTATTCTTGTAGCGGGTGTAGATTATAACGCCTATTCCAATATTGATAAAGGCGAACCTCTGGCCATCTATTATCCAGAATCGGGAACTGTAATCAACCCCAGACCGGCGATGATCATGAAAACCAGCAAAAATGTGGAAAACGCTAAAGCATTTATTGATTATCTTATGTCCGATGAGGCTCAGCAGATGGTTGCAGATGCTTACCTCCTTCCAGGCAGAAGTGACATCACATGTGATAACCGGACCAATGTATCCGATATTCCAACCTTCGATAATTTGGACTGGAATACAATGATGGAAAATTCCAGTGATATTGCGGCAAAATTAAACGAATTATGTCAGTAAAGTGAGGTAACAGGAAGTGAGCAAAGCAACAGATAAAAAACAAATGATTGTGTATTTTACAATCTTTGTCTTATTATTTGCATTGGTTATTCTTCCGATTGTTGCTGTTTTTGGTCAGGCGGTCATTGTAGATGGCCGCCTTGATTTTACCAGGGCTTTGCAGACCATCGGAGATAAAGAAAATCTTACAACAATTACCAATTCCCTTATTCTGGGCTTTCTGGTGGTGATCGTATCAACGATTATATCCACGCCGCTGGCGTTTTTGCTGGCCAGAACCCGGTTTTCGCGGTGGAAATGGCTGGATATTGTTCTCATGATTCCCTTTATGACACCGCCTTATATTTCTTCTATGGGCTGGATACTTTTCATGCAGAAACGGGGACTATTTCAGCAGATGTTTCCATGGACCGGAAGTCTTTCAGAAAGTTTTTTCTCCTTGGGCGGCCTGGTTCTTGCCATGAGTTTTCATGTATTTCCTTTCATGACAACCATGATCAAGAACGCTATTCTTAATATTGGCATGAATATGGAAGAAAGCGCGGCTGTCAGCGGTGCCGGTTTTGCTTACCGTATGAGAAGAGTCATGCTGCCCCTTCTGACAGGAAACTATGCCATTGCCATGCTGTTGGTCTTTGTAAAAACACTTTCTGAATATGGAACGCCATCAACTTTAGGGAATCGGATTGGATTTTATGTATTTACGACAGATATTCACCGGTATGCCTCTACCGCGCCTATTGATTTTGGGAAAGCGTCCAGTTTATCCAGTGTCCTTGTGATTATTTGTATGATCATGTGGCTTGTTCAAAGTTACACTACATCAAAGCATACTTATCATCTGGTCGGCGGAAAAGGGAATCGGGAAGGACTGTATAATTGTAAAAAGATCACAGAGATTATGGGAGGCATATACATTTTTATCGTGATTATTGTCACTATAGGAGTGCCCTATTTTTCCGTGATCGCTACCTCTCTGATCAAACTTCGGGGTTACGGATTGGCGGCAGGAAACTTTACATTTCAGCATTATGTAGAACTGTTTACGAAAAACAGTAAGGGATGGGAAGCGATGCTGACCAGTACATTTTTGGCTATTGTGTCCGCAACGATTGCCAGTATGGTCGGTACATTGATCGTGGTGTCCATTAAAAAAGCAAAAAAATGGAAAAAAGTCATTGAGGGTGAGGCTTTAATTCCAGAGATGCTTCCCAATATTGTTCTGGTTATTGGTATGATGCTGTTCTGGAATAAAATTTATGACCTTCTCCCATTATATAACACTCTGGGATTTATGGTTCTGGTATATGTGGTTATGTTTCTACCCTATTCAATCCAGTATGTCAGCTCGGCGATTATGCAGACAGGGGATTCTCTTATTGAAGCTGGAAAAGTATGCGGCGGGAATCGAGCCTATGTCTTTTTACATATCACTCTGCCTCTGATTATGCGAGGCGTAATGCAGGGATGGATGATGATATTTATTATCGTATTCAGGGAACTGGTCGGCGCCAGCCTGATCTCACCGCCCAACGTCCAGACAGTATCAACCTTTATTGTCCGGGAATTTGAGCAAGGAAGTGCTTCAGTAGCCATGGCGATGGCATTAATCTGTGTGCTGATCACTACAGTGTTGCTGATTATTTTGAATAATGTGATCGGAAGGAAAAAATATTAGCAGAATTTGATGTGAAGTTAACTTCTTTTCAAGGGGAATTTTACATTTCATTTTCTTTCTAGACATTTATCGCATTGATAGAACGAACCGATTGGCGCTGGATAAAAAAGTATAGGGGTGCTATACCAATATTCTCCATGACGGATATGTCAGGGAAAAGAAAGCATGGGGATAGGAAAACATTTTATAGCCATAATACCTAAAAAAGAAGAAGCAACCTTAGAGCATTTGAGCGTCCAGGTTGCTTCTTGTTGTAAAGAATAGTTGTTATTCAGAAGGTTCTTATATTTGCTTTGAGAAATAGATCCTGTTTACCCTTATGCTCATGAATGCTTCCCATTATTTGAACAATTTCAGGGGGCAAAAGTATTTTTGAAGTTGTGACATAATCAAATTTTTTCATAGGAATCTCCTTTATCCGAAAAATATCTCCTTCATTTTAATAGGAATGAAGGAGATTCCAATGAAGATGAAGAAGATGGTTTTCCCATTCATTTTGCAAATCATGTTAAGACGCTGCGTTTTCACCTTAATTCACCAGCTCGGATAAGTTGATCTCGTAGTTGAGAAACAGATCGTCCGGTCTCACCCGTAAGTATAATGGTCTCATAAATTAAGACACTTTTTCGGACAATTTTTAATGAATCTGATATACTAAAATCAATACGAAAGAGAGGATTCATTACTATGT
>NZ_JACHFW010000034.1 GCF_014202115.1 Catenibacillus scindens
ATTGTCCGGTTAATGTGTCCCCACCTGTCCGCTAATTATGTCTCAAGCTGTCCGCCGAATATGGCACAGGTGTCCGTTTGGGCTGGCAATCTGCAGATACCAATCGGCTATGTAAAATCTTCAATATTCAGTTGTTGACCTTTGCTGCAAGCAGCTCCCGTATGTCATCTGTGTCCCACTTATCAGGGAACAGTACCGACATTATGCGGAAGGCGTCATACAGCCCTGCGGTATATGCGTGGGTAGCATACTCAATATCTTGCTTGTCCCGGCACTCAAGCAGGCGGTTACAGACTTTCCGCTGTTCCTCTGTCAAATCCAACTGGAGATAGTGCGTTTCCGCAATCCCCTCATTTTCAGAGTCCTCCTGATAGGCTGCGTCTGCTTCCAACAGCGGAGTGATCGTCTTTTCCCTCAGTGTTTCCACAGCTACCTTGAACAGTTCTTTAAATTCTATGTCATCCATCATACCCTCCCGCAATCATGTTGTACTTTGAGTTTTTTCAGCGGTGCGCCCGTAACCTTAAAAATCAGTTCGTCAACGCAGTCCGCATATCTGCCTTGCGCAAGGAGCTGATTTTTCAGTTCTACAAGGCTATGTAGCAGGATTGTCCTTTCGTGGCTATCCAGATAAATGTGGAATTTCTGTTCTCTCATACGAGCCACCTCCGTTTCTTCACTTTCATTATATGTGGGAATGGAAAGCAGCTCAAATGTGCAATCTTGGTAAAAAAATAAGCGTATCACTATCTCTAATGATACGCCCTTGTTCTAAATGACTTCAAAATGCTTTAAAGCATCTTTAATTGCCTCCACTTTCTCTGCTGTCGGATGTTTTCTCGGCTGTTTCAATTCTTCTACCGCATTAGGGGCATCATACATTGGCAAGCCCAAACTTTTCTTTACCTCTGCTATATAAGCGGTATGTACTTTGAAGCCATACTTCGCTTCTATGTATTCCTTTATCATTTTGTAGGTAACTCGCTCTTTCGGCTTGTACGCCTCGGCTCTTTTAGCGATATTATCAAGTGGCACCTTGCCCTCTCCCTCGCCAAACTCCACTTTTACGCTGATTGTGCTGTCAGGTTTTTTGTGGGAAAGCAGTACTACCGTCTCCACATTGCACGAAAGGACAGAAAGTACGTCATTTGCCGGGCAGTTCGTCCTACTTGATCCATCGATGTTTTAGCATTACTGTCGTAGGAGAAAACATATCATCTTTTCTTTTACTCGTGATTTTTCATAAGAAAATTCAATCAAATATTAATTTTTATAAACAAATCAGATCTTTTGTTTCGTGGAAATGCCTCGCATTTTTTGAATCCCTCTTATGAAAGGATTATCTGAATCAGAATAAAAAGTATCCCCACTAGTTGCAACTCTAGAATATCCGACAAATCCCATATTAATCCATGTTGCACAGCAGCAACCTAAATAGCTAGAAATATGTTTTGATATAAAATTAGCCCTTTTATCTCGAGAAAAAAGGCGTCTTAAATACAATTGAGAAAAAATATCAATCTCTATATCTCCCAACATACATTCTCTTTTTCCATATTGCTGGCGCATTGCAATATGTGTTTCATCGAGTTTTCTTGAATTTGAATCCAATCCTTTCGCAATAATTTTCCTTACTTGTTTCATCTGCTGGTCATTTAGTTTCGGACTGTTTTCTGATAATGTAATATAACAAACAGGCATTTTATCCTCCCTATTTCAGCTTAATTTCATACAAAATACCAGTTTGATGATAATGAGCCATAGTTTTAATCATTCTACCACCAAACTTATTTACAATATGTTTTGAGATATCATTATCACTGCGTATAACACCATATATAGTTTCAATTCCTTCATCTTTGCATCTATCAAATAAATATTTTAGCAGTTTTGTCCCGATTCCTTTTTGTGTATAGTCTTTTCCAAGAAAAATCACGTATTCTAGCTGCTTTTTTTGTTCGTCAAGGACTTGCAGCCCCATTTGTCCAATTAAATGTCCCTCAGCAAAAATAGCATGTACGCCAAAGCCATATTTTTTATAATGACTTATACGGAATTGTAATAAAGTTTTATAATATTCATCAGACATTTTCTGTCTTTCCCATGCAAAATTCTCATCCCCACGACCTAATTCAACAAATTCGTTTAAATCATATATACTAAATTCTCTTCCAAAAATATTATCAACGTTCCATCCGTCAGCCTTAAGAACATTTTTGGCATAATCCAATATTTGGTCATATGATTCTTCAGTAAAAAAGCACGGATAATGATTGCTCCTAAATCGCACTAATTTAATTTTATGATCTTCTAAAGTATAAAAAGGCACCGTAGAAATATCCTTTATATTTTTTGGCCATTTTTCAGACCACGCAACACCATTCCACGCATAGTTCATTGCTAATGCAAATTGATTTTCTTTTGGATGAACCGTACATCTAATTGATTCAGGGAAAAATTTTTGCAGCAAATCGGTCCACTTTAACATAAGATTTGTAGCAGCATACTTTACTGCTGCCTCCTCAGCAATCTTTTGATACCAGTCCCAAGCCTCCAGCAAATCGTTCTTGATGTCATTACGATTATTTCTCAGAATACTCCATGCATCAATATCACTATAACCTTCCAATAATTTCCGGGAGTTCATATTCCACTTCATACCTTGAACAAGTCCTTGGAAAAAATCTTTGTTCTTAAACCGATCACTAATTACTTTCTCTATATATTTAATAATTTTGCTAATCTCTCCACTTTCATCTGCTCGCTCAATAAGCTCCTTTAAATCAATTATTGAAACATCACCTTGAATATTCAATTTATTCCTAAAGTCGTGCAATCTCCATTGATAATCCTCAACATCTTTAGACTCTATATAAAAAATATCTTGATATAAGCGTCCATCCGAAAGCACCAGTGCTTCTGCCCCAAACGGATGAACTTGGTATAAAGCTTGAATAAGATTATGTAGGCGTATCAAAAATGATATTTCACTAAAATCTATGCAAGAAGCATCGTATGGAACTCTAAATCGATTTTGATCCTTAAATGGAAATCCCGGCAAAATAAACAAAAGACGTTTCTTTTGTTCAAGCAACGGTAAAACTCGATTAATAAATGTGTCTTTATCATTGTTAGTAGCATTCCGTGAAGAACCAATTTGGGGATTACACAACAAACCATAAATACATCTTGCCATTTCAGAATATGAGTCATCTTTTGGCAATTCCATCTTTAAAAGATTTTCCCATTCACTGTTATATAAGAAACTTTCAAGATATTCATCTGGTAAAAAAATATCCCCATCTATTTTTGGTGGAAAATTCTGCGGCATATCACCTGCCGCCCTCATCGCTTCTTCTCGAATAAAAATTTTCAAATTATCTTCTATCCATTTTTCGTCAGGAGTATCTTGACATAATTCGAATTTTTCTAATATATATTTTACCGGGCATCTCGACATAGAAGCATATGGATCGAACTGTATTATACGAGATGTTCTCAAACCATATTTTCCTTCAAAACCTTTCCAATACCGCTCGAGTTTAGAGTTACCGTATCTATTTCCCAATGGTTCAACTATGCTATAATTATCAGCCATATATGCTTCCTCCATCATACATTTTCCAAAGATTTAATAATTGACGTTTCGGTGCTTTCGCAATCCAGTTCAAGTATTGTGATGGGTAGAATGTAAATGTGGTCACATTCGTTGTTTCATTTATCATCTCCGTGGAACTCTCAACCAACAGATTGCTTTTATCATCCTCAAATCTAATAATAGTATGAACCATCGAATTCCATTTACGACCAATAGTAGGAATATTGGCAGAATATGTGCTAAATATAAACACCCCATTTTTGCGAGGTTTTTGTACAGGAAGTTCATCACTCCACTCACCTTGCATAGTAATCATTTGAAATGTCTTATCCGATAAAGAATCAACAATACTATTAGAAATTCGCAAAATAATGTCCTTTTCCTCATCCTTAGACAAATTAATTGCTTTTGCCATAATAATGGGGGTTTCAGTTGAACCATTAGGAAAACGATAACTTGTGGTAAAAGAAATAGTTTCAGTAAAAACTTTTGGTAATAGTGTAACCGCCAAAAACTCCGATAATTGAGATGAAGGCGAAGGAGTCAAATAGGCAGCGGTTCCAAATCCAGGATACTCTGCCAAAAGAGGTTCTAATATTTCTTCTCCCAAATACCTTGATATGACACGAGTACTTACCTCAGTAAAGCCCAATTTAACTAAATGCGTTCGAATTTTATTGCATATCTTACTAAGCATCACTAATGATTCCTGTTCAAGGATATCTAATTCTTTATTAAGCTGATTAATCTCCTCAAGAAACTCCACACTATCAACACTACCCAAGCATTTTTGCCCTTTGCGATCTAATGATACTCTTGCATATATTCTTACTCTTTTTCCTTTTGTAAACATATCTTTGGAATAATGTTTCTGATTATTCCAAAAGCTTACGTTTACTACTCCTGTTAAATCTTTTAAAGAAATCCCGAAATTATCTTTTTTTCCCCATTTGTCAGAAATAATACCTGTAACACATACCTGATCATTTTCTGAATATTGCAGTAAATCTCTACTTAATATTATCTGATAGTCGTCCATTTTTATACCTCAACGCGCAAAAACAATCTACAATCTTTGGATTAAATTGCATATTGCCTGTATGTTATCATTGCTAGTATAGTAATGTGGTGATATACGGAAAACATATTGAACTCCATTTTGGGGAAAGAAAACAGGACAATCCCAATCGCAAACATACGATATAATGAAGTTTTCTTTCTCGATTAATTCCTTTACCTTTTTTTCCTGCTTTGGGTCTTTCATATAAAATCCTACTACGCCTGTACTAGAATTTTCACTTCCAACCAAAACCAAGTTCTGATTTGAAACAACAAAACTCCTAATATAATTTGCTTTCGCACATATTTCTTGTTCCGCAGTATCAATACCATAATCCAGGTACTCTTGAATTGCATTCGCCAATCCTAAAAGCGATGCAGTACTTTTTTCCCATAATTCGAATTGTTTAGCATCATCTCTAACTTTGACATCCACAACTGTACCCAATTCATCAAATACTAAATCTGCAGATGCCAAATCTATCTGCGGTGTGCGAATCGGAGCATTTCTACGCACATATAAAATGCCTGTACCTCTTGGTCCCCTTAACCATTTACGTCCTGCAGTCACATATGCACAACAGTTAATCTGCTGAACATCAACTTTAATTTGTCCCACAGCTTGGCATCCATCCACTATATATATAGCATCATACTTTTGGGCAAGTATTCCAAGTTCCACAACAGGATTAACAATGGAACCTTGAGCGGCTACATGGCTAACTGCCAAAATAGTGCCACCTGACTGCAATGCTTGATCAACATCATCCAAACTAAAATGTCCTTCATGATCACACTGAATAACCTTTATGCCACAATGTGTCCTTTTGGCAATATGCTAACTTTGCAAAAAAGTTACACTAAAAGTATTCTGACGCTCCTCACACCTCAAGAAACGTCATAAGCTCCTGCATACTCTTACCGCTCC
>NZ_JACHFW010000035.1 GCF_014202115.1 Catenibacillus scindens
CATAGTAATGAATCCTCTCTTTCGTATTGATTTTAGTATATCAGATTCATTAAAAATTGTCCGAAAAAGTGTCTTAATTTATGAGACCATTATAAAATGCTGAAAGAAGATAAATTTCTTAAGCTGGCTTCTCACAAAGGAGAAGATGTGGCTTCGGAACCGGTTCAAAGCATTGTAGAGGAAATCATAGCCAGCATACAAACCACTACCTCAAAACTGCTGGTTGGAAGTGCGGAAAATTACTGCCGAATGATGATTGACACTTATTCTAATGATTATCTTAGCAAAGTATTTGACACAAAACATGGTGCAGGAAGCAGCGAATATATCGTGAAAGCCTTCCGCTATTATTCCGAAAATAACTTCACAGAAAACAATTAGAGCCATTTTAGAGCCAAAGGACATAAATCAACCCCGGAAATGCCCATTTTATTAGCATTTCCGGGGTTCTGTCCTGTCCCGATGCAACCCTGTTTATCCTCCAATGGGTAAAAATCTCTATCCTCCATACCTCTCCCTTCCCCTCCTCATACCACCCCATCCCTCTTGCCGCTTTCCGTAACGGAATTTGGAGCGAAAACTGCTTCAAACCCCGCATTTATGCGGCTTTCCGGACCGGATGGGGGGAACGGAATCCGAACCGGATCCCCGGCTGAATATTCCGGATGATGTTACACCAGCAATCCGGTACAAGGAAACCGCTTGAGAGCAATCTAATTCTGCTCAAAGAATGTTACTTGTATTTGTTACCATTAGTCAAGCCTGCTCCGCACCGCTGATGCGGCAAGGGCTGGACAAATGACACAAATTCAAGAGCAAGTCACTTAAGCAGAATTAAACCGGTTTCCGACATCCGGAATGTCGGTTTCCTAATTGCCGGAACAGCGGTACTTCCGTACAAGAATATCCACCCCGGCTTTCCACCGGATTTCCGACTCGGTTTTTGCTTCTTAAAGAGGATAAAGATTTTTGCCTCAAACAGGATAATCAAGGTTACACCAGAACATAGTATTATCCAAATTCCTCGACGGATAACTTGAGCCGAATATTTTTCCTCTAATCTTTAATCCGCATTTTCATCGTCAAAAACTCTAATATTTCATTTTTGTGTACAAATAATAGTTTTTGTTGCTGTCGAAGCTGAATTGGGCGCCGAACGCGAGTCGCTAGGCGTTTTACCCAAAGTGATAAGATATCTATCATCATTATGAAAGTATAATTTGTTGTGTTTACCTTCTCTACTTACAAACCCCAACTCACTTAATCTCCTCCTGTCCTTAGTATTGATTCTGTTATTTCTGCCAAGAATACTTTTTAATTCTTTTTCAAGTTCCTCGCCTTTTCCGATAATTTCATTATCTTGTAAGAGGGCTGACAAAACATGGTACTTTCTCCAACCTTTTTGGTTGGGGTCGGTGTCCATTTTTTCCTTTTCATTAAGTAGTACATTTAGAACCATATCCTTTATTTCTCCTTCAAAAAATTCCTCCTCACTACAATCAAACACAATATTTCCTATTTGTTCTTTTTTCCTGTTTTGAAAAGCATATTCATAACTTTGAACCTTATTTCTTAGTTCATTGAGTTCTATTTCCAAATCTTCAACCAGTTGAGCATGCTCCTTTTCTTTTATTGCAAGAATTTCCTCACATACCTTCTCTAATTCCAGATTTTGCTTTTGATCCTGTCGGTATTTCTCTAGCAACCTTTGATATCTTATTGTTCCCCAAGTATATTTATCTTCAATTTTGATTAAAGAAAGTCTGCGGCATACAGAATTAACTATTTTAAATCTGAATGCATTAGCCTTACTAAATTCATCTGGAACAATTCTTGTCCCTACTTTATCCGAATAATAAATATGTACTGCACCGTTAAAAGGATTGAATCCATCTGTCCTTTCTTTTAATTCGGACGTTATTTCTGTATTTTCTTCGACAACAACATGTGCTGTTCCCGCTAAATCTTTTGCCAACTCCTTTGTATCGAGAATAGTATTATTATCCACAAAACGTTTTGTTACATACACTACTGGAAGTAAATACTCTGCTCTTCCGCATATGATACTTTCTGCCAAGTCCACATTATCTTTGGTAATCAAAATCTCTTGATCAGAAATCAATAAATTGTTGTCCTCAGCTCCATATCCCAATTTCAAAATTGTCTTCATTAGTCTTGGACGATTATATTTTTTTGGTACAATACTTTCTTTATCAACGGCATCACGAGCTAAGCGTACCAACAACATATTATTTACATCACGTTCTTCATAAACAAAATCATTTGTCCACACCACATTATCATTATCTATATTTTCCAACCTTATTGCCAAAATCCTTCTGTCATTTGATTGAACCACAGAAAATTTTTGTTTTTCACATTCTTTTTCATACAAATCTTCCCCACTCCAACTGATATTGTCAAACCCGTAATGCGGACTCCCATTTATCCATTCGAATGCTAATTCAATAAATCTTTCTTTTGTTAATTCTTTTGTTACATAAAATGTTGTAGCAAATATAACCATACTATTTCTCCTTTGTGTATTTATATTGCAAGACTCTAGTACACATAGCTATTATCCTCATTCTAAAAACTACGAAGACTTTTTACCTCCCCCTATGCTTCTCTTTCCTTTTCTGCTGTTTCAATTCAAACCGCCACCGCTTCTCTGCCTCCCGCTGTTCCCGGCTCGCAGTCTTACGTTCAGTTTTCAACTGCTCCTGTTGCAATTTCAAAGCCTGCTGCGATTTTGTTCCTATTCCGCTGTTCTGTACTTGTTTCCGCACTTCTCGCTGTATCCGTTTCGGATTACGGACAGCTACCTTTACATCAATTATCACAGCCGGACTAAATCGTAGACGATAGTAATTTTTCAGAACAAAAGCATACACCTCATAGTCTTTTGGCTCCGCGCCAAACGTGACCTTGCATACAGAGAGCTTTCCCTCCGATATACGTTCAAAAATGCCCACCCAGAATGGTTCCTCAAAAAATACTGTCAATCTTCCTGATACTTTGTCCATGACAATTCCTCCTTAAACGATTGTAATGAACAAAGAACGGACGACCCTAAGGAGGGAGGGTTACTTACACCAGACGGTGCGGCCGGGCTACCTACCGGCTCTGCAAGAGATTTCCTCTTACGTTGCGTTTTTATCTTTGTATCTTGATTCTATCATATTATCATCTGGGAATCCATTACAATTATAGCTATAATGCCCTCTACAACGTCTATTATTGTTATATACAAGGCGGGTGTAAGCAATCTTAGACACATAAGCTTTTTTGATATCCCCTTTCACAAAAGCCAATTCAGTTACCACCAAATCACCGTTCTCCTTTTTGCGTGAACCTCAAAAACACGATATTTCTAAGGTTCTATCACTTTTATCACAACATCACCATATTTTTTCTTTTTAGCATTTTACTGCTTTCCTTATCAATTTGTATTTTTTTGAATTATTATTAATATCCATTTTATATATAGGAATTGCTTTTTCTTTGGCCATGTCCATAATGATCTTTTGATGTATATTGCTAATCTTTCGTCCTAAATATACTGCACTTGGTTTATATACAATTTTAGAAAACCTTTCTGTAGCTATATCACTATTATTCGATGTCAAAAAAAGTCTCCACTCTTTTTCTGGCTTCCAGTCATTCGATTTTTTTATCGCAAGTTTTGTTACCATAAAATAATCAGGACAAGGTATAACTTCATTTATCAATTGATTCATATATTGAAATCCATTAGCTGTCATGATTTTTTTCAAAATATAAATTTTCAACATATAAATTGCATATTCTGTTGCATCTAATCGTTCATTTCCATACAGTATTGGAAATAGATTACACCAAATCATATCTTGGCCATTAATGCCCGTGCTAAATGTCAAACTGTTCTCTTTTCCAAATTCATATTCTATCGCAAATCCTGTAGCATTAGACGCATAATTCCCCCACATCATATCAGAATATATTTTTTCACTAAAACATGCGAATTTCGTCCCTCTTTGGATAACATTTGATATATATTGCAATTCATTTTCAAAATTATCAAATATCAACCCAGTTACCTGCTTTAAAAATTGTTTAATATCATCCCTGGAAGTTGTTTTAATCTTATTAACTGCATCTTTTATCCAGGGATATTTTCTTACTATTTCTATAGGTATGCTATCTACACTAACTATTCGATCTAAAATGTTTATATTATCATCAATGTTTGCAAACGAGGAAATCCACTGTTTTACTTTTTTCCTATCGTAATATATGCGGGCATCAAAATCATCGTTCATTTCTCCCCCATTGGCAAACCATATTTCATCTTTATAAAAAGAGTCTAAGCTTCGTTCATTACAGCTTCTGAATCTATATAATCGATGTGGAATTTTTGAATTAACAAATTTTAACAAATCAACACACCTATCCGCTTGTTCATTAGCTGATAACGTTCCTGGCATGATCGTATTTTCTATAAGCTCTTTATAATTCATTTATTTCTTCCGCTCCCTACTCTCTACCTTAATATTAACAAGCATACTGTACAAAGGAAAGACGTCCCTAAGGAGAGGGACTTGCACTTACCAATGCGGCTGAGCCACCTACCGGCTCTGTAAGAGATTACACCTCTTACGTTTACCTTTGTGTCTTGATACTATCACATTATCATCTGGGAATCCATTACAATTATGGCTATCCTCTGCAACAGCTATTATTGCTATATACAGGGTGGGTGTAATCAATCTTAGACACATAAGCCCTTTTGAGATCCCCTTTAAAAAAAGGCCATTTCAATCACCATCCTTCGTTTTACGTGAACCTTCCGTGAACCTCAAAAACACGATATTTCAAGGGTTTTATCACCTTTATCACAACATCACCATATTTTTTCTTATTTCTGTAATATTAAGATGTTGGGGTCGAAACTATATAATTAGTTGTGCCCTGTACCTATAGTACCTTGAAAAATTCATATTTTGTAGTATTATGCTGGGATTTCTGGCA
>NZ_JACHFW010000036.1 GCF_014202115.1 Catenibacillus scindens
CTCCGAGAACCGGATAGGAAGTGAATTACTCCAAGTATCTGAAGTATCTCACAAAAGTTAGAGTTTGACTATCCGGTTGGTTATAAAGCGCTTACTCTATTCTTTGTTCTTCTATAGATGCTATTGTTTTTAAATCCATATAAACATATTTTTTTGCATTTTTCTTTAATATAATCATGTTTTCTCCTAATGTATATTATATCGACAATATTTTACTATAATTCATAAAATAGTTCAAATGTTTGGTTCTTCCGCAAAAGTTAGTATCAGATTAACTAATAATCTGGAAAACTCTTTATTTATCGGCACTGGTAAAAAGAATTTCCTGTGAATTACTAAGAATTGCGGAAGAACCCCGCCGCACCGTAATATTCATTTCGCCCTTCAGAAGCTCGATAACGAGGTCTGATTTAAATTTGGCGGTAAAACTTCTTCTTTGTCTGGACATAGTAATGAATCCTCTCTTTCGCATTGATTTTAGTATATCAGATTCATTAAAAATTGTCCGGAAAAGTGTCTTAATTTATGAGGCCATTATAATACATTAAGTGTCAATTATTTTGGAAGTCTAGAATTTTGTTTTGGATCGTCTAGAAAAATTGAGTTAATTACTTTTATTTTTCCTTTTTTCGAATCTGAAATTTATTCCTGTCCAACGTTTCACTAGAAAATGTACTTTATCTATGTCCAACGCATCAAAATTCGATATGCTTGAATTAAGTATAAGCGTTTGCTTGAATTCTTCAAAGGACTTTTTGTCTCTACCTGTCCCCCTTGTAAAATCATATACGTCATGCTGAATATTTTTTTGCATTTCGTATAACATATAACAAGCATCTACAGTTTGAGGTATATAATCTTGAGAAATATAACTATATTCGATAAGAATCCTTCCCTTAGTGTATGTCATATGAAGAAGTGTTTCATCAATATTTTTAGCCTTTGGATACTGTTCAGCCAATTTAATAGCCCGAGTAATATTTAGAAGAGCTTCAGTTAATGTAGCTCTAGCTTTCTTATAATTCCTATGCCCAATTTCGACTCGGGCTATCTGAAGTTTCCCTTTTGCTTTCTGATGCAAAAATTGGTAACTATCAGACAGAATCGGCAATAATTTATCATAAATTTTGTTCATCAAGGCTGAAGAATTTTTAAACCATCGCTGATTAAATAAAGTTTGAATATGATCAAAAAAATAATAAGGTTCACAATTTTGATAAAATTTTACATCATCTTCTTTATAAATTACTCGGTAATCTTTAATAATACTTAAATACGCATCTGCAATTATTTCACTGTTTTTTCTATGAGATTTTGCATAGGCAGAAAGCGCACGTATAACCCAATATTTTGAATTGCAAACAAATTCATATCCAGAAGATTCTCCGCTATATACTGAATAATCCTTTTCTATTACAGATGCTCCATTTAACTTGCGACAACATGTTATTATTTCATTACAAGCGCCATCAATTCTAAATTGTATACCACGTTTAGCTGGGATTCTAGTTTCAGTTGCAAGCATAATGAGTGCTTTAGTCCGTCTTTTGGGATTTTGAGATAATAATTCTTTTTGCGGCTCTAAAAAGAAAGCATCAATCTCAGAACCAACCATTAGTTCTTTTTGATTGCGTACAATATAATCAAGTATTGTTTCATTCTTTACATATGGCGGTAAGCTAATTGCACCAATTTTTTTATTAAACTCAGCTTCTTCAGGATCCTCAAACACACTCTTGATCCAGAATTGCCGAAATTCTCGAGCTACATTGCGTGCTTCAAAAATGTATTTATACATCGGCGCATCTGAAGCATCAATAACAATTACAGCAGTGGAATTATTTCTTTTAATTTGATCTAATCTCTTTTCAGTACAAATAGTTTTGATTTGAGAAGTAGTAAGTGATCTTGCATCAAAACAGTAAAGAGAATTCTTTTTTTCTAGCAAAGCTTCTAATTGCCTTTCGGTCAATTTTGATCCCGATGGAAAAATATAAACCTTCTTCGCCATAAAATATTTTGCAACTTCAAGCAAAAAAAATGTTTTCCCACTAAAAAAGTTCCCTGTAATAAAACACAATGGTTCTGGCTTGGAAATAAAATCTATTACCTTATGCAGCTCTAATCTATTCACATAGTAACTTGGCATAATTATTTTATGTACGTCAAGGAATTTCCAAACCAAATTCTCTTGAAACAAAAAATCACGACATGTAGTAGCATCCATCTTAGAAGTATCAAACTGCATAGCTGAATACTTTTCCAGAAAAGTATCAATTCCAGGTTGCGGAATTTTTGCAGTGATCTTGGCTAAATCTTCAAAAAACGCTTTTGATTCTTCCTCAGAAAAAATACGTAATACATGTGTTACACCGTATTGTGATAACATATCTTGTTGTCTTAATGAAAAAGAGGATGTTGGGGCCTCTTCATCAGTTTCATAGCTAATATAGATAATTGCTTGCTGTTTGGAATCTATATCTCTTACTTTTTCTTTAATTGCTAATTGAGACGAATATAATAAATCCAATTCTTCCGACAAACTACACCCAAAAAATAAAATACTCTTAGACGCAAACGCAGTCAATAACTCATTTAACATGCTTCTATTTTGATCGTTCATCATGCTTTCAATATATTGATCCCTACTTAAAATAAAATACTTTCGATCTTCTGTATCTATATATTTTTTCGCATCGCCATGCAATTTATATACTTTTGTTTTTTCCCGCGAAAAATAGCGATTAATCCGATCATAGGGAATAACCGAATAGTAATCACGACTATAATCTTCAATCAAAGAATCATAGTTCAACGTAAACAGGTATGGCCATCGTACTTGTAAAAATGCCTTTTGAAATTCCTTTTGAAAAGTGATATTTTGAAAATTTGTTTCAATGTAGTTGTAAAAAGACTCAAGTCCTTCTTCAGAAATTCTATCATATATGCTCCAAAAAATACCAGCCAGATCAAATAAATTATAGCGTTTTATCGCATTTAAATCTTTTTTTTCATATCCCGAATATTTTTCAATATAATAAAACAATTTTGCATGTAGATCCATTACTGATGGGACTCTACCCCCATTATCAGTTTGTGTATCCTGTGAAAAGCCTGTACCTATCACAGGAATGAGTACATGCTTTTCTAATAGATTTTTACATAATTCAATGGCTTTTTTTCTTTCTTCTTTTTGCTGAATATTTAAAATCTCCATAATTTTCCCCTGTTCTTTAACTCGCCCATATATCTGTTTTTGCAATCTTTTTGAAATTGTAAAAACAGATATATACCAAATTAATTGTTTTTATACCGGGCATATCCTATACCAATATACACAATTTTATGACATTTGCTATGCATAAACAAAGAATCCAAAGCCGTCCTAAGAATTCTATATAAACCCGAGGATACCATTATGTGTACTGTCCCAAAAACAACAGACATTTACAATCAATATTATTTATTAAACAGTATTTCTTGACGCCAGTAGTCTAAAGTTTCTTTTAATGTCTGATCCATGGGAATCTCCGGTTTCCATGGGACGCAGCTCTGGAGCCGGGAGATATCCGCCTCAATAATGGGGATATCCAACGGCCGCAGCCTTGACGTTTCCACTTCCACGGTAATAGGGACTGTGGACAGCTTGAGTATATTGTCCAGAATGGATCGTATACGGATCGCATGGCCGCTTCCGATATTATAAGTCTGACCTTTCTCCCCATGCTGGATCAGCAGCCCGTAGGCTCGTACCACGTCACGGACGTCGGTGAAGTCTCTTTTAGCCTCCAGATTTCCTACATGGATCACCGGTTCCAGGCCCAGCTTTTCAATCCGGGCCACCTGCCGGCAGAAATCCGACACCACAAAGATGGGGGCCTGCTCCGGCCCGATATGATTAAATGCCCGGACCAGGATAATATCCAGGCCATAGGCCCGGGCATAGATGGCTCCCAGCATATTCTGGCAGGCCTTTGTGGCCGCGTAAATGTTTCCCGGATTTAAAGGGGTGTCTTCCCTGACCGGCGTCTGATCCGGACGGATATAACCATATTCTTCTCCGGAACCGATGCACAGGATACGGGGATGCTGGCCGATCTCCCGGATCACGTTAAACAGGTTCAGGCAGCCCTTGATATTAATGTCCACCGTCAGTTCCGGGTTCTTCCATGAAAGAGCCACGGAACTTTGGGCAGCCAGATAAAATATATAATCCGGAGCGATCCCTCCTAAAATTTCAGCGGTGTTCTCTTTATCAAGAATGTCCAGGTCATACACTGCCGCAAGGTCCGTCTCCAGTGTTTCATGTGCCAGTTTGGTGGCATAAAGCTCCCAATCGTAAGTCTCATGGAGATGTTGGATGAGATATTTGCCTACAAAGCCGGCAGCGCCAATAATTAACGCTCTCATAGTCATTCCTGCCTTATAAGTTTGCTGCTTTGACTTCCTTTTCCACAAGTTCCATATCGTTCTTTA
>NZ_JACHFW010000037.1 GCF_014202115.1 Catenibacillus scindens
TTGTCCGGTTAATGTGTCCCCACCTGTCCGCTAATTATGTCTCAAGCTGTCCGCCGAATATGGCACAGGTGTCCGTTTGGGCTGGCAATCTGCAACTTCCTCCTTTATTCGCGATGAACTTATGTATAGTATAGTCCTTTTCCATAACAAAATCAATCGCATCCGGACTTTAGCGTAACGAGCAGTAGCGATCCGTGCTGTCATCCCTGACAACTAATTGGTCACGGCAAATATAGAAACGAGAAAAAGCGGCCCTGCTCCCCCATCACAGAAGGAACAGGCCGCTTTGTATCTAACCTGAAATCTTTTTTACTTTTCGATTCAGTTCTTTTGGCAGATAATACTTTTTATCCAGGCCAATATCTAAAATCCCATTGAGAGCGTTGCTCACCCTGGAACATCCATAGGTGGACATATAACACATATCTTCGATATTGGACACTTCCATATTATTCATCGTGTCAATAAGATTATCAATGGTAAACTCTGTCTCGTAGCGTCTCATCTTTGTCTCAAGAATACGGCAAAGCAGCAGGGCTGTATAACAGATGATACTGTGAGCAATCACCCGCTTTCTTTCGCAGGGATGTATGGCAGCCGGCAGATCGGTTTTCAGCGCTCTGAAACAATCTTGGAGTTTATACCGATAAAAGCTGGTCTCAACAATACTCCCGAACTCCCCATCAAGATCTGTCACTATCGCGGAAAATCCGTCATATTTTTCTTCTTCCGCGATAAGATCCTGGTCAAGCTCATATACTTCTCTGCTATCCTGAGAAGACACTCTCTTTATAAATCGGCCAGCGTCATCGGAATTATATTTATATGTATCCGCAGCCGGCCACTGAATCCGTTTCCTAGCCCGTTGGATCTGCCGTTCACGAATACTTCTCTGGAACTCCATCAACTTTCTGGAAAAAGTTATGATGATCTTTGGCTGGGACACCGTCTCACTCAGGGTAATATCGGCGCCGCTTCTTTCCAGCAAACCCTGAATCCATGGGCGAGTATCAAAATCCGGAACCCTCCTCAGAACTTTATAAGCTTTATCCTGATACAATCCTCTGTTTTTCCCGTCCATCCGATCGAAAGACCTCATAGCCCCAACTGACACCGGCTCGTCTGTAGACACCTTCCTGTAATCGCGATCACTAAAAACTGCTTTTTTTAAGGCATCCGGCAACTGATTTACCGCCTGGGATATAATAAATCCACGGCAATTAGAAGTCTCTGTCTTCCGCCGCAAAGATTTCTTACTGCCATCAACACATCTGACAATATTTTTCCCTTTCAAAATGTGCCTAAAATCTTTCTCTATCACTTCTGCGGTCTCCTGTCCGTCAGGTGTACCGGAAGTGATAAACATAGATACTGGTATACCATAAGAATCCATTATAATCCCCAGGCCAGCCGGACAGCCATCCTCCCGCCTGCCGGCCTCATACGGGGCAAGCTTGGGCAGCCGCTCACCCGTCACCGCGTCCACATACTCCTCATCTTCAGTTCCAATCTGAAAATAGTGATTAACGGGGTCATAGAAACAAGAGCCTCGGTCTTTCTTAATATACTTCGTGCTTTTTTCCAACAGATAGGCCATATATTCATCGCAATGTTCCTCAAGAAGATCCATCGTCTGAATCACTTGTTCATCATTAAACTCAGGCTGTTCGTAGAAATCCGCCTTATGCCTGTAAGTCCCAGGTTTAAAATCCTGCTCCAAAATTCTGGAATAGACAAGAAAACGATACACTTGATTGGGGTCAAAGGTCATCTCGGAGTTTTCTGCAATATGCTGGAAAAAGGAACCAATCTCAAGATCATGATACACTTGCTGTAAAAAGAGATATCCAACATTAAGCTGCTTACTTGAAGATACAAGATCACCGTAAGACTTGATCTTCTCTTCAAAATTCAGTTTGACTTCTAAAGGTACCGGCTTATTTTTTTTAGCCTCCTCATTATATTTTTTGACCTGCTCTTTCGCATAAGCAAGCGGGTCATCGGTAATCTTCAGAAGTTCCGAATGCTTTCCAATTCTGGCAATATTTTTTGTAGTCGTCTTTTTACCGTTCCTGATCCCAAGCTGGACAAAATAAGTTGGGTCTTTTGATTTTCTATCGTAGTTTAATTTCATAGGTGCATTATAACATGAAGTGCAACCACATACAACGGATATTCCAAAAATTTTTCCAAAATTTTTCAATATTCACGTAAATTTATATTATTCTTTATTTTTTATTGCAAAAAGGCGCACAACTACTTCACTTTTCAGAATTATATACTTTACATTTGTGAAGTATATAATTCATTACACAAACATGATTCCGGCTTTACAAAAATACCTGTTTATGATTTGGCTTGTTTCTCAACGATCACCCTGCATTCTTTCTTATAGCAAGCGACCCCATATTTGAGAATGGTATGACATCCCTCATTTTTTAATTCATCTCCATAAGCATTCTTATCAATCTGGAGAATCGCGTCATGACAAACCGAGTCAAATTGCCCTTCTCCGGCATATTTTACTTCAATAATGATGCCCATATCAGCGTCATCAATCAGAATAAATATATCACTGTACCCATTTCCGGATTCTTTGTTGGATTTTAGCTTCATCACAATAACTGATCACATCCCAGGGACAATACACTTCTACATCTCCAAACAGATATCCGTCATACCAGTTTTTCACAGCTTCATAGCCTATAACCGAGCAGAGCAGCGAGCGGGCCGTGGCATAATCCGCCCCATTAATCCCTTTCAGGATTATGGAAATTACCGGAAATTTACCCATGTATTCTTTACATAGTAACTTTGCACAAGCGACACAATTCCCATTCATCCTGGCTTCAGCAGAACATCAACAATCATCGCTGCAAACAATAACTCTAAATATGCAACTATATACTCCAATAATATGAAGTAATCACTCAAAAGGTTGAGATAGCGCAAATGGCGCAAGTACCTTGTATTTATCTGCTATGGATACTTACGCCATTAATTTGGTCTCTTATTTCTTAATGCTTCTGAAAATCAAAAAGACATAGTTCTGACCACCGGGTAGAATGAGTTACCACGTACACATGAAAGGAATGCAGAACTATGTCTTTTTGTATTATACACATAAATGGAAACTATTGCTATCGTAAATTGAAGAATTTTACATATTTTTTTGAGAAACCAAATTCTCCCCTGTATTATATGGAATCACATAATCCGATATGTCCTTGCTCCAATAAAACAGTGTATAGTGGCTCAGTTGTCAAGACAAAAATCTAAGATTTTTATAATGAACTGATATGGTGGACAAGTTCCCGGGAGAAGGATGTAGATAGTGGGTT
>NZ_JACHFW010000038.1 GCF_014202115.1 Catenibacillus scindens
GGCTGTACCCGTTTTGGTGATAGTCTGCCTGCTGTGTCTGGCGATGATGGCCGCAGCTCTGGTATATACACAAAGCCCCGCACAGGGGGAATTTATCCCGCCGCCTTTTGAGGAATCGGCTGTGTCCGGTATCCCAGATGTGCCGGAAGAATTGGGCTGGCAGGAGCTGGACGCCCAGGCATTCCAGGTGGGGGTATGCGGGGCTGTCGTACTGGAAGGCAGCCAGGCCGACGTGTGGCTCACCAACCCGGAAGGAAATAACGTTTGGCTCAAGCTGCGGATTCTGGATGAAGATGGGGATGTTCTGGGTGAGACCGGGCTGATCCGGCCCGGGGAATATGTGCAGTCCGTCACCTTTGACACGGTCCCGGCGCCCGGCACGGCGATTTCCATGAAGCTGATGGCCTATGAGCCGGAGACATACCACTCCGGCGGTGCTGTCACTCTGAATACGGTCGTGCAGGTGGAAGATGGATGAAAAAACCATTTCCGGCGGCTCTGGCCCATCCCTGTCATGGGGAAGAACTGTTTTTGCTGAAAAAAAGGAGGAAACGTATGAAAAGACGACTTTTGAGCATTTTCTGTGCCCTGTGCCTGTGCCTGACGCTGCTGCCGACGGCGGCCCTGGCGGACGGCCTGGAGACGGGCACGCCCACACTGCTGAACGGGGAGGGCGAGACCGACTACGCCACCCCCAGCGAGGAGGACGGGTGGACGCAGCTAAGTGATGGCACCTGGTTTTTGGTGGCGAAAAAAACCTATGATCAGCCGCTCCGTTCGGAGAACCCCATTGTGATCGACAGCAATGCAACTCTGACAGCGCCTTCCATCACCGTGGATGGAATGGTGGATGTGTCCGGCAGCGCCTATTTGATCTGCTCCGGTGAACTGAGCGCAAAAGAGCTGCAAGTTTCTTCGGTTGTGACCGTCGGGACCCTTTCCTGTTCGAAGGTTACTGTATCGGGCATCGCCACCGTTACCACCAAGTGGAACTGCAGCGGCAAGGTCACCGTAAACAAAAACAGCACACTGAACCTGCCGGCGGGAACCGAGCCGGATTGGGGCAACTTCTCCGGCGCGGGAACGGTCCAGATCGGCGATATGGCCTATGATACAGCGGGAAACGAGCAGGGCACGGCAATGCTCACACTGACCTCCGGTGCTTCGGCGTCCGGCGAGGGATATACCTGGGATAGAGACACCTGCACGCTGACGCTGGACGGCTTTGCCCGGACGTATGACACGGAAGCGGAAGGCGGCATTGGAATCCAAGCCGAAGGCCGGGCCATTACGCTGGTGCTGAAGGGCGAAAACGTCATGAATGGCTTGAGCGTTGAAGAATATGCAATGGGAATTTACTGTGTGGGAAGCAGCCTGACGCTGAAGGGCACCGGCTCCCTCGACTGCGAAGGTTCCGCAGGAGCGCTGATGATCTCCGGCGGCTCCCTCGCGCTTGCGGAGGGGTATTCGCTGAATGAAGAGGCGGATATTTTCAATGAGACTTCGGGAGCGGTCGGCATGGTCATCGAAGCCGGAACCGATGAAACCGGCCCCATCCCGGCGACCTCGTTTACCATTCAAAGCGAACAAAGCGGGGACGGCACGGGCAGCTATAGCGCTGAGGTCAAGGGCACCTATCAACCCGGCGGCTCCGGCGCTGTTGTATACAGCGTGGACATCGCCTGGACCGACATGAACTTTACTTATACCGGCACCGGTGAAGGTACCTGGAACCCGGAGACCCACCAGTATGAGGGCGGCACCGAGGCTTCCTGGACGGACAGCAACGCCTCCGTCACCGTCATCAACCACTCCAACGCCGCGGTCACCGTCACCGCCTCCTTTGAGGCCCTCCCCGGCTATGAGACCACCAGCATGACCTTCGGCAACAACGGAGCCACCGTGGCCACCGCCGAGGGCACCGAGTTTGCCAAGGCCCCCAGCGCCACCATCACCATCACCCCCACCGGCTCTCTGGCCCAGACCGCCAATGGCGGCAAGATCGGTACCATCACCGTAAGCATCGCTGCTGCGGAGTAATCAACAGCTTCAGTTGTCAAGGGGCAGGAAAAATCCGTCCCTTGACCTCTGATGTCCGGGCATTGGCTCAGCCAGTGTCCAGACATGAGAGAAAGGAGTGTGGTGTCGTTTTGACAGGAAAACAAAATGCTTCCAGGCAAAAGCCGGTATTACCCATTCTGGCGGTATTGTGCTTTGTGTGCCTTGCGGGAATGTGTGCGGCCTTGTTTTATACCGCCGCTCCTGCCGCCCAGTCGGAATTTGTCTCGCCCTCCTTCGATGCGTCTGCTGTATCAGGGACGCCCGATGTGCCGGACGGGCTTGGATGGCAGGAACTGGACGCCCAGGTATTCCGGGTGTCCGTATGCGGAGCTGTGGTGCTGGAAGGCAACCGGGCGGATGTGTGGCTCACCAATCCGGAGAGCAACACCGTCTGGCTCAAGCTGCGGATAATGGATGAAAATGGAACTGTTCTGGGTGAGACCGGGCTGATCCGTCCCGGGGAATATGTGCAGGCCGTAACCTTCGACACGGTCCCTGCGTCCGGTGCAACGATTTCCATGAAGGTGATGGCCTATGAGCCGGAGACATACCATTCCGCCGGTGCTGTCACTCTGAATACCACGATACAATCAGGAGGTTGAGATGAAGAAACTGTTTCAGACTATTTTTGTGTCGGCGCTGTCTATCCTATTGTTTACGATGCCGGCATTTGCCGCCGCACCGGAGGCAGAAGAAATTCCGGTGGTGGCGCAATCTGTTCAAGAGACAGCTTGGGCAGAAGCTACTGTCGTAGATGGTCAGGCCAGCGTCCAGCTGGAGGATG
>NZ_JACHFW010000039.1 GCF_014202115.1 Catenibacillus scindens
CTTGACGAAAACCACATCTCGTCCCTGGCCCGTTCTTACCGCAGACACTGGCGGGATCGGCTCAGGGCTGTCCCTGCCTGCGCCGCTTCCCTCCGGGATCTGGTAAGGGGCTGCTTCGCAGTATTCTCCCGGCAGTTCATGCAGATTAAAACAACCCGGAATAAACTTTTTCTGCTTCCAACATAACCTTACTGGAAGTTCCCTGTCCCCCGCCTTATCCTTATACAAAAAGGAGGATTTACACGATGAAACAGGAACAGAAACAGGAAATCGCGCTGATGCGTTACAGCGCTATCGCCCCGCTGGTCGCCGGCCTGGACGAGTCTTACAAAAACCTGACTGCTTTTTTTGAATCCGTATCCGCCAAAGGCATCCCCGGGCCGGATGGCAGGCTCCGCCATTTTGCACCTTCCACCATTGAACGGTGGTATTCAGACTATAATAAATACGGTTTTGACGCACTCCTCCCCAAAGGGCGCTCCGATGCCGGCATGAGCCGTAAGCTTGACCCGGACCTCCAGGACCAGATCCGTTATCTGAAAACCAACTATCCCCGTATGTCTGCCGCGGCCATCTTCCGGCAGCTCTCTGATAATGGATCCATCACCCACGGACAGGTATCCGAATCCACAGTCTGCCGCTTCGTGGGACAGATACAGGCCCAGCTGAAAGCCACTCCAAACCGTGATATGCGGCGTTATGAACGCCCCCACATCAATGAAGTCTGGTGCGGGGACAGCAGTTTCGGCCCGAAGCTTACGGACAGGGACGGGCGGAAACGCCGGGTTTCTATCATTGCCCTGCTCGACGATGCCAGCCGTATGGTTACCGGTATTGATATTTTTTACCATGACAACTTTGTGAACCTCATGTCCGTCCTGAAATCCGCGGTTGCCAGGTATGGCAGGCCCAAGATCCTTAACTTCGATAACGGGAAATCTTACCGGAATAAACAGATGGAGCTGCTTGCCGCCAGGATCGGGACCACCTTAAGCTACTGCCAGCCCTATACCCCTACAGGGAAAGCCAAGATTGAGCGCTGGTTCCGTACCATGAAAGACCAGTGGATGGCCGGGCTTGACATGCGCCAGTTCCATTCCCTGGAAGAGCTTAAGGGAAGCCTTTTCGCGTTTGTCCATCAATATAACCTTACCGTACATTCCTCCCTCCACGGGAAAAGCCCACAGGACCGGTTCTTTTCTGAACCGGAGCAGATCCGGCGCCTCCCGGAGGATGAGATCGACAAGGTCTTCCTGCTGGAGATCGAGAGGCGCGTCTCCCCCGACTGCGTCATCACCATCGACCAGGTGGAATATGAAGTCGATTACCGGTTCGCCAGGCAGCGCGTCCGGCTCCGTTATTCCCATGACATGCGGCAGATCTTTGTGGTGGAACCCGATGGGGCCCTCACACCCATCCGCCTGCTCAATAAACACGAAAACGCTGTCATCAAACGCGAAAAGACACGCTTATGCAAAGGAGACGATTAAATGGACTACACTTCCCGCTATGGGCTTGAATTCAACCCATTCCTCAAAAACTCAAAAGACATCCTTGTGGAAACACAGGAATTTAAGGAACTCCGTTTCCGTCTGGACTACCTTCTTTCCACCCGTGGCTTCGGGCTGCTCACCGGCAGCCCCGGGAGGGGAAAAACAACCGCCATCCGCAGCTGGGCCCAAAGCCTGAATCCTTCCCTTTATAAAGTGGTGTATTCCAGCCTGTCTACCCTCACTGTCATGGAATTCTACCGGAACCTGGCAACGGAACTGGGCATACAGCCCGCCCACCGGAAAGCAGAAAACTTCCGTTATATCCAGGACGAGATCAACCGCCTTGTCCTGGAAAAACGCATCACTCCCGTCATCATCATTGATGAGGCCAACTATATTTCCGGCTCCATCCTCAATGACCTGAAAATCCTTTTTAACTTTGAGATGGATTCCCGCGACAGGGTCGTTGTCCTCCTTGCGGGGCTGCCGCAGTTAAACAATACCCTCCGGCTTGGAATCCATGAACCGCTGCGGCAGAGGATCGTCATGAATTATGACCTGGACGGTCTCTCCAAGGAAGAAGGTAAGCAGTACATTCAGGCAAAACTGGAAGGTGCCGGGTGTCATCAGCCGGTCTTTGCTGAAAATGCGGTAGAAGCGGTCCTGAATGCTGCAAACGGAACACCACGCATGATCAATAAGCTGTGTGATAAAAGCCTTCTGGTCGCCAACAGCAATTCTCTGAATATCATCACTGCAGATGCTGTCATGCAGGCAATCAATGACTGCGAACTGGGATAGGAGGGGCATCATGGAACATACTTTGCAATGCCGGCATACTTACCCTGACGGTGAAAAGGCTTCCTGGGCGGCCCAATGGAAGATCCTGGGCCAGTCAAAAGACACTTGTGAACTCCTGATCCGTGGCCGCGGTTCAGAATACCGGGTCATCCTTGGCCAATGCTCCACCGGAAGGTATCTTTGCATCCCATTGATGGATATCGGATGTGGGTTATCCGAGCCTTCTGATATTGGATGGAATACACCCCAGATCGCCTCTGTTTTAAATGAAACCGATGCTGTAACGATCGCTGCGGCGCTCTATGACCATAGCCAGCATGGATGATACAGGATCCCCGTAAATAATCTGCGGGGATCTTTTCTATAACAAAAAAAGTGACTAGCAAGCCACAAATAAAGCAGCGGACTCCAGACGCACCTACCGAAAAGGCCGCAAATAGTCTGCCGATTGGAGCATCATTTAATTTGCCGGATGACA
>NZ_JACHFW010000040.1 GCF_014202115.1 Catenibacillus scindens
TGAGTATTCCGTGACTTCAGAGCCACTCAATCCGTTACAGAGAGCCATCCATTCCGAACGATAGAGCCACCTGAATTATAAGGGCAATCCGCTATTGAGAGCCACTTCTTGAAGCAATACAATCATCCTAACGGATGAATCCGTAATACTTTGAGAGGAGGACGATCAAATGTCCAAAGAAAAACAAATTTTACATATGCTGCTGGATGGTTATAGCCAACGGCGCATTGCCAGTACCTTGTGCGTATCCAGGAATACGGTTGCTAAGGTGGCGAGAGCAGCCTCAGATCACCAGTTATCGAAAGATGCACTGGAATCCATGGAAGAAATGGAAATCCACAATACACTTTTTCCAGAAGAAGCATTGCTCCCAACATTGGTCACGCCGGATTTTCCTTATATTCATAAGGAATTATTGAAAAGCGGCGTAACATTAAAGCTGTTATGGCAGGAGTATGTTGATACCTGCCGGGATGCCGGAAAACCGCCATACGGCTACTCCCAATACTGCAAGTTATATCAGGATTATGTTTCGAAAAATAAGCTTACCATGCATATCCAGCATAAACCTGGTGACAAACTGATGGTCGATTGGGCCGGGACCGCGCTGCCCCTTTATGATAAGATCTCTGGAAACAGCAGCAAGGTTTATCTGTTTGTAGCGACGCTGCCTTTCAGCATGTACTGCTATGCGCAGGCATGCCGTACCATGAAAGAGGAGGACTGGATCAATGCGCATATCGCTATGTATGAGTTCTTCGGCGGTGTCACCAGGATCCTGACCCCGGATAATCTGAAGGTTGGGATCCTCAGCAACAGAAAATACGAGGATCCAGTCGTAAACCGCTCTTACCAGGAGCTTGCGGATCACTATCACACTGCATTGCTTCCCGCCCGGGTATTGGCCCCGCGTGATAAAGCAGCTGTAGAAGGGAGTGTTGGGAATCTGACTTCCCACATCATTGCCCGTCTGCGGAACCGGAAATTTTTTGACATCCATACCATGAATGCAGCGGTCCGAAAGGAACTGGATCGGTTCAATGAGGCTCCTTTCCAGAAAAAAGACGGTTCCCGTCACTCTGTATTTCTGGAAGAGGAACTTCCCTTTTTACAGCCGCTTCCCAGATATCCATATGAGTTTGCCCAATGGAAATCCGCTACCGTTCAGCTGAACTACCACATTGCCATAGATTTTCAGAACTATTCGGTCCCTTATGAGTATGTGCGCAAGAAAGTGGATGTCCGGTACACCAAGAGTAGCATTGAGGTTTATTACAAAGGGAATCGGATCTGCAGCCACAAACGTCTTTATGGACGCCGCGGGCAGTATTCCACGATCCCGGAGCACATGCCTGTCAACCATCAGCTGTACAGTGAATGGGATAAGGCAAGGTTCCTTAAGTGGGCATCTGGTATCGGTGAGTCAACCCATCAGGTGATCCAGGGGATCTTTGATTCCTACCGGATCGAAGAGCAGGCTTATAAGGGTTGCCTGTCTCTCCTGGAACTGGCTGATAAATATACTCCGGAAAGATTGGAACATGCCTGCAAAGCAGCTTTGGAGCGGATCCCCAGCCCGCGTTATAAGAATATCCGCCTGATCCTGGAATCCGGCAATGACAAGGCTGCTGGCCCATCAAACCAATCCTCTGAGGCTATCCATGACGAAAGCTATGCCCTGGTCCGTGGAGCTTCTTATTACGGAGGTGGCAGCCATGAAAAATGATACGGTGAAAAAGTTAAAGTCCATGAGGCTGCCTGCCTTTGCGGAAGCTTATGAAAAACAGATCGACCAGGAAGCTGAATACGGCTCCATGTCCTTCCATGAACGTCTCATGCTGTTGGTTGATGCGGAATACGATTCCCGGCATAATAACAATATCAAAAGATTGATCAAGAACGCGAAGTTCTCTGACTCATCTGCATTTCTTGGAAACATTGATTATCTGCCGGACCGGCACCTGAACCGGGATCTCCTGGAGAGCCTGGCGGATAATGACTACATCCGCCAAGGGCTGAATGTCATCCTGATCGGGGCTACAGGTACCGGCAAAAGCTTTATTGCTAATGCACTGGGAGTCAACGCCTGCCAATCCGGATATAAGACCAGATATATCCGTCTGCCGGAACTGTTCAGCGAACTGGAAGCAGCGAGGATACAGGGAAAATATCATCAAGTGATGAAGCAGTTTCAAAAGCTCCCACTTGTGATTCTTGATGAATTCCTTTTGATCCCTGCTTCCGAGCAGGAGCAAAGGGATCTGTTGGAACTGATGGAATACCGCTGCGGCCAGGTCTCCACCATCTTCTGTTCCCAGTTCATGCCGGAAGGCTGGCATGAAAGATTAGGAGGCAGTGCCCTTGCCGATTCCATCCTTGACCGTATCATCCCATCTGCCTATACCATGCGGATTGACGGGGATGTTTCAATGCGGCAAAGGAAAAGGATGATCAA
>NZ_JACHFW010000041.1 GCF_014202115.1 Catenibacillus scindens
CATAGTAATGAATCCTCTCTTTCGTATTGATTTTAGTATATCAGATTCATTAAAAATTGTCCGAAAAAGTGTCTTAATTTATGAGACCATTATACATCGCTATGACGCATGCTTATTAGATGAAGTTCGCTTCAATGATTGCTGTTGTGAAAAGTGCTGGAATTTTTGGGATTTATAAAAATTTACAATTTACTATGGAAATATTTCCTGTTTATGTGTATAATACAAGAGGACATAGTTTGGGCATCCTTTCATATGTGTGTTAACTCAATTCTACACGCAGCCAGAACTATGTCCTTTTATTTGTACAGAAACATTAAAAATAGTATGCCTGATTTAAAATGCATTTGCTTTTTCCTACAAAACAACATTGGCGTAATCCATTGAAAATTGAATATATTGAATGTGGATTGAAGAAGCTGGTTGAAAATTGGGATAAGTTAGGTGCGGATTCCATTGCGTTTCCACGCTTAGGATGTGGAAACGGCGTATTGGATTGGAATGACGTAAGGCCACTAATGGAGCAATATTTAAAGAATGTACCATTACAGATATATATGTTGATAATTATGCAGATCCGGAACCAGAGCATTTACAGGTGTCAGAAATAGAAAAATGGTTGAGTGGAGTAAATGATTTAGAAGGATACGAAAAATTTAAAATTGTTCGGGGAAAAGAAGTATATGTTTTATGGGAAAATAAAGTTGCTTTTAGAGGATTTCCAGTGATCTGCGGCAAAATTTGCAGCCGGGAGATTATAACCGAAAGCTTATAGATGATTAAATAAGGGATAGAATGATGAAGGAAAAATTTAACTGCAGAAAGTTATTCATATTTTTAGGCTTATTTATTATAATTACGATATTTAATTATATGTATCACAGCAAAATCGAAGTGTCGTCGGATTCGACGACACTTATTCCTATGGCGAAGGATTTTCTAAAAGGAAATATTTTATTAGAAAGCTGGATTTTAGGGACAAATAATTTTTATTTTACAGATATGATTTACTTTGCGCTGGGATTTCTTTTTCAATTAAAATCCAGTACGCTGGTTTATTTGATCCCGGCCGCTGTACAGGCGGCAACGGTTGTTTTATTGATTTATTTCTTTTTTGATTTTGACATTAGAGACGGCGGCTTAAAAGATAAATGGAGCCTTGGGATCGGTGTGCTTGCTGTACTGGCAATTTTAGGAGTTACAGCGCCGCAAGTGGCGTATACATTATTAAATGTGAACTCTCATAATATCGTATATCTGTACTTTATTTTGGCCCTTATGCTGGTATTCCGGTATATTAAAGACGGGAAAATCCCCTATTTGATTTTATATATCCTTTTATGTACATTGAGCGCATTTTCTGACGGTGTTACGCAGATGGTGATTTTCGCCCCTGTATGTATGTGCTGTATTGTTTGCATCATTAAACGGGAAGATATACGAAGAAACTTAATAATATTTGGTGGAACCGTGGCTGCTTTTATATTTTCCAAGGTGCTGCTGACCGTTGTGGAGTATGCCGGCGGATTAGTGACACGGGGATTACCTTTGGGGTTAGTTTCTCCACTGGACTGGTGGCAGCGAATCAAAGATTTTGGAAAAGTATATTTTCAGTTTTTTAATTATAAAGGAATTCAATACTGTAGTTTGTTATCTTCGGAAGGCGTTTACCACATTATTATTACGGTTTATATTATTTTGATACCTATTATATTGCTTTATAATTTTATTTTCATATTTAAAATTTCTAAGAAGCGAATGGTATTATTATGGTGTTCAGTAATTAATATAGTCAGTTGTGTAGCTACAAATGTTGTTGTGTTTAATCGGTATTTGGCGCCATTTTTTATTTTCGGGTCAATGTTGCTGATTTTGACTATTTATGATCTGAGTATCAAATTCAAAAATGTAAAATATCTTAAAGCAAGTGTGCTGAAAGGTGTGAATTATGTCTATGTATGTGTGCTATGTGCTGCCCTGTTGTTTACGGGGGCATATAAATTGAATTTGATTCATGATATGGGAAGATTTGGAGATCTTCAAAGGCAGGTTGCTTCTGTATTAACGGAGAAGCAATGGGGAAATGGCTATGGGGATTTCTGGAGTTCTTCACTTATCTCGTATTATACGGATTTTCAGTGTGAGATATATCCTGTCAACATTACTGCAGGAAGTTCGTCAATCTCTCCCTATGTGGAATTGGTATCTGAGCGCTGGTATGAAGAAAAGGACAAACATTTTATTATTCGCTACAACGTAGTAACAACGATAGATATGGATACAATGTTATCATTGATTGGTCAGCCGGAAGAAATGATAGAGATTGGGCCATACACACTATAATGGTCTCATAAATTAAGACACTTTTTCGGACAATTTTTAATGAATCTGATATACTAAAATCAATACGAAAGAGAGGATTCATTACTATG
>NZ_JACHFW010000042.1 GCF_014202115.1 Catenibacillus scindens
CTTGCCGATTCCATCCTTGACCGTATCATCCCATCTGCCTATACCATGCGGATTGACGGGGATGTTTCAATGCGGCAAAGGAAAAGGATGATCAAAAACTAAATCATCCTACTGGGAGCCACGACACGGGTCATGGCTCCCACCATCGGACGAGTGGCTCTCGATAACGGATTCCATGGCTCTATTCCAGGAGATTGGGTGGCTCCGCCACCGCAGAATATTCATATAGTTCCGCGATTGTCTCCCGCAGCTGGATCCGCTTTGCGTTGTCCAGTGATCCATCCAGCAGGGGAGCGATCAGCTGGTACCGCTGCAGTGCCTGCTCTTCCTGCCACTTTATGGTTTCATTTGTTTTCATTAGCATAACCTCCTTTGCAGGGAGGGTACCACAGGGCAGTGGTGACAGCAAAACAAAGTCGGTGCAGAGCCGGGATGCTAAACAGGGACAAGAAAACCTCCGGAATTATAAATGGATATTCTTGTACGGAAGTACCGCTGTTCCGGCAATTAGGAAACCGACATTCCGGATGTCGGAAACCGGTTTAATTCTGCTTAAGTGACTTGCTCTTGAATTTGTGTCATTTGTCCAGCCCTTGCCGCATCAGCGGTGCGGAGCAGGCTTGACTAATGGTAACAAATACAAGTAACATTCTTTGAGCAGAATTAGATTGCTCTCAAGCGGTTTCCTTGTACCGGATTGCTGGTGTAACATCATCCGGAATATTCAATAAAGGAACCGGAGCAGTGTTTCCAGCCATTCCGGACGTGAACTTCGCAGCTTATCGAGCAGCGGCACCCGGGATTCCAGAAGTTCTGTGGAGAATCCCAGCAGACGGCATCCTGTTGATTTCAGATATCCGTCTATCCTGATCCGGTTGGCTTCCAGCCAGCAGTGCCAGCGGCGCATTGTCATTTCGCAGGGAAAATCTGCGGAATCCTCATCGTCTGGTGAGACGATCCCATCCAGTACACCGGAGATCACTTCGGAAGCATAGTGTTTGTATGGGACCAGACAGTCTGGGAGTTCCCGATGGAGTCTGCCGCAGTTGCTGCATTTCAGCCTCCGGATCAGGAATCTTCGCTTCATTCCGCCCTCCAGACGCATGATCCTGACACAGGAATCCCGATAGGAAAGCGGTTCCCCACAGACCGGGCAGTAGGATATGGCGCTGCTCTCAACAAAAAATATCATTTTCATGATTGCAAACAGCCACTTTCCGCGGCCAGCAGGGCCGCATTTCCCGTCCAGTCAGGGCCATATTAAGCGGTCGGCTTTAGAGATTGGCAGGGCAAGAGGGGCTCCGCCCTGCTGATCAGTATTGATCGTTGTTGTCACAGAAGGCTATGCCTTCTCAATCAGTACGGTAAATCCTGTCGTCAGCCTTCGCCGGATTCCGTCAAGCTTACCGTAACACTCCTTCTCGTCACTCAGCTGGTTTCCCCACTCATCTGGTGAATACTGACAGGTGAAGAGGGTGGAGGTTCCAAGGTCATCCCGAAGTTTTATGAGATGGTATAGGATCTTGATCCCTTCCTCGGAATACCGGCTGATAGCGAAATCATCAATGAACAACAGCTGGATCCGTGCATAGTACCTGATCCTCTTACGGTACTTATTCAGATCTTCCTGCCGGTTGAGAACGATCAGTTCGTCCAGCAGATCACTATAGTCTACAAACTTACAGCGATAGTTGCGCCTGCATGCTTCTACACAACAGGCAGACAGAAAATAGGACTTGCCAGCGCCAGTGACTCCATAGACCCCCACATTCTGCCGGTTCTCAGCAAAGTGGAATGTCAGAACCTGTTCAACAGTGGCATCATTATAGATGCGCCCGTTGCCGGTTTTCAGGTTCTCAGTTACAGCCCCTTTGTTGATCAGGCTGCTGAGCCGCAGATTTGTTTCAAACCGCTTATTGAGGGTTTCTATGTACTGAGGCTCCAGGACTTCACGAATGAACTGCAAAGCGGTATAGCTGCCGAATTCAGGGCTTTCAGACAGTTCCGCAAAGCGCTGGGCAGCCACCGGCAGAGATAGTGTGTCCAACATCTCATAGATATCGTTGGTTTCACTCTTCATAGCCGGCCTCCGTTTCCTGACGCTTCAGCAGGTTCTTAAGGGAATACTTGCTGTCGTCATCTTTGTAAGTGCCGGACACGGCTGCTGCAGCCTCTTCCTTGGTTTTGCTCTGTGGTACCGTACTCTGTGCTGGCTCCTTATATGCTAACTTTGCATGCGAGTTACACTAAAGTTCTGTTTTGAATATAAAAAGTCACGCAAAGCCTTATTTTACGCGATTTTTGCTTGCCAAACCT
>NZ_JACHFW010000043.1 GCF_014202115.1 Catenibacillus scindens
CGATGCTTACGGTGATGGTACCAATCTTGCCGCCATTGGCGCTTTCGGCAAGGGTTCCGCCGGGGGTAACGGTGATGGTGGCGCTGGGAGCCGAATCAACTTCTGTACCCACGGCGGTAGCTACCGTGGCCTCGTTGTTGCCGAAGGTCATGGTGGTGCTCTCATAGCCGGTTTCGGCCTGATAGGAAGCAGTGGCCTTGACTGCGGCGTTAGAGTGGTTGGTCACGGTGATGGAGTCATTGCTGGCAGTCCAGGCCCCCTCAGAGCTTCCGCTATACTGGTGGGTCTCCGGGTCCCAGGTGCCTTCACCGGCGCCGGTATAAATAAAGCTCATGTCGGTCCAGGCGATATCCACGCTGCATACAACATCGCTGGGACTGCCGGCCTCATAGGTACCCTTGACATCAGTATTATAACTGCCGGTGCCTACGCCGTCCTGATCTGCCGCAAAAGCGGTAGTACCCATGGTGCAGGTCAGAGCAGCAGCCGCCAGCAGGGTGGTGATTTTTTTCATGTTCATAGTCGTTTCTCCTTTTATATGATATATTGGGTGTTTTAGGCGATGGTCACGGTGATGGTACCGATGGTGACGCCCTCTGCGGTAACGCTGTTGTTGGGCGTGCCGGTAATCGTCAGAATAGAGCTGTCCGTGGCAGCTTCGTTGGGCTTGTTTTCCACACCGGCAGCCAATTTGAAACTATCCTGACTCATGGTAGCGTTCACATCGGTATCGCCCTGCGGGGTATAGGTAAAGCTGACCGTAACTTCTGTATTGGAGTGGTTGGTGGCCGTAACCGCGGCAGTGGTCTTATCCCAACCGGAAGTGGTGCTGTCCGTATAGGTGTGGGTGTCCGGATCCCAGGTTCTGGAGCCGGATTCGTTGTAAGTAAAGGTCATATCCTCCCATGTGAGATCCACGCTGTACACGGGAGGCTCCGTGACGCCATCGTTATATTTGGCGGTGACATCAATGGGATTCTGTGAACCTACGTCGGCGCCGTCCACATTGCCGGCGGCCAGAGCGGTGGTGCTCATGCCCAGGGTCATCGTCAGAGCGAGCGCAGCTGCAATTATTTTTTTCATTGGTTTTTCCTCCTTGTAAAAATCATTTATTCCTGCACCGTAACGGTGATGGGAATTTCGGTGTTGACCACGGCTTTTTCGCCGGTGTCGGGGTCATAGTAGAAAACGACAAACTTTCCGTCGTACCCGCCGGGTTGGAGCTGTTTTTCCGCCCCGTCCAGCAGGTTCAGGGTAGTGACCTGATTGCCCGGCTTTAAGGTTCCGGACTGGACGATCACCGTATCGTCGATGACGATCTGCACCACCATATCCTGCAAGGACTTGCCGGGATTGGCAAACACAAGGCTGGCCGCTTTATCGGACAGGTCGATGGTGACCTCATTGGAATAGGTGAGGCTTACCGCCCCGCCACCTTCTTCAGCCTCCAGCTTTTCACCGCTGTCGTCCTCAATGGCCTGGGCATTGGATTCCTCCTCCACCGGGGCGTAATCCGGAGCCAGGACCGGGGCCGTGTCCCGGAAGCACAAGGCCCAGATGGTCACGCCGATGGCAATCAACGTAATCAGAAGCAGCACAGGAATCAAAATTTTCTTTCCCTTCATTCGCTCTCACCTCCAATCGTTACGGTCACGCTGCCGATGATGGCGTTCTCCAGTTCTTTTTCCGGTTTGCCGGCCAGAATCAGATAAACGGTGCTGCTGCCATTTTCAGGCAGGGACACGGGGGCGGAAACCGGATTCTCCCCATCGGTGAAGCTGCCGGTGATACCAGTTTCTGCATTCTGGTAAGCGTAGGAAACATTCACGCCGGTATTGCCGGTGTTGTCCACGGTGATGGAATTGCTTTCTTCGGTATCCACCGTCCAGCCCGCACCGTCATAGGTGTGGGTGTTGGCGTTCCAGGTACCGTCGCTGTAAGTAAAGCTGAGATCACCCCAGGTGATGTCCACGCTGATGATCACAGGAGGTTGGCTGTTGGGGTCATTGCTATAGAACACAGGGTCCGCTTCAATGCGGTAGACGATGCCGTGGCTGCTGTCCAGCACGGGGTAGGTATCCTTATCCTGGTCGTTGTCCAGGTTCTGGTACCAGGCCAGGGTGCCCTCGCTGGTGGAGCCGTTTAGCAGCCAGGTCACCTCGCCGGAAGCAAACTCGGCCGCGGTCTTGGCTGCTACATTTTCGCTGGTTCCATCGTCGCTGCAGGAGCCGAT
>NZ_JACHFW010000044.1 GCF_014202115.1 Catenibacillus scindens
GCAGGAGCGGTAAGAGTATGCAGGAGCTTATGACGTTTCTTGAGGTGTGAGGAGCGTCAGAATACTTTTAGTGTAACTTTTTTGCAAAGTTAGCAATAAAAATAATTTAGATACAGATAAATTTGCCAGAATGCTGAATGATCCATCACAGTGTTACAAATTCTATTGGTTAGAAGCAATTGTGAATTTGATTACAATCACTGAAGAGGATTTAACATTTGATCAGATTATTAACGAGATGATTTGGGAAGCATGGCATTCAGTTACACGTTACCATTTACATCTTGGACCGACAATAAAGGGAAAGTCTGAAAACTTTCTTGAGCATGCTATCGGGATCGTGGAAAAAGATCCTTTATTAAAGCAACCAGCCTCAAAAAATGATGTCATGGAAGCAATTGTGCGTAATGATTCAGAGCTTCGAGTAGATAAGAATAGTCTGACTATATATGTTCCATATCGTTTACTATCGTCTTTCTTGGATGAAGTAAGTGGCAGCGATCATGTTTGGGATTCTCAAAAGCGTATAATAGCCTATTTTGAAATGATCAATAAAAAGACACCGCTTTTGTATACTATTATTGACGGAAAAGGCCTACAGAAAAAGGTACATGTGAACGAATACTGGAAACAACTTATTTACGATAATTATCCAGTAATTACAAGCTGGATTCAGTTAAAAAAAATTCGTTTTTTACAGGATCGTAATCCGGGAGTGCCAGGTATTATTTACAAACTATCTCCGGAAAATGAGATAACCCGCAAGTTAAGTAATGCACGTGATTTGTGGAAGTCAGCAGTCAATTATGGGAATCTATCTGTACATGATATTTACTCTGGTAGAGAATTAGATATTCAGCACTTTGATTTGGATCACTTTGTTCCGTGGTCTTATGTAGCAAATGACGAGTTATGGAATTTGATTCCGATGGAAAAGAGGCTGAATTCAAGCAAGAAGAATAAACTTCCTGATTGGGGGGAGTATTTTCGGAGAATGGCTGAGAGCCAGTATAGATTGTACAAAGTTATTTTTTCTCATGGAGAAGTGCGAACACGCTTTGAAAAGTGCCGTAGAGACAATCTGAATGCTATTTGGGCAACTGAAAGATTATACATTGAGGGGAATTCGAGGGAACAGTTCATAAATATCCTGGAGCATAACATGAAACCATTGTATGACTCTGCTTATTTGCAGGGATACGGACTATGGAAATTACCAGAGCAGTTGGTTATATGAGGTAACTATGAGACAAGAATTAGAAACAACAATTGCATTTTATGATGAGCAGTATGCCGAAAGTACAGCACACTTGGATATGCAGAAATTATATGATCGATTTGAAAAGTACCTGCCTGAAGGTGCTTCTGTATTGGATGCCGGATGTGGCAGCGGCCGGGATAGTAAGCATTTTATTGAAAAAGGCTATACTGTAACTGCATTCGATGCTTCTGGAATCATGTGTGAGTATGCTTCAATGTTGACAGGCCAAGAAGTTAGAAAACTGACCTTTCAAGAAATGGACTATCAGGATTGTTTTGATGGAATATGGGCTTGTGCTTCTCTTCTTCATGTTCCGGAAGATGAAATGGTAACTGTGCTGAAAAACATCGCAGCTGCTCTAAAAAAAGGAGGAGTACTCTATGCGTCTTGGAAATATGGGGATAAGAACCGTTTTGATTGTGTAACGAATCGTTATTTTTGTGATATGACAGATAAAAAAATAAATGAGCTAATTAAATCTGTAATAGCTTTAGATGTCTGTGATAGTTGGTTGACCTGTGATGTAAGAAACGAGTATAACACCCAAAACTGGATTAATGTTTTGGCAAAAAAGATTTGATGACGGAGACTAATGAGTTCAAATAAAATATATTTTAGTGACTTTTTTAAAATAGATTCCAAATTATTGGAAGAGTATGGGGCGTTTAATGTTTCATTGGTTAACGACTTACCTCTGTTTATAGATCCATTTCTTATTTTTTGTAATGAAGAAACAGAGTGTCAGGAAATGCATGATGAAATAATTAAGTACCTTATTTATCTCAGAGATAGAGCTGCTGTTGAAGAATTCCCTTCTGATGGAGTGTTGCAAACAGCCACTTTCTGCGGACAGCAGGGCCACATTTCCCGGACAGTCAGGGCCATATTAAGCGGACAGTTCGTGGAAACAGCAGGGCGGGG
>NZ_JACHFW010000045.1 GCF_014202115.1 Catenibacillus scindens
GCGTTAGAGTGGTTGGTCACGGTGATGGAGTCATTGCTGGCAGTCCAGGCCCCCTCAGAGCTTCCGCTATACTGGTGGGTCTCCGGGTCCCAGGTACCTTCACCGGCGCCGGTATAAGTAAAGCTCATGTCGGTCCAGGCGATATCCACGCTGTATACAACATCGCCGGAACTGCCGGCCTCATAGGTACCCTTGACATCAGCGGGGTAACTGCCGGTGCTTACGCCGTCCTGATCTGCCGCAAAAGCGGTAGTACCCATGGTGCAGGTCAGAGCGGCCACAGTCAGCATGGAAACCAATTTTTTCATGTTCATGATATTCTCTCCTTTATGATAGCTTTACTGTTACTCGATGGTGACCGTGATGGTGCCGATGGTGACGCCCTCTGCGGTAACGCTGTTGTTGGGCGTGCCGGTAATCGTCAGAATAGAGCTGTCCGTGGCAGCTTCGTTGGGCTTGTTTTCCACACCGGCAGCCAATTTGAAACTATCCTGACTCATGGTAGCGTTCACATCGGTATCGCCCTGCGGGGTATAGGTAAAGCTGACCGTAACTTCTGTATTGGAGTGGTTGGTGGCCGTAACCGCGGCAGTGGTCTTATCCCAACCGGAAGTGGTGCTGTCCGTATAGGTGTGGGTGTCCGGATTCCAGATCCTGGTGCCGCTTTCATTGTAGGTGAAGGTCATGTCCTCCCATTGGAGATCCACGCTGTACACGGTAGGCTCTGTGACGCCATCGTTATATTTGGCGGTGACATCAATGGGATCCTGTGAACCTACGCCGGCGCCGTCCACATTGCCGGCGGCCAGAGCGGTGGTGCTCATGCCCAGGGTCATCGTCAGAGCGAGCGCAGCTGCAATTATTTTTTTCATTGGTTTTTCCTCCTTGTAAAAATCATTTATTCCTGCACCGTAACGGTGATGGGAATTTCGGTGTTGACCACGGCTTTTTCGCCGGTGTCGGGGTCATAGTAGAACACGACAAACTTTCCGTCATACCCGCCGGGTTGGAGCTGTTTTTCCGCCCCGTCCAGCAGGTTCAGGGTGGTGACCTGGTTGCCCGGCTTTAAGGTTCCGGACTGGACGATCACCGTATCGTCGATGACGATCTGCACCACCATATCCTGCACCGACTTGCCGGGATTGGCAAACACAAGGCTGGCCGCTTTATCGGACAGGTCGATGGTGACCTCATTGGAATAGGTGAGGCTTACCGCCCCGCCGCCTTCTTCAGCCTCCAGCTTTTCACCGCTGTCGTCCTCAATGGCCTGGGCATTGGATTCCTCCTCCACCGGGGCGTAATCCGGAGCCAGGACCGGGGCCGTGTCCCGGAAGCACAAGGCCCAGATGGTCACGCCGATGGCAATCAACGTAATCAGAAGCAGCACAGGAATCAAAATTTTCTTTCCCTTCATTCGCTCTCACCTCCAATCGTTACGGTCACGCTGCCGATTTTGGCGTGATCCAGATTTTGCTCCGGTTTGCCGGCCAGTATCAGATAAACGGTGCTGCTGCCATTTTCAGGCAGGGACACGAGGGCGGAAACCGGGTTCTCCCCGTCGGTGAAGCTGCCGGTGATGCCGTTTTCTACAGCTTTGTAATCGTAGGTAACATTCACATCGGTATTACCGGTATTCTCCACCTTAATGGAATTACCGCCTTCCTTGTCTACCGTCCAGCCATCGTTTTCATATTCGTGGGTGTCCGGATTCCAGGTGCCGTCGCTGTAAGTAAAGCTTAATTCTCCCCAGGTGATGTCCACGCTGATGTCCTGGGCAGGATTGCCGTTGGGGTCATTGCTGTAACGGACGGGGTCCTCCTCAATGCAGTAGACGATGCCGTGGCTGCTGTCCAGCACGGGGTAGGTATCCTTATCCTGGTCGTTGTCCAGGTTCTGGTACCAGGCCAGGGTGCCCTCACTGGTGGAACCGTTTAGCAGCCAGGTCACCTCGCCGGAAGCAAACTCGGCCGCGGTCTTGGCTGCTACATTTTCGCTGGTTCCATCGTCGCTGCAGGAGCCGAT
>NZ_JACHFW010000046.1 GCF_014202115.1 Catenibacillus scindens
ATGATATTGGGGTCAAAAGCCTGTCTATAGCACCTTGAAAAGTTCATATATTTTGTAGTAAATACAAGCCGAAATGCTTCTCTTGCTGTATAATAGAGCTATCCTAGAAAAGAAGGTAATCTTTATGTCATTCAAAGAAAATTCTTACCAGCAAATATCATTTACAGATAGTTTTTCCGGCTTAACCGCCAGGGAACAGAAAGCACTGGAAAAATCCTGGGCAAAAGTTTTTGCTGATGAAATATTCCCTGCCATTGATGAAAAGCGCTTTTCTGTCTTATACAGTAATAAGGCATCCAGACCGAATACTCCGGTAAATGTAATCGTTGGTGCACTCATTATCAAAGAGCTTTTTGATTATTCGGATGATGAAATGGTTGAAAATCTTATGTTGGATTTCCGGCTCCAGTATGCCCTGCACACAACGAGTTTCGAAGAGCAGCCGCTGAGCGACAAGACTCTGAGCCGTTTCCGCAGGCGGTGCTATGATTACGAAACACTTCATAACAAGGATCTTTACCATGACTGCGTAAATGACCTGAGCGCTTCCATGGCCAAACTGATGAGGATCAGCGGGAAGATCCGGCGTATGGATTCCATGATGATCGAATCCAACATCCGTAAACTCAGCCGGATGGAACTGATCTATACTTGTATTTCAAAGCTGGCAGTTTCTATGAATAAGGCAAATGATTCTGCTCTGCCGGAGGATCTGAAGCACTACACAGATCCGAATGATTTCAACAGAGTGATCTATCACCAGAGAAGTACGGATGCAGAGGAACGATTAAAGCAGCTTCTTGCGGATGCCGATAAACTTCTCACCTTATGTGAGTCTGAGTATCAGGATTCAACAGAGTATGATCTGTTTGTCAGATGCCTGTCTGAACAGACAGTTGTTGAAAATGGAACTCGCAGACTCCGCACAAAAGAAGACGGCGGTATGAACTCATCCATGATGCAGAACCCTTCTGATCCGGAGGCTACATTCCGGAGCAAAGCCGGAAAAGAGCATCGGGGATATACAGCCAACCTTGAGGAATCCGTAGGTAAGAATGGTTCCGTTGTAACGGATTATCAATATGACCAGAACAATCACAGTGACAGCCAGTTTCTCCAGGAACATCTTGAGCAGATGGAGAAACAGGAAGAGCGGACAGTCATAATTACGGATGGCGCATACAGCGGGACAGAAAACACGCAGCTCGCATCGGAGAAGAATGTAGAACTGATCACTACAAGCCTGACGGGGAAATTCGCCCCGGATATCCTTGCTGATTTTGAATTCAACGAAGAAGGAACAAAAGTTCTCCGGTGTCCGGCAGGTTATGCGCCGAAAAGCTGCTCCTATATGAAGCAGAGCAGGCAGTGCGCCGTTTCCTTTCTGCATGAGCAGTGTGCCAACTGCCCGTACCAGGACCAATGTAAACCGAAGATCTTTAAGCGGGTTGCCAAAATAGTAACATCCAAAGCGGCACATGAACGTGCGAAGATCCAGCGGGACATGAGCAGTGAAGAATTTAAAAACTACGCAAGACTCCGTAATGGAGTAGAGACTGTACCGTCAAATATCCGCAGGAATTACCATCTGGAAAAGATGCCTCGTGGAAAACAGCGTGGCAAGTTCTTTTTCGGTTCGAAGATAGCGGCACTAAATTTCCGAAAGCTCTTCAATTATGTGAAGGGTCTGGGAAACTATGCTCAAAATCCGGTACTTGCATAAAACAAGGAGGGAAATACCCGGCATATATGCCAGAAATCCCAGCATAATACTACAAAATATGAATTTTTCAAGGTACTATAGGTACAGGGCACAACTAATTATATAGTTTCGACCCCAACATC
>NZ_JACHFW010000047.1 GCF_014202115.1 Catenibacillus scindens
AACCCACTATCTACATCCTTCTCCCGGGAACTTGTCCACCATATCAGTTCATTATAAAAATCTTAGATTTTTGTCTTGACAACTGAGCCACTATATTTCTTCTGGTACTTGTGAATACCATTCATCTATAATTTCAGAGAAATGCTCTAGATTATGCTTCATTTCTTCGGTATATTTTTCAATACTGCCAAACTGCTGGATGGCGAGTTTTGCTACATGTTCTTCATCATCTCTGATTTTCTGGATGAACATATCAAAATTTTCAATGCTTCCCCAGTGTTGAATGACAGTTTCTGTCTGATTGGATTTGAACTCTTCCAGAGCGTTGATATAATCCGACAGATCAAATTCTTTAAAGCTCATACATTGTTCTCCTTTCTCAAGACGTTCGAGAAGCTGTATAAGCCGGTCTAGGCGGTCTCGTTTCAGCAGGAACAGTTCTTTTTGCTTTTTAAAAGCAGCAATCCTGTCAAAATCTGGTTTCTCCAAAATCTCTTTTATTTCTTTTAGTGGAAATCCCAGCTCCTTAAAAAATAAGATTTGTTGTAAAGTCTGCAATGCGTTATCGTCATACATTCGATAACCGGCTGCAGTGAGTTCACTTGGTTTCAGCAGTCCAATTTCATCATAGTATTGAAGTGTCCGTATGCTGACGCCAGTCAGCTTTGCAACCTGACTTATACTTTTCATCGAAACAGCTCCTCTCGTTACAGGAAAAAACAGGAATGAGCGCCCACATCTGTAATTCCTTGAGAAAAGAATACAATATCACGCAACGTGAGAGTCAAGAGGCTTTATAAAAATCATAATGCAAGGCCACATTCAAAAGCGAGTACCATATATTTTTCAGCGTTAGTAAGTCCATACGAAGCTAAATCTCTGATATCCCATACCTCAGAACTGAGGTCGTCTGCACCGTATAAAAACTGAATAAATGGGATATGGCGATATTTTGCAACAGCCAGCATTGAAGCACATTCCATTTCTACGGCGATACAGCCCTCTTGTTTACGCTCTTGGATAAGCGGAAGTGTTTCCCTGTAAATTGCGTCAGAAGTCCACGTTTTCCCTTTTATAAAAGGATAACCGCAGTCTGATAAAACGCTTTCCAGTATCTTGACAGAATGCGGATCTGCCTCAATCTCCGGCGAGGGTGCTATATAATGATAGCTGGTACCTTCATCCCGGATGGCAGAAATGGGAATAATGAGTTTGTCTTTTACACTGTCATCGTCCAATACTCCACAGGAGCCAAACAAAACAAACTTCTTAGCACCCATAGCAACAATTTCTTCAAATCCGACAACACAGGCGGGCGCTCCTACTCTGGATAGATAGAAAGCAATGTCTGTATCTTTATAACGGATTTTGTAAACCGGTATCACACCATTTGCAGTATATAGTTCTGCTATCTTTTGAGTGGTGTTTAACGAAGAAAATTTTTGAATGATATTTTCTGAAAATGTAGAAACACATATCTCTGGAAAACCATCAATTTGTTTCGTTGTATCACAGGGACTAAATAAAGCCGGTTCTGAAATATTTGTTCGTTGAAATATAGTATTTATAGTGGCTCAGTTGTCAAGACAAAAATCTAAGATTTTTATAATGAACTGATATGGTGGACAAGTTCCCGGGAGAAGGATGTAGATAGTGGG
>NZ_JACHFW010000048.1 GCF_014202115.1 Catenibacillus scindens
CAGGAGCGGTAAGAGTATGCAGGAGCTTATGACGTTTCTTGAGGTGTGAGGAGCGTCAGAATACTTTTAGTGTAACTTTTTTGCAAAGTTAGCAAATTTACAAAGATACAACCATTCAGGCAGGCTATCTTAGATAAGGTGTACAAAAAATTCAGAGGCGCGCACCATAAAGATCACACGCCTCTGCCAAAATTATCTATTTTCCTCTATTGCAATCAACAAAAATCAATGGCATACTTTGCAGGCAGTTCTTCCGGACGCCTGAGCATTGGTCAAGGAAGTGGAGTAAATGTTTCTGCTCCGGCTTAATGTAGGACAATTTGGTGTGGAATGATATTTTTTCCCATTAGGAGTATAGTAAACCGTAGATGTCTGTGACTGGGAAGAATCGTTCACCGAGTCGGTATTCCCTCCATTACCTGCATTGTTTCCAGCGCCTGCATTTTCTCCGGCCCCGGAATTTCCAGAAATTCCCGGATCAGCAGCCGGCGTCTCATCGGTACCGCCTACAGTAATTCCGCTGCCGGAAGCAATTCCGTAGCTATCACAGATCTCCTGAAACTCTGTGGAATCAGCAAAGCCATTAAATACATGCACTCTGGATCCTCCCTGGCTCAGTACGCGGACCCAGGATTGAAGTCCGGGTTCATCCGCCTCACGGTCCATAAATACACGATACAAAATCCGCACATATTCTTCATCAGACAAATTCTTACTGGTAAACTCCTGAGAAAAAACAAAACCATAGGCTGCTTCCTTGGCTGTATTCGCACCGCTTAAAATCTGGCTGCACCAGGCATTAAGTCCATCAGAGTCAGCTTCCCGGACAAGGCACAGACGGTAGCACCGGACAAGGAACTTTGTCACGCCTTCATTCTGATCCATTGGCGCCGTCAACGCAGCATTACCTCTGATAATTCCGTATTCGGCGCAAAGGTGGTCAAATTCCTCAGATTCGGCAAACCCTTTAAAAACATGCATTCTGGAAAGGCCGCTGTCCAACACATCCAGCCATCCGGCTAAACCTTCGTCGTCCGCTTCCCGGTCAAAAAATGTCCTGTAGAGAATTTCCACATATTCCCGATCACTTAATGTTTTTGACTGAAACTCAGGACTTTCAATAAATCCCTGAGCCACCTTGGCTCCCTGTTCCTCTCCGGAACGCAAAACAGCGGACCACTGAGTAAGCCCTTCTTCGTCTGCCGGCCGTCCTAAAATATATGTATACAGCCGTCCTACAAAATCTTCGACAGATTTTTCCTTCTCCAGGATTGACTCAGTAGAAGCATACACCGGAGTCATTTGCCCATAAGCCGACATAAGCCCCAGGCCCAAGGCCACGGACAGAGCAAAAATCAGCAATTTCTTTTTCATTTGTAACTTTTGCAAACAGCCACTTTCTGCGGACAGCAGGGCCACATTTCCCGGACAGTCAGGGCCATATTAAGCGGACAGTTCGTGGAAACAGCAGGGCGGGGGGGGGTACCCCCGGCCCTGCTAATCAGTATGGATTATTATCCCAGAAGGCTATGCCTTCTCAATCAATACAGTAAACCCTGTCGTCAGCCTGCGCCGGATTCCGTCAAGTTTGCCATAGCATTCCTTCTCATCACTC
>NZ_JACHFW010000049.1 GCF_014202115.1 Catenibacillus scindens
TCAGGTCAAGCCCTCGACCGATTAGTAACAGTCAGCTCCACATATTACTATGCTTCCACCTCTGCCCTATCTACCTCGTCGTCTTCAAGGGGTCTTACTACTTTCGTATGGGAAGTCTTATCTTGAGGTCGGCTTCACGCTTAGATGCCTTCAGCGTTTATCCGCTCCTGACTTGGCTACTCTGCCATGCTTCTGGTCAAACAACAGATCCACCAGCGGTCAGTCCATCCCGGTCCTCTCGTACTAAGGACAGCTCCTCTCAAACTTCCTACGCCCACGCCGGATAGGGACCGAACTGTCTCACGACGTTCTGAACCCAGCTCGCGTACCGCTTTAATGGGCGAACAGCCCAACCCTTGGGACCTACTTCAGCCCCAGGATGCGATGAGCCGACATCGAGGTGCCAAACCACTCCGTCGATGTGAACTCTTGGGAGTGATAAGCCTGTTATCCCCAGGGTAGCTTTTATCCGTTGAGCGATGGCATTCCCACTTAATACCACCGGATCACTAAGTCCTACTTTCGTACCTGTTCCACCCGTCGGTGTCACAGTCAAGCTCCCTTCTGCCTTTGCACTCTTTGGATGGTTTCCGTCCATCCTGAGGGAACCTTTGAGCGCCTCCGATACCCTTTCGGAGGCGACCGCCCCAGTCAAACTCCCCGCCTGACATTGTCCATCGCCCGGTTCACGGGCTTATGTTAGAAACCAAATAACGCAAGGGTGGTATCCCAACATCGCCTCCAATAAGACTGGCGTCTTATCTTCTCTGGCTCCCACCTATCCTGTACATACATTACCTAGTCCCAGTATCAAGCTGGAGTAAAGCTCCATGGGGTCTTTCCGTCCTGGCGCAGGTAACCAGCATCTTCACTGGTATTTCAATTTCACCGGGTGTGTTGTCGAGACAGCGCTCAAATCATTACGCCTTTCGTGCGGGTCGGAACTTACCCGACAAGGAATTTCGCTACCTTAGGACCGTTATAGTTACGGCCGCCGTTTACTGGGGCTTAAGTTCAAAGCTTCGCTTGCGCTAACCTCTCCCCTTAACCTTCCAGCACCGGGCAGGCGTCAGCCCATATACCTCACCTTTCGGTTTCGCATAGACCTGTGTTTTTGCTAAACAGTTGCTTGAGCCTTTTCTCTGCGGCCAGATCACTCTGGCGTCCCTTCTCCCGAAGTTACGGGACCATTTTGCCGAGTTCCTTAACAACACTTCTCCCGCCGGCCTTAGGATTCTCTCCTCATCCACCTGTGTCGGTTTACGGTACGGGTACATATGGAGCTATAGCGGCTTTTCTCGACAGTATGGATTCACCCGCTTCGCTACTTCTATTTCGCTCCCC
>NZ_JACHFW010000050.1 GCF_014202115.1 Catenibacillus scindens
TCATCGAAAGTATGGTTGCCCACTTCAGTTTTATCGCCGCAGGAGCATTCCTTCCAGTGCTGGGTTTCATCCTTCTGCCAGTCGCCGTAGCTGTGTTCATGAACCGGAATCGTCGTTTCCGGATTGAATTCCAGATAGAGCGTGTAGTCTTTATCTACCACCTCATAGATTATCTGGTAGTTATTGGGATCAACTGTTCTCGATAACTCAATGCGCTCAAGCACCGTTTTGACCATCAGGTTATCCCTGGTGACATTCGCCAGCTCAGGAACCGTTGCCTTATTCTTCTCGAAATACTGATAGAGCAGTTCCGTTACTGCCTGTTTCTCATTCTCACTCGTGGTACCATCAGGCTTTATGACATCCGGATTCCCTGTGGCCGTTATACCCTCCTGGTACAGCTTATTCTCGCTGCCTGGCAGCCCCACATCGACCACTCCCGTATAATACTTATTGACGGACGTTATAACGGAGAAATCGTACGTTTTATACGATGCTGAGCTCGAACTGCTCCAGCCAGTCCACTCCGTCACATAGTAGCCCGATAGATTGTCCGGGTCGCCGGTGCCGGAGACGCCCTCTCTCGCTCTTACCTCTACCTCGTAGGTAGGATTGATAACGCCTTCTGCATTTCCTGTGTTTGTAAAGGTGCAGGTGGTCTCCCGCTGAACCGTCTTTGTCTCTACCTTTGTCTTTTCTCCGGCAGTGCCGTCAAAGTGTCCGTAAAGGGTCACTTCATACTCAAAGATATCCAGCCCGCCGGTGGTTTCCGGCTTATCCCAGCTGGCTTTTAAGCCGGTTTCTGTCAGTTCCAGCTTCAGATTTGTTGGCGCAGCCGGTACACCCGCCGCAAAAGCGGTCATTGGCAGCATCCCCAGCAGCATACACAGGGAAAGCAGCAGCGCCGTCAGTTTCCTTTTTGCTTGCATTTGGTTTCTCCTTGTCAAATAAGATTGCTTATCCTTTGGTATGTACCAAAGGATAGAAGGGATATTCCTTCTTGAAAAGGATACCGGCTGCGCCGGAGCGGGCTGTGGATTTTGCACGAAGCCCGCCCGCAGGCGCTTTTGCCGGTTTTGTTTTATCTCACAGCCTTATTTCTCGGCCGCCGCCTTTTTCCGCCTGTAAAGCAGCATTCCCAGCACGCCGCCGGAGGCCAGCATCAGGCTGATCCACAGCATCATGTTGCTGCTGTCCCCAGTCTGGGGGCTGCCGGTTCCCGCTGCAGGGATGGCTTCAGTCTGCACATATTCACAGACCGCACAGCCGCGCTCTCTGGAACCCGCTTCAGTCTCGGTGGCCTCTTTGGTTACTTTCC
>NZ_JACHFW010000051.1 GCF_014202115.1 Catenibacillus scindens
GTGCGGGAAAATCCGTCAGAATCTTTTACTCTGGGGGTTCGTTTATTTTGCAGGATTTGGGATAAAAAAGGTTGGTAGAAAGTGCCGGACAACATTGCTTATCCTTTGGTGCATACCAAAGGATAGAAGGGATATCCCTTCTTGAAAAGGATACCGGCTGCGCCGGGGCGGGCTGTGGGTTTTGCACGAAGCCCGCCCGCAGGCGCTTTTGCCGGTTTTGTTTTATCTCTCAGCCTTATTTCTCGGCCGCCGCCTTTTTCCGCCTGTAAAGCAGCATTCCCAGCACGCCGCCGCCGGAGGCCAGCATCAGGCTGATCCACAGCATCATGTTGCTGCTGTCCCCGGTCTGGGGGCTGCCGGTGTCGCCGGAAGGATCCTGCTGACCCTGCGAATCGGATGAATCGGTCGGATCAGTCGAATCGGTTGGCTCTCCGGTTTCCGTTGCAGGGATGGCTTCAGTCTGCACATATTCACAGACCGCACAGCCGCGCTCTCTGGAACCCGCTTCAGTCTCGGTGGCCTCTTTGGTTACTTTCCAATCGCCGTAGGTATGGTTTGCCACATTCAGCTTTTCACCGCAGGAGCATTCCTGCCAGTGCTGGGTTTTGTCATATTTCCACGTTTCATCATGGATGCCGTGCTCATGCCCGATCTCCGGGATGATTTCAACCTGCACATATTCACAGACCGTGCAGTCACGCTCTCTGGAACCCGCTTCAGTCTCGGTGGCCTCTTTGGTTACTTTCCAATCGCCGTAGGTATGGTTTGCCACATTCAGCTTTTCACCGCAGGAGCATTCCTGCCAGTGCTGGGTTTTGTCATATTTCCACGTTTCATCATGGATGCCGTGCTCATGCCCGATCTCCGGGATGATTTCAACCTGCACATATTCACAGACCGCACAGCCGCGCTCTCTGGAACCCGCTTCAGTCTCGGTGGCCTCTTTGGTTACTTTCCAATCGCCGTAGGTATGGTTTGCCACATTGAGCTTTTCACCGCAGGAGCATTCCTGCCAGTGCTGGGTTTCGTCATATTTCCATGCTTCATCGTGAACATCGTGCGTATGAACCGGCAGCGTCTCTGTCTGCGTATATTTGCAGATGGAGCAGGTGCGTTCTCTGGAACCTGTTTCGGTTGTGGTGGGCTCCTTTGTTATCGTCCAATCATCGAAAGTATGGTTGCCCACTTCAGTTTTCTTGCCGCAGCGGCATTCCTTCCAGTGCTGGGTTTCATCCTTCTGCCAGTCGCCGTAGCTGTGCTCATGTTCAAGCATTGGAATGATTTCGGTCTGCA
>NZ_JACHFW010000052.1 GCF_014202115.1 Catenibacillus scindens
CGGATCAATGGATATTTGCTCCTCCCCGCGGCTTTTCGCAGCTTATCACGTCTTTCTTCGGCTCTTAGTGCCAAGGCATCCACCCTGCGCTCTTTCTAGCTTGACCTTTCGTTGATTGCGCTGTTCAGACGTAAAAACAGGCATCGGAAGCTCGCTTCCGTATGACTGCTTTTTTCGGATGGACTGCATAAGCAGCGTTTCTTCATCGAGAAACCCGAAGGGTTTTGAGATGATGAAACAGCAGCGCAATCATCCTCGCTGTTTTGCACAATCTACGGTCTGCTCTCGTTGTGTAGCGTCACAACGCAAGAGCGTTTCTATTTCTCTATCGTTTGTGTTCGTATTCGGAAATTTGGTTTGATGTCTTTGCATTTCATGATCTTTGATCATTTCATGCAACTCGTATCTCAATATGCAGTTTTCAAGGTACATCTTATATTTTCTTTCAGGATTTTCATCCTGATCCGCCCCTATGAGATTTGATCTCATTGCCTCGCGCATCCTTGCGGCAGGAACGTTTCAAGTGGGCTTAAGTGGACTCGAACCACCGACCTCACGCTTATCAGGCGTGCGCTCTAACCGGCTGAGCTATAAGCCCATTTCATATATATGAATCGCAATCACGATTGTTTTTATATAGGAACAGCCAAAAGGCTGTAGTTTTTAAATTGGTTGATATGTTTTTGCATATCACAACCTATATAAACTCTTCTGAGAGAGATTCTCATATATTTAAAATTTTCTCAACCTGACTTTGTTTAGTTTTTTAAAGGTGGCATCCACCTGCTCTCCCGTGCCGTCTCCAGCAAAGTACCATCGGCCGCTTATGTCTTAACCATCGTGTTCGGGATGGGTACGGGTGTTTCCCATAAGCGCATCGACACCACCTGTATTCTGTTATCTGCGGTAACATCGTTCAACTAAGCTCAGCTTTGCTTCGCTAAGGTTCACGATGTGCCTCCGTGCTTGCCGCGACGCCGCTTTTGCAGCCCTCGCCAACCACTCCCGGCATTGATAACTAAACAATAAAACAATCCCTACTTCTTCATTTCCTTAGAAAGGAGGTGATCCAGCCGCACCTTCCGATACGGCTACCTTGTTACGACTTCACCCCAGTCATCGGCTCCACCTTCGGCAGCTCCCTCCTTGCGGTTGGGTCACTGACTTCGGGCATTTCCAACTCCCATGGTGTGACGGGCGGTGTGTACAAGACCCGGGAACGTATTCACCGCGACATTCTGATT
>NZ_JACHFW010000053.1 GCF_014202115.1 Catenibacillus scindens
ACCGGAATTCTGAAAGAAGATTATAATCTGAATGAAGCAAAAACAGAAAGGCTGAAAGAAAAATATGGTTCTATTGATTGATGCCAATGTCATTTTGGATGTACTTCTAAATCGCCAGGAATTTGTAAAAGATTCCAGTATTATTTGGAAACTCTGTGAAACTGGAAAAGTGAAAGGCTATGTGTCTGCTCTTACCTTTGCAAATCTGGTCTATATCATGCGGAAACAATTAAATTCAAAGGCAATCGAGGACGTTTTTCAAAAACTGAATCTGATTTTTGATTTTACTGATTTCAGCGTGTCCGATCTGACACGGGCCGCCGAATGGAACTGGGAGGATTTTGAAGACGCAATACAAAGTGCCACCGCAGAGCGTGTTCAGGCCGATTATATTATTACGAGAAATGTCAGAGATTTTTCCAAAAGCAAGGTGATCGCATTTACTCCCTCCGAACTGCTTGCAAGAATCTGAAAGTGCAAAATAGAGGTCTTCCGCAATTTTGGGCAAATGCTGATTTTTTCGGAAAACCTCTATTTTTCTTTTCGCTCCGGTCTTCTCACTTCAATGCGCAGAACCATCGCTTTTATATTTGTTAATCTGCCGCCCGCAGTCTTATAAGCATATTCCTAAGCTGCCGTTTGGTCATGCCGATGCTCTGTATCATGGCAAATTCCTTTTGCCGGGAGACGATGGCCGTCAGCATGGAATTGATAAAGTTCAAAATGCCTACAAATGCGATGATCAGGCTGATGGCAAAACCCATGACGGTGTTGGCCCGTGTCTGTTCCCGATAATGGTCAATCAGAGTGGATTTCGCGGTATAGTTTAAAGACGGATCCACATTCTCCCGGTAGTCAATCAGCGTTTCTTCCGCCTGAGGCTGATATTCCTCCGCCACGTCAAAAAACAGCTTTCTCAGAGTGTTGTCCGGATACATTTGCCGGAATGTATCTGCCGGGAGATAGAAGGAAAGGAAGTCCGCCTGATTGCTGTTGACGCCCTCAGTGATGGTGGATATATCTGCCACAATGGCCATCACTTCATACTCCTGCCCGTCAAGTTCCTCAATGTTTTGAACCAGTTCAGGGGAGATGGTTGTTCCGTAAGGATTATAGGTGTCAAAATTGGAAGAAATCGAACTGTCCTCCACTTCAAAATCACTGATCACCGTCTGGCTCATATATTTATCAATATCAAAACTGGCGTTTTTCCCATAGACACAGGAAAGGAGTACAA
>NZ_JACHFW010000054.1 GCF_014202115.1 Catenibacillus scindens
TTTGTCATACTTAAGGGTAAAATACTCCTGGCATGCCTTTGATGAAGTAACCACATCCCCGATGTGCTTGTCCATATATATCTTAAATCTGTCCAGTGTAAGCTCCAGACGTTCCCTTTCCGCCGCATGTTTGGAAGGACTGAAGTAGATATGGAAGTATCTGTCCTGCGTATCATCCTCATATAACCTGGCTTTCACTGTCTTACCGTAGACATGATAGGCTCTGATGGAATGGTCGCGCTCGGTTTCAAATGTGCCGCGGTTTTCTTCTACAAGGGACGACACCAGGGCCTTACGGCCTTTTACCATGATAACGAAGGCATATCCGCCTTCCTCCATGTAGCGTATGTTGTCTTTGCTGAAGTAACCGCGGTCAAGTATGAAGCCTACCTTTTTATAGCCATACTCCGTCACCTTATCCACCATATGCACAAACTGGGAGACATCCGTTATGGAGCCGGGATATTCCTCATAAAACAGAGGAACCCGGTTGGTCTTATCGAAGGCCAGGGCAAGGTTAAAGATAGGAATACCCTTATCATCCTTTGCTTTGCCATACTCTATGAGATCTATGTCACCGGCATTGCAGTTTTTATTCGAGGAGTCATAGGAAATATATATTCTTTGCTTATGATCCCTTCTTTTATTCCAGTCGTCAAGAAAACCTATCGTCTGTTCCTTAGTGACGGAAGAGAAGAACCGGCACACCTTTGAATCGCTGTATATCCTCATACCATCCGAAAACAAAGGGTGGCAAAACGCATAGTCAGGATAGTGCTGTCCGGCGTTATCCTCATCTACTATAAGATAGGATAAAAGATCCATAAAAAGACCACAGTCCTCAGGAAACCATTTTCCCAGAAGTTTTGGAAGCTTATACTCGTTCAGGACATAACGAATCACCACATAAGGACCTATTCTGAGACAGCAACTCCTGTACGTCTCAGGCAGTTCTTCGGGAAGCATCGCTTCAGGAAAGTACTGCTGAAATTTTTCGTTAGGAAACATCTTTGTTGGATCAGAAGGATCAACCCTTCCGATGATCGTCCTTTTGGGTATGGCATACTTCTTATCAGGCTTATAATCCGACCCGTACTGGAAGAGTACATAGGAAGATCCGCCCTTAGCCTTGGTCAGGATTTTTCCTTTTTCCGAGGGTATCTGGACAGCGAAATTGTAGTACATGTGGTTCCTCCTTTTAGTGTAAC
>NZ_JACHFW010000055.1 GCF_014202115.1 Catenibacillus scindens
TCCCCGGATAGGATACCCTGACCACTTCCGGAGACATCGGGTCGTAGGAAATCTCCACTTTGCAGCCGATCAGGGAAGGTTTTGTCTCATATTTTCTGCCCTGGAAGCTGATGCACGCGCCTTTGTCTACCAGACGGGTCTCGTGATGGAGAAAAGCTTCTGCGACTACGCCGGTATCCAGGAATGTCAGGGGACGGCTGTCCCTTCCCCATTCCTGCATTGGTGTGATCCCCTGGGCGGGAACGGGGCTGCCCAGGCTTTCGTAGTACTCACGGATCCCTTCATGGGGCTTCTTGTGGTAGTACTCTTCGAGGAAGATCTCCCAGTACTGGTTCAGCTGTTCCAGTGTCCGGATCTGATGCGCTTTTGCTTCCCTCAGGTACGAATCTACAACCTGATGGAATTTTTCACATTTGCCTTTCGATTTTCCACTCGCCCTGGGCGCATGGCGGATTGTGATCCCAAGTTTCCCCAGGGAGAGTTTCAGCTGTTTTGCTATGTACTGTGATCCGTTATCAAAGTAACAGGCATCAAATTTTCCGGCTTTGAGGACCACTTTCCGGAAAGTATCCTCCACAATGGATTCTTCCTGGCTGGCATAGAATTCAGACTGGATCACATACCGGGAATGGTCATCGATCGCGGAAGAGAGATAAGTCTGAACCATAGCCCCATTCCTGCCGATGGGAAGCTTTATGCCGTATTTAATGTCGCCCTGGATCAGCATCATCCGGTGCGGTTTGCAGAACCGTTTTGAGGAACTCTTCCTGGCATCGTTGTACATCTGCATCTGCCGGACACCGAATCCGGCTTTGTAGAGATAGCGCTCCATCGTGGAACGTTTCAGGACTCCCGGGGCCACACGGCCCTCCAGTTCCAGGATATAGATGATCTGCTGAACTGAGCGTTTTGGTACTTCCCGCTTCAGTTGGATTGCCTGGTCCAGAAGTTCATCAAAGTTTTCCGGGAGTTTCGGGGAGCGCTTTGATTCCCGGTCCTGCGGCTTCAGCCCGGGGAACCCGCCCTTCCTGTAAGCCGCTTCATAGCGGTACAGGGTTCGTGGGGACAGTCCGTTCTGTTTATAGTGGCTCAGTTGTCAAGACAAAAATCTAAGATTTTTATAATGAACTGATATGGTGGACAAGTTCCCGGGAGAAGGATGTAGATAGTGGG
>NZ_JACHFW010000056.1 GCF_014202115.1 Catenibacillus scindens
GTAACTCTGGGATTATTCATGGATGCGGATGGTATTCCCCTGGCTTTTGATATTTTTCCGGGAAATCAAAATGAGCAGACAACCCTGAAACCGCTGGAGCAAAAGATTATCCGGGATTTCAATTGCAGCGATTTTATTTTCTGTTCTGATAGTGGTCTGGGTTCACTTAACAATCGCCGTTTTAACAGCTTTCAGCATAGGGCTTATGTAATCACACATTCCCTGAAAAAAATGAAAGAAGAAGATCGGAAGATTGCGATGAACCCCACGCAGTTTCGGAAGATAGGTTCCCGGAAATTTATTGATCTGCGCACTCTGGATGAGACGGATGACGAAGTCTACAATTCTGTTTATTACAAGGAATACCCGTTGATCTCAGATGATCTGGATGAAACGTTAATCGTCACCTATTCTCCGAAATATGCGGCATATCAGAAAAGAATCCGTGCAGGTCAGATTGAACGGGCGCAAAAGATCATCAATTCTCCAGGAAAAAAGAAAAAGGGTAAAAACGCTAATGACCCAATGCGCTTCGTAAAACGCACCACCATTACAGCCGACGGAGAAATCGCCGAAAAAACGGTGTATGACCTTGATCTGGCGCAGATTGAAAAAGAAGCGATGTATGACGGGTTTTATGCGGTAGTGACAAATCTGGAAGGCGATATAAGTGAGATTATCCGCATTAATCAGCAACGCTGGGAGATCGAAGAAAACTTCCGCATCATGAAAGATGAACTCTGCTCCCGTCCGGCATTTGTCCGCCGGGAAGATCGTATCAAAGCGCACTTCATGACCTGCTATATCAGCCTGATTTTATATCGGCTTTTAGAGAAGAAAATCGGGAACGGATTTACGTGTAACCAGATCATCCAAACATTGCGGTCTATGAAGATGACTTTGCTAAACACCGCTGGAGGTTATATCCCTTCGTATACCCGTACAGAACTCACAGATGCCCTGCATCGGACTTTTGGTTTCCAGACGGACTACGAGATTATAACTAAAACATCAATGCGTACACTAATAAAAAATACGAAAGCGTTGAAGAAATCAAAAATATAGCACATATCGCTGCATAAACAAAAACGGCTACAATGCC